>NZ_MKEK01000001.1:1245276-2445276 GCF_001752395.1 Rheinheimera salexigens | reverse complement strand
GATTAACTGCCTTTGGTTTAACCAAAGCAGCCATTAAAGATATTGTAAAAAACAACTCATCAAATCTTGGTGAATATACCTTAGTCGCTCAGCGCTCTGGTGTGGTTTTAAGTGATGATTTCTCTCAAGGACAACGTGTGCCTGCCGGTGAAAAAATCATGGTATTGGCTGATGAAAAAGACTTATGGGTTGAAGCGCGTGTTTCGCCAAATAAAAAATTAAGTCTTCCTATTGGCACCATTGCAAAAGTTGAGTTTGCCGGGCAAGTGCATGTTGCCAAGGTCATTCAAGAAGCACATACCATTGATCCAAGTACGCGTACCCGAATCGTTAGACTGTCGGTTGAAAATACTGATGACAGTTTGCATTCAGGCATGTTTGTTAATGTAAATTTTCAGTTTGATACGCAAAGCCCTGTAATGGCAGTACCAGAAACAGCATTAATGCGTGGTGCCGATGGTGATTGGACGGTATTTGTTGAAGACCATTCTGGTGAATTTAAAGCCGTTGAAGTTGAATTAGGTCAGCCATTAGGCAATTACCGTCAAATTATCGGTATTGAGCCTAATACCCGTTTGGTAACAAAAGGTGCCTTTTTTGTTGCGTCAGAAATAGCAAAAGGCGGATTTGATCCGCACGGCCACTAGGGGAATAAGATTATGTTTAATAAAATGATTGATTGGTCGATCAATAATCGACTCTTAGTAATTATCGCCCTAATTGCTACTATGGCAGGCTCTGTTATGGTGATCCCAAAACTAAATTTAGATGCTTTTCCTGATGTAACCAATGTTCAGGTAGCGGTTAATACTGAAGCACCGGGCTTAGCCGCTGAAGAAGTAGAGCAGTTAATAACCTATCCCATTGAAGCAGTAATGTATGCGTTGCCTGATGTAGAGCAAGTACGCTCTATTTCAAAAACGGGTTTATCGGGTGTTACTGTTGTCTTTAAAGAAGGCACAGACATCTACTTTGCTCGCCAGTTAGTATTTGAGCGTTTACAAGCGGCAAAAGAGTTAATTCCGCAAGGCGTGGGCACACCAGCAATGGGACCTAACACCTCAGGTTTGGGTCAAGTTTTTCAGTATTTGTTAATTGCAGATAAAGATTCTGGTTATGATTCTATGACCTTAAGGAGCTTGAACGATTGGATAGTAAAGTTATTGGTTATGCCGGTAGATGGTGTTACCGACGTCTTATCTTTTGGCGGCAACGTCAGACAGTATCAAGTCAACATTGAGCCAAGTAAATTATTATCATATGAGTTAACGCAAGACGATATTGTTACTGCACTCGATAACAACAATGCCAATGTTGGCGGTTGGTACATGAACCGTGGACAAGAGCAATTAGTTATTCGTGGCACAGGTTGGTTTAATAGTGGCGAAGCAGGTTTAGCTGATATTAGACAAGTACCGGTTAAAACGGTTGATGGTACTGTGGTGACTATCGAAGATGTAGCCAAGGTTTCGCTGGGTAGTGAAATACGCCAAGGCGCAGTTACTATGACGCGCAGAGATGCACAGGGTAACATTGAAAACTTAGGTGAAGTGGTTTCAGGTATCGTATTGAAACGTATGGGCGCAAATACTAAAGCGACAATCGACGGTATAAGTGCACGTATTCCAATGATCAACCAAGCACTACCTGAAGGCGTACGTTTTGAACCTTTCTACGATCAGGCAGATTTAATTACTAAAGCAGTTGATACTGTAGTGCAAGCATTAGCGCTGGCATTTATATTTATCGCTATCGTACTTGCTCTGTTTTTAATGAACTTACGCGCAACCTTTTTAGTGTTAATTTCAATTCCTATTTCAATCGCTATCGCCTTAATGGTGATGTCTTGGATAGGTTTATCGGCAAACTTAATGTCGTTAGGTGGTATCGCTGTTGCTATTGGTATGTTGGTTGATGGCTCTGTTGTGATGGTTGAAAACATGTTCAAACACCTTAATAGACCTGATTCAACACATTACAAAAATGCGCAAGCGAGAACGTTAGGCACAGATGCTGATCCCCACGATGTAGAACATGATAAAGAAGGCATTCCTCTACGATTAAAAGAAGCAGGAAAAGAAGTTGCACGCCCGGTATTTTTTGCTGCCTCTATTATTTTAGTGGTATTTACACCGTTATTTAGCTTTGAAGGAGTGGAAGCTAAATTGTTCCAGCCGATGGCTATCAGTATTATTTTAGCGGTTATTTCGGCTATTTTAGTGGCACTGTTTGTGGTTCCAGCCTTAGCAACCTTTATGTTTAATAAAGGCGTTAAAGAAAGAGAAAGTTTTGTCTTAAAACCATTAGATAAGCTTTATCGAAAAGGCCTCAAAGCCGCGATGAAACACACGAAAGTAGTTATTATTGCTTCATTATTGTTACTTGTGGGTGCAGCATCTTTAATACCTCAAATAGGGACTGAATTTGTACCAGAATTAGAAGAGGGTACCATTAACCTAAGAGCAACATTAGCGCCATCAGCAAGTTTAGAAACAGCCTTGTCGGTTGCTCCAATTCTTGAAGAAAAGTTAATGGAGTTCCCCGAAGTTGAATATACCCTAAGTCGAATTGGACGTGCTGAAATCGGCGGTGATCCTGAACCAGTTAATAACATCGAAATTTACATTGGCTTAAAACCTGTTTCAGAATGGACAAGTGCCAAAAATCGCGTTGAATTACAAGGTTTAATGGAAGAGAAACTTGAGCAATTCCCAGGGTTATTACTTAACTTTTCACAGCCCATAGCGACTCGTGTAGATGAATTACTGTCAGGAGTTAAAGCGCAACTTGCCATTAAATTGTTTGGACCAGAATTAGATATGTTGGCGAGCAAAGGTCAAGAAATTGAAGCGGCAATCAAACAAATTGATGGCGCAAGAGATGTAGCCTTAGAGCAAATCGCTGGTGAAGCACAGTTAGTGATTAAACCGAAAAGACAGCAATTGTCACGTTTTAGTTTGTCAGTTGGCGATGTCATGGAAGTGGTTAAAAACGGTATCGGTGGCGTTAGCGCTGGCCAAATAATCAATGGTAATGAACGTTATGATATTTATGTTCGCATTGAAGAAAAATACCGTGATAACCAAGAAGCTATTGCAGATCTGAGAATACAATCACCTACGGGTGCTTGGGTACGTTTAGGCGATATTGCTACCGTCAGTTTTGAATCTGGCCCACCACAAGTGCGACGTGATGATGTACAGCGACGCGTGGTAATTCAAGCCAATGTTCAAGGTCGAGACATGGGAAGTGTTGTTAGCGACATTCGTGCAGTTATTGATAGCAAAGTAGATTTACCTGCAGGTTATTCTGTAGTGATTGGTGGTCAATTTGAAAACCAACAACGTGCGCAGCAGCGACTATCAGTGGTAGTGCCTCTATCATTGGCACTAATTGCCTTGCTACTTTATTTCGCCTTTGGCTCTGTTGGTCAAGCGATGCTTATTTTAGTGAATGTACCCTTGGCCGTTATAGGTGGTATTTTCTCACTGTATATTTCAGGTCAATACTTGTCAGTGCCAAGTTCAGTCGGCTTTATCACTTTGTTTGGTGTCGCCGTGCTTAATGGTGTAGTCATGGTAGAAAGCATTAACCAGCTGGTAAAAGATGGTATAGACACCTCAAAAGCTGTTTTTGATGGGGCAGTATCTCGTTTACGTCCAGTATTAATGACCGCCATTACTTCTGCGTTAGGTTTAATTCCAATGCTGATGTCCAATGGAGTTGGCGCTGAAATTCAACGACCACTGGCGAGTGTTATTGTTGGCGGTTTGGTTACTGCAACGTTACTCACCTTGTTTGTGTTACCGGTTTTATATGCTTGGTTCTCAAAAGCCAAAATCAAAGATCTTAGAGACTAACGCGCTAGATAACTTAGTGACTTACTCATTAACTTACAAATTAATAAAGTAAGTAACTAATTTGATAGCACTATAAATCGCTACTAGCTAAGCTCTTGTCAAAAGCAGGGCTTAGCCAGTCATTTTCACTCGATGCAGAGATTCAATAGTAGGCTTTTATTAGCTTCGAATTTTTGCATCCTAAATTTAGGGAATAATGATGAAAAAGCTGTCGTTTTTCAATTATTCGCCAAACCTCCTTATTATCGCCACCGTGCTATTTATTATAGTGACGGGCAATTCTACATTTTTTGAACAAGTTAATTCGGTATACCCGTGGCAAGATAATCAAGGTTTTATTATCGCGCTGACTCTTGTGGTAATGAGTGTATTAACCATTATTGTGTCATTTTTCAGTATTATCATTCCCGTTCGAATAGTACTGAGCAGTCTTTTACTCTTATCTGCCATGGCTGGTTATTATACCGATAGCTTTGGCACCATCATTGATAATGTAATGATTCAAAACATTGCTGAAACGAATATCGATGAAGCAACTGACTTACTGTCATTTGAGTATTTTTTAACTGTTTTGTTGTTAGCCATAGTACCTATAGCTTGCCTTTTTATGGTCAAAATAGATAAATCGTCATGGACAAAAAACTGTTGGCTACAAATAAGTAATACCATCATGGCACTTGGTGTAATTACTGTTTCACTTTATATTTTTAGTGCTCAATTCACTAATTTCTTTAGAGAACACAAGCCATTAAGATTTTACTTAAATCCTATCTATCCCATTTACTCTACGGGATTTTTCCTCAAGGACGTGCTTGAACAGCAAGAAAATAACGAATTTTTAATGGTAGTAAACTCTGCCAATGATATTGATAAAGAGTCGCATAAAAAACTCTACATTGTCATTGTCGGTGAAACTGTCCATGCGGGTAATCTTTCTATAAATGGCTATAAACGAGAAACTACACCATTATTAGCTCAAAGAGATGATTTAATTAGTTTTGATAAATTCTATGCTTGTGGCACATCAACCGCGATTTCGGTCCCTTGTATGTTTTCATTCGATAACCGAGAGTCATTTGATAATAAAAAAGCACGGCGAACACAAAACGTATTAGATGTTATTTCCAAAGCCGGGGTAAGTGTCCTTTGGCGAGACAATAACTCTAGTTCAAAAGGCGTCGCAGATCGTGTCGAATACCAAAATTTCAAATCACCTGAGCTAAATTCAGTGTGCGATATAGAGTGTCGTGACATTGGTATGTTAGACGGTTTACAGGGGTATATTGATGATCAAGAAGGTAGTGTACTCATAGTGCTTCATCAAATGGGCAACCACGGCCCGGCATATTACAAACGATACCCCAAAGACTTTGAGAAGTTCACTCCTGCCTGTCAAACAAGCGAACTCTCCGCCTGTGAAACTAGCGAAATTGTTAATGCGTATGATAATGCCATTCTCTATACCGATTACTTTATCAATGAAACCATTAATTTATTAGAAGAGAACAATACCAACTTTGAAACTGCCATGTTTTATATTGGCGATCATGGTGAATCGTTAGGTAAGAACGGACTCTACTTACATGGTATGCCTTACATGCTGGCGCCTGAAGAACAGACTCATGTACCTTTAATTGCTTGGTTCGGCTCTTCATCACACGTTGATATGGAAAGTACGGTCAAACAAAGTAAAAAAGAAAGTTCTCACGATGCTTTTTCTTTTTCTTTACTACATGCGTTAAATATCAGCACAGATATGTCATTGCCTGAAAAAGCGCCATCACCACTATTTGTTATGCAAGAGGAAGAGTAAATGTCAAATAATAACCATACGCACAGCCATGCACATAACCATGACGGAAAATTAAGCATGGCAGTATTTATCAATATTTTACTTACTGTGGCCCAAGTTATCGGCGGGGTTTTATCAGGTAGTTTATCCTTGATTGCTGATGCGCTTCATAACCTCAGTGATGCAGGCGCTATCGTTATTGCGATTGTTGCGAGAAAAATTGCAAGAAAACCCGCTAATAGCCAAATGACTTTTGGTTTTAAACGGGCTGAAATTATCGGGGCATTAATCAACAGTACTACCCTTATTATTCTTGGTATATATCTCATTTATGCCGCAGTTGAGAAGTACTTTAACCCTCAACCTATTGATGGTTGGATTGTTGTTTGGATTGCGACAATAGCCTTAGTGATTGATTCCATAACCGCGTGGTTGACTTATCAAGCAGGCGCGAAGAATAACTTGAATCTCAGAGCGGCATTTATTCATAATTTATCTGATGCCTTTGCTTCTGTCGTTGTCATTGTTGCGGGTAGTTTGATCATTTTATATCAATGGTATGTTGTCGATTTATTGGCAACCATACTTATCTCGGTTTATGTGGTGTACCACGGTATTATTTTAGCTAAGCAAAGTATTCGTATTTTAATGCAAGCGGTCCCCGTTGATATCGATATCGATAAGATTTGTAAGGATATCGAATCAATGGAGAATGTTGAAAAAGTAAGACACATTCATGTGTGGCAATTAGATGATAGCGAAGTGTATTTAGAAACCAGTGTTAACTTAAAAACGATGGAACAATTCCAAGATCTTAAGCCAATTAAAGATTTGCTCGCAGCTCAATACGGTATTCACCACTCGACCATAGAAGTGGTAGTAGGGAACACCTTGCAAATGGAGAATTGTTTTGAACTTGAGTAAACACCTGCTTTATTCAATGTATGCATTAACGCTTATTGCTTTTTTATTTGAAACAACAAATAGCGATATTTGGCTTCAAAATTTGTTATTCAATGCATCCAACCAAACGTGGTTAATTGATAAATATGAAGAGCCTTATCGTTTTATTTTTTACTTGTTGCCTAAATACAGCATTATTTTGTTGGCACTGTCGCTCATTGCTTTTTACGTTATCGCTTGTAGACGCAAGTACTCTAAGCACTTTCAAAAGCGATTATTAGTGGTTATTTTCTCTTTGATGTTAGTGCCGTCAGTCATCGGCGGTTTAAAAGCAACAACCAATGGTGCTTGTCCTGCGCAGCTTGAACTATATGGCGGCGATGTCCCTTATGTTAAGGCGTTTGAATTAATGCCTGAATCGTTTGAGTCAACTAAAAAGTACAAGTGCTTTCCTGCGGGTCATGCCAGCGGTGGTTTTGCCTTAATGTCATTATTCTTTTTGTTTTATCGTCCGAAATACCAATGTATTGCGATAGCGTTTGCTGTTTCTACTGGCTGGATTATGGGGAGTTATAAGATGGCGATAGGTGACCATTTTTTAAGTCACACACTAACAACGATGACGTTGTCATGGTTAATCATTTGTTTGATAGCCGCGGTAGTGTTTCGTACCTTACACTTTCCTAATTCCAAACCTAATGCTAAGAATAGCCAACAGGAGCCAATCAATGGGTACTAAGCAAAAGCCGACGGGAATAAAACGAATATACCTAGCAGCGGGGCATTCACT
Source organism: Rheinheimera salexigens (assembly GCF_001752395.1). Taxonomy (NCBI): domain Bacteria; kingdom Pseudomonadati; phylum Pseudomonadota; class Gammaproteobacteria; order Chromatiales; family Chromatiaceae; genus Rheinheimera; species Rheinheimera salexigens. Next base: position 2,437,931 of record NZ_MKEK01000001.1, on the reverse strand, counting down.
CAGAGCGTTTAAATGGCTGATAGCAAATGAAGCAGCGTTTAAACAAGAATTCTGGCTGTCAGTTCTTCTCGTTGTGGGCTGTTTATTCTTTCCATTTTCACTTTTTGAGTACGTGTTTCTTTGGTGCGCTTTATTATTCGTATTGTTGGCAGAAATCTTCAATACCGCTATTGAGGCAGTAGTCGATAGAATTGGCGCGGAAATTCATCCGCTGTCAGGTTTAGCGAAAGACTTAGGCTCTTTGGCTGTGATGGTGAGCGTTATCATCGCAACTTTAATATGGGCTGGTGTATTTATTCAGCACTTGAGCTTATGAAGTGTAAATGTTATTAGAATGTATATAGCTATCAAATTCCTTATGAGTTGGATAACAAAAGGCAATATTGAGGAATTTAATGAACGCGATGCTATTACAACTATTAAAAAGCTAGAGCTTAAAAGGCAGCAATTAAAGTCTGAAGGCAATGGTAAAAAATTATCAACTGCAGAACTTAAACTGTTACTTTCTGCATACAATTACACTGGTAATGAGAAGCTATCTAATAAAATAGCTACAACCTTGATTGAAAGGCGTAATAACCGCGCAGAACAAGCATCCAGCAAAGAAGAAATAGATATTGCGAATAAACTGACTATAGATAATTTAGATATTCCATATTAAAAAGCATATTACATATTTTTGGTATGTGCTCTCAATAACACCAAAAATATGTAATGTAGACCTATTTTTAATAACTTCCCATAAAATACGACGAATATAGCCCTACAAATAAATAAAACACCAAGAATATGTTATGTACATACAAAGGTACAAGCTCTCAACACCAAAAATATGTTGCGTACATGCAAAGATATAACCCCTAACACCAAAAATATGTTGCGTACATGCAAAGATATAACGTGAGCGTCTAGCGAACTACACCTATGTTTTAAAATTCCAGGGTAACAAGCTGTCGATATCGGGCTCAGGCTGGCACAGTTCATCAAGGCAAGCACAGATGTAATTAAATGGGATTAGACCATTTATCTTGGCGGTTTCCACAATGCTGTAAAGGGTGGCACTAGCATGGGCACCGTTAGCCGTTTGGCTAAATAACCAATTCTTTCGGCCTATCACAAACGGTTTTACCGCGCGTTCTGCTCTATTATTATCGATGCTAAGTCGGCCTTCATCAACATAGCGTATGAGCTTGTGCCATTGATTTGCCAGGTAATTAGCTGCCTCTATCAGTTTGCTGTTCCCCACTAAATTTGGCTGATCCTGCTCAAGCCATATTTTTAGCTTGCTAAGAATAGGCAGGCTAACCTCTTGTCTTGCCGTATATTTGTCATCCACACTTTTATCTTTGATGCGTGACTCAACGCCGTACAGTTTTTGGATAAGGCTCAATACCACATCCGCTTTGCCGGTTTTGTTTTTACCTTGTAGCTTTTTCGCGTCGATAAATTTACGACGAGCATGCGCCCAGCAGCCAATTAAGGTTGCCTCTGTTCTGGCATAGGCTTGATAGCCATCCACGTGCAAGTACCCTTGATATCCATCAAGATAATTGACCACGCAGGCGGCCGCGCGACTATTGTGGAAGTCGTAAAGTACGATATTAGGGATGGGATTATTCGGGTCTGGTGAATCTCGACCCGAGCAATACACCCACATGTAACTGTTTACTTTGTCCGATTTCACCACCTTTAATGGCGTTTCATCGGCAAACAGCGTGGGTTGCCTTAACAGCTCGGCTTTAAGCCGTTCAACTAATGGCGCGAAGAGTGAGGCTGATTTGTCTATCCAGCTGCTCATGGTCTGTCGACTGAGTTCAATACCGTATTGCTTAAACATCGCTTCCTGGCGATACAGCGGTAACCCGTATTGGTATTTACTGGTGATAAGCTGACTGAGCAAACTGCTGGTTGCAATGCCTTTGTTGATGGGCATGGCAGGCATTGAGGCTTGTTTAATCTGTGTCTGAGTTGAGGATTTATCACAGTGACGGCAGGCGTATTTAGGCCTAATATGCTCAATCACTTTGATTTTAGCGGGTATGAACTCAAGCTTTTCTGACTTATCTTCACCCATTTTATGTAGCTCACCGCCACAGCAATCACAGGTTTTGTCGATGATGTCGTGAATAACCTGCTCACGAGGTAAGTCTTTTGGCAGTGGCTTACGCACCGGCTTTTTACGGGTATAGCTAATGGATTGTTGCTCTGCCTCCACACCTTCGGGGTCAGATCCAATTGTTACAATTGTTACCAACCCACAGCTGGCCATTTACGCTTTAGTATGGCGTAATTGCCAACAGCTGATTTCAATGCTTTAATAACGTTCTGTTCATATTTTATATACCTCAAGGACGATATCTTAGGTCGGCTACACAAATGCGACATGAAGCGTTAGACGCGGCTTTTAAACAAAACCAGCATGATATTTATGCATTGAATACACAGAAAATGGTGCAGCTCTGGGGCGTAGAACAGAAAAGTAAGGCCAAAAATCAGCAGCAGGTAGAAGCAAATTTCCTACAACTTACCGCAATACCAAGTGCTCACGCTTCGGGGTCATCACGCTTCGGGGTCAGATCCAATTGTTAATTAACCAGACAAAGAGGTCTAAATGCTTAGAGTAACACTAGAGCAATGGCGGGTGTTTCGCTCCGTGGTGCAATTTGGCGGTTTTAACCAAGCCGCTCAAGGCATCCATAAAAGTCAGTCTAGTATCCATAATGCGGTTGGCAAAATAGAAAGCACGTTAAACGTCAAGTTATTTGCAATCGAAGGCCGCAAAACAGTATTAACCGAAGCCGGTACTCTAATGTTAAGAAGAGCTAACTTTCTGCTGAATGAAGCAGCTAAATTAGAAATTGTCGGCCAAACCCTGGGCCAAGGTACAGAATCACACTTACGCATTGCGGTGGATGAAATGTTTCCCCATGCTATTTTGTATCAAGTGTTAGAGAGCGTTTCGGCTCAATACCCGATGTTGCAAATTGAACTGGTGGAATCTGTCCTCAGCGGCGCCAGCGAGTTAATAAAAAATGCTGATGTCGATATTGCTATTTCGCCAGTGGCCTTAATAGATGGCTTTAGTGAGCAACTATGCCAGATAGATTTTATGGCGGTGGCCAACCCTGAACATGCTTTACATGCCTTTAACCGAGATCTGTCAGAGCAAGACTTAAAAAGCCATCGCCAAGTGGTGGTTAGAGACTCAGCCTTGCTTAATAAAAGCGATGCCGGCTGGCTAGGCGCCAATCAACGTTGGACGGTCAGCCATTTACGCACTTCTATAGATATGATTTGTAATGGTCTGGGCTTTGCCTGGCTACCCAGCAGCGCTATTGAGCAACAGCTTGCTAGTGGCCAATTACTGCCGCTGCCGTTACGTAACAATAGTCGCCGTTCTATGCAGTTGCACCTCATTTTTAAAGATGGTGACAGCTTAGGCCCGGCAGCGAGAGCGTTTTTAGGCGAGTTAAGATACCGTTGTCAATCACTGCAAGTTTCATAGATCTTAGTGAGCATTCGTATAATTAGAATGATAGGCGCTAGATTAACTAATTTTAATCGTTTCAGGTAAACGTTAAACTAGCCTCATTGTCATTAGAGAAGGAATTAAACCATGAAATACATTAGACGAGCTGCAGATAGAGGCGCGGTCAATTTAGGCTGGTTAGTGAGTAAGCACAGTTTTTCTTTTGGCAGCTACCAAGATCCTAAACATATGGGCGTTTCGGCTCTGCGGGTGATTAACGACGATATGGTTATGCCCGGCCAAGGTTTTGGCACTCACGGTCACCGTGACATGGAAATTATCTCTTATGTGACTGAAGGTGCGTTAAAGCATGAAGACAGTGAGGGCAATAAGCACATTGTTCCCGCTGGTGATGTGCAGCGCATGAGTGCTGGTAGTGGCGTGATGCATTCAGAATTTAACCCGTCAGAAACGGAAAAGGTCAAGTTTTTACAAATTTGGATCCAGCCCAATAAAATGGGTATTAAGCCAAGTTATGAGCAAAACACCATTCCACAAAGTGGACCGCTAACACCACTTGTTACTGCCAGCGGAGAAAACGGTACTTTATCGTTGAACCAAGACGCACGTTTATCGCGATTGGTATTAAGCGATAAAGAAAGCTTTAACTTAACACCGGGTGATCGCATTGGCTATTTACACTTAATTAAAGGCGAATTTAAGGTAGATGGCGAGTCTTTTGCTGCCGGTGATGCTTTTGCCATGGAACCAAAACAACAACTTGTGCTTACAGCCACATCAGCGCTTGAAGCCCTGTGGTTTGAATTACCGCCAAAGCAATAAGTAGTGCTTTAATATGGACGTAACAACTCTGGCATTAATAGCATTCGTTGTGGTACTAATTGGTATTTCAAAATCAGCCTTTGCGGGGGCGCTAGGTGTATTTGCCGTGCCCCTATTAATGCTTAAGTTGCCCGCTAGCCAAGCCATTGCTTTAATGCTGCCGTTATTAATTATTGGTGACATATTAAGTGTAAAAAGCTTTTGGCGAAAATGGGACAATCGGCTGCTACTGCCGCTTATCCCTGGGGCAATAATGGGTGTTATTGTCGCTTACTTAATTATCGACGTGATAAACCCTCACTATCTGCGTCTAATCATTGCTACTATCTGTATTGTTTTTGCCTTAAAAAACATCTTGTTTAAACAAACTCGTCTCACTTTTCTTAGCAATAAAGTGGGTGCGGTAATAATGTCGATGTTTTCTGGTATTACCAGTAGTTTAGTGCACGCTGGTGGCCCGCCTATTATTATTTATTTTACAGCTATTGGCCTAAGCCCCAGTAAGTTTGTGGCTACAGCAGCCATATTTTTTGCCATGATGAACATGCTTAAACTAATAGCCGCAATCTCGTTTGGCTTACTACCTAGTGCGACTATATTAACCGCACTGCTGTTTTTTCCACTAGCCATTATAGGCAACTGTGTTGGCGTAAAAATAAATACCACTATAGACAAACAGGTATTTTTAAAGCTAATGAATTACTTACTTCTGCTATTAGGGTGTTGGTTGCTCATACGATAAGCTTGCTTGTTACGCTCGGCAACATTAACCTGTCCATAAATGCTAGGCGTCGCACCTTGAGGTTCCTACCTATCTCTTGGGTTTTCGAGGTCGGCTAGAATTGGGCAGTCTGGCCGGTCATTGCCAGAGCAGCATTCAATCAATGTCTGTAACGTATTGGCCATTTGTTCCAGACCATCGATCTTCTCGCGCAGCTCTGCTACATGAGTCATAGCAATACGTTTTACGTCAGCACTCTGGCGTGATTTATCGCGCCAGAGGCTTAAAAGCTCATGGATCTGGGTCATAGTAAAACCCAGATCACGCCCTCGACGGATAAATTGCAGCATGTGTACATCAGACGCGGAATAATAACGATAACCCGACTCCCTGCGACTGGCTGGGGGAATCAGTTTGATCTGCTCATAATAGCGGATCATCTTGGCCGAGACGCCTGAGGCTTTCGCTGCTTGTCCGATGTTCATGTCTATGCTTCCTTTACATTGATGCCGACTGCGTCAGTTGCGCAGGTTCCGCTGTGTTTTGTGGTGCACGAAAACCGCGCAAGCGCAGCGCATTCACTAGAACAAAGATGCTCGACAATGCCATCGCGCCCGCAGCGAAAATCGGTGATAAAAGAATCCCAAAACTCGGATAAAGCACACCGGCGGCCACTGGAATCAACGCTGTATTATAAGCAAAGGCCCAGAACAGGTTTTGACGAATATTGCCAATGGTGGCTCGTGATAATGCAATAGCGGTGGGTACACCCATCAGGCTGCCGGACATCAGCACCACGTCGGCGGCTTCGATGGCGATATCGGTGCCAGTGCCAACGGCGAGGCCAACATCGGCTTCAGCCAACGCAGGCGCATCGTTGATACCATCACCAATAAATGCCAGCTGACCATACTGAACTTTGAGTTTGCGCACCGCATCAACTTTATCGGCTGGCAGCACCTCGGCAATCACTTCATCAATGCCTAGCTGGCGCGCAATCGCTTCTGCGGTGCGGCGGTTATCGCCGGTAATCATCACCACTTTTAGGCCAAGCTGATGCAGTGCAGCAATGGCTGCTGGGGTGCTTGCTTTGATCGGATCAGCCACTGCCACAATCGCTGCAAGCTTACCGTCAATCGCCGCATAAAGTGGAGATCTGCCTTCATGCCCCATGCGTTCAGCACTGGACGCGAACACTTCAACACTCAGGCCAAGTTCACGCATGTAGCGGTCTGCTCCAATTTCCACCCGTTTGCCGTTGACCAGTGCTTGCACACCAAAGCCGGTGATTGATTGGAAATCGCTGATATCTGGAATACTAATACCTTCGCTTTCGGCAGCCTCAACGATAGCCCGAGCGATAGGGTGCTCAGACTTGGCTTCAACCGCAGCTATCAGAGCAAGCACCTGCTGGCGCTCGAAACCTGCGCTGATTTCCAAATCCGTTAATGTCGGGCGGCCTTCGGTTAAAGTACCGGTTTTATCCACGGCAACCACCTTGGCATCCTTTAGCGATTGCAATGCTTCGCCTTTACGGAACAGCACACCCAGCTCTGCACCAGCACCTGTGCCAACCATAATTGAAGTGGGCGTGGCCAAACCCATAGCACAAGGGCAGGCAATAATGAGTACTGCGACGGCATTAACAAGAGCAAAGCTCAGCGCAGGCGATGGGCCAAAAATCAGCCAAACCAGAAAGGTGAATAGCGCCACCGCCATCACCGCTGGCACAAACCACATGGTGACTTTATCTACCAGTGCTTGAATGGGCAGCTTCGAGCCTTGTGCCTGTTCGACCATGCGAATGATTTGTGAGAGCACGGTGGCACCGCCCACCGCTGTTGCGCGGAAGGTCAATGCACCTTTCTGATTCACCGTACCGCCGACCAGCCTACTGTTCAGCGTTTTTGCTACCGGCACCGGTTCGCCAGTGATCATAGACTCATCAACATAGCTGTTGCCTTCGGTCACTTCACCGTCCACTGGAATGCGCTCACCTGGGCGCACTTCGATGATGTCACCAGCGATAACCTCAGTAATGGGGATTTCGATCAGGCTGCCGTTACGTTGCACGCACGCGGTTTTAGCTTGCTGTCAACAACAATCCAATAGTGATCCACCCCAACAATTTAAAAGTGATCCACTACTCCTTGGGTTTATCCATTAATCCGGCTTGTTTCTTTTCCTTAATTCGGTAACTATCTCCTTTAATTTGTAAGATATGAGAATGGTGTAAAACCCTGTCTAACATGGCAGAGGTTAATGCTGTGTCATTTGCAAATACTTGCCCCCACTGACCAAAGGGTAAGTTACTGGTTAATATCACTGAGCCTTTTTCATAGCGTTTTGCTATCACATCAAACAGCAATTTAGCTTCATGTGCATTGAACGGCAGATAACCGATTTCATCGATAATAAGCAATCTTGGCGCAATGACTGAGCGCTGCATAACCTGTTTATAGTTTTCTTGCCGCTGTGCTGTGGCGAGTTGCAGGATTAAATCTGATGCACTGATAAAGCGCGTTTTGATACCGGCCTGTACGGCTTTGTAACCCAAGGCAATGGCGATATGCGTTTTGCCAACCCCTGATGGCCCCAGCATGACAACGTTCTCTTGCCGTTCAATAAAGGAGAGCGAGGCTAATTCTGTTACCTGCTTTTTAGGTACGCCGGTGGCGAAGCTAAAATCAAAGCCCTCTAATGTTTTGTTTCCAGGAAAACCGGCCATTCGAGTAAACATATGTTGTTTACGTTGGTGACGTGAGCGCTTTTCACATAATAGTGCTTGCTCTAAAAAGCTCAGGTAATCCCATTCTTCTTTAGCTGCTTGCTGGGCTAAATCACAGGCATTAGTATCAATGCCGGCGAGTTGTAACTCTGCGCTAAGCGCACTAATTCGCGATAATTGTAGGTTCATATGGCCTCCATCAGCTGGTCATAAACACTAAGGTCATGATGAAGTGGTTGCTGATTGAATACCTTTAGTGATGGCAAGGGTACGCTCGTATCCAGTGACGCAACAAGGGGTAATATTATCGGCGGTAATCCTTGTAATACCTTGCGCTCTTCAATGAGTCGCTCAGCTGGTTTTTGTTTAGTGGTGTCATGAATACGCTGATGCGCCACCGTTTCAAGCCATATCAAAACCTCTTCATTCGCACTCTGCACATCTAATGTTTGCCCTAATGCCATTAACTTTGTATTGAGGGGCCTAAAGAAGTTATCACGGACATAACGCACCATTCGCTCAACTTTGCCTTTGGTTTGTGGTCGGTAGGTGTGGCACAGTTTGGGAATAAACCCCATGCTTTTAGCAAACTGATAAAATGCCTGATTAAGCTTGTGCTGGCCTTCACCATAGGCATTGCGCTCAACGACAACCGTTTTCATATTGTCGTACCATACTTCGCGGGGAATGCCTTGAAAGTAGTCAAATGTCAGGCGATGGCAATGCTCAAGTGTGTCGTAGCGCATGTTATCGGTGAAGATCACCATCATCGCACGACTAAAGCCTAAGACAGCGATAAACGCATGAATGGGCTGTTTGCCACCACGCATTTGCCCCCAATCAACCTGCATTTGTTTACCCGCTTCGGTTTCAAACCGCACAACCGGCTCTGGCATAGGTTTACCGCGATATTGATATAAATATTGTCTCAATAAAGACAAACTACCGGTATAACCGAGTTCTTTGACTTCACGGAATAATACTTCACCAGAAAGGTGTACCGGTTTAGCTTGCTTAATGCGTGAGTGCAAGAATGATGTATAGGGTTCAAGCTTTGAGCGGCCTTTAGCACGTGCTGTATAAACGGGCGTATCTAATGCTGCTCGAAGGTAGCGCTTAACCGTGTTACGCGATATGCCAAGTTGTTTAGCAATAGCACGTTGGGACAGGCCTTGTTGGTGTAAAATCTGAATTTTCATGAGCTCTTCTTTTGTGATCAAGGTGCCTCCGAAAAAGCACCATAGTGAAAACAAGTGGATCAGATTTCAATTGTTATAGTGGATCAGTTTTGCATTGTTGGTAACAGCTTGGAGCGCAGTACTAACCACCGCTGCAGATAGTTCAGGCACCAATCGGGCAAGAACACGGTGCGGGACTTATTGCCTTTACCGTGACGTACTAAAAGAGTCTGTTTGTTGATATCCACATCTTTAAGCTGAAGCGCCACCAGCTCGCTACGCCTAAGTCCTGTACCCAGCAGTACGGCGAATAGCGCAACATTGCGAATACCGGTAGGGGTAATAGAGCGTTCAAGCAGCGCAAAGAGCGCCTGAACCTGCTGTTTGGTCAGCGCTGTACCGGGATATTCGGCATGCTTTAGCTTACTTAAGCTACTGAGCTGGTTAAGCTGTTCGCTATCGGCAAGCTTCATCATAACCGCGACTTTGACGATACTGCGAATAGCCACCTGTGCCCGGTTAATTGAACGAGCTGACCAGCCAGCATGCTGAAGCAAAGCGCGTATCTGCAGCATGTCCTGATAGTTGATGCAATGAAACCGGCAGACATCATCTTCCGGCCAGTCCATGATTTTAGCGATACTGCGAAGCTGTGACGCAATAGACGTTTTGCTATTAGCCGATAGCCTGCTCAGGTAAAGCGAATACGGCGAAGCTGTACTCATAGAGCACCTCGTTAGATAGTGATAATCAGATTGAAATAGAGTGAGAAAGGGAGCGCAAAAAAGAGCGCTACACTATGGTAGCGCTGGTCTGGTTGGAATGTCGAGTGGTATTTTTGACACGGCTATTTGGTGTGCTCGCTTAGTTTTTGCTGAAGTGGATCATGCACTCATAAAGCTCAGTAAGTGTGCGGTTTTGCTGTGCTTTAAACCAATCGTGGTCGATGTGAAGCTTATATTTCTCAAGCATTTTCAGCATGATATTTATCTGATCCATACGATACCGTTGTTTTTTCTGGGCAGAATCACGTTTTAGTGGCCGAGGTTTATTGGGCACTGTTATGAGTTTTGACTGTTTCGCTAGAGTGTTTATAACCCCATCTTCAAGAAATGTTTGTTTATCCTCGTCAAACTCCCGATAAAGTAATGGGCTGAAAAACTTTTTGCCGCGAAACATATACGTAATCGTGTTTAAATCCTTAAGCTTAATCTTGCGGCCGTTATTACCCTGCGGTTTATAACACCATTCATAGCGAGACAGAACAAAAGGGTTACCTTCAGGACTTAAAAGTACTGTGATATGTTTCTGTTTTTTCACCAACTGCTTCAGAACTTTGTCGTAAACTAAAATGTGAGTCTTATCAAGGCCACCAATGTATTGCGTTGCGGCATTTATGTCGCCGTAATCAATGTGGGCGTGGTTTGTGTATGTTTTGTAATTACATACATTCGCCTGTCCGACGATTAACATCGGCACTGGGATGCCAACCGTATCTATGGCCAAATCAACCCGAGTAATAACCGCTTTCTGTAGTGTTTTTAGTAGGCAATCGAATAGTTTTAAATCGCTTAACGCCTCAAATATCTTTTCTAAGGTTTCTGGTTCAAACCTTGCCGGGTTGAACGAAAAACGCAATGGCTTAAGCGATAAGTCATTATCCTTAGTTTTTAGGCCGAAAGAAAAATAGATTGGCTCCGAGAGTCCGCGTTCAGTTCGATAACGGATACCTACCGTTTTTTTGTAGTAGTTCCTAATCATGTTCTCTTCGGCATATTCCTTACTACACTTTTTCCGAGGTCGAATATTTAAACGGTCGGTGATGAGCTTGGTTTCAAGGGTCTTAGTTAACCTTTTTAACTCCGCCTTTGAAGAACGTGCTGTGAAACTTAAGGAATCAACGATTGGAATATGTAGCCACTGTGCCGGATTAGCGAGTTGGCTAGCGACCAAGTTATGATAGTGAAACAGTGATTTATTCGTCGCGCTCACTGTAAAAGGCTTTTCCTTACATACACTGGCTAGCGACTTAAGATCTGACGGTAACATCGGATTGCCTATTGACTGTTGTGCCAGAAACTCTTTAGGTACACGGCGGTCCATTAAGCGCCGGAAGGCGCTTAATTCAGTAATAAATCCACTGTAGTCGTTAACGGCGATGAAACGTGGTTGAAATGTTCCCATGATTAAACCTCCACTAATTCGCTTACGACTGCCCATTTGCGAGTAGGACGACCGCCCTTGTTGCTCGATGACGAATTACTTACGATACGAACCAACGCATATTCGCGCAGCACTAACAGTAGTGATTCGACAAACTTAGGGTCTTTAAAACCAGACCATTCATTCTTAGCGATCTGGCTAGCCGTAAAGACTTCAGTAGCAAAACGTGATTCGGTGATGCGATTCAGTAACTCGAGCGCCTGTTGCTCTTCGATATTGCTATGTACACCAAAAGCGACGGCAAAATGTGATTCAGTGACTTCAGCGTATTTTGATGCTAAATCAATATCCTGCTGCATAACTTTGCCTTTGGTAAGCTTCTCAAGGTCAAATTCATAACGGGCAAACGCATTCACCAGCGCTATGGATGCAACAAAGGATGGCCGTTTCCCCAAAAGGCTTTTAATCTTCTGAACAGTATTGTCGCTCGCGATGCGTTGTTCGTATACGTCGTTAATTGAATCAAGTTTTTCTTCTGCTTTTGCGGACAGCTTAATAGTGGTCAACTCTGAGGGAATTTGAGTAACCAAGTTGCCGATCAATTGGTTCCAGCCTGAAAGTCCAGAATTTATAACCGTGTTTTGAATTTCCTTTGACTTAATAGCCTTCTGGTCAGGCAATGCCACCAACGTGAAGCGCATAATAAAGCCGTCATTTACAGCATGCTTGAATGCGTTTAACGTTTCTGTTGGGGTGGCGCCAATGATCGAAACCTTTTTATTACGAGTCTCATAAACGCGGTTGGCATTCACGTAATTCTCAGGTGACATACCATCCATTAAACCGATTAATAGCTCTTTGGTTTTGTTCCCTGCCGAGAGAGTTTCTTTTAGCAGATTGCCTAATTCATCTTGAACGACTAATAGTGGCATTTCAGAGTCATCAACTACAGTAGCCAGACCCATTGCTGTGCAATTGCTGACGACTAGATGTTTATGCTTGTCATACTCCGAGATAGGATCAGCGAGACGAATTAATTCCTTAGCTTCATTTTCCAGTTTTTCTGAGGCAATTGGGTTTTCTTCGCGTAAATCTAAAGCTTCCTGCAACTTTTTATCTGCTTTCTTCAAGTAGTAGCTTTTTTTACGATTCTGAAGCTTTATGTCTACAGCGCTTGGCCTGTGCATTGTTGCCATCCTCTCTAGGAACTCATAGACAGGCTTTAAGATACTGTTAAGCACTGGTGACTTTTTAATACTTGGGGGGCCAATTAGGATGCCGGATTGGTTAGGGGAGACAATGTAATTTGGGTTGCCGGAATCCGGTTGTATGGTAAAGAAGCGAGATAGTAAGTTGCTAAGCAACATATAAACGCATACAGCAGAATAACTGGTATATGAATTAGAAAGAGCTGCAAGAGCCATAACTAGGTTATATAACTGCGGCGGAAAGCAATCTGGCGTTGGATTTTTAGGGCTCGGATTAGCCGTACTTTCGAGTTGTTTCTTGCGCATCTGTACTTCTTTAACCTCGTCTACCTCCTTAGGTAAATGCTTCGGTAAGTTAATAGATAAAAAGCCTTTATTGGGACGTTGCAATTGCTTATCGGTTGAACTGCTTAACGATTTATTTTTATTGCCTGGCCTTTTAGCAAGTTGCTTTTTTACAACCTCTATAGAAAGTGGAAGGACGTCATTTGCGGCTTTGGACACAGGCTTAGTGGCTTTGTTTGATTTCTGGTTACGGTTATTAGATGTCATGTCGTTCTCCTATATGTTGTCGACAAGGGGTATTTAATACTGATAGGAGTGAATTACATAGCCACAAGTACATCAGAGGGAGTGTGTGTAACTAACTGATTTTAATGTTAAAAATTGAGTTGTTTCTTTGTGGGATTAATCTGAAGTAGGTACTTATGGTGAGGGCAGCATTTTTAAAGGGTGTTACGCTGTTCCTTTAATAGGTAGGAAAGCAGTTAGTGTCACTATTTTAAAAGTAAAAATTTTTACACTGAAATAATCAATAAAAACAATATCTTATAGTAATAAATTTTTAAGATCAACACGGCCTAACTTATCTGGTTTTTCCTTCGTTAATTATCCTATTGAAATTAAACAGATATTTATGCTTTTTGGCACTGGTTTTTGCATTGGAATAACATAAAGGAAATGCAGATTTTTGAAAAAAGTAGAAAATAACCAGAAAAAATTTGATAAGGTTTTAAAAAATACACCTGCAATACGGTCAAAACCTGAAAACATGCTTTGAATCAGATTGGCAATTCTCGCCGAGGTAGCGTTGAAGTGAAGAAAAAATCTAGAGTTGGCACTTTTGATGACCCTATTTGGGTTCTTCCGGATAGCTGCGAAAGGCCGAGCTTGTGGCTTTATCTTAAAAAAGGATTTTTCGCAAAAAAGACTCAGGATTCTGAGGATAAAGACAATGATGAAGAGCCTAGTAATACTAGCGAACCTATAGGGCGTCGTGCAAAGAAAAAAGCAGAGGTCAAAAATCGGGGAGCTAACCTAAACCACTGGGCTAGTGCTGACAGAGACTACTACATTAAAAACGTTCTACATAACCAGCAACTAACGCTAGCAGAGACTAAGATAGCACTTTATCTGTATGACCTAATGGCGGCTGAATTTGTTGATCCTGAGTTTCGCGGTTTGGTATGTATAGTTAGAGCCACTAGTACAGGTATTGATTTAGAGCGGCGATATGGCGATATCGACGGCATTTATATTATGGATAAGTACCATGGTAAAGAGACCTACCAGTACTTTGATGAAAAATATTCCAATCTTTATGATGTTTGCCAAAGCCTGATACCGAATGCGAGCACTAAGGTGATCTCTGAAGCACTAGCAAACCTTCATAACTTCGGATACCTAACTGTGACTGATATTATTGAGGAAAACCAGCGTTCGTATAGGTTGAAAAGTGGCGAAAACTATATCGAAGATGAAAATAAGCCAAGCAGAAGGCCTAGATTAAAACATGTAAGATTATGCAGATGGATGATCCATACGAAGATTTGGGATAAATTTATCTGGAGTTAATACTTAGTATTTCACTGTCAAAACTTACATTAATTAATAATGCTTCTCATTACCATTGTACTATTACATGATATTTTGATAGGTACTTAATGATGGTTTTGATAGTTTTGACAGTGCTTACAAAGCTTTAGAGCATCATAAGTCTTTCGGAATGAAGATTGTCTCGTTTATGGCTTTAAAACTGCTAGGTTTATCTATCTGCTGGGCTATCAGGCCATAAGGTATATGTGGCTGCAGCAATGGCTCAAACTCGTTTGGGTCAGTAATGCTTTCATCGAGCCAGCGGTTTACCAAATTCATGTCTGGCGGCAGTAATAGTGGTGATGCCTTGCTATGAATGTGTATCAGTTTGGGGTGGGGCGGTAGTGTTATTACAGAGCAAGATAATGCTGTTTCACCGGTATCTTTGTTAACCCATTCCCGGCACAGACCACCGAGTAATATCGCACCATCTTTAGCAACAAGGTCATGATAATGAAGAGGCTTGTTGTTCAGGTACTCAGTTTCACCAAAGCCCTTAGCTGGAATAACACACCGACTATGGCGGTATGCCTGGTAGCCAGCAGAGCCCTTAACATTTAGTTTGTCATAACGGGTGTTAAAAGAGGTGTATTTAGAAGGCTTAAAGCCGGTATCGCATGGTTCAAGTAACAGTCACCAAGTAGCATTGTCCATTCTACGGACGCCATCTTTCTGCCTGACAATACTGACCTGATTTGAAGCCCTGATAAACCTGCTAAATATTTGGCTCTCAGGGGACAGCTGTATCTGTAGCCCTTCACACAGTTTTCGAACGCCGGGATCGTCAATTACGTTAAGTCTGCCGCACATTGCTTAAACTCAATTTACCGTTCAGATAGTAGTATGAGCTATTTGATGAATTTGGTGACGCAAGTGATACTTCTGCTGTGTGCCAATTGCAGACATTCCAACTTTAAGGCTGTAAAGTCCGCTTTTAGGTGTTAGCAGAACGCCCGGCTCACCGCGCAAATTTTTGATGGCGGCTTTTGTGCGTGTTTTTGCACAAAAGGTGACAGCAGAAATTTGTCCGGTGCAGCCGTTTGATAATCATTGAGCCTTCTCCCTCAGCTTTGCCAGATTGGCTAAGCTGAAAGGCGACGAAACCCAAAAGGAGAAGACCCAATGAAATTTTATACTACACAACATCCGTACTATTGTGGAATTGATTTGCATGCTCGCTCTTTATACGTTTGCATTCTGGATGCTGCCGGTGAAACCATCTTACACCGTGAAATCAAAGCATTGCCAGAACCATTACTAGATATCTTAGCACCTTATATCGGTAATGTTGTCGTTGGCGTTGAGTGCATGCACTGCTGGTACTGGGTAAGCGACTTATGTGCTGAACATGGTATCGATTTTATTCTTGGTCATGCTTTGTATATGAAGGCCATTCATGGCGGCAAAGCAAAAAATGATCGCATAGATTCCTATAAAATTGCTCACCTTATTCGCGGTGGCAATTTCCCGCAGGCCTATGTGTATCCGCCAGAAATGCGCTCTGCCCGTGATTTATTGCGCCGCCGCACTCGTATTGTTCGCCATGGCGCCGACTTAAAAGCACATGTAAAAAACACCACTAGCCAGTACAATTTACCCCCTAACAACCTAAATTTACGCTACCCTAACGCCCGCGAAGCTATGCGAGATCGCTTTGATGATCAGTTCGTACAGCGCAATGTTGATCTGGACTTAAACATCATTGCTTTTTACAACCAAGAACTTAGTTCTATTGAATGCTTTATTGAAAAACATGCTAAGCATCATAACGGCAACGATTACCATATCCTGACCAGTTTTCCCGGTATTGGCCGCATTCTGGCACTGACTATCCTGTACGAAGTTGGCCATATTGAACGCTTTAATACCGTTCAAGACTTTGCTTCATATAGTCGGTTGATTAAGTGTAAAGCAGAATCTGCGGGTAAAAGCTATGGCACTCAGGGTAATAAAATTGGCAATGCGCATTTGAAGTGGGCCTTCGGTGAGATTGCTGTGCTTTATCTGCGCGGTAACGACAAAGCCAAATCTTACTTACTCAAGCTACAAAAGCGCATGAGCAAAGCCAAAGCACTCTCCGCGCTCGCGCATAAAATTGGCCGTTGTGTTTACTACATGCTAAAAAATCAGAAGGTGTTCAATGAAGAACGTTTCTTAACGTGTTAAGTCGCGGGACAAGGTGAGCTGAACGTCTAACTGGAACACCATGGCTGATGCTCAAATGAAGGCTGGTAGCCAATAGCAACATGCTGAACCACCGGCCTTCTGGCACACTGCCGTAGCCAGCGCGCTTGATTAGACACCTTGTCGCCGCGCATTACCATCAGCAAGATGGTTTGCACCTGTACTGAGCCTGAAACTAACTGGCTTTAAGCCCGTCGCCTTGAATAGTGCCAGCAACAGGTTAACCGATGAATGTCTGGTGCCCCTGCTGTCAGCAAGGATGCTGAAATCAGCAGGCACTCACTGAGAGTGAGATAAGAGAGCCCCTATATGTGTTTGTTGCAGGCTATCGCCTGGCAACCATGATGACAGATGAAGCAGAGTATCTTGCTGATGGACAACAAACTGGCCGCTAGCGCGGCCAGAAGAGCGGCTTTACCTATTGACTCCGAGAAGGCTCATATGTGTTAGGTTTTACTGTGCTCATGCTAGAAATCAAAAAGCTCACCCAACAGACCACCCTTCTTTTTCTTATGGTAGCCATGACTGCTAGAGTGTCTGGATGTCTCGCGATAGTCTCCCCTAGACTGAGGTTGTGGCGTAGATACACTGCGCTCAATAATTTTGTCTAGCTCCCCGCGATCCAACCAAACACCTCGACACTTTGAACAATAATCTATTTCTATACCTTGACGATCGGCCATCACTAGATTCTCATCAACACATATAGGACATTTCATTTTTTTCTCCTCAGGTATATTTGTATTTTTTCAAACTCACTTGATGGTTGTACACATTCGCAATCGAAAACCTAACGCCTTGCTAAGCGGATAAAAATGGTTGGCTATAATCGCGAAGCGATGGCCAACTGTTATTTTTCCGTTTAAGCAACTTGTTATGCGTATTGCACAACACTACGGTTGTTAAGAGTAGGCTTAATTAGATAGAGGACAGTTTTGATTGCCATAGATAACTTTTACTTCGCCATCACCATACTTGCAAAAAATCTTATCTGCATCCGCGCCAGTACCAGCCCATTGCTCCATTAAAGGAGATGCAAAGCTTGCAGTCGACCAAGAAAGTAGTGATGCCGCGAATAACCATGTTAATTTTTTCATTTGATATCTCCATGTGTCAGATGTTAAAAGCTATGCGGTAGACACATATTACGCATAACAGTTATTATGTAGACCTCTCAGTAACATCCGAAAGGCAAAACAAATTTATACCTATGAGTTTACTGAAAATCAATAACTTAAGAAGCTAGTTAAGGACTTAATTTACTTTTAATTTACGACATTACTGAGACTTCTCAGTAATGCCTCCACCCCAAAACGGGGTAATATTATTAATATCAATGCCTTATCTTGATTTAGCATCCTTATCATCAGGTGTTACTGAGAAGTCTCAGTAACACACTCGATAATCAACAAAGGAGCTTACATGACTCGTTCACCTTTCCTTGAAAGCATCAGACAGGTTATGCGAACCAAGCATTACTCAATTCAGACTGAAAAAACCTATTTACTTTGGATAAAACGCTTCATTTTGTTTAACAAAAAACAGCATCCTAAGAACATGGGGGAACAAGAGGTAACTAATTTTTTGACATATTTAGCCGTAAACCGACAAGTTACGGCGTCTACTCAAAACTTGGCGCTTTGCGCTATCGTCTTCATGTATAAACATATACTTCAGAGAGAACTTACTTTACTACCTGATACGATAAAAGCACGCGCACCTAAACGGGTTCCATCCGTCTTATCTCATAACGAAGCAATGAGTATCATCAATCAGCTATCCGGTAGCTATAAACTGATGTTTTCGCTTTTATATGGTTGTGGGCTAAGGAAAGCAGAACTATTAATGCTAAGAGTTAAAGATATCGATTTTGAGTCAAGGAATGTCTATGTATTTCGTGGCAAAGGCGGTAAAGATCGAGTCACGATGTTACCTGAAAAGCTTGCTGAACCCCTTAAATTGCATATTGAAAAGGTTCGTGATCTTCATGAAAAGGATCTTTGCGAAGGTGAGGGTAAAACAAGTCTCCCGCCAGGGCTCGCTCGAAAATACCCTTACGCAATTTCTGATTTTAAGTGGCAATTTATATTCCCATCATCTGTCAGGTGTAAGCATCCAGTGGATGGATATGTTTGCCGCCATCACTTGCATTGGACGTCCCTAACAAAGAAATTAAGGAGCGCTGTTATACGGTCAGGTGTTCAGAAACACGTTACCGCACACACATTCAGGCACTCTTTCGCAACGCAGCTTTTAAAAGCGGGAACAG
This sequence comes from Rheinheimera salexigens, assembly GCF_001752395.1. Taxonomy (NCBI): domain Bacteria; kingdom Pseudomonadati; phylum Pseudomonadota; class Gammaproteobacteria; order Chromatiales; family Chromatiaceae; genus Rheinheimera; species Rheinheimera salexigens. The sequence continues at coordinate 2,419,293 of NZ_MKEK01000001.1, read as the reverse complement.
ACATTCGTACAGTTCAAGAGCTGTTAGGGCATACGGATTTGAAGACAACTCAAATATATACACATGTCATCGGTCAACATTCATCAGGGACAATTAGCCCTATAGACCGATAATTTCGTTTTAAATAAACCGGGCTTCATGTCCGGTTTTGCGGTAAAAGCGGTCATTCGCATGCGGATTGTGTTGAGGTGCTGAATCTCTGCTTTTCGCTCAAAGCGGAAATTATCTAGCTATCGGAAGTTCTCGCCAGTTTGTTGTGTAAGCCGGCGAGAGCAGCTCGCGTTTCATACCCCATTCTTGCTTTGTACCCTGGCTGGCGAACCAAAGTGTCTTGCTATGTTTGCTATTAAGGGTATCCATTAGCTGCATCAGTTTTTGGTCAGTTTCTTTTTGTACCATGGGTTCATCAAACAGGCCAGGTTGACACACGCCGGGATCATAGAAGTCGGCCAGCATTACTCCTGCTTTGGCATAGCGGTAACCGTTTAGCCATAGACCATCAAGCAGCTGCATTGCATGTATAAGAAAGATTCGTGTATCGCTACTTGGTCTATCAAGTTCAACACTTTTGCTGGCACTATAAGGAGCATCTTTGTCACTAAACGGGCTGGTACGTAAGAATACCGTTAAGTGTTTTGCGGTTTGCTGCTCTTGGCGCAGCTTCTTGCAAGCACGGCTGATGTATTCGCTTATTGCCTCACGCATTTGTTGTTTATCAGTGATGCGTTCACCAAAGGCGCGGCTGCTGACAATCTGTTTTTTAGTCGGTGCCATCTCTTCCAGTGCAATACAGCTTTCGCCGTTAAGTTCTCGTACAGTGCGCTCAACCACTACAGAAAATTGCTGACGAATATACTCTGGGTCAGCGTCGGCAAGTTGCAGTGCAGTATTAATACCAAGTTGCTGTAACCGCTTAGTCAGCTTGCCGCCGATACCCCAAACCTCATTTACCGGCAACAAGGCCAATAACTTGCGCTGGCGCACTTTGTCAGTTAAATCCACCACACCACCGGTTTTGGGCCAGGTTTTGGCAGCATGGTTAGCCAGTTTAGCCAATGTTTTGGTTGGCGCTATACCCACACAAACGGTAATCCCTGTGTACTTTTGTACGACTTTTCGTACCTGCATGCCAAAGTCTGTAAGGCTCTGGCTAAAATCAACGCCGGTTAAATCCAGAAAAGATTCGTCGATAGAATACACTTCCACCCGAGGAGCCAGACTTTCAAGGGTGTTCATAACGCGCTGTGACATATCGGCATACAGCGCATAATTGGAAGAGAATGCCACTACACCATGTTTCTGGATTAACTCACGAATCTGAAATACCGGAACACCCATTTTAATGCCGAGTTTCTTCGCTTCTTTAGACCGGGCGACCACACAGCCATCATTGTTAGATAACACAACGACCGGCTTGTCTGTTAGGTCAGGTCGGAATAACTTTTCGCAGCTGGCGTAAAAGTTATTGCAGTCTACCAGTGCAAATACCGGTGTTATCATTTGCGTTTCATTTGCCTAATAACGTTGGTCACTACGCCAAAGATGTTCAGCTCTTCACCGTTACGTGGTCGTATCGGTTTGTAAGCCGGATTGCGCGGTAACAACATAAGCGATGGCCGGGTACATAGCTCTTTAACCGTAAACTCGTTGCCTACTGCTGCTACCACGATATCACCATGTTCGGCATCTACGGAGCGGTCTACTACCAATACATCACCATCATAAATACCTGTCTCTATCATCGAATCACCCTCAACCCGAACAAAAAACGTAGCATTAGGGTGGCGAATACACAGCTCATTCAAGTCTAGCGTTCGCTCAACATAATCTTGTGCCGGTGAGGGAAAGCCCGCCTTGACCGGATCGCTATAGAAGGGAATTTGTTGTTTCGGCCAGAAATCGGCATTACCAATAAATACTGCTGACATACCCACCTCATATATGTATATATATACAGTATATCAGGCAAGCCAGAATTGGCAATTCTGATACCGGTGACTGTAATTCGCGCTCAGTTCGGTTATTGCATTGCCGTTCGACTTCTATCTATCAGAGTGCCTAAGCAGGTTAATGCCTCTGTATAGCAGCTATAGGTTTCACCTACCTGATACCACTGGTTACACAAATAGCCGGGTAGTAATAGCAGTATTGACTGTTCATCGCTGGCCGGTTTGATTTTTGCCAGAGACGGCAAATCATGACCAACACCATTCCATTGCTGTAGAAGTTGCACTGCCTGTTGTTCAGTAACACGCTGATTATCCATAACCAAATCCTAAAAGTGAATTATTGGTTAAAAATAGATTTACAAATGATTGATGTCAAATGGCTCAGATAATAGAATGCGGTCAACTGTTGAGAGAAATAGGGAGTAAACTTCAGGATGAAACCGACTACTGCACATAACTTTCCTGCTATGCCAATGCCGCAACGCCCGTTGAACCCAAGCCCACTCGAAATGGTTATCTATAACTATGAGGTTAAGGCCCGAGCGTTTCATCTTGAGCGAAATAAAGCTGCACCCAAAAACGAGTGTCCACAAGCCAAACTACAGCGAATTGCTAAGTGTGAGCGTGACCAAAAGCATTTACGGATGGAGCGGCGAAAGATCGCCGCCCATGTCAGATTGCAAACACAGCTGACCGATTACCGTGCAGCTAATAAGTTAAAATCCACTACTGAATTGCAGACTGAGGAACACCACCCAACAAAGCGTCTTGTAAGAAATTTGCGAGCCGTTGGCGAAGTGAAGCCGACATCATTTCATGAAGCCCACCATATTATTCCAGGCAAAGGCCGATATTTGAAAGTGGATATGTTGACTTGTCGGCTTAATTTGCATCAGTACGGCATTGGTATTAACGATCCTGTAAACGGTGTGTGGTTGAGAAACTTTACCCGAAATACCCCTGATGATTGGGCTACTCCTGAAGCCCCTGCTCACCGCAAGCTGCATACCTATCAGTATGAAGAGTGGATTAGTGATTTGCTGTCTAATGACAATCTGCCTGAAGCACTTTATTTAAATCGGCTTCATGCTGTTAAAGTGCAGCTTAAAACTGGCACGCATCCGGTTAAAATCCTTTAAGAAAAAAGAAGTAGTTAATTATGAGCACGAAAGTTTATCGCTTAAAACGAGAGATTAATTCGTACGAAGTGCCGGATTTGGATCTGATACAAGTGGCCAAGTTGATTGGTGATACAGATTTAAAGTTGGTTCGCCGGTTTTCCAGATTGCACGAGAGCATTAAAGAACGCTGGGTGCAGCCAGAATGTCCTTTAAGCGAACCGTTTCAAAATGGAACACCGCTACCTGACGTATCGTTTTGGGGGGGCTTCTTACTGCTGAACAGTAAAGCGAAAGAGTGCCTGATGCCGTTAATTGCGAAAGACGGTGAGTTATTGCCGCTGATAATTGATGGTGTTTACTATGACTTTTTCAACTGTCTGTCTGCAGGAAAAGAGCAGGCAGAGTTATGCTTAAAAAAATACCTGGACGGGTTTGAGTGCGGATTAGAAACACTTGTCTTTGATGAAGATAGCCTGCAGGACTTAAACATTTTTAAGTCTGAGCTTGAGGGCTATAAAGCATTATTCGTATCTGAAGCATTTAAACAATGCTGTGAAAATCACCATCTCACAGGCGTAAGATTTGATGAAGATTTATTAAACATTTTTTAAATGAAGTCGGACTTCCTCTGATAAGAACTCTGATAACCTAAACAAAAGAACTTTAAGCAGGAAGTTCAGCTAGGCTGATCGCAAGGTAGTAGAGCAATTTTAGTCCCCAGCATTCCTCGCTGGGGATTTTTCTTTTTACCAGTGATGATTTTCAAAACACACCTGAAACAGGCCTCGGAGAATACGCCGCTATTCGCTTGAACTCACATTACTAAGCATCAGCGTTCTATACGCTCATGCAGCTTATCTGTGTTGCATAATTGTAAATTTTAGCTAAGGTAGTGACAGCTGTATCAGAATTCACTATGTTAGTGACAAGGTATACACTTTGTTGCTGATCTAGTTAAAAATCTGCACTTTAATGCACATTAAAGTGCAGAATAGAATCTATGTCTTATCATTATCTAATGTATGTAGTCTCTAAAGAGTACACTTAAGTTAAGCTTTAATTTAATAATCAGTGATATGCTTCGCGTCTCTTATTTAGCGATCGAGGATAGCTCTTTTCTTTCGCAGACTCATTATCTTAGTGATAGTAAATGAATAAAAAAATTAAACATGAGTACCAAATCAGTATGCGCTCAGCCATGGAGGCTGAACAAGTCAATGATTTAGACAATGCGTTTAAGTCTCTTGAAAGAGCGCATATTTTAGGGCAGAGATATTTTATACCGCACATAGCGACGCACTGGCAGATGTTACGAATTGGGCTTAAACGCAATGATAATCGCGAGGTTATTGGTCAGATCGTCCGTTTGATAGCAACGGTTCCGGGTTTTATATTTGGTTGGGTTCCAAGGGGAAATCCTGGAGGCGCGAATATCTCTGCTTTAAAGCCAGTGCCCTTGCCAGCTGACTTGCAACCCTTGCTAGCTGACAGCCCCATTTGGCGGGACGTCTTAATACGCCTGACTATTTACGCGGTTATCGTTTTAATCGTATTAGCATAAACACCCATACTATTGCCAAAACGTTCTTCGCTGCAGCCCAATGCTGCAGCGAAGCAGGTTAATGATTATTCCGTTTGCTGTTTGCGGTTATCGTTTTTGTGCACCCAATGATATAACACGGGCAATACCAACAATGTCAGCAAGGTTGACGAAATAATACCGCCAATCACCACTGTCGCCAGCGGGCGCTGCACTTCAGCACCGGTGCCAATATTAATCGCCATCGGCACAAAACCGAGGCTCGCGACCAAAGCGGTCATTAGCACAGGGCGCAACCGGGTAAGCGCGCCTTCCGTTATCGCAAGCAGCAAGTCACCTTTTTCACGCCAGAGATCGCGAATAAAGCTCAGCATGACCAGGCCGTTCAGCACCGCCACACCTGATAAGGCGATAAAGCCAATGCCGGCAGAGATTGATAAAGGCATACCGCGCAAATACAAGGCCAGCACGCCACCGGTAAGCGCCAACGGCACACCGCTGAAGATAATCAACGCATCTTTTAATGACGCAAAAGCCATCACCAGAATACCTAAAATCAGCAGCAACGTAACAGGCACCACGATGCTAAGGCGCTGACTGGCTGACTCCAGCTGCTCAAAAGTACCGCCATAATCCAGCCAGTAACCGGCTGGTAATGCAACGTCGCGGTTGATTTGGGCCTTTACCTCTTCTACAAAACTGCCAAGGTCTCGCCCGCGCACATTCGCGGTTACCACTACCCGGCGTTTGCCGTTTTCACGACTAATTTGCGCCGGCGCAGGCGACAAATCTAAGGTAGCCACTTCTTGTAACGGCACAAAGTCCCCATTTGGCAATGGCACCGGCAACACTGCCAGTTTGTCCAGATCGCGACGCAGGGTTTCCGGCAGGCGCACTATCAGCTCAAAGCGTCTGTCACCTTCATACAGAATACCGGCCGACGTACCACCAATTGCTGCTGATACCCAGTCCTGTAGTTCAACCACGTTTAAGCCGTAACGGGCAAGCGCGGTTCGGTTGGGGATCACCGACAAGGTTGGCAAGCCAGTGACTTGTTCGACTTTAATATCCGCAGCACCTTGCACCTTGTTGACTGCTTGCAGAATTTGATTAGCGCTTGTAACCAGCTGATCTAAATCATCACCAAATACCTTAATACCCAGATCTGCCCGTACACCGGAAATCAGTTCATTAAAACGCATCTGAATAGGTTGGGTAAATTCATAGTTATTGCCAGGCAATGTCGCCAAAGCAGCTTCCATTTCAGTGACCAATTGGGCTTTGGTTTTATCCGGATTGGGCCATTCACTGCGCGGCTTTAATATCACAAAGTTGTCAGCCACATTGGGTGGCATCGGATCGGTCGCCACTTCTGCCGTACCAATTCTGGCAAACACTTTATCAACCTCAGCAAAGGTTTTGATCTTCTGCTCCAGAATTTCCTGCATTGCAACGGCTTGTTCTAAGCCGGTGCCCGGAATACGCATGGCATGTAAAGCGATATCGCCCTCATCAAGCTGAGGCACAAACTCTGCCCCCAACGTGGTCGCCAACCACAGACACACACCAACCAGAGCACTGGCCAAACCAATCACCAGCCAGCGAAATTTGAGTGCCAGCGCTAATAGCGGTGCGTACAGGGTTTTAGCGCCTCTTATGACCGCACTTTCTTTTTCACTGATTTTACCATTTAAGAACACCGCCACAGCGGCAGGCACAATGGTCACCGACAACACCATAGCGGATAACAGGGCCATCACCACAGTCGCTGCCATAGGATGAAACATTTTACCTTCGACACCGGTCAGTGAAAAAATAGGGATATACACTATGGTAATGATGGCCACACCGAACAAACTAGGCCGGATAACCTCTGCTGTTGCCAGATACACTGTATTTAAGCGCTCTTTTAGCGGTTGGATACTGCCGTTGTGTTGTGCCTGCGCCAAGCGTCGAACCGCATTTTCGACAATAATCACCGTACCATCAACAATTAAGCCAAAATCCAGCGCACCCAGGCTCATCAGGTTGGCAGAAACGCCGGCTTGTACCATGCCGGTAATGGTCATCAGCATTGATAGCGGGATCACCGCCGCAGTGATTAACGCCGCCCGCAGGTTGCCCAGCAGGATAAACAACACTACGATCACCAGTAATGCGCCTTCCAGCAGGTTTTTACTGACGGTTGCAATGGCTTTATCCACTAAGGTGGTGCGATCATATACTGCTTCAGCAATAACACCCTCTGGCAGAGAACTTTTGATCTGCTCCAGCTTTTGCGCGACATCGCGTGCCACTGTGCGTGAGTTTTCACCAATTAACATCATGGCTGTACCCAGCACCGCTTCTTTACCATCCTGGGTTGCCGCACCGGTTCGCAGCTCTTTGCCAATGGCAACATCGGCAACGTCACTCAGCTTTACCGGTATGGTGTCGTATTGCGTAATAATGACATTAGCAATGTCATCCAGAGAGGTTAACTGACCGGGCGAGCGTACCAGCAGTTGCATGCCCTCACGTTCAATATAACCGGCACCCCGGTTGTCATTGTTGGCTTGCAGGGCCAGTTCAACATCCTTAATACTCAGGCCATAATTAAGCAGTTTCAGTGGGTCGGGTAACACATGGTATTGCTTGTTGTAGCCACCAATGCTGTTTACTTCCACCACACCTTTAACTTGTGCCAGCTGAGGTTTTATTATCCAGTCCTGGATTTCCCGCAGTGCCATGGCATCGTAAGGTGAACCATTTTGTTGCAGTGCACCCGGTTTGGCCTGCACGGTATACATAAAGATTTCACCAAGCCCGGTTGAAATAGGGCCCATTTCAGGCTCTATGCCCTCAGGCAACATATCCTTGATAGCGCCCAACCGGGTGTTGATTAAATTGCGGGCAAAGTAGATGTCCGTGCCTTCTTCAAACACCACCGTTACCTGTGACAAGCCATAGCGTGACAATGAGCGGGTATAACTTAAATTGGGTAAGCCATACAGGGCAGTTTCTACCGGATAGGTAATACGCTGCTCTGCTTCAAGTGGCGAATAACCTGGCGCCGCCGTGTTTATTTGCACCTGAACGTTAGTAATATCCGGCACTGCATCAATCGGTAACTGTTGGTAGCTCCAGCTACCAATGGCAATAATCAACAGTGTCAGCGTTAAAAATAGATACCGCCTCGCAATAGCCAGGCGCAACATGGATTCAATCATAGTGCCCCCTTAATGCGCGTGCTCGGCTTCAGATTTCTCAATATCCGCTTTTAACAGATAGCTATTTGTCGTGACATACCACTGGCCGGGCTTTAAACCGGCAATCACTTCGACATAATCCATGTCGCTACGGCCAAGCTGCAATGGGGTAAAGACATATTCGGTATTGTTTTTCACGAAGACACCGCTTTGATTGTCCAGTATTTGAATGGCCGATTTTTTAACGGCAAGCTCAACGTTGAATTCACCGCTTATTACAGCACCCTCGATTAATTGCCCGGACGACAGTTTACCGTCACGGTTATCCAGCTTAACTCTGGCCAGTTGATAGGGCTGGGTTAATGACGGGATGATATGTGCAATTACGCCGTTAATCTCAGTGTCAGCGGCCAGAATGACCACGTTTTGTCCTGTCGCGACAGCAACTTGTTGTGACGGGTACAGGCGAAAATCTGCCCACAGGCTGCCAAAATCAGCAATGCTGAATAGCGTCTGCTGCTGTGCGACCTCACCAACATTGGCGCTGCGCTGAATAATAACGCCGTCAATTGGTGCTTTAATGGCATAGGTATTTAAGCTCTCATTTGACTCAACAACGGCCAGTACATCGCCTGCTTTTACGCTGTCACCCAGCGAGAATTTCACCGAGGTAAGAATACCGGGAAAACGGGCATTAACATGGCTGATGCGGTTTGGATCAGCGCTAAGCTTGCCATAAACAACCTGATGTTGGCGTAATCGCTGGCTGTCAGCACGGTCTGTGACAATATTTACCGCCGTAGCCATATCATCACTAATGCGGCTGCTCAGGGTTTCATTGTGTTCATGCTCGTCGTTTTCGTCGTGCCCTTCATGCTCATTGTGTTCTTCATGTTCTTCGTTCTCGCCGTGTTTTTCGTGCTCTTCATTTTTCTTAGCGTCAGATTGCGGTTTTACCGCTTGCTCTTTGGCATGGACATGCGCATGTTCTTGCTCATTGGCGGCCATTACTTGCATCGGCATCAGCCAGGCTGCAATAAACATTGCCAGTGTTACATGTGACTTCATAATGCTATCTTCCTGTATATTCTGTTTGCCACGTCGCACAGTTAATGAAGTGCGGCACCGGGGCAATAATCTTGTCAGTTACTGCGTTACCGGCTCGGCGGTAAGCTGTTCAATCGTCGCCTGGCTCAATAGCACCGCAGTGGCGGTTTCCAGTATTTGTCTTTTTGCCTGCAACAATTCTTGCTGGGCATTAAGCCAATCTTGATAATTTGAGCGCCCGCGCTGGTATGCATCACGCGTAAGATCCAGCGCTTGTTCCAGGTTGGGGATCACGTACTGCGCCAACTGTTGGTGACTGGTAATAAATTGCTGTCGTTGCGAGTAGGCATCAAACAAGCGTTCATGCAGGATCAGTAAGCTATCCTGCTGCCGATACTCGACATTGTTTCGCTCTGCCAGCGCAGCTTCGATGGCTGCACTATTGCGACGTTCAGCAAATAATGGCACTGAGATACCAAAGGTAAGGCCTGTATCGTCACTGGCCTGATAGCGTCTTACCCCTACTTGCCAACTCAGATCTGCGCGGTTTTGGCTTTGCGCCAGTCGCACTTCAGCGTCTTTTAACCGACGTTCAGAGGCAAAAATGGTTAACGCCGGCGATTGTTGCAGCCGCTGATACAGCTCGGCAAAAGGGCGGCTTTGACCAAAAGCAAACAAATTACCTGCCACAACGTTAAAGTTGGCGCTGGTATCACCCCAAAAACGTGCTATGGCTATCTTTTGCCGCTCAATGCGCTGCAACAGGGCGTCCCGCCCGATCTGAACCTGAGCCAGTTGCGCCTTTGCCCTCATGATTTCAGCATCTGACAAGGCACCGCTGGCGGCACGTTTTTCAGCGCTTTGCAGCAGGGCTTCTGAGAGCTCTACTGCCTCTTCTGTCAGTGTCAATTCCTGCTGGCTGGCTAGCAGATTAATGTAGTTGCGGGTAAGTTCGGCCAGCACATCGAGGGTTTGCGCTTGTTGCTGCCAATCAAGAGTATTGAGCCTGGCGTCTACTACCGCAGCGCGCCACTGAGCTTTGTTATCCAGCTCTATCACGGAAGATAAGGCGACTGTCAGCTCAGCACCGGCCAGCCCTCTGGCCTCTCCGGTGCCCGCAACGTTCTCAAGCTCTACACCGAGTTGATAACCGGGTTTAAGGCTTTGCACATCACGCTCTGCCAGCAGTCGCTGTTGGGTAAATTTAAACTGATGCAGCTGCGGGTTGTGTTGCAGTGTTTTATCTATTGCCTGTTGTAATGTCAGTGCTTGCGGCTCTGCACGTAGCGGAAGCGCGCAAAATACCGCCGCCAGTATTGCTGGCAGCATTAGTCTCATACGCATGGGTATGCTCCTGAAAGTTAATCGTTAATAAAAAAAGATAAACAAGCAGGATCAGATATTTGGCGGCGGCACCGGTGGGCGATAGCTAATGAGGTTTAACCCTGGTTGGGTAGCGGCTATAACACTGTCACGGAAGTTAAGCAGTTCCATGCCCTGAAAAAAAGCGATATAGCAGGTCACATGAGCATGATTACTGTGTTCGTCGGCATCATGCTCAGAGTTATGTGCAACGTTATGTGCAGTGACTTGCTCACTGCTTACGTCGAAAAGGGTATCTGAGTGGCAGTGTTCATGTTGCAGGTCAGTGTAGGCATGGGCATGATCAGGCAAATGCATAACTAACGCATCACAGGCCATCACGGCATGATCCAGCATAATCAGCAACAGTAATAATAAGCCTGATGTACGACCTAACATAAATCCCTCAGTAAGTTAGCGCTATGGTAGCGCTATTGCGACTTAACAACAAGCTACGCTTTTAGCTGTAAAATCCTGCGCGCACCATTGAGTACAACTAATCCAATGATGAACCCTATTACCAGATCCGGATAGCGTGACCCGGTCCAGGTGACTAATAATCCGGCCAAAATCACCCCAGCATTTGCGATAACGTCATTTGCAGAGAAAATCCAACTGGCTTTCATATGCGCGCCGCTTTCTTTTTGTTGATGAATTAACGAAAGACAGATCACATTAGCAACCAAAGCAATAGCGCCCATAATTAACATCAACGTCGACACTGGCTCGTTACCAAACAGGTAGCGCCGTATCACCTCACTGATCACCCCAAAAGCTAAAATTAATTGCAGCCAGCCGGCAAGCTGTGCGGCGTTTAATTGAACCTTGCTACTACGCCCGACTGCGTATAGCGCAACTCCGTATACCGCTGCATCGGCAAACATATCCAGAGAGTCGGCTATTAACCCGGTTGATTGAGCCAGCCAACCGGTCACAAACTCTACTGCAAACATCACCGCGTTAATGCCCAGCAACCATTTTAAAATTAACTCCTCACGCAGCGAACCTGATGCTGTGGATTGTCTGGCCTGCGTTACCTCTTCGGGTTTCACCGGCCCGGTCTTTGTCAGCGATGCGCCCAGCCCTAAGCTGTGCATTTTTGTTGTAATTTCATTGGCATTCACCGTGTGAAAAACGCGAACCTGCCTTTGTCGGATATCAAACTGTAACAGAACACCGGGCTCAACTGTTTCCAGCGCCATACGGATCAAACGCTCTTCGGCAGGGCAGTCCATTTTAGGCACCCTAAATTCACTAAGGTAGGCATATTTTGCATGCTTATCAGGTGCATCAACGGCGCTATTTTCACTGTTGCCCGTTTCGCTACACTTATCATTGGAACAGCATTTTGCATTCATAACCGATAAACCTTGGGTTGATATGAAACCTAGTTTAAACTCTGTAGTTACTATAGAGTCAATAGGCAGTATCGAGATGATCAAGATTGGAGAGCTGGCAAAAATCTCTGGCTGTTCTGTGCAAACCATCCGTCACTATGAAAAGGAGCAGCTTCTTGCGGCGAAATTACGTAGCGATGGTAATTTCCGCCTCTACGATCACGCTGATATCGAGCGGTTGCTATTTATTAAACACTGCCGGAGTTTAGATCTGAGTTTGGCAGAAATTCGTCAGTTACTGAGTTTGAATGACTCGCCAATGTCGCAGTGTGATGATGTTAATCAGATGATTGAACAGCATATCGAGCAGGTAGAACGTCGCATAGCGGATTTAACGCAGCTTAATAAACAACTAAAGGCTTTACGTCTTAGCTGCAACTCGAAGCGCACGGTAGAGCACTGTGGTATTTTAAAACAATTGAATGAAGCCGTTAGTCAAACCAACTAAGTTGTTATCAGCAATAAATAGGTGAGTCTTAATGCACCAGCACAACCATTCACATATCAAAGACGACAGCGACAACCGGATCGCTATGGCTTTTTTTCTTAATGTGGGTTTTACCCTAATTGAGTTTATCGGCGGTTGGTTAACCAACAGCACAGCAATTATGGCAGATGCAGTGCATGACCTGGGTGATAGCTTATCTATTGGCAGTGCATGGCTGTTGAACCGGCTTGGCCGAAAGTCTGCAAACCGACAATTTACTTACGGCTACCGCAGATTGTCATTGTTTGGCGCCTTAATTAACGGCTTGGTATTGATTGCCGGATCGGTTTGGGTACTGACTGAGGCAATACCGAGGCTGGCTAACCCGGTAATGCCAGTGACAGAGGGAATGCTGGCTTTAGCTGTGCTGGGTGTTGCAGTCAATGGCTTTGCCGCTTACCGCTTGAGCAAAGGAAATACACTGAATGAAAAAGTGCTGAATTGGCATTTGCTTGAAGACGTTCTTGGGTGGGTTGCAGTTTTGATTGTGGCTATTGTGCTGCAATTTGTGGATTGGCCTATCCTTGACCCTTTGCTTTCTATTGGTTTCACCTTATTTATTTTGGTTAATGTTTTACGAAACCTCAGCACAACTGCGCGTTTATTTCTGCAAGCCGCGCCAGATAGCAAATTGCAAAATGAAATCCAAGATACTTTGCTGAAAATTGATGAGTTAGACAGCATTCATCACCTGCATCTCTGGTCGCTTGATGGTGAACATCATGTACTCACCGCACATGTGGTAACCAATGCCAGCAAGGCATTTACTGCAAACCATTATGCCGATATTAAGCTGCGTATTGCTAACGCATTGGAGCAGTTTGATTTAGCACATACCACGATAGAACTGGAGTTAACACAAGAACATTGTCGGGATGAATTCCCGGATAAGGTACAGTGAAGTGACCGTCATTACAACGTTAGGTTTATTTATCATTACTGCAATAGCAGAAATTGTCGGTTGCTATTTGCCTTACTTGTGGCTGAAAAAAGGAGCTTCAGCCTGGGTGCTGTTACCTGCTGCAATCAGTCTGGCATTATTTGCCTGGTTGTTAACGCTTCACCCAACGGCTGCTGGACGTGTTTACGCGGCTTATGGCGGAGTATACGTAACAATAGCAATAGTCTGGTTGTGGGGAGTAGATGGCATTCAACCACACCGCTGGGATCTGACTGGCGTGGTGCTAATGCTCGCAGGCATGGCAGTGATCATGTTTGCGCCGAGATAAACAATTTGTTTTGAGCACGGTATTACGAAAAGAAAGACTTAGGTACTTTTATCATTTATAGCAATGGTTTTTCTGTTCTTGATTAAGAATTTTTCAGAATACATTGTGTATCAAATGTTAGTCGCCCACAAAAATGGTTACAGCAGTGCCTGATTTACCTATTTTTTTACAAGGTGTACGCTTTGTTACTATTTCAGTTAAAAAGCTGCACTTTAATCACTATTAAAGTGCAAAATGCTCTAATTCATTTCAAAAATATGAGCTCAAAGAATCATCAGTATTTCGCTCGTTCACAGTTATTAAGGAATTATTTTGCAGCAAGAAATTCTAGCCGTTTTGCTAGCGGTACTGCCCGCGAGTTTAGGTTATTGGGCAAAGGTGAGAACTGAATCATTAGCTTGCCGCAGGTTAATTTTGTCTTACCTGTTAGAAATCAGACATACGTTGATGTGTACTAGTTTGACTGCCGATAAATTATCAAAAGGCTTCGATAGTGCTTTGGAGAAAATTTTTGCAAAGTATCGCCAAGTTGATGATGAACCAATTATAGATGAAGCATTGGGAAAACTAAGGCCAATTGCTTATAAAATGTTCAATGATACAGTATGCGGTATGCGACCAAGCTTTGATGATGCATTTCTAGCTGAGTTTAATTCAACGCTTAGAGAATTTCGAAAAGAAGAACCACTTCTCGCTTTTCAATTGAAAGGCTGGGAAAAGGAGCAGACCTACCTTCAGATTAAACAGAATTATGCTAATACATTCAGCAATCTAGATGAAATGCAAGGTGCAACATCTTTTAAGCAGTTTTTAGAGAAAACGTTGACTGAAGATGAGGATAAAAGTCTTATCGAAAGTGTTCGTCTACTTGACGGTTTAATTAGCAAAATCGCAAGATCGTCAGGAATACTTACTCTCGTAAAGATTTCTTTTTATCTATACAAGCGTCCTGTAGTAGCCTTCTCAGTAAATGAAGCTGATTTCCTTAATGAGATGTCACCGATTTTAGATAAGCTGGGTGAGTTAATAGAGCAACATCTGGCGAATAATCATGACCGGTAACTACTGCTATCCATGAATAATTGGCAAGCAATCGACGAAGTGATGATGCATCTCTCTGATAGGCTCCATGGCTTCCTCATATCCTGCAAGAATTGACAGCATTTGCATATTTATAGCAGCAACGGCGTTGCAGTTTCGAAGAGAATCATAGATAACCTTGGGTTCATAACCTACGCCATTGCTGACAAGAGCTGCAAGACCACTGTGTGTAAAGCTATTAAACGCAGAATTGTTAATGCCTCTAAAGTCATTCAACTGACCGAGGATATGCTTTGGTGCTTCTGAATTATCAAGCGCTTTAAGCATATCTGCTATTAGTGGCGTTTCTAGCTTCTTGATTTGGTCTGGACCAACTTTACCTGCAGTTGCAAGTTTATTAAACCAAGCCTCAGTATTAGCGTACATGAGCCAAAATCCACGTATCAGGCTTTCGTATTGAGGGCGCATCAATGCAAAGCCCGATGATGTAAAGCCGTCAGCAATTAACTTAAGAGAAGAGAGACCATGTTCAAATGATAAAATGCCAGACTGAAAGGCCATTTGCCATTTAAGGTCCGGCATCGCTCCAAGATGTTGTAACTGCTCAACATGCTCGGCCATATAATCATACATTTCAAAGCAGCGCGGCAGCAGTGCTTCTAGTTCTTTTTCGTACAAAACTGTTCCTTAGTGCCTCAAAGCCAAAATTGAGCGGGAGCGCCAGAAGGCGGCAATCTGCCATGAATTGTTAGCTGTTTTAGTGTTAGGGTCAATAAAGGTTTTATGTGGTTTACCACCATGCTCAAGCATTAGCGAATATAGTTCTCCCTCATCTAACTCTGCGGCTAACATTAACGGGGTATAACCTTTGGCCGGGCTGTTGTGCTCTGCATTGACATCTGAGCCTTGTCTTATTAGTAGTCTTGCAATGTCTCTAAGTTCTTCGATGTTGGTATGCTTGCATACTCGCTCAATCATCAAATCGGCCATCAATTCTGATATTTCTTTGTAGAACTGCGTTTTTCTATGTTCAGATAATTGTGCCTGTAACTCCGAGAGGCTAAAGCCAAAATCTCCAGCTGACAACCTCCTACCCACGTCTATGAGTTCTGGCGTTATCGGGTGTTGCAACATGATTTCCCGGAATCTATTCGGATTTTTTTTAATGCCGACCAGTTTAACAATCTCATTTAGTGCAGTTTGGTTATCCGCTAAACCACGCCTACTAACATCCGCACCTAACTCTAAAATCTTACTTACTATTTCGAACTTGCCCGTTCTGACAGCTTGTATTAGTGCGAGGTGCTTTTGCTTTTCCGTTTTTTGATTTACTGTGCCTGGAGTCATCGGATTTTTGATTATCGCGTCGTAATAGCGCCTATCAAGAGACATATAGGGTACTTCGAGTAAATCGAGTTTATGGAGTGACAGCAGTAATGGTGTATCGCCAACCTTGGAGCAGACATTTACGTCAGTACCTTGCTGAAGAAGTTGGTTAACTGAAGATAAATCATCCATCATGATGAAATAATTAATTTGAGGCATTCTTCGCTGCCATGTACTGCCAACGTTGATTTTCTTGTCTGGATACCTTAAATCAGGCTTAAGCTCGCTATTAAGGTCTAGCATCAATGGACCATAGTTTGCTGTGAATGAATAAGAGACGCCTGGAAACAAAGTGCGAGGTAAGAACATCTGAGCAAACCCTTTTCGCCACATATCAACTTCCCACTTTTCCACAGTGTCTTTAAAGCGTAATTGTTTTTGCCCGGATTCGACCTCAGCTGAGGTAATGTCATAGCCGAACAGCACCTGAGCTGCTTTAAGCTTTTTAAGAAATACGTTATCGGGATTCTCTGCGGCACTTGTAACCAACAAGCTCTCATTTACTACTTGCTCAATGTACGCCCCGCCGCAGCATAGCAAAGCATCAAATGCTTTTTCATAGAGCTCTTTTGCAGGTTCTAAGTGACCTGACAGAACTAAAAATCTTGCTTCAAACCACTTGAGCAATCCCTCGCCACCCTTTGGAATTAGGGATGTAGGGATGTTTTTACAGACTTGTAGTTGTTTGGCGGCAGATTCAAAGTCATCTAATGTTTTCTGCCGTTTGACCAGAATTTTCTCTAAAGCTGATAGCACTTTTCGAAAACTAACAAATGCCGAGAAATAACGATTTGGCTGTCTATTCATCTTTGCTTGCAAATCGAAGCTGCCAGAAACGTGTATGTCGATGGCGCCTTTAATAAGTCGTTTGCCCCAACTTTTTTTCTTAAGTGCGTCAATGAATCGGGCTGTCAACAATAGTGGTAATGCATAAGATTGACTGCCTAGAGGGATTATCGCTCTCAGACTTTGGTTATCAGGAAGATGCTTTCCTGTGCGCCAATTTCTGATTTTATCTTTGTCTTCTTTGGTTGCCTCTTCAAATTTTTTCCAGTCCAAAAACGTATCACTGCACCACTGCCAAACCTGGTCAAAGGCTGAATGGGAACTCAATAAATCCAGAGCCGAAGGCGCATGATAACGTCTAAACGGGTAGAACACTTTTGTTAGTAAGGGCTCTAGCTGTATAGCGAAAAAATACCGGTTGATAGTAACAAGCGCTCTTTCACGGCTAGAGCCAATGAAAAATCCACAACCCGCCATTTTTTGACAGTATGTACTGATAACTGAATTTATCGTGTGTTTAGTAAATTCAGCAAAACCATTCAGATCGCTTTGGGCTAAGCCTTCATAAAATACGCTATTTATTAGTTCACTGATTTGAACGGGGTGAAGAACTGCTTCTCTAACTTTATCATCCAAGGACTTTGTTGATTTAGTATTTCGAATGCCAAAACAGCCAGCTGTTTCTCGAATGATTTCAACGGGTGTTGGTAGAATGAATCCCTTTGTCATACAGCCTCCGTGGCGCAGTAACGTCTAATATCGCGTTTAAAGTTATCCAAGGCTCTCTTGTCACTTGGTGAGCTTGGTACTACAACTCTTTTACCTGAAGGGGCTAAAAGCTTTGAATGCTTCTTTCCGTGGATAAAAGTACAGCCCGCTTTGCAAAGTTGCTTAATATACACATTAAAGTCTTTATTTGAGGTAAATTTTTTCATAGTCTAACCCTGAAGCGGGGGAAAGTTCCCCCGCTGATATGCACTAACGCTTTGCCGGTACTGGAACTGCAATGCCACGACCTTTACCAGATGGATTGCCGGTAGTGCTTGGCCAATTGCCGCCATTGCCAGGTTGGTTTGATACTGGGCGAGATGAACCTTGTTTACTCATTGCTTTTTCCTCAGTTAAGCCCTGAATTGGGCATAACCAAAAATACAATCTTGCTTACTAGATTACGGCAGTGTAGTTGGCGGGATTTTTTTAAATTTCACAAGTCATTGAATTTTATATTAAAAGAAGTTAATGCAAATAGGCGGTAGTGTTAGTGAATTTACATTGCACCAAAAAGCTTTTTGAACAACTGAGCATTTCACGTTTTGAGGCGGGCGAAACGAGTGCCTCGACCCAGGCGAATCCTTTGCTTAATTGGCATGCCAATATAGTTACCATTCAGCGTAAACAAAACTTGGTGTTTATAAACGATGCTACCCGGTACGCGGTGTTTATACCCTGTGTGATCAAAAGTGATCTGAACCGCTTACCCATTCTGTTTCAAGACGTTTTCATAAACAGTCTGATGAAAGCTGGATTGTCGAGTGAGCTTGTGGAAAAGGCCGCGCTATATTTACACGATTCGGAAGTGAGTCTGGATACAGAGTGCAGTCGCTCAGTACAAGGAACAATGAGGTTAATGGTCAGTGATGTAGAGATAACACTCGATTACAGAGGCCAGAAGATCAGTGATTTACTGCCATATTCAACATCAGTAATGCTATCTGACCGTCCATGCACAATCAAAGGTGTAAAGGGTGCTATTTGGCCAATCAGAGAAAAGGACAATTTACTAAGAGGCCTTCCAAGCATACAGGCGGTTGAATGAGCATAATAAATAGCATTGATGATGAGTTGCTAAACTCCGACCTGAAGCTTGACGGAAAACTACTAGATTTTCTGTCATGGGCTTATTCAGATTTATGCGACGACGTTAATAAAGGTATTTTTGCTGAGTGGTTGGTAGCAAAAATTTTAGGTATAAAAAGTCCCAGACGCTATTTATGGGCAAATAGTGATTTGGAAACAAGTAGCGGTGTTCGAATCGAAGTTAAAGCCAGCGCATATTGGCAGTCCTGGAAGGCACTTAATCCCGATGGGAGCCTAAAAGACTTATCAAAAGTCATCATCCAACCTGACAATAAAATTAGGTTTGGTGGATTAGTAGCAAGAGATACGATTGATAACAGCAAACAAGAATTTGGCTCATTGAAGTCCGATTATTACTGTTTCTGTTTTCACACTGAAAAGAACTACAAAGCATGGAATGCAATGGATATTTCAAAGTGGGAGTTTTATCTCGTAGCTGCTGAAGATATCAAGACAAAGAGCGTTAGTTTGAAGTGGCTCAGAGAAAACGGATATGGTTCTTATTCACCAGCGCAATTACGCAGTCATTGGGACACCCTGCAATCTTAGTAAGATTAATACACAGCACTACCTAAAGTTGCAATCATGTAAACTTTAACTAATATAGTGACAGCCTGCACAAAATTAACTAAGTTAGATACGCGAGAAGAACTTTGGCTCTAAGTCAGTGCAAATTCTGCACTTTAATGAGTATTAAAGTGCAGATTTAAGAAATGCCCTTATAGCAGCCGACATATTGACTCGCGTTAAAGTGCGTGTCGACCCGCCGAATAAGCCTCAGCTCCTATTTAGGTGTGTCACCATTTAATAAGGATGTATATAAATTGTCTCAATATCTAAAGTTAGGCGATGACCAATCTCCAGTGCAGTTGGATCCACATGGTGACAATGGTGCTTTTAAAGTTATGGGTGACTGTGTTTGGTCAAAAGCTGAAGATGAAATTACCCCAGACTTTTTACGCTCAAGAATAGAACCTTGGTTAACCGCTCTCTTTCAATCAGAACACCTTAATTTACTTCTCGGAGCAGGTCTTAGCACTGCGGTTCAACAGTCGGCAACAGAACAACCTCCAAAGGGTATGGGGTGGATTACTGATCTTAAAGTATGTAAAGCTGAGATTGATAGTTATGTTAATGCATCAGCCAAAGCGTCAGGAAGACAAGCCGGAAATATTGAAGATCAAATTCGCTCAATCAATGAGTTGATTAAGGGGTTAGAAATATTAACTGCGCCCAATTTACCTTTGCCACTACCACCTCCTGGTAGCCCCCCATATCGAAATTTTAATAATGAATTGGTAGCAATAAAAGAAGAGTTATCAAGGTGTTTGAAGTCGTTTTCTGACTCAGTTAGCAACGGTGAAAAATCAATCCGTGATGCAATACCTGAAAAAAAAATTAAAACATTTAATTATTTAGTTAGTTTCTTGATGAGTTTTTCAAGCAGAACTGCAACACGTGATAGATTACATATTTTCACAACTAATTATGATCGGATAATTGAAACGGGTGCCGAATTAGCAGGACTTAGATTAGTTGATCGATTTGTCGGTAGTATTGCGCCAATCTTCAGGTCATCACGTTTAGAGGTTGATTATCATTACAACCCACCTGGTATACGTGGTGAGCCAAGATATTTAGAAGGTGTCGCTCGTTTCACTAAACTTCATGGTTCATTAGACTGGTATGCAAACGAAGGAACTATAAGACGTTTTGGGCTCCCTTTTGGAGCGGCTTCTGTCGAACCATTTTTACAAGTCGAAGGTGCAGGTAAAGCTAACTACCAACAGTTGATGATTTATCCAAATTCAGTCAAGGATCGTGAAACTTCAGAATACCCCTATGTAGAGTTGTTTAGAGATTTAGCATCAGCAACGTGCCGTCCAAATAGCACCCTGATAACCTATGGCTACAGTTTTGGTGATGAGCATATAAATCGAGTTCTTACGGATATGCTAACAATACCCTCAACGCATATCGTAATTATTGCCTATGGCGATCCACTTGGAAGAATCATGAACTTTGTAAAAGATAGCGGACGTCAGGCTCAGATATCTTTATTACTGGGAGATCATTTCGGAGACCTAAAAACACTAGTGGACTACTACCTTCCTAAAGCAGCAATAGATCGCACTTCAATTCGTATGGCTGAGCTTCTGAAATCAAGAGGTTTATATCCAGCAGCAATTCAAAGCAAAATTGGTGGTGAAGAATGAGCTCACTACCCATTGAGCAAGGTGAGCAATTAAGAGTTGGTACTGTCGATTTTGTTTCACCAAACGAAATTAGAGCAGTTCTTGATATCGATTCACCAGATTCTGTTGCCTTAAATGCAGGAACGCCAAGAAACTTCCCAAGAGTAAATAGTTATGTATTAGTATCTTGTGATAATGGTTATTTGGTTGGGCAAATTGAGTGGCTTGCCGTTGAGCGTTCGCCTTATCCTAAGCAAAGGGATATCCAGGATTTTGGTTTAGTTAATCTACCTTTTCCACAGAAAAAAATCAGTATAAATCCTGTTGGAACTCTCAAGCGAGTTTCAAAAAAAGGTGTTGATTATTTTAAGTTTCAACGAGGCTCTGAATCATTTCCTTCAATTGGTTCTGCTATCTTGCTGCCGACGGATTTTCAGCTTAAATCTATTGTTGAGTCTGGTAATAATCGAAGAGTTATCATCGGGCAAAGTCCGCTTGCAAATAATGCTAACATCGCAGTAGATCCAGATCGATTATTTGGTAGGCATATTGCTGTGCTTGGCAATACTGGTAGTGGCAAATCCTGTTCAGTTGCAGGGCTTATTCAATGGTCCTTGGAAGCTGCAATGGAGTCAGAAACTAGACCAAATGCAAGATTTATTGTGCTCGATCCAAATGGTGAATATACCCGAGCTTTAGGTCCTTCAACAAAATTTAAAGGCCGAGTATTTAAAGTGGAAGCTGGCCAAGGCGAAAATCAACTGCAAGTACCTTCTTGGTTTTGGAACAGTGCAGAATGGGCATCATTCACGCAAGCAAGCCCTAAGGCGCAGCTGCCATTACTAAAGCGTTCGTTGAGGGCCATGAGAAATGAAGAGTTTGAATTACATACGAATTTGGATTTAGAGGTTAAAAAATATCTTGGTACTATACTTGTATCTTTGAGAGCTGATAAGTCTAAAGGCTCTACATCACTTAATGATTTTCCGGGTGCAAAAAACCTTTTAGCTAAAATAGATGTTTGGCGGCAAAGTCTTGAAGATTACCAAGCAAGTTTAGCTGTTCAGCACCCAAATTTAGACCAACTAATTATTGATATTCAAAGTTATTGTAATGATAGAAGCGGGAGATATCCTAATTACAATGCGACAGTGGCCGAAATAGATACCCTTATTAATGGAATAGTAAGTTCATTTCTTAGCTTTGGGGGCAATGAAGGTGAGCTTCTTCCTAAGAGTGAGGATATACCGGTACCTTTTGAGGGAGAAAATTTAGTAGCATATTTAGAAGCTTTAGCTCAAGAAAACGGTAGTGAGCAGTATGTAGAGTATTTAGTTGCTAGAATACGCACCATGCTCTCTGATACAAGAATGAAGCCAATTACTAATGATGCTGAGCAGAGAGTGGATTTAGCTAAGTGGTTAGAAAATTATATAGGTAAAAATGGAGCTGGTGAGAGTGACAGCTGTGTTTCGATTATTGACCTATCTTTAGTGCCAACAGAAATCACCCATCTTGTTACTGCTGTCATTTCTAGAATTATATTTGAGTCATTGCAACGCTATAGGCGACTATATAATAAATCCTTACCTACGGTACTTGTAGCTGAGGAGGCACATACATTTATTAAGCGCTATCGTGATGATTCTGAAAATCAGGATGTTGCAGCAGTTTGTTGTCAAGTATTTGAGAAAATAGCTCGTGAGGGAAGAAAGTTTGGCCTTGGTATGGTGATTTCTTCGCAGCGACCTTCGGAGTTGTCACCTACGGTTTTATCTCAATGCAATACTTTTCTGCTACATAGGATTAGTAATGATAGAGATCAAGAGCAAGTGCATAAAATGGTTCCAGATAATTTACGTGGACTACTCCGTGAGTTGCCGTCCTTGCCATCTCAACATGCGATTCTAATGGGCTGGGCATCTGAGCTTCCAGTCCTTGTTAAAATGAAGAATTTGACGAA
The DNA here is from genome assembly GCF_001752395.1 of Rheinheimera salexigens. Taxonomy (NCBI): domain Bacteria; kingdom Pseudomonadati; phylum Pseudomonadota; class Gammaproteobacteria; order Chromatiales; family Chromatiaceae; genus Rheinheimera; species Rheinheimera salexigens. The sequence continues at coordinate 2,396,745 of NZ_MKEK01000001.1, read as the reverse complement.
AGAGCAACAACCACACTCTGACGATCCTGATTTTTGGGATGTTTGGATAAGAAAAGATGAAGATGGTTTGGTAGTTGAACGAAATGCTGATTGGGATGAAGTTGTTAGGGAGTGGCAGCAAAGCTAACCAGCCACTGCGCTAGGAATTTCTCACGCAATATTCCGCTGAGTGGAGTGCCAACGGCCGCTTCACGCACGCTCAAAGCTGTACGCATTAGCTATCAGATATTGCATATATAATGATCTATGCAGTGTTTATTCATATTTGTATCTGATTGCGTAGATTAGCAGTTCAGATGCTGAGTTTGTATCTATAATGGGTTCGAAAAAACACTTTAATAAGTGTTAAAGTGCAAATGAAAAAATAAAAAGCTTTGCATAACACAAAACAAAGGAATACTTATGTCTAACAGCAAAGAGTATGAAGAAGGCTTTTTATCAATTAAATATTCCAACCCATATAAAATAGGTACGCAAGCGTTTAATGATTTCGAGCGAGGTTGGGTCCAACGGTTGAAGCGAAATTTACCTGTAGAGCTCACCTTGAAAGCAGATGAACCAATTTACTCACAAAAAAGTCGAGAAGGTAAGGCTAGCGTATTACCGATAGAAAGTGACAAGCGTACTTTTAAATCACTACTTAAAAAATACGGTCTTAACTAAACAATATTCTATTTGAACGTGTTGTAGATCCCTAGACATGAATAAAACTCACAAAGTTGATGACCCACTCAAGCCCTTCGAACAGATTACATTGCCAGATCCAAGGCAGAAGTTCTTCACAGGTAGTTTAAGTGATCGCCATGGAATCCTTCGCAAAATTAATCTACACGATGGTGTCCCAATTGAAGTGCGGCAATCGTTTGAAACCGCAAAATTTTATAATTGTATACATGGTTTGTTTATAGATTCCATCAGGTATCAGAACTGATGGCGCACATTACACTAGAAATGGCATTGAGAAGTAAGTTTCTAATAGAGAATCCTCGTAGCAAGACTCCAACATTTGGTGAACTATTAAAGCTAGATGCCAAAAATAAGTGGATTGAAGATGAGAGGTTCCCAAGTTTGCTTGCAAAAGAGAAGCAGCATGCTTGGGACATGAAAAATTTTAAAGCAGCTCATGTGCATGATTTTCAGGAGCAGCCAGAAATGACATGTATTGAGCCTAATGAAACTGATATAAAAGAGGCGTTAGCTAAATTAGATTTAGTAACTGGGGTTACTAGTACGGCCAACAAATTACGTAATAATCTTGCCCATGGGGCTACTACGCTCCACCCACACAGCATATCAATACTTAAAACAGTATCAGAAGTAATAAACCAATTGTTTGAGGGGCTCTAAAATCAGGACATCCATGTCCGTTTAGCGTTATCTTGTATGACAGCTTAGACAGCAGTAATAACATCCATCGAATGTATTGTTAGGGTACTGACGCTTAGCTTCTTTTACAGCTGATTGACAAGTATCGTGATAACCCAAGTCAACTCTATTCTCTATATTTGGTAAGTACTTACATGTGTTCTCATTGTGAACTTCATGCTCACCAGTAGTTTGAGCATTTTTATTAAAAATATATTTGGGCATGATAGGCTCCTAAATTGTAGTAGCAAAATAAAGCCCCTAATGAAGAGGCTTTGGGTTTTGATCAGTTAGGTGTTGATCGGTAATGCTCACGAACCTTGCTACCATCACTTCTGGTATGCGCTGGGACATGAACTTTCTTTTTACCTTGTTGGGTCTTAGCCATGCTAATCACCTTCCATTTTGAAAGTTAATGTAAGGCTGCTACAATTTAGATCCTGTCAAAAGGGTAACAGCCGCCGATGGTTGATACTAAAACTTATGGCTGACTGAACCTCAGCCATAAGTTTATCTTAAAACACTAAATGTAGTGCTTTCCGCATTAATCAATCACAAGATAGTGTGTTCCTAAAATTAAATCAAGGCAAGTGTACTTTTTTAGAATAGTAAAATTTGTCAAGTGGTTTTGGTGGGTGATCACTTACTAGTTAACATATGTTCCTGATAGTGTATGTCGAAAACAAGTAAGGTTTAGCTAAAGTAGTGATCACTAACTCCTAGTCATTAAAGACTGGTATGCATTCCACGCTCTTCAAAAGAAATATAGCTAGCAGTAGATGTGCATGCCCTGAGTATTCGTTAGCGAGCAGTGGAGCAATTACTGGTTCGAAAGAAAAGCGGTGATCATCGAATGATTTTCGCTCAATATTCGTAACCAGTAAGCGCATACCCTGAAACACTATTAAGTGTAATAGACAGGGTGTGAAAGACTATAATTTGCTCGAAGCAGTCCAACAGAAGTAGTGAGAGCATACAGGCAATAAACTTCACACAGCGATGATTACGACAGATGAGTTTATTAAAGGTTTTTTATTATTGTTATTAACTACCTAAAGAAAAATATTATATTGGTTTTATTACCAATAAACATCAACTTAACTAATTTATAGATTATCTAATAAAGCTTCAAACGCGCTTCCATCTTGCCGTGTAATGTTTGGAACGTAACGACTATAACGTTCAAATAGCATCTTAGTTGAGCTGTGGCCTAATTGTTTAGCAATCCATTCAGGGTTTTCACCTGCTGCAAGCCAAAGAGTTGCTGCTGTATGCCGAGTTTCGTATGCGCGCCTGGGTTGCAAGCCTAATAGCTCTAGTGTTGGTCGCCAGACTCGCTTTGTAATATTACGATGATCTAGCGTATTACCATTGCCATTACAAAATACATATTCATTGTCGCGGGTAATTAGCTTTTGTGCCTGCAGCGCGTTATAAACAACTGAAGACATATGAACAGCACGATATGAGCCGCTATTTTTAGGCGTTTCCAACCTGCCATTTACTATCGTTTCATGAACGATAATTTGCCTACGATCAAAGTCGACATATTTCCATTTTAGGCCATCAATTTCGCCTGTTCTAAGTCCAGTAAAAAACCTGACATTATAATAGTTACGAAAGTCAGCTCTTACTCCTGCTAGAAATATGCGAACTTCTTGTAGTGTTAATGGATTAATAAGGGGTTTATCAATTTTTAATGGTTTGATATCTTGATAGGGGTTAGTAAACTCAAACCGTTTCGCTGCTTCTACCATAACTCGATGTAACTGAGTCATAATATGGTTTATCCAATCATTCGAAATTCGTTTACCCGAACTTTGGGGTTTTGTTAAAGTTGCTCGGAACTTGATTATGTCTGTTCGACTAATTTCATCAAGCCTTTGAGAGCCGAAGTAATCTAATAAATAATTATCATAAATACTCTTAACATTTTCGGCATAGCTAGTTTTCCAAACACCTTCATTTTCTGCCAGCCACTCAACAGAAAAAGTGCTAAAAAGAGGGCACTCGCTATACAACTGAGTATTTTGCTGTGAATGAGAGGCGGCAGTTTCCATCTTAGCTTTAATTGTTTTATCAATTAAAGTAAATGAGCTTGCCCTTGAACTACCAGGAAAGTAGTCAGAATAGATAAAGCTTCCTAATCGAATAGCCGCATCTATATCTATTAATAATTTCGCTAATTTAGCACGGTTACTCTTAGTGTCAGTAAGCGCGGTTTGCTCTCTACAACGAATACCTTGATAGCGAAAATCAAGCACCAGTTTTCCAGTTCGAACCGATATATTAGCCATGACACAGTCTCCCTGCAGCCATAGGAATTAATTGTCGTGGCCTAACAGTGTGAGAAAACAACTCCTTTTCAATTGCTTCCCAAATATAGAAAATCTTACGGCCTCCAAAAGGTCTGATATAGTGTATGCCTTCTAAAAATACAGTATCGCGAAGTACTCTGTTAATGTAACCTGAGCTAAACTGTATTTTTGTTGATAAATCTTTAGTGGTGAGTAGTGTTTTTGACATAACATATACCTCCAAATGTTCCCAGCAAGAACATTATTACAGGTTTACTTGGTTCTGTCAAAGAACATTTGTATTTTAAGGGGGAGCCTATTAATGATCCTGTTTAGGATAAAAGAATTAATCTCAAAAAAAGAGAAAGAAGAGAATCGTAAAATTACGCTTAACGAAGTATCAGAGAAAACAGGTGTTAATAGAACGTCACTTTCAAAAATGCAAAATCCACATATGAAACATTCTACAACCACTCAAGCCATAGATGCTTTGTGTATATATTTTAATTGCAAAGTAGAAGATGTGATGGTGCATGTGCCTGATAATGAGATTAAGTAATTATAGTACGATCTAAAAATTTTCTTCATATGTGGCCGCTAAGCGGCCATTTTTTATAAAAAATTAAAGTTGTGACAAACTTAGGTAGTGGTCATAAACATTTTAAATGTGGCGCGTCTATAATTTTATTGTGGTCACATATTGGTCACAAAACATGTTTTCTGCATAATACAAGAAACTTTTAACTGTTGCTCAAGCTAGCTTCTTGTTTGAAGTTTTAATTAACCAAGATAAATAATCAATAATATACAGTACGTTAAAAGCAAAAAAGCCGCTTTAATAAGCGGCTTTTTGTTTGAATTTATTGGTGCGTCCTAGTGGACTCGAACCACCGACCCCTACCATGTCAAGGTAGTGCTCTAACCAGCTGAGCTAAGGACGCACTCTGTGTTGCAGCGTAAGCTGGCAACCGCGGCTATGTTAGGGTGCTGCTGCGTTTATGGCAAGTGTTTTTGTTTAACTTTGGCTTGTTTGGTGTATTTTTAAGCATTAAGGCTTTAATTTTCGGTTGCTTGTAGTTTTATTGGACAGCTGTTGTTGAGCTGCTGCCACCAAGTAACGTGCTGTGTTAGCTGCTGGCGCATCTGTAGATGGCTGGCTACAAAGCGTTGCTCTAACATTGGCGTTATTGGGCTGTCGTTATATAAGTTATTGATTAGCGGCATTAGTTGCTGTTGATAATCGTTAAGCTGGCCAATATAGGGCTGTATTTTAGCGATGTAATATTTTTGAAATACATTGCTTAAAATAGAGAGTTGCTCAGTTTCGCGTTGATTGGCGCATAGAGAATCGGCAGATATAGGCTGTAAAAGGTTATTGATTTGCTGTAACTGATGCGCGCTTATGCGCAGGCTATATTGTAATCGACCAATAAAATTATAGTGATATAACTGCTGTAATTGCTGTTCAATATTAATGTCACTGGCCGCAGCCCAATTTTTGTCTGCAATATAGTCTGTGAGTTGGTTTAGGGTGGTTAAAGCTTGCCACGTTTCAGTAAAACCAGCCGCTTGTAATGGCAGCGTTTTCGCTGTGCCTATAAGCTCTTTGCGCAAAGCACTGTCGGTAAGTAACATGTTTTGTACTGATACATTAATATCGGCTTGTTTAGCTTTATAAGCGTCCTGCAAGGTTTGTTGCAGTGCAGTGTCTTGCCATGACTGGCTTAAACAGTTTTCAAGTGCGCTTAATAAGCGCAGTTCGTAATGTAATAACTTACTAGGGCTGTAAAGTCGGCCTAAACTGCTGTTGCGCTCACCGATTAATTGATCTAAGCCACATTGTCTGGTGGCATAGGCATCGGATAAATCAAGGCGAATATCAGTGGGTGTTTGCTTTAAATCACGTATAGCAATTAACGGTTGTACTGGCTTTAACCCTGTTGATTCAGCATCTAGATTTAATACCCGCTCTATTCTCTGCTGGTAATCTTTTAAAGCTTGTTCACCGCTGTTATCGCTACAGGCAACTACACTAATTAGCAGCAGTGGCAGTAGCAATGCCTTCATTCTCTAACCTTTTTAATGTTTTAATTAAGGTATAAGCCATTAATACAGCAGCAACGGTTAAGCCCGCGATAATGCCTATCCAAAAACCATGCGGTCCCATTGCCGGTACTATCCAATCGGTTAACCCTAATATAGCGCCTAAACCAAAACCGATAGGCCAATAGGAGATTAAGGTAATAAAAAACACTGGTTTAGTATGCTTTAAGCCCCGTAAAGCACAAGCCGAGACGACTTGAATAGCGTCAGATAGTTGATAAAAACAGGCCATTATAAGCAGGGAGCCTGCCAGAGATATAACGGTTGGATTTGGTGAGTAAAGGCCGGCAATTTTATAGCGAAATAAAAAGGTGCAAGTAACAATAACGAATGACATGGTCATAGCTAAAATAACAGCGGTAGAAATGGCTTTTTTTAATTCATTAAGGTTTCTCTGGCCTACTAAGTGGCCGACCCGAATAGTGGTCGCCATACCTAAGCTCAGCGGCAACATAAAGACGATAGCACTGTAGTTTTGGGCAATTTGTTGGCCGGCAACCATGATAGGGCCTAAGTGGACTATGGCTAGTGGGATACAGGCAAAGAGGGTGACTTCAAAGAAAAGCGAAAAGGCGATGGGCGTGCCAATAGTAATAATTTGCCAACAATCTTTTAGGTTAACACGGTAGCTTTCTGGGTGCTGGCGATATTTGCGAGCAGCTTTATTAAACCAACCATAAATCATCATAGCGCTAAACATAGCGACAAAGACCAAGGCGGTTGCAACACCACAACCGGCTCCGCCCATGGCAGGCATGCCCAACTTACCGTAAATAAAAATATAGTTGGCAGGAATATTCACTAAAATGCCCACAAAGCTAATCCACATGCTGGCTTTAGTGTTGCCCACGCCTTCAAAAAAGCTGCGCATTACCATATAGCCTGCAGCAGGAAACAAACCAAAGCTGACATAATATAAGTAGTCTAATGACTTTTGTCGCAACTCGGCTTCCATTTGCAACAGATCAATGGGGATATAAACGAAAAGCATGACTACAAATAACACCGCAGCTAGACTCATGGCTAAATACATGGCTTGAACAGTAAAATGAGTAACAGGTTTGTGCTGATTATTGCCATAATATTGCGCCACTATCGGCGTTAGCGCTAAGATTAATCCTTGCATGGTTAACACAACAGGCAGCCACAAACCCGATGCGACGGCAATGGCTGCCATATCTACAGCACTGTATCGTCCCGCCATAACGGTATCGACAAAATACATTAACGTCTGTGTTAGTTGGGCTAATACAATAGGGCCGGAGAGTTTTAAGATGGTTCTGGCTTCAAACCGAGAAAACGGTAACATAGTGACTTTGCTTAAGGCTTATAATAGCGCGCAATGTAGCACAATTGAGGGTATATGTTTACTGGAATAGTTCAAACTAAAGCTTTGGTTACAGAAATTAACGACCAAGAGCAGTTTCGTCGGCTTACGCTGAGTGTGGATGCAAAATTTTTAGCCCAGCTAACGCGTGGGGCTAGTATCGCTATTAATGGCGTGTGTTTAACGGCAACCGATTTTGACTCTGGTGCCGGTTGGGTGTGTTTTGATGTTATTGCTGAAACCTTAGCTAAAACTAACTTAGGCCAAGTTAAGCCAGAGCAAAAAGTTAACTTTGAGCGATCATTAACATTTGGTAGTGAAATAGGTGGCCATATTGTTTCGGGTCATATTCAAACCACGGCAACCTTAGTTGAGTTAGTTAAAGACAGTCATAACTGCTTTATGCGCTTAGCGGTTGCAGCTGAATTTATGCCGTATATTTTAAGCAAAGGTTTTATTGCTGTAGAAGGCTGTAGCTTAACAGTGGGAGAAGTGCACGCTGATGGTTTTAATCTGCATTTAATTCCAGAAACCTTAGCCATTACCACGCTGGGCGATATGCAATTAGGCGATAGCATTAATATCGAGTTAGATCAGCAAACCCAAACCATTATAAAAACGGTTGAGCGCATTATGGCTCAGCGTTATTTACAGGTTTAGCACGGTTAACCTGTTCGCAGTTTGCGGTTACATTTGAAACGAGCTATTTTTTAGCAATACTATTATAAGGTATTAATAGTTGTAAGGTATTAATAGTATTGCTCGTCATCAGCATCGATAAAGACTTGAATACTACGATGCTGCTCGTCTTTATGCACTTTTACATGAATAGGATTGCAGCAGTTAGTGCAATCCTCAATATAATCTTGGTCGATATCGGTTACTTCAATGGTTAACTGCATATGATAGCCACAAAATGGGCAATCGATGCTGCGATTTAACATCAGTATTCTCCTATCGTTGCTAGTTACGCTTTATTCGCACCGCCTAAACTACGGCCACCATCAACGGCTATAATTTGCCCGGTGATATAAGGTGCTTGCACTAAAAATAGCAGTGTTTGCGCAATATCCATTGGATCACCTAAACGATTTAGCGGTACTTGTTGTAAAATGGCAGCTTTATCGTGTTCAGTTAATTCTAGCGCATTGTCGCTGGGCCATAAAATTGCCCCTGGTGCTATACCGTTAACTCTAATTGTAGGCGCAAGTTCGCGCGCTAGCGACTTTGTCATCATTTTTAATGCCGCTTTTGCCATACAATATATACTGTGATCTTGCAGCGGTTTTTCGGCATGAATGTCCACCATGTTAACAATAACGCCTTGGCGTTTGGTTAACTCTGGCACTAGCGCTTGGCATAAGAAGTAGGGCGCTTTGACATTACTGCCAAATAAGTCATGCCAATGTTCTTGTGTAGCCTGGGCAATGGGGGTGGGATAAAAGCTGGAAGCATTATTAACTAATACATCTAAACGACCAAAACATACCAAACTTTGTTCGGCTAATGCCGTAATTTGTTTTTGATCAAGTAAGTTTACGCTGACGACTTTAGCGCTATTGGCACGTTGTTGATTTAAATTATCTGCAAGCTCATTAGCCGCATTTACCGAGTGATTACAGTGAATAATAACCCGATAGCCGGCATGATGCAGAGTCTCAACCATTTTGCGGCCGAGTCTTTTGGCACTGCCTGTGACTAGCGCAACAGGTTGCTGATTGTTTTGCATAAAATTGATCCATAGAAAGAGTGAATATTGCTTTAACAAATGCACGAGTGCGCTAATTAGTAAGTAGAATTAGAAAAATAGCTGTTTAATTACTTGCTGAGCTTGAACTAAATAGGCACCACGAAATAGATTAGCATGATTCAGAATATGGTACAGATTATAAAGTTCTTTACGCTGTTCGAAATTAGGATCAAGTGGCAGTAACGCATGATAATGGTTATAAAAGGCATCCGGGAAACGACCAAACAGTTGGCTATAAGCAATATCCGTTTCACGGTCGCCATAATAACAAGCGGGATCAAATAGCCAAGCTTCGTCAGCAGAAAAACCAACATTGCCGCGCCATAAATCACCATGCAGCAAACTTGGTGCCGGTTGATAGCCTTGTAAGCGTTGCCGGGTTTTTTCAACGATGGCGTCTACGTTACCAAAGCCGAACCCTTGCTCTACCAGTAACTGTAATTGCCAGCCAATGCGTTGCTCAGAAAAGAAACTGCTCCAATTGTTTTGCCATTTATTAGGTTGCAGAGTGTGACCTATATAGTTATCCCAATCAAAACCAAACATAGCTTGATCAAGCTGTTGATGCATATGGGCTATTTGCGTGGCTAATTGTTGCCAGTGGCTATCGGTGGGTTCAGTTAGCTTAAGGTAGTCTAAAATTAAAAACGCATTATCTAAGGTTTGGCCATAGCAAATTACGTTAGGCACGCTAAGGGCTTTGTGCTGGCGCAAGGTCTTTAAGCTTAAAGCTTCCTCTTTAAAGTGCTTAAAATAAGGGCGTTGATTAATTTTGGCGAAATAATGCTTAGTTTCACCTTGCAGTTTATAAATACGATTTAACTCAGAACCGGCTAATTGTTGTTTATCGACGAATATAAAGGGCTGCTCAACTTCATCATTAATCTGCTGAATAATTTGCTGCCACATAGTTAGCCCTCATACATTCCATTAAATTTAAGTATGGTCAACAATGTTAAAAACATCTATATAACCGCAATAAAACTCAACATTGTGTATACGCAGCAAAAAATTTAAAACGGGATTAAATACCAGTTAATCTAGCGGCTCACTGGCAAATATTGGCAAGTTGTGCTACTATGCGGCTTCTCCAATTCAACTGTTTTCAGTTAATATGCCCGGTTTATCTAATGGCTTTTTGTATAAGCCATCAATTGATTTACTGCATAGTAGCTGTTTTATTTTTCAACAAGTGACCCTTGGTTCGGGCCACCACTGTATTAAGGATGTAGCATGCCAGTTATTACCCTGCCTGATGGCAGCCAGCGCTCGTTTGATCACGCCGTTTCCGTTTTAGATGTTGCCACAGATATAGGTCCAGGTTTAGCTAAAGCCACTATTGCCGGTAAGGTAAATGGTCAATTAGTTGATGCTTGCGAGATGATCACCGCTGATGCTACGTTAAGTATTATTACCGCTAAAGATCAAGAGGGTGTTGAGATTATCCGCCACTCTTGTGCTCACTTATTAGGCCACGCGATTAAACAACTTTGGCCTAACGTTAAAATGGCGATTGGCCCAGTAATTGATAAGGGCTTTTATTACGATATCGATTTAGACCGCGCACTGACAGCTGAAGATTTAGCCGCGCTGGAACAGCGGATGAAAGAGCTGGCTAAAACCGAATATGAAGTGGTGAAGCACAAAGTAAGCTGGCAAGAAGCGTACGATACGTTTAAAGCCCGTGGTGAAAGCTATAAGCTAGAAATTCTTGAGCAAAATGTTAGTCGTGACGATCAGCCTGGTTTGTATCATCACCAAGAATATATTGATATGTGTCGTGGCCCCCATGTACCCAACATGCGTTTTTGCCAACACTTTAAACTAATGAAATTTGCCGGCGCTTACTGGCGTGGCGATTCAAAAAATAAAATGCTGCAGCGTGTCTATGGCACGGCTTGGGCAGATAAAAAACAATTAGCATCGTATTTACTGCAATTAGAAGAAGCAGAAAAACGCGACCACCGTAAAATTGGTAAAGCCTTAAACTTATTTCACTGGCAAGAAGAAGCGCCAGGCATGGTGTTTTGGCATAATGATGGCTGGACTATCTTTACTGAGCTAGAGCGCTATGTGCGTGAAAAGTTACGCTCGTTTGATTACGAAGAAGTAAAAGGGCCATTAATGATGGACCGCTCTTTGTGGGAAAAATCTGGCCACTGGGATAAGTTTGCCGGCGGCATGTTTACCACAGAATCAGAAAAGCGTGAATATGCCATTAAGCCCATGAATTGCCCAGGGCATGTGCAAATTTTTAATCAAGGCTTAAAGTCTTACCGTGACTTGCCGTTACGTATGGCTGAGTTTGGCTGTTGTCACCGTAACGAACCATCAGGCTCTTTGCATGGCTTAATGCGCGTTCGTGGATTTACTCAAGATGATGCCCATATCTTCTGTACAGAAGAACAAATTGAAGCTGAAGTGGGTGGCTGTATTGATATGGTGTACGAAACCTATAAAACATTTGGTTTTGACAACATAGTGGTGAAATTATCAACCCGACCGGAAAAACGTGTGGGTTCAGATGAGATTTGGGATAAATCAGAACTAGCCTTAGCTAAAGTGTTAAACGATAAAGGCATTGAGTTTGAGTACTTGCATGGTGAAGGGGCTTTTTATGGTCCAAAGATTGAATTTACTTTACATGACTGCTTAGACAGAGCATGGCAATGTGGTACTGTGCAACTCGATTTCTCTATGCCAGCACGTTTAGGCGCAACTTATATTGCCGAAAGTGGCGAAAGACAAGTGCCTGTAATGATTCACCGTGCTATTTTAGGATCATTAGAGCGTTTTATTGGTATACTGATTGAAGAGTATGCAGGTCAATTCCCAACGTGGTTAGCGCCAAAACAGGTTGCGGTGTTGAATATTACTGACAATCAAGCCGAATATGTGCAAGATTTAGTCAAAAAGTTAAAAAATCATGGAATAAGAGTCATAAGTGACTTGAGAAATGAGAAGATAGGCTTTAAAATTCGCGAGCATACGCTTAAGCGTATTCCATATCTTGCTGTCGTAGGCGACAAGGAAATGGAATCCGGTGAAATAGCACTGAGAACGCGAAAAGGCGAAGACTTAGGTAAAATGACAATTCAAGCTTTTGTTGATAAAATAACAGCGGAAATTGCAGACCGAGTCTGACACATTAGTGTCACATAAGAATAAATTCTGGAGGAATATACTATTAAAGTAGGAAAGAAAACATTACCGGCCAACCGTCCTAATAGGATAAATGAAGAAATTAATCTGCCAGAAGTGCGATTAATTGGTATGGAAGGTGAACAGCTGGGTGTCGTAACAACGACTGAGGCAATTCGGTTAGCTGAAGAAGCTGCTGCTGATTTAGTAGAAATTAGCCCGACAGCTGAGCCGCCAGTCTGTAAGTTGATGGACTACGGTAAATTCCTGTTCGAAAAGAGTAAAGCTCTTAAAGAACAAAAGAAGAAGCAAAAACAGATCCAGATTAAGGAAATAAAATTCCGGCCTGGAACTGATGAAGGCGATTACCAGGTAAAACTACGCAACCTGCGTCGCTTCATAGAAGAGGGTGACAAAGCTAAAGTAACGCTACGCTATCGTGGTCGTGAAATGGCGCATACTGAAATAGGCATTGAAATGTTAAATCGAATTAAAGAAGATTTAACTGACATAGCTGTGTGCGAATCTTTCCCTTCACGGGTGGAAGGTCGTCAAATGGTCATGATGCTAGCCCCAAATAAGAAGTAATAGGTGCATTCAAGTATAAGTTAATGCTTTTACCTAAGCTTTTGCTTTAGTAATGGTATTAATTTATCGCCTTATTATTCGTTATCATTTAACAATGCGAGTTTTTAAACTATGCCAAAGATGAAAACCAATAAAGGTGCCGCGAAACGTTTCAAAAAAACGGGTTCAGGTGGCTTTAAACGTAAGCAATCACACCTTCGCCACATTTTGACGAAGAAGTCTTCTAAGCGTAAGCGTCAGTTAGGTCCAAAAACCTTAGTCGCTAAAGTTGACATCGCGAGCGTTGCTCGTTGCATGCCGTACGCATAATAATTAGGAGTCTGACATGCCAAGAGTAAAACGTGGTGTAACGGCGCGCGCGCGCCATAAAAAGGTGTTAAACCAGGCTAAAGGCTACTACGGTGCCCGCAGTCGTGTTTATCGTGTTGCTTTTCAAGCTGTAATCAAAGCTGGCCAATATGCTTACCGTGACCGTCGTCAGCGTAAGCGTCAGTTCCGTCAATTGTGGATTGCGCGTATCAACGCTGCATCTCGCATGAACGGTTTAACATACAGTCGCTTCATTGCTGGCTTGAAAAAAGCTTCAATTGAAATCGATCGTAAGATTTTAGCTGACATCGCTGTATACGACAAAGTGGCATTTACTGCACTAGTTGGTAAAGCGAAGCACGCTCTAGCTTAATAAGTTTTAAGCTAATAAAAAGGCACCCTAGGGTGCCTTTTTTAATGCGTATTGCTTTAATGCATATTGATAGATTAGCTTAATATTACTTTTTGTAATGTCTGCTAATAAAAACCGGTTTAATTGCTGGCGGCAGAAAACTGCAGTACAACTCGGTTATTTCTAAATAACTGCAATTTTTTACCATTTATTTCTGCACGATCTGCATTTTGTAGGTTTTCCATAAAACGCTGCTCTTCGCTATTACCCGTGGCACACATTTTTCGCGTACTAGCCACTGACTGTACGGTTAATTGGCTGGCTTGCTGCTGATACTTGCCACTAAAGTTATTACAACCAGAGAAGCCATATACAGTGTCATCTGCTGCAAACACTACTTTAATTTTTAATTGAGGGGGTATTTTAGCATTGGCAAATTTGTCGGCACGCCAGACAATGCCTTTATAATTATCGGGCGTGACTTCTTTGGCACAGTTTGCACCAGGCCAAAATTGATCAAATGAATCAATAAACAATTTGTTTGCATGCTCATCTTGGCCTTTACGGCCAACAAGGGTAGCAATAACGGCTTGTTGTTTTAGTTTATGGTTTTGCTGATACTGGCGCATTACCGGTAAATGATGCTGGGTATTGGCAACGGTAAAGCTTTCACCAGTATTACAGCTAGTAAAAGTGGCAATGTTATTACTAAGCTGATAACTACCTAACATGGCTTGGCGAGTGTCTAACTTACGAAACTCGGTGTCACGTTGTAGTTGGTATAAGTTATTATTGCGGATTGGCTGACCATTTAAGCCAAGCATAACTATGCTGTCAGCGGCAGTAAAATGAAAACCCGGTAAATTTTCTTGCTGGTTTACAAGGTGCAAGTTACGGTTATCTAATAACCAAATACCTTTAACGATATTGACATAGTTGCGTTCAAGATATTCTTGACGCGCTTCAAAACGACCATCGCGAAATAAATTAATGTGGTAACTAATACCTGGGCAGTCGGCACAAGGTAATACACCAATAAATGACATATCATTATTGATGGTGATAAGTTCAGGTTCACTTTGGGATTCTGTGGTTGTCGCGATAGGAGCAGAAGAATCGACAACAGGCGCTGCTTGCGTATCAGGTTTTACCTGTACTGTATCAGAATTACTTACCGGAGCAGGAGAAATCCGATCTGCTGATGGCGGTAAAGGTGTACAAGCGGATAATAATAGCGCACTGAATAATAAACGCTTTTTCATCTGAAATTCCTGAATTAAATTTTGCTCATTATATCGGAAATAAATTGAGGTATTAACTGTTAATTGTCTATTCGGTAATAGAACTGATAATTAATCGCAACTTATCTGCACTTGCTTGTGGATATTGCTGCATAAAGCAATGATCGCCCTCAACTTGTTGAATTGTTACTGCTGAATTACGCTTTTGCCATTTTGTAACTGCAGTCGTTATAAAGCTATAGCTGTGCTTAGCATAGAGCACAAACACCTCAGGGCAAGGTTTGGCGAGTTGTTGCCAAAGTTGTTTGGGATAAGAAGCAAAAATATCAGCTTCGCGTTCGGGTAAGCATTTTAAACTTAAGCCTTCTGCTGAGGGTTTAAGCGCATGATCAATATAAGCAGCAAGAGATTCGGGCTGCCAGTGTTTAAACATGCCTCTATTTTTAAAATATTTTACTGCGGCTTCACGATCAGGCCAATGCTGGCGGCGGCGTAGTGCGGCTTTAGCTAAAGGGTTTTTATGATATAGTTTTATGCCATTTAAGGTTGCCATCACAGTAATCATGGCCGGGGTGAATAAAACTGGATCAAGTAAAATAATGGCTTTAAATGGGCTAGGTTGCTGGCTGTTAATCAGGGCGGTAAGTACTCCACCAAAACTGTGGCCGACGCCATAGACAGCGACGTTAGGATATAAGTCAGCATGGGCTAACCATGCATCTTTGGCTAATTCGGCACTTAAATTCCAACCAACAAAACTACCACCATGATCACTATCACCATGGCCTTGAGCATCGGATAAAAACAAATCAAAATCAGCAGTCAGCAGCTGCAACATGGGTTGGTACATAGCACTACAAAAACCGTTACCATGTAATATATGTAAAACCGGTTTGCCACTTGGTTCGCTACGATAGCCCCGTAAGGTGAAACCCATTCGGGTGGTATAAGACCAAGGCGTTAATTGCATGAAAATAGTTCCTTAAACAACACAGTGTTTTAACCCGTACAGCAGCTTTTGCAGTTCTGTTTTTCAATAAGCCCAGAAATTTAAAAGATATAGCCTGCTAAATATGTGAAAAATAGGCCCAGTTAGTAAACTTAGTTATTAAGCTTAGTAATTTAGCTTAATTATTAGGCTTAGACTTAGTATTAGGTTTAGTTAGTAGGCCCAATTATCAAGTGCTAACAAGTACTATTAAGTACTATTAAGTGTTATTTAGTGCCAAATAACTTATCACCGGCGTCGCCAAGTCCGGGTAAAATATAACCTTGCTGGTTTAAGCCATCATCAATAGCGGCTGTATATAAAGCAACATCTGGATGGGCTTTTTGCAAAGCGGCGATACCTTCTGGCGCAGCAACCAGTACTAAGGCTTTTATGTGTTTAGCGGCATGCTGTTTTAATAAGTCGACAGTAGCGATAAGCGAGCCACCGGTTGCCAACATAGGATCAATAACAATAGCAATGCGCTGATCAAGATCTGCGGCTAACTTATTAAAATAAGGCACAGGTTGTAATGTTTCTTCATCACGGTAAATACCCACAACACTAATGCGAGCGCTGGGCAGTAATTCTAAAACACCATCTAACATGCCTAAACCGGCACGTAAAATAGGTACTACTGTCACTTTTTTACCCTGAATACGCTGAACTTCAATCGGACCATTCCAACTCTCAATGCTAACGGTTTCAGTATCAAAATCTTTAGTGGCCTCATAAGTGAGTAAACTGCCTAACTCACTGGCTAATTGTCTAAATTGTCTGGTACTGATATCTGCAGCCCGTAACAGGCCAATTTTATGTTGAACAAGTGGGTGATTTACTTCAACCAATTTCATGATTTTGTTATCCTCGAGATAATATTGCCAGCTGTTAATATTATCGCTAGTAAATAGTGTTAAGGCTAATGCATTATAAACACATAGACAAATTATAACTGTAAACATAACCCTATACATAAACAGGATATTAAAATGCGAATTAACATGCTTAGCTGGCTAGTAGCCTTATATTTGTTAATTGGTGGAGGCGGAATGGCAGCAGCAAATCAACTAGAGTTAGCCCGATTATTTGCAGATCCTGCATTAAGTGGTACAACACCGCGTTCATTAACGATGGCACCAGACGGTAGCCGTGTCACCTATTTAAAAGGCAAGCCTGATGACGCCGACCGCTTAGATTTATGGGAATACCATATTAAAGATGCTGAGCATCGTTTGTTGGTTGATGCTGATAGTTTAGTGTCAGGTGATGAAGTGTTATCTGATGAAGAAAAAGCCCGCCGCGAAAGAATGCGTTTATTCGCTACCGGCATTATTAGCTACAGCTGGTCAAAAAATAGCGACGCATTGTTATTTCCATTAAATGGTGACTTATATTATTACCAACTAAGTAATGCTAAAGCGAAAAAGCTAACCGATACTGCTGAGTTTGAAACCGACGCTACTATTTCACCCACCGGCAAAAAGGTGGCGTTTATTCGCCAGCAAAATCTATTTATCTTAGATATTGCCAGTGGTAAAGAAACCCAGCTGACTAAAGATGGTGGCGGGGTGATTAAAAACGGTATGGCCGAGTTTGTGGCTCAAGAAGAAATGGACCGGATGACCGGCTATTGGTGGTCACCAGATGACAGCAAAATAGCTTTTACCCGTATAGATGAAAGTGGCGTAGCTGAAGTGGTACGTAATGAAATTTATGCGGATGAAATTAAACTGTTTAACCAGCGCTATCCTTATACAGGCACAGCGAATGTGAAAATTCAGTTGGCAGTGATTGATCTTAACTCAGCGAAAACTAGCTGGATCTCGCATGGTGCTAACGACGATATTTATATTCCACGGGTACAGTGGAGTGATAGCAGCCGTTATTTAAGCTACCAATGGCAAGATAGGCAGCAACAGCAGTTAGAATTGCGCTTAGTTGATTTAGCCAAACAAGATAAACAACAAGTGTTATTAACTGAACAGAGTGATACTTGGCTTAATTTACACCAAGATTTGCACTTCTTAAAAAATAATACAGGCTTTATATGGGCATCAGAACGAGATGGTTTTAAACATCTTTATTATTATGACTTTAGCGGTAAATTAGTCCGACAGTTAACTAAAGGTCAATGGCCAGTTGACGAAATAGCGGCCATTGATGAAGCCAAAGCGGTAGTATATTTTACCGGTCGC
This sequence comes from Rheinheimera salexigens, assembly GCF_001752395.1. Lineage (NCBI taxonomy): Bacteria > Pseudomonadati > Pseudomonadota > Gammaproteobacteria > Chromatiales > Chromatiaceae > Rheinheimera > Rheinheimera salexigens. Next base: position 2,379,089 of record NZ_MKEK01000001.1, on the reverse strand, counting down.
AAAGATTCGCCATTAGAGCGTCATTTATATCAAGTAAGTTTAAACGGCGGTGAGATTCAGCGGCTAACGGCAGAAAACTATGACCATGCTGTTGTTATGGCCAAGCAAGGCACTAGCTTTATTGATAGCTTTTCCAATGTTAGTACACCAAATAAAGTGGCACTTAGAGCCTTAGATGGCAAAGTGCTAACCTGGCTAGCGCAAAATGAGTTAACTGAGCAGCACCCATTAACGCCTTACCATCAGCAATTAGTGGCACCACGATTTGGTACTATCGCAGCAGAAGATGGCCAGACATTACATTATCGTTTATTTGCGCCTAAGCAATTTGAGCAAGGTAAAAAGTATCCAGTGATTGTTAGTGTTTATGGTGGCCCTCGCGCACAGCGGGTAACCAATAGCTGGAGTGCGCGTGATCTGTATTTACACTATTTAGTTCAGCAAGGTTATTTAGTGTTTCAATTAGATAATCGTGGTTCATATAATCGCGGCAAAGCGTTTGAAGATCCTATCTATAAAAACTTAGCGAGTGTAGAAGTAACAGACCAAATTGCAGGGGTTAAATATTTACGCAGCTTACCTTATGTTGATAGTAAGCGAGTGGGTATTTATGGCCATAGCTATGGCGGTTATATGGCGATTATGGCTATGTTTAAAGCCAGTGATTACTTTGCTGCCGGTGTGTCTGGCGCGCCAGTTACCGACTGGGCACTATACGACACCCATTATACTGAACGCTATTTAGGCCATCCCACTGATAATGCTAAGGGCTACCAGCAAAGTTCGGTATTTCCGTATGCTGATGGCTTAAAAGGCGCGTTATTAATCTACCATGGCATGGCTGATGATAATGTGTTGTTCACCCACAGCACTAAGTTGTATAAGCAGTTGCAAGATAAAGGTTTAAGTTTTGAAATGATGAACTACCCTGGCAGCAAACATTCTATGTTTGGCCAGCCGGTACAAACTCATTTACATCAAACCATTACTGAGTTTTTTAATAAGCAATTTATGCAGTAGTTTTAGTAGATTAAATTAGTCTGTAACTAAACTGGTTGCAGACTGATTTAGTCCTTGGTTTGAATATAGTAATGGTTTGTGGCGCGAGGATTAAGATAAGTAGCAATATGGGAGGGTATAGATTGAATTTTCAATACTTGCATTATGCTTAAATTATCGTTTTCAAGGCTAATTATAGGTGCATCTAAGCGCGGTATATCGTCATCATACGCCATAACGTAAGGGCAAAGTAAGTTATCAGTATTCACTGACATAACAATAGCAACTCTGTCATCAGATAATTTCACAATAGTGCCAGGAGGATAAACACCCATCATTTTAATCATGGTAGAGAGTTCGCGTTGAGCCAATTTGCTGCTCATGTTTTTAAACATATACGCGAATGCATGGTGAGGCGTTCGAGCCTGACTAAGCAATGGCGGATTACATAAACCATCAAATATATTTACTATCGTCACTATGCGCGCGAGAGGGTTAATATCTTCGAGCTTTAAGCCTTTAGGGTAACCACTGCCATCTACAAACTCATGATGCTGTTCAATAATAGGCCATGCCATTAGTGGGAAATTATCGACTAAGCTGACTAAATCTATACCAAATTTAGTATGCATCTTTAATAAATTTTGCTCAGGGCTGCTTAATGCAGTGGGTTTACGTAAAATCCAAGTTGGAATTTTAAGTTTGCCGATATCATGAAATAACGCACCTATACCCACGATTTTAATTTGTTCTGCAGTTAGTTGCATGCTTTTGGCTAGCATCATAGATAACATGGCAACATTCAAAGAATGATAATACAATTTTTCTTGATCTTTATTGCCATTAACAATCAAATGTAAAACGGTTGCTTGTTTCTGTAATAAAGTGTCGGCTATTTCTTCAATCAATATACCAGCATCACTTATAGCTTGTAACGGGCGAGAGTTAATTAGCTGCATTAAGTTTTTTATCTGCAATAGCGACTGGTTAAACGCTTTTTCGCTACGTTGAATATGTCTTCGTTCTGCTTGAGCTTGTTCTCTTCGTTGTTGTTTCTCATGCTGCAGCTGTATTTCAGCTTCGCTAGCCATTAAATTAAAAGTGGCACTTTCATCGCTGACTAGCTGGATCAAAGCAGGTTGCTTTTGACTTCTGCTTGCAGAAAAATAAATAAATTCCACATCTAAATTTTGAATAATATTTAGTTGTTCTGCGGTTTCAATCAACATATTTTCTGAAATCAGTGGATGCGTTTTCCAATTACCGGTTAGTGTAATTGCATAACCTAATTCAACGTGTGCTGGCTTAATTTTTTGCGCAGTCAAAATATAGTCCTATTAAGAAATTTCAATCGGTTTGATTACCCATTCTAAACACTAATACTAAGAATACCAGTGAGTTAACATTTATTATTAATATGTATTACGGATAGTTATTAATGTGTTTTCATAACAAATTTTATTGTTTAGATACTGACGGTATACACCATAGAATATTCTTGACACTAGCCTGATTCAAACGTACATTTAAAACACCTGTTTAAATCGCGATGGTTATGATGTCCAGTAAGCAAAGTACTCAGCAAAAAATACTTGATGCGGCGCAAAGTTTGTTTGCCGAAACTGGATTTAATGGCACTTCGCTTCGGCAAATTACCAGTTTAGCTGAAGTAAACTTAGCAGCAGTTAATTACCATTTTGGTTCAAAAAAAGAGTTGATTCAGGCTGTATTACAGCGTTACTTAGTGACATTAATGCCAAGGTTAGACTCAGAGTTTTCTGCGTTATTAGCTGCAGAGTCTCCGGCACCTTTGGATAAAGTATTGTCGGTGTTTGTAAGGCCACTATTAGAGTTAAATCAAGTGTATCCAAATGGCACGCGATTATTTTTGCAATTGCTTGGCCGAGGCTATACTGATGTTCAAGGTCATTTGCGCTGGTTTTTTAACCAGAATTATGGCCGAGTGTTAAGTCAATTAACCAAGCTAATGCAACAAGCTTGTCCAAATTTACCACCCAGTGAGTTATTTTGGCGGTTACACTTTTCACTGGGTACTATTGTATTTACTATGGCGTCTAATGAGGCATTAACCGAGATTGCTGAAGCAGATTATAAAGAAGTAATTGACATAGAAGGGGTGATTTTACGATTACTACCTTATTTAACAGCAGCTATCGCTGCGCCAAGTCCGATTGTTGCTCAAGACACTCAAGTTACTCAAATAAGTTAAGCCTCACCAATACTGGCGAGCGAAGGAAGGTAATATGGTTTTTTTAATAATTTTATTAGTTGTATTAGCAATAATTTTTGGTGTACCTGACATACGCCGAAATTTAATTACGAAACCTATTTTTACTGTGTTTAAACGCATTTTGCCGCCGTTATCTGATACTGAGCGCGAAGCGATGGAAGCTGGAGACGTATGGTGGGATGGTGAACTGTTTAAAGGTAATCCAGATTGGAAAACCCTACATAGCTATCCTAAAGCCGAGTTAACGCCTACCGAACAAGCTTTTATGGATAATCAGGTTGAAACCTTATTAGCCATGCTTGATGACTATAAAATAGTCCAAGAAGATCGCGATTTACCAACCGAAGTGTGGGATTTTATTAAACGCGAAGGTTTTTTCGCGATGATAATTCCAAGGGCTTACGGTGGTCGAGAATTCTCAGCTATTGCTAACTCAACCATAGTATCTCGTATTGCCACGCGGAGCATATCTGCTGCTGTAACCATTATGGTACCAAACTCTTTAGGCCCAGGTGAGTTGTTAATGCACTATGGTACTGAAGAACAAAAACAGCGTTGGTTACCAACTTTAGCAGATGGTACCGACGTCCCATGCTTTGCTTTAACCGGTCCAGAGGCGGGTTCAGATGCGGGTGCGATCCCAGATTTGGGTATTGTCTGTAAGGGTGAGTATAACGGTGAACAAGTATTAGGCATTCGTTTAAATTGGGATAAACGTTATATCACCTTAGCGCCCATTGCGACGGTTTTAGGTTTAGCGTTTAAATTACATGATCCAGATGCATTACTGGGTGATAAATCAGATATAGGTATTACTTGCGCATTAATTCCTACCGACCATCCTGGCGTAGAAATTGGCGATCGCCATTTCCCAATGAATTTAGCCTTTATGAATGGTACCACTTACGGTAAAGACGTATTTATACCACTAGATTGGATTATTGGTGGGCCTGAATATGCCGGTCGTGGCTGGCGTATGCTGGTTGAATGTTTATCTGCAGGACGCGGTATCAGCTTACCAGCATTAGCAACGGCGACAGGGCATTTAGCCACCCGGATGACCAGTGCATATTGTTTTGTACGGCAACAGTTTGGCTTATCAATTGGTAAGTTTGAAGGTGTGCAAGAAGCAATGGCACGCATCGGTGGTTTAACCTATAGCTTAGAAGCAATGCGAGTAATGACCGCAGGCTCTATTGATATGAACTTAAGCCCAAGTGTTGTAACAGCCATAGCCAAGTACCATATGACAGAAATGTCGCGGGTGATAATGAATGATGCTTTTGATATTCATGCCGGACGCGCTATTCAACTAGGGCCTAAAAACTATTTAGGCCATGGCTATATGGGAATACCAGTCGCCATTACGGTCGAAGGCGCGAATATTTTAACCCGCAACCTGATGATTTTTGGTCAAGGCGCTACGCGTTGCCATCCATATGTATTAGCGGAATTAGAAGCTGCGGCCAACCCAGATGAAGCGCAAGGTTTAAAGCAATTTGATGGTTTATTAATTAAGCATATAGGTTTTGCACTAGGTAATACTTTTGGTGCATTGTGGCAAGGTTTAACAGCAGGAGCATTTAATACTGCACCTGTATCGGGTGAAACAGCTGCTTATTATAAGCAATTAAGCCGTATGAGCCGTGGTTTAGCCTTAAGTGCTGACTTCTCTATGCTAATTTTAGGTGGCGAGCTTAAGCGTAGAGAAATGTTATCTGCTCGCTTAGGTGATGTTTTAAGCCAGCTGTATATAGCGTCTGCAGTATTAAAGTTCTATGAAGATAATGGTCGTCAGCAATGCGACTTACCTTTTGTCCGTTACAGCATTCAGTTGGCATTATTTGAAATAGGCCGTGCATTTGATGGTTTCTTTGCTAACTTCCCTAATCGGTTTGTTGCAAACTTACTGCGTACGTTAATCTTTCCATTTGGTATCGGTTATAAAATGCCAGAAGATCAGGTTGCGATAGATATTTGTAATGCGCTTTCTAAACCTGGCGTGCTGCGTGACCGTTTAACCCATTTATGTTACGTCGGTGATACCGAGCAAGATCCAACGGGGTTAATGGAACAAGCTTTTGTCGCTATGTATCAAGCACAGCCCTTGATGAAAAAGCTGCATCAAGCGCAACGTGAGGGCCAGTTAGCCCGTAAACAGCCTTTAGAAGACACAATAGAGCAAGCACTTGCTGCTAATATTATTACTGCTAGTGAAGCAGAGCAATTGCAGAAAATGAACGTTTTACGTTTTGATGCTATTAGTGTGGATAGTTTTAAAGCCGAGCAATTAGCGGCATTAGGCATACATAGTAAAAACGATTAATGATTAAATAGACTAAAAACGCCAGCTTTTGCTGGCGTTTTTTATTGCTAAGTAAACAAAAATCAATAACCTAGTAAATAATGTGTTGATATTAAATAATATTAAACCAATAAGATTAAGAATGGGGTAAATTAATCTACACTTATCCTAATATTTAGTCAGGTGGGAATAATATGGAAAACGTGACGTTAGCTAAGAACTTCGATCAATATTTTGAAATTAAATTTGCTAACACTAAAGAGTTACGAGAAGAATCTTATCGAATTCGACATTCTGTATATTGTGAGGAGCTGGGTTGGGAGCCTCTGCAGGAAAACGGTTTAGAAAGCGACGAATGTGATGAATACTCATTTGCATTGTTGTTATTACATAAGCGCACAGGGCAGTATGCAGGAACTGCACGTTTAGTGATTACTCCACCACATAGTCCAGATAAAAAACTGCCTTTTGAAAAGCATTGTTTAGACACGCTTAGGCGGGATCGGGTGAATATGGCAGATTATCCTCAAGGTAGTTATAGTGAAATTTCGCGCTTGGCAGTACCTGAGTCATTTCGCCGTCGTGCGGGTGAGAAAAACACACCTTTTGTGGTTAATGATGTCAGCTTAGATGCGGATGTTTTTTCCGCTGACGAACGGAGAAACTTCCCAAATATTGCTATTGGTTTATATTTAAGTATTATCGCATTAGCTGAAATGTGTTCGCATTTAGCGATGTTTGTTGTGGTAGAGCCGCGCTTAAGCAGACGATTAAACCGGATTGGATTTTTATTTGAGCAAGCGGGTGATGAACATGATTATCACGGTAATAGAGCATTGTTTTATTTACCCAGAGAAAAGTTCACCTCAAACCTTAACCCCGAGATATTAGAACTTTACTACTTGTTAGAACAACAACTAAAACAACAGATGTTCTTACTGCCTTATCTTATTAGATAACAGGATTATTAATTATGACCAGCGCCTCGTTTGACTACTCAAAAGCTTTTTCTAGAAATATAGGCTGGACGTTACCGCAAGAGCAACAGTTGTTACGGCAAAAGAAAGTAGCGATAGCCGGTTGTGGTGGTGTTGGTTGCATTCACACTCTTACCCTTGCTCGTTTAGGCATTAGCCGTTTTTCTCTGTCTGATTTTGATCAGTTTGGTATTGAGAACTTTAATCGCCAAGTGGGTGCAACAATGCAATCGCTAGGGAAAAATAAACTAGATGTCACAAGCGATATGTTGCGGGATATTAATCCTGAAGCAGAGATTAGCAGTTTTCCTGAAGGGATTTCGGCCGATAATGTAGAGCAGTTCTTACAAGGCGTAGATTTATATATTGATAGTTTAGATTTTTTTGCCATTGATGCCCGTAGAGCTGTTTTTGCTGCCTGTGAAAGGTTGGGGATCCCAGCAATCACAGCGGCCCCGCTGGGAATGGGAACTGCATTTTTATGTTTTATGCCTGGGCAAATGAGTTTTGAACAGTACTTTGGAATGGAGGGGGCTTCACAATCTGAACAATACTTACGTTTCTACTTAGGCTTAGCCCCAGCATCGTTACAAAGTGCCTATTTAGTTAAACCTGATACGGTAAATCTACAACAGAAGCGCGGCCCTTCCACTATTATCGGCTGTACCTTAAGTGCCGGTGTAGCTGCAGCCTATGCAGTTAAAATATTACTTAATCGTGGTGATTTAATTTGTGCACCTAAAGGCATGCAGGTAGATGGCTACCGTAATATGGTGCGTAAAACTTGGATGCCATTTGGCCATAAAAATCCGTGGTTTAAATTAAAGTTGATGATAGCAAAGCGTAAATTAGGTATCGAATAAGTTAAAGTTTGAATTAAATATTTATAAACCATAATAAAAAACCCTGCATTTGCAGGGTTTTAGTTTTATCTGGATAAGATAATTAATGTTAAGCGTTAGACTTGTTTTTACGTTGACGGCGACCTACACCGGCTAAACCTAACAAACCTAAACCTAACATGGTCAGTGAAGCTGGCTCTGGAACCGAAGCGGTCATAGAACCATCTAAAGTAGCCTGACGAATGGCATTAGTACCTACTAACAATAATTGGTCGTTAGTTGGAATAGGTGGGTTAACGTTAGTATCAAGCACAACTCGTGCATAGTTACCACTAGCTATACCAGCTGAGGCATCAACAAAGGTACCACTACCGTTATCTATCCACAGGAAACCGGCTTCAGCATAGGTGATATCAAAGTACAAGTTCAAGTTTGCAGCCATAATATCTGAACCCGTTACTGAAAAGGTTAATATTAACCGGTCATTGGTATCATCATTTAAATCGTTAAAGAAGATATCAATGGTACCTGATGTATATTGTGGACCACCGGCTGCAGTTAATGTACCGTTTAAAGTATATACCATTTGCATATCCCAAGTTTGCAAATAGCCTTCATTGTCACTACCTAGAGGTGGAACCAATGGACTTAATGCATCGATATCACATTGACCTGCAGGGCAATTAGGTAAAACCAGATTTACATTTGATACACCATCTAATGCAGTACCAGAGGCAGGTAAACCTAAGCCAGTTAAGGTTGGGATATCGTTGGTGTCAAAAAAGGCACCAAAGATACTACCATCGCTATAATCATAAATAGATGTCGCAAGTAGCTGACTAAAACCAAACTCATTGAAGGCGGCAGTTCTAGTATTCGCATCCGGTGTGCCTACACCGCGACCCATGTCGTAACTATTAGTGCCTAAATCAATATACATATCAGATGCAACAGCAACTGAGCTAAACAACAATGCTGCAGCGGTTATTGAGGCAAGTTTGAAATTTTTCATAACCTTATTCCTTGTCGTATTGTTAATGGATTAATCACCAAAGTGATTCACCATTTATATAATGCATTAAGGATGCCATTATTAATCTGATATTTTTTATTGTTATTTATTAAAGGGTTATTTTGACTGGGAAGGTTTGTGAATAAACTGTATAACTTAGATGTAAAATATGCTGACACTTAGTTTGCCAGCCAAACCATGAAAAGGTTTGACTGGCTTATTGCTTATAGTTTCTGAGTTAAAGTAAGTTTGCGTTGGGTTAGGCGAGGCTCATCGCTGTTAACACTTTGCAGTAACTTAGCCGCTTGGGATTTATCATCAGTTAAAATTAAAGCTTCTGCGTAGTTAAGCTTCGCTTCGTCATAGTCTGGTTTAAGCTGAAGTGCTTTTTCGAAGAAAGGTATGGCGTCACTAGCTCGGTTTAATTTTACTAATATTGAACCGTATGTATCATTAACATTGGGGTTTTCTCCGGCTTGCTGCAGGGCTTTTTCAGCATAAGTAAGGGCATCTTTGGGTTTGTTATTATTTAATAATAACCAGGCGTAATTATTGAGCAAAATAAGATTATCCGGCGACTTAGTTAGCAATCGCTGATAAATATCCATGGCGCTCTTAGGGTCACTTTGAATTAATAACGCGGCATAAAAGGCATCAACACTGTCGTTAGTACCATGCGTTTTCATATGGTTTTCTATAAATTCAACACCTTGGCGTAATGAATAATCTTTACTGTAGTTGTCGGCAATCAACATTGCGGTGCTATGTTCAGGTGCAGCTTCATAACTCTTTAAAAAATCATTTAACCCAGCGCTACGCTGACCATTATTAAGTTGAACTTTACCTTTAGTAATTAAAATGTCTGGCCTAGATTTTAACGACTCCGGTAGCTGATTTAAAAGCTCTAAAGCAGTATCAAACTGTTTATTCTCTGTCAGTAGTTTTAACTTGGTTAATAATAACATCTCGTTATCAGGTTTACGGAACAACTGTTGGTCGATAACTTTAATTGCCTCACCAAAGTTATTTTGTTTACGTAATATTTCTACGTAGGTCATGGCTGCTCGGATATCATTAGGATTTAACTGTAACCATTTTTGCGCAGTGCGGCTAGCTTCACGCGGGTTGTTTTGTCTTAAATAGCTGTCTGCCAACATTATCCAATGGGCAGGGGGCAATTGTTGAGCTGTATCAATGGCTGAGAGTAGTTTTAATGTTTCGTCAAAACGTTTATTTAGATAATGGTAACGGGCTAAGAAAATACGTAATGGATAATTATCGGCTGATTTTTCTAATACCGACTCTGCATGTTTTAGTGCATCCGATTCTTTGTTAAGTTGTCGGCTAATGTAAAAAGACTGAGTTATAGCTGGTAAGTACGCTGGGTGTGTTTTAAGTAGCTGATTAAGCACGGTATCTGCTTTTTGATACTCTTTATTATAAGCCATAACTGATGCCAGCAGTAAATTGGCTAAGGCATTGTCTGGGTCAAGTGCTAAGGATTGTTTAATGCTAGCTTCAGCTTCGGGCATTTTTTGTTGTAAAACAGCTGAATATGCCTTCATATTGTGCCCAGCAATAGCAGTTTCCGGTTTTTTTAGCCATTCGTCTACTAACGCATCCACTTTGGCATATTCTTGCATGCGTAAATAACTGCTGGCTAATACAAGCCTAGTTCTATCTTGACTCGGGTCCATCTGCAATGCTAACTCTAAATCATTAAGCCCAGCGGCTTCTTGACCTTTAATACCCAGCTTTAGCGTGCCAAGTGTGGTTAATGATTCTAGATCGTCGTATCCGGCATTTTCATATTTGGCAATCAATTGCTGGGCGACATCGCTTGAACCTTGTTTAACTAAATTAAAAGCGGTAGAAGCCACTAACTTAAGATCGTTAGCCGCAATGTCGGAGCCTTGCAATAACTCACCGGCGTCAACGGTATTACCGGCTTTTAGCTGCAAGCCAATATACAATTTTTTAGCGTCAGGAAAGGCATCAAGTTGTTGCTCAATGGCAGTTAAATGGTGTAACGCCTGACTTTCTTGATCTAATTGATAGGCAGATAGGGCCGCTATCACTCGAGCAGGAGCAGAGCGATAGCCGTTTTTAATGGCCTTTTCGATATGCTCTTTGGCCGATATAAAGTTTTTAGCTTCAAACTCCGTTATCGCTTTAAGGTAATTTGCATAAGCATGTTCTGGGAATGCGCTAAGTATCATATCAATATGCACTGCAGATTCTGCTAGTTTTTGCTGTTTAATTTTAGCTTGCGCTGCAAGTAAGTGCGCCCGCAAGTTCTGGGGTTGTACACTGAGCAATTCAGTTAATAGTGTTTCTGCTTTATCGAATTGTTGTAATAGCAAATGTAGATTGGCTCTTAGGTTAAGAGCTTCTTGATATATTGGGCTAGAAGCGGGTACAGCGTTCGATTTTTCAAGCGCGTCTTGATATTGACCCGCGGGAATCAACATGTTGCTTTGAGCAAAGCTAACAATATCGGCATATTCTGTCACTGCCAGTTCATTAAATAAGGTTAAGGCTTTATCGGTTGCGCCTAATTCTAATTCAGATAATGCGCGGATTGTTTTGACATAGCTATTTAGCGGTTCAGTTAGTACGGTATCGTCTTCAGTATACAGCGACAGTACTTCTTCATGCAGATTACTGAGATAGCTAGCTCTGACGAGATCAAGGGCAATTTGCTCAGGCGGAATGCCACTTTCCTTCGCTCGTAATAACTCTTTTTGCGCAGATATAACATTGCCTGATTCTAAATACAGATTACCCAATGCCAGACGATACTGGCTATTTTCAGGCTCTTGTTGTATTGCCGACTTTAATTCAATGATTGCCGCATTATATTGTTTAAGCTCAATATATTTTTGGGCGTCGCTATAGTGCTCGGTTGCTTCTTTTCCGCCACACGCTGTTAGTAATGACAGCATAATTGCAGCGGCAATAGTGGTTTTTTTCATTGTTACACTCCTTGTAGCCAATTGTTTTTTCTATTTAGTTTGAATAGATAGAACTAACCAAAAATACCCCGAGTATCTATGACAACTTTGCTGGCAACATCTGCTAAATGCAATGTTTTAAACTGTTTATGATCTACCAGTACCAGCAATATATTGGCCTTTTCTAATGCTTGAGGTAAAGACGTTAACGCGTTATCAAACGCTGAATATTTTTTCGGTAATTTTTTAATATTGGGTTCAACTAATACAATCTCACCAATATTGTCATTAAGCAAATGCAAGGCAATATCTAATGCTGGGCTTTCCCTAAGGTCGTCAATATCAGCTTTAAAAGCTAAACCTAAACAAGCAATTACTGGCTTTTTAAACTGATCGGCAGCTTGCTTAACTTTGTTTATAACATAGTGTGGTTTACTATCGTTGATTTCGCGAGCTTTACGGATAATTTGTGCCTGTTCCGGTGCTGAATCAACAATAAACCAAGGGTCAACCGCGATACAATGACCACCAACACCCGGACCTGGGGATAAAATGTTAACTCGGGGATGACGGTTGGCTAGCTTGATAAGCTCCCAAACATTAATTTTTAAATGATCACAAATCATGGATAGCTCATTGGCAAAGGCGATATTAACGTCACGGAATGAGTTTTCGGTTAACTTAGCCATTTCAGCTGTACGAGCATTGGTTTTAATACAATCACCGCGAACAAAAAGGCTATATAAGTCGATAGCACGTTGGGCACAGCGATCGGTAATGCCACCGATAATGCGGTCATTACTCACTAACTCTTGTAACACCCGACCCGGTAATACTCGTTCAGGACAATGGGCAATAAACACATCAGCATGGTCCATATCTTGATGCGGCATCACTAAATCAGGGCGTAACTCGGCTAGCCACTGTGAAATTTTATCAGTTGTACCTACCGGTGATGTAGACTCTAAAATAATTAAATTGCCTTTCTCAATCACAGGAGCGATGGTTTTCAATGCGATTTCGATAAAGCTTAGGTCGGGCACTTTGCCTTCTTTAAAGGGGGTTGGCACTGCAATTAAAAAAGCTTCGGCTGGTTCGGGAATTAACGATGCCCGCAATTTACCCGTGGTAACAGCAGCTTGAACTAGCATGTCTAAATCAGGTTCGACGATATGAACTTTACCCTGATTAATCGTATTAACGGCATGTTCTGATACATCGATACCTATTACTTCTACCCCGCGTGAAGCGATAACAGCTGCTGTTGGTAAGCCTATATAACCTAAGCCAATAACGGATACGCGTGAAAAATTATGCATAAAATGTCCTTTGCTACACAGTGTCAGCTTAAGTTTATAGACTAATAACCACTAAAATTATTAAGCAGCCTGTTTTTGTTGAATAAATGAATATAATTGACCAAAACTTTCAAATACTTCCGCAGAAATTTCATCATCATCAATTTGAATGCCGAGTTGTTCTTCTAGTTCAGTAATAACGGTAATTACTGCCATAGAGTCAAATTCTGGTATGGCACCTAAGAGTAAGGTGTCATCCTCAAATTGAGTATCAATTTGTAGTACAGATCGCAAAATATCGGCGAGTAATTGCTGATGCGGCATAATATAGTTCCTTAAGTGACTAAATACGTTCCCTGATTTGCAAGTTAGCGCTCTATTCAGCTAAAGTAAAACTGAGCGAATAAATTTTAATCGGTTTTATTGCAAATCTAATTTATTATTGCACATAAAGGGAATAAATGTGAAAGGTCTAACGGACGCCATGACCAAAAATATCCACGATTATATACTGCACTCAGCTGCCAAGTATCCTGATCATCCTGCCCTGTATTACAAAGCAAGCAGCTTAACCTATTCTGAATTAACCACAGCGCTAACTAAAACGGCTGTTTTATTGCAACAACTTGATCTTAAAAGGTTTGATCGAGTGGCTATTTATTTACCTAAGCAATTTGAAACGGTAAGCGCTATCTTTGGTTGTTCTATGGCGGGTGGCGTATTTGTGCCGATAAATGCGGGTTTAAAAGCGCAACAAGTCAGTTATATTTTACAAGATTGTAATGTTAGAATTTTAGTTACCAGCCAAGACCGCTTAAAAGGTTTAGCTGATGAGTTAATGCATTGTGCGGATCTCCATACGGTATTATTAACCGATGCCGATGACAACCCACCCACTAGACTTGGCCATCTTCAAGTGCTTTCTTATCATAGTGCACCAGCCGAAATGGTCGAGAGTTTAAGCAGCCGAGCACTAACCGATGCTGATATGGCAGCTATTTTATATACCTCAGGAAGTACCGGTAAACCTAAAGGGGTGGTGTTGTCACATCGCAATATGCTATTGGGGGCGCAAAGTGTGGCGTCTTACTTACATAATGTGCAGCACGATGTCATTTTAGCCTTACTTCCGTTAAGTTTTGATTATGGTTTAAGCCAACTGACTACCGCATTTTTAACCGGCGCTAGTGTGGTGTTATTAGACTTTTTTTTGGTGCAAGATGTGGTGCGTGCGGTAGAGCGACATAAAGTGACCGCAATAGCGGCTGTACCACCATTATGGTCACAACTGGCTAAAGCTAAATGGCATGATGGTAGTGCTATTTCTGTTCGTTATATTACCAATTCTGGTGGAGCAATGCCGCAAACATTGCTAGCCCAGTTGCAGCAAATTTTTAAACAAGCTGAGCCTTATTTAATGTATGGGCTAACGGAGGCCTTTCGCTCCACTTACTTAGATCCTAGAGAATTAGCCAATCGTCCGGGCTCAATGGGTAAAGCGATTCCAAATGCCGAAATTGTGGTAGTGCGTGAAGATGGCAGTTTATGTGGGTCTAATGAGCCAGGTGAATTAGTCCATCGAGGGCCTTTAGTCAGTCTTGGTTATTGGAATGCGCCTGAAAAAACTGCCGAGCGATTTAAGTTTGATCCGGTGGCACCTAAAGGTATTCAACTGCCGCCACGCGCGGTATGGTCTGGCGATACCGTGCGCTTTGATAGTGAAGGCTATTTATATTTTATTGGCCGTCGCGATGAGATGATTAAAAGCTCAGGCTATCGGATCAGTCCAACCGAAGTTGAAGAAGCCGTATATCAATTAAGCAATGAGCTAACCGATGTTGCTGCATTAGGGATTGAACATGCAGAACTCGGCCAAGCTATTTTAGTCATTTTTGCTTGCCAGCAAGGTGCGGATATAAACACTGCTGAATGGTTATTACAATTAAAAAGAATCTTACCTAATTATATGTTACCTAAGCAGTTAATTCAGTTACAACAGATGCCAAAAAATGCTAATGGCAAAATAGATCGTAATACATTAGCAGGCCAATATCGCGATTACTTTCAGCAGATAAACAATAAACAGCTAAGCAAAAGCATTAACGATACTAGTAGCAGTGGAGAAGGTAATAATGCTAACTAAAGTTGCACCTAAACATCAGGTAATGGATCAGTTTGCTGCTGTTGATGGTCAGATCCATGTTGCGGGTTTTACCATGATGCAAATTAGCGCCATGTTAGATAAAAAAGTGTTTTATGTTTATTCACGCGATGTTATTGCCGCACAAGTGGAAAAATTTCGCCAACAAATACCACCAAGAATTAAATTACACTTTGCCGTAAAAGCAAATCCAAATCCTGCAGTCGTCAATTTCTTAAAGCCCTTAGTGGATGGGTTTGATGTTGCGTCACAAAAAGAATTGTTAATTGCTGTGCAATCCGGTATGTCGGTGGCGGATATTAGTTTTGCCGGACCAGGCAAAACTGACGCGGAGCTACTTAGTGCTATTACCCTAGGAGCCACTATTAACTGTGAATCAATAACCGAATTAGCGCGCATAGAGGCACTGGGTATAGCTGCTGGCATAACGCCTAATGTGGCACTACGAGTAAACCCAGCGTTTGAGCTTAAAGCGTCAGGCATGAAAATGGCTGGTGGTGCCAAGCCGTTTGGTATTGATGAAGAATTAATCAGCGAAGTATTAGCAAATTGTGCAAAAAGAGCCTTTAAATTACGTGGGTTTCATATTTTTTGTGGCTCACAAAATTTAAAACCTGAGGCACTTATTGAAGCACACCAGCAAACCTTTGCTTTAGCGGTGAAACTAATAGCAGCCAGTCCATACCCAATTGAGTCGGTTAACTTGGGGGGGGATTTGGTGTACCTTATTTTGCCGGAGAGCAACGGTTAAATTTAGTACCCGTGGCTGAGTCATTACAGCATTTGTTACAGCAATATCAAGCTGAGCTTGCTGATGTTGAATTAGTAATAGAATTGGGACGTTTTCTGGTAGCAGAAGCCGGTTTGTATGCTTGCCAAGTCATAGATAAAAAACAATCGCGTGGTACTACTTATTTAGTCTGTAATGGTGGTTTACATCATAATTTGGCTAATTCAGGTAATTTTGGCCAAGTTATACGCAAAAACTATCCAGTAGCAATAGCGAATAAACTAGGTGCTGTTGAAACTGAAATAGTCACAGCAGTAGGGCCTTTATGTACGCCATTAGATATTTTGGTAGATAAGATGGAGTTACCCAAAGCGGTTGTTGGTGACTGGCTAGTAGTGTATCAAGCCGGTGCGTATGGCCCAACTGCTAGTCCACAGGATTTTTTAGGTCATGGCGCAGTGCAAGAAATTTTACTTTAAAGACGGATAGCAAAAGATACAGTGCTTATGCTTGTTAATCATTATAAATATGACATAAATCGTGACAGTTGCCAGTTAACAGCGAGTCTAAAATAAGATTGCCAAAAGCGGGTCTATAATGGGCTGGTTCCCAAAAGTATGGGCTGTCTTCTGCATCACGACTTTGGGTTGAAACAACTTCATTGACTAGATGAGAGCGGATTGCATAATCAAAAAGCATTAATTGATGCTGAGCCGCTAATGAAGCCAGCTCTTGCTTCCATACAATAAAATGGCTGTCTAATTTGTGTTGCTTTATTTTATCTAAGTACGGTTTTTGGTAGGGATTAATCAACAAAAAAACTGTTATATTGTTTTGTTTTAGCAAATCAAGAAAGTTGTCTAGCTTATTAAGATGGTAGCTATTTTTTGCAAAAACCAACTGTTTATTACTTAGACTGTTATCCAGCTCTTCTGCTTTTTGTTGATATAGCGCACCAAAACCTTCTGCCGCAACGTGAAACTGATATAATTTACCATCATTAAATCCAAATCGATTTAATGCATTTACATTATTACTTTGCAAAGTCACTGTGCTGATACTGTCTACAATGGCGGTTAACGAAAATAATAGACTCATTCTTTCTGCATAATAGTGACGCTTTTCGGTTAATGATTTTGCGTTATCATCGCTAGTTAACCGCCACCGCCAACTTGAATTATCAACCTGGGTATTAATATGATTGGCGCGAGAGGTAAAGTCTAAAAAATCTAGCGCGATAACAATCTGCTTAATGCTGTCATTGTTTGCTATTGCATGTTTGGCATAATCGTATTGCATGGTAATGCCAGCACCAGGTAGCCCCATATTGTAAACAGGTTTATCCTGATAAAATGGATGCTCAAATGGCATACCTAACTCAATGCGTGAGTTACCTATCAACAAAGTATAAGGTGCAGCATGCATCACCTGATACGGTTTTACTGTTCTACCTTTGTCGGCTGCAGCAATTTTACGAGGAAAGGTATCACTGCTGTGTAGGTAGATCCCGTAAGGGTCAAGCCAATAACTGAATGCAATGAGTAAAAATAAGCCTGTGCTAATAAATACCAGAACAAGTTTTAAATAATGCTTCATGGCTTTTTCCATTAAAAGTTGAAGTATAAAAATTCACTGACACGTCCTAATGTTGATATGGCAAGGATAAATAACACACTGATAAACAATGCCCATATTGTTGTTGCTTGCCATTGTATTGTGCAATTAGCGTTTTTAACATTTTTGCGAGTCTGTTCAGGTAACTGGTTATAAAACAATTGCAGCACATTAGGGGCCAATAGTGATAAAGCCATTAATGCTATGATCCAAAACCAGGTTTTAACAAATACTAAACCGCCGCCAAGAGATGAGGTGACATGTAATTGCTCAAAGATAGGCGTTAAAAATTCAAGTTGGGTCATAAGACCTGCAGGTAAACTAATCCCCTGTAATGCAGCCATTGCGGTTAGCATATTTAGTGCGCCATCAATGCTTTGAGCCCTAAAGAACACCCAACCAACCACCACTGCTAAAAATGTAATAAACCAAGCTACGGGCTTAAACCAGCGTTCTTTAATAAAGCTTAGGTATTTGTTATGAAAGTGACTATAGCTATTGTTAACGACGAGATAGCTGCCATGCAAAGCGCCCCAGATCAGAAAGTTCCAGCCAGCACCATGCCACAAACCGCCGAGCACCATGGTTATTATTAGGTTGCTATACCTGCGGACAAAACCAAGCCGGTTACCTCCTAGACTAATGTACAAATAGTCACGCAAAAAGCGTGATAGGGTAATATGCCAGCGCCGCCAAAAATCAACGATGTTGAGGGCTTTGTAGGGTGAATTAAAGTTTAACGGTAAGGCGATACCAAATAAAAGAGCTAAGCCAATGGCCATATCTGAATAGCCTGAAAAATCGAAATACAATTGAAAGGTGTAAGCGAACGCGCCACCCCAAGCGGTAAAAAAATCTAATGTTATGCCACTATCTGCCTGATTAAAAATGGGATTTGCATAAACAGCAATGCCATCAGCTAATACGGTTTTTTTAAATAAACCAATAGTGAAAATACTAAAACCAACAGCAAAATGGCGCGCGCTAAGTTGTAAGCGTTGGCGAAACTGCGGCATCATCTCACTGTGGTGGACAATAGGGCCAGCAATAAGCTGAGGGAAAAAACAAACAAACAATAAGTAGTTACTAAAACTATGCTCTATAACTTGGTGTCGGTGCACATCCACTAGATACGCTATTTGCTGGAAAGTAAAAAAGGAAATAGCCAAAGGCAGTAGCACTTGCTCCAACTGCCATTCATAACCTGTAAAAGCGGCTATATTGTTGACAAAAAAGGCACTGTATTTATAGTAACCTATAGTCATAAGGTTCAAGCTGACGCCCACAGTAATAAGCCAAGTTTTACGATATAGATAAATGGCTTTAGCGATATAGAAATTGCAAATTACCGACGCGCCCAGTAGCAGTAAATAAACTGGTTTCCACCATGCATAAAAAAATAATGAGGCAATAATCAGCAAAAATAAGCCACTTTTTACCGATAAATGGGTGCGTAGTAAGTGATATAGGATCAGAGTAAGGGGAAGGAATAAAAACAAAAACTCTGCAGAGTTAAATAACATTAACGTAATCCTTTACTATGTTGTCGCCTTAATAACTAGCATACTCAGTGCAGTCTGGCAACTACGTACAGTGATCGCTTATAAACCTTCCGACTGTACGTTATTTGTATCACGGTATAATGATAAGCCATCGATCCGGCTCATAATCTCCTGTTCAAGCTGTTTAAATTTATCTCCATTATAACCGCCTAACTGTTGTTGCACTTGCTGTTCGGTTAACCCTTCTGGTAATCCTTTAATTGACGGCATTATTACCGTTTCAAATTGCTCACTGCTAAAGTGATTTAATTGTACGGGACTGATAGTGTTTATTCGCGCCGCAAACTGGGTACCCGCGCGATCGGCTGCTAAATCGGCAAAACTAAACCCCGAGCCATTGCCTCCAGCATCCATAATTTCTTTTAAATTACCCACTTGTTGTGAGAGTTCAGTCGTGCCCAGCATTTGTAATACGGCAGAATATAAAAAGTGTAAGCTAAGATCGCGGCGGCCATGTATTAGCATGGCCGGCATTCTCGGTATTTGGCGGGTGGTTAAATTTGGGTTGGCATAATGAATAAACCGTTTATTTGCAAAAGCCACCGCTAAAGCCCATAACGCATCATGATAAGCCGAGTCTAATGAAGTGTGTTCCGCTCGCTCAGTGGCAATAAGTAATAATTGATGGCTAAAAAAAGCTAATCTGCGCTCTGCTGGGAATCGCTTGTGTAAAGCCTGTAATTGTAATAAATAAAACTCAATATCTGCTGCTTTAGCTTGGTTTGTATTAAGTAGATTAAGAGGTTGATACAATTTTGGCTGCAACTTTAAGCTTATAGGCCCTAAATTTTTAGCAAAAAAACTTAAGCTATTATTTTTTAATTCACCCTTGGCAAATAAATCTAGTAATTGCTGATCGGCAGGGGATGTTACAGCAAAGCGAACCAGTTGATAAAATAGCTTATTAGCTAACCAGCTGGGTAGATATAATTTGCCGAGTTGGCAGTGATTAATTGCAAAGCCGCTACTATATGGGGTGAATAAGCATGACAATTTGATACTACGTTTAAACCAAGCGATGGGTAACAGAATATTGCCGTGTAAAGAAACACCAAAAGGATTAATCGCGCCACTAAACTCAGCACTAGGTATAGCATAGCTGGCCACACTCATAAAGGCATCTAGTTGCTGCTGATTAATCGTTAACGCTATATTGCCGTCACGGCGGGCTAAGTTTTTAATTGTTCTCGAGACAAGTTGTTGCGCTGTATTCACATCTTGGGTAGAAACATGTTGTTGTTGTTGTTGTTGTTGTTGTTGTTGCGAAGAAGTTATTAAGAAAAAAACGGCTAAGCAATTACTAATGAGCAAACAGACAATAACAATTAGTACTTTAAATAACTTAGCAGACATTTATTACTCGATACTAAACAGAAGACGCAAGCCGATAAACACGTTTTGATATTGCACTTGCAGCGAAATAAAACCAGCTTAGTATGCTTAACATTGCTATATAAGCCAAGCTATAGCGTATTAGCAATTGTACTGGATCGGCATATTGGCTGCGATCAGTACTTAATAAAAACTGTAAGGCTGAATACACTTGCTGGTATTTAACAATAACACTTTCGGTAGCAATATTAATTAACCACCACGATAACGGTAAGCTTAAAGCCAAGCTGATAAACAGCCATACTAAGCTTTTTGTCCTTACCGACAACTTGCTAAAAACAGACTGATAAGCCAGATTTGCCAAGGCAGCAGCACTACTAAAAACTAAAACTAGCCAGAAGGTGAGCGCGAATAAACTGCTGACGCTGCCACCATCTGCTAATAACTCAACAATATTATCGGTAGCGGCAAGGAAGACGACTGCCCAGTACCAAAATGCTGCAAAGCCGAAATTGCCGCCTAACCATAAAATAGCAGCAGATATTTTCTGCTTACAGTGAATAAATTGGTTTGCAGCCAAACAGTTAAACTGAATTAAACTAAAAAACCAATAAAACGAAGTAACAACTCTACAAAGGGAGGAAGAGCCAGAATCGGCGAGCCCAGGATGTCATATAAAGACTCTGTCGGTACCGTAAAATATAATATACCAAATATTATGCTGCTTTGAAGTAAGCAGATTATAGGGCTGTATAATATAAACTGAGCAAATTGTGGGAAGGTGAAAGCGCTAGGCGTGAACAATACATAACACATCAGGATAATACCCAAAATGGCGCTGCTATTATCTGTCAGAAGCTCTCTGACGTTATAAGGCACAGCGGAAAAGGTGCTAAGGTAATATAATGCCAGTAGCGATAAAGCAAAGTGAGCAAACAGCAGCCAGTTAAGCGGGGATGACTCTTTTCGTAGAAATTACTGCAGTGGTTTTAGCTGGTTCTTTGGTTGTTAGTGGTACAGTTTGCTTAGCGGCTACGGTAATGGTTGAGTCTGATTTAGCCGTTAACCCAGCCGCTGTAGTTGGAGCTGTTCTGGCGTGTTCTGGTAGCGTGTTAAACCAAAAGCGATAACAATATCGGGTTAATAAAAAACCGCTAACGGCGCCAATTATAGCCAATAGTACATCGGTTAAGTCGACAGTTTTGCCCGGTAATGCAAGTTGCATAGCTTCTGTGATAAAGGCTAACAGTATTGTATAGCAACTCGAGACAGTTAAGAGTAAGCGCTTCTGCCAAGTTTGTTGAGCAGCGTTATAGCTAAAAGCCCATAAAGCACCCAATGGCGCGAATAGCAATACTTTTTGCAGTAGAGCAGTAATAGCGCGGTACTCAGTCCCAAAATATAATGATTCTAATAATACTTGATTGCGACTGTGCATTAATTTTTGATTGATCTGTGCCCAATCAAAATCAAAATTATACGGATACCAAAATACCAATAAAATAATCAGACTATAAGCCGCAATTGAAAACGCTAACCACAGAGAAAGCTTATTTCGATTGCTAAGGGAGTATTCTGCATTATCGCTTGGCAGTTTAATCAGCTGATAGTGCTGCAATAAACTTACAAAGTTACAGCTTAACCATGCCGCAAAAAAGGCGAGAATAACATCGGTGAGATCTGTGACTCGGCTATAGACAAACAGTTGAAAAAACTCAATTAAGCACGCTAAAGCAATTAGCTTGATATAAATAGACGCTCGGCTGTGCTGTTGCAAATATAGCAATATCGCTATGGGACACCACAGTAATACATCGCTAAAAATGGCATAAAAAACTTCAATAAAAGAGCCATGATATGCCGAAAAAGGCAGCAAGATAATCCGGCCATCTCGCCACTTCTTATACAGTTCAATAGGGCTTATGGTTAAATCGAGAGGTAAAATATTATACAGCGCGAAAAATGCGATATAGGCCATTAATAAATACTTCAGCAAAGAGCGTTGGCTACCTTGCATTAAAGCAACCGTATGCAAGTAATGGAGTATGCGTTGACCAAAAACGTAAAACAACATAATGCCAATCAAAGCACCAAAGGACTCTGCAATAATATCGTTAATGGATACTGTGCGTTGTGGAAAATATAACTGAGTAAACTCAATAGCTAAAGCTAATGCTAAACAGATTATCCATAAAAATAGGGCAGGCAAAACTGTTGATTTTTTAGAACGAGAAGGTAAAAAACAGGCCGCTAATAAAAAGGCAAAGGGAATAAAAAGTAATATATTTGCCACCCAGTCAGCCCGAGAGTTGATGCCTAACTGCAGATAGCGAATATTGCTAAATTGATCTATAGCAACATTTAGCGACAATGGACGAAACTGCCATGGCACTAGGCTGCCATAGATAACAAAGGTTAAATAACCTAATAGCGCTAAAAGTAGCCAGCGCTGCAGCGAACTGTATTCTGTTTGTGGCTGCATAAAGCGTCCTACGCTGTGATTTACTTAGTGGTAACGCTTTGTATAGCGATTACTTACTTTGTAAAGCTCTTACGAAATCACTACATGCCTGCTCAACTTGGTTACGCCATTGAGTGGTTGAGAACGTGTGATTGGCATTAGCCAGGTGTAACTGTTTAGCGCGATTAAAACATTTTTGCCATGCTGAATCATGCTGACATAAATGTAAAAATTCTTGTGCCGTTAAATCCTGACCACTACTAATGAGTAAGGTATCAAGCTGGGTGGCTTGCCAACCTTTTAGCATATGGTTGACATAGTTAGTCTCGTTAAACTCAGCTGTATGAATTGGATTAAGTGTAGGTGGCTGTTTGCTACTGTGCCATGTTTGGCGTAAATCAGTGAATGTGCGCTGGAAAGCTAAGCCGCCGGAAAAGACTTTTCGCCAAAAACTGCGGCTGATTAGCCGCTTTAAATAATAATGTTTTAACAGGGTTTCAGCATGACTATGTTGTTGTCTAACCCAAGGGTTGAGTAAAATAAGCCCAGCTATCCGCGGGTCGGGTTGATTCATTTTCAGTAATATAGCACTAGCAGCATCACAAAGCCCCCATAACACTACCTGCTGCAATTGGGGTAACTGCTGAAACATAGCGTCAATACCGGCATTAATATCGGTAGTTTGTTGATAAAAACTTTGTTTTTGGCCGCTACTATCCCCCATACCGGTGCTATCAAGCCGCATTGATGGAATATGTTGCGAGGCTAAATGCCGGCTTAATTTAACGAATTGGCGATGGCTGCCAACCCGATATTGCGGCCCTCCAACGATTATAAGCACGCCAATATTCGCAGCTGCTGGGTTGCCAGTTGTAGAGTGTAAAATAGCGCTTAAGGTACTATTAGCGGATTGAATTTCTAAATACTGCTCAGGCATTATTGCTCGGCTCCAACTAATTGTTGCACGGTCAGCGCAATTAACTCATCGGCCGATGCCAGTTCAGTGGTTTGCCAAAAAGCATCTGCTTTAATTTGTTTAAAATTTAAGGAGTATTTACTTACTAAATTCTCTCGCATGTTCTGTACGGGTATAGCGATGTTATCTAGCATGGAGAGTTCAAACCAACTTAGCTGCGCCTTAGTTAATACAGAGGGCAGGGTTGCATTAATGTGCTGCACACTTTTATAAAAAGCTAAGTTAATCGGGTAACCAGCAATTTCGATAATATCACCTTGTTCTAGCTGCTGTTCAATTTGCTTTTGCGAAACCTTATCGCCATTGGCCATGGCTTCGGCTACTTTAATCCGACAAAATTGTTGCCAAAAACGAGCAGGGTCAAACATAGGTTGCCACAGCACCACTTGTTTAATGGGTAAGGGTAATTTGTAATGATTTAGTAAGTCGAATAACTGTAATGTACCAAAGCGCAGGCTAATAAAACTAATGGTTAAAAAACCCCAATTGGCTATTTGTTGTATTAATAATTCTAAATCTGCTCGCCAAAGCGTTATGCTGGCCTGATCTAAATCACCTTCACTATCGCCTGTACCATAGTTATCTAACATAAAACCATACTGATTTTGTTCAGCTAACTTATTAAATAATTGCTTAAATATATGTCGTGATTTATTCATTTCTTCGGCAAAGGGTGGCAATACAATCACTGCGTGTTGCATAACGGGTGTGGGTGAAAACAACAGAAAATTCTGTCCAGCAGTGAATTTAAAAAAGCCACTTAAGCTGGGTATAGTGGCTAATGAGGGCATTAAACCAGTTATATCTTCAAGTAGAGTATTAGGAATAATAACAGACCTACTTTTGTGCTCCACGGTACGCTCCTGCGATGTAATGTTGCTTCCAGCAATAAGGTTATTTAATAGTAGCGTGCTAGACTTAACTAGCCAAGTATTTGTATTTGTTTAGCCATTTACTCACGGTTGTTTGCTTTTTGAGCTAGTGTTAGCATTGTAAATATTGAAATCAGGAGAAGGCATACATGGATGTAAAATTTGCCCCAGTCTTGGCAAATGCAAATAATTTTCCTGTTGCAACAATCAGGGCGACGCCAGCATTTTGCCTGACAGATTTTCGCCAGTTAAAGCAATCTACGGATTTTTCGCATTGTATTTACACTCGCAATGGTCGAGCGGCTATCGGTCTTGCTGCTCAGCAACTGATGCATAGTGATCAACCAAATATCGTGTTATTACCTGCTTATCATTGTCCTGCTTTAGTCGAACCTTTTCTTTGGCTTGGTTATGAAGTACGTTTTTATCCTGTGTTATCTGATTTAAGCGTCGATGAAGTTATTTTTGGCCAGTTTTTAACCAAAGATGTGTCACATTGTCTGTTAGTCAGTTTTTTTGGTTTTCAGCAAAATTCCAAGCAATTAATAACTTTGGCAGCACAAGCTGGAAAAATTGTTATTGAAGATTGCGCGCATGGTTTAGTCGACTTTTTACAACAATTAGATCAACCCGATCCTGCCGTTGCGGCGCGAATTTGTAGTATTAATAAAATATTACCGACCATTGAGGGCGGTTTACTGTATTTACAGCAACCGATAAAGATAAAACCGAAATATTGTAGTTGGTTAGAGGAAGCTAAAGGTCTCGCATTTTTATTAAAAGTCCCGCAATTCATACACTCCTTAAAATCGAAAAAAACGCCATCAAACTTAAGCGAAAAACAACCGCAAGCTGTTGCTAGCCAGTTTAAATATTTTAATCCAGAAGATTTATCTTCAGCCAGTTTTCGTCATACTAAAATGATTTTACAAGCCAGTAACTTTGCGAAAATAAAAACAAAACGATTAGCTAATTATAATTATTTGGCCAGTGGGTTAGCAGAAGTTAGTGCAGGCCATTGTTTATATGTAGCAGCGGGTACTGAAGCGCCTTATGTTCTGCCGTTTTTGCTAAATGATGCTAATGATTTTCAGCGTTTACGGATGCAAAAAATTCAAGTGTTACGCTGGGAAGAAGTGGCATATAGCCAATGCAAAGTGAGTAATGATTACCGTAGCCGATTAATTCAGCTGCCCTGTCATCATAAATTAAAACAGACCGAGTTAGATTATATTATTAATGCTATGCGAAATTTGGTGAGCCACTAATGAAAGTCAATATTTACGCTGTATCTGAATTTGAAAATTTTAGTTTAGAGTGGAACAAGCTAAATCAACAGACTCATCAGCAAGCTATTTTAACGGCTGACTTTATTCAGTGTTTAATTCAACACTTTTTTATCGGCACAGAGCAGTTTGTAGTTGTAAATAAATCTAATAAAATTGTTTTTATAGGCTTTTTTCAGCGTGTAGGCTTGGGACGTTGGCAAACAGTAATGCCTTCGCAAGCACCTCTTGGCCTATGGCTCAGTTCTGATGGACGCATTGGCGAAAAGTTACTAGCAAGCATTGCAACAGCCTTACCAGGTGTAGTGTTACAACTTGACTTGCTGCAAGCAGACTCACGTTACTTAACAGTAGAGCCTAATATTCAGCAGCTGCATTATATTGAAACGGGTAATAAGCCAATACCAGAGCATTATGATGATTTTTTTAAAACCATAGGTAAAAACTTACGCCAAAATTGCAACAAAGCTTATAACCGTGCTGAGCGTCAGAATGATAGCTTTAGCACCCAAGTGCTAACCGGTCCTGATGAGATTGTGGAGGGGGTAAAGCAGTACGGTGACATTGAAAGCGCTAGTTGGAAAGCTGAGCTTGGAACCGCTATTAGTGCTGATAATGAGCAGGGTAAATTTTATCAAGACATGATGGGGCAGCTAGCACAGCGTAATGCAGCTTGTGTGTGGTATTTTTTAGTTTCAGGCCAAGTAGCTGCAGTTGATCTGTGTGTTATTCACAACGGTAATCTTATTATTTTAAAAACCACCTTTGATGAAAAATTCGCCCAGTATTCACCCGCGTTATTATTAAAAATGCAGATGTTAAAATATTATGCCGAGCATCCAGAATTAAAGATAATAAATATTGAATTTTACGGTAAGGCGATGGATTGGCATAAACGGTTAAATTCTGAGCTTAGGCCGATTGTGCATTTAAGTTGGCAGCGCAGCAAATTGTTGCAGTGGGTAGTAAGTAAATTAAAACATTATAAAAATAATAAACCACGGCAACTACAGTCAGAATAAGTTAGCGCTAGCAATATAATATTGTCGATAACTTGAATATTAAAGATACGACCTGACCAGCCTTAAATGAAATCGTAGTGGTGTTTTATCCCAAGGGGTAAAGCGCTTTAGCTTATAGTGGGACGTGTCTGCCGTTGAAATGCCCCAGTCTGTTGCCACTGCACTGGCAAAACCGTTTTGGTTCACTAAGTCGATTGTAGTGTCGTCAAAATCAATACCTTCAACCCCATTGGGGTAAGCAAAGTGTTGTACAGGTCTATCTATCCATTTTTCAAGTTGTTGTTTAGACTGGATAATTTCATGTTGCTGTTGCTCTTTTGGTATCACTTTTAAAATAGGGTGGTTAACCGTATGGGCGCCAATAGTTATATCTTTTTCTGCGAGTTGTTTAATTTGTTCAGGTGACATCATTAGCGGTTGCTGCTCAATGGCATTATTTTGTAGATAAAACTGGCTAATCTTCTCCAACCGTTCAGTTATGGGTAAATATTTTAATTTTTTCAACCAAATCTCTGCTTTACTTCGCCTGTCCTGCCAGTCACCAAGTGATACTCTTTCGTCGTCTAACTGCAAATGTTGCCGTGTAACGTCGGCAAATAAATGGATTAGTCGGTCATTCCACATATTAGTACCATGACTAAAGCCCGTTGCAACATAAACGGTGGCAGGAATGCCGTACTTAGACAGTATGGGTTGGGCGACAGTCAGGTTATTTACATAACCATCATCAAACGTAACGCAAATGGCGTTAGCCGGTAGAGATTTGTTCTGTAGATGATGCAATGCATCCTGCAATGATAGAGGCGTAAAATAGTCACGTAGTAAGCGCATTTGCCAGTTAAATACTTCTGCTGTCGGCTCAGTTGGACGCATAGGGTCAGATTCAGTGAGTACTTGATGGTAAATCAGTATGCTGAGTTTGTTCTTATTTAGCAGTGATGCTGCCATTTTTAGCAGTCGATGATACATAGTATTTCCTTATACTTATTACTGCATTGCTAAATGGCTGCAAATGCGCCGACTCAAATAGCTTTAGCATAACAAGGTGTAGTTGACTTAACTATAGCATTGTCAATCTATAGTTTTACGCAACTATAGATAAGGTAATATACACGTTATTGTAGATAAAGCCGTATTAGATATAACGTATCTTCGTTAATAAAAAGTTAGTATGATATTTGGCTGGAAAATAACCAGTCTAATGCATACACTAAGTATATGTGTCGACATGGAGAGTCTATTATGGTTAGACAAACGTTAATTACTATCTGTCTATTCTTGCTTCCAATAAGTGCCTTCGCTATGGAGGATGCTAGTTGTGAAATATTAGCATTAAAAAAAATGGCCCACCATATAATTACAACGACAGATCTGCAGCGGCCCAAGAACGGCTAAGGCTTGCTGAAGGTGCGCATTTTACTAAAAGTGTGCGCATGGGGGTTGCTGGTAATGCGGGCTCTTTAATTGGAGATCTGGATTTTGTATTAAAGGTATTTCCCAATCACCCTTACGCTTTATCTGTCATGGCCGACCTACAACACAGACCTGGTTTTTCACGTCAACATTCATTACGCCGAGATCGGTATTATCCGACATTAAATTGCTATTTTCTTCGAGCAATGCATGTAGCGCCAAATGACCCAAACGTATTATTAATTCAGGCAATTACTCAACATAAGCAAAAAGATTATCAGGGGGCGAAAGTAAGCTATTTAAAGGCACTTGCTATTAAGCCAGATGCTGCCGAAGTACACTATAATTTAGGTTTGCTTTTAATAAAGTTGGGTGAAACTAGAGAAGCACTTAACCATGCCCATTCTGCTTATGCCCTGGGCTACCCATTGTCAGGTTTGCGTGACAAGTTACAAAGCCAAGGAGCCTGGAAAGAGCCTGAAGCTAGTAGTACAGACCCTGTATTAGATCCAAGGTCTTAATAGTGAAGAAAATTGTGCGTTTTATAGTTCCAGAACCACTAAGATGGTGCTTATATTCAGTATTACACCGCTTTATAAATGGTCGTTTAAAACAAAAAATATCTACTAAATTAAATATTAACAAGCACTATACATGGATTTTTTGCTCCACAATCGGTGAGTTAAATGCTTGTAAATTGCTGGTTCAACATTACTGTAATCTGGGTAATGTTTTGCTTCTAACCGACAGAGAGATCTATTTAGAAAGTTTTAATTTGCAGTTTCCGAATGCTGAGGTTGCTGTATTAAATATAGATTTCCGTGATACTGCCCAGTTAATGTTTGATTACCCCTCCCAATTAGCCATAGTGTGTGAAATACCGGCATTGCTGCACGATGCGCCATGCCGTTTATCTTATGGTGTTCTAAGGACCTTAAAAAAGTATCAAGTACCAATTTGTTTGGTTAATGGTTGGCTTTATGGCTATAAGCCAGCCTGTAAACAGGACAGTATAGAAAAATTGTTGTTTGAGCAGGATTATCTAAACTGTTTTGATCTGTTGTCTGTACAAACTGAACAGGTAAAGCAAACCCTGCTAGCTAACGGTGCTGAAACAAAAAAAGTAGTTGTTACCGGTAATATGAAATATGACAATCTGGACGTGAGTTTGATACTTACAGAGCAAACCCAAGGACTGTTGCATGTGTTGCAGCAGCAACATTCGCCTTTATTTGTCGCGGGTTGCGTAACTAACGTCTGGGAGTATCAGTTAGTGGTATCAGCCTATGTTAAAGCGAAGCAAACATTATCTACGCTTAAACTGATTATTGCGCCACGGCATCCAGAAAAGCCGGAGCAGTTAACCGCACTGGAAGGAATATTGCAGCAGTATGATTTACAGTATGATTTTAAAAGCAAGCTTACAACCACATTTACGCAATTAAAAGATGTGTTGATTGTAGATACTTTTGGTCAGCTAAAAGCATTATATTCAGTTGCAGATACTTGTTACGTTGGAATGAATCACAATATTCTCGAACCGTTAAGCCTAAATAAACCGGTAATGGTGCTCGATAATTGGGAAAAGACCTATCCTAGCTATCCGGTATTTGAAATCGCGGTTCAAGCCAAAATGATCACAGTATTATCCGATGAGTCGGCGTTAGCTGAATGTATTATAAACCAGCACCAGTCAACTGATACTGAAATCATTCAAGTGATACGAAATAAACTTAAGCAATTATCTGGGGCTTGTTCTAAAAATATTGAGCTAATAAAAAGTATTTTTACCTTGGAAACTTAATATTAAAGCTAGGCTGAGTCTTTTATTAACTATGTTAAATGAAGGAGCCTGATGAGGAGGTTTAGTGGTTAAACTAAATGTTTTAGTGCTTGGTTACTATGGTAAATTGAATGCAGGTGATGATCTTTTAATGCAGTCAATATGCTACCTGTTTAAAGATCATAACTTAATGTTCAGTAGCTTTTTCCCTGGACTGGCAATGCTAAATAACAGTGATCTTATTTTAGTGGGTGGGGGAAGTATTTGGCCTGGTAATACCTTTTTTGAGCTCGGTGATAACCTAATTAAAAAATTAAAAACACCTTATATGATCATTGGAGTGTCTACTAAACAAGCAAATAAAACAGTTTTAACAAATAACCAATTATTAATAGAGCGAGCCAAACTGTTTCTGGTTAGAGATGAGGTTAGTAAGGTAGTACTTGGTAAATCTAGCTCAATCGTCACTGGAGTTGATTTGTTTTGGACTATGCCATTTGAAGTTGTAAGAGCCTTATCGGAGGATAGATTTGAAATAGGTTTCAATATTCGATTGTGGAATAATACCCCTGCAGATTATACTCAATTGGTAGAAACTGTTCAAAATTATGGCGAAGTTATTCCTTTTCCAATGTATTTTGGTTCTCAAATCCATGAATCCTCAGCTTCAATGTCTGATTGTGAACTACTTCAAGCGCTAAAGATAAAAAATATACCTTTATCATTCTCTCTAAAGGCTGTTGAAAGAAGCAATATCATGGTCGCAATGAGATTTCATTCGGTATTAATGTCTGTAAGGGCGGGTATTCCCACCATAAGTTTTAATTACCATCCAAAAATAAAATCATTTTTCGAAGAAAATGGTCTATCGCGTTATTGTATCGCACTTGATGATAATTCAGCCTTAAACGATCTGATTAGTGATATTAAAATGAACTATGCGCAAATTTCTAAAGAGTTTGAAGACGTTGCGGAAAAATTAATTAAAAGTGGAAGCGTCACTAAAGCTATTATTTTAGACAGCTTATCTAATGTAAAGAAAAGAGAACTAACTTTTATAAACAAATTAAAACGAAAAATTATTAATATTATAGAGTTTTAACGTTATCGATTTTAAAAGTGAATTTCATTCTAAAGTGTTTAGCATTATTTGACTAACTTTAAAATACTAATAAATTTTACAGTCTATAAAATTACGAGATAATAAGATAAAACTATACATATCAAAATACAAAATCTGTTAAGTAATGGCCGTAGCACTTATGCAGTCTGTAAAATGTAACTTTTAATTATTTATTCATTTTTTTCTAACCAAAGCTCGAGCACGGCAATTATCCATACTAACTCTCCATAGTAACTAGAATGACCTTTTTCAAATGTACTGATTGCATGATCGATAAAAAGCGGTTGTAAAATATTGCGTTGTTTAAAGTTGTGAAGTGCACTAAGAGCAATCTTTTTCAGTTCAGGATGTTGCTTCATCCAGACACCAAATGGTAGACCGAAGCCGTGTTTGCTTTTACTTAATGTTTCATCGGGTAAAAAACCTTTAAAACTCTGTTTATAAAAATCACGTAACTTTTGTCCAGGCGCTTTAAGTGAAGCCGGGACGGTACAGCTAAAGTCGACAAGTTCTTTTTCAAACAATGGGAACCGTACTTCAACTCCCGCAAGCTGGCACATTTGACTTACTTTAACAAAATCATTATCGGCTGCGGTAACTTTCCAGTCTAAATACATCATTTTATCAATATCATCGTTGGATAAACAGGCGTTATAGCGATCTTGTTTTTGTTTCGCTGGTAGGTTGGTATCAACCTGCTGCAGTAATTCTGGATTGAACATTTGTGTTAAGTTAAATCGGTTTAAAAAGTTGTAGCTATCTAAACGGTCTGGCAACTGAACTTTTGCTTGTTTAATATAACTATGTGCCTTTTGCAAACCAGGCAGTTGGGCTGCTAGTGTATTGTAAAAACATAGATCTAGCCCAGAACGTATTAAGCTGGGAAGAGAGTGGTAATGCTCAAAAACTTTTTGTTTTACGTAGCGCTCGTTACCCGCAAAAATTTCATCGCCACCATCACCTGCTAGTAATACAGTTATGCCATCCTCTGCCGCTACTTTGGCACAGATATAAGCTGCCATAGCTGATGAGTTGCCAAAAGGCTCGTTAAAAAACGTAGCGACCTGGCTAAAGTGCTGACTGATTTGTTCCGGTTGCAAATAATGCACTTTATGTTCGGTAGCAAAGTGTTTGGCCGTAAGGAGTGCATATTCTGTTTCGTCATATCCCTTAGCATCAAAACCGATAGAGTATGTTTTAGCCGCTGATTTGGTACTGTGTAGTGCTAACATGCCAGCTACGGTAGAGCTATCGAGCCCACCACTTAAAAACGCCGCGCAATTATCGCTGATATTACGTAGTACCGCTTCAGAGATAAGTTGTTTACATTGGGCCATCAGCTGTTCAGCTGTTAAGGATGAGACAGTAAATTTGGGTCGATAATAGCATGGTTGTTGCAGGGTATTATTGCCAGTAATTGTCGCGATAACACCAGGCTCTAATTTACTAACACCTTGATAAATGCTGAGTGGCGATGGAATACAGTGAAAAAATAAATAGTTAAAAATTGCTTGCGGATTAAGCTTGGCAATAGTGGCGTCAGAATGCAGCGCCGACATGTTGTCACTGATGCGTAACTTTTCGCTGTTGCGTTGATCAATATAACAGGGAATGCTCCCCACATGATCGTTAATAACCTGAAAGTTGCCGCTGCTTTTATCCAGAACTAAGAGTAAAAAAAAGCCTGCTATTTGCGACACGAACTGTTGCGTGTCTACCTGATATTGCGATAACAGCCAGCTGGCATTATCTGTAGTTAAATAATCAGCATTGTAGGGCCTTACTCTGCCAATTACACCGATAATAAGATGCTCATTTTCTGCCACGCTAAGGGTGTTACTGGCTGTCGTCAGCTCAATTGATAACGCTTGTTTAGTATGAGCTAGTTGCAGTTTCTGTGTTGAGTTAACCGTTATCATCCAAGACATGTAACACCTCCTAGTATGTTGTTATAAAAAGACCTTATGATTTGTAACTGCCTTTTTTTTAACAACAATTTAAATGTGATGCTGTTACTGCAAGCCAACATCAAAAAAAATGTACGAGCAAATTTATAGCGATACTTTAATCCGAATTTAAAGGATTTAAAGGCGATATGCCGCTGTTTACTTAACATGGCTTGGTAGCCATATACAAAGTGTCGTTCACCAAGATACTTCTCTACTTGGCTTAATTCAATTTTAGCCCCAGAGGGGCAGTTTAGACCGAACCGTCTTATGTTATCCTCGAGTACTAATAAGCTAAAGTTATGCGGATGGAGTGTTTTAGTAATACTAATGGGCTCATCTCGATAAACTGAGTAAGCACGCTTAAGTTTGGTTACCTGACAATATTGGGATATTCTTAACCAATAGTCGTGATCTTCACCGACACGATAGGCTTCATTAAAATAACCGACATTGTCGATAATATCTTTACGCATCACGGCAGTAGTAGTATGAATATAGCTTACCTTAAGCAGTTTGAGATAAATCCAGCCAGAGAATTCAGGAACCAACTGTTGAGCAGAAATATTCGGTTGCTTATTTAAACGTTGTTGCAGGGGTTGTTGCTGGTCCCATACTATCCAACTGGTATAACACAAGCCGATTTCGGGTGTAGCCAGTAAGTAGTTTATCTGGGTGGAGAGTTTGCCGGGTAACCAAATATCATCGCTATCATTAAAGGCAATAAAGTCGCCTGTAGCCGCCCGCATAGCGGTATTTCTGGCTGCAGCAGGTCCGCCGTTTTTCTGAACAATAACCTTTATTTTATCACCGTATTGCTGCAGAATTTGCAGGCTGTTATCTGTCGAACCATCATCAACGACGATCAATTCTATGTTGGGATAATCTTGTTCTAATACGCTGTCTATCGCTTGATTTAAGTGCTGCGCGCTATTAAAACAGGGCATGACAACACTGACCAGTGGCCTATTATTTTTGTTTGTAATCATATTTAAACCTGTCAGCGACTTCCAACAACTTTGTCTGGTTAATTTTCAGCACCTGTTCCTTACTCATATTGGGCTTAGCATTTTTGGCAATATTTAATAGCTCAGTTGCTGCGAGGACTAAGGTGTTAGCGTGTGATTTTTTGGGCGGCGCTTTGCTCCAACTATTACGCCAAAGCGGTGTTTTGACTAAAGTTCTTTTGGATTGGTTTTTCATCTTCTCTAGCAAGTTGCAATTAATATCACCCCGCCAAACAGGGGTTAAACGTTGAAAAGGGGTATCTACTTCAACTGATAGCAACCAATCTTGCCATTTGTATTCTGAAATATGACTATAAGCTTTGACAGGGATCCAGGGTGTCCTAAAAGAATCGGCTAAAATAGCACCATGCATGGCTTCCGTAAGCAGTAGGGCAGAGCGCTGAATTTCAGCAAATACCTCAAGATAAGGTTGTCTGGGATCAATAAAGTGCATGCCAGCTAATTTGCACACAGCAGCCCAATCACCGAGTCGGGCACTGTCACAGTGCGGCATAAAGCTTACTTTATATTGAATGCTATGTTGCGGTTGATAAAATAAAGGGACTAAGCATGCTGGATCAGTAATAGCTAAAGTTGGGGCGAGTCCTAGTGCTTTTGCTGTCAGTGGGCCTCGTACACAGTAAAACTGCCATGATGATGTTATATTGGGTAACTGGCCATAACCATGACCTGAACCAAACACTGTGGTGCGCTGGGCAACTGGGATCCGATGATTAAGTAAGGTACCAACACCAACAAACAAATGATCATCGACATCATTCAGTAAGCCGGGTAACAGCGAATCCCATAACCATGGATTCAGATCATCACCAAAGTTCCCTTGCTCGTCTTTAAAATAATAGAGCTTCATTTATCATCCTTGATTATATTCTGAACTGTATCGCTTCCTTAAAGCGGTTACGAAACCCTAACCACATTATCATGATATAGATCAGCGCCCCCATAATAACGGTAATAATAAGATTTAGCCAGTGAGGTAAGGCGTCATCAAAGTAGCCGTTAAATGCAGTAATAGCCGCTAGCATTATGAAAGAGGCTAATAAGGGAGGGCTTAGGGCAACAACTAATTTTTTAAAGGGAATCTTCGAGCGTTTAGTGCAAAGCATTAACGCGAACAAGAAAAAAAACGGGGTACTGATAAGCCATGACGCTGCGATAGCATTAATACCATAAGGCGCACTAAGATAGATAATAATCACCGTTACGATAATTGAGAAACAAACGTGTATTAAGCCAGTTGAAGGGTAACCCAAGGCTTTCATTAAAGGCGTAAATAAATTAGTGACTAATCTTAAAGGTATTGTTAAAAGAATAAGCTGCAAGGGCAGCACTGCAGCTAACCATTTATCTCCTAAAATCAGCATGACGGCGTCTTCTGCTACAGCGGCAATGCCATAAAATAACGGAAAACTATATATAGTGGTAATACGGAATATATAACAAAATCCTGACATATTCCTTCTCGTCTTTTCTGATAGCGGCATACATGGGATAGGCGACTTCATTAATAAGAGGCATGGCTTTTGCCATAGGCAATAATGCGATATGCAGCGCAACAGCATAAATACCTAATTGATTTTGTTCTAAAATTGGCCAGCTATGAGAATATCTACTTTCATAAATACGGTGAAGAGTATTCCTGTCGCCGCTAGGGTTGCGCCAAACTTAATTGCATCCGAGGTGCCAGAGAAATTGATAGATGGCCAGTAAATTTTTTTTAATTCAATGTTGTAGCCAATGAAGCGAAAGAAAAGTACGGCTAAGTTTGCCAATATTAATGACCAATACCCCATCCCTAAGTAGGCCATGGCTAATGCCGATATACTGCCACAGACGCTAGCTATAAAATCGATTTTAGATCGGCTTTTAAAATTCATTTCTTTAGCGAGAAGGTTGGAAGCAACAATCACCCAAGGACTCAGTAAAAAACCTACGGTCATAACTTTTAATACAATTTCTAATTCTGGTTGGGCATAAAAAAGGGCGATTTGTTGTGCTAAAGCAAATTGTAATGTCGCTAGGGTCAAGTTGAAAACGATAAGCAAGCCGAGAATTTTACGAATAAAAGTTGTGCTTAAATTATCTTGTCTGATTAACGCATTACCCAGTCCAGCGCTGGCAAGTTGCAAGGTCAGCATAGAGACCGTTTCAACAATTGCAATAATGCCATAGTCGGCGGGAGTTAACAGACGGATCACGAACAGTGAAGCAAACCAAGTAAATATTTGCGACATAACCCGAAAAGTCAGCGTCCATCTAAATGCTGTTCGAGAACGCGCTATAATATTATCCATGTTAGGCTTTGCTCATGCTTTTTACATTGAAAGCACTGTTAGCGGAGGGAGGCGCAAGCTTACTTTGTGGCAGATACAGCTTATAAATAGAAATAACTGCCACTATACCGCCCATAACATAGAGTAAATCGAAATATGCCAGACTGACGTTGTTGCCAGTAACACAGTAACCCACCATAGATAGGGCAATAGCGTCACTAAGATTTTTGCACCAAGGCTGGTTATGTTTAATTGCTAGTTTACCATTGCGTCGATTAATCCAAAAAATGCTAGTAAACATCATTAAATATATAAAGAGACCGACATAACCATGATCACCCAGCACCTGAAAATAAATGTTATGAGCGGCTTTAGGTCGCATATTTGGCGGGGGAAGGGGCGTTTTAATAGGTCCAAAGTCTGGAGTGTATGGCGCATAACTATACCAAACAATGGGCTGGGAAACAGAACCAAAGCCTCCCCCTAGCATCGGATTATCACGCGCTAGCATTACAGAGATTTTCCAAGCCCATAATCTACCGATAAAAGATGCATCTTCTGTACTAGCGGTTTGAATAGTATTTTGCCGCTCTCGCCACTCCTCTGGGGTAAACTGGTAAGCCGAAGGTAATATTAAAAGTGTTAGTATTAGCCACAATAACTTGCGTTTTGATTTCCACCAGATCGCAATAGCAAGTATGCTTAGGCCTATAAACCCCCCACGAGAACCAGTACCAACAATAGCAATTATATTGCCAAAGAATAAACCCCACAAACCGAGCTTGAGATAATGATGTTTGGTGGCGAAAATTAAATATAAAATTAGCGGTAGACACATATTAACCGCAACAGCAAAGTCATTTCGATCGAGTAAAGCACCTGACCGGCCTCTTACCATATGGCTACCGCCAGAAAGCACAACTTTTACTGCTTCCATGGCAGCGTACGACGAAATTGCCAAAACGATGGCCCAAATTAATGTGTCTAGATGAAGCTTTTTAGTCACTATTAAAGTAATAAACAAATAAAACAATAAGACCTTAATAAATTGATACCAGTAATCCACAGCGTAAGGACTATTAACGGCATTAAGAGAAGATAATAAAGTCCAAAAAGCAAAAAGCAGGATCCAAAAGCTTAAGCCATTAAATGCCAGTTTTTTATTTTTATGCATAAATAAATATGACAACACCGTTACTACGACGATAGTTAAATTAAGTCGGAAGTCATTGGAAAAGCCAAATGCCCAATTGGCGGGAGCAATAAGTGCTATCCATGCCCAAGCAGCAATGCCGATAAAGGGCCGTTTGAAGCTGTAGAAGATAGCTACAAATAAAAACAATACTAGTAGTAGATCACGCATTAAGATTTATCCTGCTTATCAGCCCAATAAAATAAATAACACACAGCTCCAACAGACATTAATAAATAAAAACTGTCTATCATGAGATAACCTTACTTATTACATAACGAAATTTACCCGACTTTTCAGCAGCAATGTACTGAACTTGCTGCACATTAATCTGCACATCTTGGCCTAAGCGCGCTTGAAATCCAGCATTGACCGCATTGATTACGCTGTCAGGTAACTGACCTTGCGGCCATACAATTTTAACGTCGGTTAACGCAACGCTTTGCTGCTCAATTTTAAAGGCTTCAATACCGGGTATATCGCGTAAAATATAAATTAACGATAGTCCATGCATTAAGGTGCCATCACTGGCGACAACAAAGTCAGTGCTGCGTCCTTCAATGGCTTCTAATATGGGTAGACCGCGGCCACAAGGGCAGGACTTTGTTGAAAGGGTGCCAATATCGCCGGTGCGATAACGTATAAAGGGAAACTCTGACGTTGCTAAATGGGTGATGACTATTTCACCTGACTCACCATTAGCTAACACCTGACCATCGCTATCAATAATTTCGACGATAATATCTTCATAGGATAAATGCATGCTGCCTTGTGGGCATTCATGGGCAATAAAGCCGGCATCTCTGCCGCCGTAGCCATTAGCAACAGGGGCGGCGAATACTTCTGAAATTAATTCTCTCTGATACGGATATAACCGCTCTGAAGTAACAAAAATAACCTTGATACCTAAATCTGACATATCAATATTATGCTGCTGAGCGGTTTTGGCTAGTAAGTGATATACCGAAGGGTAACCAAACAGCATTTTAGGTTTAATTTGCCGAATAGTGGCTAAAAAACCTAGCAGCTTTTGTTCAGTCATATCAAAAGCAGGTATTAAGGTAGAACGAAATAGCTTATCACGCCAAATGCGTACTTTATCTTGAGCATTTAACTCTATGGGTGAACCCCAAGCGACAATTTCCTTATCGCCAATATCGACACCCCACCAACGTGTGGCACGCCATTTTTCGGCAACATCGTGCGACACGCGTTCATTACCTAATAAAAAAATCAGCGGTTGACCACTAGAGCCACCGGTATTAAACCGCTTTAAGTCTTTGGCATTCGTCGCCGTAAGCTCAGAAAAATGTGCAGAGATAAGCTGCTTAGTTAAAAACGGTAATTTGCTTAGATCGTTGGCTTGAGAAAAGTTGGCTGCGGTTAATGATTGCTGCTGCATAAGCTGACGATAATAAGGCACATTTTGGTATACAGAGTGCATAAAGCTTTGCAGTTTAGCGGCTTGTTGTTGCTGTAACGTAGCAGTATCTAGCCACTGGCTTTGTTCAAGTTGTTTAAACACTTCGACGGTACGATGTTTTTTAAACTTCTCTTGCAGTGGAAAAACTAAGTTTGCAATAAAATAGGTATACCATGACGTCATATGCCAATCCCTTTTTTTGCCATCGCTTGTTGGTATTGCGTTAACAGTATTAGACTGACGCTAGACCAATGAAAACGCTTGCTACTCTCTAATCCGTTAGCTATTAATCGCTGTTTTAAAGCCGGTTCGCTGTGTAAGCGACATAATTGTTGATAAATAAGCTCTGGTTGTGCAGGTGGTACCAGTAGCGAATCAAATTCATGCTTAACCAACAACGGGATACCGCCGACATTACTGCTAATAATGGGCACACCAGATGCTAACGCTTCTATTAATGAGTTTGGACTATTGTCCACTAAACTGCTATTTAACATCACATCAGCGCTGCGGTATAAGCTTGCCATCTCGCTACTAGTTAAGCGGCCGACAAACTTAACGGTACCTGTTAGCGCCAGTTGCGCCACTAAAGCCTCTAAAGCAGGGCGCTCAGGTCCAGAGCCGGCAATGGTTAATATTGCATTTGGATAATGTGGTAAAAAACGGTCAAAAGCGCGAATAGCCGTTGCAACATCGTAAATAGCTTCTAGATTTCGGCTGACAATAAGGTGGAATGGCTTAGCAGTTTTATCATTAATTGAAGGATAAAATAACTTTGGATCTAAGATGTTAGGCACTATCGTGCTGGTTTGTTTAAATTGATTAAATACTTGCTGTAAGTAAATAGAGGGCACAATCACCCCAGCACTTTGCCGGATAGAGCTAGCTACAAGTCGCCATGAACGCTGAAAAAACACCTCAGCATGGCCACCGCGATAATTTACTAAGACAGGCTTATTACGCAATTTTGCTAGCCAAATAGCGGGAGCGGCGAATAAATGCCAAGACCAACCTGAATTGGCCATTAAGTGAATCACATCAGCTTTAGCATAGCTGCAATATAGGGCGCAACAATATTGTGGCAACCGAAATAGCGCCCTTATAACAGGTAATTTAGCAATAAAGGCAGGTTTATAATCGGCGTTAACCGCAACAAAGCTAACCTTAGCGCCACTATTTTCTAGTAATTGCTTTAGTTGCGCGGTTTGATTGGCCATGCCACCGGCTGGCGGTGCCTTAGGGCCAACTAATGTCACTGTTATTGCACTAAAATCAGCGCTCATTGCATAACGCTCCATATATTGGTTGATAGCGAGCAACCGACAACTGCCAAGTGCGTTGTTCATTAACATAAGCTAAACCGTTTTGTTTTATTTCATGCTGTGACGAGCGATGCTGTAAAAGCCGAATGGTTTGTTCGGCAAGATCTTGAATATTATCTTTTTGGAACAGCCAGCCGGTTTTACCATGTTCAATAAGCTCATTATGACCACCGACATCAGATGCAAGTAATGTCATGCCTTGCGCCATTGCTTCTAGCGGCTTAAGAGGCGTCACCAACTCAGTTAAACGCATTGATTTACGAGGATAAACCAACAAGTCGACCAGACTATAATACTTATTTACTTCTGAATGCGGCACTCTTCCGGGCATGATGACACTGTTAGTTAACCCCAGCTGTTTTATTAAAGTTTCTAACGCTGCTTGTTGTGGTCCACCACCAACTAATAACAGACAAGTGTTTGGCAGTTTTTCCTGAATAATAGGTAAGGCTTGAATTAATAAATCTAATCCTTCATAGCCATAAAAAGAACCTAGAAAACCTAAAACCTGTTTATGTTGTAACTGATACTTGGCTAATAAAGCAGGATGTTTTTTATCAATAACTTGAAATTGCGCGGGGTTTACCGCGTTTGGGATCACGGTAACTTTACTGGCGTCTATGCCCCGACTCAGTAAGTCTTGGCGTAAGCCTTGGCAAATAGTTGTTACCGCATTAACTCGCTTTACCACATAGGTTTCGAGCTTTTTAGTTAAGGTATAACGTAAATCATATTCTTCACAACTGCCATGATCAACCGCAGCATCTTCCCAAAACGCTCTAATTTCATACACTACTGGTAGCTTACATTTTTTTGCAGCTAATAACGCTGCTAAACCATTTAGTGCCGGTGAATGGGCATGAATGATATCCGGATTTTCTTTAGCCACAACTTGCAAAATGCGTTTTTTCAATGCCAATACCGTAGCAATTTCTTTAAGAATAGGTAATTGCCAAAACTTAGTTTGCCAAGGTTTAGTGCGATAGAATAAAAAGCTTTCTGCTACTTCAGTGGCGGCTTTGTTATCGGGATGTTTTGGACTGGAGACATGACAAGTGCTGTAACCTAACAAATGCTGATGCTGCAATATAGCGCGAGAGCGGAAGGTATAGCCGCTATGCAAGGGAAGCGTATGATCGAAAACATGCAGTATTTTCATCTATTACTGACCTCGCTGTAAAAAGGCCGCAAACATCATTAAGGTCCATAAGGCCGCACTATTATCTTTTAAGCTTTTGCTATGGTCATCCAATAAACGCTTTAATTCATTGGCATCAAAATAGCCACTATTTAACATTTCGTCACAAAGTAGCTTATCAAAAACGCGTTGTTTTAATGGACCACGAAACCATTCTGCTAAAGGCACTGCAAAGCCCATTTTATTGCGATATAACACGTCGTGCGGTAAGTAAGGCTCTAAGGCTTTCTTTAAACTGAACTTGCCAATACCTTGCTGTAAGTTTGCACCAGACTCGACCTGAAATGACCACTCAACGAATTTATGATCTAAAAAGGGTACTCGTACTTCTAATGAGTGAGCCATTGAGGCGCGATCAACTTTAGTTAAAATATCGCCTACTAAATAGGTTTTCATATCCAGATACTGCACTTTTTTAAGGGGATCTAAATGCTCAATTTTATCGCGGTAGCGGTTAAAAACTGCAACTGAATTATAGCCATTTAAACGTTGTTGAAAGGCTTTTGAAAATAAGCTTTTACGCTGGTCCGTTCGCAAAATTGAAATAGAGTTATGATAGGCCGAGATGTCGTCTAAGGCTAAAGATTGTAAGGTGGTTTTTGCCCTAAACAGCCTTGGCGCCCAATCTAATTTAGGATAAAGCGCGCCTAAGGGGCCAAATAGGGGTTTACGAATGGCGAGCGGTAACATGTTACGCAAGCGCTGTTCATTTAAGTGCAGCTTGTAGCGTCGATAACCTGCAAATAACTCATCAGCACCGTCACCACTTAATGCAACGGTAACTTGTTTGCGGGCCATTTCACAAACGCGATAGGTGGGTATGGCAGAGCTATCAGCATAAGGTTCGTCATACAAATCTGCGAGTTTATCCAATAACTCAAAATCATTTTGACTGACGATATTAACTTGATGATTAGTTTTATAACGATCGGCAACTTGTTGGGCAAATTCTGTTTCATTAAAAGCTTTACTGTCAAAGCCAATAGAGCAGGTATTAACCGGATCTTTTTGTAAGCCGGCCATTAATGCTACGACTGCGCTTGAATCAACCCCGCCAGATAGAAATGCGCCAAGCGGCACTTCAGCAACAAGACGAATATCCACCGCTTCGCGTAAATGTTCAATTAAGTGTTGTTGCAGCTCTGAAGTAGCTAGTGGTTGTTGCCATTGGGTGGGGATGTCCCAATATTGCTTCGGTACGGGTAAGGTATTATTTCCATATTGCAATAATAAACTATAGCCAGGGGCTAGCTTATAACTATGTTGATAAATTGTATAAGGCTCAGGGATGTAGCCAAAACTAAAGTAATCCTCAACGCTACTATCACGTAACGAAAAATCAAAATCAGGATGGTTACGGATGACTTTTAACTCTGAGCCAAAGATAAACTGACCATCAGGTAAC
Organism: Rheinheimera salexigens; assembly: GCF_001752395.1. NCBI lineage: Bacteria > Pseudomonadati > Pseudomonadota > Gammaproteobacteria > Chromatiales > Chromatiaceae > Rheinheimera > Rheinheimera salexigens. The sequence continues at coordinate 2,336,329 of NZ_MKEK01000001.1, read as the reverse complement.
AAAGAGTAAAATAATGGCTTAATACCTAAACGGTCTCGAGCGACAAAAAGACATTGTTTTTTGCTGTCCCAGATGGCGAAGGCAAACATACCGCGTAAATGATGAACACAATCCTCACCCCATTCAAGCCACGCATTTAAAATAGTTTCAGTATCGCCTTGAGTGGTAAATTGATAACCTTTTTCGATTAAGCTCTGGCGTAATTGTTTAAAGTTGTATATTTCGCCATTAAAGACAATCCAAGCTTGCTTATTGGCACTAACCATCGGTTGTGGGCTGCCAGCAATATCTATAATAGATAAGCGGCGGTGGGCTAAACCGATAGTATCGGCAAAAAAGTAATCACCTGCATCAGGCCCGCGATGCAACTGGCTATTATTCATTGTTGCCAATATTTGTTGATCTGGCTGTTCTGTTTTAGCGAGTTGGTAAATCCCTGCAATACCGCACATATATTATCCTTCTTTCCCTGAAACTTCGTATAGTGCCTGATAGCGTTGAACCATAGTGGTTAAACTAAAATGTTGCTGACAGTACCTCTGACAGATTAAACCATCGGTATTAATGCGTTGATTGCTGTTTAAATACACTAACATAGCCTGTACTAGTTGCTGTATATTATTTACTTCAACTAAATTGGTGGCTTGCAGTTCTGGCGGCATTAAATCGGCATTACCCCCAACTGCAGTAGCGATGACCGGAGTTGCACTGGCCATTGCTTCAAGAATTGTGTTGGAAATGCCTTCAGCTAAAGAGGGCAGCACAAAGACATCAAAGCGCTGCATAATTTCGGCAATATCTGACCTATTCCCTAAAAACACTAGGTTATCTTGGATGTTGAGTGTTTGACTTAATTGCAGTAATTGTTGCTTATTTGGACCATCACCAACAATAATGAGCCCTGCTTTAGCCTTAAAGCTAGGTTGATGTTGCAATAAACTAGCAAACGCTTGCAGTAAAAATGCTTGATTTTTAATCGTGGCCAACCGGCCGACGGTACCAAATAGCACGGGTGAGGGGCTGGTTGTAATATTAACGGGTAAAGCAAGGCAGGCTGCTGTCGATTGCTTAAATTTAGCCACATCGACTCCATTACAAATACGCTGAACTTTACTGGTATGCAGCGCAACTTTATCCAGCAGATAGTGTTCTGATTCAGATGATAAACATACAAACTGATGAATAAACGGCTTTAGTAGCCGACGTAACAATTGATACTTTTTATTTGTACCACCAATATCAAATGTATCCCAACCATGCTCACCATGCACTCGCATAGGAATATTGCGCCACCAACCAACCAGTTGCAGCTCAATCGAGGTTAAATTTCGGCTATGTAATACGTCGGGTTTTAATTGTTTAAGTAGTTTATTTAGCGCTGAAAATATTTTCCAATCTTGGCCATCACGTTTATGTAAATGATAAAAGTTTACATTAGGCTGGGTAATTCTGTTGGCAAAGGCTTGGTCATAACCAGTAAGGGTAATAATGCTATGTTGATAACGCTGGGCAGGCAGGTTATTAATTAAATTCACTAGTCCATTTTCCAGTCCGCCAGTACTAAAGTGCCAAACTAAATGCGCAATATGCTTTACGGGTGCCGAGTTCGTGGTGTTTTGGCTATTCATTGCTGAATACCCAAAGTGGCAGACGCTGTATTCGGTAACATCGGGCCAATATTATCAGCAGCCGAAATAAGTAAAGCTAATGCTTCTGTAGGGGCTAAGCCACTAACGGAAAGGGCATTAGTAGCAGTAATAGCATCACTATCAAAATAGTAAGCTAAAGTTTGCTGAATTTTAGTGGGCAATTGCTCGCTAAAACGATGCTCACCAACTTGATGCCAATACAATATGCTGCGATTACCGCCACTAAGCGCATTAAGGTGTAATACGGTATATTTAGGCAGCGCTTGTCGCTGTTGGATCACCCAAACTTTTTTATCGAATAACTGGTTTTCCCAACTAAACAATTCACCCGAGGTTTGTTTTAAAGCATAAACCGCTCTAACATATTCGATATTTTGCTCATCTTGAAAATGGCTAAAAGCTAAACTGTCAAAAAACGCTATGCCCCAATCCGAGTCGGTTACTTCGGCATAGGATGTACTTATTAATGCTGGTGCAGGTGAAGCCGGCGGTATTACGATAGGTAAGTTTAAGCTGAAAATTGCAGTGATAAGCACTATGCTGACTAAGCTTAATTGAGGTAACCCCAGCGGTAATATTGACAATTGTAGTGGGGTTTTTTTAAAGTTAATATCATCATCGGCAAAGCGGGCTCCTAACCAAAAACCAGCAAATAACACTAAGCCAAAAAATACCCAGCCATATAAATAATGATCAGCGCCAAAACCCAGTTGCATATTAGATTTTTCACCAATATATACCAACATAAAAGCTCTAACGCCATTTGCTAAAACCGATAATACGGTCATAAATAAAATGAAACTAATCTGCTTAGGTAAACGTTTATAGTTTAAATAGGCAAATAATACTGAAATAGCTAAAGAGGCAATTAAAAACCGCAAACCAGAGCAAGCCTCAGCAACTTCAAACATACCTACTGGCGTGGATAAAAATAAACCCTGACGAAACACTGGTACTGCAGCGATATGGAGCATAAACACAGTAATATCTGCGGTAATATTTTGTAGCTGTAACGATAATTCTTCACCAAATGGGATTAGAAATATTAAATAACCTAAAGCAAACCGATGTTTTTTTGCTGCGGCAGTACCAAATATTAACCAAAACATGGCTGGCAAACTTAATACTGCAGCAATATGCATAAATAAAGCAATATCAGCAGCATAAGACAGTAGCCAAACTAATAGCATGGCACATGCAAAACCCGCAGGAAGCCAAAGTAAATGTGGTGAGTAATTGTTAGTATTTATCGCATCGTTACGTTTACGCAGCATAAACCAAATTGAAATCGGTATAATTAAATAACAATGATTGTAGGTAGCTGAGGATCGCCAAACTAACTCAATATCCTGCCAAGTTGCGCCATAAATTACAATGTAAGCACTGCTAAGTAATAGTAAAAACAGTACTCTGCTATAGCTTAAGTTGCTCATTTGCTATGCTCCTGGGCAAATAAATCAAGTAGTTTTTTTAACGTGTTAGGCCAAGTAAAGTGGTTTAAAATCCATTGCCGACTGTGTTGCAGCTTTGGTTGTTGCAATTGGCTTAGACAGGCGAGTTTAAAGTCCTCGGCACTATCTGCTATTACAACACCGGTACTGTCTGGTGCATTAATACCTTCCATCGCCATAGCGGTACAAATAACAGCTTTATTCATGGCCATCGCTTCAAGAACTTTATTTTGAATACCACGCGCAATGAGCATAGGGGCGATAGCATATACGGCGTGTTGAATATAAGGCCTTACATCAACCACACGGCCAGTGACGCTAACACCGCTGATTCGAGCTAGGCTTTTAACTTCGTTGCTGGGGTTGCCGCCGACAATGACAAAATGTAGTTGTGGCTGTTCAGCTATAATACTGGGCCAAACATGCTGGCAAAACCAAATAACGGCATCAATATTGGCCCAATAATCCATGGCGCCCGTAAACACAATAAATTGCTGTGGCAAATTACCTTCTGCAGCCGTTAGGTTAGGATCAGGCTTGAAATACTCCGTATCAACACCGTTAAGCAAGCTGTGAATTTTACTAGCGAGTGCTGGCGGCATTAATTGACGAAAGGCTTGGGCTTCATCGTTAGACACAAATAAGCTTTTGCTAAAGTTCGTACAGATATACTGCTCATACTGTTGTAATAATCTTGCTTCACGCTGATAAAACCAACGTTTGATACCGTGCTTTTTGCTGGCATATTGCCGCCATTTATCGGAATCAATATCGACGAAGTCTATAATACGATTTAACGAGGATAAGTGGGCTTGTTCTACATATTGCGCCATAGATGAAGAGTAGATAAATACATCGCTAATATTATACTGGCGCAATGTTTCATTCACCCAACGCTGCATATTCAGACTAAAGTAATAGGGTAAGGTAATGGGTTTATTAGTCAAAAAACCGCTTAAACCTACAAGTTTAGCCTGCCATTTATTTTGGTTTATAACTTGAGTTGACTGACACCACTGGCTAAGTTTATCAATGTATTGTAAATCAAAATTATCATCGACAAAGCAACCCAAATGAATTGCGTAATCTTGGCTTAATTGCTTCATTAAATTAAATGAGCGAATTTTATCGCCTTTATTCGGCGGATAAGGGATGCGATGTACTAGCATTAATAGCGGTGGTTTAGTCATCTTTATCCTAAATACTTAGCGAGTTTAGGCCCAAGCCACTGACTAAAGTCCAATGGCAGCTTTTTCCATAAACGAATAAAAAATTGGTATTTGGGATTGTTAGGGCTTAAATTTGGTAGCGCTTTAGCTGTGACTAAATAATATTGGTAAGGCAGTTCAGTAGCGGTCATGCCCCAATGTTTTTTATAGTGATAAGCGCCAGAGTCAATTTTACTTCGACCAAAATCAAATTGCTGGCACTGTTTATTTTGCTGGGCGTGGCACATTAGTTGGTAGTACATAAAGTCATTACTTTTTAGCAGCCTAGCTTGCTCAGTGCCACCGCCATAGTAAGGCAGTACTTGGCCTTTAAAATAAAAACTGAGAACCGATGAGATTGCGTTGTTATCTTTGCGTACCGTTAATACTTCGGTCTCATTGGGGAAGGTTGCGAGAATTTTGGCAAAAAAAGCTTTGCTAAATACAGGAGTACCTAAATTAAGTACGCTTTGCGAGTAAGTATGGTAAAAATCATCAATTGCAGGATCTAAAGTGTATTCTAAAGATTCATTTAAGGCATGACGTATTACTGCACGCTGTTTCTTTTTAATAGCGGCTAGTATTAGTTCAGGGGTGTCGGCTAGTGGGCTAGCAAAATTAGCATGTTGAACCCGGGTGTATAATTGATTAGGTTCTAATCGTTGATTGCGCAGCTCTAGATGCTGTACTTGCAGTTGTGTCGCTAATTGCTGTGCGGCTGATTCTAAAAAACGTTTAACATCGGCGCTGCCTATGGCGCCGCCATAAACACAAAAAGGAGTTGAAACTAAAGCATCGCCAAATAAGAAGCTTTTCACTCTAGCTAAGGGTAACACACCAACAATGGAGTGGTTTTGTGTGGCATATAGATAATAACAAGTATGGCCAACACTACTGATAATATCCTGCCAGCCCGAGAGATGAAAAAAACTGGCTTCATCACAAGCATAAACAAAATTGTCCCAGTCTTGGCGCTGCTTATCCTTAAGCGTTAATGTATTCAGTTGATACATTATATTCCCTTTATTAAATACAATTACAGCTTGTATACATCTCTTACGCTACGCCATTGATAGTCGTTTAGCAAACGTAATAGCTTAGCTTCCATCCGACCTAAATTAGTATAATGTCGAAACTTTGATTTAACCGAGGCGTTAGCAATACGGGGTTGTTCGGGGTCTATTTCCCATGGATGAAAATAGAACATATAGGGCGTATCACTCTGGGCTAAAAAGCCATCGATACCTTTTTTACTTAACCAATAGGGCAGTAATCTAAAATAGCCTCCGCCAGCTATAGGTAGTTGTTTGCCTAACTTATTCCACACCGGCATTGGGTATTCCCAAATCCCTTCTGGTCGTTGATACGGTTTTTGTGGCCAATCAGGTGTGCCATATAAATCATGAATAACAGGGTAGGTACTAGAGCTATAAACATAGCCAGCTTGCTGTAAAGCAGCAAAAGCCCATTGATTTGTTTTACCAATGGAAAAGCTTGGCGCTCGATAACCAATCACTTCAGTGCCGATGATCGACTGCAACAACTGCTTTGCGCTGCTAATATCTTGTAGAAATTGCTCTGGTGTTTGTGATGTTGCTTTAGCATGAGAAAAACCATGACTGGCAACTTCATGGCCGGCATTATGAATGCGCTGTACCAAACTAGGATAACGCTTGGCCACCCAACCTAGAATAAAAAAAGTGGCGGTCGCATTATGATCAGAAAAATGCTGTAGTAAAATATCGGTATTGCGCTCAACTCGTTGCGGTAGCGCATCCCAATCGGCAGCATTAATCGTTTTGTCAAAAGCGGCAACGTGAAAATAATCTTCTACATCAACCGTTAATGCATTTATAGCTGGGTTGTAAACTGTCATTATAATTAACGACCCTTACCAAATAGCACTATCTCTACGGTGCGGACTAAAATCATTAAGTCGAGTAGTAAACTACGATGCTTAATATAGTATAAATCAAACTTTAACTTTTCTTGAGCATCTTCAGCCGTGGCGCCGTATGGATATTTTAATTGGGCCCAGCCAGTCAGACCAGGTTTAACATTGTGCCTTTGGCTGTAATAAGGGATACTTTTCTCCAATTCATCAACAAATTCAGGCCGCTCCGGTCTTGGGCCAACAAAACCCATTTCACCGTATAAAACATTTAATAATTGTGGCAACTCATCGATACGGTATTTGCGTAAATATCGGCCGATTTTAGTTACTCTTTCATCGTCTGGAGTAGCCCAACGGGCGCCATCTGCTTCTGCATCAGGCTTCATACTTCTAAACTTCAAAATGAAAAAAGGCTTGCCATCATAGCCAACTCTAAGTTGCCGATAAAATATTGATGCGCCTGTTTTACGGCCATCTTCTAAATAGATAACGAGTGCGGTAATTAATATTATCGGCCAGGTTACTGCTAGCAATAATACGGCAAGTATGACATTTAGTTTATAATCTAAATTAGTTTTAAATCGTTGATTTAAATCTAAACCGTTAGCGTAAATAACCCAACTAGGATAGATAAGGTTAACCGCAATTTGGCCGGTTTCTTGCTCTATAAAATCAAGGATTTCAATAACATCTATGCCGCGAGTTTTACATTTAAATAAATGCTCTACCGGCAGCATATTTCTGCGTTCATCACAGGCAATCACTAACTGATGAATATTATGCTCAATTACGAATTGATATAAATCGGTTTCATAATTAAAAGGCATAAGCTTTTCATCGTCTATACCCGCATCTTTATCGCCAGCAACGGGAGTAAAACCGACAATGTCAAAACTGCGTTTGTCTACGTTACGACGCATGCGGCGCTCAATAATAGAGGCACGCTCGCCAGCACCTAACACTAATACACGTCGCCGTCTAATCAGAGTGATATCGCTATAATGAAATATCGAGCGAAAACCACTAAGCAATAGCGTTGAAATAATGGATGCAATAAGCAAATAGCTAAAGCCGATATGTAGGAAGCTAAAAATTTGTAATACAATGAGTTCTAATAAAATCGCGTTAAACACTAAAGTAATGACAACGCGCTTTAATATACCTTTTTGCCCCTCACGCAATTTTTGATCGTATAAGCCAACGGATAACGCACACAGCATGACCGACGCGGCAAATAGAATGGCGTTAATTAATCGATTTTCAAAACTAATAGGTTTTATGGGAGCAAAGTAGAGGTTGCAAATATAACTTGCTAGCAGACTCGCTAGAATTAATAGAGCTAACTCCGCGACTAAAAAAAACTTATCTGCAATCGTATTCTGTCCGTAACGAATTGCTTTTCTCATAGTAACATCCTTGTGCGTTTTGTTTACGCTTTACCTACTTTTGCGGGGCTAAAATAAGCACACTATAAAATATAGCTTGTTTAATATACTATCTTTAAAGTATAGAACAAAAATTTAATTTTACTTTTTTACATCACAAATTTAAATTTTTCAGTTATATTAAAGTAGCATCAAGAAAAGGAAGACAATTATGCTCGTGACATCTGCTAAAGGGAAAAGCGGTTTAACACTATTAGTTTGCTTGTTTTTGTTCGGCTGCTCGACTGGGTTTTACTTACCTAAAGCGACAGTACATAACTCATTAACGACCTCCGTTGATGACTACCACTACCTAGTGGGCCCTAATGATTCGCTATCGATATTTGTGTGGCGAAATCCGGAATTATCTGGCAGCTTTATCGTTAGACCCGATGGGAAGATTTCCACTTCATTAGTAGAAGATGTTCCTGTTAGCGGAAAAACCCCCACCCAAGTTGCCAGAGATATGGAATCAATTTTAGGCAAATATATTCGTGACCCTGTCGTTACCGTTTCTGTTACTAGTTTTTTTGGCCCCTATAGTGAACAAGTTCGGGTGATAGGCGCAGCGCTTAATCCCCAAGCTATTACCTATAGAGAATATATGACGGTACTGGATTTAATGATTGCAGTTGGCGGTTTAACTGATTTCGCTAACGGTAATGGCGCCAAACTAGTCCGAGCAAAAGATGGTATGCAAGTGACTTACGACTTAAGACTAGATGACCTAATACGCGATGGTGAAATAAACGCCAACGTGGATATGCTGCCTGGTGATATTGTTATCATTCCTGAAGCGTGGTTTTAACGTGTAGTCACCATGAAAATCGAATCTATGGAGTGATCGATGAAAGAAATACAGCAGGCAATAGAGTTACTTTATACCTATTTACAGGGAGTCTGGGTTAGGCGACGTTATATTGTAATAACGGCTTGGCTATTTTGTCCCATTGGTTGGATTTACGTTTACAACATGCCACCTACCTTTGAGGCCAGTGCAAAGTTGTATGTTGAAACCAGCTCAGTTTTAGAGCCACTGTTGCGTGGTTTAACTATTAGAAAAAGTTCTGATGATGAAATAAGGTTAATAGCTCGTACCTTATTGAGTCGGCCTAATTTGGAAAAAATTGCCCGCGCGACTGATTTAGATATCGCAGCAAAAGATGATAAAGCCTTTGAAACCTTAATTGATGACTTACAAAAGCAAATTGAAATAAGCAGCGCAGGTCGAGAAAACTTGTATGTAATCGCTTATACCAATCCTAAGCCTCAGTTGGCACTTAAAGTGGTGCAAGAAATCTTAAATACGTTTATGGAAAGCCAATTAGGTTCAAGTCGGTCGGACTCGCAAGCTGCAGAGCGATTTTTAGCCAATGAAATTGCTGACTACGAACGTCGATTGGTTGCTGCTGAAATACGATTGTCTGATTTTAAAAAGAATCGAATGGGCATGCTGCCAAGTTCTGAAAGTGATTATTATGGTCAAATTAGCTCAGATAAACTGAAGCTAGAAGAAGCAAAATTAGTGCTGCGTGAGCTAGAGACGCGTTTAGCCTCAGCACAAAGCCAACTTACCGGTGAAGAGCCAGTATTTGGTGTTATGCCGTACTCAGGTGGTAGTAATGCACCAATGACGCAATTTGATGAACGGATTAATATGCTACAAACACAGCTTGATAATTTGTTAATCCGCTTTACTGAGCAACATCCTGATGTGTTGGAAGTAAAACGGCGTATTGAACAATTAGACAGCCAGCGGCAGGATGAATTAACGCAGATGGCGCAACGCTCGGCAGAAAATCCTAGCCAAAGTGCCAGCCTGAATCAAAATACTTTCTATCAAGAGCTACGCATTAGTGTATCTAGGCTATCTTCTGAAGTCGCTTCAGCAAGGGTCAGAGTGCAAGCTTATACCGACAAATTAAATGAACTAGAAAGTAAGCTTAATTTAATCCCTGAAATTGAAGCTGAATTTACCGGTTTAAACCGTGACTACGATGTTACAAAATCAAAATATGAAGCCTTATTAGCTAGACGTGAATCTGCAGAGTTATCACGCCGTGCTAGTGCTTCAGATCAAGATGTTCAGTTTAATGTTATCGAGCCGCCCCGCGTACCTTTAACCCCATCAGGGCCAAATCGTGGTCTGTTCTATACTTTAGTATTGGTTATTGGCATTTTGTTAGGTACCTTTATGGCATTTGTGCGCAGTTTAATTTCGCCAGTATTATCAAGAGCTTCACAATTAAGGAGCATCAGTGACTTCCCCGTTTTTGGCGTGGTGTCACATACCGATAAAAGAAAAATACTGAAACAAGTACGGCTACACTTTTTCTATTTTGCGTTATTAAGTGGAGGTCTACTTTTATGTTATATAGCGTTATTAAGCAATGAAGTATTATTTGGCCGCTCTGCTGAGCTATTGTTAAGGAGTATCAGATGAGCACAATAGAAAAAGCCATTGATAAAATAAAGCAACAGCAAGCAACTGCTGAGACAACAATAGAGCGAGTTCAAAGTACTGAACAAACACCGCTTGATGCAACGAGTGACACTATTGATACACCGCTAGATACAACGAGTGACACTATCGGCATCCCAGACGTTGCTAACAAAACTACTCGCATCTCGCGGACGACGATAAATATTGATTTAGCCGAATTAGAGCGGAAAAATTTTGTTTCTTTATCTAGTGAACGCCGGCTTATAAATGAAGAGTATCGTGTTATTAAGCGTAAGCTGATTAATAATGCTTTTGGTGGTTTAAGTTCAACCTTAAAGCATGCTAATTTAATTTTAGTAACCAGTTCTCGGCCAGGTGAGGGCAAAACATTTTCAGCAATAAATTTAGCCTTAAGCATTGCCTTAGAGCAAGACAAAACTGTGCTATTAGTGGACAGTGATGTGTTACGGCCAAATGTATCTAAAACGTTAGAAATTCAGCATGAAGTCGGGTTGACTGACTACTTACAATCAGATCAAGTTAAAGTCACCGATATTATTCTTAATACTAATATAGAGCGACTTAAAATTGTTACTGCTGGCTCGCCACACCATCTTTCAACAGAATTATTAGCTAGTGAGAGAATGTTGCTGTTGGTGAAAGAGTTTGCCTCACGCTATCCAGATCGATTAGTTATTTTTGATGCGCCACCTTTACTAGGAGTGAATGAAACCTCGGTAATGGCCTCTATGTGTGGTCAGGCAGTTATCGTCGTTGAAGAAAATCGATCTAAATTGGCAGAAATTGAGCAAGCGGTGAGCTTATTACCAAAAGATATTGCAATAGGATTTTTAATCAATAAAGCTCATCGTAACCAAGGAAAAGGTTATGGGTATGGTTATTACTATGGTGCTGATTAACAAGCTGGAAACAAAGCAAATAATAAAAAAAGTGTTTTGTAGCACCATTTTATTACTGCTTATGGGGCAATACGCTAATGCAGAAACTAAAGTAAAACCTAAAGTTTCCGCCAATACTTATGCCTATTGGTATCAAAATGAACAAGTGAGTCCGGGCACAGATCGCGGCCTAGCTTTATTGGTAACGCCTGAAATAACTATTACTAGGAATAGACCAAACGTAAAAAGCTCATTATTTTGGCAAGAAGAAGTGGTTTGGTATCGCGATGCGCAACGCTCACAACACAGTGCTCAAACCTACAGAGCAGAAAACGTCGTTACTGCATTTAATCAACGCGTAAGTTGGGGAGTAAATGCAGCTGGTGGCTATCGCGTTCGGGATTCAAGGCAGGGGGTTTATGCGGATATTATTACCAGTACTGGCAACCTTACTAAAACCTCAAGTTATGGTACTAATTTAAATTTTAGAACCTTAAGCGGCTCAACTACCCAAGCTAATTTATCATTAGGTTATGATGTTGATACAGCCGATGGCTCTTTTAGTGGTGAAGATGAAGGCTATACCAATAATTCATATCGAGGGGCTTTAAATTTAGGCCGTGCCCGTCGTAGCGACAGTTTTTTTTGGAACCTGACGGGTAATTATAATCAGGTTGACAGAGAGCTTTTTAATGATTTTGAATCCAGTCGAGCAAATGCGATTCTTGGTATCCCGATCTGGAGTGGTTTATCTTTTATATTGCGAAGTAGTTATGAGCAAAATCAAGGTTCAGCTAATTTTGATAATGAATTCTTCTCTTATGGGGCAGGTTTAGAATTAAAGTTAGGTCGCGTCTCGTGGGTTAACGTTACGTGGAATAAGTCTCGAATTACTAGAGAAACTGAGGATACGCTAGATTCCTCTACCCGTGATGATGACTATTTAGCCGCATCATTATATTTAGCGCCCAGTAGACGTACATCATTATCTTTTAGCTTGGACAAGCGCTACTTTGGTCGCACTATGTCTTTGCAAGGCAATTATAACTTACGCTTTATAAGTGTTCGTTTAGCTGCGACTGATTCTGTTCGAACAGAATCGCAATTAACTCAGGAATTTGAGAGCTTTGGTATATTTGTTTGTCCAGATGGCAGTTCGAGTTTGATTGACTGCTTCCGGCCGCCGTCAAGCACTTATATCCCAGGGGTAGGAGAGTCCTTTCAACTATTGGGGATCTTTAATCCCCAGTTAAGTGAACGCATAGTGTTAAGCCGTAATGTATTGCTCGGTGTAGGATACAGTAAGAATAAACTGTCATTGAATATTACCGCCAGTACCGGTGAAGATGAATACGTTGAAATAGACAGGTTAACTCGGCGTCACTCTTTGACTATACAAGCCTTATGGCAGCTTTATGCTAATCTTTCTGCCAATGTAGATATGAGTTTTTATCGCTTTAATTATACTGAGAGCAACCGCGATGATAACAATATGTCTGCTACATTTGGTTTGACTTATTTATACACCCAAAAACTTGAATTCACGGCAGATGTTCGTCATATTCGTCGTGATTCAAGCCTCGCTAATGCCGATATCAGTGAAACTCGGCTAGGTCTGGGTGTAAGTTATGCATTTTAAACTTAACTTTTAACTGCAATAGAAACTACAAAGATATTGATTTACTTATCGTTATCTTTGTAGCCATTTAGCTGCATTTGCTGGCGCTTAATTAATAAATCTAGTTCTTTTGCCATCTCTAGTTTTTGCTGTAATGCGCTATCTAAGGCCGCGCTAAGTTCATTTAAACGATCTTGATTGATTGACTCTGGCGTTGCAGCTTGCTTAGTAGATGTTAATGCAGTTTGTGTTTGGCTGGGTTGTTGGTTAGCAATTTCTTGATTTATCTCATTTAATACCGTTTGAACATTACTAACATTAATGGTTGGACATTCTTCTAAATAACCAAAGAGTAATACTCTATCCATTACGGCATTTATTTTTCGTGGGATCCCCCTGCTGTGTTGTTGAATAAGCGCGTAGCAATCAGTATCGATAATATCCTCGGTACCGCCGGCATGTATAAGCCGATATTGTATATAAGCAATAGTATCTTCCAGTGCAAAGGCTGACAAATTGGAAGAGGCGATAATACGTTGTCTAAACTGCTCCATATTCGGGTTTTGAATGATCGCATTCATTTCATTCTGACCGAGTAAAAAGCTTTGAATTAGCGGTTTACCTTCGATCTGGAAATTTGACAACATGCGTAGTTCTTCAATTGAATCTAAGGGTAAGTTTTGCGCTTCATCCACTAATAGTAAAGCGCGACGATGCTGAGCATGTAAGCGTTTTAAATAAGCATAAATAGCGTCTATATAACTGGCTTTAGTTTGTTCCGTTACCACAAGATTAAAGCTAGATGCGATCATCCGAATAAGATCGTCTGGTTCTAGTTTTGAGGTGACTATTTGTTTGGCGACAATTTCATCTTGATTTAATTGGCTAAGCAACTGATTGGCAATAGTTGTTTTGCCAGTACCTACATCACCGGTAATCACTATAAAGCCTTCGCCTTGGCTTAAACCGTATTGTAAATAGGCGAGGGCGCGTTTGTGTAACTTGCTGGCATAAAACCAATGCTGATTAGGTGTAAGCTGAAATGGGCGTTCCTTTAGCCCGTAGTACTTTTCGTACATAATTTTCTTCCTTAATTATCCAGCGGTCATACACTAATAACAATACTTAAAAAACAGTATTAGCGTCTAAATAGAGTTTAGAAGACTACAAAGTATAGCACTACGATAAAGAGCTAACTTTAATCACCTATAAAGTTTAACACTTAGCCAAGCGTAAACCAGATTAAATAGGGTCTAAATGGCAAAGTTGTCTATTGTTTTTGCTGATAATTTGCACTTTGCGTTTAAAAAACATCCGAACGATAGTAACTACAGAAAAAACTATTGACACATTCTGAGTGGCACCCTAGAATGCGCACCGTGTTCTGCAGTAACAGCGTTTGTTTAAACGTTGCTCTATAGGATGCTAAAAGTGCGGGGCTATAGCTCAGCTGGGAGAGCGCTTGCATGGCATGCAAGAGGTCAGCGGTTCGATCCCGCTTAGCTCCACCAAGATTTTTACAGTGCGTCCCCTTCGTCTAGAGGCCTAGGACACCGCCCTTTCACGGCGGTAACAGGGGTTCGAATCCCCTAGGGGACGCCAAAAATCTTAACACTTTTATGTAACAATGAATAATTATGCGTCCCCTTCGTCTAGAGGCCTAGGACACCGCCCTTTCACGGCGGTAACAGGGGTTCGAATCCCCTAGGGGACGCCAGTTATTCAACAATGCTAGTTTTAAATATTTGTAATATTTACTGTTACTATGTCCCCTTCGTCTAGAGGCCTAGGACACCGCCCTTTCACGGCGGTAACAGGGGTTCGAATCCCCTAGGGGACGCCATTTGGTGTCAATAATATCTGGTGTCAATGCCATCCGGTATCAAAAAAGTATTTAACAGTCCATCGTTGCATATCATCATTATCTATATCATCATTCACCTTAAATAATTTTATAACTCATCAATTAATTTTTTCATTATTAAACTAATTTCTGGCTGTGCCTTAGCATTAGGATGAATTCCATCTGCCAGCATTAAGCTGCTATCAGTCGCAATTTGCTCCATAAAAAATGGCCACAGCATTATTTTATTCTGCTGAGCTAACTCCGTATAAATATTCGCAAATTCTTTGCCATAACGTGGTCCATAATTGGGTGGAATCCGTATTTGCATTAATATGGGCTGCGCTTTATGCTGCTGTATTAGGCTAATGATCTGATTTAAGTTGTTTTTAATCGGTGGCAAAGGAAAACCTCTTAAACCGTCATTACCACCCAGTTCTATTAATACGACATCGGGTTGGTGTTGTTGCAATAATGCGGGTAAACGTGCGGCGGCGCCTGCAGTTGTTTCACCACTGATACTGGCATTGATTAATTGCCACTTTGAATTTTGTTGTAATAGGTGCGGCCAGCCTTGTTCATAGTTCATGCCATAAGCGGCACTAAGGCTATCACCTAAAATAAGTAGCTTTTGGGCTAAGACTATCTGGCTAAAAACAATAAGGAATAATAAAAACACTATGCGCATAACTTTATCACCTGATGAGCAAATTAAAGCGGTTAACTTAACGAAAACGGTGACCACTAATAGCGGTAACTTGACTATCCTGCACGATATTAGCTTAACGATCAATGAAGGAGAGACCATTGCAATTGTTGGAGCGTCCGGATCGGGCAAGTCAACGTTACTTAGTTTATTAGCCGGATTAGACAGTGCTACCTCTGGTGAAATCTATTTAGCGGGCCACGCATTACATCAACTGTCAGATGATAAACGGGCTGCTCTTCGGGCAAAAAGTGTCGGTTTTGTGTTTCAGTCTTTTTTGCTTCTGCCTAGTTTAACTGCTTTAGAGAATGTTACTTTACCTGCAGAGCTAGCTGGGGATAAACAAGCTAAGCAACGTGGCTTAGCTTTATTAGAGCAAGTAGGCTTATCCGATCGAGCTGATTTTTTTCCTGCCCAGTTATCGGGTGGTGAGCAACAACGCGTAGCTATTGCTCGGGCATTTATTACTCAGCCAGCGGTATTGTTCGCCGATGAGCCCTCGGCAAATTTAGATGCAGTAACGGGAGGCAAAGTTGAGCAGTTATTGTTCGATCTAAATGCTAAACACGGCACGACCTTAGTTTTAGTTACTCATGATGCCGCTATCGCTGCACGTTGTCAGCGTCAATATCAGCTGCAAGCTGGGCGTATAGCCCAAACTGAAGTGAGACAACTACATGTGGGCTAGTATTGCATGGCGTTTATTTTGGCGAGAGCTAAAACAAGGTGAGCTTTGGGTTATTGCATTTTCATTGTTTTTAGCGGTGTTTTCGGTTGTCAGTCTAAGCGGAATTACCCAAGGTGTTAAAACGGCTTTAGAACAACGCAGCGCTCAATTTATTGCGGCGGATAAAGTCTTACGTTCAAGTTTACCTTTTAATACCGACATTATTAATCATGCCAAGTCGGCTGGTTTAGCAACGGCCAAGCAAATGCAGTTTGATTCTATGGTTTTTGCTGGCGATGCTATGCAATTAGTGACGGTTAAAGCAGTAAGTGATGCTTACCCCCTAAGAGGAGAGTTGCTGCTTAACCGCGATATCAGTGCTGTATTACCTCCTGAACAGGCAAGACCTTTACAACAGGTATGGCTTGAACCCCGCTTATTTGAGCTATTAAATATCAAATTAGGCGATCAAATAGAATTAGGTGCAGCAGAATTTCTCGTCGCAGGTATTATTCAAAGTGAACCAGATGCACCATTAAGTGTCTTTAGCGCGGCCCCTCGATTATTAATGAATATAGCAGATATACCGGCAACACAAATTGTCCAACCGGGAAGTCGAATTACTTATCGCTACTTATTTTCCGGCAAAAATAATGATTTAAACAATTTTGAACGCGACATTACGGCTAATTTATCAGTCCATGATAAATGGCAAGATATGGATCAAGAGTCTGCACTGGGTAGTGCGTTAACACGAGCAGAACGCTTCTTATTGTTAGCGGGCTTATTAGGTATCGTATTAGCGGCCTGTGCGTCAGCTGTAGCAGCCAATCGTTATAGCCAGCGCCATATTCAATCAGTTGCGGTGTTTAAAGCTCTAGGCGCCAGTACACGCCAAGTTAGATTGATCTATGGAAGCCATTTAGCCTTAGTTACTCTTTTTAGTTTAGTTATAGGTTTAATGGCAGGGCAAATTGCGATAACGATTGCTCAATGGGGGATCCAGTTTTATTTTGCTGATTTCGCGGCTGAGCTAAGTATTAGACCGTTAGCCTTAGGGGCTGTGACCTGTATTATTTGTGCGTTATTATTTGCTGGCCGGCCATTATGGTTACTATCAAATACAGCTGCCATGGTGGTATTAAAGCGGCCATCGGGTCTAGGATTTCGCATTGACCTGCTGCAGTTCCTCAGTGGTGGCTTAGCCATATTTTTATTAATGTGGTTATTTAGTGCCGAGCTAGTGTTAAGTGTGGGCTTATTTGTACTTTGTTTATTGTTTGCGGTGGTATTATTAGCTTGTGCAGCGGCAATTGTCCGCTTAGCAAAGCCTATGGCAGCAGGGCAGAATAGTGCACGGCGTTTAGCATTAGCTAACTTACGCCGCCGGTTGTGGGCCAATAGCTTTCAATTAATTACCTTTAGTTTAGCCATCTTTTTATTTTTACTATTATACTTTTTACGCACTGAGCTGATGGACCAATGGCAAAAACAAGTTCCTGACGGTGCACCTAATCATTTTTTAGTCAATATAACCCCGTCACAACAGACCGAACTAGTGACGTTTGCTCAAGAGCATGATTTAACTTTAGATGCTTTTTATCCAGTAGTACGCGGGCGATTAACTGCGGTGAATGAGCAAGTTGTTACCGCACCTGCTAGTAAAGAAGCAACCACAGAACAACGCGTAGGCGTTGGCCGTGAACTTAACCTTACTTGGTTGACTGAATTGCCAAGCAATAACGACTTAATGGCAGGGCAGTGGTTTAGTGCCGCCAGTATTGCTGAAGTTTCGATTGAATCCCAACTTGCCGAGCGATTATCGCTGCAATTAGACGATAAATTAACTTTCTCGATTGGCGGTCAGCAGGTTAATGCTGTGGTAACGAGTATTCGTAGTGTAGATTGGAATAGTTTACAGCCTAATTTCTATATGATTTTAAGCCCAGATCTATTAGCTGACTTTCCCTCTACTGCCATTACTGCGTTTTATTTAGCGCCGGATAAGCAATTGTTGTTAAATCAATTAGCCCGATTAATGCCAACGGTTACCGTTATAAGTGTCGATAATATTATTAAGCAAGTACAAGCTATTATCAGCCAAGTTAGCTTAGCGTTAAGCTTTATTTTAGTCATAATTGCCCTTGCTGCGGCATTAGTTTTAATTGCTCAAATACAAGCCACATTAGAGCAACGAGAGCAAGAGTTAGCAATTTTACGCACTTTGGGTGCGCAGTATGCTTTTTTACGCAATGCACTGTTATTAGAATTCGCGTTATTAGGTGGATTAGCCGGTGGTTTTGCAACGGTATTAGCAGAGCTAATGTTGTTTATATTACAAAAAAGAGTATTTGATTTACCGTTCCAGCCGCACTGGCAGTTATGGTGGCTAGGGCCAACAGTTGGTGTGATAGTTGTAACTGTTTTAGGCTGGTGGCAGCTTAAACGCTTATTGCATATACCTAGTGCCCAGTTAGTGCGTAGAGTACTAACTGGCTAAGGTTGCAGTTAAAGCATCAGCTAATTGGGGATAAGTAAAATTAAAATTAGCTGCAGTTAGCCGAACTGGCACCACACGCTGACTGTTTAATAATAAGTCTGCCATTTCGCCCAAAAGTAAACGTAATAAAGAGCTAGGTAAGGGCAGTAAAGCAGGACGATGTAGGGTTGCTGCTAACTGCTTGGTAAACTCAGTATTAGTGACAGGGTGTGGTGCAGTAGCGTTAAAAGCCCCTTGTAAAGTAGGATGCAGTAGTAAAAAGTCTATTATCCGAACCATATCATTTAAATGGATCCAGGCCATATATTGCCGACCATTGCCTAACTTACCGCCTAAACCGAGTTTAAAGGGCAATAACATGCGTTGCAAAGCCCCGCCATGCTTAGCGAGTACTATACCAGTGCGCAGCAAGCAAACACGCGTGTAAGTTGAAGAGGCTTGCAGCGCAATTTGTTCCCAGCGTTGGCAAAGTGTATGGCTAAAATCAGCATGTAGGTGTGAGTAATCTTCGTCAATAATCTGCTGTTGTTGCGCACCGTAATAGCCAATTGCTGAGCCACTTATCAACACTTTAGGTGCAGTTTCAGCCGAAGCTATGGCTTGATAAAGTTGTTCGGTAAGTTGCCAGCGGCTTTGGCATAACAGCTGTTTTTGTTTATCCGACCAACGCCGACCAAAAATGGGCTCGCCAGCGAGATTAACCACAGCATCAACAGTATTGAAATCAACTTGGTTTAAATCGGTAACCGCAGTTATACCCTGTGCGGTAAGTTGTTTAGCTTTAGCCTCACTACGGGTTAGGGCAATAAGTTGATGTTGTGACTGCCAAAACTGGATTAATGCCGTGCCAATTAAGCCAGTGGCACCAGTAATAAGTATTTTCATCTAAGGCTCGATAATGTTTTAGTAACTAATAATAAGACTTTTAAAAAAGTAGCTATTAATTCCGCTATTAAAAGTCGCTATTCAAAAAGACTATGTAAGTTACTAACAGTATAGAGGCTATTTTGCTAACGAGAGGGTTAACGACACTGAATCAGCAAAACGTAAAGCATAAGGTTTATCTACTTCAACTTGTGCAAAACTAACGCTAGCATGCTCTGAGACGATACCAAGTACATCTGCGGTAAGCTTTTCCAGTAATGAAAAGCGTTGCTGTTCAACTAAGGTAATGATTTTTTTAGTAATAGTGCGATAATTCACAGCATTGTTCATATCATCTGTAGAAACGGCATCTTGGGCGCAATAATGAATTTGCGCATTAATTATAATATCTTGTTTATTATTAACTTCGTCTTCATTGATGCCGATATATGTGCGTAAGCGCAGGTTTTTTATTTTTATTATGGCTTTGTTATCTAGTTGCATTCTTCACACTTCCTTAATGTTACAACGGCTGTTAACGTTTTAAAGTTTAATTAGCTTTAGCTTAGTCTGGAAATACAATCGAAAATCGAGCGCCACCATAGGGGCTAGTGTCTAAAGATAGTTTTCCAGAATAGGATTCAACTAACTCAGCTACTATGGCTAAACCTACTCCGTGCCCTTCACTATAGGTATCTAAGCGTGAACCTCTTTGAAATAGCTGATGATGCTTATCACTAGGGATACCTGGGCCATCGTCTTCAACTGAAATGGTTAAAGGGTGCATAATAATGCTTACTGAGACTAAACTTTTGCAAGCTTTACTGGCGTTATCGAGTAAGTTGCCTAAAATCTCCATTAAATCTGTTTCATCGCCTTTAAAAACATCATTGTCCTGACACTCAATGTTTATTATTAGATCTTTATCTCGATAGATTTTTTCTAGCGCAGAAACTAACTTTTGCAGTAACGGTTTAATTAATATCTGTTTTTTCCAAACATCTTGGCCAGAGCTACTAGCACGTTTAAGTTGATGTTCAATCATACTGGTAATACGATCTAATTGATCTTGCAATTCAGGTTGTTGGCTTAATACTGATGTTTGTAAAACGGCTACAGGGGTTTTAAGCGAGTGAGCCAAATCGCTTAAGTGATGCCGGTAACGTTGTTTTTGTCTATTTTGATTGGCTAATAATAAATTAAGATCTTCTTTGATAACTTCTAACTCGGCTGGATAGCGGCCATTTAATTGATCTTGGCTACCACTTTCAACCCGACGTATTTCATTATCCAAACGGGATAGGGGTTTAGTAGTCCAATAATAGGCCAGTAACATCAGTAATAGCAGAACAATGGCTATACCAATAAACCAACGGGCGAGCGTAGTTCTAAAGCTGATGTGTGGCGCGCTAAGGCGCTGATCTGTTTGCACAACATGCACAGTTAAGGGATGAGTGCTTTCTTCAGAATCGAATAGTAACGCGATAGATAAAACCCAAAACTCTTCATTATGTTGCTCAACTTCAGCAAATAAATGCTCTCCAGGCGGAAGCGAATTGTTAGGCGGGATAAAGTGTTGATTTAATGAAGAGTCAGACTGCCAAACTAATTGGCTTTCATCGGTAATATAAGCACTTAAACCGGAATCAGGTCTATAGAAGTCAGGTGCTAACGAGCTGCCTGCAACTTCTATTTTACCATCAATGATATTAATTTCTGATAAAATAGCATACATGTTAACTTCTAACTTTTGCTCAGCATTGGTTAGAAGTTGGGTATAAAAAGCTTGGTCAATAGCCAAAAATGAACTCGGCAGTAGCAACAGCATCAGTAAGATGCTGATAAATAACTGCCGAAACTTTAACGATAGTGGCATATTAAGCTACGGCTAATGTAAAGCGATAACCGCGACCACGCAAGGTTTCAATCGGTTTTATATCGCCTTCAGGATCAAGCTTTTTACGTAAACGTAATACAAATACTTCAATCACATTACTATCTAAATCAAAGTCTTGATCATAAATATGCTCGGTTAATTCGGTTTTAGAAATAACCTTATTCGGATTAAGCATAAAGTATTCAAGCACTTTATACTCATAGGCGGTTAAACTGACTTCATCGTCATGTAACCATACTTGTTGGGTCCGGCTATTAAGTGCTATAGCACCTGCAGATAACGTTGGCTCAGGTTGACCTGCTGCTCGTCTAATTAATGCATTACAACGGGCCATCAACTCTTCAGTATGAAATGGCTTAGTCAGGTAGTCATCAGCACCGGCATCTAGGCCTTCAACTTTTTCTTGCCAACTGCCACGAGCAGTAAGAATGATAATGGGCGTTTTTAATGATTCTTGCCTTGCTTTGCGTATTAAGGCTAAACCATCTAATTTTGGTAAACCAATATCAATGACAGCAAGATCATAAGGATATTCTGATAATTTAAACCAACCTTCCTCGCCATCTGCAGCAATGTCGACACTAAATTGTTGCTGTTGTAATTGTTGTTTTATTTGCTGGGCTAATAAATTTTCATCTTCCACAACCAATACACGCATTAATTTCCATCCTTATGCACTTGACCGGTTTGGTTATCTACCAATACCGTAATGACTCGTCCGTCACGTTGTAAAACTCTGATCCGATAATAGCGCTTATCAGTTCTTAGCTTCATTATTTTGCCTTGATATTGCTGCTGAACTAAAGCAACAGCTTGTTCTTTACTAACCAAAACTTTATTAACAGGAGTCGTAGCTCCTACTAAAGGTGTGAGTAGTAGGGTGATCGACAACAGCATTATTCTTATACCAATCATTACACTCTCCTAAGTCTAACCGTACTTTACCGAACAATTATAACGACAGCAATCATCAACACAGCGATAAAGAAGATGAAGGCACTGTAAAATACTGTTTTTAAAATATTTAAAGCTAGCATAGTGATATCAGCATTAATTAAGGCTGAATATTTTAATATATTTAGTCGTTAAAAGGTTGCAAAATATTTGCATAAGTTAAAAAGTTGTCTATTTTATAAGTGGTGGCGTTAACAGTGAGCAGTTAATATAAAGCTTAATAGCGTATTTAGTCGCCTACAGCAGTTGTTGGCTGTAACAATAAAAAACCTAATTAATATTTAAACGTTAAAGGATTAAACAATGAAAAACTTCATAATTGCAATTACATTAACGCTACTGACACTCATGGCATCAACCAGTTTCGCCAATACTAAAGCGGCTAATGAGCTAACTAAAGCCAGTAGCACTGAACATAGCATGCAAAAATTAAATATTAACAATGCAAATTTACAACAACTTGAAGCTTTACCTGGTTTAGGTAAAAGCAAAGCTCAAGCTATTTTAGATTATATTGCCAAAAATGGTGCGATAAAAAATAGTAATGATCTGACTAATGTTAAAGGCATAGGGACTAAACTAGCCGCTAAAATAAGCCCGTACTTGAGCTATAATTAAAACGAAAGCTCTGGTTAGTCAGCCAGAGCTTTCATTTGTTCATTAGCCCATTGCACGGCGGTATGATAGGCATCAGGCACTTTATCTTTTGCTAACTTTAACTTATCAATTATTGCATTAGCATCTTGCCACTGTGCTGTTTCATATAATTCAATAAGTGTAATGAAATCGGCTAAAACACCGGTTTTGTCTATTAAGGCTTGTTTAATATCTGTGGCTAACGGTAGCTTCGCCATTACCGACTCAATTGGCTCATTTAAAATAGCATCCATCAATGACATAAGGCCGGTTAAGAAGGCTTTAGAAGTGTCAGTTCTGCCTTGAATAGTGGCTAACTCTTCAGCAAAACGGGCTCGAGTCATAGACATGCGCATAAGTTCAGCCGGTTTATCGCTACTTATTTGAGAAGTGAATAATAACGAGAGAAACTTTTTAAGCTCAGCTTGACCTAGGGCCACTAAGGCATGTTTGATGGTTTCTACTTCAGCGCGACGTTTAAAAATTGCTGAGTTACTATAACGTAATAGTTTATAAGACAGATTAACATCACGTTCAAACACTTGAGTTATTTTACGCAGATCAATATCTGGCCTAGAGGTTTCATATAAAAGCTCAACTAAAGTAATTTGTGCTGGTGATAAGGCTTTAGCTTGTAGCATTTCTGGTTTGGCAAAAAAGTAGCCTTGAAAGTAACTAAAGCCCATTTCCATAGCCATAGTATACTCTTCGTTGGTTTCTACTTTTTCTGCCAACAACTTAATATTAGGGAAATCTTTAATCGCTTGCTGCACTTCATTAATTGTCTCTATGGACGTTGTACGTAAGTCGATTTTTATAATGTCGATATAAGGATAAAAGTGCCGCCAAACCGGTTTATGAATATAATCATCTAATGCAATAGTAAAACCTTTCTCTTTTAACTCGACGCACTCTGCTAATAAACGCTTACTTGGTTGTACGGTTTCAAGTATTTCGATTACAACCTGTTCTTTAGGCAACATACTGGGAAACTTTTTCAGCAAGGTCGGTAGGGTAAAGTTAATAAAGCCTAATTTATCGTCAAGAAAATCGTCTAAACCAAAGCTAAATTGACTACCTTCAATAATGCGAGATGTTGCTTCAGTACCATCTATATTAGGAAAAGCATTAGTTACGCCATCACGAAATAACAACTCATAAGCAAAAAGTTGCTTATCTCGGTTCAGAATAGGTTGGCGTGCGGCATAAAAATACATAGGCAATTGTTCTCTAAATAAAGCAGCAAAGCAGAATATAACTAAAATTGATATAGTTAGGTAGTTTTAAAACATACCTAACTATAATTGTTTAAGTCTTATTAAGCTTGCTTAACTTCTTGGCGCATTTTTTCAAATAACTGCTGCACACTTGGGGCAGGTGATTTAGTCAGTTTACTGACAATAATAATAGTGAGTGTACTAATAATAACGCCAGGTAAGATTTCATACACTATGCTGCTTAGTGTCGCGCCGTTCTCTAACACCGGTGCATAAATCCAGAACAGTACAGTAACAGCTCCACTCACCATACCCGCTAAAGCACCCGCAAAGGTCATACGTTTCCAATACAAGCTTAGAATAACTAACGGACCAAATGCAGCGCCAAACCCAGCCCAAGCATTACTGACTAACGTTAAAATAGAACTTTCTCTATCGTATGCTAAATATACGGCAACTAGCGCCACAATCAGCACCGAAATACGACCTATAAAGACCAATTCTTTTTGGCTAGCATTGCGGTTAATAAAGATTTTATAGAAGTCTTCTGTCAATGAGCTAGACGTCACTAAAAGTTGTGAAGAAATAGTACTCATAATTGCCGCCAAAATAGCAGCTAATAAAAAGCCTGAAATAAGCGGGTGGAATAAGAACTGCGAGAACACGATAAAAATCGTTTCTGGATCAGATAATGTCATTTGGGTTTTAGCCACATAAGCAATACCCACTAGGCCAGTCACCATGGCGCCAATAATGGTGATTAGCATCCAGCTCATACCGATACGGCGAGCTGCTTTAATATCTTTAATCGAGCGTATGGCCATAAACCTGACTATAATGTGCGGTTGACCAAAGTAGCCAAATCCCCAAGATAGCAAGGAGATTATACTTAGTGCCGACAAAGCAAGCCCGGTTTTAGCGTCAACAAAGGGCGCTAGATAGCTAGTATCAATAGCATTAACGCTTTGTACCACAGTGCTTACGCCACCTAAGTGATCAATGGCAACTACCGGCACTAATATCAATGAGATAAACATGATACAACCTTGCACAAAGTCGGTCATGCTAACGGCTAAAAAACCACCAAATAAAGTATAAGCAACCACGACGCCTGCGGTCACATAAAGCCCAAGTTCATAGCTTAAATTAAACGAGCTTTCGAACAATTTACCACCACCAACAACGCCTGATGATGTATATAAGGTGAAGAAAACTACAATAACAATTGAGGAAACAATACGAAGAATTCGAGTTTTATCTTCAAATCTGTTTTCGAAATAATCCGGTATAGTAATAGAATCATTAGCAATTTCGGTATATACCCGCAATCTAGGGGCGACGACAATATAATTTAAATAAGCGCCTATTAATAAACCCACAGCGATCCAACCACTGCTAACGCCAGAAATATACATTGCGCCAGGTATACCCATTAACATCCAACCACTCATGTCAGATGCACCAGCGGATAATGCGGTGACTGCAGGCCCTAATTTTCTGCCGCCTAACATGTAACCGGATACATCATCTGTCGAAGTTTTATATGCGTAAAGTCCGATGCCTAGCATCACGATAAAATATAACGCTAATGATATAATGGTGCCTATTTCCAAACCAATATCTCCTTGCGCTGAAAGAAGTTCAGCAAATCAAAACAATTCATAAAGGCCTAATTTTAGCTTTAGGTCTATATATTCTGTTTTTATGCTAACAAGTTGCTGGTTTATATACTAGTACCAAGCGTTAAACTGGCATGATAAAAGCCGCTGTTTAACGCATTAGTTACCTGTTATACATCTTTTGGATAGAGCGGTGCTAAATCAGAATCTGCCATTTTTTCCGCTACAGGTGGTTTATATTGTTGCCACTGTTGCCATAATGGTTGACCCTGCCAATGCTCATTTTTGTTATCGCTGCTAACGTCGTTGTCATCAGAAGTCGCTTTGCTGCTATTAGCGTAAAGAGCGGCATTTAATTGTTCAATTTGAGCACTCAACGCGGCTGAATTTAAATAGGGCGTTAATTGGCTTAAGGAAATAAATTGCTGATTAAAATGGCGATGACCCCAACGTAATAACGCTTGCTTGGTGGCTTCTGGATCATTGTTTTTACAAGCCATCTTTAACGCATGGCTATTAAACTTAGCTGTAGCAGTACTCGTTTCAGCTTTTAACCCAGGGTTGCGCCATTGCCACAATAGATAAAATATCAGTAAAGATGCGATCCATAGAGCCAATAAGGCACTGGTACTGTATGTCCAAGCCCAGTTGTTTATAGGCTGATTTAGCGTAACTGATGCAGATGGCGCTTTATTATTTACGTCTTTAGAATCAATTGTTGCCGGTGGCATGCCTTGTGTAGAAGTTGTCATCGAATTATCGCTAGCATTTACGGCAGGAGCTACTTGAAATGTCTTAGCCGGCAATACCGCTGTCGCCATTTGATTGGTTTTACTGTTCCACCAAGGTAGTTTTACTTCCGGTAAAGTCACTTCGCCAGGAGCCGTGGCGATAACAGCGGTAGTAAATATTTTTTGGGCAATAATATGGCCATTTCGCTCGGCACTTTTAGCTTGGGGTTGCTCTTGATATAAGCGCAAAGTGCGTGGAAAGTTTAGGTTTAATTCTGGCAGTTGATTTTCGGCTACATCGACAGCTGATAAAGTAATAGTGCGGGTTATTGGCTCACCTATTGTTAATTGTGTTACATCGGGCGTCCATTCTTCACTTAGGGTGACTAATCCGGCTATTAGCCAATCAGCAGGAAAACTATCTGGAATGGGCTTGACCGCAATCTCAATGGCTTGAGCTTGTTGTACCACTTTTTTTGTCCGTGAATAATAACCATATTGTTGGCTGTCACGATCCAACATTTCGCCACTAAAGGTTGGCGGGCTAATGGTAAAGTTGCCACTTTGTTGCGGCGTAATAGCATAACGACGGCTAATAGTGCGATAGCGAATACCATTAACCAGCTCAGAGCCTTCAACATCTTGCCCCACTTGTTGGATAATTGCCCCCTCTAAACTAGGCTCAGATAAGGCGCCACGCTGTAACTCAGTATTAAAGAAAATCTGTACCTTATAATAACTAAGTTGTTGTACATACAGTTGGTCTTGTTCAATTGAACTTTGTAAAAACAGATCTTTTGTCGTCGTATTAGTGGCAGCGCTGGCGGCTGTTTCAGCGCCAAGAATAGTCAGCGCAATCGGCTCGGTTGTCAGGCCTTGGTAACTAAATCTAGGGATAGTAAAATTACCGGCTTTTTTGGCCAATAAAACCACTTTCCATTGAGTACTTTGACTCGTTTTACCATTTATTATTCGGGTACTTTGGCTTACTGAAGGCATCATCACGGTAAAATCTGATTTTAAACCACTAAAGTCTATCGCTGCTGCATCTACTCTGGCATCTAAGATGACATCTAAAGTAATTGATTCGCTAAGTAACGCTGGGTTTTTATCAACAGCTGCACTTATCTGCGTTGCTGCCGGCACAGATATAGAAAAAAGTAAGGCCATAAGCAATAAGGTGCGGATTACCATTGTTGTTCGACTCCTTTTGGTAAACGTTGATGTTGCCGCTTTTGATATTCAAGATACATTTTATTGCGTAACAATAGCGCAGGATCATCTTGTACTTTGCGTAATAAGTTATTCAGTTGTTGCTGCTGTTCAGGGCTGGCATCTGGCCAAGCTTCTGTTATTGCAGCTTGTTGTTGCTTTTGTTCATCATTACTTGATTCTGTGTCATCAGCTTCGGCCAGCTTTTGCTGCTCTAGTGCTTGTTGTTCGGCATCTTGCTGTTGTTCACTAGCCTCTTTTTGTTGGCTTGCATTCGCTTCAGCGTTTTCTTGGCTAGAGTTATTATTTTGCTCTGTTGATTGTTGATTGTCTTGGTTTTGCTCTGAATTATTATCAGTGTTTTCATTAGAGCCTTGCTCGGAGTCTTGTTCTGAGCTCTGCTGTTGCTCTGAGTCTTGCTGTTTATCCTGCTCTGAGTCGCTATTGTTATCTGCTGCTTGCTGCTGTAATAACTGTTGCATCAGTTTGGCATTATCAGCGGCCTCGGCCATATCAGGTTGCAATGCTAATGCTTGCTCATAAGCGGTAGCCGCATCAGCATAACGCTGTTGTTGGGCTAAACTATTGCCAAGGTTATGCCAAGATTGCGGCGTGTTTCTTTCTGTTGCGGCGTGGCGATAAGCTTGTTCAGCAGTTTGATAATCGCCAGCACGATAAGCAGCATTACCTTGCCACAGTGGGTCAGCAAATTTTTCTTTTGCAGCTGTAAAGTCACCGGCATTGTAATCTTGCTCGGCTTGCTGCTGCTGGGTTTGCCACAAGTCGCGCCATTGTAAAGTATTAGCCTGTACCTGTGGCATGGGTAACATAAACAGTGCCAGCGTTAACATAGCGCCAAACCGGCGTTGCCATAATAAAATAGGGATTAATAACCAGACTAGATAAATCGCGCCGTCTTGCCATTGGTCGCCTTTGATTTGTTGCAGTTGTTCTGCTGTATCTAAAGCGCTTAGTGGTGACTGGGCTAAAATGTCTGCTAAGCCTTGGCCATCAATACTGGCGTTAGCATAAATACCGCCATGCCGTTTTGCTAAGCTAGCCAGTTGCTGTTGTGGCAACTTGGGTAAGACCACCGCGCCTTGACCATTTTTTAATAACTCACCATTAGCCAGCTTAATAGGTGCGCCATCAGTCGTGCCAAAGCCAAGGATTGATAAGCGGTGCGGCCAGTTGTTAAGTAATTTTTGGATAGCTAAGTAGCTGTTATCATCAAAACCGTCAGTAAACACCACGACATCACCGCGGGGATAACCGGCTTGGGTTAATAGCTTATCGGCTTGTTGTAAAGCGGCTAATAAATTTGATCCTTGCACCGGCATAATTTCCGGTTGTAAGTCAGGAATAAGTAAACTGATATTATTATGATCTGGAGTTAAAGGGGCAATAATAAACGCATCACCGGCGAAACTTAATAAGCCTAATTCCCCTTCTTTTAGTTGTTGAGCTAAATCTAAGGCTTTAAACCGTTGCTGGGTTAGTCTATCTGGCAGCATATCAGTAGCCCGCATCGACATGGACATATCTAGCACTAATACCGTAGCTTTTTTAAGCGCAAACGCTGGCTGCGGTAATTTGTGCCAACTAGGTCCGGCTAAGGCCACAACACTTATTAACCAACAAAGTAGTAAAGTCGGCAACAGCATTGGTTGCTTTTGTAATGCTTGTTTGGTGCTTAATAACACAGGCTGTAAATGCGCTGCAATTAAGCTATGCCAAGGACTTTGCTCACGGCGAAACCAATATAATAATAGGCCTATCACCAACGCAGGGAATAAAGCTAATAACCAGATAGGTCGTAAAAAATGAAACTCAGCGAACATGTTGCATTATTCTCCACCAATTAATATGCCGACCGGCTAGCATAAATGAACACAACAAAGCCAAAGCCAGCGGCCAATGCAATAAACTTTTTTGCGGCCGGTAGGTTAAACTATCGCGGGTTATCGGCTCTAACTGATCTAATAATTTATATATTTGCTGTAGCTCGTTAAGATCTCGAGCCCGGAAATATCGGCCCCCAGTTTCCTCAGCAAGACGGGTTAATAACGTTTCATCTAAATCTTGAGAGGGGTTAATTAAGCGTTGGCCAAATAATCCCTGCTGTAACATTTGCTCAGCACCGACGCCCACAGTATGAATTTTAACCCCAGCTGCTTTGGCTAAGGTTAATGCTTCTAAAGGTTGAATATTACCCGCAGTATTCGCACCATCACTGAGTAATATCAGCACTTTATTTGAGCTTTCATAAGTATTTAAGCGCTTGACCGCCAAACCAATGGCTTCGCCAATAGCGGTGCGAGTGCCCACTAGACCCAGTACACTATCATTGAGCATTTTTTCGACAGTAATAAGGTCAAAAGTAAGTGGTGTTTGTTGATAAGCAGCATCTGCAAATAAAATTAAACCAATACGATCGCCTTGGCGTTGTTGTATAAAGTCTCGTACTACCGACTTAACGGCATCTAGCCGATTAATGGTATTACCTTGGGTCACCATATCGGCTATTTCCATTGAGCCGGATAAGTCTAGCGCTAACATTAAATCGCGGCCTTGTTGTGGAATAGTTTGGCTATCACCTAACCAGCGGGGCTGCATACAAGCAATGACTAAAGCTAACCAGATTACAGCCAATAATAATGAATTAACACTATACCAGCGGCTAGTGTGAGTCTGGTTTGTATTAGCCAACTTGGCTAATGGCGGTAGATACAAGGTGGTATTGCTAGATTCTCGGCGTTTGGGTCGCAGAATAAAAGGCACAATAATTAACAGTGCTAACCAAGGATAAGCAAAATCAAGCATGCTGTTGCTCCTTATCCTGCTGTATTGCTTGCAGCGTATTAGTTGTTGTAGCGCTATTAACCTGCTCAGTATCTGCGTTGGCTTTATAGTCGGTTAGCCATTGCCGGGCAAAAATATAAAACTGTTCTACCTCAGCTGCTGAACTGTCTGCTTGATACAGTAACTGGCTTAAATTAGGCAAAGTTAATGTGCTTTGCTTTGCTAACCATTGTTGCCATTGCTCGCTTGAAGCCGACAATGCAGGATGAGCCGGTTGATAATGCTGCAGCACACGCTTAAGCAATTGGTTAATTTGTTTGGCGGCAGCAGGATGCTGCTCTAACTGAGCTAAAAGCTTTATTGCTTGGCGTTTAGCAAACCAGTAACGATGGCGTTGTGTTATTTTCCATCCGGCATACCCAATAACGGCTACTATAGCGGCAATTAGCAGCCAATATATGGGAGCTAATGCAAACTGGCTGGTAAAGTCGGGTTCTATTATATCGGCTAAGCTGGCCAATGCGGGATTAGCGTTAGCAATATTAGTTGTGGCCATATCAGGAAGCGCCATGCCTGTTTCTCTCTAATTGACTTAATATTGGCTCGGCTGCCGTTATTGGCAACCATTTACAACCTAGTAATGATAACTGTTGTTGTAATTGCAATTGACTGCTCTGTTGCTGTTCGGCGTAGCGTTGTTGCAAGCCTTTATTACCTAACTCAACTACACCGCTGTTAATGCCATCAGTAACAGCGGCAATACCCGAGCTTGTCGAAGGCAAATGTAATTCCAACGGATCGCTAATGGCACAACAGGTTACTTCATTGTGTTGGCGGATGGCTTGGATATGACGCAAGGCATCAGCATTAAACTGGCTAAAATCTGACAAAATATACACTAAGCTACCGGGGTGAACTAATCTGCGGAGCTGAGCTAATGCCGCGTTAAAATGTATCGCACTGCTATTAACACTGTTATTAACAGTACTATTGACACTATTTTTGTTATTAACAGCGGCATTAGTATCCATTTTTAAGTCGGCGCTGTTGCGATGAATTTCAGTTAAGGCATGAAAATATCTCAAAACTCCTTGGCTGCGACTCTGCGGCTTTAATTCACGGTGTTGCTGCTGACTAAACACAATGCCACCCAATTTATCGCCGCGTTTTTTTACATGCCACGCTATTAATGCGGCTAAATGTGCAGCTTGCACTGATTTAAACAGTAAGGTAGAGCCAAAGTGCATATGGGTGCTTAATTCAGTCAAAATAAACACCGGACGTTCTTTTTCTTCACGGAATAACTTGGTATGAACCTTACCAGTACGAGCGGTAACGCGCCAATCAATAGTGCGCACATCATCGCCATTTTGGTAATGCCGCACTTCGTCAAACTCCATGCCACGACCTTTACTTTTTGCTAAATAAGTACCGGCTAATTTATTTTGGATAGCTATTTTCGGGCTTAAATCTAGCACCTTAGTGTAGCGCTGATACCACAACAACTCAGCTAAGCCGAGCGAGCTGCCGCTGGTTTCGGTTTGGCTAAGCCATTGCTGGACAGAGAAGGTTGAATTTAACATTAGGCAGATGGCACCAAGCGTAAAATCTCACTAAGCACATCATCAGTAGTAATCCCTTCGGCTTCAGCGGTGTAGGTTAAAATTAATCGATGGCGTAAGGCATTATGAAACACCGCTTGAATATCATCTGGCGTAACATAATCTCGATCGTTAAGCCACGCTTTGGCTCTGGCACAACGTTCAATGGCAATGGTTGCCCGCGGGCTGGCACCATAAGCAATCCAACTAGCTAATTTTTCGCTGTAAGCACTAGCGTTTCGTGTCGCCATAATTAATTGCACAATATATTGCTCTAAGCCATCAGCCATATGTAGTTGTAAAATGGCTTTACGGGCAGCAAAAATATCGGCCTGAGTAATACTGGTGACAACGGGCGCATTTGTGGATAAGGCTTCGTTGCGAGTTAATTGTAAAATAGCTAACTCGGTTGCGGCGTCAGGATAGTCTACTTTTAAATGCAGTAAAAACCGATCCAGCTGAGCTTCGGGTAACGGATAGGTACCTTCTTGCTCTAATGGATTCTGGGTCGCCATAACTAAAAACAACTCTGGCAATGGATAGGTATTACGACCCACGGTAACTTGTTTTTCTGCCATTGCTTCTAATAAAGCAGATTGTACTTTTGCCGGCGCCCGATTAATTTCATCGGCTAAAATTATATGATGAAATAACGGCCCTGATTGAAATTCAAATTGGCCAGTTTCAGGGCGATAAATATCAGTACCGGTTAAATCTGCTGGCAATAGGTCGGGCGTAAATTGAATACGATGAAATTGGCCTTCAACGCCATGTGCTAAGGCATTTACAGCACGGGTTTTAGCTAAGCCCGGCGGGCCTTCTACTAATAAGTGACCATTGGCCAATAAGGCTAATAAAATGCCTTCAGTCAGTTCAGGTTGACCCAGCACTTGGCTGTCAAGATAGGTTTTTAAACCGGAGAATGCGTTTACCATAATGCGTTTACCCTAAAATAGAGTCTTAATTAATTAGATTTAATGAGTATTTATTACCCAAAACATGAAATTTCAAGCTAGGCTATGACGTTATAGCGGATATATGGTTCAATTTGTATTAAAACAAGTGTTTTAATTATCGACAACTGTCGTTACAATCGAAAACAACAATACAGGTCTGACCTGTAAATTCAGATTGAGGAACAGGATGAAAACGCCAATACAATTAACAACTCGCGGTGGTGATAGAATTGCTATCGTTTCTGGTTTACGTACGCCATTTGCTAAGCAAGCTACAGAATTACACGGAGTCTCGGCATTAGACTTAGGTAAAATGGTGGTTAACGAATTACTTATCCGCAGTGAAATTGATCCGCAACTTATCCAGCAGGTTGTATATGGTCAAGTGGTGCAAATGCCCGAGGCGCCCAATATTGCTCGGGAAATTGTATTAGGCACTAACATGCATGTCCATACCGATGCCTATAGTGTCACCCGTGCTTGTGCCACTAGTTTTCAATCAGTTGCCAGTGTAGCAGAAACTATGATGGCCGGCATGAGTGAAATTGCTATTGCCGGTGGTGCAGATTCAAGTTCAGTCGTGCCTATTGGTGTTAGCAAAGCTTTAGCTCGTGCTTTAGTTGATTTAAGTAAGGCCCGTACCTTAAGTCAACGTATTGCCATTTTCCGCCGTTTAAGCTTTAAAGATTTATTACCCGTTCCGCCTGCGATTGCGGAATACAGTACAGGCTTATCAATGGGTGATACAGCTGAGCAAATGGCAAAGTCACATAACATTAGCCGTTTAGAGCAAGATGCGTTGGCGCATCGCTCGCATACCTTAGCCACTGCTGCATGGCAAAGTGGCATTATGCAACAAGAAGTCATGGCGGCACAGGTTGCCCCTTATTCACGCTTTCTGGAAATGGACAACAATATTCGTCAAGATTCTAAATTAGAGTCTTACGCGCGCTTAAAACCTGCGTTTGATCGGGCGCACGGCACCGTGACAGCAGCCAATAGTACGCCTTTAACCGATGGCGCTTCAGCGGTATTAATGATGACAGAAAGCCGGGCTAAAGCCTTAGGCTATAAGCCACTGGGTTATATCCGCAGCTATGCTTTCTCTGCTATCGGCGTGCATGAAGACATGTTAATGGGGCCGTCGTATGCCACGCCAATCGCGCTTGATCGCGCCGGTATGACGTTAGCGGACTTAACCTTAATTGAAATGCATGAAGCCTTTGCTGCACAAACACTTGCCAACGTAAAAATGTTTGCCAGTAAAAAATTCGCAGCTGAAAAACTAGGCCGTAGTGCAGCTATTGGTGAAATTGATATGGATAAATTTAACGTTAATGGCGGTTCGTTAGCTTATGGTCACCCCTTTGCAGCTACCGGTACCCGTTTAATCGTGCAAACACTTAATGAATTAAATCGTCGTGGTGGTGGTGTAGGCTTAACCACAGCGTGTGCTGCGGGTGGATTAGGCGTAGCGATGATAGTGGAGACAGAATAATGACTGCGAGTAATAGTTTTAGTTTAACCGTACGCGACGATCATATTGGTATTATCAGTATGGATATTGTTGGCGAGTCGATGAACGTGTTAAAAGCGGCCTTCGCGGATGAAATTGCCGCCTTATTAACCGAGATTAAAGCTAATAAAGAATTAAAGGGCCTAGTGTTTACCAGTGGTAAAGCAAATTCATTTATTGCCGGAGCTGATATTTCAATGCTAAATGACTGCCAGACGGCAGCTCAAGCACAAAGTATTGCTACTATGGGCCAAGACATATTTAATCAACTAGAGCAGTTAAGCATCCCTTTAGTGGCGGCTATTCATGGTCCGTGTTTAGGCGGCGGTTTAGAGTTAGCCATGGCCTGTCATGCCCGAGTTGCCAGTAATAGCGATAAAACCGTTTTAGGCTTACCTGAAGTCCAGCTAGGCTTATTGCCAGGCAGTGGTGGCACCCAGCGTTTACCTAAATTAGTCGGTTTACAAAAAGCCTTAGATATGATGTTGACCGGCAAGCAATTACGCCCAGCTCAAGCCAAAAAATTTGGCTTAGTCGATGATGTTGTACCAGTCAGTATCTTATTAGAAACCGCAATAAAGTTAGCGTTAAAAGGTAAACCTCAGCGAGATAATCGTAAAGTGGGTTTAGTGGATAAGTTTTTAGAGCAAACCAGTCTTGGTCGAAATATTGTATTTAGCCAAGCGCGTAAACAAACAATAAGCAAAACCCATGGCAATTACCCCGCGCTAATTAAAATATTAGATGTTATTCAAACGGGTATAGATAAAGGTAAAACAGCAGGTTTATTAGCTGAAGCTGAAGCCTTTGGCCAATTATGTATGACCAAAGAGTCTGCAGCATTGCGCAGTCTGTTTTTTGCCACCACCGAAATGAAAAAGGAAACAGGTGCAGGCGATGTAACACCAAGAACAGTGCATAAAGCGGCTATTTTAGGTGGTGGCTTAATGGGCGGCGGTATTGCTAACGTAACAGCAACAAAAGCTGGCATTCCGGTTCGGTTAAAAGATATTAACCAGCAAGGTATTGCTCATGCCCTTAAATACAGTTATTCACTACTGAAGAAAAAACTCAACCGACGGTTTATTAGCCAAGCTGAGCTGCAAAAGCAAATGCTGTTAATTACGGGTACGACTGATTACAGTGGTTTTCACGATGTTGATATTGTGGTTGAAGCGGTATTTGAAGACTTAGATTTAAAGCAGCAAATGGTGGCTGATATTGAATTGCATGGTAATGAAGCCACTATTTTTGCTAGTAACACTAGCTCATTACCCATCGGCCAAATAGCGGCTAATGCTAAACGGCCAGAAAATGTTATTGGCTTACATTACTTTTCACCGGTAGATAAAATGCCCTTAGTGGAAGTTATTGCCCATGAAACAACATCAGCTGAAACTATCGCAACTACGGTAGCTTTTGCCCGTAAACAAGGTAAAACGCCAATAGTGGTCAAAGACGGTGCTGGATTTTATGTTAACCGTATCTTAGCGCTATATATGAATGAAGCGGCTAATATTTTGTTAGAAGGTGAGTCAGTCGAGCATATAGACAAGTCGTTAGTTAAGTTTGGTTTCCCAGTCGGGCCAATAGCATTATTAGATGAAGTAGGTATTGATGTTGGCGCCAAGATCTCACCTATTTTAAGTCAAGCTTTGGGTGAGCGCTTTACGGCCCCCGCGGCGTTTGAAAAATTGTTGGCTGATGGTCGTAAGGGTAAGAAAAACGCTAAAGGCTTTTATTTATATGATGGCAAAAGTAAAAAAGCCAAAAAGCAGGTTGATAGCAGTGTTTATACCTTACTATCTATCACACCAGCATCACGTTTAAGTACAAGCGACATTAGCGATCGTTGTGTGGCGCAGATGTTAAATGAGGCGGTACGTTGTTTAGACGAGGGTGTAATAGCTTCAGCGCGGGATGGAGATATTGGTGCCATCTTCGGCATTGGTTTCCCTCCCTTCTTAGGTGGACCATTCCGTTATATCGATACTATGGGCGTGACAAACTTGGTCACGCAGTTGCGTAGCTTAGAAAGCCGCTTTGGGGCTCGATTTACTCCAGCGCCATTATTATTAGAAATGGCCGAGCAACAGCAAAAGTTTTACTCTTAAATTAGCATAAACACTTAAAAGGCATGTCTAGTACATGCCTTTTTCATTTGCAAATAACCAAGAATAAACTACAAATAATTAACAGCAAGCGTCAGTTACGACGGGTATAATTAATGCTCGACGTTATTGGAGTGTTTTGGTGTTATTTTTACCTGTTATATGGCTATGTACAGCTGCTGGCATTTATATCGCGGCATTACGCAGTGGCATGGCGGCTATTCGTTGGGCCCTCGCTGCGCTCTGCTTAGGGCCTTTATTAATCCCATTGTTTAATAGTCATAAACGGCTTAACCTACTTCGAGTTCGCGGTGATAAAGAAGCTCGCTATAATGCCTAATGTGTCATCTTAGTTCTTAAGTAGCTGCGATAATTGAATATTTATTGCAGAAATGTGTTTTAAATTAGCGGCATTAGGTAAAAATGCGGCGTAAACATCTTTAGAAATGATGGGGGCGCCAGCCACTAAATGTAAACGTTGCTCATTAAGATACTGTTGTACCATGGCATTAGGTAAATATGCACTACCTCCGGTGTATTGCATCATCTCTAAGGCAATTCTCGCGCTACCGGTACGATGTTTTGCTGCCGACGACTCCGGAAACAGCCGGTTATGTTGCACACTAAAACTGCTACCCCAGTTAATATAAATATAATCTTGCTGCCAGTTATCAATACTAGCCGTATTGTGGCTACTTAAGGGCAATAAGTTTATAGTGCCAAGCTTTTCGACTTGCATATCGTCTACTTTTGGCGGGTCGAATAAAATAGCCAAATCTAAGTTTCGCTCTTGTAATTGTCGAACTATTTGCTCACGGCCTAAAGAGTCAGCGCGCCAGCACAAAGTAGGAAACAGATGTTGGCTACGCACAAAACCTTGCAGCAAAAAAGCATCCCAAATGTTAGCTGTAGCGGCCATAGAGAAGGGCTGGGCTTGTTCTGCGCTAGTGGCAACATCTTGCTTAGCACGCTGCAGGGCGGCGAGCATGGCTTCTGCATGGGGCAATAAACGCTCACCAGCAGCGGTTAATTGAATATTATTTCGATGGCGGCTAAATAAGTTAACACCTAGGTATTGCTCTAATTGACGGATCCTAAAGCTGACCGCAGATTGAGTTAAATACAAGTTTTCTGCTGCTTGGCCAAAATGCCGAGTACGCTGAACTTCGATAAAGGTTTTAAGCAGTTCGGTATCCAAATTATATCCTAGGAATTATTTATGGTGTCGATAAAAAATTTTTGTTTTACGATACGATTATTGTTAACCATACTCCGCACAGATTCAACTGGTTGGGTTAAATTCCAACAAAATTAGAGGAAAAAAAGTGATGCAGCCAAGTTTTGTTAGTCAACGTCGCTTTTTCGATGACCGAAATTTCCCTAAAGGGTTTACCCGGTCTGGGCGTTTTACCCTTAATGAAGGTAATGTGCTCGAGAAGCATGGTTTAGCAATGTTTGAGTTGGAGGAAGGTAAGAGAACTCCAACAAATGATGAAGAACAGCGTTTTATTTCTGTATGCAAAGGTGAAGAACCGGCAACAACTTTATACGAAAAAACCTGGATGAAATATAAACATCGTTTGGCCGAAAAACGTAAGTTTCATACTGTATTTGGTACCAAAAAACTAGCCGATGGTAATGAAGATTTTTCTTACGTTGATACCGATTCAGATTAAAAAAAACAGCGCCAATTAAGGCGCTGTTTTCATTCCTCAAACCGTTTTAAAATTCCTAAACATCAGTTGCGATAGCAAATGACTGCCAACGCTTTTGTTTTATTTCCTGTAAAAACGTACTAAAGTCATTGGCACTGATCGGTTTACTGTAATAGTAACCTTGAATGATTTGGCAACGTAATTTATGTAACATCTCTACTTGCTCTAACTGCTCTACGCCCTCAGCGACTACGGTTAAATTAAGGTTATGGGCAATAGTGACTATGGTGTCCACCATATTTCTGCCACGAGCGGTATTTAAATCGTCTATAAAAATTTTGTCTATTTTTAACGTATTCAGCGGAAATTGTTTTAAATACGCTAATGAAGAATAACCGGTACCAAAATCATCCATAGCTAAATGCATGCCGCGAGCACGTAACTTCTTCATGGTTTCAATGGCCAGTTTAGGCGACTGCATTACCGTACCTTCGGTGATTTCTAATTCAAGATGATATGAAGGTAATTCGGTTTCTTGCAAAATCTGGTCAATTTGTTCACATAAAAACGGCAACGCAAATTGTCGAGAGGACAAGTTAACGGCGACTCTACCATCAAATAATCCCTGATCAATCCAACGTTTAACGTCTTGACAGGCTTTACGTAATACCACTTCACCAATTTCAATGATTTGGCCAGTTTCTTCTGCAATAGGAATAAAGCTCGCTGGACTAATTAACCCACCTTTAGGGGTGTTAAAGCGCACTAAAGCTTCCATACCGACTAACTGGCCAGTAATAATGTCTAACTTAGGTTGATAATAGACACAAAAGAAATCTTCTTTTAAACCATAACGAATTAAGTTTTCTATTTGTAAGCGTTTTACCGCTAATTGATTCATGGCATCATTAAAAAATAAAAAACGATTAGCACCTTGGCTTTTAGCGTTATACATAGCTGTGTCGGCATTGCGCAATAACACCTGAGCATTATTGCCATGGGTTGGATAGGTAACGATACCGATACTACAACTGATGACGAGTTCATGCTTATTAACAAAAAATGGCTGGTTAATATGGCCTAACAATTCTTTAGCAAACACTTCGATAAAATTTTTATCACTAGGTTGTTTAATTAATATCGCAAACTCATCACCGCCTAAACGATATAAAGCATTTTTATATTGAGCAAACTGATTTAATCTTGCCGATATTTTACATAATAGGCTGTCACCTAAATCATGGCCTAAAGAGTCATTAATTTTTTTAAAGTTATCTAAGTCAAATACTAATACTGCATATTCAGTATTTTGGGTAACTATAGCGGACAACTGTTGGATAAATACCGCGCGATTAGGTAAGCCGGTTAAGGTATCTTTATTCACTAAGTCACTGAGCTTTGCTTCACGCTGTTTACGTTCGGTAATATCTGAAAATACGGCTACGTATTGGCTGGTTTGTTGCTGAGTATCGTTTATGACATCAAAGGTCAAGTCAGCATAATAAATATCACCATTAGGCCGTTGTTCACGTACCTCGCCACTCCAATGCTCATCTGCATTTAGTTTAGCGCGTATATCAGCCATAAATTTACTTGGGTATAAACTAAGCTCAAAGCGTTTGTTTAAAACGGCTTTCCTAGATAAACCGGTAATACTGCTAAAAGCAGGATTAACTTCTAAAATCGAAAATTGATGATCGCAGATCACAACCGCATCAGAAATGTTTTCTAAGCAGCGAGCAAACAATTGCAATTGTTCTTCGGTTTGTTTTAAGTGATGAATGTTTTTTAGGGTGCCAGTAACACGCGTCACACTGCCATCGGCGGCAAAGGCTACTGCTTTACCGCGATCTAATACCCAAGTCCAATGATTGTCATTGTCTTTCATCCGATAGTTTGCTTCAAACATTGTCGTCTCGCCAGCTAAATGCTGTTGCAATAAAAGTTGCACTCGAGACAAGTCATCTGGATGAATCAATTGCTTATAAGGCGGAAATTCAGTGCTGTTAGTCGATTGCTCAACAGAGGATAACCATGAACTAGAACGGTAAAATTGTGCTTGGTTAACTTTCCAGTCCCATAACTCATCTCCACTAGCCCATAAAGACAATCGTAGCTGTTCTTCGCTTTGTGCTAATTTAGATTGAGAACGACGTACCTTTATAATGCTATAAATAGCCAAGCACGAGGTGGCGGTCGCTATTACTAACGCTATAGTGAATAAATATGATTGCACACCGTCTCCATTAACAGCAAATAAACGACACGGCCAAAAATTAGCACTAAGCTAGTGAAAGAGATCCACAACTTTATTAAATTACGCAGATGCTAAGTGGCGAAAACAACAGGCCACGTTAACCAAGTTTAGCAAAACTGTCAAAAGCAATTTCTGTTTGTTGCAGGCGCTGCTTTAATTCAGCGGCAGTGCTAGCTTGAATATGGTCTATTGCAGGTTTAGGATCTGTGGCTAAGAAAATGGCATCATATTCGGGTAACAGCAGTTGGTGCAAAAATTGAATAAATTCGTTTAACGATAACTCGTCTAATGCCTGAACAATACAGTGGGTAAGATTAAAATTATAATCATGTTGGCCTAACGCCAGCCAAAAGCGTTTTGCTCTAGCGCCTAAACTGCTATCACCTTGCGTTAACTGTGCCTGTAAACCTTGTTTCATTTCAGCAAAATCTGCTGCAGTTAACTGTTCGGTTTCAGTTAAAAATGAGCGGAAAAATACCACGGTAGCTTGATAAAGCAGGGCACAATCAGCGTTAGGTGATTGCACATAAAAAGCGATACCGGGTAAGGTGTTAATTGGGGCATAGCCGGTACCGACTAAGTAGCCTAGTTGTTGCTCTGTGCGTAGTTGGTGAAAGTACTCAGCCGATAACACATGATTGGCCAGCATAAATAAGGCCATCGAGTCAGCGGTTGTTTCTTGTGCCGGCAAGTAAATGACTAATGCATGATCATTATGCTCAGTCTCTACTTGTAACCATACCGGACCTTGACCTTGCACTTTATAGGTAGGGTTAGGCAGGGCTGGCGCTGCGTTATGCAAATTGAGTTGCCACTGTTTTAGCTCAGATGTCAGTTCATTGGCTTGATCAAGTGACCAATTACCTATCATTAAACTTTCAATATGTACTTGATTGAATAATTGCTGATGAAACTGGATAAAGTCGGTAAAGGTTAACGTCTCTAAAGCGTCGGCAAGCTGAATTATTTCTGGATTTAACGGTTGTAAAATAGCCGACAACTGGGAAAATAGTTGTGGTACAGGTTTGTTTTTGCTGCTATTTCGCCAATGCCGAGTTAAATGCCGT
This sequence comes from Rheinheimera salexigens, assembly GCF_001752395.1. Classification (NCBI taxonomy): domain Bacteria; kingdom Pseudomonadati; phylum Pseudomonadota; class Gammaproteobacteria; order Chromatiales; family Chromatiaceae; genus Rheinheimera; species Rheinheimera salexigens. Next base: position 2,294,932 of record NZ_MKEK01000001.1, on the reverse strand, counting down.
TTTATTTCCAAAAAGCGTTGCTCGCTAAACTGCAACTCTGACATTTTGTCTAATATATTGGTTAATAACAACAGCTGATTTGCAGCTAAACCACTGGTGTGAATACTAATGCCTTGGCGGTGGACGTGGACATTATAAATTAAGTCTATGGCCGTGGCAGGGTATAATTGTTGGTTAATATTATCTTGAAATAATTCAACCCATAACCGAATTGCCGCAAGCTGAGCACAGCCATTTTGGCTATTGGCTAGGCTTAACTGAACAAAAATATGGCCTTTGGGGCTATTAAATTCAGTATCGGCTTTATACCAAACCGATATCGCCTCTGAGTGATGTAGCCGTTTTGGTATCGGCATATGTGCATTTTTCGGTAATAAGATAAGATTATCGCTAAGATACGGATTGGCGCCGGGTAAATATAATTCAGGTATTAAAGCGGCATTATCAAATTGCTGTAATAGTGCTGAGTCTATGGATTCGACACTATAAGGCGTGTGATACCAGCGCGCTTGTTTATTTACTGCTACCTGTGGCGTAATGAGCATTAAACGCATATTGCTGCTACAAAAAAACTGTAAAATATGCTGGTAAAGCGCATCACTGGGGGCTTCCATACGGTAGTCACCATAAATAATATCCGCCACCGGATAATGCTGCATATTAATCGATAAATGATTGGCGGTATCTAACTCGTCAGAGGGCTCTTGATACAGATAAGCCCATTCCAGCAACTTTTGTTTTTCATTAAATAAAGTTACAGGGAAAGGCTTAACTTTAAGCAGCGCTAAATAACTAAATAAACTGCTAACGATAGCATCGCGCTGGGTTAAACCTTGCTCGGTTAATTCAAAGGCTATGGTAAAGTCTTTATAGTTACTGCCATCAATTCCGCCACCCGCACTAAGTTGATTAACCCAAGAGCGCTGCTTTAAATAACTTAATAATGAGCCCTCTGCTTCATCACCAATTAGATGCGCCAAAAAGCTAATCACTTTATGTTTATACCAAGACTGAATGTCGGGTAGGGCAAAACTGACCACCAATTTTTGGCTGTTTTTATGTGGCCTTATGTTTAACTGAATGCCTTGCTGCTCAGGCAAGTAAAGCGTTGTCGTAAGTGCTGGCTTTGCCTGCGGTTGATTGGCGATAGCAGAGAAATATTGTTCTACATAATGCCGTTGCTCGTCTAGTGGTAATGGCGACACTAAAGCTAATGTCATACGCTTTGCACTATATTGCTGCTGGAAAAAGCGCATTAAAGCTTGGCGCAAGCTGTCGTTAGGTAAGTCAGCTAACGTAGTTAAACTACCGACTGAAAACTTGGAAAAAGGGTGTTCTGGATTGACGGTTTCTTTATGCACTTGATAAATACGACGGCCGTCATCTTTAAGCTTTAAACTAAACTCGGCTTCAATGGCATGGCGTTCTTTTTCAATATATTCTGAGCTAAATAAGGGCTGGCTAAACATATCAGCAAATCGGGCTAAGGTTTGCTCAAAAAAGTCATTATTTATATCAAAAAAGAAACTACTGTGCTCAGTACCCGTCCAAGCGTTATGGCTACCGCCGTGACGACTGATAAATTGCTGATATTCACCGGCTTCTGGATAGTTTTTTGAGCCCAAAAACAACATGTGCTCCAGAAAATGAGCTAAACCTTGGCGCTCACTTGGATCATCAAAGTGGCCTACATTAACCGTTAACGCTGCCGCACTTTTATGAGCATCTGCTTGTTGCACTAAAAGCACAGCAAGGCCGTTCTCAAGCACAAAGTGCTGATAACTTCGGTGATCATTTATACTTTGCAATAGCTGCTTATTTTCCAAACTAGATCCTTTTTTCTCAACCCAGAGGTTAAAGGTTGATACTTAACTGGTTAGAAATTGGCATAGTAAAATGTAGTCATAGCAATAAGTAATAACTACCCTAGTTTTTATGCATTATTAACAGTTACACTAAGCCATATCTTTCTTTATGATAGCGCACAATTTTGACTCGAGTAATGTATAGCGTGCATATTGTTTGCGGCCTATACCTCAACAACAGGACTTATTAAGTAGCATGGTATTATGTCAATGGTAAATCTTGTTATTATGCGTCATGGTGAAGCAGAGCCTATGGCTGCTTCCGATAAATTAAGACCATTAACACCAAAGGGTGTTGATGAAGTTACTCAGATGGCTAACTGGTTATATCAGCAGCATGGTAACTTTGATTGGGTTTGGTCTAGTCCGTATTTACGTACCCAACAAACTGCAGAGTTAATGTTAGCCAAGCAACCTTCTTTTAGCCAGTTAGACTTGGTTACTGATCTAGTGCCAGATGCTAACGCGGCAAGCTTTCAATCGTACTTAGATGTCTGTTTAGCGACTAAGCCAGATGCTCGGATTTTACTGGTATCGCATATGCCGTTAGTCAGCTTTTTAGTGGCTCAGTTCACTGATGCGGGTCAAGCACCGGTGTTTAGTCCTGCTCAGCTAGCCTGTATTGCTTATCAACCAAAGCAGCAGGGACAATTAATTGAGTCGATATCTACTGAAGATTTAGCCCTGTTAAGCTTATAAAAATTAGTCAGTATGGCAATTTTCCTGCTTGTACCGGCTATCGCGATTGCTAGCTAATACTCTTTAAATGCCTTGTTATACGGTTAAGTGGTTAAGCTTTTATTTTTAGTAATAATAACAAGGCGCCATTTTTACCCCAGCTTTTTGGGGCGGTATGAAATGCGCGGACATTGGGGTGTTGAATAAGCCAGTTGGGCACTTTACGGGCTAAAATACCTAAGCCCTTGCCATGCACAACACAGGCACAGTTTAGGTGTTTTTGTTCACAATAAGCCAATAAACCCGCCAACTCTATTTTAGCTTCAGCAGACGTCATGCCGTGCAGGTCTAATATCACTTGCGGTTGAAACTCGCCACGCTTTAATCGGCCACTTAAATGAACGTCATCACCGGTTTGCACATAGTTGTGACTACCGCCTTGATCAATATAGCCTTCATATTGATCAGAAAAGTAAAATAAATCGTTAGCTAGCGTGTTTGCAGAGACGTCTGCACGTCTTTTTTGCTTGCTCAGGGCGGCAACAGGCGGTATCTTATCTTGGGTAATAGGCCTAGCGCCTGCTATCGACTGGCGAAACAGTTGGCTATCTTCGTCTGTAACGTCTGGCGATACGGCTGATGATGCTTTTAGCACTTTTTTTGACACTGCTTTTGTAGACAGTGTTTTTGCTGATACAGCTGTTAATAGCGTTTTTAACAGCTGAGAGTTTTTATTCTGCATCGTCCAAGTCTACTTAATCTGACCGTTTATTACAAAAATCGTTTTTACAAAAAGAGCTTACCTAAAACATGGCTGAATCTAGCGAATTATTTTTAAGTGCTGAGTGTATAGCAGATGCTATCGCTGAGCTAGTTACCGTGCATGATTGGTTACGGTTTGCCGTTAGCCAGTTAAATCAGGCTGAAGTTTATTTGGGCCACGGCACAGATAATCCTTGGGACGAGGCGGCAGCATTATTATGTTACGTGTTGCATTTGCCCCCCTTAACCGACGACAAGCTATTAAATGTGCGTTTAATAAAACAAGAGCGTGAAGCCTTTGTTTACTTATTACAGCAGCGCATTAGCCAGCGCTTACCAGCGGCTTATTTAACTAATCAAGCTTATTTTGCCGGATTAGCCTTTTATGTTGATGAGCGGGTGTTAATTCCGCGCTCACCGATTGCAGAATTAATTGCCGACAAGTTTGCTCAGCAACTTAACGGCCATGCTGTGCATAATATTTTAGATTTATGTACTGGCTCAGGTTGCATTGCTATTGCGTGTGCTTATGCTTTTCCTGAAGCAGAAGTTGATGCGGTTGATATTAGCCCCGATGCATTAGAAATTGCCCAATTTAATATTGAACAACATCATGTTGAGCACCGCGTCTATCCCATACTGTCTGATGGTTATGATGCCTTAATCGGTGCTAAGTATGATTTAATCGTAACTAATCCGCCTTATGTTGATGCTGAAGATATGGCGGACTTACCCGAAGAGTATCATCATGAGCCAGAACTGGGCTTAGCCTCGGGTGAAGATGGTTTAGCCTTAACACGACGCATTTTAGCCCAAGCAGCCAGCCATCTTAATGAGGGTGGCGTATTAATCTGTGAAGTGGGTAATAGCATGGTGCAATTGCAGCAGCAATTGCCTGAAGTTAAGTTTGACTGGTTAGAATTTAAACATGGCGGTATCGGCGTGTTTGCTATTACTAAAGCTGAATTACAGCGCTGCCTGCACTTTTTTGAACTATAAACATATTGATAGCTAATCAGGTTGAGGAGTAGCAATGGCCGGTAACAGCATTGGACAACTATTTAAAGTCACCACCTTTGGTGAAAGTCATGGCCCTGCGATAGGGGGCGTTATTGATGGTTGTCCGCCAGGGATGACATTAACAGCAGAAGACTTACAACTAGATTTAGACCGGCGTAAGCCAGGTACATCGCGTTACACTACAGCTAGACGAGAGGATGATATTGTTAAAATATTATCCGGCGTATTTGAAGATACCACTACAGGTACCAGTATTGGTTTACTCATTGAAAATACTGACCAACGCTCGCAAGACTATTCGGCTATTAAAGATGTGTTTCGCCCCGGTCATGCTGACTATACCTATTGGCACAAGTATGGTATTCGCGATTATCGCGGCGGTGGCCGATCATCTGCTCGCGAAACCGCCGTACGCGTCGCAGCAGGGGCTATTGCTAAAAAATATCTATTCGAACAATGTGGTATTCAAGTGCGGGGTTATTTGGCGCAACTTGGCCCAGTTAAAATGGCTAAACTAGATTGGGCAGAGGTCAATAATAATCCGTTTTTTGCCCCTGATGCTGATAAAATCGAAGACTTAGATCAGTACATGCGCGAGTTAAAGAAAGCCGGCGACTCGGTAGGTGCACGGATAAATGTCGTTGTATCTAATGTACCTGTAGGTTGGGGCGAGCCAGTGTTTGATCGCTTAGATGCCGATATTGCTCATGCCATTATGAGTATTAACGCGGTTAAAGCGGTAGAAATAGGTGACGGTTTTGCGGTGGTTGAACAACGTGGTTCAACCCATCGTGATGAGCTAAGTAATCAAGGCTTTAGCGCTAATCATTCTGGTGGCGTATTAGGCGGTATTTCTTCTGGTCAAGATATAACGGTCAGTATGGCGCTTAAACCCACTTCAAGCATTAGCGTGCCAGGCAAAAGCATTAATAGCCAAGGCGATGAAATTGATATGATCACTAAAGGTCGTCATGATCCATGTGTGGGTATAAGAGCTGTGCCAATAGCTGAAGCCATGTTAGCGATTGTGTTAATGGATCATTATATGCGCCATAGAGCGCAAAATGCGCACGTTCATGTAACCACACCAGATATTGCGCGCAATTAAAGCGTCTTTGCCTATCATTGCAACTAGGTGTTTTAATTAAATATAAGCTAAGCCATTATAAACAATTTAATTTGGCAAATTAAAAACATTCATCATCCAAAAGCTATAATCAATTAGCTTTTATTAAGTAATTTAGGTAATTCATGTCTGCTGCTTCAGCTCGGCCAGCGCTTATGCTGGCCTACTTTACGTATTTTGGTGTACTTGGTGTATTTGTGCCTTATTTTGGCCTGTTTTTAGACGGCAGAGGGTTAGACTCAGCCGAAATAGGCCTATTGTTGGCTATCGTAACGGCAAGTCGAATTGTCGGGCCTAATATTTGGGCCGCACTAGCCGAGCGCACCGGTAAGCCGATGTTAATTATGCGTAGCGGGGCAGTATTAGCCATCCTAGGCTGGTGTAGTAGCTTTGCTGATATTGGCTTCTGGCCGTTACTTATTGGCTTTACTTTATTTAGTTTTTTTTGGACCGCTATTTTACCGCAACTTGAAGTATCGGCGTTTCATTTTTTAAATGATGATACTCAAGCTTATAGTCGGATACGCAGCTTTGGTAGTGTGGGCTATATTGTTTTAGTTATGTTGGGCGGTTGGTTATTTGAAATTTTTGGCAGTGAATTTATACCTGCTTCGGCGTTATTATTTTTAATATTGTTATTGTCCAGTTTGTTTTTATTACCGCCTATTAGTTTGAGTCTTAGTACCTCAGCGGTCAGTCAACGTTTTATCGATGTGTTAAAAAACCCTTTATTATTGCGTTTTATGGCTGCGGCTTTATTGCTGCAAATGAGCTTTGCTCCTTATTATGGCTTTTTCACCCTCTATAGTCGGGATATTGGTTACAGTGGTACCCAAACCGGCTTATTTATAGGTATTGCTGTTGCTGCTGAAATTATAGCTTTTTATTATGCCGGTAAAATATTACGTAATCGTAGCTATAAATTTTTACTCAGTATTTGCTATAGCTTAACAGTGTTACGTTGGGCTTTAGTGGCTATGTTCGCTGATAACGCTTGGGTATTAGCGTTTAGTATGATGTTACATGCTGGCAGTTTTGCTATAGCTCACTGTTGCGCCATGCAGTTTATTCAACAGTTTTTCCCTAAACACTTTCGCAGTAAGGGCCAAGCATTTTATGCCGGTGTTATTTATGGTGGCGGTGGTGCAATTGGCGCTTATGTCTCAGGTTTATTATGGCAAGATGGCGCAGGAGCAAGTTTTACCTTTCTTGCTGCTGCGGGCTTAGCCTTAGTCGCCACTATGTTAGCAATTTCGCTGCCTAAGGTGATCCCTAACGCAGCAACCAATTAAGAATTAACCGAAAAAATGTCCGATTAAAGGGTGGGTAAATAAAACGGCCACTGCTAAATCGGCCTTTTTTATGAATGGCTTTTTGATGAGAAAAGGTTAAAAATCCAGCTTCACCATGGTAAGCGCCCATTCCTGATGGGCCAATGCCACCAAAGGGTAGATCATCCTGTGCCACATGCATTAGGCTATCATTAATACAGACGCCGCCCGCGTGGGTGCGCTGCATAACCTGTTGCTGCAGTTCTGTTGATGGGCTAAACAAATACAGCGCTAACGGCCTAGGTTGTTGATTAATAAAGCTAATGGCTTGTTCAATATCATCGTACAACATAATGGGTAATATCGGCCCAAAGATTTCTTGCTGCCATATTGCTGCATCTAAAGGCGCATTAATCACTAATTGCGGCGCCAATTTACGTTGGCTGCTTTGTTGCCAATGCTGTTCGTCAAGCGAAATAATTTGGGCTTGAGCTTGTTCTGCTTCCGCTAAATATGACTGTAATCGCGAAAATTGCTGTTGATTTATGATGGCAGAATAATCGGTACTCTGTACGCCTGCGGGATAAAATCGTTTAAAGCGTTGCTTAGCTGTTTTAATAAACAAATCTAATTGTTCGCGCGGTAATAAAACATAATCCGGAGCCACACAAGTTTGGCCCGCGTTAGCGGTTTTACCAAATAACAATCGTGGCATAACCGAAGCTAAGTTGGCATCTTTAGCAATTAATACCGGTGATTTGCCACCTAACTCTAATGTCACTGGGGTTAAGTTTGCCGCCGCGGCCTGCATCACTTTACGACCTATATTGCTAGATCCGGTAAACAGCAAATGATCAAAAGCTAAGCTAGAAAACTCTGCAGCAACTTCGGCATCACCTTCTATAACAATCACTTGTTCGGGTAAGAATTCGCTTAACATGGCGTTAATTACGCTATTGGTGGCGGGCGTATACTCCGATAGTTTCAGCATTACCTTATTGCCTGCGGCTAACGCTGCCATCAAAGGCCCAGTGGCTAAATAAATGGGATAGTTCCATGGCACTATAATGCCCACTACGCCTAAAGGCTGCGGCATTAGCTGATTGCTGGCAGGCCAATAACTATAATGAACCTGGCGATTTTTGACTTTCATCCAGCGTTTAACATGCTTAATCTGATAATCAATGCCACTTAAGGTTGGCATAATTTCTAGGAGTCGAGTTTCATCAATACTGCGGTGGCCAAAATCGATACTTAAGGCTTGGCATAATTTATCACTATAGTGCCGTACGCCTTTTTCCAGCGCTTGTAGCCATTGGGTGCGCTGCGCGAGGCTGGGGTAGGGGGATTGAGTAAATTGCTGTTTTAAACTGTCGAATTGCTGTTTCATTATATTATTATCCCGCGCCTATGCTTAACACTATTACTGTAACGTGTACTTTAACTAAGCACTTTAAAGTAGTCGGATCTGTTATACAAGCAACACTGTAATGGCTAATCACTTCTGCTTAGCTGGGCAATTGCGTAATATTTATATACAATAACGGCCATTTTTAGGCTTGTTTTTTGCTGGTTCTCGAGGTCATGACATGGCAACAGGGTTTCGTTTAGGTTTAATCATTAATCCGTTAGCGGGATTAGGCGGCAGTGTCGGTTTAAAAGGCTCTGATGGTCAAGCAGAGCAAGCCATAGCATTGGGCGCAAAACCACAAGCGATGCACAGAGCTCAAACCGCCCTGGCCGAATTAGAGTCGTTAAAATCGCAATTTACAGTTTACACCGTGGCAGGTGACATGGGCGAAAAGAGTTGCCAGCAATTAGCACTCAATTACCACGTGGTGTATACGCCAAACGCGAATGTCACTAGCGCAACAGATACCGAGCAAGCTGCACAAGCTTTAGTGGCCGCCAAAGTTGATCTGCTGTTATTTGCCGGTGGTGATGGTACTGCCAGAAACATTTGTAACGTGGTGGCCGAAGAAACCACGGTTTTAGGCATTCCTGCTGGGGTAAAAATCCACTCCGGTGTTTATGCCATATCACCCACTGCCGCAGGCAAGTTAGTGGCCAAATTGATAGCCGGTGAATTGGTCTCGCTAGATAGCGCGGATGTAATGGATATTGATGAACAAGCGTTTCGTCAAGGTGTAGTCAAAGCACGGCGCTTTGGTGAAATGCGCATACCGGCACAATTGCGTTATGTGCAAAGTGTAAAAGCGGGTGGGCAAGAGTCCGATGAACTGGTGTTAGCTGATTTAGCGGCTTATATCACTGAACAAATGCAAGATGATGTGCGCTATATAATGGGCTCAGGCTCTACTGTAGCGGCCGTGATGCAAGAGTTAGGCGTAGAGAATACCTTACTCGGCGTAGATGTAGTGGAAAACGGCCAATTAATCGCTAAGGATGTTACTGCAGAGCAGTTGTTTAGCTTAATTGATGGTTATCCAAGTCAGCTTATTATCACCCTAATTGGTGGTCAAGGTCATGTGTTTGGTCGAGGAAATCAGCAGTTAGCACCGAAAATTATCCGTAGTTTAGGTCGTAGTAATATTCAAGTAATTGCCAGCAAAGATAAATTAGAACAGCTACAAGGTCGGCCATTACTTGCTGATACGGGTGACGCCAAGTTGGATCAAGAATTAGCAGGATTAATTAATGTACTCACCGGTTATAACGACTACGTTATGTATCGATTAGGTTGGGAGGAAGAGGAATAGCATGAACAGCAATTTACACAGCGAGATGACAATTAATATCGATGCTTTTATCGATAACGCAGCTAATTTTTTTGATCAATTAGTCCCGGTAGCCACAGATGATGAATTGTTTGCGTCAGGTTATTTGCGCGGCCATTTTGATTTAGCTGTCGGTACTCTACAAGTCGCTGCAGAGCCATTCCAAGTGGACGAGTTGATTCAGCAAGTAAGCAGTAGCTTGCAACACGCTATCGGCCAAGGCGAGCTTAGCGAAACAGATCAAGCAACCGTACAAAATATCTGGCAACAAGTGCAGCAATTAGCCGCTTGATTTTGTGCATTACAAGACATTACTCGCTGTTTGCGCTAAACTGCGTGGCGATATTAACCTTGGCTTTAAGTAGCCAGAATAAATAAAGTGGGATTCATGGCAGATAAATATACAACTTTAGAGCAACACGCTAGTTACGGTATTGGTTTACAAATGGGTCAGCAATTAGCTGATAATCCATTTGACGGTTTAGATATTGAAGCGGTTGCAGCCGGTGTAAAAGCTGCTTTCACCGAGCAAGAACCAGAAGTAACTGATGAGCAAATTCGCGCTGCATTTGGCGTTATTAGCGAGCGTATGCAAGCAGAACAAGCTGAAAAAGCCCAATTATTAGCGGGTGCCGGTGAAGAATTTTTAGCTGAAAACGCTAAACGTGCTGAAGTCACGGTAACTGAGTCAGGTTTACAGTATGAAGTATTAGCAGCTGGCGCAGCAGATGGCGAAAAACCAACAGCTGAATCAACGGTACGTACTCATTATCACGGTACCCTAATCGACGGTACGGTTTTTGATAGCTCTTATCAGCGTGGCGAACCGGCAGAATTCCCAGTTTCAGGTGTTATTGCTGGCTGGACTGAAGCATTACAATTAATGACGCCAGGTACTAAATTACGCTTATATGTTCCACATGAGTTAGCTTATGGTGAGCGTGGCGCGGGTAATGCTATTGCTCCATTTAGCACCTTAGTATTTGATGTTGAGTTAATCGCTATTATCTAGTTACTATTCTAGGTATGAGTATTTAGTCAGTAAGCACTGGCTAAATACTGAAAAAAACGCCCTGTTTGTATACTCTATAAACAGGGCGTTTTTGTATTTGTTTGTTATGTGCTTTGTAGACACCTATAAAGGTTAACCTTTATAGGGATTTGAATTTACTTTAACCACTTGGCAAAGCAAAAACAGCGTTAGCACAATAATGTAGCTGTATAATATAATGCTGGTCCAAAACGCCATGCTGCGATCAAGTAAGCTCCAGCTATCATCGCCACAACTGGCTGTGGGTTCAAATACTGCAGGTAACCATTGCTCTAACGGCAGCCAGCTTGGGTATTCGGCAAAGAAAGCACAAGTCGAAAAACCACCTGCGGCAATAACTCGCTCTATTTCTAATAATTCATTCGCTTGGTTTAAGCCAAATACTGCGGCTGCAATCACGCCAATTAGCGCGAGACTGCGTAAAATAGTTATTTTCGCCGTTATAAAGCCGATTAAAGCGGCAAATAACATGGCACTAAAGGCGGCGCGAATATAAACACATTTGATACAGGGTTGAATATTCATCACATGTTGGAAATATAATGCTGTTGCTAAAAAAGCAGTAATGGTAATTATTAATAGTAGCCAAACAGAGCGTTTACTTGATAACGACTTGATTTTTTGCAACATTAAATAGCCTTATTTATATTGTTATATGATTTATGCAGGCTAATTTACGATATTTTGCTTAGTTCTACAATTAGCGTCTGTACAGGCTATTTTTAATCAGTGTCTTGTTAACTGATTGAGCTCTGGTACAATCAGTATAATATAACTTAATAAGTAGACGGATAGATCCGCATGACCAACTTGATAAAAGCGCAAAGCCCAGCCGGTTTCGCAGAAGAATACATTGTCGATTCTATTTGGAATGGCAAATTTGCACCTGGCTCCATTTTACCCGCAGAGCGCGAACTGTCGGAGTTGATTGGCGTAACTAGAACTACTTTACGTGAAGTGTTACAACGTTTAGCTCGCGATGGTTGGCTTACTATCAAGCATGGTAAACCAACTAAAGTAAATAACTTCTGGGAAACGTCAGGTTTAAATATTCTAGAAACCTTAGCCCGTTTAGATGAAGAGCATATGCCTGATTTAGTGGACGAGCTGCTTTCGGCGCGGACTAATATCAGTGCTATTTATATCCGTGGTGCGATTAAAAATAATGCCGAACGAGTGATTGAAGTTTTTGCTGGCGCCGAATTGCTAGAAGACACCGCTGAAGCTTATGCTGAGTTTGATTATAATTTAAATCATGAATTGGCGTTACATTCTGCTAATCGGATTTATGTACTAATTTTAAACGGCTTTCGTGGCTTATATAATAAAATTGCCCGCTTTTATTTTTCGCATCCAAAAGCGCGCGAAGTGGCACGTAACTACTATCACCAAATTAAAGTTCATGCTGAAAATGGTAAATTTGATGAAGTGGTATTTGCCGTGCGTAAGTATGGACGTGAAAGTGGCTTAATCTGGGCCGAGTTGCGACCAGAAATCCCAAAAGATTTAATAGAATAATTACTAGTAATTATCAAACAACAAACCGCCGAAAGGCGGTTTGTTGTTTGAGGCAGTGTGTATTTTCACTATCTAAAACTAAACACTAAACAAGGTGTATCCTGCCTTGAGCTGTTAGCCTAAGCCAGTTATGATAATACGATATATATTATGCTAATTAGTTATAAGGCTTAGGGTACCCATCATGTCATCAATTAAACCGTTGTCGTCACTTAGCGAAGTTTATTTAGATAATAATGCGACTACGCCGGTATTAGCGGTTGCAGCAGAAGCGGCCATGCATACGATGCAAAGTAGTTTCGGTAATCCAAGTAGTAGCCATACTACTGGCATTAAGGCCAAAGCCGAGTTAGAAAAAACCCGAGCACTAGCGCGTAAACTAATCGGCGCCACCAGTGGCGATATTGTTTTTACCTCTGGTGCTACTGAAGGCATTCAAACCTCTATTGTATCGGCCTTACTCGCTGCTAGAGCAAAGGGGCAGGTGGGTGCTGACACGCTATTGTTATATTGCTCAACCGAGCATAAAGCCGTGCCAGAAAGCTTGAAGCATTGGAATCACGTGCTGCAAGTTAATGCGACGGTACAAGCCATACCTGTTGATCAAAACGGTATTATTGATTATGAATTTTTACGTACGGCTTTGCCAAAAGCGGTTATGGTTTGCACCATGGCTGCCAATAATGAAACGGGCGTAATACAAGATTTAGCCAAGTTAGAAAAACTGATCCGAGATACTAACCCAGACGTATTTTGGATGGTCGATTGCGTGCAAGCATTGGGTAAAATGGCCTTGAATATTGCTAAAACTAGTATCGATTATGCGCCCTTTAGCGGTCATAAATTATATGCGCCTAAGGGGATTGGCTTTTTATATGTGCGTGATGGCTCACCTTATCAGCCTTTTATCGCCGGTGGTGGTCAAGAAAGTGGCTTACGCTCGGGTACGGAAAACTTGCCGGGTATCGCAGCCTTACAAGCTATATTTACCGAGTTAACCAAAACAACTGATTCTGCTTTTCAAACCGAAGCAACTTTATGGCGCTATCGTGACAATCTATTAAAAGCTTTACGCACTGTGTTTCCAGCTTTAGTCTTAAACAGTGATCAGCCTTTTATCGTACCAACCACACTGAATTTCTCGGTGCCGGGCTTTTATAGTAAAGACATAATGGATTTATTTGATGCCGCTGGCATACGGGTAAGTTCGGGTTCAGCCTGTAGCTCTAAAGTGCCCAGTAGTTTTGTGTTAGACGCCATGGGTTTAGAAGCTTGGCGCAGCCAAGGTGCTATTCGGCTATCCTTTGGCCCAGCAATGACAGAACAAGAATGTCAGCAAGCTTGTCAACGCATTGCCCAGCTCGCCGATGTGGTGTGTAAACACTGTTTAGTGCTTACCGATGCAACACCGACGTTAGAATTGCATGCTCATGGTTTAATTCAGTTAAAACATGAAGCTTTATGTAGTTACATTATTATTTGTCAAGATACTCGCCAAGCTGTAGTGATTGATCCGGTGTTACCTTTAGCCAGCCGGATAGCCAATATTGTTATGGGGCAAGATTTAGACCTCGTTGCGGTATTAGATACACACTTGCATCAGGATCATCAATCTGCGCGCTGCGCGTTACTGATGCTAGCGGGGTTAGTTGATGAAAAACAAAACGTCGATAATTTAGGTTGGCCGTTACAGCAAAACACCATTGTGGCCGGCCAATATCGACTTGAGAAGCTAAATACTCCAGGTCATACACCCGAAGCAATTAGTATTTTAATGTTTAAACAAGATCAGCTGCAAGCCGCTTTTGTTGGTGATGTATTATTACCCGGAGGCATTGGTCGCACCGATCTAGCCGGTGGCAGCATGACTGAATTAGCCAGCAGTATACGTTTATTGGCGCAGAAATTGGGCCAAGACTGTTTAATCCTGTCTAGCCATGATTATGCCCAGCGCTTCTTTACCACTTTTGCTCAAGCCTGTGCCCAACAACCTTTATTAGCCCAGCTATTACAACAGTTACCGGCAGAGCAATGGCAATCCGAGTTACGCGCCCAAGCGATTAAGCTACAACAAGTCAGTACCTATTTTTGTGGTTTAGTTGAAGTGAGCTATGCCGATGCCACCGATGTGATTGCGCCAGAAAATATGGCTGCATTTTTACAAAGTAAGCCCAATGCTAAAGTAATCGATGTTCGCGAGCCGCACGAGCAAAGTGCGGGCGCACTAAGCTTATATCTGCCAAGTAATGTGCTGGTGAATGAAATTCCATTGTCTAAATTGGCGGATGCATTAATAAATGCCGAACTTAAACCTGAGCAACCATTATTATTAGTCTGCCGTTCAGGTAATAGAAGCTTAGTGGCATGTAAAATTCTATCAACTATGGGTTTTGCCGAAGTGTATAACTTAAAAGGCGGTACCGCCTTACTTAGCTAACACTTAGCTAGTGCTAAGTAAGCACTGAGAAATGATTAGTTATTAAGTTTATCAACGCCGCTGGATTATTTATCAACCCGCGGCGTTTTTATTTAGCGCTAAAAATGGATTATTTAATAAAAAAATTGTTGGAACGGATTTAATAACCGAGTTAAGCCTTTTTTAAATTGTAAAGGCGCACTTAACACCGATAAACACAAACAGTCTTCATCAGCTAGTGTGCGCGGTGTATGGGTGACATCGGGTGAGTTTACTAATAAATCACCGACGCCATATTCGCCATCCTCATCGACTATTTTACCAGCCAATATTAATGTTATCTCTAAGCCTAAATGGGTGTGTTGAGGTACAGCGGTATTTTTATCAATATGCAGTAGTGACACATGATGACCCGGACCTGCTGGTACTTTAGCACTGGCAATGCCGCCAAGCTGCAACCATTTATTATGGTTTGTGGCTAAGCGTTGTAGGGCCCTTGGCAATATAAACTCACGTTGATTAACTTTTACTGTAACGGCTGCTATAGGTTTTGGCTCAGCCGTATTCAGAGTAACAACAGGTTGTTGCATAATAGCTTCTAACATGGCTGACCAGTTATTTTGCTCATTGCCAGTGGGGGCATCAATAACAGTTTGCTCAATATCAGTACCAATATCGTTAGCCATATCTAAACTTAATTGCTGGCATTGTGGGCACATATCAACATGGGCAGCGATGGCTAAAGCAATATCGGCCACTAAGGTGCCAGTAGTGAACTGTTGCAGCAACTCAGTGCTTGGATGATGTTTAATTATGTGAGCCATCAAAAGCCTCTTTTAGTCTGTCTAATGCAAGCCGTAACCGTGACTTAACGGTACCAAGTGGGATCGATAATTCATCTGATACTTCTTGATGGGTTTTTTCTTCTAAATACACTTTAGTGATTACCTCACTTTGCGCGGGGGGCAATTGGGCAAAATGTGGGGCTAACTTATCCAGTAATAAGGTTATATCCCAATGATAATCACTTTGTTCCAGCTCTACCTCAGGATACTCGCCATCAAACCATAAATCATCCGCGCTAATATCATCTTTACGCCGTTGTTTTTTGCGTAACATATCAAAACGAACATTACGGGCGATAGTAAATATCCACGTTGAAGCGGCCCCTCTTGAGGCATCAAATAAGGCGGCTTTTTGCCAAACATTCAGCATGGTATCTTGCACCATTTCTAGCGCTTGTTGCTCGTTACCAAACAGTTTGATACCAAAGGCTTTTAATCTTGGGGCAAAATGGGCAAATAATAATGCATAGGCCGCTTTGTTTCGCTGTAAGCCAATTGACGCTAATGTTTGTTCCCAACTAACCTGTTCTGTCATTCCGGCGGGTGAGCTCCACTGTGAATAGTGAGCTTCATCATGCCTTGGCATGCTAGCTAGGTTCAACATGTTTTCTCTTCCTTTGGCATAAAAAGACCAATTTAAGCCTTATTTAGCTTTTTACGCTGTGGGTTTGATTTTGGATTAGTGGTTTGGCAAATTAAAAAGTACTGAGTAGCAGCAGACAAAACAGACCAAATTGTCGTATTTGGCTAACCAATAGCCGCATCTGCTGTGCTTACGGTTGCGTTAATTGCCTAAGCTTTGTATAACAAGGCGTCATTTATTAGCATAAGCGCATCATTATGAAACTTGTATTTAAATCTACACTGAGTATTGCGCTCTGTAGTTTATTGCTGGCTGCACCAACACAAGCAAAAAAAGCAGAGCCACAAACTTACAATATTGAACCGGTAAGTGTTGCCACCGTATTTAAAGCGGACCCTAGTATTAAATTAACTTTAGAACAAATAATGGCTGATCCAGATTGGTTAGGGCGTCAGCCTGAGCGAGCATTTTGGTCGGCAGATAGCAAAACGGTTTATTATCAACGTAAACAGCAAGGTAATGAAAACCGAGACTGGTTTGTGCGACCTTTGGCGGGCACAGATAATGGCCAATTACTACCATTACAGCAAGCTCATACTATGGGTGCGGCCAATGCGGTTTATAACCAAGACCGCAGCTTACAAGCGTATATTTTTGCTGATAATTTATTTATCCGTGATATGAATAAGGGTACGTTACAGCAATTAACCCAAGACAGCGCCAAACAAAGTTCGCCGCAGTTTTTACTTGATGGTCGGTTGGCCTATCGTCAAGGTTGGCAATTTTTCGCCGTTAATTTAGCCACAGGTTTACGTAGTGAATTAGCTAATTTAAAAACTGAAAAAGCGCCAGAAGCACCTGAAGTAGCTAAAGGCTACTTAGCGCAAGAACAGCATAAACTTATTACGTATGTCGCGTTAAGTCATAAAAATAAACTTGATCGCCATCAAGCCGACATTCAGCTACAACAACACAATAGTACGCTTAGCCCGCAGCCCATTTATTTAGGTAAAGATCTACAAATTGTTGAAGCAAGTTTATCGCCAGCTGCCGACTATATTCTGTTATCTGCGCGTAAAAAAACCAAGCGCAACGATAAAGACATTATGCCTAACTATATAACGGCGAATGGTGATGTTGCTGCTCAGCAAGTTAGAGCCCGGGTTAATGATGTTAGCCCTGAGCCACAGCGCTTATGGTTAATCGATTTAAGCAGCGGTGAGCGCACCGAGCTTAGCTATACTACTTTACCGGGTTACAATGAAGATGTTTTAGCCAGTGTTAAAGCAGAAAACGCAAAAGCTAAAGGCGAAAAATATAAAAGCGAAAAAGTCATTCGTGATATTGGTTTAATGAACGACTGGTATTGGAGCCAAGGCGCTATTCGCTGGCATGCGTCAGGTGAGCAGGTCGCCGTGATGTTAAAGGCGTTTGATAATAAAGACCGTTGGTTAGCCACAGTTGATCTGAAAAAACAGCGTTTAATTCCGCAACATCGCTTACATGATACTGCTTGGGTAAATTATGCGTTTAATGACTTTGGTTGGCTGAATAATAGCCAAGCCTTGTATTATTTATCTGAAGAGTCAGGTTATGCCCATTTATATCTGAAAAGCTTAACCGGTAAAGCGAAAAAACTTACCAAAGGTACCTTTGAAGTTAGTGATCCGACATTAACCCAAGATGATAACTATATTTACTTTAAAGCCAATATGGCGCACCCAGGTCAATATGAAGTTTATCGGGCTAACTTAACTAATAATGCCATTGAGCAAGTTACCCATTTAGTTGGTAGCACTGACTTTAGCTTGTCGCCGGATGAAACCAAGTTATTATTGCGCCACTCAACTAACTTATTGCCAGAAGAACTGTATGTTGCAGATGCAACTCCAGCCAAACAAGTTACTCGGTTAACCGACACCGTGTCTGAGCAATTTAAAGCATTGCCGTTAGTGGCACCGACAATAGTAGCAGTTAAATCCTCCCATCAAGCGCAGCCAATCTTTAGCAAGGTGTACCAAGCGGCCGAAAATACCGCGGCGAAAAATAATGTAAATACTAACGAGAAACGGCGTGCGGTTATTTTTAATCATGGTGCCGGCTATTTACAAAATAGTGATTTAGGTTGGTCTGGCTATTTCCGTGAGTTTTTATTCCATAACTTATTAGTGCAACATGGCTATGTGGTAATGGATATGGACTACCGTGCCTCTAAGGGCTATGGTCGCGACTGGCGTGCGGCTATTTATCGGCATATGGGTAAGCCAGAAATAGATGACTTAGCCGATGGCGTAGATTGGTTAGTACAAAATGCTAATGTTGATCGGCAGCGTATTGGTACTTATGGCGGTTCATACGGTGGCTTTATGACATTTATGGCGTTATTTACCCAACCCGATTTATTCCAAGCGGGTGCTGCACTGCGGCCTGTAACAGACTGGGCTTATTATAATCAGCCGTATACTTCTAATATCTTAAATACGCCAAGTATTGATCCTATTGCGTTTGAACGCAGTTCGCCCATTTACTTTAGCCAAGGTTTAACCAAGCCATTATTAATTAATGCGCCTATGGTGGATGATAATGTGTTTTTTCAAGACAGCGTGCGTTTAGTACAGCGCTTAATTGAACAAGAAAACCCTAACTTTGAAATTGCGCTTTATCCCGTTGAAGCTCATGGCTTTAGACAGCCTAGCAGCTGGTTAGACGAATATCGCCGGATCTTTAAGTTATTTGAACAAAACTTATAAGTATAAAAAAGCCGCTACATTAAGTTGTAGCGGCTTTTTATTATGTAGTTATTTTTCTTTAAAACTAAAACTAAAACTAAATGTAAATACGGATAGGTTTACCCACACTAACACGCCGTAAACCCATCCCTGGGGGCTCATTTACGCCCGTCCAGGGCTTCAATGGTAGTTTAGGGTAAAACCGATCCTCCATAATTTATCTTAATCAGCCCACACTAAACACTTAAAACTTTACTTCTTAACCGCGTCTCTAATTTCTCTTAATAACACCACCTCTTCAGGCACAGGCGCGGGAGTGTCTGGTTTAGCTTCCTCTTTCTTTTTCATTGAGTTCATGGCAGTAATGCCGGCAAATACTGCTAAAGCTATAATTAAAAAGTCTATAATAGTTTGAATAAATGCACCGTATCTTATTAATACTTCCGCTTGGGTTGCAGTCTCTTGCTGGATCACAACGGCTAAATTCGTAAAGTTAACCCCCCCTAACATTACGCCAATCGGCGGCATAATGACATCATTAACAAATGACGACACAATTTTACCAAAAGCTACACCGATAATAATACCCACAGCCATATCTATTACGTTGCCGCGTAAGGCAAAGGTTTTAAAGTCTTGTAACATGCTCATAATTATTCCCTTAATATGCGTTAAGCCCCTGTTATTATCGCAACTACAACTATTAAAACCATAATAGTTAAGCCAGTGAGCTTTCTTAATATAAGCAGTAAAATGGGTTTTTAACAATAAATGACTAGTATTCAATAATTTTTGTTACTCGTTAAAGTCAGCCATTAATTTGCCTGATGCGCTAACAAAATCGCTATTGGCAGAGAAAGTTAGCTGCTCGCCACTATAAGGCTGTTGCAGTTGCAGGTGGGCAGCATGTAATAATAGTCGTGGTGCGGCGGCAATAGCTGGCTCGGAAGCATAAAAATGGTCACCCACTATAGGCCAACCTAAACTTTGCATATGCACCCGTAATTGATGCGAACGTCCGGTGATAGGGGTTAACTCTATTAATGCTCGGTCGCTAAGTTGTTGCAGTAGTCGATAATGGGTTAGGGCTGCCTTACCGTGGGTAAAGCAAACGTGATTATGCGGCGGATCATTACCAGCAGCGGCTAAAGGAAGATCGACCGTACCCAAGGCATGACTGACTTGTCCCCACACTACCGCTAAATAACGTTTTAGTACCTTACGCTCGGCAAATTGTTGCTTTAAATGTCGCTCTGCTTTGCGCCTAAGTGCTATTACTACTAAGCCCGATGTTGCTAAATCTAAGCGATTAATTATCTGGGCAAAACCATATTGTTGTTGTGCCCGACTAAGTAAGCTGTCGGCTAAATGCGCGCCGCGGCCAGATACACTCAGTAAACCGCTAGGTTTATTTAGCACCAACAAGTCTTTATCTGCAAATACAATATCCAGCCAAGGCTGTTGCGGTGGCTGATAATTAAATAATGACGGCATAATATTCAAGGTATTCTGGCATGATATTCATCAAGCTTAAGTGGCCCACAAGGGTTAGGCAATAAAAAATGCAGCTTAGCGGAATTACTTAGCAGCAACTAGTCCTTTTCGGTCATAACCTGTTGTAAGCGGTGTTTTTACGGCATAATAGGCCAGTGTTATTTTTTATCGAGACCCGCATGGCTGATGCAATAGATTCGCTAACCAAACTGCAAGCAAGCAGTGAAGATTATGACGTTTTATACCAAGACGATATAGTATTAGTGGTTAATAAACCGGCTAAATTATTAACGGTACCGGGACGGCACCCAGATAATCATGATTGTCTTATTAGTCGTGTGCAACGTGAATTTTTAACCGCCAGTATTGTGCATCGGTTGGATTATGATACTTCAGGTATCGTGATAATCCCGTTAACTAAACGGGCCTTATCTGATATCAGCAAGCAATTTCAAGCTAGAACGGTACAAAAGCATTACATTGCGCTGGTGGCGGGTCTAGTTAAAGCCAACAGTCAACAGATTGATTTAGCCTTAGCGGCGGATATGGCTAATCGGCCTTGCTATAAAGTTTGTCAGCTGGAAGGAAAACCATCAACCACTGACGTCAAAGTGTTGTCACGAGATAGCACAAAACAGCAAACTCGCCTGCAATTAAGCCCCATTACTGGCCGATCGCATCAGTTACGAGTGCATATGCAAGCTATTGGTCATCCTATTGTTGGCGATACCCTATACGCACCAGATGCAGTGGCGGCGGCCAGCTCGCGGTTATTACTGCATGCAGAGCAAATTCAGTTTCTACATCCATTAACGGCGCAAGTATTAACCATTACCGCCCCGGCGGCCTTTTAAATTTGCGGCCATAAGCGCGATGAAAATAAGCGACCAAGCTAAGTAGTAATGCCAGCAGCAGCCCAATAACAATGCCAAATAAATGGGCATCAATAGCCACATTAGCATTAATTAATTGGGCCAAGTCGGCATCAGGCCCTTGCCATTGTTCATAGCCAACTTTGGCCATTAAACCCAGAAATAGGATTTTGCCGGTTGGTTCATGCTGCTGCATATCTTTGATGGCGCCGATACACAGTAGTGCATGTAATACGCCGGATAGCCCAACGTAAACTTGAATGTCGGGTGCCAACCACAGCAGCAGATAACTAATACCTAAAGCAGTACAACCAACATATAAAATAATAGTACTTGAGCTGTAATAACGGCCATGCAATAGCATCACTAAGCTTAAACCGGCTAAATTCATCACTAAATGCCAAGTATTAGAGTGCAATAAATGCCCAGTGACTAAGCGCCAATATTCAGCATCGATAATCGCACTGTGCTGATAGACCAGTGCCTGTTGTATCTGTTGTGGCAGTATTGCCGCGATAACGATAATAATACTTAACCAAGCAAAGCCAGGCCAACTTTGTGCTAGCCAAGTTGGCTGATGCCATGTTGTTTTTTTAAACAAAGGGTGATCCTAAATAAGGGTTGAAAATAGCTCGACAGTTAATGAATAGATTAACCATGCCGGCCTGTTGCTTTAGCTTACTATAAATAACGCGCCAGCTTGAACTATAACCGCGATTATTGGTATTTAACCTAGTTGATCTTCAGTAATTAACTGGGTAGGGTAAAGCTATCATTCATAGCGAGTCTCAAGCACATGCCGTCTAGATTTAAACACTCCTTTTTAGCCTTATCTTTCTGTTTTACGGCCAGCTTAACCAGCTTTATCGCTATTGCAGAGCAAGAAACCCGAGAGCCCGAAGCCGGCACCGGTATTTATCAACAACATTTAGTCACTGCACAAAAATATATGGTGTCTGCTGCCCACCCCTTAGCTGTGATGGCAGGGCAAAATATTTTAGCTAAAGGTGGCAGTGCGGTAGATGCAGCCATTGCTACTCAATTAATGTTAGGCCTAGTTGAACCACAAAGCTCAGGCTTAGGTGGCGGTGCCTTTATGCTGTATTGGCAATCAAGTAACCAACAATTAACCAGCTTTGATGGTCGAGAAAAAGCGCCCGCTGCAGCAACAGATAAGCTGTTCTTTGATCATGATAAAGTAATGGATTGGCGTGAAGCCTATGTTGGCGGTAAATCGGTCGGCGTGCCAGGTGTTGTTGCTATGATGGAAAAAGCCCATCAACAATTTGGCAAGTTAGCGTGGGCAGACCTATTTACCGATACCATTAATACCGCAATAAATGGTTTTGCTGTGTCATCACGTACCGCATCGCAACTTGAAAAAGGCTGGAATAAGGGGATTGCGCAATTTGCTCAGTCAAGACAGTACTTTTATCCGCATGGCCAGGTTGTAAAGCAAGGTGATACCTTAACAAACCCGGCTTATGCCAAAACCTTAGAAGTTATAGCCAGTAAAGGCGCTGCCGGCTTTTATAGTGGTGAAATAGCCCAGGAAATTGCCAACACCGTTCAAAATGCTAAGATAAATCCAGGCCAACTACAGTTAAGTGATTTAGCTAACTATCAAACTGTACAACGAGAACCAGTGTGTATGCTTTATCGCTTGTATAAAGTCTGTGGTATGGCGCCGCCAAGCTCAGGGGGTATAGCCGTAATGCAAATACTCGGCATGCTAGAGCAATATGATTTAGCTAAAGTAGCACCTGATAGCGTTCAAGCGACCCATTTAATTAGCCAAGCTGCTAAATTAGCTTTTGCTGATCGTGAACTTTATATGGCCGATCCAGATTTTGTGGCAGTACCTGTTAATGGCATGATTGATCGTCAATATTTAGCTCAGCGCGGTAAATTAATTCCATCACATAAAGCGGGTGTTAAAGCGCAAGCCGGTAGCCCGGCATTAGCGCCGGCTGTAGCCGCGAGTGAGGCCATTGAGTTTCCAAATACCAGTCACTTATCTATTGTTGATGCCCAGGGTAATGCCGTGAGTATGACGACAAGCATTGAAAATGTGTTTGGCTCTGGATTAATGGTTGCCGGTTTTTTATTAAATAACCAATTAACTGACTTTAGTTTACAGCCAACGGTTAATGGCCAAATGGTGGCAAATAAAGTTCAAGGCAATAAAAGGCCACGCTCATCAATGGCACCGATGATGGTGTTTGATCAACATAATAACTTAGTGTTAGTTATTGGCTCGCCGGGTGGCAGCCGGATCATTAATTATGTGGCGCAAACGATTATTGCGGTACTAGATTGGCGGATGAATATGCTAGAAGCAATAGCACTGCCTAAGTTTACCCATCGTAACGATTACCTTGCCTTAGAAAAAGATACCGCGTTGCAACAGCAGCAAGCCGCCTTAGAAAAAATGGGTTACAAAGTGCAGTTACAAGATTTAAACAGCGGTTTGCATGGCATTATGATTACAGAGCAGGGATTACAAGGTGCAGCTGATCCACGGCGTGAAGGTCGGGCAGCGGGCAAGTAAATTAGCAATTAAAACAAAATAGGTTTATTAACATGGTTTTAACTGAGCTTAATCAAGGTGTTTTAGCAATTAGTTTACACCGGCCAGAAAAGAAAAATGCGCTGAGTCAGCAAATGTACCTAGACTTAGTTGCAGCGTTACAACGCGCTGAAGCCGATGATGATATAAAAGTGGTTTTATTAGGCAGCAGCAGTGACTGCTTTTCAGCCGGTAACGACTTGCAAGACTTTCTGGGCGCGGGGGCATTAAATTCGAGCCATCCTACGGTAATATTTCTATATCAACTCGCCCGTTTTACTAAGCCTATTATTGCTGCTGTCGATGGCCTAGCCATTGGAATTGGTACGACGGCTTTACTGCATTGTGATTTGGTTTATGTTACGGACAGAGTGAAGTTTCAATTGCCCTTTACGGCTTTAGGTTTATGCCCAGAAGCAGGGTCAAGCGTACTATTACCCCAAGTAGCGGGTTATCAACGTGCAGCGCAGTATTTATTATTAGGTGAAGCTTTTGGTGCGAATGAAGCTGTACAAATGGGCTTAGTTAATCAAGTGGTTAGCGCTGATAAATTAACGCAATTAGCCACAGAAAAAGCCCAAACCTTAGCGAAATTGCCTGCTGCTGCGGTATTAGCGACTAAAAAATTAATGCGTAAGCAACAGCAACAATTAACCTTAGATACCATAGCAACCGAGCTAGAGCATTTTCAGCAACTACTGGTTAGTGATGATTGTCAGCAACGAATTAAAGGTTTTTTTCGACCAAAAAGTTAAAGCGAGGGAATACCAAACTAGCGCGCTGCTAACACAGAATGCGCTCAGAGCTTTTGCCGCACTGATGCAGCACTATTGCAGTGTCATCGTACAGCGCGGCTAAATTTATCCGCTTTTACAGCATTAACTAACCAGCGACCACTTTGCTTTACTAACACTACTGAACGCATATCGGCAATTTTTTTGCCTTGATGGGTGCCTGTTAATACCACGGAAATATGCGCTTCATCATCATACTGCTGACGCACATTACTACTGCTCGGGTTAAGGGTAATAATCACTTCATCAAATGAGACGTTCATTAATATCCGGCTAACTTGCCGAGTTGTGCCATAACTTTCTAGTAAATTGGCATAATTGTTAGTGCTGAAATTTTTGGCTTTATCTAAATCGTTAGCATTATATAAGGCATCAAAAAACTCTGTCGCTATGGCTTCAGGCGTCCCCCATTGGGTAGTGATGGCAGGTGCGGGATCACTGCAAGCAGTCAAAAACAATAAAAGCCCAAACCAGAGACCAGAAGATTGCCAACTAAAAACCATTAATATAAACACCTATAAAACACTAGCTGTTAAGTCTGACTTTTGTTGCAGTAGATGTAAAGAGAAAGGGCAGTTAATACTGCCCTAAGTGCGGTTATATCCAGACCAGTATTAACGTTAAGTTAAACGCTTAATTCTTGCTCGGTAAATACATCGGCAAATAGCGCGCTAGATAAATAACGCTCAGCGGCACTAGGTAAGATAATAACAATGTTTTTACCGGCATATTCTGGCTTTTCGGCTAAGCGTTGTGCGGCGACTAAAGCGGCACCTGAAGAAATACCGGCTAGAATGCCTTCTTCACGCATTAGACGATGGGTGGCAGCAAAAGCTTCTTCACTGCTGACCTTTTCTACTTGATCAATGACACTAAGATCTAAGTTACCCGGAATAAAACCAGCACCAATACCTTGAATTTTATGTGGCCCAGGCGTTAAGTCTTCACCGTTTTTAGCTTGGCTAATAACCGGTGATTCGGTCGGCTCTACCGCGACTGTTAATACATTAAGCTTTTTTTCATGTTTTAAGTAACGGCTTACGCCGGTAATAGTACCGCCAGTACCCACACCGGCAATAAACACATCTACCTTGCCATCTAAATCAGTATAAATTTCAGGGCCGGTGGTATCAAAGTGAATTTGTGGGTTGGCAGGGTTATCAAACTGACCTAACAAAATATACTTTTTAGGATCAGACTGGGCAATTTCTTTGGCTTTAGCAATAGCGCCATTCATACCTTTAGCTGCTTCGGTTAACACCAAATTAGCCCCTAAAGCTTTTAATAATTTGCGCCGCTCTAAGCTCATGCTTTCTGGCATAGTTAAGGTGAGTTTATAACCTCGGCTAGCAGCAACAAAAGCTAAGGCAATTCCGGTATTACCAGAGGTCGGTTCGACAATTTCATGCTCAGCTGTTAGCGTACCTTTTTTCTCGGCATCCCAAATTAAGGCCGCACCCAAGCGACATTTAACACTAAAGCTAGGGTTACGGGCTTCAATTTTAGCGTAGACATTAGCGCTGCCTTTGCTACTGCTAGGAATGGTTCGGTTTAGTTTGACCAAAGGGGTGTGCCCGATAGACAATGAATTATCAGCATAAACGTTTGCCATATAACAGCTCCAAAATAAAATAATTAAATTAAGAAATTGGTACCAGAATACTCTACATAAAGAAAATTACCCAAGCATTTGGCTATATCTTATTCCATTTTACTACAAGAAAGAGGATGCAATGGCATTTGAAAGTACAGAACACTATATCGTATCGGATGAATTAGCATTAGCAGTAAACGCTGCCGTGACATTAGAAAAGCCGTTATTGATTAAAGGTGAACCGGGCACCGGTAAAACCAGGTTGGCAGAAGAATTAGCCGCAAGCTTAGGCACTGAGCTTATTCAGTGGCATGTAAAATCAACCACTAAAGCCCAACATGGTTTGTATGAATATGATGCCGTATCCCGCTTGCGCGACAGCCAATTAGGCAGCGACAAAGTACAGGATATTGCTAATTACATTAAACCCGGCAAATTATGGCAAGCTTTTACTGCCACTCAGCGGCCGGTGCTATTAATAGATGAAATCGATAAAGCGGATATCGAGTTTCCCAACGACTTACTGCATGAGCTGGACCAAATGGCGTTTCATGTTTATGAAACCGGTGAGCAAATTAAAGCCATTCAACGGCCTATCGTTATTATCACTTCAAATAACGATAAAGAATTGCCTGATGCGTTTCTGCGCCGTTGTTTCTTTCACTATATACGCTTTCCTGATGCCGATACCTTAAGAGCCATTGTTGATGTTCATTATCCGCATATTCAACCGCAGTTATTAAATGTGGCCCTAGAAACATTTTTTGATTTACGTGAAATGCCCGGGTTAAAGAAAAAGCCTTCTACGTCTGAACTGCTCGATTGGTTAAAGCTGCTATTAGCAGAAGATATATCGGCACAAGCATTACATGATAAGCAGCATAAAGGCGGATTAATGCCAATGTTTGGCGCCTTATTAAAAAATGAGCAAGATGTCGCCTTAGTGGAGAAGTTGGCATTTATGGCCAACAGGTCGGGCAGGTAGGCCGATGCTAATTGCGTTTTTTTTCAGCCTACGAAAGCAAGGCTTAAAGGTCAGTATTACCGAGCTGCTCGATTTACTCAATGCGCTTAAGCAACAAGTGGTATTTGCCGATATTGATGGCTTTTATCAGCTTTCTCGCTTGTGCTTAGTTAAAGATGAAACCCAATACGATAAGTTTGACCGCGCTTTTGCTGAATATTTTTCCGGTGTGGCTCAAGTGGATATTGCTGCTAGCATTCCACCAGAATGGCTAGTGCCCAGTATCCTTAAACAGCTCACGGACGAAGATAAAGCTAAGCTCCAAGCGCTAGGTGGCTTAGATAAACTACTAGAGCAGTTTAAGCAACGCTTAGCCGAGCAGCAAAAAAAGCATACTGGCGGTAACAAATGGATAGGCACAGGCGGTACCTCTGCTTTTGGCGCTTATGGCTATAACCCAGAAGGCATTCGCATTGGCCAGCAAGGTAGTGGTGCCAGGCGGGCGGTTAAAGTATGGGACAAGCGCGAGTTTAAAGATTTAGATACCGATTCCGAGCTTAATAATCGCAGTATAAAATTAGCCTTAAAGCAATTACGCAAGTTTGCCCGAACCGGGGCTGAAAATGAGTTAGATTTAGCCACGACCATTCAAGCAACTTCGGCTCAAGGCGGGTGGTTAGATCTTCATTTTATGCGTGAGCGGCACAATGCCATTAAGTTATTGGTATTATTTGATGTCGGTGGCTCAATGGATGATCATATCCAGCAGTGCCAGCAATTATTTTCGGCAGTAAAATCGGAGTTTAAACATTTAGCGTTTTTCTATTTTCATAACTGCGTGTATGAAGCGGTATGGCATGATAATAAGCGTCGTCATAGCGAACAGATGAATATCAACGATATTATTCATACCTTTGGCAGTGACTATAAATTAATTATTGTTGGCGATGCCACCATGGGACCTTATGAGATTGAATATCCAGGCGGCAGTGTCGAGCATTGGAACGCAGAGCCGGGCAAAGTCTGGATGCAGCGGTTATTAAGTCATTACCCCAAGGCGGTATGGCTTAACCCGCAACCAGAGCCTTATTGGCCGCATTATCACTCAATCGGCATTATGCATAATCTTATGCAGCAAAGAATGTATCCCTTAACCTTAAGTGGTATTAATCAGGCGATTAAAACCTTGTTAACCTAGCTCAAGTTAGCTTGGTTTAAGTCTAGGCTGATTAGCGTAACGGTATGCTAGTCAGCCAAATTTAATCAGCAATACTTTATTAGTAATAACTAATATGCAGCAAGGACTTAAACACTTGCTTTGATAGGTATGCTCAGTACAAACGTTATTTTATCCTGTTGTAAATGAGCTTCTAGTTTGGCGTCTATAGCTTTAGCAAAGGTAGCGGCAATACTTAAACCTAAACCATAATTACCGCTGGCACTGCGGGCGGGATCTTTTTGCCATAAAGGCTCGAATAATTGGCTTAAATCGGCTTGGTTTAGCGCATTTGCACAGGTATTGCTTATTTGCACTTGTAGTGTCGTGGGCTCGATTACTTGCAAGGTTAATACTATAGGGCTGTTGGCACGGCTATGGGTTAGCGCATTACTGATTAAATTAGTTAAAATTGATTCTACTGCCGCTAAATTTGAGATGACTGCGGGCAACGAATCTTGCGGTGTAAACTGGATAGTACTAGTAGGCGTTTGACTAATAATTTTTTGTATTATCTGGTTAAGATCAAATACATTATTTTTTGCCAGCTTAGTGTGTTGATACTTATGCAAGAGTAAAATATTCGCGACTATCTCGTTCAGCCGTTTACTTATTTTCAGTACTTCAGGTACATAGTCAGGCATTAATTCATTATCTGGAAATTTTTGCACCACTTCAGATAAGTTAATTAGTTCTGCTATAGGGGTTCTTAATTCGTGGGCAATATCTGAGGCTAAGCGTTTTTCCCGTAAATATAAACTTCTATTTTCACTAATAAAACTATTTAAGCTAGCCTTAATAGCCATTAATTCTTGCACCGGTTCATCAAGCATAATCGGCTGACTTTCGTTGGTTAAACTCAGAGCATTTATTTGCTCATTTAGTTTTTCTAACGGCGAAAGACCATGCTCTACGGCTTTGCGTACAAATAAGCGAATAAAAATAATGACACTGATAGTGGTAACAATAAATACAATATCAATAAGCCATAACACAAAGTTAATGCTTTCTGCTGAGGTAGCATAAGCTAATAATATAGACGGCGGCGGGTATAAGCTGTTTTCTGCGGTTTGCTCTTGAATAGAAACCTGAGGGATAAACCGGGTATAAATAATTCGACCGGCTCTGCCATCAGGTAAGGTTGCTTCTATTATGGTCGATTTGCCAACGGCGATATCTGTAAAGGGTAGGGTTACCGTAGCAAATAGATCTAAACTAGCTGAGCGTTTAAATATATTATCATTTAGCCAAAGTTGAAAATATTCAGGCTCTGCATTGCCATTAAACTCGGGCAAAAATTGGCTAGAAAAGTTGAAATTAACTTGTTGATCCTCAACAGTTGCTAAGGTCATTAACATGCCAGCTTTGGCATGTAGTGCTCGGTTAAATTGATTGTCTATCCAGCTGTCCACTGCAAGGTCAATGGCAATTAAAATAATCAGTACTACGCCCGTTATGGTTAACGACAACGTACGCACTAACTTACGGCGAATAGATATCATAGTGTTTAGAGCGCCGATTTAACAAAGTAACCAAAACCACGTTTGGTCTGGATCGGTAATTCATAACCCGCAGCCCGCACTTTTTTACGCGCTGAAGATAAATGGGCTTCTATGGCGTTTTTTGATACTGCATCATACTGACCATTTAGATAAGTACTTAGCTTTTCCGCTGTAATCACTTTATTTTGATTGCTAAATAAACATTCAATAATTTTGAATTCATTTGGGGTTAAATCAATGCTGATAGCACCGGCCGTTAAGGTTTTTAATTGTAAATTAAGCGCTAAGGCATCTAAAGCGATAATGTCATCACTGGCGGTTAGTGTGCCTCTTCGCATTAAACACAGCAACCTGGCATGCAATTCATCAAATGAAAATGGTTTAGTTAAGTAATCATCCGCGCCAGATAATAAGCCCAGCACCCGGTCATCTGGTTGTACTTTGGCCGAGAGCAATAACACCCTAATATCTTTGTTCTGCTGACGTAAAGTTTTTAACAAACTTAAGCCATCTAAGCTTGGCAGCATAATATCTAATATCATTAAGTCATACTCGCCCATAAGCGCCATGCTTAACCCTTCTGAGCCATCACCGGTTTCATCAACGGTAAAACCTAGATTCTCTAGGCCCACTTTAAGACTGCGCCGTAATGAAACTGAGTCTTCAATGAGCAGCAAATTCATCCATTAATACCTTGTTTTACCCTGTTAGCAGCCAGTTTAGATTAATAAGCTTAAGATTAGCTTTAGCATAGCTGAATTTATGACGATAAGGGCAAGAATTCAGTTAACCCTAAGCCTATCTTAAGTTTGCATGTTTACGTTAGAAGCATATTTGTTCAGTTGGATTTACTTATGCGCGCGTTAAGCGGTTACTTTAGCCAGTTTAAGCTAGTAATAGTGTTTTTTTTCACCTTATTAGCTATTTTTTTAGTCAGCCGTCTTGGTTTAGCTATGTGGCAATTTGAACGCATTCCTTCAGAGCAGCTTAGTCTGTTATTTCTGGGCGGCTTAAGAGTAGATTTAAGCACAGCAGCCTATTTAAGCTTACCTCTGAGTTTATTGGTTTATATCGCTGACTGGGTATATTTACCGTTTAAGCCTTATTTACAGAAGTTTAATCGAGGCTATGCCATTGTTGCTATAACCCTTATCGTGTTGGTTGAGGCGGCAACGCCAGCTTTTATTAACCAATATGATGTTAGACCTAATCGGTTATTTATTGAATATATTGCATACCCGCAAGAAGTGTTTTCTATGTTGTTAAATGGTCATATTGCCACCTTAGTCATAGCGTTATTATGCTGTGCAATAACGGTTTTTTTGCTGCTGCGCTTTTTTCCTAAACCCGAATTTAAAACTGCAATTAAAGCGGAACCTAAATATAATGTTAACAAAGCACCACGCCTGTTTTTCGTCAGTAATATCAGTCTATTGCTTGTTATTTTTGTATTGTTTTTAGCTGCCCGCGGCACCGTTGGCCATCGGCCATTAAATCCAGCGTTAGTGTATTTCTCGCAAGATACCTTAGTAAATTCATTAGTGCTAAATTCGACCTATAGTGTTGCCTTCGCGGTTAAAAATATGGCCGATGAAAAGAGTGCGGTCAGTTTGTATGGCGAAATGCCCAAGCAGCAGATTATCGATTTAGTCCGCCAAGCCAGTTATCGCAGCCAGTTTGACGATGAAGCGTTGCCTACATTGGCAATTAATCCGCCCTACAATACACAAAAACGTAAAAACTTAGTGATCATACTGGAAGAAAGTTTGGGCGCGCGTTTTGTCGGTAAATTACAAGGTACGGCGATAACACCCGAGTTAGATAAGTTATATGAACAAGGCTGGGGCTTTACTAATTTATATGCTACAGGTACGCGATCAGTGCGCGGTATTGAAGCGGTGATTACTGGCTTTTTACCATCACCTTCGCGCTCGGTGGTTAAGTTGGCTAAATCACAGCAGCAGTTTTTTACCTTAGCTGATGTGCTGGCGTCAGAGGGCTATCAAACCCAATTTATTTATGGTGGTGAAAGTCACTTTGATAATATGAAAAGCTTTTTTCTCGGTAATGGTTTTAGCGATATTGTTGATTTTAAAGATATCAAACAACCAAAATTTGTTGCATCTTGGGGGGCTAGTGATGAGGATTTATTTAATCAGGCCGATCAAGAGCTACTACAATTACAACAAAAACAACAACCGTTTTTTAGTTTGATTTTCAGTTCAAGCAATCATGATCCTTTTGAAATTCCGCTGTATACATCGAGCCTGCCGCAGAATCATGTATCAGATAATATTAAGCGGGATAGGGCAATTAACTATGCAGATTATGCATTAGGTCAATTTATTGCCAAAGCCAAAACCCAACCTTATTGGCAAGACACTATCTTTTTAATTGTTGCCGATCATGATGTGCGGGTTTATGGCTCTGAACCCGTACCGGTTAAATCATTTCATATCCCTGCGGTTATTCTTAATTCAGACTTTGATCATACCTTTGACTCAAGGCTAGCTAGTCAAATTGACTTGCCAGTCACGTTATTATCCTTAATTGGTAGCCAAGCTGCGACACCCATGACGGGGCTAGATTTAACTAAGAAATACCCACAACAGCGCGCCATGATGCAGTATTACGATAACTTTGCCTATATTGAAAACGATCAAGTGGTTATTTTAATGCCCGGTGGCAAAGTCAGTTATGGCCAATATGATGTCAACAGTAAAGCGCAAACCGCGCTACCTGCCAGTACCGAGCCGTCCTTGTTAAAAGATAAAGCCTTAGCCCATGTTTTATTTAGTTCTATGGCGTATCAACAACAGTTATATAGACGGCAAGTCGAGCCGAAAATACAGTCAACAGTACCATCAACTGAACCGTCAACAGTATCATCAACAGTGCAACTAGCTAAACAATCAGTTGCGCTATTAACAGAGCCAGTTACTGTGCAAGGAGCAGTGCAACCGATAGTGCAAGAATAAAGCTAAGGGTCAGTTTGACTTCAGCACACCTAAAGTTTCAGCGAGTAAATTTAATATCTAACATTTTGAATTGAAAACTATAGGTAGTTGGAGAATTATTTTGCTTAATCAGATGATTAAAATACTGGATAAACTGACGCCAAAATCCTACGCTGGCATAGTGTTGGTAACTGCCGCCTATATCACCTTAGTATTTAACAGTCTTTTTTTATATAAAACCTATGTAGCGGCAGTGTCTACCGGACACTGGGATGGCTTGTTTTTACTATCAGTACCGCTGTTATTATTTATGCTTAGCTGTATATTTTTAACTTGGTTTTCATTAATTAGTTTTATCAAGCCACTTGCTATTCTCAGTGTACTTATTTCAGCTGTGGTGTTTTATGCCGTGGTCAATTACGGAGTTATCTTTGATAAAGATATGCTGCGTAATATGGTTGAAACCGATACTGGAGAAGCATTCAGTTATCTTAACCTTTCGTTGTTACTTTATGTGGTGCTATTAGGGCTACTGCCGGCGCTAATATTGCTGCGAACTAAATTTACTCAGTCCTTTGGCGCTAGATTAAAAAGCTTTTTAGTCATTAACCTAGTCTGCATTACGGCCAGCGCCGCTATTATGGGCGCTTTTTATGAAGATTATGTGTCTATCGGCCGCAATAATCGTCAACTTACCAGTTATATCACGCCATTTGCTTTTTATACGGCCAGCTATAAATTTGTACGCGATAAATACTTTTTACCGCCGTTACCGTTTCAACTGTTGGATAATGCACCAAGTTTATTAACACCGGAACAAGGATCGCTAACGGTATTAATTGTCGGTGAAACCGCTCGGGCTAAAAACTTTTCTCTAGGCAGTTATACTAAACCAACCAATCTGTATACCCCTGAATTGGGTGTTAAGTTTTTCTCAGACGTGAGCGCTTGTGGCACAGCAACGGCGATATCGGTGCCTTGTATGTTTTCGCGCTTAAACCGGCAGCAATTTAAGCAACGCTTGGCGCAAAGCCAAGAGAACGCCTTAGATATTATTCATCGTGCGGGAGTTGATGTACTTTGGCTGGACAATAATAGTAGCTGTAAAGGCGTCTGTGCCCGGGTAGAAAATGTTAATATTGCCACCAGCAGTAGTCAGCCATTATGCGATGGTCAGTTTTGTTATGATGAAATTTTAGTCCAGCAATTAGTGGAGCGGCTAGCCCAACAGCCAGACCAGCAGCAAACTCAGCATGAAAATAAGCAGAAAAATAAGCCCGCTAGCAATCGTTTAATTGTTTTGCATATGATTGGCTCACATGGCCCCACTTATTATCGGCGTTATCCGCCAAGCCAACGCCGTTTTACTCCAGATTGTGCCCGCAGTGATATCCAAAACTGTACCGAGGCCGAATTAGCCAATAGTTACGACAATACCATTAGCTACACTGATTATATTTTAAGTCGGGTGATTAAGGTATTACAACAGCAAACCGCAGAGAACCTAACCCTGTTATATGTTTCTGATCATGGTGAATCCTTGGGTGAAAATGGCTTATATTTACATGGCTTTCCTTATAGCCTAGCGCCAAAAGAACAAACTCAAGTGCCGTTGATATATTGGAGTAATCAACTGGCTAATCAAAATTATAATGATTGTGTTAATCAACAATTAGCTAAGCCATTATCACATGACAATATTTTTGATACCTTGTTGGGCATAACTCATGTTGCCACTAAGTTATATCAGCCTGAGTTGGATATATTTACCCCTTGTAAACAGTTGCAAAAAGTAGGGCAGGTAATAGCGCAATCCAACTAAGCTAAGCCTTTAGAGTAAACATAAAAGTGATCACAGTATTCATCATAGTATTAATAATAATTAAGGGTATTTAATGCATTTTCAACCCAGTAATAAACCCGTTGGTGTCAGCCGAATTTACTTAGCGTTTAAAAATTCATCACGGGCTTTTCATTGGCTAATAAAAAATGAAGCGGCTTTTAGACAAGAATTAATTTTATTGCTGTTTAACGTAGTGTTAATTAGCGTTTGGCAGATTACTGTTTATGAAAAGTTGCTACTGCTGTGTGCAGTGCTGTTTTTACTTTTTGCCGAAGTGGTTAATACCGCCATTGAGGTGACGATAGATAGAATTGGCTACGAAATAAACCCGCTATCCGGACTGGCGAAAGATCTTGGCTCTGCCGCGGTATTCATCGCCACGCTTATTTATGGTTGTGTGCTGGCCGCAATATTGTATATGAATGTCTAAGCATCAATAAAAAAGGCTGCACTAATGTGTATTAGGCAGCCTTTTGCAATGGGCGTTAAGCTAATTATTTATTAGCAACATCAGCTATAACCCCAGTTTCGTTGGCATCGCTGGTGCTTGGCTATGATCTGCTGGCGGATTAGCTTTTAATTGTTGCAAAGTATGCTCAATGGCTCGCTCTAACTGCACATCTATACCTTTATTCACCGCTATTGGGTCTAGTTCGACTTCAATATCCGGTGCGACACCTTCATTTTCTACGCGCCATTCGCCATCTGGGGTATAAAAGCGGAAGAAGGGCACGACATGGAAACCGCCATCAATCATGCTTGGGTTAGCTGAAATACCTATTAAACCACCCCAAGTACGGGTACCAATGGTTTTTCCTAACTGTAAGCGTTTAAAAGCCCAGGGTAAAAAGTCGCCGCCTGAGCCGGCGTCTTGGTCGATAAGCATGGTTTTAGGGCCATAAATACCACCACCTGGAGTAGTGAAACCCAAACCATCCCGATCCTTCCAGCCGGATAAAAACGGTCGACTTAGAATGTCAGTAATATAGTTAGCAGCTTGGCCACCGCCGTTTTTGCGCTCATCAATTATTAATGCAGGTTTATCAACTTGGGCAAAAAACATGCGGTTAAAGTAATAAAAACCACCATCAGCAGTATTAGGCAAGTAGACATAAGCTAACTGTCCGTTAGATTTTTTAGCTACAAGCTGTCTATTTTGCTCTACCCAATGCCAAAGTCGTAACTGGCTTTCGTTGGCTACTGGCTCAACCGTGATATTGCGACTGTTTTTACCTTTACTGTTATCGGCAAGGGTTAACACTACTTGTTTACCTACGGTATTTTCTAGCAACTGATAGATATTCTGCTCAGCAAATAAGTCTTTGCCGTTTATGGCCAATAAGTATTCACCGGCTTTAGCCGCGGCACCGGGTACGGCTAAGGGCGCTTGTAAAAACGGTGCCCAACGATCGCCTTGATAGACAGTACTGAACTGATAGCGGTTATTGTTTATTACAAAGTCAGCACCCAACAAACCAACTTGGCTAGCGCTTTCTTTATGCACGTCACCACCACCAATCCGGTTATGGCCAACTTGTAATTCGGCAATCATCGCCACAAGCACATCATTTAAATCTTCTCGACGTTGCACATGGGCTAACATCGGTTGATATTTATCGTAAATAGCTTGCCAGTTAATACCGTGCATGTTCGCATCGTAAAAATAATCTTGCTGCATGCGCCAAGCATCATTAAAAATTTGCTGCCATTCTTTAGCAGGGTTAATAAAGCTTTTTACATCGGCCAAGCTAATCGCTTCAGGCTTGAGCTTTTCCACCGCATCAGCAATTTTTAGCGTATTGCTACCTGAAAGTAGTAATAACTTTTTACCATCAGCACTTAAACTAAATGACGATAATTTGTCTTGAACTTTTTTACTGGCTTTTTCTTTAAAATCAAAGCGATATAAGCTGGCGTTATTGTTATCTCTGGCTTGCGGTAACTCATTACTGCTACCTGGCTGGCTGTGTTGTAAGTAAAATAATGCGCCGTCATCGGCAACCGCTAAGCTGTCGTAGTTACGTTCAGCAATAGGTAGAGCAATAATACGATCGGCTAAGCCGTCCATATCTATAATAACGGCTTTAACCACCTTGCTTTTGTCAGTTTTAGCTTTATCCGTATCAGAAGTGCTCACTTTAGGCTCATCACCGGCTTTGGGTAATAGCGGCGATTTTCCTTCTGCGGCTAACACTGCAACATAAATACCTTGCCGAATAGGCCGTTCACGAGTAGATAAATCTAAGCCAACTTGCGATGGTCCGGTATTAACTGAACCGGTAAAATATAAATAATCTTGAGTAAACACAGGATCATCAACATGGCTCATACCATCTGTTATCAGCGTACTTTTATTATTGCTAAAGTCGAATAGTTTAATTTGGCTAAAGTAATTTTCGCTGGCGACGGTATAAGCTAAGTAACGGCTATCGGGCGAAAAGCTCACTTTAAAATTAGCTCTACGCATTGAGGTATCAAGTTT
Organism: Rheinheimera salexigens; assembly: GCF_001752395.1. Taxonomy (NCBI): domain Bacteria; kingdom Pseudomonadati; phylum Pseudomonadota; class Gammaproteobacteria; order Chromatiales; family Chromatiaceae; genus Rheinheimera; species Rheinheimera salexigens. Next base: position 2,258,043 of record NZ_MKEK01000001.1, on the reverse strand, counting down.
TTGCACTTTTTTTAGTTTTAAATCAAAAGCAAATAGATTTAAATGATTGTCTTGATAAATAATGCGATTGGCATCGGGTGACCAACTAATTAAGTTTAAATAACCGCTATTTTTCAAATCATAACGATTGCCATCTTGCAGACCATCTTGGCTGCGAATGACTAATTGGTGTTTATTGTCTTGGTCAGAAATATACGCAACTTGGCTGCCATCTGGGCTCCAAATGCCGGAGAATTCACGCACACCAGAAGTTTGGGTTAGGTTGCGAGTAGAACCTGCATCAACAGGTACGGTAAAAATATCGCCCCGAGCACTAACAATAACCCGCTGCCCGGTACTGGATAATTGGGCAGAAGTTAGGGTTTGGCTTGCGTCTTTCCATTGTGGCCGACGCTGTACAGATTGGCTGTTTATGGTGATAGGGATTTGCTGGCTTTGGCCATTACTCAGGTTTAGCTGATACAAATAACCGCCAGCGGCATAGACAATATCGCTGCCATAACCGGCTGCTGCTTCAATATCCCAATCTGTAAGTTGAGTCAGTTGGCTAACATTTTTGGCTGAATAACTAAATAAGTTTACGGCTTTATTATCCCGATCAGATAAAAAATATACCGTGTCATCTAGCCAAAATGGATTAAATTCATTGGCATTTGGATGCGGGATTTTTTCCAGCTGTTGCTTTTCTAAGTCAATAATCCAAACCGGCGGCGTACTACCGCCACGATGTAAACGCCAACCACTGGTGCCGCTATACGCCATATTGTTGGGGCGATAAGCCAGCTTTTTGCCATCTTTAGACCATTTACCTTCAAAGGCTACGGCAGGCATCACTTTTTGTTCATAGCCGCCCGTTAGGGCAACTTCAAATAATTGATTGCTGCGGCTATTAGCAATTTCGCGGTTAGAAGCAAACAATACTTTTTTACCATCAGGGCTCCAGCCGTTTACTGTATCGGCAGATGGGTGCCAAGTTAAGCGCGTTGCTGCGCCGCCGCTAGTAGGCATAACATAGACATCGGTATTGTTGTCATAGCTGGCAGAAAAAGCGATCCATTTGCCGTCTGGTGAAAAGTGCGGCGCAAACTCGCTAGCAGGATGAGTGGTTAATTGGCGTGGGTTGTGACCATTACGGTCGGCTAGCCAAATATCACCACCATAAACAAAGGTCAGTTTGTCGGCGGAAATATCGGGTTGGCGTAATAGGCGGCTGCCTTCAGCGGCCGTTATGCCAGTGGATGCGAGCAAAGCAACCAAACATAAATATCGAGGTGAAAACATGTTAAGTCCTTGTGTTAATAGTACTTACTAATGGTAAAAAAAGCATAAATTGAGCGGAGGTTTTAGTAATGGTAGTAATCATAGCATTTAATACTGTAAAAAAGTGATTGTGATTTTAGCCTAAAACAAGCCGCTTAAAACCGTAAAACCTGTGCTAAAGTAGCGCGATAATAACTTTCTTTGTATAAGCTTAGGCATTAAAACGTCGGTAAACATTATGGCAAATAATAACAAAAAAACTTTTTTAGGCCCTGCGGTGCTGGTTACAGCCGCTTTTATAGGCCCTGGCACAGTAGTTACGGCTTCTTTAGCCGGTGCGGATTTTGGTTATGCCTTGGTATGGGCGTTGGTCTTTTCAGTGTGTGCCACTATGATTTTACAAGAAATGGCCGCTAGGTTAGGTATTGTCACGGGTAAAGGCTTAGGTGAAAACTTACGCAGCCTAGTACAGCATCCATTATTACGTTGGCCATTACTGCTATTAGTAACAGCCGCAATTGTTATCGGTAACAGCGCCTATCAAGGCGGCAATATTACTGGTGCTTCTATGGGGGCAGAAACAATTTGGGGTCAAAGTGCTTGGCTGCAAAGCTGGTCGAATTTCACTACGCTTAATCCGTGGGCACTTATATTAGGCTTTATAGCCGCGTCGGTTCTATGGTTTGGTAAATATAAGGTGATTGAGCGTTGCTTGATAGTCTTAGTGTTATTAATGAGCTTAGCGTTTATTAGCACGATGATTTTAACTAAACCGGATATTTTAGGCTTATTACAAGGCGCATTTATACCGAGCATACCTACTGGTGCAACCTTAACCGTAGCGGCTTTAATTGGTACTAGCGTGGTGCCTTACTCATTGTTTTTACATGCAGCGAGTTCAGCCCAAAAATGGCCAAAAGGGCAGGTTGATGTCGCGGAGTCTTTAACCGATGCCCGTCGCGATATCGTAGTAGCCATTCCTCTAGGAGGGCTTATTTCTATTGCTATAGTGTCTACTGCTGCTGCAGCGTTTTTTGGCCAAACGCAACAATTAGAAAATGTTAGTCAACTGGCCGTGGCCCTAGAGCCATTATTTGGCAAAGCAGCAACATGGGGCTTATCGTTAGGGTTATTAGCGTCTGGGTTGTCTTCAGCTATCACAGCACCATTAGCGGCAGCTTATGCCATGGCAGGTATATTAGGTAAACCATTAGATTTAAAGCAGCCAGTATTTCGTGCCACTTGGTTACTGATTATTATTAGTGGTGTTATTTTTGCGTCGTTAGGCATTAAACCAGTATCTGTTATTTGGTTTGCTCAAGTCGCCAATGGCATTTTATTACCGCTAATTTGTTTATGTTTATTACTAGCAATGAATCACACTATTTTAGGTCAATATAAAAATAATCGTTGGCAAAATATATTGGGCTCAATCGTGTTGCTGATCAGTGTTATCTTAAGCGTTCGTAGTTTGGGTTTAGCGTTTAATTTGATTTAAGCCTAAAACCCAGCTGGATATAATAACAAAATTGAATAAATTGCAGATAGTTAGCACGTTTTAGCTGTAACTACCGCTATAATAACCACGAAGAGTAGCATGACATTGGTTATGCTGGTGGGAGTATAAATGACGACCTTTGAATATGTTTTATTAATGTTATTGCTGGTAGCTTGCAGTGCATTTTTTTCTATCTCAGAAATTGCTTTAGCAGCCGCGCGTAAAATCCGGCTTCGCTTTATGGCCAGTGACGGCAATGTGAATGCCGAAAAAGTATTAGCCTTACAAGAACAGCCCGGCAACTTTTTTACTATCGTGCAAATTGGTTTAAATGCGGTGGCTATTTTAGGCGGTATCTTAGGTGAAGCTGCTTTTACTCCGTATTTCACCCACTTATTAGCTATATTCTTTACCGGCACCTGGATCCCATCCGCGGCTTTTATTTTGTCGGTATTTTTTATTACTTCGTTATTTATCTTATTTGCCGATTTAATGCCAAAACGGTTGGCCATGATTGCCCCTGAGTATATCGCGGTGCGAGTGGTTAAACCGATGCTGTTTTTAATTATGCTGTTAAAGCCTTTAGTGTGGTTTTTTAACGGTTTAGCCAATGTGATTTTCAGCTTGTTTAACGTGCCTACTATGCGCAAAGATGATATTACACCCGATGATATTATCGCCATGATGGAAGCAGGCGCTCAAGCCGGTGTGCTGCAACAACATGAACATCAGCTGTTAGAAAATGTATTTGATATGGAGTCGCGCACTGTCACCTCGGCCATGACCGCTCGCGAAAGTTTAGTGTTTTTTATGAAAAATGAATCACTAGAAGACATTAAAGACAAAATTGCCCAACATCCACATGCCAAGTTTTTAGTTTGCGACCAAGTGCTGGACCATGTAGTAGGTTATGTCGATGCCCGTGACATTTTAATGCAAGTGTTACATCAACAACCTATTTCGTTAAGTAAAGAAGGCATAGTCCGCACAGCGCTTATTATTCCCGATACCTTGTCGTTATATGAAGTGCTAGAGCACTTTAAATCTGCTGGTGTCGACTTCGCCGTTATTATGAATGAATACGCCTTAGTGGTGGGTATTATCACCCTTAAGGATGTGATGAGCATTGTCATGGGCGAGTTAGTAAACTCAGAAGAAGATCAAATTGTCGCCCGCGATAGCAGTTCATGGTTAGTAGAGGGCTTAACGCCGCTGGAAGATGTTATGCGCGTTCTATCGATTGACCGCTTTCCAAATCAAGAAAACTACGAAACTATCGCCGGTTTTATGATGTATACCTTGCGCAAAATACCTAAGCGCACCGACTTTGTTATCCATGAAGGTTATAAGTTTGAAGTGGTGGATATAGATAGCTATAAAATTGACCAGCTGTTAGTAACTAAAATTGGCTCAGAGCCATTAGATATCAGCGCTTCAGTCTAAAATTTTCAAGGGGTCAGAGTCGTTGAAATCGATTTTAGGTTTCAAGTACTCTGACCCCTTGAAAAGCTGGGTGTGGAAGTTCAAGGTTAGTGCTTAGGTATCAGTTGGTTATGTCGTAATTGCTTAAACAACACTAATGCTAGGCCTAGGCTGCGCAGGGCCATAAAGCCGCATAAGGCTAACCATAAAGCGTGGTTTTGCCAGTCTTGAAATAGTAAAAACAGCGCGGCAAAACCAATTAAGGCGATTAGCATAGTGTTACGCAGGGTTTTGCCTTGAGTGGCGCCAATAAACACGCCATCTAGCAAGTAAGCCCAACTAGCCACTAAGGGCAGTAAAATCATCCAGCCAACATAGTTTTCGGCTTCGGCTTGCACTTCGGGTATTGAGGTTAGTAAGTTTACAAAAGCCTGACCCGCTACCGCATAGCCAACACTAAATAATAGCGATAACATTAAACACCAGCAGCTTAAGACGATTAAACTATCGGTAAATTGGTGGCTATTGCGCTGGGCTTTAGCTTGGCCAATGGCTTGGCCGGTAATGCTTTCTGCGGCATAGGCTAGGCCATCTAAGGCATATGACACTAACATTAAAAAACTCAGTAATACTGCATTGGCCGCGACGGTATTATCGCCATAAGCGGCACCTTGAAAGGCAATAAAGATGAACACCGCTTGTAAGCATAAGCTGCGTAAAAAGATGTCTCTATTTAGTGCGAAAAGTTGTTTAAATTTGGCGTATTGTAATGAGCTAAGCCAATGCTGCTGAAAATAACTGACGATACTGGCGCGCAGTGGGCTGCGATAGATAAAGCTTAGCGCTAACGCTAAGCCAGCATAATCGGCAATAACTGATGCGGCGGCAATACCGGGCACATTCCAATGCAAATACACCACAAACACAATATCTAAAATAATATTTATGCTGTTGCTAAAAATCAGCATCCACATGGGATAACGGGCATTTTGTTGGCCTAAAAACCAACCCATTAATACCAAGTTGGTTAATAATGCTGGCGCACTCCAAATCCGCACCTGAAAGTAGCTAACAGCTTGTTCTGTTATGGCTTGGCTGGCATCGCTAAGGTAAAACAGCATGCTTAACGGGTATTGCAGTAACAATAAAACGGCTGCGATGCATAAAGCGACAGTAATGCCTTGGCTAAGGCAGTTAAGTTGGCCCTCGGTATTATTAGCGCCATAAGCTTGGGCGGTTAAGCCGGTGGTACTCATGCGTAAAAAGCTAAGCAAAAAGAATAATAAGCTAATAACACTACTACCTAGGGCAATGCCGCCTAAGTACTTAGCATCATCAAGATGCCCGGCTACAGCAGTATCCACTAAGCCCAGAAGCGGCACACATAAATTAGACAACACCATAGGCAAAGCAATGGCACCAATCTTTTTTTGTTGTGATAAATTAAAAAAACGTGAAAACATTAATAATTTTAGCCTTATTTAATAAAAGCTTATTGCGGCAATTAACCATAATTGGCTTAGCTCGTTTTTACTAGGATCAAATTAGATAACTCACATTTAGCTAATAGGAGTTAGCTAGGCTTAATATAAATAGGCTAAATTGAATTAGAAATAGTTAGCTGCAATAAAGTATCTAAACAGGAACCGGCAATAGGTTCTGTTGCCCCTAGGGTTAAATCGTCGAGCACGATATTGTGCAAACTAATACGGCACAGTTCGATAACGTTCACCCCTTGGCTTTTACACATATAGCGTATTTGTCGATGTAAGCCTTGGGTGAGGGTAATAATAAATTCGTCATCCGTCAGTTGTCGCAGTTGGCACGGTCGAGAAGTGTAACGATTGTTACCTAGCTGCCAACTAACGCCTTGCTGTAGGTTACAGATAAATTGTGTAGTAATAGTGCTGTCTACTTTAACTCGATAAGATTTCTGATGATAAAAGTCAGGATGAATTAAGCGTTGGCATAATAAGCCATCATTGGTTAATAGTAATAAGCCGCTGGAATCTTTATCTAAGCGACCGACCGCAAATACTCGTTGCGGCAAAGGCTGTAAAATATGATACAAACTAGCCGCATCGTCGGCTTTGATATTACAGTCAACGCCAACCGGTTTGTGATATTTATAATACACTCGGGCGGGAGTAATTTGCAGCGGTTGCTGATTAATCATTATCTGATCAGTAGCAGTCACTAAATCGGTATGCTTAGCGGGCAGACCATTAACGCTAACATTACCGGTAGTAATTAAGCGCTCTGCGTTACGGCGCGAACAATAACCATTAGCGGCAATCCATTTTGCTAAGCGTTGTGGGTGTTGGTTCAAAATAGATTCTCGTTTAACAAACTGGGCATTCTCTTATTATTATGGATAACATCGCTACAAAATGAGTAAATGGGCTTATTAGCAGATAGTGAGTATATAACAGCTATAGGGTGTTTTCATTTTCGCCCGTCCAGGGTTGCGATGGTTAGTTTAGGGTAAAACCGCTCCTCAATAATTCATCTTAGTCAGTTCACAGTCCAAACTAATTAATCGTAACTAATAACGATTAACTCATTAATCGGCATTGTTATCGTTTTTGTCATAAATACTTCATCATTATCCGGCATACTGAGCCCAGTTTCATCTCTTCCTGATTTTATTTAAATGGATTTACTTCAACACAACTTGTGTGACGGGAGCTTGGCTCCCGTTTTTTTTTCTGTCAACACCAAGCTGGCCATATCAACTTAGCTATACTGCCTCATTATGCTAGCCTAATATGCTTTATTGCCGTTAAAAACCAGCTTGAGATAATGAGTATCATGTCAGACTTTATAACCGATAATAGTGAAGATTTAGCCCAGCAGGCTAAACAAAAAATTGCTGAGTTTAATGCCTTATACTGGGATGCAACATTACGCCAACCTATAGGTTTAAAACGACTTAACCCAGAAGGCGAATTAACTGCTGTGTTAACCGGTCGTACTTTTGGTAATTGGTTTTATCTAGAATCTTTTTGGTTAGCTGAGCATTGTCGAGGCCAGGGCACGGGTAAAGCCATGCTATTAAAGGCAGAGCAAATAGCCCGAGAACGCGGCTGTCGCTATGTATTACTGGATACGCTTAATTTTCAAGCCAAGCCATTTTATCAACGGCTTGGCTATCAGGTTTGCTGGACCCAAGCAGATTATCCGTTTGCTGGTGGAGCAAAATACTTTATGCAAAAAACACTTTAGTTTAAGTCTAAAACGCTGTCTGCCCAAGCCGGATCGCCATCATTTGCAGCAGGGTTAATATTTAAAATCTTACACATTAAATTATACAATTGAATATTGATAAAGCTGGGTATGGTGCTGCCAGCTTTAAAGGCGGGGCCGTGGCCAATAAAGATTGCCTGCATATCAGCTGCAGCATTGTCATAACCGTGGTTACCGGTCACTTCACCCTTACGTGTTTGCCATCTTGCTTGGTGCTGTTGTTTTATTAAGCGCCAGCCTGAGTCTGGGATCACTAATAAGGGGGCGATACGCTGACTATCTTTATACTGCCAGCGCGCAGGTAGCTCAGACTTTTTATATACGGTTGCTTGTGCAGGTAACTGTTGTTTTAATTGCTGATATAAGCTTTCGGTTTTGCCCGGTTTTGGAAAGATAGAGACAATTTCTGAAGTTAATAAGGCTTGTTCTATATCGGCAAAATTAATAAAATTATCGATTACAATCGAGTTTTCTGCCGGCACTTCAGCCATACCGTGATCAGAGGTGATCATCAAGTTAACTTGATCATATAAACCACGTTGTTTTAAACCGCTAATTAAATGCGCTATGGCATTATCAACATCGAGAATGGCGCTGGCCACTTCGGCTGAATTGGGACCGTATCTATGGCCAGCATCATCCACACTGCTAAAATATAAAGTAATAAAATTAGGTCGTTGTTGTAGCGGTAAATCTAACCATTGCAGAACGCTATCTACCCGTTCAATATTTTCTATTTTACCATCATACACTTGCCAATAACTTGGCCGAGTCTGCTTTATTGCGGCTTCTGAACCAGGATAAAAATAGGTGGCGGCTTTAACACCTTGTAATTCAGCAGTCACCCAAATAGGTTCACCTAACCACCAACGCGGATTAGTTACCTCTTCTGGCTTATTCATTTTAAATACGCTTTGAAACTCAGGATCATAAACTGAGTTTTCGACAATGCCATGCTTGGCAGGGTAAAGACCGGTAGCAATGCTGTAATGATTAGGAAAGGTTTTGCTGGGAAATACCGGTTGCATGCTATCGGCGATTAAACCACTTTCAGCTAATGCTTTTAAGGTTGGCGCTGGGTACTGATCTAAATATTTAGCGGCAAAACCATCTAAAGAAATCAGAATAATACTGTTTTGCTCCGCTTTTAGCGGTGAAACCAGTAAAAGTAGGCATAAAAGAAGCAGGTTTTTCATTGTGGCTAACACCTAATTGCAGTCATCTATTAATGGTATGAGCCTATTGTACCTGTTAATTCTGAAGGAAAAATGACAAACACGATAAATGGTGGCTAGGGTGCCATCATTGTTATTTTGTTTGATGACGATAACAGACTGCACCTTTGTAATAAGTTGTAACTATCTGTTTCCATTAGTAATTGGCTATGTTCTTTCTGCAGCTAAATTCATACCCTGTATTGATTTTATTTCAATTAGGATAAGTTGTATGAAAATAGTACCTTATATGAAAGTCGCAAATTATTTACGTTTAATCGCCGTGACGGCAATGTTTACCTTAGTCGGTTGTGGTGGCAGTAGCAGTAGTGACAAAGTGAGTGACAGTTATGTCCAGTTTTATCATGCCGCCCCCAATGCGGCCAATACCAGCCTAAAAGTAGGTGATACCTTAATCGGTAATGCGACCTTTGCTGATGTCAGTAGCCTTACTGCAGTAGCCGCAGATAGCTATACTATTAGCTTTGATGAAACTTTAGGTGAGCAACAACTATTAACCGAACAGGCCCGTTTTGTTGCCGGTGAAAAAACCTTATTTATCATGACAGAAACTGAACAGCAGTATGATTACTTGAGCTTAAGCTTTAAACGAGATGATAGTTTAGATAAAGCGTTTAATGTGTATTTTGTTAATTTATCGCAACAGCCAGAATTAGATATTTATATGTCTGCTGAAAATGAAACCTTTGCTGAAGCAGAATTAATAGAAGCGCTCAGTGCTAAAGCAATTAGTAGTATGGTGTCTAAAGCGACCGGTAAATATAATTTATACTTAACGGCTGCTGGCCATACTACACCGCTATTTGTAAGCAAAGGTTTAAATATGGCTTATACCAGTAGTTATGTCATTATATTACGAGACCAACACGGGCCTATTGCTAATCAATTAGTGGCCGATGTTATTTTAAACTCTTCAACTGTTGCTAGCTTTAAACACCTAGATGCGAATGCTCAATTTCGCTTATATAACAGCTTAGAACAGGCGGTACAGTTAGCCGTTGATAACCAGCCAGTGCTTAGCTTACAGCCAGGCGAAAATAGTGGTTATCAAATGACTCATAAAGGCGATTACAGCTTAAATATTAGTACTGCTGATAATCAATCCTTGCTAACGGGTGGGTTATTAAGTTTAGCGGCAGGTGATAGTAAAGCGGTATTGCTGTATAGCAATGCTAATCAGCAAGCCCAAATTATGGCGCTAGCAGAAGCGACGAAACCCCAGTTACAAAGCCATGATATAAATGTAGTGAATTTAGTGACTGATATAGAACGGTTGCAGTTCTACTTTGTACGCCAAGATGAAACTATTGCCGATGCCCGATATGCAGTTAAAAACTTAGCTTTTGAAAAACAACAAAGTTTAGTGTTACCTAAAGATAGTTACGATATCGCTTTGGTACATATTGCTGAAAATGGTAGTGCTATTTTATTAGATAGACTATTCAGCCAGCAGTTAATGCCAAGTAAGCACTATATGCTATTAGCAGAACAAGATGCTGCTGCGCCATCAGGTTATAAACTGACGTTAGTTAAGTAGAATTCAGGTTAAGCTGATAAATCTAGTCAGCTAAAAATTAAATGTTATAGATAGAATAAAACCGTGCTTAGCACGGTTTTATTATTTGAAGCATTGAATTAAAAATGCTTAGTTAAAAGTGATAGTTGGCTTGCACCGCAAATACTTGGGCTTTGTTGCTATAGTCGCCGGTGACATTGCTGTTATACAACTTTTCATCTTGAACGTTATATTCACCTTCGTTAATACTCACATCGCCGGTAAATAAGTAACCATAAGCAAAATCTAGGCTAACTTTTTTCGTTACCGCCCAATTAGCACCAACGGTTAACCAGGTTCTGTCGCTGGTTGGGATCCGCGCTGTTTTATGTGATTGTGGTATCGGGTTTTCATCAGAAGCAATACCAGCTTTTAACGTCAGATCAGGTTGCATAACGTAGGTTGCGCCTAATGCATATGACCACGAATTCTGCCATTGTTCTGGAATATAACCAATATAACCTGGTGCATTTAAGTTTGGTGGTAATTGGGTATTAGTAGAGATGCTAGGATTAGCATCATTACTGACAATATCAATACTTTCAAACTTACTCCACTCGGTCCAAGCCGCGGTAAACTGCAAAGAGAAAGCATCGGTAAATTGCTGATCAATACTAAAAGCGGCTGAAGCAGGCGTGGTTAAGGCTAATTTACTTTTTTCGGTTAGCTGGCTATTTGCGGCTAATTTACCGGTAGATTTATCAATAGCCGGTAAATGCGGGGCAACCACAATAAAATTTGGGCTACCCGCTACATTAGCACCGGTTATTGGCGTATTAGTAATAGTAGAGTCACCTTTTAAGGTGTAACGCACTTCTGAATGATAGCTAAGCGCAATACGCGTGCCTGCAATCGGCTCACCATGAATACCTAAAGAATAACCAAAGGCAACATCATCGCCTGATACTTCGTAGTGGCTATTACAATAGGCGTCGTTATACACCGGAGCACCAAACATCGCATTGGTGGTGGCTTCGCCAAGTTCACATAAACCGGCATGATCTTTATATTTAGATAAAGTGCCCGCTACTCGGTTAACAGAAATTGCACCGCCAATAGACCATTGCTCATTTAATTTATAACCAATAGCAGGTTGTAAACTGAGTACTTGAATATCAGTTTCATCGGCAAAATAACGGCCTACAAAATCATTATCGTAATCTGACGACAAACCAAATGGCACATAAAATCCGATACCCCAGCTTAACTGCTCAGAATATTGGTCGGCATAAAATAAGAAAGGTACTGCTTCCGTTAAGGTATTGTGACCTTCAGCGCGACCAGCAACGGCTTGGCCGTTGGCACTTTGCGCTTGCATGTTGCGATAGTTAGTCTGGGCGTTGATTATACTGACACCACCAGAAAATTGAGCACCGTCTAATTCGGTTAATGCGGCTGGGTTAGAGTAAACTAAAGTAGCATCAGTGATCTGTGCACCACGACCAGCATAGCCGTTACCCATACTACTGACCGATTGTTCAAATAATTTATAGCCTTCTGCTTGCACATTAAGACTGGAAATGGCTGCGAATACAGCAATGGAAACTGTGGTTTTTCTAAGCATTATAATGACCCTGTTAAATAAAACACTTCAGTATATTCAGGTCTGACCTGAGAGTACATACTCTAATTCGTAATTAAGTGTACATTGGTCGTAATTTTTTACTTATTTGACTAAAGATTAGTTTATTTGACGAAATTAGGTATACATAAAAATAATATCTTTATCGGGTTTTTATTTAAGTTATTGATTTAAATGTTTTTATTTTGAGTGTAAAATGCTGGCATAGTGTCTGCAATAGCTAAATTAGAAACCCAGAGCAGTATAATAATTTAAATTCAAATCAAGGAAGTTTGTATGAATATCGCCACCTTAGTTATGGCATTCATAGTTAGCAGTGTTTTACTAGGCTGTCATCCCGCAGAAAGTGCCGCATCAGCAACCAAAGCTGAAGATATTATGGCTATTCCAATTGAAACCAGTTTAAGTCGCAAGGGTGAAATTAGCAGTAGTTATCAAACCACCGCGACATTGGAAACCCGCACCGAAACTCAAGTAATTAGTAAAGCTACTGGCATTGTTACCACTATTTTAGTTGAAGAAGGCCAACAAGTTGAAGCCGGCCAATTATTAGCGACCTTAGATAATGAGCGTCAGCGTTTTAGTTTACAAAAAGAGCAGGCGGAATTAAGCCGGCTAAGCAGTGAGTTAAAGCGGATGGACGAAATGTATCAACGTCAGCTTATCAGTACTGATAATTTTGAAAAATTAAAATGGCAATATGATGCTGCTTTAGCTTCGGTAAATTTAGCCCAATTAGCGCTAACAGAAACAGAAATTCGCACGCCTATTAGCGGCGTAGTGGCGAGGCGTTATGCCAAAATTGGCCAGTTAATTAGTCAGTATCAAACCGAATCGTTGTTTCATATTGTGGCAAATCAGCAATTAGAGGCCATTGTCTATTTACCTGAACAACACCTAAAACAAGCGCAAATTGGCCAGAACGCAATATTACGTTTTGTTGGTTCAGCGCCGATGAACGCGGAATTAGTTCGAATTTCACCGATAGTCGACGCCGCCTCTGGTACGGTTCGCGTGGTGCTAAAAGTAGATAATAGTCAGTTACAGTTAAAGCCAGGTATGTTTGCTCAAGTACAGTTGCAGTTTGATATTAAACCGGCAGCACTGTTAATCCCGAAACGGGCATTAATGATAACCGATAATGTTGCGACAGTTTTTGTGGTCTCAGCTGAGAACACCGTTAGTCGGCAAAATGTCGAGCTAGGGTATCAATCAGATGAAACGGTTGAAATAGTTTCAGGGCTAACTGTTGAGCAGGCCGTGGTTGTTGCTGGTCAAGCAGCATTAAAACCTGATGCGTTAGTTAATGTGGTCGCGGTACGCCAGTTTTAAAGAATAATAACAAAAAGGATTTGATGCTATGAAACTGGTAGATATTGCAGTAACAAGACCGGTGACTATTTGGATGTTTACGCTGGGTATTTTACTGTTTGGCTTAGTCGCCGCTGGGCGGTTAGCGGTAAATTTATTACCGGACTTATCGTATCCTTCACTGACTATTCGTACTGAATTTATTGGTGCAGCACCGGCCGAGGTAGAGCAATTAGTTAGTAAACCGATTGAAGAAGCTATTGGTATTGTAAAAGGGGTACGCAAAGTACAATCGGTGTCGCGCTCAAGCCGCTCAGATGTCGTGATGGAGTTTGATTGGGGCACGGATATGGATATTGCCGCGCTTGAGGTGCGTGAAAAGCTAGACGTGTTGTTTTTACCGTTAGAAATTGAAAAGCCATTATTGCTGCGCTTTAATCCCAATCTTGATCCTATTGTTCGTTTAGCCTTAAGCCGCAAAGATACCGATCAAGCGTTAACCTCTAGCCAATTGGTTAGCTTGCGTACCTATGCCGATGAAGATTTACGCCGAGCGTTAGAGTCGTTATCTGGTGTGGCGGCCGTGCGCCCTGATGGCGGCTTAGAGCAAGAAATTCAAATCTTAGTTGACCCACAAAAATTGAGTCAATTACAGCTAGATATTAGTCAGATAAGTCAGCGCTTACGCCAAGAAAATTTAAATCAATCGGGTGGTCGGCTGGAAACCACCAGCTTTGATTATTTAGTTCGCACTATTAATCAGTTTTCAGATCTGGGCCAAATTAATGACTTATATGTCGCTGAAGTGGCCAATAGTCCTATTCGTTTATCGGATGTGGCAGAAATTCGCGATGGCTTTACCGATCGAAAAAGTATTACTTATGTTAATGGCAGAGAAGCAATTGAAGTGGCGGTATATAAAGAAGGTGATGCCAATACCGTACAAGTCGCCGAGACCATTTTAGGCCAATTAACCAAGTTACAGCAGGCGTTGCCCACCGATTATCAATTGGATGTGGTGTACGACCAGTCTGAGTTTATTAAGCAAGCAATAGATGAAGTAAAGTCGTCGGCCATCATTGGTGGCTTACTGGCGATGCTAGTACTGTATTTATTTTTAGGCAATGCATGGGCCACGTTAATCATTTCTATCTCAATTCCGTTATCAGTCATTGCCACTTTTAATTTGATGTACGGTCAAGGTATCTCATTAAATATGATGAGCCTGGGGGGGATCGCCTTAGCCGTTGGCCTATTAGTTGATAACGCTATTGTGGTGTTAGAAAATATCGACCGGCATAAAAAGTTAGGTAAAAGCGCCTTTGAAGCGGCCAAGCTGGGCACAAAAGAAGTATCAATGGCCATCACCGCATCGACCTTAACCACCGTCGCAGTGTTTTTTCCGCTAGTGTTTGTTGAAGGTATCGCCGGCCAGTTATTTCGCGATCAAGCCTTAACCGTCACTTTTGCCTTATTAGCCTCATTAGTGGTGGCCTTAACGTTGATCCCAACTATGGCTGCGCGTGAACAACAACGCCAAGGCAATAAACAGGATAAGGCTACTGACAGTGTAGGGGATAGCTCACAGCTTAGTACTAGCAAAGCGGCTAATCAAACGATTAGTACAACGACTAAAAAGGCTTGGTACTACTGGCCCACCTGGCCGCTACGCTTGGTTGCTAGGGCGTTTAAAGCCAGCATTATTGCTATTATTACGGTAATCACCTTGTTAAGTCGTCTTGTTAGCCGCTTTTTGGCTTTATTATTTAAACCGTTAATTGCGGCGGTAAGCTGGCTGTTAGTTAAGCTTGAACTGCGTTATCAATGGCTATTACAGCGAGCGTTAGCAGCAAAAACACTTAGTATTGGTTTAACCCTTATTATCGCTGCAGTGTGTTATAGCCTATTACCACGCTTAGGCGCAGATGTGATACCCAACATGAATCAAGGTGAATTTTATGTTGAAGTGCAGTTGCCGGTAGGCAGTGCCATAGAACAAACCGACAAGCTGATGACGCGTTTAGCCTTGTTAGCCAAACAACAAACTGTTGTGGTAAAAACCTATGCCCAAGCTGGTACAGGGGCGCAAATGACAGTAGATCCTAGCATAGGGGGCAGTCATTGGGGCCGGCTGAATATTGTGTTGCAACCCGATACCTCAGCCGAGCAGCAGCAACAGTTAATTTCGCTACTGCGGCAAGAATTAGCCTTATGGCCTGATGTCAGCGTGAAAATAGATCAGCCGCAATTACTGAGCTTTAGTACGCCGTTACAAATTGAATTATCCGGTTATGAGCTAAGCCAATTAAAGCAGGCCGCCGATGCGTTAGTGACTCGGTTTGCAGCTGAAGAGCAGTTTACAGATGTTAAATCCAGTTTGCGTCCAGGTCAGCCAGAGATCAGTTTGTATTTTAATCATGATCTACTATCGCAACTGGGCTTAAATTCGCATGATATTGCCAAGCGAGTGGCGGCTTATGTCGGTGGCGAAATTGCCGGCCAATACTCGATTGATGATCGTAAAGTAGATATTCGGGTGCGGTTAGCCGAAGAATATCGCCAATCACAACAGCAATTAGCCCAGTTGATCATTAATCCCAACAGTAGCAAGCCATTACCTTTATCTGCAGTAGCCGAGATTAAACGCGAAATTGGCCCAAGTGAAATTACCCGTATTGGTCAACAACGGGTGGCGTTAGTTACGGCTAATTTAGCTTATGGCGATATCGAGCAAGCCAGCCAGCGCGCTCAAGCCATATTAGCGCAGCAGCCGTTATCTTATGGTGTTACTGCAACTGTTGCCGGGCAAAGCGAAGAAATGCAGCGTGCATATCAGTCGCTAGTAATGGCGTTGTTGCTGGCAATCTTTTTAGTTTATTTAGTGATGGCCTCGCAATTTGAAAACTTGCTGCAGCCGTTACTAATTTTATTTACCGTACCCTTAGCGGGCGCTGGCGCGATTTTAGGTTTGTGGTTAACTGATACCCGATTATCGGTAATTGTATTTATCGGTTTAATTATGCTGGCCGGTATAGTGGTGAATAATGCCATTGTATTAATTGACAGGATTAATCAGTTACGGGCTGAAGGTGTCGCTTTACAACAAGCCATTGTCGAAGCCGGAACCAGTCGCTTACGTCCGGTATTAATGACCACTTTAACTACTATCTTGGGCTTATTACCGATGGCATTAGGCGGTGAGGGCAGTGAAATACGGGCGCCTATGGCAATAACCGTGATCTTTGGTTTAGCCTTAGCCACTTTACTGACCTTATTATTTATTCCGGTGCTGTATCATTTAGTCAGTAAAGACACTGTTTTGGTAGAGCAGACTCATGCACAGGAGTCTGGACTATGAACCAGCAACCGCTCGCATTAACCCGCATGGCACTAACCCGGCCGGTGACTATTTGTATGCTGTTTATATCCATGTTGGTGTTTGGCATCTTAGCTAGCCGAATGCTGCCTTTGGAGAAGTTTCCGGGTATTGATATTCCGCAGATATTTATTAATGTGCCTTATGCCAATGCTACCCCCGCTGAGATTGAACGCTTAATTACTCGGCCCTTAGAAGAAGCGTTGGCAACCGTCACCGGTATTAAACAGTTACGCTCTAGTTCCAATGAAAATAGTGCTGAGGTCTCGCTAGAGTTTAACTGGGAGCAGGATATTAATAGTAAAAGCATCGAGGTACGTGAGCGCTTAGATAGCATAAGGCACTTATTACCTAAAGATGTTGAGCGGGTGTTGGTATTTCAATTTAATACTAATGATATGCCTATTTTTCAGTTACGTATTTCAAGCCAACGTGATTTAGCTATGGCCTATGACTTATTAGAGCGGCAAATTAAACGGCCGTTAGAGCGGGTGCATGGCGTGTCTAAAGTCGAGTTATATGGCGTACAAAAACGTCAAGTGGTAATCCGGCTTAACCCTGACAAAATGCGTGCATTAAATATTGATGCAGCAAGTATTGTCAGGGTATTGCAGCAAAATAACTTTGCGATAACCGCCGGCGAATTACGTAATCCAGAGCATAGTATTTTAGTAAAGCCGGTCGGTGAATATTCAGAGCTTAGCCAAATTGCCGCTTTACCGTTGCGACCGGGTTTAACCTTGCGTGAAGTGGCTACGGTAGCGTTAGAGTTGCCAAAAGCTGAGGAAGGACGGCACTTAGATCAAACCTATGCAGTAGGCATGAACGTGTACAAAGAGTCGGGTGCTAACTTAGTTGAAGTGGCTAAGGCTGCTTTAGCGGTGGTTGCGGCGGTGGATAAAGATCCGGCCTTTAATGGTATTAGTTTATATATCATGGATGATATGGCCGATGGCGTAACAACGTCCTTAACCGACTTATTAACCGCTGGCGCTATTGGTGCGGTGTTATCGTTTATTGTGTTGTATATTTTTCTGCGCCATTTAGGTAGCACTATGGTGGTGGTGTTGGCAGTGCCGGTGTCAATTTGTATCGCCTTAGGCATTATGTACTTTCTGGACTACAGCTTAAATATCTTAAGCATGATGGGATTAATGCTGGCGATAGGGATGCTGGTGGATAATGCGGTGGTGGTGACCGAAAGCATTTTTCGCGAACGCTCATTAGGTGGCGATATTAAAACCGCCACGGCCAGAGGCGTGCGTCGGGTCAGTTTAGCGGTTGTTGCCGGTACTGCGACAACGGCCATCGTATTTTTGCCCAATATTATTGGCCAAAAAATGCAATTAACCATATTTCTTGAGCATGTAGCTATAGCAATTTGTTTATGTTTAGCCGTAAGTTTACTGATGGCGTTAACGTTAATTCCGTTGCTGACCACTAAACTGAATATGCAGTTAAACACCAGCAATACTCCAACTAAGTTAGAGCGAGTTTATCGGCGGATCTTAAGTAAGGTTATGGCCTATCCGCGCTGGTCGAGTGTTGCCGCACTGCTAATTTTAGCCAGCATCGTCATACCGATAGGGGTGGTGTCAGGCGGTGACGACGACGAGCAGGATAATAGTCGCATTTTTGTTAAGTATAATATTCAAGGAAACTATGCGCTGGCTGAAGTAGAAGCCGAAGTAGTTAGAATGGAAAACTACTTATATGCTAATCAAGATAAATTTGAAATTGAGTCGGTATACAGCTATTACCGCTCTGGTGAAGCTTCATCAACCATTATTTTTCGCCAACCGTTAAGCCAACCTATTGCTGAATTAAAACAAGCCATACGCGATAATTGGCCAAGCTTAGTTCGGGCGAAACCGACCTTTGGCTGGGGCAGTAATGATGGCTTACAAGTGCATTTATTAGGCCGCTCGACTGAGGTATTAATGCGTTTAGCTAAAGACGTTGAGCCGATATTAGCTAATGTTTCTGGGTTAGAGGATGTCAGCTCGGCGATAAGTAATGGCCAACAAGAACTGCAAATTAGTTTGCAACTAGCACAATTACAACGCCATGGCTTAACCGCGCAGCAAGTAGCCGATGCAGTATCATTGGCATTACGCGGTACAAACTTACGCACCTTTCGTAGTAGCGAACAAGGCGAGCTGTTAATGCGGGTGTTATATGACGAGCGGGTAAGCACCTCTATGTCAGAACTGGCAGCCCTGCCTATTTTAACCAAAGACGGTGTGGTGATAAGTCTTAGTCAATTAGCCACGTTAACCGTTGCACCAAGGTTAGATAAGATTAGCCGTTTTAATCGTCAAACCGGCATTGCTATTCGGATGAACTTAAGCAAAGACGCTACGATGGATAAAGTACGCGAAGACATTAGCCAAATTATGGATCACATCGCCTTACCAGCGGGTTACAGCTGGTCGTTTCAAGGCAGCTTTCAACGCCAAGATGAATCTCAGCAAGTGATGATGGTGAATATGTTATTGGCTGTGGCAATGATCTATCTGGTGATGGCGGCATTATTTGAATCCATTTTATTGCCTACCGCCGTTATTGGCTCGTTACTGTTTTCATTAGTAGGCGTGTTTTGGACCTTTTTATTTACCGGTACCAGCATGGGGATTATGGGCATGATTGGTATGCTGGTGTTAATGGGTATAGTGGTCAATAACGGTATTGTATTAGTAGATCGCATTAATCAAGACCGAGAAACCTATCCAGAGTTGCCATTGTTAGAGGTGATAATTACCGCCAGCGAGTCACGGTTACGGCCGATATTAATGACCGTTTCAACAACCGTTTTAGGCTTATTACCCTTGGCTTTTGGCGGTACCCAAATTGGCGGTGATGGCCCAAGCTATGCCCCAATGGCGGTGGCGATTGTCGGTGGCTTATTGTTTTCCACCTTAACCAGTTTAGTGTTAGTGCCGTTAACCTATTGGGGTTTAATTCAACTTAATACCAAATGGTTAAATTGGCGCAGTACCGCACGGCGCTGGGCCAATAAAGTATGGCTATAAGCCATACTTAAATGTGTTTTATCGCCTTATTTGTTGGCTATTTTACCCTGTTACTAAACCGGAAAATAGCCAAGCTGAGCGACATTTTAGCGCAAACAGTTGCACAGTCGCTGCGCTTTACCTACTCTGTAATCGAGTTTACTTCTATTTTTTAAACAGGTT
Organism: Rheinheimera salexigens; assembly: GCF_001752395.1. NCBI lineage: Bacteria > Pseudomonadati > Pseudomonadota > Gammaproteobacteria > Chromatiales > Chromatiaceae > Rheinheimera > Rheinheimera salexigens. The sequence goes on along the minus strand of NZ_MKEK01000001.1, from coordinate 2,238,364 downwards.
CCTATTATGCGTATTAATCCAATTCTAACTGCCTTACTGGTGGCCGGTGCATTAACTGTTACTGCTTGTTCTGATAAAGCGACACCTACTAACACTGGCCAAGCGAGTGTTAACTCTGAACTAGCAAGCGCTTCGCCTGCAGCTGAAACGACCGTTAGCCTAATACCTGAATTTGCATCACGATTAGATATTTATTATCCAGTAGATTTAACGGCTGATCTATCTGCTTTAAGTGCTAACCAACATAAAATGCTGGCGCTATTAATCGATGCCGCAAAAGTGATGGATGACTTATTTTGGCAGCAAGCCTTTGGCGGATCTAAACAAGATTTTTTAGCCAAGTTACCGCAAGGTAAAGTGCGTCAATTTGCGGATATTAACTATGGTCCTTGGGATCGTCTTAAAGGTGATGCCCCTTTTTTAACCGGCTTTGCTGAAAAAGCATTAGGTGCTGAGTTTTATCCTCAAGATATGACTAAAGCAGAATTTACGGCAGCGGATTTTGCCGATAAAACCGGTTTGTATTCGATGGTGCAGCGCGATAGTCAGGGTGAGTTAGTTAGCGTTCCTTATTCAAAAATGTATCAAACACAACTAGCAACCGCGGCAAAACTATTAACCCAAGCTGCAGCGTTAGCAGAAGATAGCGAGTTTGCGCATTACTTAACCCTAAGAGCGCAAGCGTTATTAACCGATAGTTATCAAGCGTCTGATTTAGCTTGGATGGCGATGAAGAATAATAAGATAGATATCGTCATAGGCCCTATCGAAAATTATGAAGATCAGTTATACGGATATCGCACGGCGTTTGAAGCTTATGTGTTAGTAAAAGATCAAAGCTGGAGCGACAAATTGGCTAAATATGCTGCCACCTTGCCAGCTTTACAGCGAGGTTTACCAGTCGATGAAAAATACAAAGCAGAAGTGCCCGGTAGTGATGCAGATTTAAATGCCTATGATGTTATTTATTATGCTGGTCATGCCAATGCCGGTTCAAAAACGATTGCCATTAACCTACCCAATGATGAGCAAGTGCAATTAGAGTACGGCACTAGGCGGTTACAGTTAAAAAACGCCATGCAAGCTAAGTTTGAGCATATTATGTTGCCAATTACTGACTTGCTAATCACACCTGAGCAACGTCAGCATGTCACCTTTAATGCCTTTTTTAATAATACTATGTTTCATGAAGTGGCTCATGGTTTAGGCATTAAAAACACTATTAATGGCAATGGCACTGTTCGTCAATCATTAAAAGAACACGCTTCAGCGTTAGAGGAAGGCAAAGCCGATATTTTAGGCTTGTATATGATCACGCAACTGCATAAACAAGGCATGCTGGAAGAGGGTGAGATTGAAGATTTCTATACCACCTTTATGGCCGGCATTTTCCGCTCAGTGAGGTTTGGTGCCTCAAGTGCCCATGGTAAAGCGAATATGATCCGCTTTAATTACTTTGCTGAACAAGAGGCTTTTGTTCGTAATAACGATGGTACTTATCAAGTGGATTATGAAAAAATGCAGTTGGCAATGGCGTCATTATCCGAGCTTATCTTGACATTGCAAGGCGATGGCAATTATGACGGCGTGGCATCGTTAGTGGCTGACAAAGGCGTAATTAAGCCGCAATTAGCCGCTGATTTAGCCCGTTTGTCATCGGCTAATATTCCGGTTGATATTGACTTTAATCAAGGTAAGCAAGTGCTTGGCTTAGAATAAACAAGTTTGGGGTAAAATAAAAAAGGCGTGCTCAGCACGCCTTTTTGTTTATCGGTCTGGTGACAGATATTCACGATCATAAAAGGTACGTAACCAGTGCGGTTGATAGATGGCCATTAAGGTAATTGCCCCACCATTGAGTAAGGCTTCAGGAAACCAAGTTAATATCGACATCTTAAGATAATTATCATAGATAATATCCCATTCGTAACGTCCTTCAGTATAAAACCACAGTGAAACTAATAGCATATGCAAAGCGATAGTGAAGGCTGAGGTTAAAAAGCCGGCCACAAAAATATAGACAAATAAATGCCGAGAAAGGTAACGGTAACTGGCTAAAAACATTAGGTAGCTAAATAAACCAGGAATAATAAAGGTTGTTAACGCGTATAAACCGGCATCGGCCAGTGGGATGATCTGAAAAGTAATTAATATCAGGCTAATAAATGCACATAACAACATAGCGATACGCCAGCCATGACACAGCACCAAAGTGGTTAACATTAAAAAATGCAGGTTTAAACCATTAATAATACCGGCTTGAATACTCCATAACACACTTAAGCCTAATACTGACCCAAACACAAAATGCTGATAACCGGGTTCTGTTTTTAACTTGGGCCAAAACTCACGCGGAAAGTAGCGTACTGTTATCAGTAGCCATAAAATCCAGCCGGTTATTTGCCACATTGTCATTGCTTGTCTCCACTTCAATAAGATGCTGCAGCGCAAATTGTTCTGCCTATTTTACCAACTGACTCGACAAAGCTGATGCCACAGGACATTATTTTAATACTAGGTTCGAGTTAAGCTCAGGTTTGATTTCAGTTAATTACATGCTATTAAGCTTAAGTCTAAGTTTTAAATCGAATTTTTTCTAATAACAGCTTTAACGACTAAGGAAGGATAATGAACAGGTTAGAAAAAAAGCTACCACCGGTATTGGTTGTACTTATCGTTGCATTAATGATGTGGTTAATTTCTTTGACCCTGCCGCTTTTTACTATCAGTTTTACGCTTAGGCTAGTTATGGTAACGCTATTATTCTTACTAGCGTTAGTAATAATTTTAGCCGGTGTATTTGCTTTTAAGCGAGCTAAAACTACGGTTGATCCGCGGGTGCCTGAAGCGGCGTCAGAGCTAGTGACTAGCGGTATTTATACCTTAACTCGCAACCCTATGTACCTTGGCTTTGCTATGTCGTTATTGGCGTGGGCGATTTATTTATCCTCAGCTTGGTCGGTGTTAATGATAGCGCTGTTTATACTGTATTTAAATCAGTTTCAAATTAAAGCCGAAGAGCGAGCATTAACTAAAGTTTTTGGCCAACAATTTATCCAATATCAAGCTAAAGTGAGACGCTGGCTGTAATTTAATGTGTAAACTCAAGCTGCTAGAATTCATTTAGTATTAACTTTCATCCGCTAGTATTGTTTAGCTTTGCGGTAAACTAAGGATAGGTTATGTCTGGGTCATCATCATTTTTCAGTAAATTGTTTGGTTCCGTTAATTGGACAGCGCCGCCTTGGTGTCAACAATTAAAGCATTCAGCTCAACATCAACCCGGCCGTTTTTGGTCTATTACTGTTTTTATACTGTTAATGCTTACTGTGGCTATTGTTGGTGGGTATTATTACGCCCAGTTACCTAAGCCAATTCAAGTAATCGCTAACATTAGTGCACCAGAGATTGGTTACTATCAAGATGATGTTGAGCAACCCAGTAGCTTAATCTTGCATTTTGAGTATGAAAGCCAGCCTGTACCTGATGCGGAAGAACCACCACAGGCCGAGCCAATAACGCCAAGATCAGTAGATAACTTATCTCGACTATCAAGAATAGCACCGCCAATTTCACCGCCAATAGTACCGCTATCTACTCTTTCAGCGGCAAAATTAGATTTAATTGGTGAGGTATTAAGCCAAGGAGTAACGCTTAGCCCAAATATAGCCGGTAAATGGTTATGGCAAGATGATAACACCTTAAGCTTTACGCCAGAGCAGGCGTGGCCCGCGGGTCAACAATATAAAGTGAGTTTAGATAAAGCTATTTTCGCCCCTGACATTAATTTAAAAACCACGAGTTATCACTTTTCATCGCCTGAATTAAGCGTTGAGTTGGATAAATTACGTTTTTATCAACATCCAGATCAGCTTAAACAACGGCATATTGTTGGCATCTTATATTTTAGTCATCCGGTGCAGTTATCGAGTATTTACCCATTATTAAGTTTACAGATGCGTGCCGATGGCGCCGATAAATCAGCTAGCACAAAGGCCTTAGAATACACTCTGACCAGCGATAAAACTGGCCGTGAAGTGTATATTCAATCTGCTGCGCTAACCTTACCCGAGCATGAGCAATATTTAACCTTAACATTAGCTAAAGGTGTGAAGGTGCAACGAGGTAACACAGAAACAGCTTTAGAAATTAGCCAGCAAATATTAGTGCCGGATCAAAATAGTTTTTTAAAAGTGCTGCAACCGACAGTTGAAATCGTGACTAATCCCGAGCAGCAGCCAGAGCAGATGTTGCTACTCGGATTTACTGATCGCATTGCCAGAGCTGAACTAACCAACAAACTTAAATTATATGCCTTACCAAAGCATCCAAAACGGCGCTCGGGTAACTGGATGACGAGCGAAGTTAATAGCAAAGTGTTAGCGGATGCTAAAGCTATAGAGTGGCAACTTATGCCAACCCCTGAAAGTCATGCCGCGCAGTTTAGTATTAAGTTAGATTTACCGGTGCAGCAGAATATTTTTATTCAACTGCCTGCGGGAGTAGAGTCGGTTGCTGAGTTTCGCTTAGCCAATGAGTTTCGCTCGGTGCAACAAGCGCCAGCGTATCCCAAGCAAGCGAAGATTATTGGCGAAGGGGCGGTACTGTCGTTAAGTGGTCAGCAAACCCTGCAATTGCTTAGCCGTGGCTTACCCGGAGTAAAAGTAAAACTGCATAAGCTGCTACCGCAGCAACTAAATCATTATATTAGCCAAACTAATGGTGATATTAGCCAGCCGTATTTTGATAGTTATCGTTTTGATCAAGAAAACATAACCGCGGTATATGAAAAAACGTTTAGCTTGACCACGCCTGATGCCAAAGCTGATCTGAAACAAGCCAATTATTTAGCTCTGCCTTTAAAACCGTATTTAGATAAAAGCGGTATGGGGCTGTTTATTATCGAGTTAATGGCCTACGACGCTACTCAACCGAATAACTATCAAGAAACGCTTGATAAACGCATGGTGCTAGTAACCGATCTGGGCTTATTGGTTAAACACAATGCCGACTCAAGTCAGCAAGTATTTGTGATGTCTGTTGCCACAGGCAAACCAGTAGCTAATGCCAAAGTGCAGTTATTGGGTAAAAACGGCGTAGCCTTATATAGCCAACAAACCGATAGCCAAGGACAGGTAAGTTTTGCTAAAACCAATCACTTTATGCGAGAACGGCAACCGGTGGTGTATTTAGTCACTCAGCAGCGTGAGGGCATTACGGACAGTAGCTTTATTCCTTATCAACGCTATAGCCGCCAGTTAGATTATTCAAAGTTTAATACTGCTGGAGATTACTATGATCCTGTGGATAGCACAGCGTTAAATGCTTATATCTTTAGTGATCGTGGTATTTATCGACCGGGTGAGCAAGTTAAATTGGCGACAATTATTCGTCAAGCTGATCTGTCGGTTGCCCAAGCGAGTAATCTACCACTTAAAATTCAAATTGAAGGACCACGCGGCAATACATTCTGGCAGGAAAAATTTTCATTATCAGGTCGCGGCTTACATAGCTTTAGCATTGATAGTGACAGTAGCAGTGATACTGGTCGTTACAATGTATCGGTAAGTTTATTAGATAAAAAAGGCGCACAACAGCGATATTTAGGCTCGGCTAGCTTTCAAATTGAAGAGTTTATGCCCGATCGGTTAAAAATAACCAACCGTTTTAATCAACACGCGTCAGGCTGGTTATCACCCGCTGATTTAAGTGCACAAATCCAATTAGATAATTTATTTGGCACTCCAGCCCAGCAACGCCGCGTCAGTGCTCGGTTTGAATTAATCCCCACTAGTTTTGATTTTACTGAGTATAAAGATTATAAATTTGTAGCATTAAATCAGGAAGATAAAGCTAGAGAGCGCATAAAAGAAAACTTGGCTGATCAGCAAACAGATGCCAATGGTCAAGCCAATTTCACTTTGCCACTAGAGCAATACAGTGGCGGGACTTACCGCTTATTGTTTCATGCTGAAGGCTTTGATGGCGGTGGGGGTCGCAGTGTGCAATTAATGCAAACCGCGTTGGTATCACCATTGCCACAATTAGTCGGTTTTAAAACCGACGGTGACTTAAGTTATTTGAAAAAGCAGCAAGCACGCATTATTAATTTTATTGCCATCAATAATCAGCTAGAACAGATAGCATTATCAGGACTTAAATTAAAATTAATTGCTAAACGTCCGGTATCTAGTTTAGTTCAGCAACGTGATGGTACTTATCAATATCAGAGTATTGAGCAGCGCGAGCAGGTTAGCGAAACCGACTTTGCAATTGCTAAAACGGGTAGCCAGTATGCCTTAGCTACCGATACACCGGGTGATTATGAGCTGCAATTAGTGGATGGCCAGCAGCAATTATTAACTAAATTAAGCTTTAGTGTTATTGGCGCGGGTAATAGCCAAGCCATGCTGGAAAAAAATGCTAGCTTAACGGTCAAGCTAGATAAAAGCGATTACAAAGCAGGTGATTGGATAGAGTTAAATATTACCGCACCTTATACCGGTACCGGTTTAATTAGTATTGAGTCGGATAAAGTGCACGCTTTTAGCTGGTTTAGTGCTAGCACCACAAGCTCTATTCAACGCATACAATTACCTAAGCATTTAGAAGGTAATGCCTATATTAATGTCAGCTACGTTCGAGCACTTGATTCTGAAGAGCTATTTATTAGCCCGCTTAGTTATGCCGTAGTGCCGTTTAATATTGATCGCAGTAGTCGTGAGCTACAAATTACCCTGCAAGCACCCGAAGAAGTGCGGCCCGGTAAACCGTTTAATTTAAGCTATAAAACCTCGACAGCGGCCGATATATTAATTTTTGGTGTTGATGAAGGCATATTGCAAGTAGCTGATTATCAATTACCTGATCCGCTGGCTTATTATCTAAAAAAGCGGGCGCTGCAAGTGCGCAGTATGCAAATACTCGATTTACTGCTGCCAGAGTTTAACTTATTAAGTCGTCAGCTGGCCGGTATTGGTGGTGACAGTGAAAGTATGAAAATGATGGCAGGTCGCGCCATGATGGATAAAAATCTTAACCCCTTTGCACGCCGCCAAGAACAACCGGGTGTGTTTTGGTTAGGTATTTTAGCGGCTGATACTAAGCTTAAACAGGCAGAAATTACTATACCACAAAGCTTTAGCGGCAATATCAAGCTAATGGCAGTAGCGGTAGGAGATAAGACGTTAGGCTCTAACAGCCAAGATTTACTAGTACGAGGTCCATTTGTGCTAACGCCAGATGTATTAACCACCGCAGCACCAGGTGATGAGTTTGATGTTAGCGTGACCGTGGCTAATGGTATTAAGCAGTCCGGCCAGCAAGCAAAAGTAGAGGTAGTATTAACGCTACCAGACTCGTTGCAATTAGTCGGGTCGGCTAAGCAGCAATTAACCATTGCCGAAGGCAGTGAAGCCAGCGCCCGATTTAGAGTAAAAGCCTTAGCCCAATTAGGCGAAGCAAGCGTGCGCTTTAGTGCTCGTTATGAAAAAGACAGTATAGTAGAGCAAACGGATCGGGATCTCAGTATCAGTATTAGGCCAGCGACAGATTATCAACAGCATATTACGGCCGGCTTTGCTAAAAAAGGTCAGGTTAGCTTAAGCCCAAGTACTAAATGGTATCCCGAGTTAGCGCAGTTGTCGGTAACTGCTTCCAGTAATCCACTGGTATTGGCTGAAAGCTTTAGTGACTATTTAGCCCAGTACCCGCATGGTTGTACCGAGCAAATAGTGTCGCAAGTCTTTCCTTGGATTGGCTTAGTGCAACAACCGGCTTATCAAAATCAATTGCCAGCGTTACAGCAAAAATTTGCTAGCTTGATAACTAAATTGGCCGAGCGCCAACAGCATGACGGTGGCTTTAACTTTTGGCCAGGACAGCAAAACAGTGCCGATGCGCCGAGTGTGTATACCATGCACTTTTTATTAGCAGCACGAGAGCAAGGGCTAGCGGTACCTAACTATATGCTTGAACAAGGACTGGAATATTTAACCAGTTTAGCGCGGTTAAATGGCGCTAATGTCTATCAGGCTCGGCTACGTGCGAATGCTATATATTTACTAACCCGTAATGGTCAGGTAACCAGTAATTATTTAGTGGCATTACATGAGCGGTTAGAGAAACAACATAAGCAAGCGTGGCAATCAGACATTACCGCAGTGTATATGGCGGCAAGTTATCAGCTACTGCAAAAACAAGATGTGGCGAATAGTTTAATTAGCCAATATCGACTGAACAAACCGTCAGCGTTTCAGCAGCAGGCTGAATTGGATAACCGCATAGCGCCATCACCTTTTGCCAATGCTGCCTTTCAATCGCAACTAAGCTTAGATGCCCAATATATTTATCTATTAGCTGAGCATTTTACCGATAAAGCCCAGCAGCTAGATGCAGATACAGTGTTAAATTTAGTGCAGCCGATGTTTGACGGTCACTATAATACCATTAGCTCGGCCTATGCCGTGTTAGCCTTGTCAGCTTATGGCCAAATGCAAGGCGGTACTTATAATGACTCACTGCAGTTTTATCAGCTTATTGCCGATACAAAACAACCGGTAAATCTTGCGGATAACAGCAGTGCAATGCCGCAGGCGAACCTAGCTGTTAACGCCGACAAGGTATTAATAGAATCGGCGCAACCGGTTTTCTATGCCTTAAGCGAAGCGGGTTTTGCCGCTACATTGCCTAGCAGCGCAACCAGTAATGATTTAGAAGTGGTGCGTGACTATTTAGATGCTGCAGGCAACAAAGTCGCAACAGCGCAGCAGGGTGATGAATTGACGGTTAGGTTGCGTATTCGTAGCACCACTAAACAATGGCACACTAATATTGCAGTTATAGATTTATTACCTGCCGGTTTTAGCGTTATTCGTAGCTCGTTACCCAGAGAGCAAACACACTGGCGAGCGGATTACATTGATGTGCGCGAAGACCGAATTGTCTATTACGCCAGCTTTGGCCCGCAAAGTACTGAGCTTAAGTATCAAGTTAAAGTGACGGCTGCCGGTGATTTTGTGGTCCCCGCGGTTTATGCCGAATCGATGTACGATCGCAGCGTAAATGCCCATTCTGTGGCATCTCGCTTTAAGGTCAACGCAGAGCAGTAATGGCTAGCAGCAAACTATTACCCGCTAGGGGCAAAGCTAGGCTAGTAAAGACTAAGCTTATAGCGCTATTAAGGTTGTTCGGGTTAATAGCGCTATTACTAGCGCTCACTGCAGCGATAAGTTTGTGGTTATCACCTAAACCCGATCTTTATCGAAATTATCAACAAGCCAGCGCTTATTTTGCAGCTGAGGGTGAGTTGCTAAGTTTGCGCTTAGCGAACGATCAGCGTTATCGATTACGCATTACGTTAAATGATATTGCCCCGTCGTTACAGCAAGCCACTTTGTTGTATGAAGATCGGAACTTTTATCAGCATTATGGCGTTGATGGCTCGGCGATATTACGTGCTTTTTGGCAAAGTGTGATTAAAGATGGCCGGCGGCAAGGTGCGTCGACTATTAGTATGCAATTAGCCCGATTACGCTTTAATCTGCGCAGTAATACTTGGGCCGGCAAGTTACAACAGCTGGCGTACGCGCTGTATTTAGAGCGTCACTTTTCTAAAACCGAAATATTAGAAGGCTATTTTAATTACGCCCCTTATGCCGCAAATATTGAAGGCGTCGCCGCCGCAAGTTTAGTTTACTTTAGCAAAGAGGCGAAATACTTAACCTTACCCGAGTCATTAGCGTTAGCGGTAATGCCACAAAACCCCAGCCAACGAAACCCTGAAACCACAACGGGCCAACAGCAATTAGAGCTGGCACGGCAGCGTTTAGCTCAGCTGTGGCTGCAGCAACAAGCTAAACCAGCAAACCCTGCTAACCTAAGTACGCCAAGTAAGCCAATACCCTTATCTACAGCACAAATCAGCCGATTAGAAATGCCGTTGCATTACCAAAAGCGCAGCAACTTACCTTATGCTGCACCACACTTTATTAATTATTTAGCGGCTAGCACCGGCCAGCAAGGGCGGTTTTATACCAGTTTACAGCTAGGGGTGCAGCAGCAAGTAGAGCGTTTAGTTCAAGCTTATTTATTACGCCAACAAAGCAAAGGCTTAGAAAATGCTAGTGTGCTGTTGATAAAGCGCAGTAACTTACAGGTAGTATCTTGGTTGGGCTCAGCAGATTTTAATAATGCCGCCATACATGGTCAAGTCGACGGTGTTACTGCTTTGCGCTCTCCGGGTTCTGCGTTAAAACCATTTATTTATGCCTTGGCCATGCAGCAGGGTATTATTCATCCCCAATCGTTATTAATCGATTTACCCCGTCGTTATGGTGGCTTTAACCCGGAAAATTTTGACCGCCAATTTGTTGGGCCTATTCATGCTACCGCGGCCTTAATTAATAGTCGTAATTTACCTGCGGTACATTTGCAATCGCAATTACAGCAGCCGGACTTTTATCAATGGTTACTTCAAGCGGGTGTTAATCTGCCGCAACCTGCTGAGTATTATGGTTTAGCATTAGCCCTAGGCGGAATGGAAATTACCATGCAGCAATTAGTGCAGCTCTATGCCAGCTTGGGTAATCAAGGCCAATGGGGCAAGGTAAATTGGCAAGCTGAAGCTTCTGATGAAAATGTAGAAAGTATTGGAAGTATTGAAGGTGTTGAAAATATTAAAAAAACTGAAAATATGGATAATGTGGCCAATAACAAAACCCACTCAGTATTATCTAAAGAAGCGGCATTTCTGACGTTAGATATGTTACGCCAGCATGCTAAACCGCAAGCGGCGTTATTAACAAAGTTAACCTCCAGCACCCCAGTGGCATGGAAGACAGGGACCTCATATGCATTTCGCGATGCCTGGGCGGTTGGATTAAGTGGTGACTATGTATTGGCGGTATGGTTAGGCAATTTTAATGGCGATAGTAATCCAAACTTAGTGGGCCGCTCAGCTGCAGGGCCGCTGTTTTTTCAAATACTCGATTTGCTCGATATCTCACCAACCACTAATAAGGCCTTATTCACGGCTACGGCCGACTTAAATCTGCGCCAAGTCCCCTTATGCCAGCGCAGTGGCGATTTACCCAATAAGTACTGCCCACAAACCGAACTAGGCTGGTTTATTCCTGGCGTATCGCCGATAAAACTGTCCAAGGTACATCGAGCGGTACCGGTGGATATTATTAGCGGCAAACGGGCTTGTTTTCATCAGCCGGGCAAAACCAAATTAGATGTCTATGAATTTTGGCCCTCGGATGTTAATCGCAGCTTTATTAATGCCGGTATTATTTTACGTCAGCCCCCTGATTTTGGCCAAGCTTGTACTGGTTTGTCGCCAGTAGTGAGTACTATGCCCGCAATCCGTTCGCCACAAGCAGATTTAGTCTATCAATTAGGTGCAAGTGCTGAGCAGCGTAAAATTGCCTTACAAGCCAGTTTTGACGGTGATGTTAGTCAAGCGCATTGGTTTGCCAATAATCGTTATTTAGCCACGGTAAAACCAGGCGAAACCTTTTTTTGGACGGCACAAGCAGGGCGCTACCAATTGCGGGTAGTTGATGATTTAGGGGGTGTTGATAGCCGTTTGATTCAATTAGTTGACCAATAGTGCAGGCAACCGCTAGCGATAATAATCTGCTGGCTTGTCATATCTTAACTGCTTATAGTGGTTATGATAGTGTTGAGTGTGGGCAAACCGAGCCGTATATACACTTAAATTTAAAGTAAGTGCTAGCCCAGAGAGTGGGTTTAATTAGTCAAAAATAGGTGAGTGTATGCTATTGCAACAAGAACACAGCTTAGTGTTGTTAATTGATATTCAACAAAAGTTAGCGCCAGCGATTGATCAAACTAAAGAAGTAGAGCAAGCCGCTGCTTGGGTGTTACAAGTGGCATTACAGCTTGATGTGCCAGTCTGGGGCACCGAGCAGTATCCAAAAGGTTTAGGCCCAACCTTGCCGTCAATTGCAGAGTTAATTCCAGAGCAACAGATGCTGCAAAAAATGCATTTTAGCGCACTGCGTGAGCCGCATATTGCTAAGGCAATTGCCGCCACTAAACGCAAACAAATTGTGGTAATAGGCACCGAAGCCCATGTATGTGTATTACAAACCGTGCTGGATTTATTAGCGGCAGACTATCAAGTATTTGTAGTTAGCGAAGCCGTAGGCTCGCGTACGGCCGAAAATAAGCAGTTAGCGCTAAACCGGATGCAACAGCAGGGTGCGCAGATTATTAGCAAAGAAATGCTAGCATTTGAATGGTTAAATTGCAGCGGCACCGATAGCTTTAGGCAAATTAGTAAAGGCTGGATAGTTTAACCTTAGTGTAAATATAACTACCACTTTAAGGGCGGTAGTTAAAAGCTTGATCTAATATAAACGCCAAACGCACGGCGGCTTGTTGGATACGCATTTCAATTTTGGCTTGGTTTTGTTGGACATAAGTATCCGCAAGCTGCATATTTGGCTGGTACTGAGCATAAATATGGGTCGTTATTGCCGCTGATTCATTTGCCCATGCTAACGCATCAGTTTGTTGCCATTGGTAAGCTTGCCTACTGTCAATAGCGTGTAATAGCTGCTGTTGTTTAATGCGGTTATCGTTATAGCCTAATTTGGCTAATATTCGGGAATCCCACACTGAGTGTAAATTAGTTGGCTGTAAGTAAAAACTGACTTCAGTTTTATTGCCGCCTAAGTCATCAGCAAAGCTAACATGCAGCGGTTGGTGTAAGTCAGCAATAAAATGCGCTAAAAACATTAGGGCTTGCCAGTCATAAGCATCGTGGCTTAAGCGACGCTGCATATCATCAATAGCCGATAAAACACAGCCTTGCTGAGCACAATCACTATGACTTATCGTGCTTTTATGTCGTGGAAAATTAACGTAATGCAGTGGCGAGGACCATTTGAAACCGTCATCATTGCGAATGGTATCTGGCCAAACACACCCTTCGGCAAAGCTGTCTAAACCCGAGGTTTGTACTAGGTTATCAATATGCGCTTGGGTTTGTGGCTGACTTAGTTGATAGGCCATATCACAAATCATTTTATGGCCAGTTTGACCAAAAGCGAAAACCTGCTGTGAGCTTACTGCTAATAGTAACAAAAATATAATACGCATAATGACTCCAAAGCTTTATCTACAACTATCCAAACACTAACTAAAGACAATTCAAATACTTGACAAAGTCTATTCTAAAACAAGTTGATGTACTTGCCAGTCGCCATTAGGCGCCACTAGCGGTTGAATTTCAGCTAACGCTTGACGCATGGTGTCGGCAAGGGTGTAAGGTGGGTTAATCACCAACATACCACTGCCGGTCATACCGTAGCTGTCAGTGTCGCTAAGCGGACACAATTCAATGCGTAATTGGTTTTTAATCCCAGTACTCACCAGTTCACGAATAAAGGCTTCTATGGCGGCACGTTCAATCACGGGGTACCAAATCGCATAAGTAGCTTGGGGGAAACGCTGATAGGCTAGTTTAAGTCCAGCAACCACATCTTGATATTCATGCTTTAATTCATACGGTGGGTCTATTAAGACTAAGCCGCGTTTATGTAATGGCGGTAGCATAGCTTTAAAACCCGCCCAAGCATCTTGGTTTTCTATCCGGCTATAACGGCGGCGAATAAATTGACTGGCCAATATGGGGTAATCGCTAGGATGCAATTCAGTGGCCTGAATACTGTCGGTTGGCCGCAACATAAGTTCAGCAATTTTTGGCGAGCCTGGATAAAAGCTTAACTCTTCATCTGTGTTTAAGCTTTTGATAACCTCTAAGTAGCTTTGTAATGCTGGGCTTTGCGCTTGATGCAGCCACAATTTACCTATGCCAGTTTCATACTCAGCAGTTTTAAGGGCTTGCTCTGACGCTAAGCTATATAACCCAGCACCGGCATGGCTATCATGATAACAAAACGGTTTATCTTTTTTTAATAGATAGTCAATAATAGCAACTTGCACCAGATGTTTAACCACATCTGCATGATTACCTGCATGGTAACTATGGCGATAACTAAGCATAATTTAAGTCTACAATAGTAAGAGAAAGCAAAATCAAGGCCGACAGCTTACTGCGCAGCGGGAAAAATACAAGTATTGTTGCTTCGCAGCTGGTAAAATTAGCAGTATCATAAAATAGTCGCCTATTGGCTGTTAGTAGGAATGAAATGTCTGAGCATAGTAATAAGCCGAGGAAACCTCGCAGCCCCGCAAAAAGTACAGCACAAAACTCGTCAGCAAAGCCTTCACATAAGCCTGCAAAAAATCCTTTACAAAAGCCATGGCTAAAGAGTGGTGGCCAACGGCCTACGTCGAGTGGTACAAGACCGGCAAAGCCAAAAACAGATGAAAGTAAAGTGTATGGTGACAATGCCTGTCGGGTATTATTTCAGCAACGCCCAGAGAGTATTATTCGTTTATATTTGAATGCCGATATGGCGGCCAAGTTTTCGGATGTGATGAAATATCTGGCGCAGCAGAAAAAGGCTTACCATATTGTTGAAGATCAAGAGTTAGAAAAAATTGCTGCGAGTGCGCACCACGGTGGTGTTGTGCTGTTAGTAAAACGTAAGCCGATACAAAGCTTAGCCAGTTATTTGCAACAACAAAAAGGCAAAACTGACTGTTTATTAGCCTTAGACGGTGTGGGTAACCCGCATAATTTAGGTGCAATTAGTCGCAGCTGTGCTCATTTTGGTGTTAGTGGCGTGATTATGCAGCAACCCGAGCTACTGCAATCTGGTGCCGCGCTACGGACGGCTGAAGGCGGCGGGGAGTTTGTAGCGGGCTTATCTAGCGATAGCTTGGCACTTAGCCTACAGCTGTGTAAGCAAGCCGGTTATACCCTATTGACCACGTCTAGTCATAATGGTGCTTCGTTGTATCAAACCAAATTACCGGCCAAAGTGGTGGTAGTATTTGGTGAGGAAATGTTTGGCGTCTCGAAAAACGTGGCTAAAACTGCTGATATCGCATTGCAAATACCCGGCAGTGGCAAAGTAGAATCGTTAAATGTTAGTGTCGCAGCCAGTTTAATTATTGGTGAGTGGTATCGACAGCAACAGTAGTTAGCTCTGTCCCGCTAGCTACAATGCCTGTAATGCCTGCAATAATGTTCGTAAAGTAAAAAAAGAGCAACTTCAGTTGCTCTTTTTTGTGTCAAGTAGTTACGAATATAACGACTGGTTTAGTGGCTTACATAGNGTCGCAGCCAGTTTAATTATTGGTGAGTGGTATCGACAGCAACAGTAGTTAGCTCTGTCCCGCTAGCTACAATGCCTGTAATGCCTGCAATAATGTTCGTAAAGTAAAAAAGAGCAACTTCAGTTGCTCTTTTTTGTGTCAAGTAGTTACGAATATAACGACTGGTTTAGTGGCTTACATAGCGCAGGTTTAGTCTGGCTTAGTTTGGCTTAGTTTGGCCAATGTATTGAAACCTTGGGATAAGCTCGTCGACAATAGTCACGTTTTCAGTAAACATAGTTAATGGCCTAGCCCATAAGCCTTGCTCACCATACAGTGGGCGATAGATCACTAACCACTCTTCCGTTTCGCTGTGCAAAGCACAATCGATTACTTGATAATAGCCACCTTTGTAATGCTGGTAGTAGCCAGGTTTAATTGGTGTTGTGCTGTTCATACCAACTCTCAAATATTATTTTTGCTGACAAACTGTCGACTTTATCTTTACTTAATTTGCGATAACCGCCTTCTGCAAATAGCTGACTGCGCGCTTCCGTGGTTGTTAGGCGCTCATCATGTAAGCTAACAGGTAGACCAAAGCGACCATGTAACCGATTAGCAAATTTACGACAGCGCGCCGTAAATGGCTGCTCAGTACCATCCATATTTAACGGTAAACCGATTAATAATAAATCCGGTTGCCACTCTTTAATTAATAGCTCTAACTTAGACCAATCTGGTGTGCCGTCTTGGGCTTTTAATGCGCTAAGTAAAGATGCCGTGCCGGTGAACTCTTGACCGACAGCGACCCCAATACTTTTGGTGCCATAATCAAAACTTAAAATGGTACGTTTTGCCATTAAGCATGACCTGCTTCATTAGTTAATTGCCAAGTTTGAATGCCAATTTTAGCTGTGGCAGATTGCCATTTTTCGGCATGGCTTAGATCAAAAATAATTCCGTTATCAGCCGGGATCATTAACCAAGCATTATCTGCCATTTCTTGCTCTAACTGGCCTTGTTCCCATCCAGCAAAACCTAACGCTAAGATAAACTTTTCCGGTGCCTTATCGGTAGTTAAATCAATTAAAATATCTTTCGAAGTTGTGACCATCAGATCATCGGTTAAGTGCATACTACTGCTGTAGCCATCTTTAGCTGTATGTAACACAAAACCGCGATCATGCTGTACTGGCCCGCCAGAACAGACATAGGCATGTGCGGCAGGGCTGTCGGTGTTAAATTCAATATCTAATTGTTTTAATAAGTCCGCAACTTTAACATCCAGCGGATGGTTAATAACAATACCCATCGCGCCATGTTCATTGTGCTCACAAATATAGGTTACGCTACGTTTAAAACGCGGATCGTCCATTGATGGCATGGCGACCAGAAAATGGTTCTGATAATTCTGCATACGCACCTCTTGTTTATGCTCTTTGAAAGCGAAATCACCTTTAAAATAGTCTTACTAAAAAGTTTTAGTTAAGCCAATAGCTGTTCAATTTCATCAAATAACATACCGGTAACACTAATTGGAAAAGCAGCTTCAATTTCTCTAATACAGGTTGGGCTAGTGACATTTATTTCCGTTAATTTATCACCAATAACATCTAAACCGACAAAAATTAAGCCTTTAGCTTTTAGGGTGGGGGCAATGGCATTAGCAATGGCCCAGTCTGATTCTGATAAGGCTCTGGCTTCACCTCGACCACCCGCTGCTAGGTTACCGCGAGTTTCGCCTTTGGCCGGTATGCGCGCTAAACAGTATGGCACGGGTTTACCGTTTACCACTAATATCCGCTTATCTCCTGCAGTTATATCGGGTATAAACTTTTGCGCCATGGTATATCGCTGACCATGCTCGGTTAGGGTTTCTATAATCACACTAACGTTAGCATCGCCTGGTTTTAAGCGAAATATTGACGCACCACCCATACCATCTAACGGTTTTAATATGACATCTTGCTCTGCTTCGTAAAATGCTTTAAGTCGTTTAGCATCGCTAGTTACTAAAGTTTTTGGCGAAAATTGGCTAAACCAACTGGTGTACAGCTTTTCGTTAGCATCGCGTAAGCTTTGTGGTTTATTGACGATTAAGCAACCGGCATCTTCGGCGCGCTCTAAAATATAGGTGCTATATAAAAACTCGCTATCAAACGGCGGATCTTTACGCATTAAAATAACGTCTAAGTCGCCAAGGGCGATATCTTGGCTGGCGCCAAATTGATACCAGTTTGCTGGGTTTTGTTCGATGCTGAGTAATTTTGTACTGGCTCGGGCTTCACCTTGCAGTAAATACAAGTCTGCCATTTCCATATAATGCAACTCATAGCCACGCTGTTGTGCTTGCAATAGCATGGCAAAACTAGAATCTTTTTCAATATTGATGCTGCTTATTGGGTCCATAACGATACCCAGTTTAATGGTTTTGCTCATGTGATTTATCCTTATGCTAAGTCACCAAATTGTAGCTGCAAAGCGGTAATGGTGCTTAAAGCTGCGGTTTCTGTACGCAGAATACGCGGGCCTAATAAAATACTAATAAAGCCGGCTTGGGTAGTTTGGTTCATTTCGTCATCGCTAAAGCCACCTTCTGGGCCGATAACCAAACGAATATCTTGTACTGCTGGTAAGGTCTTAATGGTGTCTTTTGCCCGCGGATGCAAGGTTAGTTTCAATTCTTTTGTGTCTTGAGCTAACCATTCTTGCAGGGATATCGCCGGATGCACCTTTGGCACTATACTGCGACCACTTTGCTCGCAAGCAGCGATAACTATTTTTTGCCATTGCTGGGTGCGTTTGATTAAGCGTTCACCGTCTAATTTTACCCCGCAGCGTTCAGTAAATAAGGGCGTTATTGCTGTTACGCCTAATTCAACTGCTTTTTGGATAGCAAAATCCATTCTGTCGCCACGGGAAATACCTTGGCCTAAATGAATATTTAATGGCGACTCCACAAGATTGTTTGCTTGCTCTGTTGCCGTAACCATGACTCGCTTTTTATCCAGCTCAGTTATTTGAGCAGGATAATTAAAGCCATCTCCATTAAATAATACTAACTCACTATTGATGGGCATGCGTAGCACGCGACCGACATGATTAGCGGCTTCTTCGTCTAAAGTAAAAGCCTGATGTAGCGTTATGCTACTGCTGTGGTAAATCCGTGGAATGCGCATAGTCATACTTCACTAAAAATATTTACTTAAATGGTAACAGCCAATTTGGCTCTGTGACAGATAAAATAAACCCCGCACTCTTTAACAAATACAGGGTTTATTTAGATAGCTGGTTTTAGCTTAAGCTAAGCCATCTTTTTATTATTGACTAGCAGGGTAGGTGTAGCTTGAACCAATACCTAGCGGAATGTCTAGTGCCCAGAAGCCAAGTAAAAACGCTGTCCATAACACTAACATCGCAATAGAAAACGGTAGCATTAAGGCGATTAAGGTACCAATACCACTGGCTTTAACGTACTTCTGACAAAACACCACTATTAACGGAAAGTACGGTAATAATGGGGTAATGATATTAGTAGATGAATCACCTACGCGATATGCAGCCTGAGTTAAGTCTGGAGATACCCCTAGTTCCATCAGCATAGGCACCATGATAGCGCCGATTAAGGCCCACTTAGCGGAGGCAGACCCAACAAGCAAGTTAATAAAGCCTGATAAAAACACGATGCCGACTAAAGTAAAGCCCATAGGTAAGGCCATTTGTTGCAGGGCATGAGCGCCTTTAATCGCGACTAAAGCACCTAAATTAGATTGGCCAAAGGCATAAATAAATTGGGCACAAAAGAAGGCCATAACGATATAGTAACCCATACCACTCATGGCTTTACTCATACCTTGAATAATATCGCGGTGATTTTTTGCTGTGCCAGCAACATAACCGTACACCACACCTGGGATTAAAAAGAACACAAAGATAATGCCGACAATAGACTGCATTAATGGCGCAGATGAATCGGTAAGTAGACCGTTAACAGGTGAGCGCCAAGCTGATGTTTCTGGCATGGCGGAGACCATTAATAATACCCCACTTAATACCATGGCAAAGGTAGCCCAACGTAACCCTTTACGTTCGTAATCTTGTAGCGGCTCCATCGTAGGTAATTCAGCTGGGTCACCATCCACTTTAGTTGCTTTTAATCTTGGTTCAATAAATTTATCGGTAAGTACCCAACCAATAATAATTATTAATACGGTTGAAGCTGTGGTGAAAAAGTAGTTGTTTAGTGGGTTAATCACTAATTCTGCGGCCGCGGGATCAGCTGATAAATGGGCAGATGCTTGAGTTAAACCTGCAAGAAGAGGATCTAAACTTGACGGTAAGAAAAAGGTAGCCGAAAAACCACCAGATACACCGGCAAAAGCCGCTGCGATACCTGCTAAAGGGTGACGACCGGCAGCATAGAAAATAACCGCGCCTAAAGGAATAACCAACACGTAACCGGCATCAACCGCGATATGACTAAGAATACCCACAGCCACTAACACAGGCGTTAGCAACATTTTAGGCGTTACCGATAATATTGAACGTAAGCCGGCATTAATGTAACCGGTATATTCAGCAACACCTAAACCTAACATCGCCACTAACACTACGCCTAAAGGTGGAAAGCTAACAAAGGTTTGCACCATGCTGGCCATAAAGGCGGTAAAGGAGGTAGGTGCTAATAAATTGTTAATAACAATGGCTTCGCCAGTGCGGGGATTAACTTCTGTAAAGCTTACGCCTGATAATGCCCATGATGCTATCCAAACTGCTAGCATTAGTAACGCAAATAACATGGCCGGATCGGGTAGCTTGTTACCAATGACTTCAATGCTATTGAGGGCTCGGTTAAGCCACCCGGTTTTTTCGACAGCTGTGTCTTGTTGCGACATAACTCTTCCTTTTGTTTTTAGTTATCATTTTTAACTGGCGCTGTGCTGTATTTACACATTTACATTTAAAATAATGCTATGCCATTGTCAGCGTTAATTTGGCCAATATCATACACAAAAATGGCCAAAGGTTAATACCTTGTTTTGTAGCAACTTAATTGAATAGTTTTTTAATAAAAAAAAGAGAGCTTAGCTCTCCTTTTATTTTGCTATAAATCAAATGATTTGTTTACTTTGCGTACTGGCGCAGTAATTCAGCTCTGTCTGTTTGTTCCCAAGGGAACTCAGCACGACCGAAGTGACCGTAAGCGGCAGTAGGTAAGTATATAGGCCGCTCTAACTGCAACATTTCAATTAAACCATAAGGACGCAAATCAAAGTGCTGACGGATGATGGTAATTAATTCATCTTCAGTTAGCTTACTGGTACCAAAGGTTTCAATGCTGATAGAGGTGGGCTCGGCTACGCCAATAGCGTAAGACACCTGTAGTTCACAACGCTTAGCCAGTCCAGCAGCAACAATATTTTTAGCTACATAACGGGCAGCATAAGCAGCTGAACGGTCAACTTTTGACGGATCTTTACCCGAGAAAGCACCGCCACCGTGACGCGCCATACCACCGTAGGTATCAACGATAATTTTACGACCGGTTAAACCACAGTCACCCATAGGGCCACCGATAACAAAGCGACCGGTTGGATTGATAAAGTATTTAGTTTTATCCGTTAACCATTCAGCTGGTAATACCGGCTTAATAATCAGCTCCATTACTGCTTCACGTAAATCTGCCGTGCTAACGCTTTCGCAATGTTGAGTTGATAAAACTACCGCATCGATACCGATTGGTTTGCCATCTTCATAGATAAAACTTAATTGTGATTTAGCATCAGGGCGCAACCAAGGTAAGGTGCCATCTTTACGTAATTGTGCTTGGCGCTGCATTAAACGATGCGAATAAGTAACCGGAGCTGGCATTAACACATCGGTTTCATCACTGGCATAACCAAACATTAAACCTTGGTCACCGGCACCTTGCTCTGCTGGCGTAGCGCGGTCGACACCTTGATTAATATCGGGTGATTGCTTACCAATGGCATTTAATACTGCACAAGAGTCAGCATCAAAGCCCATATCGGAATGGGTATAACCAATGTTACGCACGGTTTTACGAGTAAGTTCTTCAATATCTACCCAAGCCGATGTGGTCACTTCGCCACCCACTAAAACCATACCCGTTTTAACGAAGGTTTCGCAGGCAACGCGTGCCTTAGGATCCTGTTCGAGAATTGCATCCAGAACGGCGTCAGAAATCTGGTCAGCAATTTTATCCGGGTGACCTTCAGATACCGACTCAGAAGTAAAAATATGTTGTGCCATCTGTTTTGTTCCAATATTAATACAGTTTAAATTCAGCGCTGCGTTGTTGCATGCATGAACCGAAAAAAATAGGCGGGTATTTTAATAAAAACTGCGCGCTATTGCTACAATAATCTGCCGCCCAGACGTCTTTAATGCTATTTTAACAGGAACTGCAGTTTTTGTGAGCCTACTTAAGCGAGTTTTTACTGAATTAAGCAACAGGTGAGATTTAAAGTTGCCATCTGCGGGTGGCTCTGGGAAAATGCCGTCAGTTTTACGCATTAATCATATAGCTAATTATAATTAACGGCTTCAATTAACAGCTTCAGTGTCTGAAGCTGAGCAATGTCAGGAGTGAAGATGCTACCTCGTAAACAACTCGCCAATGCAATCCGTGCCCTAAGTATGGATGCTGTACAAAAAGCTAAGTCTGGTCACCCGGGAGCCCCTATGGGGATGGCTGATATCGCTGAAGTACTGTGGCGTGACTTTTTACAGCATAATCCTGCCGATCCAACCTGGCCAAACCGTGACCGCTTTATTCTGTCAAATGGTCATGGCTCGATGCTGTTATATTCACTGTTACATTTATCTGGCTATGAATTAAGCATTGAAGACTTAAAGCAGTTCCGTCAATTAGATTCTAAAACACCTGGTCATCCAGAATACGGTTATGCGCCAGGAGTTGAAACAACTACAGGTCCACTCGGTCAAGGCTTAACCAATGCGGTGGGTATGGCCATTGCTGAAAAAGCGTTAGCGGCACAATTTAACCAGCCTGACTTTGATATTGTTGATCATCATACCTATGTGTTTTTAGGCGATGGCTGTTTAATGGAAGGCATATCGCACGAAGCATGTTCGTTAGCGGGCACTTTAGCTTTAAATAAACTGGTTGCTTTTTGGGATGATAATGGTATTTCCATTGACGGCCAAGTTGAAGGTTGGTTTACCGATAATACGCCTGCACGTTTTGAAGCCTATGGTTGGCATGTTATTGCTAATGTAGATGGTCATGACCCACTAGCGGTGCAAAACGCCATTGAACAAGCGCATAAAGTGACCGATAAGCCGACCTTAATATGCTGTCGTACGGTTATCGGTTATGGTTCGCCTAATAAAGGTGGCAGCCATGATTGTCACGGTGCGCCATTAGGTGATGCCGAAATTGCTGCAACACGTGAATATTTACAGTGGCCACATGCTGCTTTTGATATACCCACCGATATTTATGCCGCTTGGGATGCCAAACAGCAAGGTGCGGCGCGTCAGCAACAATGGCAGCAATTATTTGCCAGCTACAGTGCGGCGTATCCAGAGTTAGCGGCTGAATTTAGCCGTCGTATCAGCGGTGAATTACCGGCGAATTGGGCCGAGTTTTCTCAAGCTTACATCGACAAGTTGCAAGCTAATCCTGAGCATATTGCTAGTCGCAAAGCCTCACAAAATGCGTTAAATGCATTTGGTCCTATTTTACCTGAATTTATGGGCGGCTCTGCTGACTTAGCGGGTTCTAACTTAACCATATGGTCTGGCTCTAAAGGGTTAACGCCTACTGATGCTAGCGGCAACTATATTTATTATGGCGTACGTGAATTCGGTATGTCAGCAATAATGAATGGTATTGCATTGCACGGTGGCTTTATCCCGTATGGCGCAACCTTTTTAATGTTTATGGAATATGCCCGTAATGCGGTGCGTATGGCGGCATTAATGCAGCAACGGGTAATTTTTGTTTATACCCATGATTCGATTGGTTTGGGTGAAGATGGTCCGACTCATCAACCGGTAGAGCAATTAGCCGCATTGCGTGCAACACCTAACTTAATTAACTGGCGTCCTTGTGACCAAGTTGAGTCGGCCGTAGCGTGGCAAGCTGCCATTGAACGTACACAGGGACCCAGCACATTAATTTTTAGTCGGCAAAATTTGCAACAGCAGCCTCGTGACGCTGCACAAGTAGCCAATATCAAGCGTGGCGGTTATATTTTACTCGATAGCACCTCTGCGCCAGAGCTAATTATTATTGGTACTGGCTCTGAAGTTGAGCTTGCTATGCAAGCCGCCGCACAATTAAGCGAGCAGGGCGTAGCCGTGCGTGTGGTATCAATGCCATCGACTGATGCTTTTGAGCAACAAAGTGCTGAGTATCGTCAAAGCGTATTGCCAGCTAATGTCACTAAGCGTATTGCAGTTGAAGCGGCAAGCATTGACTGTTGGTATAAGTACGTTGGCTTAGATGGCAAAATCATTGGTATGAATAGCTTTGGTGAGTCTGCGCCTGCAGAGCAGTTATTTAAACACTTTGGTATTACCACTAACAATATTGTTGCAGCTGCAAAGCAGTTATTGGCTTAAATAATATGCCTTAAATGGGATCAGCGATGGTCCCATTTTTGTATGTGCTTTTGTTTTAAGCACTAAGTTTTAAGTACTATGTTCTAAGTACTATTTAAAAATGTGATGGTATGGCAATTAGACTAGCAATAAACGGCTTTGGCCGTATTGGTCGCAATCTTGTGCGAGCAATATATGAAAATGGCTTGCAGCAACAGTTGCAAGTGGTTGCAATAAATGAGCTTGCCGCTGTCGAAGGTGTCATTCATTTGCTTAAGTATGATACTTCACACGGTCGTTTTGGTTTTGAAGTGAGTGCTGCACAAGGTGGTATTAAGGTTGCCCAGGATACTATCCGCTTATTTTCAGAGGCGGATCCTGCAGAGTTAGCTTGGTCAGAATTGGATATTGATATTGTATTAGAGTGTACAGGCGTATTTCATAGCCGGGAGCATGCCCAATGGCATCTAGATGCTGGGGCCAAAAAAGTTTTATTCTCTCATCCTGGCGATGCGGATATCGATGCCACTATTATCTATGGTATTAATCAGCAATTACTAACGGCTGACATGCGAATAGTCTCTGCCGGTTCTTGTACAACTAATTGTATCGTACCCGTACTACAAGTGCTGGATCAGCAATTTGGCGTTGAAAGCGGCACTATTACCACTATCCATGCGTCGATGAATGATCAGCAAGTTATTGATGCCTACCATACCGATTTACGCCGAACTCGTGCGGCAAGTCAGTCTATTATTCCGGTTGATACTAAATTAGCTCGGGGAATCGAGCGGATTATGCCACATTTAACTGGCCGATTTGAAGCGATAGCTGTGCGCGTGCCAACGGTAAACGTTACCGCGATGGATTTAAGTGTCACCCTGCATCAAGACGTTAGTATCAGCAGTATAAATCAAGCTTTAGCTCAAGCCAGATATGGCGAATTAGCCGGTATTTTAGATTACACCGAAGAGCCTTTAGTCTCAGTAGATTTTAATCATAATCCGCATTCTTGTATTGTCGATGGGTCACAAACCCGAGTCAGCCATAAGCGTTTAGTTAAATGTTTAGTCTGGTGCGATAACGAATGGGGCTTTGCTAACCGCATGCTTGATACAGCACAAGCAATGATGGATACAATTTAATATAAGGAGCAGTTCATGTCTGTTATTCGCATGAGTGATTTGGATTTACACGATAAACGGGTGTTGATCCGCGAAGATTTAAACGTGCCAATTAAAGCTGGCAAAATTAGTTCAGATGCGCGTATAAAGGCGGCATTACCCACCATAGAGTTAGCCTTAAGAAAAGGCGGCAAAGTGATGTTGATGTCGCACTTAGGCCGACCAGAAGAGGGCGTTTTCTCAGTTGATGCGTCATTACAACCGATAGTGGACTACCTTAATCAAGCGTTAAATGTTCCGGTACGGTTAGTGACAGATTATTTAGACGGCGTGACGATTAATGCCGGCGAAGTTGTTGTATTTGAAAACGTGCGCTTTAATAAAGGTGAAGCGGCCAACGATGATCAACTAGCAAAAAAGCTTGCAGCTTTATGTGATGTGTTTGTTATGGATGCCTTTGGCACGGCACACCGCGCGCAAGCGTCAACCCATGGTGTAGCGAAATATGCCACTGTTGCTTGTGCTGGCCCACTGTTAGTCGCAGAGCTTGATGCTTTATCTGCTGCGTTAAAAGCACCAAAACGGCCGTTAGTGGCCATAGTAGGCGGTTCAAAGGTATCGACTAAACTGACAGTGCTAGAGTCGTTATCAGGAATTGTTGATCAACTAATAGTTGGCGGTGGCATTGCCAACACTTTTATTGCGGCTAAAGGCAATAATGTCGGTAAGTCGTTATATGAAGCCGATTTAGTGGCAGAAGCGCAACGTTTAATGACCCAGGCGAGTGAACGTGGAGCAACGATACCTGTACCGAAAGACGTTATTGTCGGCACTGAGTTTAGTGAAACTAGCTCTGCAACGTTAAAAACGGTTAACAATGTTGCTGCAGACGATATGATATTCGACATTGGCCCTGATACCGTACAGCAATTGATTGAAATAATTAATAATGCTGGCACTATCGTTTGGAATGGTCCAGTAGGTGTTTTTGAAATTGAACAGTTTTCGGCTGGAACTAAAGCGTTAGCCGAAGCAATCGCAAATAGTAATGCCTTCTCTATTGCTGGTGGTGGCGATACCCTAGCGGCAATAGATAAATACCAAATTGCTGACAAAGTGTCTTATATTTCAACAGGTGGCGGTGCATTTTTAGAATTTTTAGAAGGTAAAAAATTGCCAGCAGTCGAGATATTAGAACAGCGTGCGATAAAACAAGCATAAATATAACTAATAGATAATAGTCATTTTATGACTATACTTTAAACAATACAGAGAGGATTCTATGGCCCTTATTTCGTTACGTCAGATGCTAGATCATGCTGCAGAGCAAAGCTACGGTATACCGGCATTTAACGTTAACAATTTAGAGCAAATGCGAGCCATCATGTTGGCTGCAGATAAAACCAATAGCCCAGTGATTGTGCAAGCATCTGCTGGTGCTCGGAAATATGCTGGCGCACCATTTTTACGTCATTTAATATTAGCTGCAGTAGAAGAGTTTCCACATATTCCAGTGGTAATGCATCAAGATCACGGTACCTCTTTAGGTGTTTGTCAGCGCTCTATTCAATTAGGTTTTTCATCTGTCATGATGGACGGTTCCTTGGGTGAAGACGGCAAAACACCTATGGATTACGACTACAACATGAATGTAACGCGCAAAGTTGTTGAAATAGCGCATGCTTGTGGTGTGTCAGTCGAAGGCGAGTTAGGTTGTTTGGGTTCATTAGAAACGGGAACAGCGGGCGAAGAAGACGGTATTGGTGCTGAAGGTATTTTAACTAAAGAACAAATGCTTACAGATCCAGAAGAAGCGGCACAGTTTGTTCGCGATACCCAAGTTGATGCGTTAGCGATTGCTTGTGGTACTTCGCATGGTGCTTATAAGTTTAGTCGTCCGCCAACAGGCGATATTTTAGCGATTGATCGGATTAAAGCTATTCACCAACGTATTCCAGATACCCATTTGGTAATGCATGGTTCATCGTCAGTGCCACAAGATTGGTTGGCAATAATTAATGAGTTTGGTGGCAAAATTCCAGAGACCTACGGTGTGCCAGTAGAGCAGATTCAACAAGGCATTAAGTATGGTGTGCGTAAAATCAATATTGATACCGATTTACGCTTAGCTTCAACTGGCGCAATTCGTCGATATTTGGCGCATCACCCAGCGGAATTTGATCCACGTAAATATTTTCAGGCTTCAGTAGAAGCTATGATGGAAGTATGTATTAACCGTTATGAAGCTTTTGGTTCAGCGGGCAATGCAAGTAAAATCAAACCAGTTTCACTGGATGATATGGTTACTTTATACACAACAGGTAAATTAACACCGAATATAAAGTAAGCAAAAAAATTAATATGCTTTTGCAAATTAATTAATAAGTTTTAATAGTGTAAAAATTAGGTGCTAAACCTTATACAAACTGCGTTATTACAGGCTATAGTCAGGTAGAAGTTGTATTGACAATGACTTTTTTACCTGTAATGATGCGGACGGTTTACCCTCTAACCGAGGGACTTATTATCAGAAATAATAATGAGACCCTTACAACTTCAGGTTACGTTAATCAGCAATAATTGGTTGGGAACTATGTCTAACAATAAAATTCGCAAGAGTCTTGTTGCATCAGCGCTAGTAGGCACCTTCGCCTTAACTAGCAGTGCTTTTGCTACAGATTTAAAAGATTTGCATCAAGAAGGTCGTCAGATCCAACGCGCCGCGGTGCAATCACAAGAAAAAATTAATACAATTTATGAGCAAACTCAGGAATTGCTTGGTGAGTATCGCCAAGTTGTTGACCAAACTGAGAACCTGAAAGTTTATAATGACTTTCTTGCTACTTTAGTTGCCGACCAGCAGCGTCAAGTAAATGGCTTACAGCGTCAAATCGATGGTTTAGAAGATACGCGTAAAGGTACTGTGCCATTAATGTTCCGGATGATAGATGCGTTAGAAGAGTTCGTGAAAGCGGATATGCCTCTACGCACTGAACGTCGTTTAGATCGCGTAGAAAAACTACGTGAAGTAATGAGTCGTTCAGATGTTCAGTTATCTGAGCAATATCGTCAAATCTTGGAAGCTTATAGCATTGAAATGGGCTACGGTTCAGAATTAGCGTCTTTCCAAGGTACGTTACAGTTTGAAGGTCAAGATATTACTGTTGACTACGTGCATGTCGGTCGTTTAGCTCTAATGGCTTCATCTTTAGATGGTAAAGCAGCATGGGTATGGAATAAGCAAACATCAAGCTGGGAAAGTTTACCAGCAGAATATTTGAATTCTGTAACTCAGTTCATCAAGATGGCTCGTCGTGAAGCTACGCTTGAAATGGACCGTGTACCACTTTTTGCTGCGGAGTAATATTAAATGAATAAAGCAATGAAGACTATGTTAGCTGCTGCAGCACTGACGCTTTCTGCTGGTATTGCATTCAATGCTACCGCAGATACCGCTAAGCTGGATCAGTTATTACAACAAATTAAAAAAGAACGGACTGTTGAAGGCCGTGTAAACCAAGAGCGTGAGCGCGAATTTTTATCTGAGCGTTCAGATAAACAATCGTTACTAAATACAGCTAAAAAACAACAAGCTGCTGAAGAAACTCGCGGAACAAACTTGCAGAAAAAGTTCCAAGAAAACGATCAGTTAATTGCTCAGAAACAGCAAGAACTTGAAAGTGCCCTAGGTACTATGGGTGAGTTATTTGGTGTCGTAAGACAAAGTGCTAACCAATCAATTGGTACTATCACGTCTTCAATCGTCAGTGCTGAATATCCAGACCGCGATGTGCCTTTACGTACTATTGCAGCAGCAACCGAATTACCTAATTTAGGTGAGATGGAAGATTTATGGATGGCGTTACTGACTGAAATGAACGAGTCAGGCAAAATCTCTAAATTTGACGCTGAAGTAGTTAAGTTAGACGGCGGTAGCGAAACGAAACGTGTTACTCGTTTTGGTACATTCCACCTAACAACGGGTAGTGAATACTTAGTATTAAACAAAGATACTGACCAAATTCAACCTTTAGGCCGTAATCCTCAATCAAAAATTCACAACTCTGTTGCGAATTTTGATAAAGCCTCTGCTGGTGAATTAGCTGGTTTGTATGTTGACCCAACTAAAGGCAACAGCTTATTACGCTTAAACCAACAACGTTCTACACTGTTTGAATATTATCAAGCTGGTGAAGAAGTTGGTTATATCATCACTTTCGTATTTTTCTTAGGTATCTTATTAGGCCTAGAGCGCTTTGTTACTTTAAGTATGATTGGTGGCAAAATCCGTTCACAGCTGAAAAATTTAGCTAAACCGTCATCTGCTAACCCATTAGGTCGTATCCTGAAGGTTTACCATGACAATAAAAACGTTGATGCTGAAAACTTAGAATTAAAATTAGACGAAGCTATATTACGTGAAATACCAAAAGTTGAACGCGGTATTGGTTTAATCAAACTGTTTGCAGCCGTAGCACCGTTATTAGGTCTATTAGGTACTGTTATCGGTATGATTCAGACGTTCCAACAAATTACGTTATACGGAACAGGTGATCCAAAACTAATGGCCGGTTCAATCTCTTTAGCTCTTGTAACAACAGCGCTAGGTTTGATTGCAGCAATCCCATTATTATTTGTACACTCAATAATCTCTGGTAAAGCTAAATCAATCTTACACGTGTTAGATGAGCAAGCTGCAGGTATTGTTGCTGCTCACGCGGAGAAGGAGAAAGCCTAATGATGCTCCAGCTAATAGGGCTGTGGGAATCTGTACAGGATTTTATTCATACAGGTGGCGACGTTTTATATTTAGTCGCCCTAGTACTCTTCGTCATGTGGGTATTGATGATAGAGCGCTACTGGTACCTAAAAGCAATTTTTCCTAAAGTTAAACAGGAAATTATTGCGAAATGGGAAGCCAGACAGGACACTACGTCTTGGTATGCTCATAAAATCCGTGATGCGTGGATTTCTGAAGCTTCAGACAAATTGGAACAACGTATGTTGTTGATAAAGATGTTAGTGGCATTGCTTCCTCTGGTTGGTCTATTAGGTACTGTTACCGGTATGATTGCTGTTTTTGATATTATGGCAACTCAAGGTACAGGTAACCCAAGAACATTAGCCACAGGTATATCAATGGCAACTATCCCAACCATGGCTGGTTTGGTGTCAGCAATATCTGGCGTATTTTTCAGCGCGCGGTTAGATACAAAAGTTAAGCGGGAAAAAGCCGCACTAACTGATAGCTTACCGCATCACTAAAGAGAACTTTTTATGGCACGTAAACGTATTCGTGAGGACGACGAGGCATCAATCGACATTACGCCGATGATGGACGTTGTATTCATAATGTTGATCTTCTTTATCGTAACGACTTCGTTTGTTAAAGAAGCAGGTATTGATGTGAATAAACCTGATTCTGCTCAGGCGCAGAAAAAGCCAAGTGCGACTATCTTTATCGCAATACGCCCTAACGGCGAGATTTGGATGGACAAGCGTGCGGTAGATGTAGAGCGGGTTTCTGCAAACATTGAGCGCTTAAGAGCTGAATCACCAACTGATACCATCATTATTCAAGCCGATAAAGAAGCAAAACACGGTTTAGTAATGGAAGTTATGGATCAGATAAAAGCAGCTGATGACCGTTTAATCATCAGTATAGCTGGGGAGACTAAGTAACTATGGCACGTTTCCTAACATCGTTAATAATCGGTGCAGTGGTAACGTTCCTGTTGTTTCTGATTATGGCGCTCCTAATTAAAGGTTCCGGTGAGCGTAAGGCGAATCAACAAGAGCGTATTGTTATTGAAATTAACACTACGCCGCCTGATTCAGATACACAGGTGCGGCGGCCACCACCGCCACCACCGCCACCACCTCCGGCTCAGCCGCCAAAAGCGCCTCAGCCAGAGCCTGATACCACAAGTGCAGCTGGTGCTATTGGTTTCAATATGCCAGGCCTATCATTAGGTAATGCTAATGCTGGTTTAGGTGACCCATCGAGTATGATGCGCGACGGTGAAGCAACACCCATCGTACGTATCGAGCCTCGTTATCCAGTACAAGCTGCTCGTGATGGCTTGCAAGGGTGGGTTAAATTACGCTTTAGCATCATGGAAGACGGTAGCGTCGATGATGTAGAAGTAATGGATGCTGAACCACGTCGCGTTTTCGATCGCGAAGCTATCCGTGCGTTGCGTCGTTGGAAGTACAGCCCTAAAGTGGTTGACGGTAAACCAATGAAGCAACCTGGTATGCAAGTTCAGCTCGACTTCACTTTAGATATGGCAGGAGGTTAGTATGAATCATTTTAAAAAGCTTACCTCTGCACTTGTTGTGTTAACAGTTATGGGCAGTGTTGCCTTACCTGCTCACTCAGCAGTACAGCCTGATTTAGCTAAAATAGAAGAGCGTAAAGCGCGTAAAACTCAAATCGTCGGTGAACGTACTGGACGGCAATTAGTTAAAGCTTTTGATTTATATAATGAAGAAAAAGTTGAAGAAGCGATTGCTGTTCTATTAGATACCAAATCGAGCAATGAGTTTGATAGCGCCACCTTGAATCGTTTTTTAGGTAATCTTTATGCAACTAAAGATGAAAAGAAAGCGATCCAGTATTTAACCTTAGCCGTGAAGCCTGACGCATTAGTGTTTAATGATCAGGCATCATCTTTGCGTTTATTAGCCGATATGTTATTGCAAGATAAGCAATATCAAAAAGCTATTAATGCTTATGAAGCATGGTTAATGTTTACCGGTGAGCAAAATGCTGAAGCCTATATGCGCATAGCTAACGCTTATTATTTGATGGACCAACACGCTAAAGTGATCGGTCCAGCAGATGATGCAATACGTTTTGCTGATAAACCTATTGCAGGCCCTTATCAGTTAAAAATGGCCGCGTTATATGAAACTAAGCGTTATAAAGAGCTTGTTGCTGTAGTTGAAACTATGGTTGAGTTATTCCCTGAGAATAAGCAGTTTTGGGTTTACTTAGGCAACTTCTATACGTTGACAGAAGAATATAGCAAATCATTATCGACGTTACATTTAGCCCATACTCAAGGTTACCTTGAGAAAGATTCTGAAGTTAGAATGTTGGCGCAAATGTATGCAAACAATAATATTCCTTTTAAAGCCGCTAAGGTGATGGAAGCGAATGTTAAGAGTGGCTTAGTTAAAGCTGATAAAACTAATTTAAATTTTATCGCCAATAACTATCAAGCGTCTCGTGAGTTTGCAAAAGCGGCTGAGTATTATGGTGAAGTTGCAAAACTTACTAATGATGCTGAAGCATACCGTCGTCAAGGTTCAGCTTACTTATCTGTACAACGTTACAATGAAGCTATTGCTGCATTTGATAAAGCGTTATCGATGAATGTAGATAAGCCAAGCAATGTTTATATGAGTTTAGTAGATGCTTATTTCTACCAAAAGAAATATAAAGAAGCTTACGCTGCATTGATGAATGCGAAAAAAGATCCGAATATGTCACGCCAAGTGCGAGGCTGGGAATCTTATATCAAAGATAAAGCCAAACAAAAAGGCATTAGTCTTTAATAAAAAACCCCACGTAAGTGGGGTTTTTTTTAAGTTTTCAGTGGCTTACTAACAAAATATGTTTATTGTCAGCTATAACTAAATTAGACCTCGTACGCGATAGGATCGGTCACATTATTTAAGCTAAACGCTTCTAAGCGCTCTTGGCATGAACCACACTTACCACAAGCTTTTTCTCTGCCGTTATAGCAAGTCCACGTTTTATTGTAATCTAAACCCATTTTAATACCATCGGCTAAAATTTCTATTTTAGTTTGGGTTAAATAGGGGCTAACAATGGCAATGGGCTCATAGTTAGCGATTTGGCAGACATCATGCATTTTTTGTACAAATTCTGGCCGGCAATCAGGATAAATAAAATGATCTCCAGAATGGGCGCCATAGTAAACTTGATCTGCGCCTATAGACACGGCATAACCGGCAGCTAACGATAGTAAAATCATATTGCGATTAGGTACTATTGTTGATTTCATATTGTCAGCGGCATAATGGCCTTCAGGGATATCAATATCATCAGTAAGAGATGAACCAGCAAGTAGTTGATTAATAGCAGAAATATCAACAATTTTATGATTAATATTTAATTCTTGGCAGACAGAGCTGGCAAATTCAAGCTCTTTAACGTGCCGCTGGCCATAATTGAACGAAAGTGCGTAAACTTCATGGCCTGCTTGTAACGCCTTGTGTAAAACAGTGAATGAATCCATTCCACCGGAATAAATAACCACAACTTTGTTCGGCATAGCAGACTCTCTCTTGTATAATAGCTTTTAGATTAGGTGATAACGTCCAGCACAATAGCTCGGACCGCGCATTGTACTGTAATTAAAGTAGTGGCTAAAGGGCTATTGATAAAGTGTATAAAGTTAACGAGATTTTTCAGACCATTCAGGGTGAAGGTAGTTTTACCGGTATTGCCGCTATTTTTATACGCTTACAAGGTTGTCCTGTTGGTTGTAGCTGGTGTGACACCAAACAAACTTGGCACATAGATCCGCAGTTATCGCAGTCGATTACACAAGTAGTTGCTAAAACGGCTGAGACGGCGCACTGGGCATCGCAAACGGCCGAACAAATTCTTGATTTATTTAAAAACCAAGAGTATCAAGCGAAACATGTGGTGATTACGGGTGGTGAACCCTGCATGTACGATTTAATACCATTATGTCAGTTGTTACATGATAATGGTTACAGCACGCAAATTGAAACTAGTGGTACCTTTGAGATTAAAGCGCCGGCTAAAACCTGGGTTACCGTATCGCCTAAAGTAAATATGGCGGGTGGTTATAAAGTGTTACAAAGCGCTTTGGATCGCGCTGATGAAATTAAACACCCAGTGGCCATGGAAAAGCATGTAGATGAATTAATTGCTTTACTTGTAGACACCAATATTAGTGATAAATTAATTTACTTACAGCCAATTAGTCAACAACGGCGAGCGACAGAGTTGGCCATTGCCATGTGTACTAAACACAATTGGCGTTTGAGTGTGCAGGTACATAAATACCTTGGTATTAGCTAAGTACTAAAATAAACACCATCTAATCAAAGCCAGCCCAGTATGGTTTAACATTTACCTAGGCTAGCTTTGCTAAGGATTACTGGCGTGGGTCGTCTTTTAATCTTGGAATTCTAAGGCCTAACTCTTTACCTCTATTTCTAGCGTAATAAGTACAACCAATAAACATTAAGCTGGCTAATAGCAATTCAATTACCGATAAAATAAATTTAGTCCCGTCTGTAACCCATAGATTTGTAAGGCTATGGAGAAAATAAATCATCACGATAAAATTAGCCCAAGCCATGGTATAAGCATGGGCTTTAAGAATTCCCCAAAGCGGCAACCATAATGGTAGCCACATCAATACGAGCAAGACATATTGATTGCCTAATACCGGCGGAGCTATCCATAGGATCCACAGTGGTTGCAATAACCACAGACCGAAAAAACCGATACGACCTAACAAAAGATATAATGCCGTGCGAGGCGCCATTGCAACCTTGGCAGATACAGTCATATTAAATTACTTACCTATTTATTAAGCTTAATTATGTTTAAGAGCAGTGCTGAGCTGAGCTAAGCGTTTACCAAAAGAAATGGCCAGTCGTTGTTCTTCAATACTGAGATTTGCATCAGCATGGTGACCACTAACATGGCTAGGGCCATAAGGTGTGCCGCCAGACTGAGTCTGGTGCAATTCTGGTTCACTATAAGGAATGCCGGTTAACAACATACCTTGATGCAGTAATGGCAAGCTCATACTGAGTAAGGTAGCTTCATTACCTCCGTGCAGACTCCCCGAAGACGTAAAGACACCAGCGGGTTTATCGATTAAATCACCTTTAATCCACAGCGTTGTTGTGCTGTCCCAAAATGCTTTAGCGTCAGCAACCATATTGCCAAAACGAACCGGGCTACCAAAAGCTAAGCCATCACATTGTGCTAGTTCAGTCATGGTGACAATAGGGTGCTTACACTCATGCTGCTGATCGAGTGGTGGTATACATCTAATCAAAGCTTCAGCATGGCCTTTATGCACACCGATAGCTATTTTTTCCGCCAAGGCTGTCACCGATCCATGACGGGAATAATATAAAATTAAAACTTTCGTGGTCATGCGATTAAGTTCAAAACATTTGTCGCGGGACGGCCTATTACCGCTTTATCACCATCAATAACAATAGGGCGTTCAATCAATCTTGGATGAGCAACCATGGCGGCAATAATTTTGGCTTCAGGCAATGTGGTATCCGCTAAGCCTAATTCAGCATACTCAGGCTCTTTAGTGCGTAACAACTGTCGGGCACTGATACCTAACTTACTAAGAATAATCGTTAGCTGATCCACGGTAGGCGGCGTGTTTAAATATTCAATAACTTCAACTTCTAATTTACTATCATTAATTAGGGCTAACGTTTCACGGCTTTTTGAACAGCGAGGATTATGATAAATAGTGAGCATTAAATTATTCCTATATAGGTACTTTTAATCAATGATTAATTAATGAGTAATCAACGAGTAATTAATTAGCCTTACATACGTTGTAAACGGCTAAACTCTGCTTGTAATTGTTTCTTTTTAGCTTCTAAACGTCGCGCTTCCAGCTTTTCTTCCGGCTGTAAATAGTTTAATGCCTCGTCAATATTATCAATTGCTTTGGGATAATTGGCTAATTGATAACTTAAATCAGCTCGCGCTTCATAGAAGCGGGGCAAGTCTTCCATTTCTTTATAAGCGTCGGCTAACATGCTATACGCTAGTATATTATCATCTTTGTAAAACAATAGGCTCTTTAACAAATGTATCGCTAAACGATAGGCTTTGGCGCTTAATGCGGCATTGGCATAGTTTAACGTCACGACTTGATTGTTAGGCCTTAATAAATACTGCTGCTCTAGCATATCTAAGCTTTGTTGATATTCGCCTTGCGCTATTAAAATATCCGTATATACATCGATATAATAAAGGTTATGTTTATCATCTTGCAGCAATTTTTCGATTAATTTTTTAGCTTCATCTAGCTTGTTATTATCAAAAAGGGCAATTGCAAGGCCATATTGGTTAGCTTTAGTATTGCCACCAGGTTGGCCTAATTTTTTTAGAAATACGGTTTCACTATGTTGTTTGTCATATTGATACCGTGCTAATACCCGAGCTTTTATTAAGCTGAAATCTTGACTGTCAGGGATAAAACGTTTGCTAAATTGCTCCGCCCGTAATCGAGTATCACTGACCCGACTTTGTGATAACGGGTGAGTTTGTAAAAAGGCTAATTGTTGATTAACAAAGCGGCTTTGCTCGGCAAGTTTACGAAAAAAATCAGGGACTGCATAAGGATCAAAGCCAGCATCAGCCATGACTTGCATACCTATACGGTCTGCTTCTTGCTCATTACTACGAGTAAAGTTAATAGCGCTTTGCTGCGCGGCACCTTGGGTAGCAGCCATAGCAGCCATACCTGCTTCTGGATTCACTGTTGCAATAACAATAGCGGCTAATAAGCCCGCTAAGGTAAGTGGGGCATTTTGACTTTGTGCTTCAACAAAGCGTGCTATATGGCGTTGAGTAACGTGGGCAATTTCATGGCTAATAACAGAAGCAAATTCACTTTCGCTATCGGCAATGGCTAAAGTGCCGGTATGTGAGGCTATATTGCCGCCAAGTGTGGCAAAAGCATTAATGTTTTTATCTTGGATCCAATAAAATTTAAAGGGAAACTTAACATCATTGGCGCGCGCTACCATGCGGTTGCCTAAAGCATTAATATATTCGTCCATTAATGGATCGTATACCATAGGCAAGCTGCCTCGGGTTTGTCGCATCATGACATCGCCAAGCTGTTTTTCTTTCTCTGGTGTTAGAACACTAAAGCCATTACCGCCCAGATCAGGTAAGCCACCATAGGCATGCACTGTAGAGGTATAACAACTTGCTGCCAACAAACAAAGGATCAAAGGTTTGAATACTGCCGTTAATTTCATGAGTGATGCCTAAGCCGTTCCAGTATGATGTGTAGAATGTTAGTTGCAGACTATGGCAAGTGTTTTTGCTATTAGTTCCATAGCCTATGTCATGCTAATCTAGCATAAATTTTTATCACACAGACACTTAAGCGCCAATATTTATCTTATCTTCAGTATACTTGGCGACTTAGTAAGCATTTATGTAAAAATCTATCGGCGTGGAGCTAAAATATGCTGGATTGGTTAAAAAAGTGGTATGCAAATAAATTTTCTGACCCACAAGTGGTCACCTTATTTCTATTACTACTGATTGTATTTTTATCTATTTATTGGCTAAGTGGCATTCTAGCGCCGGTATTAGTCGCTATTGCTTTTGCTTATTTACTGGAATGGCCGGTAGTTAAATTACAACGGTTGGGCCTATCGCGCGCGATTAGCACTATTTCTGTGGTCGCCACTTTTGTTGGTGTTGCTTGCCTAATTTTAATGTGGATTATTCCATTAGTCTGGTATCAGGGGCGAAACTTACTGCGAGACTTTCCGCAAATGTTGGCTCAAAGTAAAGCCTATTTATTAGAATTACCGGCTAGCTTTCCAGATATGGTTAGTACCGAACAAATTAATGTGTTAATGCACTCGGTTGATGAGCATTTAATGGCTTTCGGCCAAAATATGTTATCGCTATCTTTAGCTTCTATTGTGGATTTAGTTGCACTGCTTATTTATTTAGTATTAGTGCCGTTAATGGTGTTTTTTATGTTAAAAGATAAAGCCACCTTAACCGCCAGTTTTCTGCAGTTATTGCCCAGTGAACGTAAATTAATTAGCCAAGTTTGGCATGAAATGAATTTACAAATTATGAATTATATTCGCGGTAAAATGCTTGAATTATTGATTGTCGGTGCCGCAAGTTATGCGGTTTTTGCTTTCTTTGGTTTAAATTACCCGTTATTACTCGGCGTGTTAGTTGGGGTATCGGTCTTAATTCCCTATGTTGGTGCTGCAGTGGTTACCTTGCCCGTCGCAATAGTGGCCTTATTCCAGTGGGGGTTAACTCCTGAATTTGGTTATTTAATGTTAGCTTACGGTATAGTACAAGCACTAGATGGCAACATACTCGTACCATTACTATTTTCTGAAGCGGTTGATTTAAATCCGGTGTTTATTATTATTGCGGTATTATTTTTCGGCGGTCTATTTGGCTTCTGGGGTATTTTCTTCGCCATCCCGTTAGCATCATTAGTAAAAGCCACGATAAAAGCTTGGTCAACACGGGTGCACATTGTTGAAGATATGTCGTCTATAAAGTAATTAATTAGCCCCGCCATTGCTACCAAGTTCATGGTGGGGCTAGTGTTTGTTTTAGTTATCAGCAGTTTTAGCCGGCTAAATAATCTAATATCACTTGATGATGTTCTTTGGTTTTAAACTTATTAAACACTTTTTCTACTGTGCCGTCTTGAGCAATTAAAAAGCTGATGCGATGAATGCCATCGTAGATTTTGCCCATAAATTTCTTTTCACCCCAGACACCAAAAGCCTCCGCAACTGCATGATCAGGATCTGATAACAGGGTAAAGTTTAATTGATCCCGGGTGGCAAATTTAGCTAAACGCTCTGCAGAGTCGGGGCTAATACCAACGGGGACAACATTATGCTGTTGTAAGTCTGATAAATGATCTCGTAACGCACCTGCTTGTACGGTACACCCTGGTGTCATCGCTTTAGGATAGAAATAAACTAACACCCGTTTGTTGGCTAAAAGTTCTGATAACTTTACTGGTTGTTGTTGCTGATCGGTTAAGCAAAAATCAAAGGCTTTGCTACCTGTCGTTATCGGGGACATAATCACTCCTGCTAAGTTTGGGCTTGCACAGTGCCTATTAAGCTCATCTGTTCAAGTAGTGTCATTAAATCGGCAATAATATTTTCAGGTGCCTCGGTTGTAGGTAGTTCTAACGTCATTACGGTATGGGTTTTTTCAGTTGCAGTGTGCTTATCAACACGCACAGCGGATTGTAATGAACCAATATAAACTTCTCGGTTTTCTAAAAAACCCGTAATAGTACCTAAAGTACCCACTTTGTTTGGACCGCTGTAATCTAATACGTAGTAAGCTGCTACAGGTTTGTTTAGATGAGCACTGGTACGTTTGGTCATAGTGGTTAAATTCAGCTCTAGACCAAGGTTAGGTAATAAATGTTCAACCCGATAAATACCGCTTGGTTCGCCAGAGATAAGGACAATAAAGGTAAACTCTGCACCAAAAATGGCCATGC
Source organism: Rheinheimera salexigens (assembly GCF_001752395.1). NCBI lineage: Bacteria > Pseudomonadati > Pseudomonadota > Gammaproteobacteria > Chromatiales > Chromatiaceae > Rheinheimera > Rheinheimera salexigens. Next base: position 2,199,144 of record NZ_MKEK01000001.1, on the reverse strand, counting down.
GACTATCTAAAATGTTACATTGACAATCTGTAACTAAACGGGCAATTTTACTGACAATACCGGTACGATCGGCACCAATTGCGGTAACAACTAATTGTTGAGGCATGATAATTAAAACCTTCGCTACAAACTTCAAACAGAGGAAAAACGCTGCGGCAGAGTGTACCATAGGTCAATAAAAAATCATCTGTTTCTGCCAAGTTGCAATATCCGACTTTGTATTCTTGTGTTTACTGCAGTGTCTCTTTAACATAGGCAACTTGTTATAATACTTAGGTCAACAAAGCATATGTTTAAGGGCAGTTGGGTTGCACTGATCACACCTATGGATCAGCAAGGAAATATAGACTATGTCAGTTTACAGCATTTGGTGGATTTTCATTTAGATAATGACACTGATGGCTTAGTGATTATGGGTACTACTGGTGAATCTTCCACCATTGCCTTTGCTGAGCAGCTCAAGGTTATCGCTAAGGTATGTGAACAAGTTAATGGTAAAATTCCTGTCATTGCTGGAAATGGTGCTAATGCAACTTCTGATGCCATTGAGCGCACTATAGCACTTGATAAATTAGCTATTGATGGTTTTTTATGTGTTACGCCATTTTATAATAAGCCAATGCAACATGGCATGGTTTTACATTTTAACGCTATTGCAAAAGCTACAAATAAACCTGTTTTGCTTTATAATGTGCCAAGTAGAACGGGCATTGATTTATTAGCTCAAACAGTGGCGACTTTAGCTAAAACAGCCAATATTGTTGGTATTAAAGAATCAACCGGTGCGATGAATCGTTTAGCCGAACTTAAAGCATTATGCCCAGAAAACTTTGCTTTGTTGTCAGGCGATGATGCTACTGCGGCAGAGTTTATGCTTAATGGTGGGCATGGCGTTATTTCAGTAACGGCAAATATTGTACCAAAACAAATGGCCGCGTTATGTCGTATTGCTACTAATGGTGATAGCCAAGCCACACAAGTTTTAGATCAAAAATTACAAGGTTTGCATCGACAACTATTTATTGAGGCCAATCCAATTCCGACTAAGTGGGCATTGCAGAAAATGGGACTCATTCAATTTGATACGATGCGGTTACCGTTAACACCACTTGAACCAATTCACGGTGCTGTTATCGAACAAGCATTAAATCTCGCTGGTATTCAGCTGTAGCACCTTATTAACACGCAGGAGTAGTTAAGTGCATTATTTGGCAAAAAGTAGTTTAGTGTTAGCGTTATTTTTAAATGGCTGTTCGATGTTCGCATCAGAGTCTTCACCGGACAGTAATGTCACTGCTGTGGCAGAGTTAAAAGTACCAACCGGTTTGCAACAACCCGCAAAGCCAGGACAATATGATATTCCGGCTAGCAAACAGACGGATACGGTTATTAGTGAACGCTCTCCTGCTTTAATTCTCGCCACAGCTGCCAGTAGTCGGGTAGAAGAAGGTGAAAAACAAGCCCAAGTTCGCTTTGACCGTACCGACGTTACCGGTGATTTAGTGGCATTTTTACAACAAATGTTACAAAAACAATTTGCTGAGCAAAACGTAGCGCTAACCGCGGTAGATGACAATAATTTAGTTTTTACTACCGATTGGATAAGTGCTTATCAAGAACAAGGCTTTTGGTTTTGGTCTAGTACTAGCGTAGTGGATAGAGCACGCTATACCGTTGTTTTAGATCCTAAACCGCATGGACGCTCTGCTACTTTAGCGGTAAAAATGCTGGAACATGAATACTTTAAGCCAAGTGCAAAATTATCGGCTAACGATACTCATCGCCAAGAAATCAGCTTGTTAAACAGTATTATCGATCGTATTGGCAAAGAAGAAATTATCATCACCCAGTTAAATCGTAGTAAAGTGCCAGATGTAAATTTAGAGCCTGGCTTAGATAAAGCTGGAAATGCAGTGTTAATAACGCCGCAAACGATAGATGTAACTTGGTCACAATTAGAAATCTTATTTGAAGCGTTAAATTTAACGGTTACGGATAAAGATCGTTCTAAACATACCTACTTTTTGCGCTATGAAAAAGCGAACCCAAGCTTTTGGTCATCGTTATGGAATAGTAAAAAAGCACCGATATTGCCAATAACCGAAGGTGAATACCAATTGGTATTAGCTAAACATAATACGGGCACTGCGATGACATTGCGGGATAAAGATGGCGAAGCGCTAAGCCCTGAAACGATGTTGAGTTTACATCAGCCTTTTGTTGAAGCAATTCAGATGACAAAAATTGAATTATAAATAGCTTTTGACTGTAATTGTCAGTTGAATAACCCGTAAAGTTCTTTATACTTTGCGGCTTAAATTTTGCTACCCGGCTGGAGTGTTAGAATGGTTCAGAAGACAACCGAGTTATACCGTGGTAAGGCTAAAACAGTGTATAACACCACTGCTGAAAACTTATTAATTTTACACTTTCGTAATGACACCTCTGCTTTTGATGGTGAACGCATTGAACAGTTAGATCGCAAAGGCATGATAAATAATAAATTTAACTATTTTATTATGCAAAAACTTGAAGCTGCAGGAATTCCAACTCAAGTTGAGCAATTACTGAGTGACGATGAAGTTGTGGTTAAGAAACTGGATATGATCCCAGTTGAATGTGTAGTGCGAAATTATGCAGCCGGCTCTTTAGTACGTCGTTTAGGCGTAACCGAAGGCGAGCACTTAACGCCAGCTACCTTTGAATTGTTTTTAAAAAATGATGCTTTACATGATCCTATGGTCAATGAGTCATTAGCGGTTTCGTTTGGTTGGGCAACGGAAGAACAGTTAGCTACCATGAAACAATTAACCTTAAAAGCTAATCAAGTATTATTAGCATTATTTGATGCAGCAGGTATGTTGTTAGTTGATTTTAAACTTGAATTTGGCATATTTAATGGTGCAGTAGTGTTAGGTGACGAGTTCTCTCCAGATGGTTGTCGGTTATGGGATAAAGAGACCCGGAAAAAATTAGATAAAGACCGTTTTCGACAAGGTTTAGGTGGCGTAGTCGAAGCTTATGAAGAAGTCGCTCAACGTTTGGGTGTTAATTTAGATTAAGTAAATTCGATTATACAGAGCCACCGTTAGGTGGCTTTGTTTTTAGTACTAATGTTTATGGGTTAATAAAAAGTGTTCTGTCTGCTAACCGCTAACAGGGATCGATAGGGTGTTAAGGAGTAACTATGCTTGAGTTACAAGATTATTTGAAAATATTTATCGGTATTTTTGCCGTAATGAACCCATTGGGGGCTTTGCCTCTTTATTTATCATTAACCCAAAATGATACTAAACATGACCGCAAAGTTACGGCGGCTAGTGCTGCTAAAGCCGCGACCATTATATTACTAATTACTTTGTTTTTTGGTGAGGTGATTTTAAGTTTCTTTGGCATATCGGTTAACTCTTTCCGGGTAGGCGGTGGTATTTTAATTCTATTAATGGCTATCTCAATGCTTTATGGCCAAAGTAGTGATGCTAAAAATACTAATGAAGAGCGAGTAGAAGCAACGCAACGGAAATCAATAGCGACAGTTCCCTTAGCTATGCCAATGCTGGCCGGGCCTGGTGCTATTAGTACCACTATTTTATATGCCAACCGTAGTGAAGGCATTATTCACTATGCCATTATGTCTGCTCAGTTATGTCTAATTGGCTTAATTCTATGGCTGTTAATGCGCTTGGCTGCTAAAATTGCGGTTCGATTAGGCCAAACCGGTATGAATGTTATTACTCGCGTGATGGGGCTGATATTAGCTGCGATCGCCATTGAGTTTATCAGTGTCGGTCTTAAGGGGATTTTCCCAGTATTAGCATAAACTGGCTAGCGAAGGGTAAAAACAATGAAAAAGAGCATGCAGTGGCGACTGTTAATTTTATTACTCTGTGGTTTTAATGTTGCTGTAAATGCTGCTGAAGTAAAAAACCTATATCAGGCAGAGGTCGCTTCAGCTGCAGATAATTGGCAACAATTGGCGCTTGAACAAGTGTTAATCCGGGTTAGTGGCCAAGCCGATATTGCTCAGCAGCCGGCCATTAAAGCAGAATTAGGTCAAGTCTCAGCGTATATTAAACAGTTTACTGCGGTGCGCCAAAATGGCGAAAATATCACCCGGGTATTATTAGACCCTGCTCGTGTCAATAAGTTATTACAGCAAAATAATATTGCGGTTTGGGGTGAGTTACGTCCAGATACGTTAATTTGGTTAGTCCAGCAAGATGGGGCTGAGCGGGAATTTATTCGTGATGCGAATCATGATCTTGTGAGTAATTTAAAGCAGGCTTTTAACCAAGCGGCTCTACCATTAATGTTACCTCTTTATGATATGGATGATTTAGTCACAATTTCGGAATCTGATGTTTGGGCTGGATTCTGGCAACAAATAAATCAAGCCAGTAACCGCTATAATGCAGATGTGATCATTGCCGCCACCATAGATAAAGCTAGTGCTAATCGTGACTCAAACAATAATAAGCAACAATGGCGCTTAACTTGGCAACGTCAAGATAACGGTCGAGTTATTCGTGAACAGGTTATAGCAGATGATGAAGCTGCATTAATGCATGGCTTTGCGATTAAGCTCGCGCAACAACTGGCGGCTCAATATGCTAGCGTACTATCCCAGCAGTCGGTTAATACCGTGCTTATTGATGTTGAAGCGGTCTCGTCGTTGACTGATTTAGTTATCGTGCAACAATTATTACAACAACTGGTAGGCGTATCGCAAGTGACAGTCGCAAGTTATAGCCAAGATAAGGCAAGCTATAGCCTACAAACTGCTATTGCAGGTGACGGATTATTAAAAGCACTACAGTTTAATAAGCAATTTAAATTGCAGCCAAATCAATTTGTACCATCGGCTCTTGATAGCGGGACAATGCCTGCGTTAGCAACCTTTAGATACTTACGCCATTGATGCCGCCGTTACAATACACGTTGGCAGTCACTTTGCCAGACGATGAAACCTTAGACAGCTTTTATGCCGCGGAACAAACTGCGGCAGTGGTGTTTTTAAAACGTTATTTACAACAGGCAACAGCACAGCCACCCGTTTACTTGTTTGGCGCCAGTGGCAGTGGTAAGTCGCATTTATTGTATGCCGCTTGTGTTCAGGCACAAGAGCAGGGCTTAACTAGTCAATTACTGGCATTAGAAGATTACCGGTCGTTAAGCCCGCGCTTATTAGATGATTTAGAGCAATTAGATCTAGTTTGTTTAGATAATATTCAGGCTATTGCCGGTGATATGAACTGGCAAACTGCGATTTTTGACTTATATAATCGCTTAGTTGAGCAAAGCAAAGCTTTGATTATTGTCGGTAATGTTCCGCCGCAGCAATTGGGTATTAATTTAGCCGATTTAGTCTCTAGATTACAGGCCTGTACTAGTTTTCAATTAAGATTGCTGACTGATGATGATAAACAAAAACTATTACAACAAAAAGCGCGTTTACGTGGCATCGAGTTACCGGCTGAGGTATCGCGCTATTTACTAAACCATCAAAGTCGAGATATCCGAGGGTTAGTCTCGATTCTCGATAAGCTAGATAAAGCAACCTTGGTGCATCAGCGCAAGCTCACCATCCCCTTTATTAAAGAAATTTTAAGCTAATCGGCCAATTAGGCTAGAATATGCTGCTAAAACCTGCGCTTAGCGACTATTCTGGTGTATAATTGGCGGTTTTATACTAATTACACACTCTCGCTGCTCTGAGGATATAAATGAACCTAACAGCAATTTTGGAAAACGCCTTACAGGCCGTTGCCGGCGCTAAAGATATCGCACAGTTGGATCAAATCCGAGTCGATTCTTTAGGAAAAAAAGGTAGTATTACTGAGTTATTAAAATCCCTTGGTGCCATGGACCCAGACCAGCGTAAGCAAGCTGGAGCGGAAATTAATGACGTAAAGCAACAAGTGCAAGCGGCTTTAAATCAGCAGCGTGATGCTTTACAAAATGTATTATTAGCGCAAAAGTTGGCAGAAGAACAAATTGATGTCACGTTACCAGGACGGATGATGCAAGCGGGTGGTTTGCATCCAGTAACCCGCACTATTGAGCGGATTTCGGCATTTTTCTCTGAGTTAGGCTTTGATATTAAGCATGGTCCAGAAATTGAAGATGATTTTCATAACTTCGATGCCTTAAATATTCCAGAGCATCACCCAGCACGGGCTGATCACGATACGTTTTATTTTAATCCAAAGTTAATGCTACGTACTCAAACCTCTGGCGTGCAAATACGCACTATGGAACAGCAGCAACCGCCATTACGTATTATTTCACCCGGTCGAGTTTATCGTAATGACTACGATCAAACCCATACACCGATGTTTCATCAGGTTGAAGGTTTAATGGTTGATAAAAATGTTAACTTCGCCGAGTTAAAAGGCATTTTACATGACTTTTTACACAATTTTTTCGAAGAAGACTTACAAGTGCGTTTTCGACCTTCATTTTTCCCCTTTACTGAGCCTTCAGCTGAAGTAGATGTTATGGGCAAAAATGGCAAGTGGTTAGAGGTTTTAGGTTGCGGTATGGTGCATCCTAACGTATTACGCTCAGTGGGTATTGATCCTGACGTATACAGTGGCTTTGCTTTTGGCATGGGTGTGGAACGTTTAACTATGTTGCGTTACGGCGTAACAGATTTACGCGCCTTTTTTGAAAACGATTTACGCTTTTTAAAACAGTTTAGATAAGTGGAGCGAGTATAAATGAAATTCAGTGAAGCCTGGTTACGCGAATGGGTTAATCCAGCTATTGATACCGATACCTTATCTGAACAGTTATCTATGGCTGGCTTAGAAGTGGATGGCATAGAACCAGTAGCTGGAAATTTTAGTGGTGTTGTGGTGGGTGAAGTAGTGGCTTGCGGCCCACATCCTGATGCAGACAAGTTACAAGTTACCCAAGTTAATATTGGTACTGATGAACTGCTAGATATTGTTTGTGGCGCAAAAAATTGCCGTTTAGGGTTAAAGGTGGCTGTTGCTACCATGGGTGCGGTATTGCCAGGTGACTTTGTAATTAAAAAAGCTAAGCTTCGTGGTCAGCCATCACATGGTATGTTGTGTTCTTTTTCTGAGCTAGGTATTAATGATGATTTTGACGGTATTTTAGAACTGCCGCAAGATGCACCGCTTGGTCAGGATATTCGTGATTATTTGCAGCTAAACGATAAAACTATTGAAGTCGATTTAACACCCAATCGCGCAGATTGTTTGGGTATTAGAGGCTTAGCCCGAGAAGTATCTGTACTGAATAAAATGGCGGTTACAGAACCTAGATGGGCAACGATAGCAGCAACGATTGATGACACTAAAGCGATCCAGCTCACTGCAGCTGAAGCTTGCCCACGTTATTTAGGTCGTGTAGTTCGTAATGTAAATGTCAACGTTGCCAGCCCGCTGTGGTTGGTAGAAAAATTACGCCGTTGTGGCATTCGTAGTATTGATGCGGTAGTGGATATTACTAACTATGTATTATTAGAATTAGGCCAGCCAATGCATGCCTTTGACCTTGATAATATTGAGGGTGATATTAATGTTCGCATGGCTAATGCCAACGAAAAGATTGTGTTATTGGATGAGTCAGAAGTTGAACTGCAAACCAATACTTTAGTTATTGCCGATAGCCAAAAAGCATTAGCTATGGCCGGTATTTTTGGTGGTTTACACAGTGGTGTCACCGGCCAAACTAAACATATCTTTTTAGAAAGTGCATTTTTTGCGCCGTTAGCCATTGCTGGTAAAGCGAGACAATATGGTTTGCATACCGACGCTTCGCATCGTTATGAACGCGGTGTTGATCCAGAGTTACAGCACATTGCTATTGAGCGTGCCACAGAATTATTGCTACAAATTTGTGGTGGTGAAGCTGGGCCAGTAACAGAAGCAGTTGCACAAGCTCAATTGCCAAACCGTAAACCAATAGATCTTACTGAAGCTAAACTGCGGCGTATTTTAGGTATTAGCCTTGACAGAACTGACGTTACAGCTATTTTTAATCGATTAGGTTTAGGGGTTGCTGAAACCGAGCAGGGCTGGCAAGTACAAGTACCTGGTTATCGCTTTGACCTTAAAATTGCCGAAGACTTAATTGAAGAAGTTGCTCGAGTATATGGTTATAACAACATTCCTAATGTAGCGCCACAAGCGGCATTAAAAATGCGTCGCTTTAATGAAGCTGAATTAAGTATTAGTCGCTTACGCAGTTTATTGGTAGATCGCGGTTATCAAGAAGCCATTACTTATAGTTTTGTTGATCCAAAAATACAGCAACGTTTGTTTCCTGAGCAAGCCGCTTTAGTGCTACCGAATCCAATTTCAGCTGATATGTCGGCAATGCGCTTAAATTTATGGCCAGGTTTATTACAAACCGTGTTGTATAACCAAAACCGTCAGCAAAGCCGGATCCGCTTGTTCGAGTACGGGCTTAAGTTTGTTCCAGACGCTGCTGCAGAAGGTGGTGTACAGCAAACTGAAGTATTAGGTGGCGTTATTGTTGGTTCATTAAATGATGAGCATTGGTCTATTGAGCAACGTGCTGCAGATTTTTATGACGTTAAAGCTGATGTTGAAGCTTTACTAGCTATGACCTCAGCCGCAGGTGAATTCCGTTTTGTCAGTGGTGAGCATAGCGCTTTACATCCTGGCCAAACTGCCTCGATTTATCGTGGTGATACGCTAGTAGGGCAATTAGGTGCTTTGCATCCTGAACTAGAGCGTAAACTAGGTGTTAAAGGAAAAGCCTATTTATTTGAACTAGATATGGTCGCTTTAGGTTCACGTAAAATCGTGCAAGCCCAAGAGTTATCAAAATACCCTGCGAATCGTCGAGATTTAGCGATAGTGGTTAAATCTGAAGTGCGTTTTGCTGATATTGCTGCTACTATAAAAAAAGTTGGCGGAAATCAATTAGTTGACCTAAAATTATTTGACGTATACACGGGTAGTGGTGTGGCTGAAGGTGAGAAGTCACTAGCTATCGCTATTACGTTACAAGATTTAGCGCGCACCCTGGAGGATAAAGATATCCAACAGTTGGTTAATCAAGTAGTTAGTGCGCTTGGTGAAGAGTTCAACGCAACGTTGAGGGACTAAGAATGGCGCTTACCAAAGCCGATTTATCAGAACGATTATTCACAAAGTTTGGTGTTAGTAAACGTGACGCTAAGCTTATAGTAGAAGCTTTTTTTGAAGAGATCCGTCTGGCTCTAGAGTCTGGCGATCAGGTTAAGTTATCGGGCTTTGGTAACTTTGACCTTCGAGTCAAAAATGAGCGACCGGGACGTAATCCTAAAACAGGCGAAGATATACCTATCTCTGCTCGTTGTGTGGTGACTTTCCGACCAGGACAAAAATTAAAATCTCGTGTTGAGCTCGGTACGAGTAAAAAGTAACACTTTTTTATTAAAAACATTATAAAACGGCAGCTTGGTTAACCATGCTGCCGTTTTTTTTGCTGAAAATACAGCACTGATATTGGTATGAAAAGTTTAACCGCAAATTTTTAGCCTATCATTAGCAGTAACATAGGAGTTATAAGAATGATTTGTATAAAAAACTGATCCAAAATTTACCTATAGAGATATATAGTTAAGGTGTAAGTAAAGGGAATGATATGACAATTAAAGTAGGTATAAGTGCTTGTGTATTAGGCGATAAAGTCCGTTTTGATGGTGGACATAAAGCCTCGGGTTTTTGTACTAGTGTGTTATCCGATCATGTTGACTATATTCCTGTATGTCCAGAAGTGGCTATTGGTATGCCGATCCCACGTCCGGCTATTAGATTGCAATTAGATCAGCAAGAACAAGTACACTTAGTGCGTAGTAAAGACCCCAGTATTGATCACACCGAACAGATGCAAACGTTTATTGATAAAAAGTTACCACAACTGAGTAATCTAAGTGGTTACATTGTTTGCGCTAAATCACCCAGTTGTGGCATGGAGCGGGTTCGTTTGTTTGACGCTAATGGACACCAGCTTGGTAAGATTGGAGTGGGAATTTATACCCGAGCACTTATGCAGCGTTACCCTTGGTTACCAGTTGAAGAGGATGGTCGGCTGTTTGATGACGCGCTAAGAGAAAACTTTATTTGTCGGCTGTTTGCTTGTCATGATTATCAGCAAAGCATGCGAGAGGGTTTTACTATTGGCAAGTTAGTTAAATTTCATAGTCGGTATAAGTTTTTAGTTTTAGCTCATCATCCAGTCGCCTATCGTGAATTAGGCCGATTAGTGGCTCAAGCCAAACTGTTTTCAGCTGAAAAACTGCAACTACGTTATTTAACAGACTTTATGAACGCGTTAAAAGTTATTGCCACACGGAAAAATCATACCAATGTATTACAGCATTTACAGGGTTTTTTAAAAAATTCACTTAACGCGCAAGCTAAACAGGAATTATCCGAAACCATAAATAAATATCGTTTAGGTTATTTGCCGCTGGTGGCGCCGCTAACATTATTTAAACACCATTTAAGTTTACACCCAAACCAATACTTATCAGAACAATGCTATTTTGATCCTTATCCAGAAAGCTTAGGCTTAAGAGCTTAAGATGAAAGCGATAAATAACCTGAATATTATTTGGTTTAGAAATGATTTGCGGCTATATGATAATAAAGTGTTGTGTAGCGCTATTGCTGATGCCCAGCAGCGTAATGCTGCTGTCGTTGGTTTGTTTATTGCTACCCCCGACACGTGGCAGCAGCATAATATGGCGGCGATAAAGCAAGACTTTATTCGGCGTCGTGTGGTGTGTTTAAAACAGGAATTAGCCCAGCTTAATATTGTACTGCATACACTTGAAGGTACTGATTATGCTGCCACTTGTGATGTGTTTGCGCAGGTACAGCAACACTACAAAATAAAAGTGTTTGTGCAAACAGATTATGAATTAGATGAACGATTACGCGATCATAAAGTAACTGCATGCCTAGAAAGTGCTGGCAATGAACTTATTAGCTTTGATAGCCAATGTATTATGCCTCCGGGCAGTATTTGTACCCAGCAACAGACTATGTACAAGGTATTTACGCCCTTTAAGCGCAACTGGTTAAGTCGATTAGCAGAGCAAGGAGTGCAGTGTTTACCTAAGCCTAAAACTCTAAATGTCGCCAATGGCCAATTAGTAGATTTGCATTTAACGGCTTATAGTACCATGCAAAATGGCGATAATAGCTCTATAAAATGGCCGGTTGAACAAAATGAAATTATTGACCAGTTACGCGATTTTTGTCAGCATAAAGTAGCTGACTATGAAAAAAAGCGCGACTTCCCCGCGATTTCGGCAACATCGAAATTAGCGGCTTATTTAGCTATTGGTGCTATTTCTGCCGGTCAATGTGTTGCTAGATTACAATTAGAAGCTAATGACACATGGTCGTTAGCCAAAACGGGTGCCGAAGTCTGGCTGTCAGAGCTAATTTGGCGAGAGTTTTATAAACATATCTTAGTTGCCTACCCTGATTTAATTAAACACCACGCATTTCAAACCGAGACTGATAATATTCGCTGGTCACAAGACCAAACATTATTTAATGCTTGGTGTAGCGGCAATACTGGTTATCCGCTAGTAGATGCTGCCATGCGGCAGTTAAATCAAACCGGCTGGATGCACAACCGGTTGCGCATGATAACGGCCAGTTTTTTAGTAAAAGATTTACAGCTAGATTGGCGCTTAGGTGAGCGCTATTTTATGTCGAAGCTGATAGATGGCGATTTCTCAGCTAATAATGGAGGGTGGCAATGGGCGGCTTCAACCGGAACCGACGCTGTGCCTTATTTTAGGATCTTTAATCCTATTACCCAAAGTGAAAGATTTGATCCAAAAGGTGATTTCATCCGTTTATATGTACCTGAACTAGCCAGTCTTGATGCAAAAGCGATCCATTGGCCGCATAAAAACACTCAATTAAGCACAGCAATTAGCGATATTAAAAGCTATGCAGCGCCAATAGTTGATCATGCGCAAGCCCGTAAAATCACACTGGCACTTTTTGCAGAGGTAAAAAAAACTGATGAATCAACTAGCAAGGATTGAGCAACTGCTGTCTTTTTACAATCAATTATCCAGTAGTAATATTTCCGGCTTAGCACAAATATATCATGCCGATATCCAGTTTATTGACCCCGTTAAAGCGGTGAATGGCTTAGCTGAGCTACAACAGCATTTCACTCATAGTTATAGCAATATTGATTATTGTAAATTTGAAAAATTACAAGCATTTGAGCAAATAAATCAAGGCGTTTTAACTTGGAAGATGCATTTTAGTCACCCGTCAATTGGTAATAGCAAAGCGATAGTAGTCGACGGTTGTAGCATGTTGCGTTGGCAGAATGGCTTAATTATCTATCATCGTGATTATTATGATTTACAACAGATGGTACTGACCCATCTACCGGTAATTGGTTGGTTAACCGGTAAAGTTAAACAGCGTATGGCATCCAGTAACTAGAGTAGTTAGTCAGATTTGAATTTATAGGGAATGTAAATGCGTATAGCTGTAATTGGTGGCGGTATCTCGGGCATGCTGTCTTGGTATTTATTGCAAAGACAGCATGAAGTAATTATTTTTGAGGCCAATGATTATTTAGGAGGACATACCGCTACTGTTGATGTCAGCGTACAAGGCAAGCAATATGCTATAGATACCGGATTCATTGTGTTTAACGATTGGACTTATCCGATATTTAACCGTTTTATATCTGAACTCAATGTTGATTATCAGCATACTGAAATGAGTTTTTCGGTAAAAAATAACGCTGAAAATTTAGAATATAATGGCAATACCTTGTCTAGCTTGTTTGCCCAACGCCGTAACTTATTTAGACCCTCTTTTTGGCGCATGCTGTTAGAAATTAACCGATTTAATAAGCTTGGTAAAAAACTATTAGGGCAAGATCATACAGATTTAGCTTTATCTTTAGGTGAATTTTTAACTAAACATAATTTTAGTCAAAAAATTAGCCATAATTATTTACTGCCTATGGGGGCCGCTATTTGGTCATCTGGCCTAACGGCTATGCCAGACTTTCCCGTTCGATTTTTCTTGAGATTTTTTAATAATCACGGTTTGCTCAATATTACCGACCGGCCCCAATGGGCAGTTATTAAAGGCGGATCGCGCAATTATGTGCAAGCGTTACAAGCTAAACTGGGTACCGATTCAATAAGGCTAAAACAGACAATTACTAAGGTACTGCGTGATCAGGATAGTGTTACTTTGCAGTTTACACAGGGCCATAGCGAAACCTTTGATAAGGTAGTGTTTGCTTGCCACAGTGATCAAGCTTTAGCATTGCTCGGTGAAAATGCCAGCGAAAACGAACGGCAAATATTGGCTAATATTGCTTATAAAGATAACGAAGTAATATTGCACACAGACACTGCTTTACTGCCTAAACGCAAAAAAGCGTGGGCGGCATGGAATTATAATTTATCCAGTGTGGCTAACGAGCAAGCCACGCTAACCTATAATATGAATATATTGCAGGGGATTGAGGCGCCAGTGACATTTTGTGTAACCTTAAATAATACAGCTGAAATTGATAACAGTAAAATTTTAGGCCGATTTATGTATCAGCATCCGGTTTATAACCAGCAAACCTTAGTTGCACAAGCTAGACGACAAGAGATTAATGGCCAGCAACATAGCTATTTCTGTGGCGCTTATTGGTATAACGGTTTTCATGAGGACGGTGCGAAAAGTGCAGTAGATGTTGCTGCCTTATTTGGCATTGAATACTAATGCAAGCCGGACACGCAGTCTATCAAGGCGTCATTGGCCACAAGCGCTTTGTTCCAAGCGAACATGGCTTTAGTTATCGCTTAAGCCAATTTTGGCTTGATAGCGCTTTATTAAATAAAGCTGATCTCGCAACGGTGGGGATAAGTCTGAATCGTTTTGCTGCGTTAAGTTATCGTCGGCGCGACTATTTAGCCGGCGCTGAAAATATATTTCAAGCAGTATGCGATAAAGTTATGCTGCTTAGTTGCCAAGCTACACCTGAAATTACTCCTCAAACTACGCCTAAAAGCACAACTGAAACGACAATCGTAAAAGTGTTTATACTGACACCATTGGCTAATTATGGCGTATTTTTTAGTCCGCTTACCTTATATTATTGCTACGACATACAGCACAGATTGCGCTATTTATTAGCAGAAGTGAGTAATACGCCTTGGAATGAGCGGCATTATTATTTGCAAACAATACAACAAAAACAGCGTCATTATAAACATGATAAAGCGTTCCATGTTTCGCCATTTAATCCAATAGATATGCAATATCATTGGCAAATAACCCCACCAAATAACACTTTATTATGCCAAATTACTAATTTTAGCCAACAGCAAAAAGTATTTAGTGCTTGGTTAAAACTGTATAGATATGATTTAACTAAGACTTGGCGGCGGCAATGGCTGATCCGTACGCCATGGCAAAACGTACAAAATCTTATGCGTATTTATTGGCATGCTTTAAGGCTACTTATTAAGCGGGTACCAATACATCATCACCCCGGGACCAAGGATAACAATGCATGAGTATGAGCCTAACTGAAGCATCTCTTTTCAATAATTTAAGTGTTTTTGACAAACTATGTCGTAAATTCACTTTAAATTTTTTAACCCAATTACAATATGGCGATATTACTATTGTGGAAGCAAATCAACGCCAGCGTTTTGGTGATGAACACGCCGTATTAAAAGCTGTTATAACTGTTGTTGATCCGCAGTTTTATCAACGCTTAGCCATGTCAGGTTCGGTTGGTGCTGGTGAAGCCTACATTAATGGTTGGTGGCGCTGCGATAATCTAACTGCTTTAGTACGTATTTTCGCTTTAAATTTATCCAGCTTAGATAAGCTGGATTCGGCATTAACTCGAATGGGCCGGCCTTTACTTAAATTAATAAACTGGCGTAACCGCAATTCTAAGCAGCAAGCTAAGAAAAACATTGCAGCGCATTATGACTTAGGTAACGACATGTATCGGTTATTTTTAGACTCGAGCATGATGTACTCCAGCGCGGTATACCCTTCGGCTGAAGCGAATTTAGCGCAGGCTCAGCAACATAAGCTGCAATTGATTTGCCAACGCTTACAGTTAAGTCCCAGTGATCATTTATTAGAGATTGGCACGGGTTGGGGCAGTATGGCTATTTATGCTGCTCAGCATTATGGTTGTAAGGTCACCACAACCACAATTTCCCAGCAGCAATATGATTACACTGCAACACGGGTTAAAGAGCTTGGTTTAGAGCAGCAAATTACCTTACTACTTAGTGACTATCGTGATTTGGCGGGCAACTACGACAAACTGGTTTCTATTGAGATGGTAGAAGCCGTTGGTGATGAATTTCTTGATACCTATTTTGCACAGTGTAGTAGTTTATTAAAACCAGATGGCTTAATGCTCATTCAAGCGATTACTATTGTTGATCAGCGTTATAAGCAGTATGTGCAAGAAGTAGACTTTATAAAGCGCTATGTGTTTCCAGGGGGGAGTTTGCCATCCATAACACGTATGACGCATGCAGTGACGCATCATACGGATATGATGGTACGACAGTTACATGATATTGGTTTTGATTATGCCCGTACCGTTAAAGACTGGCGTGACAACTTTATGCTTGCTCGTGATCAAGTACATCAATTAGGCTTTGATGATCATTTTGTTCGACTATGGCATTTTTATTTATGTTACTGCGAGGGAGGATTTTTAGAGCGCGCAACTAGTGTGGTGCATTTGGTGTTATCAAAACCAGCAAATCGCAGCGCCTAAAATATTATTATAGGTCGCTGCGTATATACTGCTTGTAGGCTTGTTATCTTTAGTATTAGTTATCTTTAGTATCTGTTGGCGTTAAAATAATGCCATGTTCAAAAATAACAATTTTCTTCGCTTTATACAGTAAGCCTAAAGCTTGTTTATAGGCTTTTTTACTGACGCCAAAGGCTTCATAAATTAACTCAGGCGAGCTTTTATCAGTTAAGGCTAACTTGCCATTATTCTGATGTAAGCGGTGAATAATCTTATCCGTTAATTGCTTGGCTTGATTAAAAGTGGCCGATGTTAAACGCAAGTCTATTTTGTCATCTTCGCGTACTTTAACGATATAGGCTGACATTTTGTCGCCTTGCTGCAACGGTTTAAATACTTCGTTTTGATATAAGACACCCCAATGGGTTAGGTTTACTACAGCCTTATAACCTAAGTCAGTTTTCTCACTGATAATAATGTCGACACGATCACCAATATTATATTTTGCCGGGGTTTTATGCAGGTGGCGATCAAGCTTAGTTGAAGCAACAATACGATTACTGACATCGACATAGCAATACAGTAAGTATTTTTGACCTTCTTTTAAAGGAATTTGTTGTTCACTAAATGGAACCAATAAGTCTTTTTTTAAGCCCCAATCAACAAAGGCACCGACTTTAGTAACGGCAACTACAGGTAAATAAGCGACTTCACCAACTCTAATTTTTGGCCGTTCAGTGGTGGCGATTAGTTGATCTTCTGAATCTAAATACAAAAAAACGTCCAGTTCCTGACCAACTTCTAAGCCAGCTGGCACGACGTTATTTGGCAGTAAAATTTCACCCCAGCTTAAGCCGTCTAAGTAATAGCCAAACTTAACTTGTTTTTTGACACTAAGGCGATTGATTTTTCCAAGAGCTAACATGTTGTATCCAATATTAAGCCTAACATTAGGCGTTATTAATGCTTGTTATTATAACGGTTTTTTTACTGGCTTGCTTAATTTTCATGTTCGATACGCTTTAGTGCATCGGTTAACATCGGTAAATCAAGTTTTTCATTTAGCGGTAATAAAGTACCTGCAGACCAGACACCATAACTGCCATCTTCGCGTAAAATTACCATTTTATCTTTTTTAAAGCTGATAATTTTTTGGCCACTAATTAATAGTTTTGGCAATTTGTTTGGTTTAAGTAGGTTATCACCTAGCCAGCTATGTTGGCTGCTACAGCCTGCTTGTGCTAACAAAGTAGGTAGCCAATCTAAATGCTGTGACACCTCATAATGCTGTAGCTTAAGTAGCTGTTTCCAGTTAGTCCAAACCACTGTTGGCGCCGGACTAAACCTTTCATGCTCACCTACTAATTGCAGCATAATAATGTTGTCAAATTGGGCATAATAAGCCCAGTGTTGTTCAGCATGGTCATCAAATACCACGGCATAGTTATTTAGGTTTGCTGTTGCCGTTAGCCAAGGTAACGCTGTCACGTTAGTGTCAGCATGCCGAGCAATAGTAAGCTTTTGCTCAGATAACTGGCTTAACCAAGCGGGTGCAGCATTTAATACTGCGGTGTTAGCAGTATTATAATAAAACTGGCCATAAAGTAGGTTAATTAAGGCTTCTGATGTTTGCACAGGGGCAAAATGCTGCTCAACGGCTTTAAATTGTTTTGTTTGCAAAAACCGAACTTGATCCGCGCTAATTTTTTGGCTAACTAATAACAAGGTACTGCCGCCCGCTGAGGCATTATTACATTGCAATGTTTTATCGGCTTGCATGGTATTAGGAACGCTTATTTTATCAAGTTGGCGTTGAGCACGCTTGGTTAAGTCTACTAATTGATAACGCGCTAGAAAGGTTTTAGCTGTAGCAGGGTAAGATAAAGGCAACACGTTATCTTGTTTGGTTACATCCCATTTTAAATTAGCGTCTGCATACACATGCACAATATGACTTAACATAAAGCTACCAACAAACAGCAATAGTAAAGGCTGGGCTAAGCCAGACTGCTTTAAGCGTTCAATTTTTTTCCAGCAAAAATTACTCAGAGTTAATTGCACAGCAAACAGTATCGCGGCTACTGCCAGCACTATAATAATAAAGTTGCGCAAGTTAGTAACAATTTGCTGCCGCAACAAATCGACAGTTTGATCAAAAGAAGCTCCGCCAATATGATAGCCAAGACTACTATATACATAGGCATCAAATATCAGTACCACAAAGGCGACTGTAGCAATAGCGGCAGCTATGCCTCGAACATGGCGCTGATAAGGAAAGACCAATGAGACTGGAAATATGGTCAAGATAAAAAACATAAAACAGAGAAAGGCGGTGTGGCCAATCCAATTTAATAATAAATAGGCCCAGCCAAGCACAGATGTTGGAGCGGGTTCTGCTAGCCAATACGCTGAGGTTATAATTAACGCCAGCAGAATATTAAAAAAACTAAACCAATGGCCCCAATTAAGCAGACGATTTACTTTTTTTACTAATGATACGTTTTGCTCTAACACCATAGTGCTTTACTTAACTTTGCTGGTAATAGAATCAACCAGTGCCTGGTTGAAATGTTTTACTACGGTTTCACGTTGCGCTACAGGTACACTACTATTAACCACATGGCTAATGGCATTACCTAAGCACATTAAGCTTAATTCCGTTGTTGCGTTGTCAGCATGTAATACGTCTAACAGCTGATTTACTAAAGTTTCAATTTTAGCGGTGGAATACTTTGATACAATTGCCATGAATTACCTGAAGTTAGAATGGTTAAACAGATAGAATAGTAACAGAATTCAATTTAAACAGGAAAAGTTATGTCAGTAGATGTAAAACAGTTAGCCATAAACCACATAGAACTAGATAATCAGGGGCAAAGTAAGGCTCATTATCGGCCATCTTTAGTTGAGGCTACGGTTGCAGTTGCGCACTTAGTGGAGCAATTACACTTAGCGTATAATGGCAAACCGGCCAAAGGGTACGCTGTATTTAATGCTGATAAACCGCAACAAGTGGTGACTGCTCTAAAAGATTGGCAACAACAAACCAGTGATTTTACGGTATTAGCGAATACAGCAACTGCTGAGCTGGAACAACAATTAACCGCCCACCAACTGCCAGAGCACGGTTATTTTTTAGTCTGTCATTATCGTTATTTGGCTAGTGAATATATATTGTTTTGTTTATTGGGTAGTAAGGACCATTTTGCACTAAGTGACGAGTTAGAGCTGGCGACATCACGTCATCTTGATATTGCTCGGATGCAATTAGCCGCCAGAATAGATTTAACTGCCTATCAAACTTCAGAACAACAAGGTAATTATCTAAGTTTTATACGGGGTCGAGCAGGGCGAAAAGTGGCCGACTTCTTTTTAGATTTTTTAGGTTGTGAAGAAGGTGCGGATGCTAAAGCTAACAGTAAAATGGTTTTAGCCTCAGTAGAAGAGTACTTTACGGCAGCCGAATTTGATAATAACGAAAAGAATGATACTAGAAAGCAAGTTTATCAATATTGTGAAGAGCGGGCTAAGTCGGGTCAAGAGGTCGTATTAGCTGAATTATCTGCTGTGGTAGACGAACAAGAGCAGCAAGGTTTTATGCGTTATTGCCAAGAGCAGCAACTTGCCGTTTCCGATCAATTTCCGGTAGAAGTAAAAGAATTAAAAAACTTAGTTAAATTTGCCGGACAAGGCGGAGGTTTATCGTTAAGTTTTGAACAAACGCTACTGGGCGATAGAGTGCAATATGATGCCCATAGCGATACGTTACTAATTAAAGGCACTCCGCCTAATTTACGGGATCAACTGCAACGATTTGTGCAAGGTTATTCTTCATTTGAGCATAAAGCTAAAGGTGAATAATATTTACCGACAAATATTTTGCACATACTGCTGATATAGTTCGGGTAAATAAGTTAATACTAATTTTTGTTCTGCAATGGGATGTTGCTCAATACAGTTAGCGAGTAACTGACAGCTTAACTGTTGCTGATAATTATCGGCAACAGGCGCATAACTAATGTGCCATGGCTCAGCTGCTACACCTTGTTGGTAACGCTGATAAGGCATAAAAAAGCCAAATGCTGTGCCATGTTGCTTTAACCATTGCACCATTGGATAGAATGGGCCCCCCATTTGATACTCAGTCGGTGCTAATTGTGGCTGATAATCATCTGCTACCGCATTAGCATCATACAAATCGATATCTGTGCCCCAGTGGTGTCGGCTGGCACCAGGCAGGGCAGAATATAATAACACTGCATCTAAACGTGCTTTAGCCTGTAATGTTTGCAAATCAACTACGTTGTTGTGTAAGTCATACACCGCACGCTTTCCGCTTAACTTAGCTTGCCAAATTTGTGCTTGGCGCTGATAAGAGCGAAAGGCTGAAACAATAGCCAGCGAAATGCCATCAGCGCTAGCTGCCGCAGCCATAGCATCAAAGTTTTCCGATGCTTGGGGCTGCAGCTTAAAACCATCCAATCGTAGTAGCAAATGCTGCTCGCTTAAGCCAGTAAGACAAGCGACTAGTGATAATGGCTCTGATGCTTCTTCCATACTAGGTATTAAAAATCTGCTGATATTGCTCAGCTTTAAAGCCAAGATAGTATTGGCCATTATGTACTAGTAAAGGCCGTTTAATCATTGCCGGTTGCGCTAACATTAATGCTAGAGCTTTAGCTTCATCTAAGTTTTCTTTATCTTCAGCAGCAAGTTGGCGATAGGTTGTGCCACGAGTATTAAGCAGATTTTGCCAACCACAAGCGGCAGAGAATTCCGCTAATTGCTCTGCCGTTAATCCATCTTTACGATAATCAATAAAAGTATAGTCATGTTGTTGCTCAGTCAACCAAGCTCGGGCTTTTTTAATAGTGTCACAATTTTTGATGCCATACATTTTTGTCATAATAATTACTTTTAATGAGTTTGAATAATAATTGCTGCGTTGTGAGCGGCAATCACTTTGCGCTGGCTGCTAAATAGCGCTTTAATCATAGGGTGCGGCAGCAGCATCAATACGCAAAATATGGGTTGATGCGAATGCAACCAATGCTGTTCAATTTGCAGGATATCTTGACCTGCTTCAATATCTATTGCCGTAATCGTTAACCGTCTTATTGCTTTAGTATGTTGTTCAAACAACGCAAATGGCAAATCGAGTTGTAAGATTACCCCGGATTTATGGGTAAAGCGAAGCCTACGATTACCGTCTAAGCAAGCGGTAAATTTGCCAGTAAAAGGTGCTTTAATAGTACCTTGGTGCAACTTAATACACAAAGCCTGATCTAACAGCATAGAGTGGTATAACGGATCGGCGTGTTCGGTTAGAGGAAATATATCCCCGCTGATTGGACTTTTTATGCCAATACCACGTATATCCCTTAACTGGGGTAACCATTGTAATGCTGTATTAACCATAAATTAGTATTATCCTTCTTTACTAACACTTACTGTACAATACTGTTGATAAATTGTCTGCTAACGGCGTTATTTGTCATTAATATTACGAGTAATGCGAGAGGATTTTATTGATAAAGTGTTTTTATATCGCTTTGGCGGTCAAAAAGGCTTTAAATGTATTTTTTTATATGACAAATAAACTAAAAAAATCATATTTACCCATAGACTCTAGCGTGATGTTGTCCACAATTTCTGTGGATAAGCTTGTTAGTAACAGTGTTTAACTTGCTTAGTTGCCTGATTTGTATGAGTTATTTTGATTGGCACATTATTTGATAGTTTCAGTTGGCTGTAAATAAGCTATTAAAGCAGTGCTTAGCCGTTTTTACGAATGTTAATGTTTTAAATAGATTGTCAAAATTAGCGATTTTCTCTTAAAACCGTTTTAATATTTATTTGATAAGTTTTTTAACAGCTAAGAGTGGGCTTTGAAACTGTTTGAAAAGTGCTAAGAACGAACTTTTTATTTTATGGCACTGTTATGGTGCTGTTATTCAGTTTTCGGATTGTTGACTGTTTAGATGCTTATTAGTTGGAGGTTATCATGTTGTTTTCGCTTTATTCGGTATTAAAAAAAGGCCACCATTATAGTAAAAAATGGCCTGTTAAACCTGAGTTAAATAGTATATTTCCAGAAAATAAGATTATCTTGCTGACCAGCTTATCGAGCCGCTATTTACCGCTCTTAGCCATTGCAGTAGCCTATATTCAATATAGTTTATTAGGAAGTGGTTTTTTGCCGCAGATTATTGCCATGATGCTATTTATTGCAACGTTACCTTTACAGGGTTTTTATTGGTTAGGGGTAAGATCAAAAACAACATTAACGCCAGCGCATGCCGCTTGGTTTCGGCATATTTGCGATAAAATGCAACAACATGGAATAGAACTACCACGTTATAATCAACCTGGTAGGTATATTGACTTAGCTCAAGTGCTGCAACAAGCCTATCGTCAATTAGATAAAGCCTTTATTCGCGACTGGATATAGTCATAAAGGCTTTGTAGTTTACGTTGTGTTTTTAGTCACGATTCGAGAGTTTATTTAAATACTGACCATATAGGTGCATGATCCGAAGGCTTTTCAATACCTCTTAACTCATAATCAATATCACTTTCAATACAACGCTTAGCTAATGCTTCTGTTGCTAATACTACGTCAATTCTTAAACCACGATTATCAAGAAAACCTTTAGAACGATAATCAAACCAGCTATACATATCAGCTGCATCTGGATGCAAATTTCTGAAGGTATCGCTTAATCCCCAATCTTTTAATCGCTTAAGCCATTCACGCTCTTCAGGCAAAAATGAGGTTTTGCCTTCACGTAACCAACGTTTAGCATTCGCTTCACCAATACCAATATCTAAATCAATAGAAGAAATATTAATATCACCAATAACGGCTAATAATTCATCCGGGGTGTGATGTGTCTCCAGATAATTTTGTAAATCATCATAGAATTTTTCTTTAGCCGGAAACTTAGTGGGATGAGAGCGGTTTTCACCTTGCGGAAAATAGCCATTTAAAATAGTCACAGGTTGGCCATCAGGCATCGCAAAACGGCCAATCAACATCCGGCGTTGAGCATCTTCTTCATCTGTTGGAAAACCATACTGCATAGATAAAGCGGGTTCTTTACTTAAAATCGCAACACCATAATGGCCTTTTTGACCAAAGTGATAGACATGATACCCCATCGCTTCTACATCAGATAACGGGAATACATCACTATGCACTTTAATTTCTTGCAGACCGATTATATCGGGTTGATGCTTAGTGATAAGAGCTTGCAACTGATGTAAACGAGCGCGTAGTCCGTTGATGTTAAACGAAATTACTTTCATATTTACGTTTTTCCTACTTATTAGAGTGAACCAAAATCTTGTGGATAATAACACTTTATGTTGCGGTATGGCACAATGGACTTGCTTTGTTAGCTAAAGGTTACAGGTTCGAGGAATAAGATGTCAGGATTGCAGGTTAAGGCACAGCCGTTTAATTACATTTTGTACTATAGCAAACGGCGTAGCTTGGCGATCCAGATTAAAGCTGGTGAAGTCGTCGTTAGAGCTCCGCTGGCATATGCTATGGCAAAAATTGAAGCTTTTTTACAGCATAAGCAGCACTGGATCTTAGAAAAAATACAAACAACACAATTACTCGCGGCTCCTAAGTGGCTGGAAGAGTGCCGACTACCGTTATTTGAGCAGGTTTTACCGTTTGAAGTACAGCGTGCTAAGCGTAGTTATATACTTCAGCAGCAAGATAAATTGGTGCTGAATATTTCATCTCGAGTGCAAATGGCGCGTGTCGATATTATCAAACAACAATTAATTACCGATTGGTATAAACAACAAGCCCAAATTTGGTTTAATTCGCGGGTAGCGTATTGGCAGCGACAGTTACAGGTAAAGTCGACAGAAATAGTTATTGGTGGTTGGTTAAGTAAATGGGGGTATTGTCGTGCTGATGGTCGCCTTGGCTTTAATTGGCGTCTAATGATGGCACCGGCATGGGTTGCAGATTATGTGGTCGTGCATGAAGTCTGTCACTTAAAGCATCTAAACCATTCTGCTGCATTCTGGCAGTTAGTTGCAAAGCACTGTGCTGACGTGTCTGCTGCTAAGCAATGGCTGAAACAATATCAACACCATTTAAGCTTATAAAAGAGTTCTGAAATTTCAATAAAAAAAAGTCGCCAACAAAGGGTTGGCGACTAAACAAGGACATCAGTAGGGAGATTGTGAATTACTACTAACTAATAGACTGCGCATAGAATAAAAGATTCAATTTATTTTAAATTATTTTGGTTTATTTTTAATTTGGCTATTTTGCTTTTACCAACAGTTTATTTTAAGCTGCTCAGCGCTTGAAATAATGAGCTTACATAAGACAGCCAGCAGTGCTGCATAATAATTGGACACCCTAAATGAAAAATTCACTGCGGTTACAACAACTGGTTAAGTTGATTGATATAACAAGATTAGACGATGCCGACAATATTTCGGCTTTTAATGATTGGCTTACAACCTTACCGACATTAGCTTATGCCGCTTATTGTGTTTATCCAGAATATTTACCTGCATTGTTGCAGCACAATACACTACTAGGCTCAGCCCAGATAGCAACTGTGGTCAATTTTCCTACAGGTGACCTAGCAACGGATACGGTTTGTGAACAAATCGAGCATGCTATCCAAGCGGGAGCAACTGAAATAGATTGTGTATTACCATATAAAGCATTAATGCGCGGTGAGCATGGTGCGGTAACAAGCTTTTTATATGATATTCGCCAAGCCTGTGGTGAACTGTGCTTAAAAATTATTATTGAATCAGGTGAGTTAATTACGGCGCAACAAGTTGCAAAGGCAACAGAGCTAGCGATTCAATGTGGCGCAGACTTCGTTAAAAGCTCAACAGGAAAAGTAACCTTTGGTGTCAGTGAGGAAGCGGCAAGAATAATGCTGACGGTGATAGCTGCCGCCGATAGAACGGTAGGCTTTAAAGCATCTGGTGGTGTGCGTACAGTTGAACAAGCTATTAATTTAATTCAACTATACGAACAAATTACGGGCAAAATCGCGACTAGTGCAACTATGCGCATTGGGGCCAGTAGTTTAGCTACTGAACTAGACCAACAATTACAGCACACGAATTAAAGAAACAGTAAAAACAATCCGTAAATTGTATCTAAGGATGAAAGTTTTTAAGGAATTAATGGCTAATAAGCTAAGAGCAAGGAAGCTCTGCTTTTGAATTCTGTTATACAGAGTATACAAAATCTAAAGAATGTTTATGTTTTTAGCTAAGAGCTTATTGCAAGAAGAGTATTTCAGATGGCGTAAGGTATATAAAAAATGTAGTTGAAGAGTGTATTAACTGCAGTTAATAACTGCTATTAGCAACTATTAACTTAAGAAAGAATGGTGGAGGGGGAAGGATTCGAACCTTCGAAGGCAGTGCCAGCAGATTTACAGTCTGATCCCTTTGGCCACTCGGGAACCCCTCCACGAGTGCGCAGCATCTTATCAAATTTAATTTTGATGTAAAGTATTTTACTAAACTTTTTTGTCTGACTGCCGATAAAAGCGACAACAGCCATAAAAAAAGCCCAATATGAACCCAATAATTAATGAGTGGCAGCTCGACTCGTGCTTAAATGTCGCATTACAAAATAAGCATCAAGCTGACTTTTCTTTATTTCTCGCTTTGCTGTCAACAGCCGTGGAAGAGAATGCTGAGTTTTTTACCCCAGACAGTCCGGTACAACTAGAACCGAGTAGTAAACTGCAACAGCAACTCAATATACGTTCACAACGTTCATTTGCCTGGCAAGATGATGACGAAAACTTAATTGCTGAGTATGCACAAGCGGTACAGCAATCTGGATTAACCCAAGTAAAGCTGTTTGGTTATTTAAAACCAGAGCCTATAGTGTATAAAGATGACAAGAACAAACTGCCAATAGAGTTATGGCAAAGTTTAGATGTGCATAGCAAGCGTCGTTTAACGGCATCGCAGCCATTACAAAAACCAAAAGCTGATGCTACAGCGTTATACGAAGTATTAGAAAAATTGCATCAAGCAGAAGCTGCCTAACTATTTATATATACTCTTATGTATAAGTTTATGAATAACCTATCGTATAAGTATTAATTAAGGCTACCGGAAAGTAAATGGAACAGACATTGTTTAAACTTCTTTTTACTACCACAAGGACATAAATCATTACGACCAATTTTTACGGTTGGTTGCTCAATTAATTGACCGGCGGTATATAACCAATTCTGCTCAAAAACAAAACGAGAAGTTTCAGTAAACGTCACTAACACATTTCCTTGTAAATAGCTGACCATAAACTGCACGCTGCCCACTGTGTTATCTTGTTTGCTGCAAAATACCTGTAAATTAATAAAATGACTCGTATTAGCAAAATCAGTAATTTGCTGCAAAGAGTTATCTGCTTGCATACTAGGATGATTGGTAGCATAAATATAAGCGGCATCTTTAAGACAATAGGCACTATAGCGCGAACGCATTAACTGCTCACAGTTTTCTACCGGTTTAACGTGTTTAATAAAAGGTTGGCAACACTGTGAGAATGTTTGTTTAGATCCGCAATAACACTGCACAAAAAGCTCCTGAAACTTAAAACTGGTTATTTTACGCTAAGTAAAATGTCAGCAATAGTCTATTGCCCTTATTTAATGCGGATTAAGTCGTTGGCACAGGTTATCCAATTGGTAAAACCAGGCATGATGTTGTGCTGCTAACTTTTGACATTCATGATCAATATTGTCTGTTAAAGGCTGACCGCAATTAATCACCACTTTACAATTTCCTGACGTTAACGCGGTATCGATAACTGTAGTTAAGTTTGCCAACTGCTTTTTATGTATGACTAACACTTTATGTAGAGGTAATTGCTCAACGTTAGCAAGCAGTTTAATTACTTGCGGGCTAGGTGCCAGTAGAACTATCCAACCAGCCTGTGCTTGATGTTGTTGGATTAATTGCATCAACATTCGTTGCTGTTGTGAAATATTACGATTAGCTACTGGATTAAATGGCGTCAGAGGCGTTAGTAGAGGGCTGTCACATTTAGCGACATCATCAGTGGCGACCTGGGGCAAATCTAATAAGTAATTCATTTTATTTCCTGCATGGTTATTTGTACAGTGTATGAATATACAGTAGTGTTGGGTTGAATAAAAAGCAAGCACTTTTATTCATAATATATTCCATAAATAGCCGAAAAATCGTAGGTACTGCAGATAAACGCTGGCTTAGAGCCGTTAAGTTCAGTTAGGAATAGTTTGAAACAAACTAATTACCACTTGTTAGACCATTAAATAGGTAAAAACAGGTATTATGTGGCGATGTTAATAGATTAAGTTGGTAGTAGATGTTAATTGATCAGTATGTAACTCAAACAGAGTCTGGTTTTAGCTTTAGCCGTAAGCAATCTAGTGAGTTTGCGAAGAAAGTTGCCACGGACTTTAATCCTTTGCATGACGAAGATGCAAAACGCTTTTGTGTGCCAGGGGATTTGATGTTCTCTTACTTACTTACTAAGTATGGAATAAGCGAGCAGATGACATGTCATTTTTCGGGAATGGTCGCAGCAGACACCTTGTTATGCACCAAGCAAGAAAACAATGTACGCACTGTTATCGATCAACAAGGTAAACCTTACTTATCTATAACAAGAAATGGTGCCGTATTTGATGACCCCGCTATTATAGATCCGCTAATCAAAGATTATGTTCGTTTCTCTGGCCAAAACTTCCCTTATATATTGCAGCCATTAATGCAGAAGCATCAAGTCATGATCAATCCAGCGCGACCATTAGTCATATATGAGAGTATGTCATTACAATTTAGCCAGCTGCCACAACAGAAAGTGGAATTGCAATTATCAAACTCAACCCTGACAGTGGAAGGTAAGCGCGGTAATGTAATTTTAGAGTTTTGCTTAGTCTCGGCGGGTGTAGTTATAGGTAAAGGTGAAAAGCGGATGATATTAAGTAATCTGACGCCATATAATGACGAACAAATGCAATTAATGGTTAAAGAATATAATAATCGTAAAGCGGCAGCCTAAAAAGGATGATATTTAAGCGCATTGATTAAACTTTGCGCGAACGATCCAACTATCGTAATATTTCTGCCATAAGCGCTTGCGCATGGTTTAAAACGCTCTATAATGCGCGCCATGCCAACGGGGATACGCAGTAACGGTTCTCCAAGCGGCTTATGCAGCGAGTCAAAAATCTTTTAAAAAGACGCTTGACAGNTAGGCCTTTTTTGTATTGGCAATACGGGTTGGTCAACCCCTCGAGCAGGGCGATCCCATGCGAAAAAAATGTCAGGAACATTTTTGAACGCCGTACGCGGCGGCCCGAAGTGTGCAGGGCACCGCTACTCAATAGAATTGTAGGGGCTTTTTTGCATTAGTTCATCGGCTGGTGAACTCCTCGAGCAGGCTGAACTCATACGTTTACCCATAAAAAAAGCCCCTAGTAAGGGGCCTTATCTATATTTCTAAATCCTAGTTTACATACTCTGCACGTATAAATATAACGCCTTTAAAATTTTCATTTTAGCTTCATCATCACTGTGTTCATGGGCTAAATTCTCTAATACCAGGCTGAACTCTTCCATAGTTAAGTTGGGCTGATCAATACCATGCATAATTTTATCAGTACGGTATTGCTGCCACTTTTGCTGCTCGCTGTCGTTTAAACTATTAGGGTAATTACGCGCTCGGTAAGCAAATATCAGCTTATTTAGGCGATCATCACTGAATACTGGCGCAGAAACGGCGAGTTGTTCAGCAGACAGCTCATGTAATTGCTGCATTTTAGTTTTGTCACTATTGCTAATAAAGCCGCTGTATAATTGATAGTCTGGATTGCTTTCAACAGGGTAATCTTCGAGTTGCTGATACACTTGAACAGCTTTATCCTGTACCTCACGATGTTGGCGTAACCAGTCTAAATGCTGTAAACACTGCGCGCGATCAATACCTAATTCTGTGGCTCTGGCCTCGCTAAGAGTTTTAGCAGGGGATAATACTGGGCATTTATTGATATGAATCAGCTTTAAGCCTAAACGTTGCTCGTTCTCTGCTAAATCGATCGTTTTGGTATACAGTTTCTTCTGTAGAGTGGCAATATCATCAGCTAATAAGGGGGTTGGATCTGACTGTAAATTATAGCAAATTACCGCATTTTTATTGGTGGGATGAAATGCCAATGGCACTATCCAACTAACACAGCCTTGTTGAGCAGGAAACTTTGACGATACATGAACTAAAGGTGTCATACCGGCAACATCAATTAAGGCTGCGGCTGCTGATTTTTTACGTAGATTAAACAAGTAATCATACAACTTAGGCTGTTGTTGTTTAATCAACTTAGCCAAGCCAATAGTGGCATAAACATCCGATAACGCATCATGCGCTTGTTCATGCGCTAAACCATTTGCTTTACTTATTAATTCTAATTTAAAGCTAGGGGTACCATCTTCGCGTAACGGCCAGTTTATCCCTTCGGGTCTAAGGGCATAGCAAGCTCGCACCATATCAATAATATCCCACCGGCTATTGCCGTTTTGCCATTCACGACCGTACGGCTCGTAAAAGTTGCGAAATAAACTATGTCGTGTCACTTCATCGTCGAAACGTAAGCTGTTATAGCCTAATACGCAGGTATTTTCTTGGCTAAAACGTTGCAGAATTTTTGCCATAAACTCAGTTTCAGCATAGCCTTTTTTATTACATAGTTGCGGGGTTAAACCGGTAATAAGTGCCGCTTGCGGGTGAGGGAGGTAATCATTAGCTAACTGACAATACCAATTATCAGGCTCAGCAATAATATTTAAGTCTAAATCAGTCCTAATGCCAGCAAATTGTGCTGGACGGTCACGTTTAGGATCGGCACCCCAAGTTTCATAGTCATAAAAGTATAAGCTTGCTTCAGTTGTCATAGCGATAACAGACCAATTAGTATATTTAAAACAATAAATTATACTCGCTATTGTAGCAGCAACTTGGCTATATACGTAAGGTTGTGGCCAAATTAGTCTGTATCACCAGGCGTAAACTGCAGTGATGTTGGTGCTATGTTGACCGTATGTAGACATAACTGGATTAATATTTTTAAAGGCTGAGTGTCGTTGGTGCGTCGGTACGCTAAGCCAATGGTGCGCTGTAAAGCCAATTCATCAATATTCTTTAAGAGCACATCGCTGCGTTGATTCAAGTTATAAAAATCGGGTACTAGGGCACAGCCTATACCTGCTGACACTAAGCCCAATGCATATTCAATGGTTTGAATATCCGCTCGAATATCAGGTTTAATATTTCGACGACCTAACTCAGGGTACAAGCTATTCCAAGCATCACAAGGTGTACGCTTAATTAGTGCTAAGTTTTCAAAGTCAGCAAGGGCAATTGACGATTTTAACATTAGGGGTGAAGCTGGAGGGATCGCCAGCATATAGCTGTCATGCCAAATAGGCTCGAACACTTCTCCAGCATTTAACTGAGCTGCAGTAATAATTCTGGCGTCACATTGTTCAGTCGGTTCAACTAAATGTAACTCTAAACCATCAACTAATAAGCTAAATTCGCGCAGTAATTGGCTCATTCGCTCTACGCCTAATGCCCTTATTAAGCCTAACTTGAACTGCACCTTTTTCACCGGCTGTACAAAGCTGGCCTTGATTGAGTTCACCTGACTAATTAAACGCCCTGCATGACCATATAGCTTATCTGCATCGTCAGTAGGAGATACTCCCTTAGGTAGACGAGTAAATAAAATTACGCCAAGCTCTTGTTCTAATTGACGGATTGCGGTTGATAGTGAAGGTTGAGTAATACAGCATTGCCGCGCTGCTGCGCTAATACTACCTTGTTCATATACCGCGACAAAATAACTAAGTTGTCTTACATCCATAGTTTAAAGCTATACCTGATACAGTATTATTATAGTTTAACTGTACATCAAAGCAGGCTATTGTGGCTACAGAGTTTAATATTTGTTTAGTTTGATTAAGGAATTAGCTATGACCCGTGCCCATTTTGATTGGCAAGACCCATTTCAATTTTCAGCTATGTTAAGCGAAGAAGAACGCATGATCCGTGATACTGCGCATCAATATTGCCAGCAGAAACTTATGCCACGGGTGCTACAAGCAAACCGTAATGAGCACTTTCATCGTGAGATAATGACCGAACTGGGTGAGCTTGGTTTATTGGGCGCCACTTTACCTGAAAAATATGGTGGCTCTGATGTGAACTATGTTTGTTACGGTTTAGTTGCCCGTGAAGTTGAGCGCGTAGATAGTGGCTATCGTAGTGCTATGAGTGTGCAATCGTCTTTAGTGATGCATCCTATTTATGAATATGGCAGTGAAGCACAGCGGATGAAATACTTACCTAAGCTTGCTTCAGGTGAGTGGGTAGGCTGTTTTGGTTTAACTGAGCCAGATTCTGGTTCTGATCCTGCCAGTATGCGTACCACAGCGAAAAAGAATGCTGGCGGTTACATTATTAATGGCAGCAAGATGTGGATCACTAACTCACCTATCGCTGATGTATTTGTGGTCTGGGCTAAGCTTGAAGGTGTTATTAGAGGCTTCATTTTAGATAAAGGTATGCCAGGACTGAGTGCACCAAAAATTGAAGGTAAGTTTTCACTGCGGGCGTCTATTACCGGTGAAATTGTGATGGAAAATGTGCAAGTTGCTGACGATGCACTGCTACCTAATGTCAGTGGCTTAAAAGGTCCTTTTGGTTGTTTAAACAAGGCGCGTTATGGCATTGCTTGGGGCTCATTAGGTGCGGCAGAATTCTGTTGGCATGCTGCGCGGCAATATACGCTAGATCGGCATCAGTTTGGCCGGCCATTAGCGGCAAACCAGCTTATTCAGAAAAAACTAGCCGATATGCAAACCGACATTAGCATTGGTTTATTAAGTTGCTTACAAGCCGGTCGTTTGATGGACCAAAATCTATTACCACCGGAAACTATTTCTTTAATTAAACGTAATTCCTGCGGTAAAGCGTTGGATATAGCCCGAGTTGCCCGTGATATGCATGGCGGTAATGGTATCGCTGATGAGTTCCATGTTATTCGTCACGTGATGAATTTAGAGGCGGTTAACACTTACGAAGGTACGCATGATGTGCACGCACTGATATTAGGTCGCGCACAAACAGGTATCGCTGCCTTCGCCGGTTAGCAATTTAAGCTGCCATTACCGGCTATTGATATTTTTACCTTAGCCGGTGATTAAAATATGCTGCGGGAGAATAGAATGACCGAACCAGTTCATCCATGGGTGGCGCAATTTCGCCAACGTATTACCGATCACGCGTTACCAGATAGTAGCTGGCAGCGCCAAACCGATACATCCGATGCGGTGTTGCATCAACTATGGCATAGTCAACTTTGTAGTCGCTTGTTAGATTTACAATCACGTTTATTACAAGCTAAAGGCCAAAGCTTTTATACTATAGGTAGCGCGGGGCACGAGGGAAATGCGGCTATTGCTGCTGCATTACGATTAACTGATCCGGCATTTTTACATTACCGCAGCGGTGCATTTTTTATTGAACGTAGCAAACAATTACCCGGTAGCACGCCGATTTACGATTTACTGTTGTCATTCTGTGCCAGTAGTGATGATCCTATATCTGGCGGCAGACACAAAGTATTGGGCAGCTTAGCACTAAATATCCCCCCACAAACGAGCACCATAGCATCACACTTACCCAAAGCCATGGGCGCGGCACTGGCCATCGATTTAAGTCGACGCTTACAACTCGAAGGTAGCTGGCCCAGCGATGCTATTGCGGTGTGTAGTTTTGGCGATGCATCGGCTAATCATTCTACTGCACAAGGCGCCATTAATGCCGCCAGTTGGACTGCTTACCAACAAGTACCAATGCCGGCTTTGTTTGTTTGTGAAGATAATGGTTTAGGGATTTCTACGCCGACACCAAATGGTTGGATTGAGCAAGCATTGGCTGATCGGCCGGCGCTAAAATATTTTGCCGCAGACAGCAGAGATTTAGCCCACACCTACAGCGTAGCTTGCCGTGCCGCACACTATGTTCGTACTACACGTAAACCGGCACTGCTACATATATCAACGGTACGCTTGTTCGGCCATGCCGGTGCAGACACCGAAGCGGCTTATCGCAGCAAGCATAAAATTGCTGACGAATTAGAATTAGATCCCTTATTAGCTAGTACCGCGTTACTGTTAGATAAAGGCATTATCAGTCGTGAACAACTGCTTAAACAGCTGGATACTTTGCAACAGCAAATTGTACGAGTGGCAGCCGTTGCCGTGACTAAACCTAAACTAACCACTGCGGCGCAAGTAATGGCCTCTATCGCGCCACATAAGCCTGCCGTTGCGCTACCGGCTATTGCCGACAGCCAAACACGTCAGCAACTGTTTGCTTATGATCAGCATAACCAAACTAAGCCACAACACTTAGCTAAATTACTAAATTGGACCCTGCATGACTTATTAGCGCAATTTAAAAATGCGGTGGTATTTGGTGAGGACGTTGGTAAAAAGGGCGGTGTATACGGTGTTACTCAGCATTTGATCCAAGCCTTTGGTAGTAACAGAGTTATTAATACGTTACTGGATGAGCAAAGCATTTTAGGCATGGCGATAGGCTTAGCGCAGCAGGGTTTTATTGCAATTCCTGAGATCCAGTTTTTAGCTTATGTCCATAACGCTGAAGATCAAATTCGCGGTGAAGCGGCAACCTTACCGTTTTTTTCTAATGGTCAGTACTCTAATGCCATGGTGATCCGCATTGCCGGTTTAGCTTACCAGCGTGGCTTTGGCGGCCACTTTCATAACGATAATTCGTTTGCAGTATTTCGAGATATACCTGGCGTTATCGTGTTTTGTCCCTCTAACGGTCAAGATGCGGTGTTGTTATTACGCCAAGCGGTACAGTTAGCCCATGAGCAAAAGCGCTTAGTGATCTTTCTTGAACCTATAGCGTTGTATATGACTCGTGATCTTAGCTCTGCGGGTGATGGCTTATGGTTACATAATTATCCGGCACCCGATACTATCTTGCCTGAGTTTGGTGCTCCTGCTGTTTATGGTCGGGGTAAGGAGTTGGCTATTATTAGTTATGGCAATGGCTATTATTTAAGTCGCCAAGCTGAGCAAGAGCTAACCGCACAAGGATATCAGATCCGCATCCTCGATTTACGCGTGTTAGTGCCGTTGCAAACAGAAAAAATTATAGCAGCCTTAGCCGATTGTCAGCAGATACTGATTGTGGATGAATGTCGTAAGCGGGGCTCGCTAAGCGAAGAATTGTTTACGACATTACATGAAGCTAAACCCAATCATTTTACTATTCGCCGGTTGTGTGCTGAAGATAGCTTTATCCCACTAGGCAGTGCCGCTTATGCCGTATTACCTTCTAAACAACAAATTATTGACCACGCATTAAGCTTATTAGTGACTTCTACTCAGCCACCAGCTCCAGCGGAATCAAAAGATGGTAAACAGTTAGTGCAGCAGGAGGATTTATCATGAAAAAGACTGCATTAGTGGTATGTCCCGGTCGTGGTACTTACAACAGAGCCGAGCTTGGATATTTAGCCAAGTATGCAGCAAAACAAGCAGCATTAATTAGCCAGCTTGATCACACTCGAGCAGATTTAAATCTAAGCACGGTCACTGAATTGGATAGTGAAGCGAATTTTAGCAGCCGAATACATTTAAAAGCCGATAATGCGGCGGCACTGATATTTGCTGCCGGTATAACCGATTTTAAAGCCATAAATCGCGATAAGTTTGAGCTAGTTGCCTTAACGGGCAATTCAATGGGCTGGTATACCGCGTTAGGTTGTGCTGATGTATGGTCCGCCAATACGGCGATGAGAATTGTTAGCAGTATGGCGCAGTTAACTGCCAATGAACCTGGTGCCCAGTTTATTTATCCATTAGTGGATGAAAACTGGCAATTTTGTACCGAGCGTCAGCAATTAGTTAATGCGCAAATAGCTCAACATCAAGATGAGTTATTTATGTCCATTTATTACGGCGGCTATGCAGTGCTAGCGGGAACCAAATCTGCTGTATCTGCCGCTATCGCTGCGTTACCACCATGCGATGACAGATTTCCAATGTTATTAAATGGTCATGCCGGATTTCACACCTCACTAATGCAAACTGCATCTGCTAGTGCGCTGCAGCAATGGCCTGCGCAGCATTTTAGTGCCCCTAGTTTACCGCTTATCGATGGTCGAGGTCATATTTGGCCAGCCGATGTTAAAAACCCAGAGCAATTACAGCAATACACTTTGCAGCATCAAGTTTGCCAAAGTTATAACTTCTCTTTAGCGCTTCAAGTGGCGGTAAAAGAATTTGCACCCGAGCATATTATCTTGTTAGGCCCAGGGGGAAGTTTAGGTGGGGCAGTGGCACAAAGTTTAATTGATATAAATTGGCAAGGTTTAAGTTCGAAACAAGACTTTGTTGCAGCGCAAGCTGAAGCCATGCCGTACATATTAAGCATGGGCATTGATGAGCAACGCCAGGCAGTTATTATTTAGTATCAGTTAGGTATGTTATTCCTTAAAGGGGCTTAGCACTAGGCAGTAACCTGCTTAGTGCTAATGATTAAACTTAGTATAAATAGTTATATTTAATCAACTCTCGCTATCTGATTTAAAATCGACAGCTTTCTTTGATACTGAATCTTATCTTGCACGGTAGAAGTGTGGCTTTTAGCTTTTATCAAATAACGTTCTGCCTGCGCCAATTGGTTTAATGAAACATAGCTTTTAGCCAGGCCAAAATAGGCCTCATGGTTATCTGGATCAAGCTCTAAAGTCTTCTCAAAGAATGTAATACCTTTGCTAAAATTTTGCTGTGCAAAGGCTTCAGTGCCTAACATTAAGTAGTAATAAGGGTTGTTTACACGGCGCTTCAGCACTTTTTGCTCTAGTGCTTTGGCTAATTCCTCTTTACCCGTGCGCTGATATAAGTAAGCTAAGTTTGATAAAGTATTAATTGAATCAGGATTTAACATTAAGCTGTGTTGATAAACCTGCTCGGCTAAATCCATTAAATGATGTTGGCGATATAAAATACCAAGATTAGACCAGGTTACAGCAAAGGTGGCATCAGCATTAATAGCCGCCTTGTAGTAGGCATAAGCTTGTGCGTAGTTATTTTCGGCAACCGCTATCGCAGCTTTATTATTATAAAACATAGCAACAATACGCTGTTGGTTGATAGCAGTCGTTTTAAAATTATTTTTTAAACTATAGGGATCAAAGTCGACTATAAAGCTATTAATTAATACCGATATTCCTGTTCCGTCATCAATTTTACGGTGTTTCTTTAATCGTAAATTTACATGGCCATTTAACCAAGTTTGATTAAGCTCACTGGTCCAATATTCTGGGATGTGCACATCTTGAAAGTTAGCTTCCATACCCACTTCTTGCGCTAAACTATAAGCAAGAATAGATAAACTTAAACAGTTAGCTTTACTATATTGTAAGGTTTCACTTGCGGTACGCGTGACACTGTTATCATAAATCAGGCCGTCGTCAGCATAAGAGACAATAAAGTCGAGTACGGCTTTAGTTTGCTCACGTACCGATACATGCGTATTCATTAATGCATGCAGTTTTACTTTAGCCTCTTCTGGCAATATAAAAATTTGCTCTGGTGATTCAATACTATGCAGTGGTGTATTGGCACTGTTTTGAAATTGCTCATTCGCCACTAACAAATTATTTTTAACGCTATTTATTGCTGAAATATCGCTAGTTTGACAACCGGCGATTAGAGCCATAGTTGTCATAGCCAACAAGCAGTAACGAATTTTTTTAATTCTCACAAATACCCCCAAACTATACTCTGTACTCACTTATCTGCTAAGACACTTTTAAATTTAGGCCGGTAATAATTCAAAGCCATGCCGATATATTGCATCTTAGGCTAAAAATTACCTGACATTGATAACACTATTATCATTAAACAACAACAAGCAGTTAACGAAGAGGTATGGTTAAGTTGTTAGTATTGATTGGCTTAGTTGTAGTGTTGATTATAGGTAAGCATCTGCGAGGTGCAAACACAATTAATTTATAAAGGTTTGCACCGGATGAAAGAGATTACTAATTGGCTTTAGCTATTTGATTTAGCACGTTTAGTTTTTGTTGATAGCGGCGTTTATCTTGTTTAGTAAATGTATGACGTTTAGCTTTAGTTAAATAGCGCTCTGCCATGCCTAATTGGTTTAATGAAAAATAGCTTCTAGCTAATCCAAAATAGGCTTCATGATTATCACGCTCTAGCCTTAAAGCGGTTTCAAAGTGCTTAATACCTTGTCTAAACTCTTGTTGTTTATACGCCTCAGTGCCTAACATTAAGTAGTAATAGGGATTGTTTTCACGCTGTTTTACCACCTGTTGTAATAACTGATCCGCCAACACTTCTTTACCGGTGCGTTGATATAAATAGGCTAGGTTTGATAAGGTGTTAATCGAGTCTGGATCTAGCGCTAAGCTGTGATGATAAGCTTTTTCGGCCACATCCATTAAGTTATGCACTCGATATAAAATGCCTAAATTTGACCAAGTTACCGCGAACTGTGAGTCTGCTTTTATAGCCGCTTTATAGTAGGCATAGGCCTGAGCATAATTACTTTGAGCAAAAGCTATCGCGGCTTTATTGTTATAAAACATGGCTACGACACGCTGTTCAGAGATTGGATTGCTGTTAAAGCGTTTTTTTAAACTATAAGGGTCAAAGTCGACCACAAAGTCACTACCTAATAGCACAATCCCAATGCCATCATCCACTTGTCTGTGATGTTTTAACCTTAAATTTATATGGCCATTTAACCAGGTTTGGTTGAGCTGGCTGGTCCAATATTCAGGTATTTGCACATCTTGAAAACTAGCATCCATACCCACTTCTTTAGATAAACTATAGGCCAGTATAGATAAGCTTAAACAGTTCGCTTTGCTGTAGTATAAGGTTTCGCTTGCTGTGCGGGTGGCACTGTTATCATAAATCAGGCCATCGTCGGCATATGAGACAATAAACTCAAGCACTGCTTTGGTGCGTTCTGGCATGGAGCGATATGTGGCGATTAATCGATGCAGTTTAGCTTTTGCCTCTTCTGGCAGTAAAAATATGTCAGTCGGTGACTCTATGGCATGTAAGGGGGTATTAGCGATATTTTGAAATTGTTCATCAGCAACCAATAAGTTGGTGGCCGGTAACACATTGGCTTTATAGTCGGTCGATTGGCAACTTGTAAGCACTGTAATAGACGTGATAACGAGCAACCAGTAGCGAATTAGCTTAATGCACATAAAAACCTCGGCATAAATTTAATCTGGTTATAGATAAAGTGTAGACCAATACCACAAACTGCCGTTAGTTTTTGCTATTAGGACTGTTTATGCTTGGCAAAATAGCCTATTTAGCAGTATTGTCATTTATCTCCACAATATAAAACTAGACAACACGGCAGCAAATGCCGAAATGGAACCTCTTATGAAAAAGCTATTATTATCCTTAGGTTTGCTGGTATCAGTTAGTGCAGTTGCAGAGCAAGCTCAACAGGCAACGGGCAAAGTATCTAACGCTTTAGCACCTATAGGTATCGTTATTCACGGTGGTGCCGGCACGATTATGCGTAGCAGTATGACCTCAGAGCAAGAAAGTGCTTATCATGCCACGTTAAAACATGCTGTTAGCCAAGGTTATGCAGTATTAGAGCGCGGCGGCAGTAGCCTAGATGCAGTCAGTGCAGCGGTGATTATATTAGAAGACTCACCTTTGTTTAATGCGGGTAAAGGGGCTGTGTATACTTGGGATGAAACTCATGAGTTAGATGCCTCTATTATGGACGGCAGTAACCGTAACGCCGGTGCGGTGGCCAGTGTCACCACGGTTAAAAACCCTATTTTATTAGCACGCGCAGTAATGGAAAAGTCTGTGCACGTTATGTTATCAGGTAAAGGGGCAGAGCAGTTTGCTCAAGAGCAACACTTAGTGCAGGTTCAAAACAGCTATTTTGATACTGAATTTAGACTTGAAGCCTTAAAAAAAGCTAAGCAATCTATCGAGCCAGTACCCCATCAAGCTTATGTTCCTTATGATCCAGCATGGAAGATGGGTACTGTCGGCGCAGTTGCTATTGATAAGCAAGGTAACTTAGCGGCGGCAACGTCTACTGGCGGTATGACCGCTAAACGGTACGGCCGTATTGGTGATGCTCCTATTATTGGCGCCGGTAACTTTGCTGATAATGCCAGCTGTGCGGTATCAGCTACCGGTCATGGCGAGTACTTTATTCGCTATCAAGTGGCAGCAGATATTTGTGCTCGGGTGAAATATCAGAACAAAAATGCAGCAGAAGCGGCACATGAAGTGCTAACTGAATTAAAACAAATTGGCGGTGATGGTGGTGTTATCGTGGTTGATTATAAAGGCGAGTTAAGCTGGGTATTTAATACCGAAGGTATGTATCGTGCGATGCAAAGCCAAGGTAAAGCACCTATTAGTGAAATCTTTGGTTCAGGGCAGTAATTAACTCAGCGAAATAACCTAATTATCACACGCAATATAGATAATTTCGGCTACGCTTAATAAGAGTTTATGACTCATTCATCCAGTTTTTGCATTACGCATTTTTTGCTTAATAGGATACAGAGAGGGGCATATGGAGTTATTAAAAGTAGCCGATTATATGCATCGGCACCCAGTTACCTTTACCGCAGATATGCCAATAGAAATGGCAGTAGCGCGTTTAATCCAAGCTAAACAGTTGGGTGGGCCTGTTATTGATCTGCAGCACAAAATTATAGGCTTTATTTCCGAGCAAGATTGTTTAGCTCGAATGTTAATGTCTACCTACCATGATCAACAATCTAGCCGGGTCGCTGAAGCCATGAGAACAGAAGTGTTAACGGTTAGGCCCTATGACGACATTATTGATTTAGCTCAGCTTATGCTGCAATCAAAACCGAAGTTATATCCAGTAATTGATGATAACGGCTGCATTCTTGGCATTATCTCGCGCTCAGATGTCCTTGCTGCCATTGATAAAGAGCTGCATTCACATTACAGAAAAGTAAGTTAAGCCTATAACGCTGGATTTTTACCACCTGCTCTTGATAGCATGGCGCCCTCTATATTCGAGGGCACCGTTTTGACTGCAACTGATAAACCTACCGCTGAACAAAAAGCTAAAGTCACCACAGAAGTAAAGACTGAAGTAATGAATAAAGTAAAGACTGAAGTATCAGCATCAACATTATTTTCTCAACTTGAGCATTGTCTGTTAAAAGATCAGTTTCGGCTGCGTCGCCGCCTGCAAAACAGTAAAAAACAGCCCGACCAACATAAACAACAACAGCAACTAATCAGAATTTCTCACGACATCGCACGCTCGATGCAACAACGCCAAGCACGTGCGTTATCTGTGCCTAAAATTACTTATCCCGCCCAGTTACCAGTATCAGAAAAAAAAGCTGATATTAAAGCTGCAATAGCAGCGCACCAAGTGGTGATTATTGCCGGTGAAACTGGTTCGGGTAAAACCACACAAATTCCTAAAATGTGCATCGAGTTAGGTCGCGGTATTGCCGGTATGATAGGTCATACTCAGCCACGGCGGTTAGCGGCACGCAGTGTCTGCGATCGTATTGCCGAAGAGCTTAATTGCCAACCCGGCCAGCAAGTCGGTTATAAAATTCGCTTTGGTGATCATACCAACGAAAAAACCCATATTAAATTAATGACCGACGGTATTTTACTGGCTGAAATTCAGCAAGATCGGTTTTTAAACCAATACGACACCATTATTATTGATGAAGCGCATGAGCGTAGTTTAAATATCGACTTTCTACTGGGCTATTTAAAACAGTTGTTACCAAAGCGCCCAGACTTAAAACTTATTATTACCTCAGCCACTATTGATCCAGAGCGCTTTTCTAAGCATTTTTTTGATGCGCCTATTATTGAAGTGTCTGGCCGCAGTTTTCCAGTAGAAACCCGTTATCGGGCTATGGCCGATGAAGACGATAAAGATGTTGATCAACTGCAAGCCATTTTTGATGCGGTTGACGAGCTATATTTAGAGCCGGCGGGAGATATATTAATATTCTTAAATGGTGAGCGAGAAATTCGTGATACCGCCGATGCGCTAGAAAAACGTAACTTAGCGCATACCGAGATACTGCCGTTGTATTCACGCCTTAGTGCCTCTGAGCAAAATAGAATATTTCAAAGCCATGCCGGCCGGCGCATCGTGTTATCTACCAACGTCGCTGAAACCTCATTAACAGTACCCGGCATTCGATATGTTATAGATCCCGGCACCGTGCGTATTTCGCGCTATAGCTACCGCTCTAAGGTGCAGCAGCTGCCTATTGAAGCTATTAGCCAAGCGAGTGCTAATCAGCGGCAAGGTCGTTGTGGGCGGGTTGCTGCCGGTATTTGTATACGCTTATATAGCGAAGAAGACTTTCTGGGTAGACCTGCCTTCACCGATCCAGAAATACTAAGAACCAACTTAGCCTCGGTTATCATGCAAATGCTGGCGCTAGGCCTAGGCGATATTGAAGATTTTCCATTTTTGCAAAAACCGGATAGCCGGTTTATTAATGACGGTGTTAAATTACTGGAAGAATTGGGCGCAATACCGCTTAACCGAGCCAAAGCTAGCTTAAGTTTAACTGAGCTAGGTAAGCAGCTGGCGCGATTGCCGCTAGACCCACGTTTAGCCCGAATGGTATTAGCTGGCGCCGACAATCAAGCTTTAGCCGAATTGTTAGTGCTAGCTGCAGCGTTGTCTATTCAAGATCCGCGTGAGCGGCCGTTAGATAAAAAACAAAAAGCCGATCAGTTCCATGCTCGCTTTGCCAATGCCGACTCCGATTTCAGCAGCTGGTTATTGCTATGGCAATATTTACAGCAGCAACAAACCGAATTAAGTGGTAATCAATTTAGGCGTTTATGTAAGCAAGAATTTTTAAACTATTTACGCGTACGTGAATGGCAAGACTTAACCGCACAATTGCAGCAACTTATGCAAGAGCAGGGCTATAAGCTTAACCAACAAACGGCCGACTATGCCGCAATTCATCAATCGATATTAAGTGGCTTACTAGGCCAAGTGGGTTTTAAAGATAGCGATGCCGATTACATGGGGCCACGACAAACTCGGTTTTATGTTTTTCCCGGTAGCCAGTTATTTAAGCGCAAGCCAAAATGGGTGGTTGCCGCAGAATGGGTTGAAACCAGTCGGCTCTATGCCAGAACCTTGGCTAAAATAGAGCCAGAGTGGGTTGAGCCTTTAGCCCAACACTTGGTTAACCGCAGTTACAGTGAACCCCATTGGCAGAAAAAACGCGGCGCGGTTATTGCCTACGAGCAAGTCAGTTTATACGGCTTAATTATCGTGGCAAAGCGAGCCGTGCAGTTTAGTAAAATTGACGAGCACACTTGCCATAAAATCTTTATTCGCGAAGCCTTAGTTAATCAAGAGCTCGGTACGGATGACGCCTTTTTAAGCTTTAACCAACAATTAGTAGATAATGTTACGGCGCTTGAAGATAAATCACGCCGCCGCGATATTTTAGTTGATGAAGAAACCCTAGCGGAATTTTATAGCCAACGCGTGCCACTGTGGGCTAATAACCGTATCGATTTTGCTAAATGGTGGAAAGGCCAACGTAAAAAAGAACCTCACTATTTAAATTTCAGTTTAGACAATTTATTAAACCGCGATGCCAGTGACATTACCGCTGATAAATTTCCGGGAACTTGGCAGCAAGCTAACCTTATTTTGCCGCTTGAATATCACTTCTCACCCGGCGAAGCCGATGATGGTATTAGTGTCTTAATTCCGCTGGCGCTTTTAAACCAAGTTGAAGATACTGGATTTGATTGGCTTATTCCTGCCTTACGTCACGATTTATTAGTGGCGTTAATTAAGTCGTTGC
Organism: Rheinheimera salexigens; assembly: GCF_001752395.1. NCBI lineage: Bacteria > Pseudomonadati > Pseudomonadota > Gammaproteobacteria > Chromatiales > Chromatiaceae > Rheinheimera > Rheinheimera salexigens. The sequence continues at coordinate 2,156,368 of NZ_MKEK01000001.1, read as the reverse complement.
CCAAGCAGTATCGGCGTAACTTTGTACCAGCACCAAACTTTGCTGATGCCTTAATGCAAACCATCAGCCCAGATCAAGGGCCATTGTTAGCCACGATGAGTCAGCGACTTAAGCGCATGTCGGGCATTACTATCCCCGATGAGGCTTGGGATTTCGCCAGTATCCCAACGCATTTAAAAATGAATTACAAAGTGGTCGATGAACATGGCCATATTGTGCAGCAAGGGCGTTCATTAGACTTATTAAAGCAAGGTTTACAAGGAGATGTACAACAAAGCTTAAGCCAAGTTGCCGAACAGGGAATAGAGCAACAGCAGTTAACACAGTGGAGCTTTGGTAAGCTACCAAGCGAGTACGTTAAGGTACAAGCTGGCTATGAAATAAAAGCCTTTCCTGCGTTAGTGGACGAGCGTAATTCTGTTGCCATTAAACTGCTTGATAACCCAATGTTGGCTAAGCAAACTACCCGTTTAGGTTTGCGCCGCTTATTACTGCTAAATATTCCATCACCGGTTAAATACCTACAAGAATCCTTGCCTAATCAAGCTAAGTTGGGGTTGTACTTTAATCCATTTGGTCGGGTATTAGAGCTAATAGACGATTGTATCTCTGCGGCGGTTGATGCGTTAATTAATCAAAGCAGTATGCCGACGGATGCTGAAGAGTTTGCCGTGCTGCGGGAGAAAGTAAGAGCTGAGCTAGGTGATACGGTGTTAGGCATCGCACTGCAAGTCGAGCAAATTTTAAGCTTAGCTCACGCCATTCAAAAGAAACTAAAGGGCCGGGTCGACTTAGCCCATGTGCAATCGCAAGGTGATATTAAACAACAGCTAAATGAGCTGATATTTAAAGGTTTTGTTAGTGCCCATGGTGCGGCAAAATTAACTGATATTATTCGCTATTTACTGGCAATGCAAAAGCGTTTAGAAAAACTGCCGGTTGACCCAAACCGTGATCGGTTATTAATGTATGAATATGAAAAAGCAGATCAGGCTTACCAAAGTTTAGTTGGCCAATATGCCGATAAACCTATTTTGCCCGAGCCAGTACAAGCCATTTATTGGATGTTACAAGAATTAAAGGTATCGCAGCATGCCCAGCAATTAGGCACGGCTTATCCTATTTCGGTTAAGCGGGTCACATTAGCCGTTCAAGAGCTTAAAGCTTAATAATGTATAAATAGTTGTGCATACTTAGTTGCAGTAATGGCTCTGGTATTGTTGCTAGTACAGGAGCAATTACCAGTATCGAGACAGCAAGATCAAAATAGGCAACAATTGTTGCCTATTTTATTAGTGTAAACTAGCTAAAGTTAGAACTGGCCAATTACAGATAAAGAATAAACTTTTACAGCAGAAGTATCTGCATTACTGCCATAACCGGCATTTAAAGCCCAGTTTGAGCTTAAGTAATGCTTAGCATTAACGCTAAAATCATCTTGTTTATTATAAGTAACACCAACCGATGTCATTTTAGTAAAGTAATAATCTAGTTCCGTATTCCAAGCTGTAGTGCCATCGTAATCTGCTAAACCCAAGCCGATCGCAAAATAGCTTGCTTGACCAAAGCTCGCAAAGTATTTACTGCTGATTTCAAAATAATCAAATTCATCATCTACTTTCGCAGTAAAACCAATATAGTCATTGTTTTGTAACTGAAGATCATAACTAGCTGAGAATAAAAACGCAGTGCTTTCGTCTTTGGGCTTAATGGCTTCTGCACGCACAATAAAGTTGTCTGCTAATAAATAGCCTAAACCAAAGGTACTAACATTAAAGTCACTGCCAAAGTACTGATGGCTTGCAGAAACAACTATATTATTTGCAAAGAAATACTCACCATCAACAGCCCAAACGTTATTGTCAAAAACACGATTGAAACTTGCGCCTATGTTGGAGACTTTATTAATATATTCAAACTGATCCAATGGACCTAAAGTCTGTTTTTTATCAAAAAAATAAGTGCCATCTAAAGCCCAATTTGTTTCATTTTCGCCACTAACACGCACGTGGTCAGCTTTAAGCTCAGTAAATAATTGATACTCTTCCGCAGCAATAGTTGCTGAAGCGGTTAACGCCATAATGGGTAAAATATACTTAAACGACATTATTAAACTTCCTTTAAAGTAAAAGTTGAATCGAGCGGCGCAGATCTTATCGAGTAAAAGCTCTAATGTAAACTAAAGGTGACTCAAGCGCTGATTTAATGCACCAAGTGTGTATTTAATGCACCAAAAACAAAATAAATACGTATAAATTTATTGGTTGTATGTACGCAGAAAAGCGACAGTACTAGTAATGTTAATTAAATGATGTTTCAAGTTTGGTTAATATTATCGGTTTTAACTACAGCGGTAATAACCCTAGAGTTACTGAACAAGTTATCTTTATTAATGCGGCTTGTAGTAACATAGCCACTAAACATTAGTAGTAAAAAGGTAAGTTGATGTTAGAGATAATTTTACTAGCCGTTGCTTTAAGTATGGATGCCTTTGCGGTTGCCATTGGTTTAGGCTCAAAGCATAAATTGAAACCAAAAAAATTAGCCATTATGGCGGCTATTTATTTTGGCCTTTTTCAAGGGGTAATGCCGTTAATTGGTTATCTCGCTGGTATGGGGGTGATAGGCTGGATAGAAGCTTATGCGAAATGGCTGGCGTTTATATTGTTATTTTTGGTTGGCGCTAAAATGATTTATGAGGCGTTTTCTGCAGGTATAGAAGATGACTTACAAAATATCAGCCATCGCATTATGCTGGTACTCGCCATCGCGACCAGTATTGATGCCATGGCTGCTGGCTTTGCGCTAACGGTACTTAACATTAATCCTTTTATTGCTTGCGCTATTATCGCGCTAATCACCGCGCTTTTTTCTTATATTGGGGTTTACGTCGGGGCAAAAAGTGGCGCCAAATTAGAAAGCAAAGCTGAGCTTCTTGGCGGCATAGTGCTGATATTAATAGGCTTGAAAATTGTATTTATGTAGTGTGACCAACTAGGGTGAAGACGTTTTTTAAAAGTGTAAGCTAGAGTGGTTATCAATATCGGAGCAGTAATGGAATTAGTAACACCTTCAATAAAATATCAACAAAGCTATTGTGACTATATTGCTGAATTAGCCAATGAAGAGCGTTATCCGTTTCCGCTAGATTTTGACTTCACAGATTTTGAAGCCTTATTAGCCAAGCTAGCCGATTATGCCGCGGGTAAAAATCTACCCGCCGGTTATGTCCCCAGCTCAACCTTATGGTTAGTTGACAATGATCAGCTACTCGGTGTGACCAATATTCGCCATTACTTAAATGAGCAGATTAAACATTGCGGCGGCCATATCGGCTTAGGCATTCGACCGTCATACCGTGGCAAAGGCTTAGGTAATTTATTAATGCGTTTATCAATAGCGCACTTAAAGCAGAAAGGTGTAACGCCAATCCATATCCACTGCTACCAAGACAATTACGCATCAGCTAACTGTATTATCAGCAACGGTGGCGTGTTGGAGTCTGAGTTAGTGTTGGATGAAGCTATGGCTAAACAGATAGGTCCTGTAAAAGTACAGCCTGTAAAAATAGTGCAAAGGTTTATAGTTAAGTAACGTACTCATAATATTTAAACTATTTAAACAAGCTATGGCTTTTAGTGCATTTAGCTTAAGAATATAAATTCGCTCTATATGGATAAGGAGTATCAATGAAATTTTCAGATGCACAAAAAGATATGAGGTTGGCGTATTTTGGTGGGGCAACAGGTGTTGTAGTGTCGGGTATTATTTGGTGTATTGCAGGTTTAATCGCCATTATGTCTTCACAGCAATTAAGTATGTTAACGCTTTTTTTTGCCGGAATGTTTATCCATCCGTTAGCCATATTGTTAGCAAAAACACTTAAACGTTCTGGAAAGCATGAATCTAAAAACCCGCTGGGTAAACTTGCCTTAGAAAGCACCATTATTTTATTTATTGGTTTATTTATAGCGTTCTATGTAGCTAAGCTGCAAGTTGATTGGTTTTATCCCATCATGCTAATGATAATTGGTGTGCGATACTTAGTGTTTAACACTTTATATGGCCTTAAAATCTATTGGCTTTTAGGCATAGTTCTGATGCTTTTCGGCATGTTATGTATAGTGTTAGGTGCTAATTTTGTGGTCGGTGCATTTATTGGCGGGATCACAGAAATAATATTTTCATTAGTGATTTTTAAGCAATCGAAACGGCAAGCTTTAAAACCCGCTTAATAACAATTCCTAATCGGAATAAGATAGTTTGCTTTTGTTACGCTTTATTTAGAGCTATGTGCTGCCCTCTAAATACTCATCATTAACAGGGCTGAATCTTTTTTCATTAATTAAATTAAGCAATTCGCTTGCGGCAATGGCATCAGACATAGCCCTATGATGGCATTGCATATCTATATTGAAATGCCGAGTAAGGTTGGCTAGCGAGTATGACGGCAAGCCTTTATAGTAGCGACGCATTTGCTGTACTGTGCATAATTTTGGCCGCCGCCAAAAGCGTTCAAGCTGGGCAAACTCTTGTTTAATAAAACCGTAATCAAAATTGACATTATGTGCCACAAAAATACAGTCGGCCGTAAACGCTGCAACTTGGTCGGCAACGTCGGCAAAGGTTGGCGCGTCGCGCACCATGTCATCATCAATGCCGGTTAGCGCGGTTATAGTGGCTGGTATGCGCCGCCCAGGGTTTAGCAAACTTTGCCAGCGGTCAACAATGTTGCCTGCCACCATTTTTACCATGCCAATTTCTGTGATTTTATGCTTGCCGGTTCGGCCGCCAGTGGTTTCAATATCAACTACTACATAAGGTTGATTGGGGTCGACAATAAAATCAACAGTAGTAATGCGAACGTCAAAACCAGTCTCTCGCAGAGACTTTATGCACATGAGTTGATTGCGTCGTAGCACATCACCCTGTGCTTTAATCTCTTCAAAACGCAGCTTACCTTGGTCTATTAGCATAATGTCGGGAAAGCCGTCATGACAGCCTAGCCAATCTTTACTGATACGGCGAAGTTGCGCGGTGATACCCGCAACAGGAGCATGCTTAATAAAGACCGACAACTGCTGCAATAAATCATTGCGCCACTGAAATATTCCTTGTTTAGTAGCGTAATACTGAGCTGCATTTTTATTAATTAATAGCAGTATTGCCTCAGCGTTATTAAGGCAGTTAAGCTTATGTTCTATTTGTTGGCTGGCAGCAGCATAAAAGTTGTTTTGCTTTAAGCAGCTGGGCATTAAATCAAACTGCGTGGCCAAGCCCAGCCCAGGGGTTTCAAAAAGCTCTTGCCAAAATATTAAGCCAAATAAGCTACGCCACAAGCAATTTTCAGTGCGATAAGCGGGCTTACCTAAATGTGCGTAATGCGCGACAACTCCGCGTTCAACATCGCCTTTATACACTTCATCTAAGCATAGGTGCTGATTGCCTTTGCGCAGCATATCCGTCAGCACACTGGTGCGTTTTTGTTGGTATTTACGGGCTAAAAAATCTTCGGCAAAGCTGAGCAAACGATCACTTATCGGGTTATCAATAATGTTTTCTAAGTGAGTTTTAACCAGTTGCGGCTCGGCAGTTTTATACGCTTCGCGGCACCATTTTTCTTGCGCTTGTTCGGATTCAATCTTTAACAGTAAATTTAGTGCACGATTGCTATCAAAAGGCAGTAAAGCCACTGCAAGCTGGTAAACAATGGCATTGTGCTTTTCTACTGCGTTATGGCCAATTGGCTGAGGAACCGCTGCCAGTGCTGCTTCAATTTCTTGCGCTGAATCAAAGCTAAGTTGGCCCGGCTTAGATAAATGCTTGGATAATACAAAGTTACTAAACGCCGCAACTTTACAGTCAAATCTAGACTGCATTTGGGCGTATTCTTCGCGTGTCTGCATAATGCCTAAATCACGCAGCGAAAACTGATTTAAGCGCGACGTAGTATTGCCAAAATAAAGAAATAAAAAATAGTCGATAATGGGGTCTACTTTACGCAGCACATAGCGGTTAAAAGCAGAGCAATCGGTAAAAGCCTGTTTAGGCAACTGTCGACAAGCGGCTAATAACTGCGGCTTAGACGCGCTTTTGCTGATTTTGCTCATACTATTGGCTTCGCTGATATTTATTGAGCCGTCATTACTTGCACATTCGCTGTACACGGTAAATAGCTCATCTTTGGTTAGTGCTAGCAACCATTGGTCAATATCATCGATAGTAGGGTGGGCCAGCCAGCCTAGCGCAATCAGTTGCACTAGCAAATCCTGAATATTGGGCAGCTCGCCAAAACTTAGCGAGCTAATTTTTATTGCCGAGGTTTTTCGATTAATACAGCGCACCAGGGCGCATTGCTGATCTTTGCTCGCGGCATGAAAATCCGCCAAAAAAGCCTGATGCTGCGGGTGCAATAAATCTGCACAGGGGCCCTGCACAAACTGTAAAAACTCGTGAAAATGGCTTAAATAATAATAAGTAGGCAGTTGTCGCATCGGTTAGATCTTGTACCGGCTAAAAAATCGCTGCTAATATATACGAGTGCTGTTTAAATGTACAGCTATTGATCGTTTGGTGACATAAAACCAAACCTGTCACATGCCTCATTAAAAATAGCATCTAGCCATTACATCTTGGCTTGAAATTATTAACCAGGTTCATAACGTATTATTTAATGGTTAATTTGCTCTATGCAGCAAAGCGCCTTATTCTTAGTGCAAATAAAAACTCTAAAAGTGTCAAACTCTTGCCATTAAATACCAGCAAACTTGAAGTAACGGCTTTACTACTTTGTATCAGCTTAGCCGTTATCGCCTTTATATTTCCTGAATTACTCACCGGTCATTTACAGCCGCTAATTAACCAATTATTGAGCTATTTAGGTGCGCCGTTTTTTTTATTAGTTAACTTATTACTGTTTGCGGTTATCGCGCTAGCCATTAGTCCGTTGGGTCAACGTAAAATAGGCGGTAAGCACGCCAAGGTTGAGTTTGGTTTATTTGGCTGGTTAGCCATGTTGTTTGCTGCCGGTATGGGCTCTGGACTTATATTTTGGGGCGTGGCAGAACCGGCACTGCATACGGTTAGCTCACCATTAAAACCAAGTTTATATGCTAATCCCCAAACCAGTGGCTTAGCATTAACCCTAGTGAATTGGGGCGCACATGCTTGGGCACTTTATGCCGTATTTGGCTTGGTGTTAGGTGGGCTTAGTAACAACAGCGGAAAAGTAGGTGATATTAGCGCACCGGTAATTAGTGCCTCAGCAGGGCTACTTAATCGCAGTTGGCAGCGTAAACTAGCTTTTAGCATTACCTTAATTGCCATATTATCGATATTTTTTGGCGTGGTAGGCACCATTGCCAACTCAACTTTATTACTACGTAAAGGACTGACAATAAAGCTTGGTGTAGAGTCTGCATGGCTATCCGGTTTTATTATCATTAGTTTAATAGTGCTGCTGTATACTATTTCCGCCAAGTTAGGCCTAAAAAAGGGCATTCAAACACTGAGTAAGTTTAATGTCTATTTAGCGTTTGCCTTAATAGCTTGGCTGCTTATTTTTGTGCCCCTTAAACCCATAATAGATATAGCGCTTGGCGGCACTTGGGATTACTTAAAGCTTATCACTTCAGGTACCTGGCAATTTGCCAGCATACTTAATAACCCAGAATGGGCCAACGGTTGGACCTACAACTACTATTTTTGGTGGCTAGCATGGGGGCCATTCGTGGGCGTGTTTTTAGCCAGAATTAGCCAAGGCAGGCCAGTGTGGCAATACATTGTTGGTGTCGTATTGGTGCCTACGCTGGTCACTATAGTTTGGTTTAGCGTATTTTCAGGCTCTGCTATTGCTTGGGATCAAACTTATCAAAGCGGTATTTTAGCAGCGATTAAAGCCGATTATACCCAAGGGCTATTTGTGTTCTTTCAGCAATTAGGCTGGCAAGGGGCAGTTCTGGTGTGGTCTAGCTTATTATTGCTGTTAATTTTTGTCGCCACTTCTGCCGACTCTGCTATTTTGGTTATTCGTCAATTAAGCGCTGCAGACAATAAGCAAACATGGAGCCTGTATGCTTGGTCAATTACCCTAGGCTTATGTGCTTTTATATTGTTATTGCAAAACAATGAACCCTTAAACAGAAGCGTTGCTATTATTGGTGCCTTACCATTTTTGCTAATATTTATTCTGCAACTTGTAGGGTTTATTAAAGAGTTTATAAAAGAGAAAAGGGCTGATTAACCATTCAGCATTTTTTGTTAGCGAATGTTAGATAAGACAAGACAAATTTTTAAAACTGAATAGGAAAGTACAGGGTGTTGAAGTGTAGATTTATTGTGGCGCGATAAAATCAGCAAATTTTAGGCACAAAAAAACCTGTTAAAAAAACAGGTTTAAAAGTGGTCGGTACGGCAGGATTCGAACCTGCGACCCCTTCACCCCCAGCGAAGTGCGCTACCAAGCTGCGCCACGTACCGAACTAGGGCGTATCATAAAGAATATCCGCCAGAAAGCAATGCTCAAGTAGCTGATTGCGTTAATTTTCAGCACTGACCCTTTAATTTAAGATTACTTAAGTTTGAGTTCAGCTGAGTCGGCTATAACTTGAAGCACTTTTATGGGGGACGCTAATGAAAAATAATATAATAAAACTCGCTGTTATTGCATCGGCTACAATGCTTGCTGCTTGTGGTGGTTCAAATGATAACTCGCCAAAGTTGGCTAACTTTAGTTTGGGTGTCAGTGATGCGCCGGTCAATGGTGCATTAAGCGTAATGGTATGTTTTAACAAAGTTGAACTCACAGGCAATGGTTTAGGCAAACAAAGCTTTACCATTGGCAGTGATACTGAGGCTGCGGCCGCGAATGATAAATGTCGGGATGCTAATGGCAATGTTATCGCCAATAGCCGAGGTATCGATTTATTGTTACTGGATGGCGCAAAATCAGAAGCCTTAATTAGTGGTGCTAAGTTTGCAGCCGGTAATTATGGTCAGCTGCGTTTGGCTATTGCAGAAGGCAGTTATGTTGTGCAAGAAGATGGTTTAAAAGTGCCGTTACGGGTGCCTTCTAATGAGTTAAAACTGGGCGGCGTAACCTTGTCGGCTGGGGGTACTTTTAATTACACTTTGGAGTTTGATTTACGTAAGGCCATGGTCAATCCAGTAGGGCAGCCAGGTTACTTGCTTAAACCAAGGGGGCTCCGCTTAGTTGATAACAGTGAAATTGGTCATCTTACGGGGCAAGTGGCTGAAGGCTTACTGATTAATAACAGCTGTACCGTTGCACCGGTTGATGTATTAAGACCAGTAGCGACAGTGTATTTGTATCAAGGAGCAGACCGGCCGTTAGCTGAGTTGTCAGATAATGGCGGTGTTAATGTCTATCAGTCTTATGCCAGTACCAATGTGTACTTTGATGGTGTCAGCGAATACCATTACAGTATTGGTTATATAGATGCTGATACTTATACCGCAGCAGTCAGTTGCGATATTATTGATGACCCTGAACAGGCAGATGACATAACCTTTTTGCAAGCCGAGAATGTTATTATCAATGCTAATGCAACGCCAGTACAACTAGATTTTACGCCGTAAATTTAGCGCTTAAGTTGGCCGCTGTATCGGCGGCCAACTATCTAAACCCCAATCCCTTTGTTACTATAGCCATCTTTGCGTCTGTCCTTTTCTGAGTATCACTATGCTGTGGATCCCGTTTACGTTGCTAGCTGCTTTTATGCAGGCTTGGCGCAATGCGTTTCAAAAGCAGTTAAGCCTTGATGTCGGTGTTATTGGCGTTACGCTGGCGCGTTTTATTTGGGCTTCGCCGCTGGCGGCGCTGTATTTATGGGGGCTGTATCAGTGGCAGCCGGTGGCTATGCCAAAGTTTACGGGCAGTGTTATTGGTTTTATTGTTGCGGCAGCGCTGGCGCAAATACTAGCCACAGCATTGATGGTAAGGCTATTTAAACTCAAAAATTATGCTATTGGTGCTGGCTTAGCTAAAAGTGAAGCGGTGTTGGCCGCCATACTGGGGGTGCTGTTTTTTAGCGAAGCATTAAATTTATTAGGCTGGTTGGGCGTGGCGCTAGGTGGCTGCGCGGTGTTTTTACTCAGTGGCTCTAGTTTGCGTAAGTTGTCTATGCCTGTGTTGCTGTTAGGCTTAGGCAGTGGGCTAGCGTTTGCATTAACCTCGTTGTGGGTGCGCCAAGCTAGTTTAGTATTAGATTTACCGTTTCCGCATGGTGCCGCTTGGGTGCTGCTAATGGTGATATTGCTACAAACCATTTTGTTGGTGCTGTATTTAGTGGTAAAAGATCGCATAACATTGCAGGCCTTATGGCAGCGGCCTAAATTAACCTTGTTAGTGAGTGTGTGTAGCTGTGTTGGCTCTATAGGTTGGTTTACCGCGATGAGCTTAGAATCTGTAGCACTGGTAAAAACCTTAGGTCAGGTAGAAGTATTGTTTATGCTGCTAATTTCGACCTTTATATTTAAAGAGAAATTGAAGCAAACTGATCATCTAGGCTTGGCATTAATTGTGTTAGCGGCGATAGCGGTAATGTGGGCTTAAATGCATCTGGGACTGGTGAATTTTTGTTAAGTCAGTAAAATAGCCAACAACTTGCTTAATGGAATGATTACCGCAGTGTCTGAACACGATCTTTTTGCCGATATTCGGCCATATAATGACAACGAAGTTGCGCCGGCTATTAATCGTTTAATTGCAGATGAAGAATTTATCCAGGCTATTTTACATTATCGCTTTCCCCATATGCCGGGCATTATTGGTAGTGTAGCTGCCCCTATACTGCGGTTTATTTTAAAGCGCAAATTAGCCAAGTTAAACTCGGTTAATGCTGTACAGCGCCAAGTTGCCACTTTTATGGATAAAATGATTGAGACCACCAGTAAAAAAATTACGGTCTCAGGCTTAGAGCAATTGGATCCTAAGCAAAGTTATTTATTTTTATCCAATCACCGTGATATCGCAATGGATCCAGCCTTGGTTAATTGGTGTTTGCACCAACATGGCTTTGAAACCGTACGCATTGCGATAGGTGATAATTTATTACGTAAACCTTGTGCAACTGAGCTGATGAAGCTGAATAAAAGCTTTATTGTTAAACGTGGTGCTAAAGGTCCACGTGAAATGTTGAAAAACTTTTCCCAATTATCAGCCTACATAAAACATTCGTTAGATGACAACCACTCCATTTGGATTGCGCAAAAAGAAGGCCGCGCTAAAGACGGTAATGATGTTACTGATCCGGCCATTTTAAAAATGTTTTACATCAACGGTAAAAAGCAGGGCGTCGATTTTGCGACTTATATGGCTGAGCTAAATATCGTGCCGGTGTGCTTATCTTATGAATATGACCCTTGTGATGCCGATAAAATTAAAGAGTTATGGCAAAAGAAAACCCAAGGCCATTATCAAAAATCTGAATTTGAAGACATTGATAGTATTATTAAGGGCATTGTCGGTTTTAAAGGACGTATTCACGTCGCTTTTACTGCGCCATTAACTACCATCCCTGCTGAAGCAGATGAAGTTGCCCAGTTAATTGATCAGCAAATTTGGCAAAATTATCAACTATTCCCGATTAATTATTTAGCCGCAGGCATAGAGCATGCGTCTATCGATGAAACGGCTGCGGATCAGTGGCAAAGGCGTTTATCTGCAGTGCCAGAGGGCGCCCATGATTTATTAACTCAATTATATGCTGCGCCTGTGGTTAAAAAAACACTAGGCTACAATAAGCAGTAGGAGCGTTAAACTTGCCATATTTGCTAGCCGTTACCGTATTATGGGCCTTTTCATTTAGTTTGATTGGGGTGTACTTAGCTGGCCAAGTTGATGCCTACTTTGCGGTGTTAATGCGAGTGGCTTTAGCGGCGTTAGTTTTTTTGCCTTTTTTAAAACCTCAGCCAATAGCCTTAGTAATTAAATTATTAGCCCTAGGTGCATTACAACTGGGTTGTATGTACTTATTTTATTACCAAGCGTTTTTATATTTATCGGTGCCTGAAGTGCTGATATTTACTATATTTACGCCGGTGTATATCACCTTGTTATATGACCTATTGCAAAAAAGGTTTCAGTATCGATTTTTGCTGGCGGCCGTTATTGCGGTAGCAGCGGCAGCCATTATGCGTTATCAAGCGTTAAGCGAAGATTATTGGTTAGGCTTTGTTGTCGTGCAAATGGCTAACCTGTGTTTTGCTATCGGCCAAGTCGGCTATAAGGTGTTGTTAGAAAAACTGCCAAAATCCATAAATCAATATCAGTTATTTGGTTGGTTTTATATTGGTGCAGTATTAGTGGTTTTGCCCGCTTGGTGGCTATTAGGCTCGGCGCAATACCCAACCACTAGCACGCAATGGTCAATTTTACTCTGGCTGGGTTTAGTGGCTTCTGGTGGTGGTTTCTTTTGGTGGAATAAAGGCGCAACCCAAGTTAGCAGTGGTCTGCTAGCGGTAATGAATAACGTGCTTATTCCGGCCGGATTATTAGTTAATATTTTACTCTGGGATCAGCAACAAAACTTAGTAACCTTAGGCTTAGGCTCGGCGTTATTATTGCTTTCTTGCTTGGTCTGTAAACGTTCAGGCTCAACTGTAGGAGTGGCCAATGGCCCGACAAATTAGTTATACCTTTAATAAACAAAAAAAAGTCATTAGCTTTAGCTATGATAAACATAGAGATATTTACGAAGCCGTAGCGGCAGCAGAAGGTATTAATTTAACTCAGTTTTTAGCTATGGAACAACAAATTGCTATGACAGCGAAGCACAGCTCTGCCACCAAAAACTTTCGCCAGCAAGAGTTTATTCGCATGGGTTTTAAAGATATAGCCTTTGTACGGCAAGAAGAAAGTTAGTTAGTATCCAGCTGCGAGTAGTTGTTATTACCCGGGCTAAGCTAAAACACAGCTAAGCTAGATAAAGCGTTAAGTTAATTATTGCGTTGGCTTGAAGCGAGCGGGCATAATAGTTTGAGTGTTGAGTTTTAAGGTGTTAGCTTTAATTATATCACTGAATAGCAGGCAATAAAAAAGGACACTTAAGTGTCCTTTTTCGGCAAGATGCTTAAATTACAGAACTGTAACGTTAGCAGCTTGTGGGCCTTTTTGGCCTTGTTCGATTTCGAAAGCAACGCGTTGGCCTTCGTTTAAGGTTTTGTAACCTTCAGTCTGGATAGCACGGAAGTGAACGAATGCGTCAGCGCCGCCGTTATCCTGAGTAATGAAACCGAAACCTTTATCAGCGTTAAACCACTTAACTACACCTGTTACTTTAGCCATGAATGACTCCTAAAAATTTAATATTAATTGACGCTAAATTGCGCTTTTAGCCTGACTGTTACTTTACTTATGCGGCCAAACGTGCGTGAATCTTCAGGACATGACTTACTATGAAGCTGTGTAGCGAAGTACTCATAAACATTTTGTTACATAGGTCTGCTTTACAGGCCGGTGAGTACTATAGCAGGTTTGTTTTGAATGTATAGTTTATTTTGCAAATAAACCGTTGTTAGGAAATAAAAAAGCGTATCAGATACAAAAGCTGCCTAAGCAGCTTTTTAATTACGCTACATTATTAATAAAACTTAAGCATTTAAGGCTGTTGTAGACTCAACATATGCAAAACCTAGTGCTTCAGCAACACTTTGGTTAGTTACTTGGCCATTTATGACATTTAAGCCATTCATTAAATGACTATCCGCTAATAGCGCTGCTTTATAGCCTTTATTAGCAATGCGCAGAATAAAAGGTAAAGTGGCATTATTTAAAGCAAAAGTAGAGGTGCGAGGCACAGCCCCTGGCATATTTGCTACGCAATAATGCACAACGTCATCAACAATAAAGGTAGGGTCAGCGTGGGTGGTCGGTTTTGAAGTGGCAATACAGCCACCTTGATCAATAGCGACATCAACAATAGCTGAACCGGGTTTCATGCGTTTAATTTGATCTGCAGACACTAGCTTTGGCGCGGCTGCCCCAGCGACTAATATGCTGCCAATTACTAAGTCGGCTGCCAGTACTTCTTGCTCTAGGGTATCAACAGTAGAGTAGATAACCTTAACGGCACCATTAAACTGGGCGTTAATACGACGTAACACATCAACACAGCGGTCCAGTACCGTGACGTCTGCACCTAATCCTATTGCCATTTGCGCGGCGTTTGTTCCCACCATACCACCGCCAATGATAACAACTTTAGCCGGTTTAACCCCAGGCACACCGCCTAATAACATGCCGCTGCCGCCTGAAGATTTTTCTAACGCTCGCGCACCAGCTTGGATCGCCATTCGGCCAGCAACTTCTGACATAGGTGCTAATAAGGGCAGGCCACCTTTACTATCGGTAACGGTTTCATAGGCAATACAAATGGCTTTAGATTTTATTAAATCTTCGGTTTGGGCTAGATCAGGGGCTAAATGTAAAAAAGTAAACAATATTTGACCTTGGCGAAGCATGGCACGTTCAGCAGCTAAAGGCTCTTTTACTTTGATAATCATCTCGGCTTGAGCAAAAACTTCAGCGGCAGTGTTAACAACACTAGCACCGGCTGTAATATAGTCTTCATCAGTTAAACCAATGCCGATACCAGCAGTGCTTTCAACGATAATAGTGTGTTTGTTGGTAACAAGTTCACGCACACTCGCAGGGGTTAAACCTACTCGGTATTCATGGTTTTTAATTTCTTTTGGTACACCTATTATCATGGTATTTGCCCTGTTACTTTTGTAATGGGTGGCTTCGATAAAATACAGCCACAGTGTAATGGCTAGGTAATCTGATTAAACCATTGTTTATTTAAACTAGCATATAGCAATCTTAAATTGCGGCCTTTAATAAGTGGCACAGCTTAAAATAGCTGAGTTTAGATAGTAAAATTAACTGAGATAGAAATAAAGTAGCTGTGATAGCAAATTCAGGTTAGCTTCACGGATGCACTTTTACTGTGTGTCTGGTATCTTAGTCGTTAATGCGCATGAATAAAAAACGATAATAATAACGTGGAGTTTTTCGTTTGCAAAATAGAGTTTATTTCCCTTTAAATGGTGTACAACGCTTATTAGAAGTGGGCTTGATCCTATTTTCTGGTTTAGCCTTATTTTTATTACTGGCTTTATTGTCGTTTGACCCTGCCGATCCCAGTTGGTCGCAAACCGGTTATCAAAGTACGGTACATAATTACACCGGGCCTATTGGTGCTTGGATAGCCGACTTGTTGCTATTTAGTTTTGGCTGGATAGCTTATTTAGTGCCCTTTATGGTAGCGGGTGCAGGCTTTTTATTGTTTAAGCGTTTTCATAATTTATTACAGTTAGATTATTTGATTTTAGGCCTGCGCTTAATCGGTATCGTACTGACCTTAGTTTCTGCCACTGCTATAAGTAGCTTGAATTTTAACGATATTTTTTACTTTTCTTCTGGTGGGGTAGTGGGTGATGTGGTCAGCAGTAGTTTGATGCCACATTTAAACTTTATTGGCACTAGTTTATTATTATTGTGTGGTTTTGCCACGGGCTTAACCTTTATGACAGGTATTTCTTGGCTAACCGTTGCTGATGCATTAGGCGCTATGTGCTTTGCTGCTTTTACCCTCGTTATGAGCCTACCGCAACGTTGGCGAGACGGGGGTGAAGACGATTATGATCCTTTTGCTGAAACAGAAGCTGATGCTGAGCCGCGTAAAGTGGCTGCCGCAAACAACCAACCGAGAGTGGCGGCGCAAGTTCCTAGAAAAATACCAGCCCGTATCAGCAAGCCAGTAGCAGAAGAATTACCTATTACACCATTAGATGTAAATAAAGACGCTAAAGCATTTTACAGTGTGGATACTTTGGCCGACGAACAGCTGTCATTTAGTGCTATTGATGATAATGGCAGTGAAGAAAACTGGAGTCAGACCTTAGATAAAATTAATTTACCTCATGACGATGATGCTGAGCTTTTATTTGGTTTAGATGAAGAAGACGAAGATGACGCTGAAGAAGTTGACCATTTAGTTGAAGAATTACCGTCAATATCGTTATTGGATAAAGCCGATAGAGCGATAAACCCTATTGATCCAGAAGATTTAGAGCGGGTTTCACGCTTAGTGGAAGCCAAACTATTAGATTTTAACGTTCAAGCTAATGTGGTGGGTGTGCATCCGGGGCCGGTAGTTACCCGCTTTGAATTAGATTTAGCACCGGGTATAAAAGTCAGTAAAATTACTGGGTTAGCAAAAGATTTAGCGCGTTCGTTATCGGCTATTAGTGTGCGGGTAGTGGAAGTTATCCCGGGTAAATCGTTTATTGGTATAGAGCTACCGAATAAACATAGAGAAATTGTCCGTTTATCCGAAGTTATTGGTGATGAGGTTTTTGAACAGTCTAAATCGTCGTTAACCATGGTGTTAGGTAAAGATATCGCCGGTAAATCGGTAGTAGCCGATTTAGCCAAAATGCCGCATTTATTAGTTGCGGGTACTACCGGCTCTGGTAAGTCGGTCGGCGTTAACGTGATGATTTGTAGTTTATTGTATAAATCGACCCCAGATGACGTTCGGTTTTTAATGATTGACCCTAAAATGCTGGAATTGTCTATTTACGAAGGCATACCGCACTTATTAACCGAAGTCGTCACCGACATGAAGGATGCAGCTAATGGCTTGCGCTGGTGTGTGGGTGAAATGGAGCGGCGTTATAAATTAATGTCAGCGTTAGGTGTGCGTAATTTAAAAGGCTATAACGCTAAAGTTAAAGAAGCTATTGCAGAGGGTACGCCGCTTAAAGATCCGTTATGGCGGCCGTCAGACGATATGCGTACTGAGCAGCCTGAGTTAGAAAAACTGCCGTCTATTGTTGTGGTTATCGACGAATTTGCCGACATGATGATGATCGTCGGTAAAAAAGTTGAAGAGTTAATTGCTCGGATCGCGCAAAAAGCTAGGGCTGCGGGTATTCATTTAATTTTAGCCACTCAGCGTCCGTCAGTAGACGTAATCACGGGCTTAATAAAAGCTAACATTCCCACCCGTATTGCGTTTCAAGTGTCATCGAAAATTGATTCGCGGACAATTCTTGATCAGCAAGGTGCTGAAAGCTTATTGGGTATGGGTGATATGTTGTATTTACCGCCCGGCTCGGGTGTACCAACACGGGTGCATGGTGCTTTTGTTGATGACCATGAAGTGCATGCTGTGGTTGCAGATTGGAAACGCCGTGGTAAGCCAAATTATATTGCGGAAATATTAAGTGGCGAAACCAATGAAGAAAATTTATTACCCGGCGAGTCGTTAGAAGGCGATGACGATGAGTCAGACGTGTTATACGATCAAGCTGTCGCTTTTGTTACAGAAACACGTAGAGCGTCGGTGTCAGGTGTACAGCGTAAGTTTAGAATTGGCTATAACCGTGCTGCACGCTTAGTAGAACAAATGGAGCGCAGTGGCATAGTGAGTGGTCCTGGCAACAATGGTAATCGTGAAGTAATGGCGCCACCCCCGCCAAGAGGACATTAAATGATACGTTTATTAATTTCTACCGTGCTGTTGTGCGGTATCAGCTTTTCATCGGTTGCAGCTCAAAGCGCGGCCAATAAGACTGTAAATGTTGCAACTAACAGCGCAGAGCAAACGTTACAACAAAAACTTAAGCAGATTAAAACCTTTTCTGCTCAATTTACCCAGCAGGTTTATGATCAGCAGCAACAAGTATTACAACAAGCAGAAGGTGAATTAAATTTAAAACAGCCTGAGCTATTTAGATTTGCCACCACAACGCCAGAAGAAAACTTATTTATCGGTGATGGCCAGTCGTTATGGTTTTACAGTGCACCATTAGAACAGTTAACCATTTATGATGCAGCAGCCGAAGTAAACCGGACACCTTTTGTGTTGTTAACCTCTAATGATCCGTCATTGTGGGCTAATTTTACGGTTAAGCAGCAACAACAACAATTTACTATTACGGCTAAAGATAGCAGCAGCCAAGTAACAGAATTAACCCTTCGCTTTGCCGGAGATGCCTTGTCTGAGATGCAAGTGATGGATATTAACCAACAGCTTAGTGTGTTTAAATTTATTGCCGTGCAACTTAATGTGCCGTTAGCCGATGGTTTGTTTCACTTTACGCCACCTGAGTTCACAGAAATTGATGATCAGCGCAGCCGAAATTAAATGAGACCTTTATCTTTAGATTTTGCCGATGATTTTCGTCCCTTAGCGGCGCGAATGCGGCCGACAAACTTAACGGAATATGCAGGGCAACAACATCTTGTAGGCGAGGGCACGGCTTTACGTAAAGCAATTATGGCCGGCAGAGTGTTTTCGGTTATTTTATGGGGGCCACCAGGCACCGGTAAAACCACCTTAGCTGAAGTAATCGCCGCGCACGCTGATGCCAGTATTATAAAACTTTCTGCCGTGACATCCGGTATTAAAGATATTCGTGACGCCATTACCGAAGCCCAACAACGACAACAGCAGCAACAGCAGCGCACCTTATTGTTTGTTGATGAAGTGCATCGTTTTAATAAAAGCCAACAAGATGCTTTTTTACCGTTTATTGAAGATGGCACCATTATTTTTATTGGCGCTACTACTGAGAACCCGTCATTTGCGCTAAATAACGCTATTTTATCCCGTGCCAGAGTCTGTGTACTTAAATCGCTAACTGAAGCAGATTTACGCCAAGTATTACAACAAGCCTTAACGGATAAAGAGCGCGGTTTAGGTCTTGAAAATATTCAACTGACGGCTGATGCCGAACAGCTATTGCTGCGACTGGCCGATGGTGATGCGCGTAAGTTGCTTAATTTATTAGAACAAGCAGCAGAATTAACGACCAATGAAAATGGTACTGATAGCAGTTCTGATACTAGTACTAAGACCATCGAGTTTGAAACCTTTAAAAATTTAATGCCGCGCCAGTTACCGGGATTTGATAACCAAGGTGACTTATTTTATGATCTTATTTCGGCTTACCATAAGTCGGTGCGCGGCTCAGATCCAGATGCAGCCTTATATTGGTATTGTCGTATTTTAGCTGGCGGCGGTGATCCGTTATATGTAGCCAGGCGCTTACTGGCTATTGCCAGCGAAGATATTGGCACTGCTGATCCAAGGGCGTTAACCTTAGCTATTAATGCTTGGGATACGTTTGAGCGGGTTGGGCCTTCTGAAGGTGAGCGGGCTATTGCTCAAGCCACGGTATATATGGCATTAGCACCAAAAAGCAATGCAGTATATATGGCATTTAATGAATTAAAACAGCTTGTTGCAGACACACCTGCTTACGAAGTGCCTTTGCATTTACGTAATGCACCCACTAAGTTAATGCGCGAGTTAGGCTTTGGTGAAGGTTATCGTTATGCCCATAACGAGCCCGGTGCGTATGCAGCCGGTGAACGTTATTTACCAGAGCAATTGGCCGATAACCAATTTTATCAGCCGAGCAATCGCGGTATGGAAAAACAACTGGCAGAAAAGCTAGCTTATTTACGCCAGCTGGATCAACAAAGCCCAAAGAAGAGAAATACCTGATGTTGGAGCTGAGATGTTAACCTATCTAGCCATTGCCTTAGGTGGCGCTTTAGGCGCATGTATGCGCTACGGCACTAACGAAATAATGGTGAATGTTTTTGGTAAAGCATTCCCTTTTGGTACATTGCTGGTTAATATTCTCGGCTCATTTGCAATGGGCGTGCTGTATAGCATGTTCAGTAGCGGCTTTTTGGCCGTATCACCTTGGCGGGCACTATTAAGTATTGGCTTGCTGGGGGCCTTCACAACGTTTTCGACGTTTTCGCTAGATACCGTGTTGTTATTACAGCAAGGAGACTGGCTGAAGGCTATCGCCAACGTATTACTTAATGTGTTGTTGTGTTTAACGCTCGCCTGGTTTGGCTTAAAACTAGGCTCAATGAAGTAAAAGACTATGCTTGATCCAAAATACTTACGTACAGATTTAGACCAAACCGCCGCGCGTTTAGCTCAACGTGGCTTTACCCTTGATGTTACTCGCTTAACCGAGCTAGAAGCATCACGTAAATTACTGCAAGTGGAAACACAAGATTTACAGAGCCTGCGTAACAGTAAATCTAAGGGTATTGGCCAAGCAAAAGCCCGCGGTGAAGATATTACTGCCTTACTGGCTGAAGTAGATGGCTTAGGTGAAAAGCTAGAAGCAGCAAAACAGCAACTAGATGTGGTGTTAGCTGAAGTAGAGCAAATAGCGTTAAGCGTACCTAATTTAGCCGATGAGTTAGTTCCTGTAGGCGCGGATGAAAACGACAATCAAGAAGTTAGCCGTGTTGGTACGCCGCGCGAATTTACTTTTGCCGTGCAAGATCATGTCGCTTTAGGTGAAGCTTTAGATAAAGGTTTAGATTTTGAAAGTGCCGTTAAATTAACCGGCTCTCGGTTTGTGGTTATGCGCGGTAAAGTGGCGCGTTTACATCGGGCTTTAAGCCAGTTTATGCTGGATTTGCATACTGAGCAGCATGGTTATACTGAGTTATATGTGCCGTATTTAGTAAACCACGATAGCCTATATGGCACCGGCCAATTGCCTAAATTTGGTGGTGATTTATTTCATACCCAACCAGCGACTGAAGAAGGCCAAGGTTTAGCGTTAATTCCAACCGCTGAAGTCCCGATGACCAACTTAGCGCGAGATCATATCTTTGATGCCGCTGAATTGCCGGTTAAATACACTGCACACACGCCGTGTTTTAGAAGTGAAGCGGGCTCTTATGGTCGTGATACGCGTGGTTTAATTCGTCAGCACCAGTTTGATAAAGTTGAATTAGTGCAAATGGTACAGCCTGAGCATTCAATGCAAGCGTTAGAGCAGTTAACTGGCCATGCCGAAACCGTTTTACAGCTATTAGAATTACCATATCGAAAAATGCTGTTATGTACCGGCGACATGGGCTTTGGCTCAGCAAAAACCTATGATTTAGAAGTGTGGTTACCAGCGCAACAAGCCTATCGTGAAATTTCATCATGTAGCAATATGACAGACTTTCAAGCACGGCGTATGCAAGCACGCTATCGCAGCACTGATATGAAAAAGCCTGAGCTTATTCATACCTTAAATGGCTCTGGCTTAGCGGTAGGCCGTACCTTAGTTGCTATTCTTGAGAACTATCAACAGCAAGATGGCTCTGTGCTTATTCCTGATGTATTAAAGCCTTATATGGGTGGTGTCGAGCGTATTGGTTAATACCCTCGTTATATAAGCGCAGTGTTTGATAAACGCAGCGCTTTATAAACATTTGGCTGGTTTAGGTAAACCAGCCAAGCGTGTTGCTTGTTTAGCTGGCCCTTGTGGAAACAGCATAAACAAATACTTACTGTTACCTTTATCTGCACCCAGTTTATCAGCCATGGCTTTTACTAACATCCGCATTGCCGGTGAGGTATGAAACTGCTGATAAAACTCACGAACAAACCAAACCACTTCCCAATGTGCCGATTGCATCTGAATATTTTCTTGCTCAGCAAAGGCTAGGGCAACATTTTCAGACCAATCTTGCATATTAGCTAAATAACCATGTTTATCTAAGGCTAATACTTTTCCGTCTATATTAAGTTGGTTCATAGTTCTAGTTTCTTCATTACTTAAGGCTTAGTTAACGATCAAGGTTTAGCCCTGTTGCCACAAAATATTCTGGCTGGCTTCAATAGTGAGCTCAACCCATTGTGCAGCGCTTATTATGGTCACGTTAGGGTTTGCAGTTGCCTGTATATTGCGGGCTTGTAAGTCGATATCAAGGGCGTATAGCTGGGTAGTGGGCCAGGTTAAATCTGGGCGTTTTAATAAGTACACCGCATCTTGGCGAAGTAAAATGGCATCTGTAGCTAAACATAACAGCTTAAGCTCGAGGCTATTTTTAATAGGACTTATACTGGCACAGGTAAGAGTGATAAGTTTCATTAGCTGGTAATAACCTGATGTTGGGCAGCGATACTTTGTTGAATAAGAGCCTGATCAGCCATCGTGGCATTGATAGCCAAGTCTGCTGCAGTTAACCCACGCTGTTGCAAAGATGCTTGGCAAACCAGCACGTGCTCAATTTCATATAAATCAAACAACTTAAAGCCATGTTGATAGGGTTTTATTTGTAAGGCGCTAGTGTCATTGATGCTTAATAACTGATAAACGGCATCTGCCATAAACAGTAGGGTCACATTATGTTCAACGGCAGCCAGCGCCATAGCGAGATCAAAACTTTCGCGACCATGGCTAGTATTAAACGGCGAGTGGCGTTGGATAAGCATTATGTTACGCATTAGGACTCACATTAGATATTTTCATTAAAACTGAACCAATTTATCTATGTCTTCTAATAAAATAGCAAACTCAGCTAAGCCGGTGGCAATATAACCCTGTTGCGACGCTAAACTGTCACTAACAACACCGCGCTTTTCAGCGGCAGTTATACAATAGTGTAGGGCGACATTATGTTGCTGACAAAATTGGCTTAACAACAGGCTATGATTAGACTCATCTGACGGCAAATCGATATGCTGCAATGCGGCATAAACTGCATCTTGATATAAAAATATCTGCTTTAGCTGATGACCGCCATCCAGTGCTGCTTGGGCAAATACCAGTGCACTAGCAACACTTTGGCTGCTAAAGCTGGGCGACGTGATAAGCAGAGCGAAACGAGTCATAGCTATACCTAATAATACTCTTTATTAATACTCTTTATAAAAGCCGTTACTTTTAAAAAGCACTTAAAATAAAAATGCCCCTAACAATAGGGGCATTTTAGCGACTTATGCTTAACAGGCAAGTCTGTACATAACAGAGAGTATGCCTATAAAGCTAATTTAGTCGTCACCACCAAAAATGCCTAACAGGCTAAGCAAGTTAACAAAAATGTTAAACACATTTAAGTATAAGCCTACTGTTGCTCGGATATAGTTGGTTTCGCCACCGTGAATAATACGGCTAGTATCAAACAGAATTAATCCTGACATTATTAAGATAACGGCTGCGCTGATGGCTAAACTTAAAGCGGGTATGGCTAAAAAGATATTAGCAATCATTGCTACTACAGCAACCACTAAGCCCACCATTAAAAAACCGCCCATAAAAGAGAAGTCTTTACGGGTAGTTAAAGCGTAAGCAGATAAGCTAAAGAAGATTAACGCTGTGCCACCTAATGCTTGCATGATCATTGTAGGACCATTTGCTAATCCAGCATACATACTCAGCATTGGACCAAGCGACGCGCCCATTACACCGGTAAAACCAAATACCCAAAAGATACCACTGGCTGTGTCGGCTTTTTTATTGACGATAAACAGCATGATAAAACCAGCAACAAAACACACTATTGCCATCATGGGCGGCATATTCATTGCCATGGCAATACCAGCAGTTACTGCACTAAACGCTAACGTCATTGCTAATAGGAAATACGTATTGCGTAGCACCTTATTAATCTCAATGCTGCGACTGGCAGTACCAAGTACAGGGCTTTCTCTATATGACATATTGTTTGTTCTCCTAGATACATAGTTACTAAATACAGTTACTAGATATAATGTAATTGGTTACTTTGAGTATTATCATACCGAGTTAGTTCCGCTTACACTAGCATTGTCGCGGACAAATTGATGAAACAATTAAAAAATTATCTTAAAAAGCTTTCTTTTCTGCTTTAACCTGATTAATATACGCGTCGCCGGAGGGATGGCAGAGCGGTTGAATGCACCGGTCTTGAAAACCGACGTGGGTTTATAGCCCACCAAGAGTTCGAATCTCTTTCCCTCCGCCATTATTTACGAATGCCCGCTGCTTTATATAAAGCAGCGGGCATTTTTGTTTTTATGTTCTTTAAGCCTTAACGTCTTTTATCACTTATATCACTTTTATTAAGCTAACTTGCCTTTGTTAGTGTCCTTACAACAATTAAATACCCCAGACTTTATTGTGCATTAAGTCGGCGAGTTGCTGAATATCTGTGCAAACAAACAAAGTTTTGCAAAAAGCGCTTTACAAAATGTGCTGCAGTTTCTACTATGCGTCCTGTGTTGCGGAGGGATGGCAGAGCGGTTGAATGCACCGGTCTTGAAAACCGGCGTGGGTTTATAGCCCACCAAGAGTTCGAATCTCTTTCCCTCCGCCACTTCTTTCCTTGTTAGCTCCCTTCTTGTTTAAATCCTTGATATTAAATACAAAAAATTAAAACATCGGCTGTTCTATCATAACGTTTTAATTTCTGGCAAACTAATCCTTGTAAATTGCTTGATGTGTTCATAATGTGTTCAGTGTTAGCAAGATTTACCTTGTTAAGTTATGCTATAGCTATTAATTATTATAAAAACCAGTATACGGAGAAGCCAATTGATCAACGTGTTGTTAGTTGATGACCACGAGCTTGTACGTACTGGGATCAGTCGCATACTAATGGATGAGCGCGGTATCAGGGTGATAGGTGAAGCTGGTTCTGGTGAGGACGCTCTAATATTTTGTCGTCAAAATGAGCCTGATGTTGTGCTGATGGATATGAATATGCCTGGTATGGGAGGCATGAGTGCGACTAAACGCATTTTACATTATTGCCCCGATATTAAAATTTTAGCGTTATCGGTTTCCTGTGAAGAGCCAGTACCGACTAAAGTAATGCAGTTGGGTGCTGCCGGCTTTATTTCCAAAAACTCCCCGCCAAAAGAAATGATTGCGGCCATTCGCAAAGTACATACCGGTGTGCGGCATATTTCTGATGAAGTTGCCCAGAAGATGGCACTTAGCCGAGTGAATAACTTAAATGGCAATCCATTTCATGAACTTTCCGATCGTGAATTGCAAATCATGATGATGATAACGCAAGGCCAAAAAGTGCCAGATATTGCTTTGCAGCTTAGTGTGAGTTCAAAAACTGTAAACTCGTATCGGTATCGGATGTTTGAAAAGTTGGCTATTAGTGGTGATGTTGAGCTAACACACCTCGCATTTCGTCATGGCATGATTGATATCGCAAAGGCCTAATGTTTAACGCCAAAGAGCTTTTAGCGACAGTTCCCAAGCAACCCGGTGTTTATCGAATGATAAATGCCGCGCAAAAAGTGATTTATGTCGGTAAAGCAAAAGATTTACGGGCCCGTTTAAGCATTTATTTTCGTAGCAAAGTCGATAGTGCCAAAACCCGTTCGTTAGTTAGCCAAATTGCTCAAGTGGAATATACGCTAACGCACAGCGAAACCGAAGCGCTGATCTTAGAAAACAACTTTATTAAAAAATATCTACCGCGCTATAATATTTTACTGCGGGATGATAAATCGTATCCGTATATTTTAATCTCTGATCATAAACATCCGCGTATCAGCTCTCATCGTGGACCACGAAAAAATAAAGGCCAATATTTTGGTCCTTATCCAAATGCAAGGGCAGTGTGGCACAGCCTGAAAACCTTGCAAAAAATATTTCCTATTCGGCAATGTGAAGATAGCTTTTATCGTGCCCGTACTCGGCCATGTTTACAGTATCAATTAAAATTATGCTCAGCACCTTGTGTGGGTAAAGTCTCCGATGAGGATTATCAGCACCAAGTTAAACTAGCCAGTTTATTTTTACAGGGTAAAAACCAGCAAGTTATTGAAGACTTAGTCGGTAAAATGACGCTAGCTAGCGAAGCGATGAATTTTGAACAAGCCGCTCAGTACAGAGATAGCATTACTGCTTTGCGTAAAGTGCAAGAACAGCAAACCGTGACGGGTGAGCATAAAGAGTTGGATATTATTGGTTTAGCTTATTCGCATGGGGTAGCTGCTATTCATGTGTTGTTTGTGCGTGAGCAAAAAGTACTGGGCAGTAAATCATATTTTCCCAAAGTGCCAGCCGAAACTGATAAAACTGAAATTTTAACCGCTTTTTTATTACAGTTTTATCTAGATGGTTATGGCAGTCAGCAGCTGCCTACAGAGATTGTGCTGCCTGAGCTATTAACGGATAGTAATAGCGTTGAACAAGCCATTAGTGAAGTAGCCGGGCGTAAAGTACGCTTAACATTTGCCCAACGCGGTGAAAAAGCTCAGTATCTCAGCTTGGCTCAAAAAAATGCTCAAGTAGCTTGCGACACTAAACAATCGCAATCGCAGAAGATGGCCTTACGCTATCAACAGTTACAAAGCTTATTAGCCATTGAAATGCCCCTGCAACGCATGGAGTGCTTTGATATAAGCCACACTATGGGCCAAGCAACAATTGCCTCTTGTGTGGTGTTTGATGGCCAAGGGCCATTAAAGTCAGAATATCGTCGATATAACGTGTTGGGCATTACAGGTGGCGATGATTATGCTGCAATGCAGTTTGCTTTAGATAAGCGTTATAGTAAGTTGCAAGATATTAGCAAAATACCGGATATAATATTTATTGATGGTGGCCTAGGGCAGTTAAATATTGCCATTGAACAGTTTAGGCTTTGGCCACATGCTAAAAAACCGTTATTAATAGGCGTAGCCAAAGGTACTAGCCGTAAACCGGGCTTAGAGACGCTTATTATTGCTCATAGTGGTCGTAGTATTAATTTAGCCGAAGATGCACCGGCATTACATTTAATACAGCAAATACGGGATGAAGCACACCGTTTTGCTATTACAGGGCATCGCAACAAACGGGGTAAGTCATTAGTGACCAGCCCATTAGAGCAAGTGCCTGGCATAGGAGAAAAACGGCGACAAGCTTTATTGCAGTACTTAGGTGGGCTGCAAGGTGTTATGCGTTCGTCCGTTGCAGAAATTAGCTCGGTACCGGGTATTTCAAAGCAACAGGCGGAAAAGATTTACCAAGCTTGCCATAACAAGTAGCATGGCAGCTATCTATCTATTGAGAAAAATAAGATGTGGACCATTCCCAATCTATTAACTTTGTTTCGGTTAATACTTATCCCTGTATTTTTATGGTGTTTTTATTCGGGTATTGAAAATGCCCGATTCTGGGCAGCTTTTGTGTTTACTTTTGCGGCTATTACAGATGCATTAGATGGCTATTTGGCCCGTAAGCTAGAGCAATCTACGCCTTTTGGTGCTTTTTTAGATCCGGTTGCTGACAAAGTGATGGTCGCAGTGGCCTTAGTACTTGTTGCGGTAGACAGTTCATCTTTATGGGTAACGATACCGGCGATTATTATGATTGGCCGGGAAATTATTATTTCAGCCCTGCGTGAATGGATGGCAGAGCTAGGTAAAAGGGCAAATGTTGCAGTATCAGATTTAGGCAAGTATAAAACCATCGCCCAAATGTTAGCCTTAATCGGTTTAATTTGGCGCCCAGAATGGTGGTTAGTTAGTTGGTTCTCCCCTGCGGGGATGATTTTATTGTACCTAGCAACCGTGTTAACGCTATGGTCAATGTATGAATATTTAAAAGCGGCTTGGCAAGATTTAGCCCAATAAGGCGTTAAGTTGCTGCTTATTGCAGCAACTGAGTTAAAATTTAATCAGTCAGACACAAAAGCAGGATTTTGTTATTGACTGCATGATTAAAAACAGTAGAATGCGTCTCGTGTTAAGGCACATGGCCATCACGATGCGAGTATAGCTCAGCTGGTAGAGCGCGACCTTGCCAAGGTCGAGGTCACGAGTTCGAATCTCGTTACTCGCTCCAACTCTTTCAAAGAGTGTACATTGTTTGAATGGCGGGTTGGCAGAATGGCCATGCAGCGGATTGCAAATCCGTCCATCTCGGTTCGACTCCGGGACCCGCCTCCATAACAAAGTGCGATACACTTTTTATAATTTTTTTATAAAGAGTGACGAAAAAGAGTTGTTGTAAAAATAAGTGTTAAAGTTGTAAAGTAATACCAGTTACATAGAAAGGTTGTCTGCCCGGGTGGTGAAATCGGTAGACACAAGGGATTTAAAATCCCTCGCTCGAAAGGGCATGCCGGTTCAAGTCCGGCCCCGGGCACCATTTACTTACCAGAGTAAATGCAGATTTGCGAGTATAGCTCAGCTGGTAGAGCGCGACCTTGCCAAGGTCGAGGTCACGAGTTCGAATCTCGTTACTCGCTCCAAATTAGTAAAAAACGCAGCTTAATAGCTGCGTTTTTTCGTTTAATGCGGTTAACTTTTATTCGCGTCTCAATGATTACCCTGTCATGTTTTTACTTAGTCGTTTTACACAGCACAAGCGTCGCTATGACAGCGTTAAGACTCACAGTAAGAAAATTGTACAGACAAGCTGTCTCTTGGATTGAGAGTCGTCCTACCCATGGAAAGGGCCAGCATATTTGGACGAGTTTAGCTTGGAGTAACAAAAAGTATGAATATGGATTTATTAGCCGATATTATTGGCATGATGGGTACAGGTTTAGTAGTGGGAGCGTTCTTTTTATTACAATTGAATAAAGTGAACCCCAATGGACTCAATTATAATCTGATGAATTTAACCGGCGCCTTGTTTTTATTATTTAGCTTATGCATTAACTTTAATCTGGCCAGTTTTGTGATTGAAATATTTTGGATCATAGCCTCACTCATTGGCTTAGTGCGCTATGTGAAAAGCAAAAAAATTGTAGCTGAAACAGGTTTTTAGCCTAAAGAGTCTAACGGGCAACTAAGCCTTTTGCTTATGTATGCTTAAATCATTTGCTCATATAACAAAAACGCAGCTTAAGGGCTGCGTTTTTGTTTGTGCGGCATTTACATACCGCCTAGCTTATTCATCCAGCTTATTCATCCAGCTTATTCATCATAGCTATCGGCTGAACTTACTGCGCTGGCGTCTTTACTTGAAACTATCAGCTGATTATCTAACATTTTAATCTCTTGTTCTGTTAGTAAGCGCCATTGGCCAGGTTTTAACCCCGCTAAACGAACGTGCATAATGCGTACGCGCTTTAAGGTCACTACGTCATAGCCTAAGTATTCGCACATCCGACGAATTTGTCGGTTTAAGCCTTGGGTTAAAATAATTGAAAAGCTTTGCTTAGAACGCTGGGTTACCACACAAGGTTGGGTGATAGTGTTGAGGATGGGCACACCGGCACTCATGTGCTTGATAAAACGCTCTGTAATAGGTTTGTTGACGGTTACGATATAATCCTTCTCATGGGCATTACCCGCGCGCAGGATCTTATTGACGATGTCACCATCGTTAGTTAAAAATATTAACCCTTCAGAGGGTTTATCTAAACGGCCAATAGGGAAGATCCGCTCTGGATATTTAACCGCGTCAATAATATTGCCATGAATATGTCGCTCAGTGGTACAGGTAATACCAACCGGTTTATGATAAGCCAAATATACAGATTTAGGCTTAGCGCGTAATGGTTGGCCGTTTATTAATACCTGATCTTGTTCAGTAACTTTTAATCCCACAGGCGCAAGATTACCGTTTACAGTAACTTGGCCGGACTCAATGTATTTATCGGCTTCACGCCGTGAACAAAATCCAGTATCACTAATAAATTTATTTAATCGATAAAGTCTAGGCTCAGACATAAAGGCAAGTGACTCCAAAAAGCGAATAGGCCGCTAGTTTAGTGCTTAGCAGTGATTTTCGCTACTCTAGCGCCAATATTAGTCGTAGTTTATTTAATTAAAGCAGGAGAGTTGCGCTCTTGGCGGTTA
Organism: Rheinheimera salexigens; assembly: GCF_001752395.1. Taxonomy (NCBI): domain Bacteria; kingdom Pseudomonadati; phylum Pseudomonadota; class Gammaproteobacteria; order Chromatiales; family Chromatiaceae; genus Rheinheimera; species Rheinheimera salexigens. The sequence continues at coordinate 2,126,777 of NZ_MKEK01000001.1, read as the reverse complement.
AACCTTGAGCGCGTGTTGATTTATATAAGCCAGCTACATATTAGGATAGTTTGGACCACCACCGCCTTCAGGAGTTACCCAGGTGATGTTTTGCGACGGATCTTTAATGTCGCAGGTTTTACAGTGAATACAGTTTTGGGCATTAATTTGAAATTGCGGCTGATCATTTTCATCTGTGATAACTTCATATACACCCGCTGGGCAATAACGCTGCGCTGGCTCGTTATACAGCGGTAAGTTAACCGAGATAGGGATACTGCTATCTTTTAACTTTAAATGGCAAGGCTGCACTTCTTCATGGTTGGTGTTAGATAAATACACCGAAGATAGGCGGTCAAAGCTAATCACATTATCCGGTTTTGGATATGTAATATCCGCTGACTCACTACAAGGCTTCATTTGGGCGTGATCAAGGCTATTATCTTTTAGCGTAAATGGAAGTTTACCGCCAAACCAGTTTTGCTCGATGGTATTAAAAGCGCCGCCCCAAAAAGTACCAAATTTATGCATGGCAGGGCCAAAGTTACGCGAGCTATATAACTCATCGTATAACCAACTATCTTTTATAGCATCGGCAAATTGTGTTAAGTCTTTACCGCCTAATTCGCCTTCAATTTGTAACTGTGCAAATAACGTTTCAGCGGCCAACATACCTGATTTCATTGCAGTATGGTTGCCTTTAATTTTGGCGAAGTTTAATGTGCCAGCGTCACAGCCGACTAACATGCCGCCATTAAAGGTCATTTTAGGCAGACTGTTTAAGCCGCCTTTAGCGATAGCACGCGCTCCATAACTAATACGTTTACCGCCGCTTAAGTATTGCTTAATTACTGGGTGTTGTTTATAACGCTGAAACTCTTCAAACAGATTAATATTAGGGTTGCTGTAATTTAGATCGATAATTAAGCCAACCACAATTTGCTGGTTTTCGGCATGGTAAAGATAGCCACCACCAGAGGTGTCTTTATTTAACGGCCAACCAGCAGAGTGCACCACTAAACCGGGATGGTGTTTATCGGCGGAGACATCCCAAATTTCTTTAAAACCAAGCGCATAGTGTTGCGGTGAGCGATCTTTATCTAATGAGAAATGCTGGATAAGTTGTTTACCTAAATGACCACGACAGCCCTCAGCAAACACAGTATATTTTGCTCTTAGTTCCATACCGGGTTCAAAGCTAGCTTTAGGTTGGCCTTGTTTATCTAAGCCCATATCACCGATTAAGATGCCTTTAACCACATCATCTTCAATGATTACTTCGCTGGCGGCGAAGCCTGGGAATATTTCTACACCTAATTGCTCAGCTTGTTCGGCTAACCAGCGGCAGATATTGCCCATTGATACGATATAATTACCACTATTATGCATGGTTTTTGGTACGGCAAAATGAGGCAGTTTGGTGGCATTAGCGTCAGATTTAAATAAATAAATATCATCATGCGTTACCGGGGTGGTCACCGGTGCACCCATGGTTTGCCAGTCTGGAAATAATTCTTGTAATGCTTTGGTTTCAAACACCGCACCGGATAAAATATGAGCACCTACTTCAGAGCCTTTTTCAACTACGCACACCATTAATTCTTGTGACGCAGCTTTAGCTTGTTGCATCAGTCGGATAGCAGTAGATAGGCCGGCAGGCCCCGCACCAACGATAACAACATCAAATTCCATTGATTCTCTTTCCACAACTCTGACCTCTTGGCTTATATTGTTTACATTATAAGGGGTATTTTGATATTTGTTAGGGTATTGCAGGTTGACGTTAACGTCAACAATAAGTAGATTGTGGCTAATGAATATAAACCGTTTAGATGACGTATACTCAGTGCAGTTAGATACAGTTGTATAATTATTGCTGGGTACAAACAATGAGGATTTTATGAAAATATTGGTACCGGTAAAGCGGGTGATAGATTACAACGTAAAAGTACGGGTTAAAGCGGATGAAACTGCAGTCGACCTGACTAACGTAAAAATGGCATTAAATCCGTTTTGTGAAATTGCTATTGAAGAAGCAGTACGCTTAAAAGAGGCCGGTGTCGCGACTGAAGTGGTTGTTGTATCAATTGGTGCAACGGCCGTACAAGAGCAACTTCGCACCGCGTTAGCCTTAGGCGCAGACCGAGCGTTACATATTGAGACCAGCCTTAACTTAGATTCACTACAAGTGGCAAAATTATTAGCCAAAGTGGTGGCTGAAGAACAACCAAAACTGGTTATCTTAGGTAAACAAGCTATAGACTCGGATAATAACCAAACGGGCCAAATGTTGGCGGCATTAACGGGAATGGGGCAGGGTACTTTTGCTTCTAAAGTTGAAGTTGTCGATGATAAAGTTAATGTAACCCGTGAAATTGACGGTGGTTTACAAACCGTAGCGTTAACTTTACCTGCAGTGGTATCCACTGACTTACGTTTAAACCAGCCGCGTTATGCTTCATTACCTAATATAATGAAAGCGAAACGTAAACCTTTAGATGTTAAAGCGGCCGACAGTTATGGTGTGTCGTTAGAATCTAAGGTAGCGACTTTAAAAGTTAAAGCACCAGCAACACGTCAGGGCGGTATTACCGTAGCGACGGTTGCAGAGTTAGTTGATAAATTAAAGCATGAAGCAAAGGTGATCTAATGGCTATTTTAATAATCGCAGAGCATAACGAGCAGGGTTTAAAAGCAGAGACATATAAAGTTGTGCAAGCTGCTAGTGCCATTGGTAGCGATATTACGCTGTTAGTCGCCGGTGAAAACTGTACTGAAGCAGCAAAAGAAGCGGCAACGATTCAAGGTGTAAGCAAAGTATTACAGGCCGATAATGCGGCCTATGCGCACCAATTAGCTGAAAACATTGCCGCGCTAGTGGTAGAGCTAGGTAAAGATTACCAACATATTTTAACGGCAGCGACGACGACAGGTAAAAACTTTTTACCTAGAGTTGCGGCTTTATTAGATGTGGCACAAATTTCAGACGTTATTGAAATTGAATCTGCTGATACCTTTGTTCGACCTATCTACGCTGGTAACGCTATCGCAACTGTACAGTCTAGTGACAGCATTAAAGTGCTAACTGTACGCCCAGCAGCGTTTGCAGCAGCTGAAACGGGCAACAGTGCACCCATTGAAATGGTATCCATTGCTACTGACGTTGGTGTATCAACTTTTATTAGCGAAGAGCTAACGAAGTCTGAACGGCCTGAACTCACTGCCGCTAGAATAGTGATATCGGGTGGTCGTGGTATGCAAAATGGTGAAAACTTTAGCTTACTAAATGGTATTGCCGATAAATTGGGTGCGGCTATTGGTGCATCGCGCGCGGCTGTAGATGCTGGCTTTGTACCCAATGATATGCAGGTTGGCCAGACTGGTAAAATTGTTGCTCCAGACTTATATATAGCAGTAGGTATTTCTGGTGCTATTCAGCATTTAGCCGGTATGAAAGATTCTAAAGTTATTGTTGCCATAAACAAAGATGCTGAAGCGCCAATTTTTCAAATTGCCGATTATGGCTTAGTTGCTGATTTATTTACCGTGCTGCCTGAGTTAGAACAGTTACTGTAATAGCAACATACCTATTCTAATCATTGATGTTGGTACAAAAAAGGCACCTTTAAAAGGTGCCTTTTTTTATGAATAAGCTAAAACGTTATAATGAATTTGCTACATATTCTGTAAAAGCTAAGACTGAAATATAATGCTAGAATTTTAGTAGCTGAATATTCTTCTTACATTGCTCAGTATCTTTACATTCACCATATAAGTACAAGCTATGGTGAGTTAATTTCATACCATTTTCTTCAGCTATTTCAAGTTGTTTAGCTTCAATCATATCATCGTGAAACTCAATAACATTACCGCATTTTAAACAGACTAAATGATCATGGTGGTCATTGCCGGCGAGCTCAAATACCGACTTTCCGCCTTCAAAGTGATGGCGAGTAACAATGCCAGCGTCATCAAACTGATTAAGTACGCGATATACTGTTGCTAGACCAATGTCTTCTCCCAGCTCTAATAACAATTTATAAACATCCTCTGCACTAATGTGCTGGTTTTTAGGATCTTGAAGGATTTCTAAAATTTTTACTCTTGGCAGAGTAACTTTTAAACCAGCTTTGCGCAGTTCGCTATTATGATCTGACATAAGACCTCTAACATTAACGTGAATTTGAATCGATTATAAAGGGATTAAACTATTAAGCAAATTGGCTATTTTCTAATTTGTTTAATTGACGACTTGTACTTGAGAATAGGCTTGTTAAACTAACTATAACAGGTCGTACCAGAGTATTTATATGAAATGGTTATTTAAATCCGCGGTTATGCGGCGATTGATTAATTGCTGGCCGCCATTTTTTTTCAGTGGTATCAAAATAGTAAAATTAGATCAGGATTATCGCTATTGTAAAGTTGAATTAAAATCTCGGCCATGGACAAAAAACATAAATCGCAGCCAATATGGTGGCTCAATGTTTTCGATGACCGATCCTATTTATCCGTTAATGTTGATGGGGGTATTGGGTAATAAATATTTTGTATGGGATAGACAAGCCGAAATTAATTTTTTACAGCCAGGCAAAGGTAAACTTTTTGCTGAGTTTTATTTAACGGAAGACAGACTGCAACAAATCAGTCAAGCCACAGCTGAGGGCGAAAAATACTTTCCGCAGTTTAGAATTGACATTAAAGACGACAAGGGCAATGTGGTTTGCGAAGTATTGCGCACCTTATATGTGCGGAAGAAAAGCCAATATCGGCCAAATTAAAGTAGTTATTAATTAAAGAAGTTATAAATTAAAGAAGCTATAAAAAAGCCAGTAAACTAATTTACTGGCTTGAAACGGTTAAAGACCTTCAAACTCTTTCAGGCTTAACTCTTCATAAATTTGTTTACACCAATCTTTAACGCGCTGCTCCGTTAGCTCGGGTTGACGGTCTTCATCGATACCTAAACCGACAAAATGGTCTTCATCTGCTAAGCCTTTAGACGCAACGAAATTATAACTAGCGGTAGGCCATTGACCGACAATAATGGCGCCCTTAGGCTCGATAATGTCACGTAAAGTGCCCATAGCATCGAGAAAGTATTCAGCGTAGTCTTCTTGATCACCACAGCCAAAAATCGCGACGAGTTTATTGGTAAAATCAACTTGCTCTAAATCTGGGAAAAAATCATCCCAATCGCACTGTGCTTCACCGTAGTACCAAGTTGGGATACCAAATAAAATTAAATCAAAAGCGGCAATATCTTCTTTGCTGCTTTTAGCAATATCACGCACATCAAATAAGTGCTTGCCTAACTCTTTCTGGATCATTTTAGCAATATGCTCAGTGTTACCAGTATCACTTCCAAAAAATATGCCTACAGTAGCCATTATCTAACCTTCTTACCTGGTCAACATTTGTGTCAAAATATGTTCAATATAGGCGCTGCGCGTCATATCGGCGTCGCTAGCGTGCTGACTTAGCTGTTCATACAATTTATCAGACACTTTGAACTCTATACGTTTTAAACCTTTACTGCGATCACGCTTGATTTGATTGCGTTTGTTCAGCTTAAGCTGTTCCGTTCGGGGCAACGGATTTGTTTTTGGTCGCCCCGGACGTTTATCTTGTGCAAACAAATCAATAGTGGTGCGATCAGTGGCAATCTTAGCCATTAATCTTAACCTTCTTACTCAAGAAAAAACGGTACTACGCTTTTGATAATAAATACCAGTGGCGACAAAAAGAGCACTAGCCATACAAAAAACCGGCCGAATTTCGGGGCATTGCTTTTTTTCAATACATCTAAAATCGCCATGACGATAAAAGCATACAGAATAAATAAACCCAACCATAATCCAAGGGTTTCAATTTGCTCAAAAGCCAACTTGGTTTCTCCTGGCTGTAAAAATTTGACGGCACTATAGCATAAATTGCTATTAATTAAGCCGTTAAGCCGATAAAAAATCTTGGACTAGTCGGCTGAAAATCGCTGGCTTCTCGGCATGTAACCAATGGCCAGTGCCTTGAATCGTTTTTACTTGCGCCTTTGGGAACTGGGCTAATATTTGTGACTTATGTTCAGCTAAAATATAGTCGGATAATTCACCCTTTATAAATAAACACTCACCGGTAAAGCTACCCTTTTGATCTAGTTCACCATTAATCTTGCTGTATTGCTCAGTTAATGCCGCTAAATTAAAGCGCCAGCTATAATGATCATCTTGTATGGCTAAGCTTTTTAATAAAAATTGGCGTACACCTAGCTCATTAATATAGTGAGCTAAATGTTTATCAGCATCAGAGCGACTTTGGATCTGGCTTAGCGGCACAGCACTTAAACCGGCTAAAATTTGCTGATGCCGAGCCGGGTAGGCTACCGGCGCTATATCGGCCAGAATTAGCTTATCAACGCGCTCTGGGTGAGCCAATGCAAATGCCATGGCAATCTTTCCCCCCATAGAATGGCCAAGAATAGACACTTTAGATAAGCCTAAATGATCTAGGGTTTCTGCTACATCTTCAGCCATTAACGCGTATGTCATTTGCTCGCTATGTGGAGATTGACCATGATTACGCACATCAATATTAATTACATGGTAGTGTTCTGCCAAACTTCGGGCAATAATACCTAAGTTTTCATAACTGCCAAATAGGCCGTGGATCAGCACGATAGGATCGCCTGAACCAGTACAATGGGTATGTAATAGCATATAAAACTCAATGATTTTAAATGATCGTCAGTTTAACAAAGGATGTTGCTGGCGTCAGTCGATAAGGCTTTATATAATGATGGAAATTTTTGTAGGTGGAATAAATATATGAAAACCATCGAAATTGATGAAGAGCTGTACCAGTATATTGCGGGACAAACCCAGCAAATTGGCGAAAGTGCTTCAGATATTTTGCGTCGATTGCTGTTAGGTGATGCGACTATTTCTGATGCAAATGTATCTACAGATACTAATGCAACAAGCCAAGCCGCCGATTCAACTGCAGAGCAAGCAGCGAAGGTTGCAGCGCATGTTTCGGTATTCGATTTAATTAATCGCCAAGAATTACAAACTGAATCTAGTGTTGTTGGCCGATTTTTATTTATATTATCTGTTTTGGCCCGAGCACATAAAAAGCAATTTTCTGCAGTATTAGAGATAAAAGGCCGTAATCGTTTGTATTTTGGCCGTTCGCACGATGAACTATCTGAAGCAGGAAGTAGTACTAATCCGAAACAAATTCCGAATACCGAATTTTGGGTGATGACCAACTCTAATACTACGCGAAAGAAGATGATGTTAACCGAAGCTGCGCTTAAATTAGGTTATACCGAGGCTGAAGCTGAACGTATTCGCGATTTATTATAAGGAATTATCATGGCATTACATCCGTTAGCGGGGCAGCCAATACCGGCTGAATTAGTACCTAATATTAGCCGCTTAATGACAGCCTATTATGTATTAGAGCCGGATGTACAGCAGTTTCCTGAGCATAAAGTAAGCTTTGGCACATCAGGACACAGGGGGAGTGCGTTAAAGCAGACCTTTAATGAACCGCATGTATTGGCAATTTGCCAAGCTATTGCCGATTATCGCAAACAGCAAGGTATTACCGGGCCATTATTTTTAGGTAAAGATACCCATGCTTTATCTGAAGCCGCTTTTGCCACTGCGCTTGAAGTATTAATTGCTAATAAAATCCAAGTCTGTATTCAACAAGATCTTGGCTATACGCCCACGCCAGTTATATCCCATGCTATTTTAGGCCAAAATAAGGGTAAGACTACGCAGCTGGCTGATGGCATTGTTATTACTCCATCGCATAATCCGCCTGAAGATGGTGGTATTAAATATAATCCGCCGCATGGTGGCCCAGCCGATACTGATGCCACAGACTGGATTGAGCAACGGGCTAATGCTTTATTAGACCAAGACTTAGATGGCGTTAAGATGATGCCATATCAATTAGCCTTAGCGTCAGGTTATTGTCAGCATATTGATTATATACAACATTATGTTGATGATTTAGAAAATGTTGTGGATATGGCAGCCATTGCTAAAGCCAATATTCGCATAGCCGTTGATCCAATGGGTGGCTCGGGTATTGCCTATTGGCCACGTATTGCTGAGCGTTATGGTTTAAATCTTACTGTGGTAAATGACAAGGTTGATGCTGCTTTTGCTTTTATGCCATTAGATAAAGACGGCAAAATCCGTATGGATTGCTCTTCAGCTTATGCCATGGCTAACTTAATTCAGCTAAAAAATCAGTATGATATTGCGATAGGCAATGATCCTGATTTTGACCGCCACGGTATCGTTACCGCAAGCGGTGGATTAATGAACCCTAACCACTATCTTGCAACTGCTATTAACTATTTATTGGCTAATAGACCAGGTTGGTCAACTGATTTAGCAATAGGTAAAACCTTGGTTTCAAGTGCCTTAATTGACAGAGTTGTTGCCAGCCGTGGCTGTCAGTTATATGAAGTTCCCGTGGGTTTTAAATGGTTTGTTGAGGGTTTGCATCAGGCTAAACTTGCTTTTGCAGGCGAAGAAAGTGCCGGCGCCAGCTTTTTACGCTTAGACGGTACTGTGTGGAGTACCGATAAAGATGGTTTTATTTTAGGTTTATTAGCAGCAGAAATGTTAGCGAAAACCGGGGTTGATCCTTATCAACAATATCAAGCATTAACCCGAGAATTAGGCGCGCCTTTATATCAACGTATAGATGTTGCTGCCAGTTTAGAACAAAAAACAGCGTTAAAAAAACTAGATGTAAATAGCGTTAGCCAAACCCATTTGGCTGGTGATGAAATTGTATCTGTGCAAACCAGCGCATCTGGAAATAAAGCTGATATTGGTGGCGTAAAGGTAGCTACTCGTAATGGTTGGTTTGCCGCGCGGCCATCAGGCACTGAAGCCAGTTATAAAATATACTTGGAAAGCTTTGTTGACCAAGCGCATTTGTTACAACTAGAGCAGGATGCTAAAAATTTTGTTAATAACGTATTTAGCGCAAATACTTAAATTGAGCCTATTGTAATAAACCTAAGGTAAAAAATAGTTCAACCTGAGTATAGGCAATGCTAGACTGCTGTTAAATTATACAAATAAGCAAACAGGGAATATGTTGCAAAAAGGAAGCTTAGTTTGTGTCGGCACGGGCATGACATTAGGGGCGCATATTAGTCCAATTTCACGAAGCCATATTGAGCAAGCCGATGTGGTATTCGTGTTAGTGTCAGACGGTGTTACTGAACAATGGATCAGCCAGATGAATCCTGACGTGCGTTCATTGCAGCCATTCTATTGTGAAGGTAAGTCACGGATGGAAACTTATCAGCAGATGGTTGACGTGATGCTGGCGCAAGTTAAACAGCAGCGCAACGTTGTTGGCGCATTTTATGGCCATCCCGGTGTATTTGCTTGGGTGCCGCATAATGCGATTAAACAAGCTAAAAAATTAGGGTTTAAGGCATATATGGAGCCTGGTATATCCGCTGAAGATTGTTTGATAGCCGATTTAGCCATCGATCCCGGTCAGTTTGGCTGTCAGCACTATGAAACCAGCCAGTTTATGTTTTATAAACGCACTATTGATAACGCGGCTTACTTAATATTATGGCAAGTGGGTGTAGCAGGTGACCGAAGTTTAGCTAAATTTAGTACCGGTGCTGAATATAAACAACTATTAGTACAATTACTGGCAGAATATTATCCGCTGCAACATCAGGTGATTTTATATGAAGCCATTACGCTACCGCTGCAACAGCCTCGGATTGAATATTTAGCCTTAGCTGACCTGCCATTAGCAACAATGGATTTTAAAACCACTTTAGTCATCCCTCCTAGTCAAAAAATGCAGCTGAATTCAGCATTACTCACACGGTTAGAAGCCTTAACAACGGCTGAGCAGGTCAGTAATGCTACTGAAAACAACTGACGACATCTTAAATTATTTTACATTTACAACACCAAGGCTGAGCCTGAAACCAGTAGACCACACCACGCTGCCGTTTTTAGCTAAATTGTATGGTTGCAGTAATACCATGCACTATATTGCAGCTCCATTTTCTTATGTACAAACTGCTGCGATGCTTAACACTATGCTACGAAAGCAAAAACAGCAGCAATGCGACAGTTTAATTTTACTGCTAAAGAATAAAAACAGTTTAATAGAATATGGCATTAGTGGTATGCCTTACATTGACTTTGTTAATAAAAAGGCTGAAATTGGGGTTATATTATTGTTGAAGTTTCAAAATATAGGTGTGGCATTAGAAGTTATGCGAGCTATTGTCGCCAAGTTAATAGCCCTAGAGATAAAAACTATTTATATGCAAATAAGCCCAACCAATAAAGCGGCGATACTGTTAGCGTCGAAGCTAGGATTTATTGCAAATACTGAAAAAACTCGTTACATATATCAATATGTAGTTAATACTAAAGATAATAAAATATTGAAAGGATAAGTAATGATTAATGTTATTAATATACTTGAACATCTAGCCAGTGATGCCGCATTTAAATACGCGACACCAGAGCAATTACAAGCCTTTTTACAATCTGAAATCAGTGATAATCGGGTTATTGCTGCATTGCAACACACTAATGTGGATGAATTAGAGCGTGCATTGCAGGTTAGAACCGGCTTAATTTGTGGCATTATGCCTGCAGAAGAACCTGAAGAGCAGCCTGAACAAGAACCTGCAGAAGACACAGAACAAAGCCCTGAAAAAAGCGCTTTACTGCAAAGAGTAACTCAGCAACCATTACAGTTGGTAGGGTAATACGATTGCTAAGCTTTAATTGGGCTATAAAAAACACTGCATTTTTTATACTGCTACTAATAAATGTGTCGTTTTCAGCAATGGCATTGCAAAGTAGTGACGTTCAGCCCGAACCGGTCCAAAACACTATTGCAGAAAAGTTAGCCTTTGCGGATGAAATTAAAAGCTCTCGTCCGGATAAGCTAGCTGAAATTTTAATTGAGTTAAGTGATAGTGAGCTTAACTTAACCGCCAAAGAACATGATTATTATCAATATTTATATGCCTATTCTCTTGCTTTTAATGCTAAATATCCAGACGCGATTACAGTATTAAAAAACCTTATTGATAACGAAGATAAAGAATTAGCCTATCGGGCTGTTGTTACTATTGCAAATGTCTATGTTTTAACAAAACAATATTTAAATGTGTTTTATTACTTAGATCAGTTAGATGAATTAGAAAAATTCGTTACCACATCGTCAGTACTTGAAATAGGCTTAGGTTTAAAAGCCATGGTATACAATAAGTTAGGTCTGTTCGGCTTAGCAAAATCATACTCTTTACAGTTAATCGAAAGTGCTCAGAATCCACGTTTTAAGTGCATAGGATATCAACACTATAGCGAATCGTTGTTTTTTATGGATAACAAAGCTGAATTTGACAGCATTTATAGTGATGCTATTGACAGCTGTAATGCAATTAATGAGCAGCTTTGGGCGAGTATTATTCATGGCCATAAAATCCACTTTTTGCTTGCCGAGCAAAATTATAGTGGGGCTATCTTAATGCTAGATAAGTATATGCCTGATGTTAAAGCTACACATTATCCCTCAATTATTAACATTTATTATAGTTTTTACGCTTATGCTTATGTTGGTCTAGGGTATTATGAGCGGGCATTAGAAAATGCCAAATTAGTTTTACGCTTAGATGAAACCACCACTGTTTATCAAGCGTATCTAATGGCGGCTGAGGCACAATATAAAGCCTATAAAGCACTAGGGGATACTAAAGCTGCTTTAAGTAGCTTAGAAAAATTTAGTAATGTTAAAAGCACTTTTGATGATGACCGACTTTCTCAACTAAAAGCCTATTACTTAGCCCGTGGCGAAATAGAAACTAAAAACCAGCGCATTGCGTTATTAGATAAAGATAATGAATTATTGTTTTTACAAAAGAACATCTATGCGCAGGAGGTCAAAAACCATCGCTTAGTGATGACACTATTAGTGGTAGTGCTGATTATAGCCACTGTGTTAGCTGTTAGAGGGGTATTTGGCCGGAAACGCTTTAAGTTGTTAGCTGAGTTTGATCATCTAACGGGTATCAGTAATCGCTACCATTTTAATAACCAAGCAAAAATATCCTTAGAATACTGCCAAAATCATAATAAACCGGCGTCATTGATTTTATTTGATTTAGACTTCTTTAAACGCATAAATGATGACTATGGCCATGCAGTAGGGGATTGGGCACTGATTCATGTGGTGAAAGCGTGTCGTAACTTTATGCGCAATAATGATGTGTTTGGCCGAATTGGCGGTGAAGAATTCGCGGTGTTACTACCCGGTTGTCAGCCAGACAAAGCCATGTTATTAGCTGAGATTTGTCGAGAAGCTATTAGTTCGATTGATACTACTGAGAGTGGCCATAGCTTTTTAATTAATGCCAGTTTTGGTGTCAGTAATTCAGGAAGTTCAGGATATCAATTAAAGCAATTACTGGCTGATGCTGATCATGCGATGTATCAAGCTAAAAAATTGGGTAAAGATCGGGTAGAGGCATTTGAAACCCTTTAATTTGTTAAGACGTTGCTTATTTTGCCTGTTGTCTAAACTAGGATAGAATTGTGGCTGTTTAGATAACAGGAGAAACATCGATGGTAGAGAATGTCATTCCCGGATATGATTTTTTAGCATTAAGCTTAGCCAATCCGACTACCTTAGCTGCGCAGAAATTTACGCTGGCCAACCAAACTGAAGTGGAAATTTGCGATACCGGTATTATCCGTTTTCAGCCAGCAGAAACCACCAGTGTTAAAGATATTGTCTTGTCATGTGGTATTCACGGCAATGAAACTGCGCCCATTGAAATTTGTGCCGAGTTAGTCAGTGATGTATTACAAGGTAAGCTGATATTAAAACATCGGCTTTTAGTTATTTTTGGTAACTTGCCTGCTATGTTGGTGGGTAAGCGGGAAATAGATGAAAATTTAAATCGGTTGTTTTCGGGGCATCATAGTTTAGGCGATGGTGTAATGAATGCTGAACGGCATAGGGCTAAAAAAATTGAGCACTATGTTAGCCAGTTTTATCATGCAACGGCCAACACCAACAGCCCACGGCAACGTATGTTATACGACTTACACACTGCTATACGTGGCTCTCGGTTCGAAAAGTTTGCTGTCTATCCTTTTTTACATGGTAAACCATGGCATAAAGCCCAATTTGAGTTTCTGCAAGCCTGCGATGTAACAACAGTACTGCTAATGCAAACACCTGCTTCAACTTTTAGTTATTATGCTTCTAATACCCATTCTGCCGACTCGTTCACTATTGAATTAGGTAAAGTGCAGCCATTTGGTCAAAATGATATGGAACGTTTTAGCAAAGTGCGTCAAACCCTGCGTGATTTAGTTAGCTTAGCCCAGCTTGATACTCAACCCTTTATCGAGTCAGACTTTGCCTTGTATCAAGTTTCACGAGCTATTAATAAGCAAACAGAGGCTTTTCAATTACACTTTGCCAGCGATGTTGAAAACTTTACGACTTATGCGCTAGGCACATTATTAGCGACAGACGGTGATATTGAGCATCGTGTAGAGCAAGAAGGTGAAGCCATTATATTCCCTAATGCTAACGTAGCGATAGGCCAGCGGGCCATGTTACTGGTAGAGCCGACAACGGTAAGTCAGCATTTAGTTTAAACTTAAACGACCACATAGAGTAAATTTATACTGACAGTTTAGTAGCAAGTGCTTGGGCTAATTGTTTGCGCTAGGTTGCAATGCAGTTTACGTAAAGGTAAAGTTGCGCCGATATTAATTAGAACAAACCGGTACCAGACTTTGTCTGACATAAACGGGGAAACGCCGATAAGTGGCGCAAAAGATCAGTGTTGAGTGTTAATGCGATACCGACACTTTGACCAACATGTCTTTCATGTATAACAAACATGTATAACAAATAAGAGACACCCTATGACTAATCCAAATAACGCTACCATTACGACGGTACACACTGCAGAGTTCACTGCTGGTGATGCGTTAAAAATACCTACGCTGCGAATTTTACGTGATGATGGCAGCATATATGATGGCGCAACCGAGCCAGAATTAGATAAAGATACCGCCATAAAAATGTATGACACTATGGTGTTTATCCGCGTATTAGACGAACGTATGTTAGCCGCGCAGCGTCAAGGCCGTATCAGTTTTTATATGCAATGTCTGGGCGAAGAGGCTACCACTGTGGGTAGTGCTGCGGCGTTAGATGATAAAGATATGATCATGGCGCAATACCGCGAGCAAGGCGCTTTGCGCTATCGTGGCTTTACCTTAGAGCAGTTTATGAATCAGCTGTTTTCTAATGAGAAAGATTTAGGTAAAGGCCGGCAAATGCCTGTGCATTATGGCAGTAAAGATATTCACTATATGACTATCTCATCACCATTAGGTACCCAAATTCCTCAAGCTAGTGGTTATGCTTATGCACAAAAAATGCGTGGCCTAAAAAATACCACTATTTGCTATTTTGGCGAAGGTGCTGCTTCTGAAGGTGACTTTCACGCTGGTTTAAATATGGCTGCAGTACATAAAGCTCCGGTCATCTTTTTCTGTCGCAATAATGGCTACGCCATTTCAACGCCAGCCAACGAGCAATTTGTCGGTGATGGTATTGCTTGTCGTGGTGTCGGTTATGGCATGAAAGCTATTCGGGTTGATGGTGCAGACATTCTTGCTGTGTATCAAGCTACCAAAATGGCTCGCGATTACGCATTAGAACATAACGAACCCATTTTAATTGAAGCCATGGCATATCGTTTAGGTGCGCACTCTTCATCAGATGATCCAAGTGGTTATCGTTCGAAAGAAGAAGAAGAGAAATGGCGCCAAAACGATCCCATCTCTCGTTACCGTTTATGGTTAATCGAAAAAGGTTGGCTTAACGAAGCCGATGATAAAACCACTATCGATGCCTTACGTGGCGAAATACTCGACGCCTTAAAAGTCGCAGAAAAAGTGGCTAAACCGGGTATCGAACATTTAATTTCAGATGTGTATAAAGAACCTATTCCTGCCCTACAGCAGCAACTAGAAGAATTAAAAGCGCATATCCGTAAGTATCCAGAAGCATATCCGATCACGGCGGGGAGATTAGACTAATGGCAAAGATGAATATGTTACAGGCCATTAATAATGCGCTTGATTTAGCCATGGCTAAAGACGACAGCGTAGTGTGTTTTGGTGAAGACGTTGGGCACTTTGGCGGAGTATTCCGTGCTACCAGCAAATTACAAGAAAAATACGGTAAAGCCCGTTGTTTCAATACCCCGTTAACTGAACAGGGTATTGCTGGCTTTGCTAACGGTATGGCAGCACAAGGTATGAAACCGGTGGCTGAAATCCAATTTGCCGATTATATTTTTCCAGCCTTTGATCAAATAGTTAATGAAACAGCTAAGTTTCGCTATCGTTCTGGCGATGAGTTTAACGTTGGTGGTTTAGTCTTTAGAAGTCCATACGGTGGCGGTATTGCCGGTGGTCATTATCACAGCCAATCGCCAGAAGCTTATTTTGCTCATACTCCAGGCTTAAAAGTGGTTATCCCACGCGATCCGTACCAAGCTAAAGGTTTGCTGTTGGCATCGATTGCCAGCCAAGATCCGGTAATATTTTTTGAACCGAAAAAGCTATATCGTGCTTCTATTGGCGAAGTGCCAGAAGAGTATTACGAAATAGAACTGGGTAAAGCTGAAGTGGTTCAACAAGGTACAGATATCACTGTGTTGGCGTGGGGCGCACAGATGGAAACCGTGCAAAAAGCCGTAGAAATGGCTGCAAAAGACGGTATTTCTTGTGAAGTTATCGATTTACGTAGCATATTACCTTGGGATGCCGATACGGTAGCGCAATCAGTGCTGAAAACTGGTCGGTTAGTGATAAACCATGAAGCGCCATTAACAGGTGGTTTTGCTGGTGAAATTGCAGCGACTATTCAAAAAATGTGTTTTTTACATTTAGAAAGCCCCATTGAACGTGTGTGTGGTTTAGATACCCCTTACCCACTATCACTAGAAAAAGAGTATGTAGCAGACCATCTAAAAACATACGAAGCCATTAAACGCGCGATTAACTTTTAAGGAGGCAGTGATGAAAAAAGACTTTATTCTGCCTGATATCGGCGAAGGAATAGTTGAGTGTGAAATCGTTGAATGGTTGGTTGCTGAAGGTGATAGCGTTAAAGAAGATCAACCGATTTGTGATGTGATGACAGACAAAGCGCTGGTGCAGATACCTGCAGTACATGACGGTGTTATTTCAAAGCTATATTACGCTAAAGGTGAAATTGCCAAAGTGCATGGCCCTTTATTTGAAATGCAGTTAGCTGGTGATGTTAGCAGTAACGGGCAACAACAAGCGATTGAGCAGCAAAAAGCTGTGGGTGTTGACAATGTTGCCGTTGACACTAATGCCTCTGTTAGCACTGCACAGTATAATAGCGAAGACTTTATATTACCCGATATTGGTGAAGGTATTGTCGAGTGCGAGATTGTTGATTGGTTGGTCGCAGAAGGCGATATGATCGAAGAAGATCAACCAGTTTGTGATGTGATGACCGATAAAGCCTTGGTGCAAATTCCAGCCAAGTATTCTGGCAAAGTGACTAAGTTATATTACGCCAAAGGTGAAATAGCTAAAGTCCATGGTCCACTCTTTGCGATGGAACATGCTGGTAGTATGCAAGCAGTTTCTGCTCAGACAACAACGGTACAGGCCGCACAGTTACCAACAGCGAGCGCAGCAAGTTCCTCCGCTACTAAAGCGAATGCAACGGTGACTAATGCGCCAACTAATGCCGCGGCTAGTGGTAAAGCGTTAGCTAGCCCTGCAGTTAGACGTTTAGCACGTGAATTAAATGTCGATATTAGCCAAGTTAGCGGTAGCGGTGATAAAGGCCGAGTGTTTAAAGACGATGTTAAGGCCTTTGTAGATGGTAATGCTGCCGGTGCAGCTGCGCCTATAGCCAACACTCAGCAAGCTAGTAGTCAGCAAGGTGCTGTAAATGCCGAAAATCGCGTTGAAGCGATTAAAGGTATTAAAGCCATTATGGCACGGCAGATGACCGATTCGGTATCGACTATTCCGCATTTTACTTATTGTGAAGAAATTGATTTAACCGAACTAATAGCGTTACGTGAAAGTTTAAAAGAGCAGTATAAGCAGCAGGGTATTAAGCTGACTATGATGCCATTCTTTATAAAAGCGTTATCGTTAGCGATTAAGCAGTTCCCAGTGATGAATAGTAAAGTGAATGCCGATTGTACTGAGTTAACTTATTTTGCTCAGCATAATATTGGTATTGCCGTGGATTCTAAAGTGGGCTTATTAGTGCCTAATATTAAAGATTGCCAAGCTAAGACGGTTATTGAAATTGCCCAACAGTTAACCCGTTTAACGGATTCAGCGCGAGAAGGTCGGGTAAGTCCTGCTGATTTAAAAGGCGGTACTATCAGTATTTCTAATATTGGCGCTTTAGGTGGCACGGTTGCGACCCCTATCATAAATAAACCTGAAGTCGCTATTGTCGCTTTAGGTAAGGTGCAAACTTTACCGCGATTTAATGCTAAAGGTGAAGTGGAAGCCAGACAGTTAATGCAAATTAGCTGGTCGGGTGATCATCGTGTGATTGATGGCGGTACCATTGCTCGCTTTACTAACTTATGGAAGCAGTATTTAGAGCAGCCAGTCTCTATGCTGGTAGCACTAAGTTAGTGGATAAATCGCTTAGCTGGGTAATAACTTGGCAGCTGCTGTAATTTTTGTTAAAACCCACTGTATGCAGTGGGTTTTTTTATGGCTAACTTTTTATGGTTAACTCCTAATGATTAATAATGCTATGCAAGATAAAGCGCGTAATACAGTGCAAGAAAAGGTCCCGTTAAGAAACTTTTACATCCCTGAAGAGCAGTCAATATATTTGCTGAACTCGACCGATGCTAAAAAGCTAAAAGATTGGGTAGCATTATGTATTACCGAGCTGCAAAAATTAGGCTATCGCAACATAGAGTTAATCGGTAAAGGAGCTTATGGTTTCGCGTTTGCTGGGCTAGATGCTAGCGATCAAAACTGTGTGTTTAAATTCTCACGTATAAACCTGCCGCAACATATTCAAGACCGTTTAGCAGACGAAGCTTATATGTTGTCTCAAGTTAAACACCCAAATGTACCGGCTTACATAACGTATCAAGTGATAAAAAAGCAAGGCATCTTAATGATGCAGCGGGCGAAAGGTATTGATCTTGAGCACTATAGTTTAAAACATGGTCGTTTGCCGGTACGGACAATTATTGATATTGCTTGCCAGTTAGCAGATTTATTAAAGGCGTTACGCCAACATAAAAAAGATGGCATTGACACGCCTATTGTCCATGGTGATGTTAAACCGTCAAACTTAGTTATTGATGAAGACACCGGGCAAGTGGCGTTAATAGACTGGGGCTCGTCTGTTTATGCTCAGTTAGATAGTCAAGGCCAATACATTTCTAGTAACGTTATGCAATTAATGTCTGCCGATTTGCAGACGTCTAATGCGCGTATGGGCGATGTGTACTTTATAGGCCAAGAGCAGCGAGTGGGAGCCTTATCAAGTCCGCGCTTTGATGAGCAAGGGGTAGCAGGGACTTTATACGCGTTAGCGTCAGGGCAGTCCTGTCGCTTTGGTTACAAAGCTATCCCTGCACGCAGTTTAGGTTTACCCGTTGAGTTTGCCACTATGCTGGACAGCTTGCTGGCAGAAGATGATTATTTACGTAATCAAGCAGGTGATTATTTTTTACAGCACATGCCAAGATTAAAAAACTTAGTGTTACCGAATATAAAGTTGTTTGATGATACTGCCGTATTGCCCGTTTGGGTTAGCCCTAAGCATTATGAATTAGACACTGTGGTGTATTCTTCACGTAAATCTTTTTTACGTGAAACCAGTGAAGAAGAAGGTATTGCTTATGTTGATGACGTGCAATTAGAGAAATATTATAAAAATTATTTACAAGGTATGGGTGAAACAGAAAAAGCTTTTATTGCTGCGGTTGGCCGGTTAGCTCGTTATCCTATCGTGGGTGGTTTAGTGGTACATTGGCAGGCTGGCGGTATTTATATTGATTCAAGTTTAAACTTATACGATGCCGAACTTAGTGATGCGTTTGCGTTAGCCGTAAATAACGTGGTGATGCTAGCCCAATCAATTACTCGGGTGGGTACTTTTAAAGCCTGTTTGTTTAATGCCCGAAATACCATTCATATTAGCCGTGACAATATAAAGCAGCCTTTTATTGCACCCGATGGCGTTAGTATTCCTTATCAAATGGCGCCGGTTTTAAGTGCAGAAGAAGCCAGTAAACAACACTCGTATTTTGAAGATGGCCGAGATCCTGATGAACAACTTACCTTACCAGATGCCATTATGGATGATATCGCGAGGCTAAACCTTATCCGCCATACTGGCTGTATTATTTTTGAAGTCTCCGAATTAAATATGAAAGTGCATAGCTATTATCGTTTACTCGACAGCAATGCGGCTCAAGAATTTAATAGTTTGTTGCAAGGTATTTTACATAAAGTGTCATTAATTACCGATGTAGGGGTAGGTGGCTATATGAAATTACCGTTTAAAGATACTCGGCACTTTAGCCATAAGCCACAAGAGCCAACATTTTATTACCCTGCAAAGCCCCAGCAAGCCTAAACCAAACAGTAAATGTGCTTAAATTATCAGCGATTAAGTGTAATTAAGTGCTGAATAGCCATAGCAGGGTAAATCTTTGCAGATAAGAGGTTTAAATTCGCGGGTAAACCGAGTAATGTAACGGGCTATTATTTTATTTAGAATACATAATTCATGTCGAGTGAAAAAGTTGCTTTATATCGTTTGCTTGCGCAGCAAACAACAGCTTTAATTGAAGACGAGTCGGACTTGATTGCGAATATGGCAAATCTTAGTGCGCTATTATTTAATCAACTTGCTGATTTAAATTGGGCTGGATTTTATATCTTGCGTCAAGACGAGTTGGTGTTAGGTCCGTTTCAAGGCCAAGTGGCTTGTGTTCGTATCCCGGTAGGTAAAGGGGTATGTGGTACTGCCGTTGCTACTGGTGAAGTGCAATTGGTTGCTGATGTGCATCAGTTCGCGGGCCATATAGCATGCGACAGTGCCAGTAACTCGGAAATTGTACTGCCGGTTCGGCATGCGGGTGAGATAATCGCGGTATTAGATATAGATAGCCCGTTATTAGATCGCTTTGACGTTGATGATCAAGCGGGTCTTGAGCGCATAGTCCAGTTATTCGAGCAACACTTGGCAAAAACACTATGAAAGATTTAGCCTCTATCCAAGATTATTTGTTTCAGATTTCTGATGTTGGAGATTGGGAAGGCGAAGAAGAACTGGTAGCAGATAAAATTAATACTATTTATCACGCTGTTTGGCAAAAACTACCAGAAGACATTGGCGTTGAGCAAGTCGAGCTGTTATTTCCAAAAATTTGGGATGAACTAAGAGGCGGCACGATTTTACTTGATGTTGATGAACATGAAATAATTGATTGGGCGTTGGCATTTATGCGCCAACAGCTACAAAACGGTATGCTGGCTTTGGATACTACTGATGAAGAAGAGTGAAGAGTAAATGACCACCCCAACTGAACAAAACCAAAAATTAACCACAACCAAAGACGTTATAGCTTATTTGGTTACAGAGTATCCGGCTTGCTTTAGTTTAACTGGCGAAGTAAAACCTTTAAAAGTAGGTATCTTTCAAGATTTAGCGCAAAAGCTAGAACCGGAAAGCCCAATTAGTAAAACCCAGCTTCGCCAAGCCCTAAGAGTATATACCTCTAGCTGGCGCTACTTAGCGGCAACCAAACAAGGTGTAGCGCGAGTTGATTTAACAGGCACAGCGGGTGATATAATTGACGAGCAACAAGCTGAGCATGCTGCTGTTACGTTAAAAGAAAGCAAAGCAAAAGCAGCCGAAAAGCGTAAATCACGCCAAGCAGCTGCTAAAGCAGAAACTACTGCAGCCGATAGCGAAAAAGCGACAGACAAACCTCGTTACAAAAAAGCAATGAACAAAGCTACACCTAGCCACTCTAAAGCAGCAGTAAAGCCGAAAAGTGACGCCGCCAGAACTCCAGCACCAGCAGCACCCGTTAAACTTGAAGCCGTAGCAGCAGATGCTGTGGTGGTAGGTGCAAATGTGTTGGTTAAATTAGGTCAAACACCCATGTTAGCCACTGTTTTAGAAGTGAATAAGGGTGATGTGACAGTGCAATTGGGTTCTGGTATGGTAATTAAAACCCGTCAGGACAGTTTGTATTTAGCCTGACTTTATTAGAGTAGCTTATGAATAAACTATCATTATTGGCAGCAGCCTTATTATCTGTTGTCAGCATTAATGCTTTAGCTGGCGCGACGGCAGAGCCTTTTTCGTTGCCGGTAGTCTCTCAAGATTCTCAACATGCCACAGCCAGTAAACGTATAACCGCTTTATTTACCCGCGGCCATTATAAGTCTGTACAGCTAGATGATGAATTATCGTCACAAATGTTTGATACTTATCTAAAAAACTTAGATTTTTACCGAAATGTTCTGACAAAAGCTGAGATTGATAGTTTTGAACAGTACCGTGATCAATTTGATGATGGCATTAATAAAGGTAATTTAAGTTTTGCTTTTGATATGTTCAACATCACGTTAGCTAAACGGGCTGAGCGCTTTGATTATGCCTTGTCATTGTTAGAGAAAGGTTTTGATTTTAATGTCGATGACTTTTATGTCTACGATAGAAAAGACGCCGAGTGGCCAAAAGACGTTGCCGAACTGAATGAAATTTGGCGTGAACGGGTAAAATTTGATGCGCTTAATTTAAAATTAGCCGGTAAAACAGATGAAGAAGCCGTCACTATTTTAACTAAGCGTTACAAAAACACTAAAAAACGTTTAGCTCAAACTGAAAGTGAAGACGTCTTTCAATTGGTCATGAACGCTTTTGCTCGTAGTATCGAAGCCCATACGTCCTATTTATCACCTCGTAACGCTGAACGTTTTCAACAAGAAATGAACCTCTCTCTTGAAGGGATTGGTGCTGTGTTGCGTGCAGATGAAGACTACACGGTGATCCAAAGCCTAGTGCCAGGCGGTCCTGCTGACTTAACGGCTAAATTAAAGCCGAAAGATAAAATTATTGGTGTTGCCCAAGATAAAGAAGACTTTGTTGATATTATCGGCTGGCGTCTGGATGATGTTGTCGATTTAATTAAAGGTCCAAAAGGCAGCACGGTAAGGCTGCAAGTGGTTAATGCCGCTGATATTGGCACTAGTAAAGCGCAAATAGTGACGATAGTGCGTGATAAAATTCGTTTAGAAGATCGTGCCGCTAAAGCAGAAGTGTTTACGCCACAACTTTCTGAGCTAGATAAAAAAATTGGTGTTATTAACATACCGGGTTTTTATAATAACTTAGCTGAAGACGTTAAAAAATTATTGGCAGAATTAAAGCAGCAAAATGTTGATGGCATTATTGTTGATTTACGTGGTAATGGTGGTGGTTCACTGCAAGAAGCGACCTTATTAACGGGTCTATTTATTGCTAAAGGTCCGGTAGTACAAATTCGTGAAGGTGACGGCAAAGTCACTGAGACTCGCGATAATGATGGCATCGTATATTACGATGGCGCCTTAACGGTTTTAGTGGATCGCTATAGTGCATCAGCCTCTGAGATATTTGCTGCTGCCATGCAAGATTATGGCCGCGCAGTGGTTATAGGTGAGCAAACCTTTGGTAAAGGTACTGTACAGCAACACCGTGGTCTAGGCCGTATTTATGATATGTTCTCAAACCCATTAGGCAGCGTACAATATACTATTGCTAAATTTTATCGCATTAATGGCGGTAGTACTCAGCACAAAGGTGTGATCCCAGATATTTTATTACCTAGCCCAATTGAACCAGCAGAATGGGGTGAAAGTACTGAGGAATATGCTTTACCTTGGGATTCCATTAATGCCGCACAATACAAGACCATTAATGATCTTAGCCCGTTAATTCCTCAACTTATTGCTAAGCATGAAGCAAGAATTCAACACGAGCCTGAATTTCAATACTTAATGCAAGATATTGCTGATTACAAGCTGGATAAAGATGAAAAACGTATCTCGCTTAACGAAAAGTCACGCATTACTGAACGCGATGAAAACAAAGCCAAGCAATTAGCCCGGGTGAATAGTCGATTGAAGCGTTTCGATTTACCAGCAATAACGTCTTTAGATGATATTCCTGAGCAAGTTGAAAAGTTAGATCCGTTTTTAGAAGAGGCAGCCTATATTACGGCTGATCTAACTCAGGCTAGCCAGTTAGCAAAACAATAATTTACATATAAAGTTAGCAAAAAGCGGTATTGATACCGCTTTTTGCTGATGAGTATAAAAAATATAATAATTATAAAGGTTACGTTATGTCATCACGACAATCCATGCATGGGCTATGGTCTAGCCGTCTAGCTTTTATATTGGCCGCCACTGGTGCAGCTGTGGGTTTAGGTAATATTTGGAAGTTTCCCTATATTATGGGCCAAAACGGCGGTGGCGCTTTCGTTTTAGTCTATTTACTGTGTATCTTGCTTATTGGTATCCCAGTAATGATGTCAGAAGTGATGATTGGTCGTCGTGGTCGTCAAAGCCCTGGATTATCAGTTAAAACCTTAGCTATTGAAGCAGGCGCCAGTACCCGTTGGCAAATTGCCGGTTGGAGTGGTTTAGTCGCAAGTTATTTTATTCTATCCTTTTATGCTGTTATTGCTGGTTGGGCCCTGTCTTATACTTTTAAAACGGCCAGTGGTTTATTTACCGGTGCTACAGCAGCTGAAACCGGTAGTGCATTTAGTCAATTCACAGCAGACCCAGTAGTGTTAATGTCTTGGTCGGCTGTAGTGTTAGCCGTTACCGTTTTTGTGGTCGGTAAAGGGGTGCATAAAGGCTTAGAAAGAGCCGTCAACTATTTAATGCCAACCTTATTTGTGCTGTTAATTGTGATGGCAATTTATGCTGGCGTTAATGGTGCTTTTTTACAAGCATTAGACTTTATCTTCACACCTGATTTCTCCAAACTATCTGTGAATGGCATCTTGTTGGCATTAGGTCATGCCTTTTTCAGCTTAAGTTTAGCCTCTGGTGCCATGATGATTTATGGCGCCTATTTGCCTGACAATATCTCTATTGGTAAAACAACGCTATGGATAGCCTTAGCCGATACCTCAGTCGCGCTATTGGCAGGTATGGCAATTTACCCACTGGTGTTTGAATATGGCTTACAGCCAACTGAAGGCCCTGGACTGATTTTTGTTACCTTACCTATAGCGTTTGGTGGCATGCCATTTGGCTCTTTCTTTGGCACCGTGTTTTTCGTTATGTTGGTATTTGCTGCGTTTACATCAACCATTGCCATGATCGAGTCTACGGTTGCTTGGCTAGTTGAGTCCAAAGGTTATAGCCGTTGGAAAGCCTCTATTGGTAGTGGCATATCATTATGGTTAATAGGTTTATTAACGGTATTTTCGTTTTCAGGTGCGCCATGGGCCAGTTTTGAACTGGATATTATGGGTAAAAAGATTTCTAACTACTTTGAAGCGGTAGATTATTTAACCTCTGCAATAATGTTACCGCTTGGTGGGCTTGTCATTGCACTGTTTGCCGGCTGGGTAGTTAAGCAGCAAGTGTCAAAACAAGAGCTGCAAACCACGGCACTTAGTTATTGGTTATGGCGTTTTGCTATTCGTTGGTTTACACCCATTGCTATTGTCGTAGTATTTTTTAACTTAATAGGGGTGCTGGATCCTGTACTAGCATTTTTGGGATTTAGCGGAGCTAGCAAATGACGACACCTAAATATAAAGAGCCAAGTTTTCTTGATGCTTCATTGCCTTTAATTGTTTTAATTATTCTATTATCAATGTCGGTATATTTATTTGGTGATTATTCATCAAGTGGTCCTAACCAAATGGCTTTATTTTTAGCGACAGCTGCAGCAGTGTTGGTAGGTTTGAAAAATGGTTATCACTGGTCAGTGATTGAGAAAGCCATGGTTAAAGGTATTTCCTTATCTTTAGGTGCAGTGCTTATATTATTGTCAGTAGGCGCATTAATAGGTACGTGGATGTTGTCGGGTACCGTGCCAACATTAATTTATTATGGTTTACAATTAATTAATCCCAGTTGGTTTTATGCGGCAAGTTGTTTGCTATGTGCAATTGTTGCATTAAGTATTGGCAGCTCGTGGACCACAGCGGCAACTATAGGGGTGGCCTTAATTGGGGTGGCTAATGGCTTAGGCTTATCGCCAGTGATAACCGCTGGGGCTATAGTCTCTGGTGCTTACTTTGGTGATAAAATTTCGCCTTTAAGCGAAACTACCAATTTAGCTCCAGCCGTTGCAGGCGCTGATTTATTTGACCATATTCGTCATATGCTTTGGACTACTGTGCCTAGTATAGTACTAGCGTTAATATTATACACTATGATTGGTTTTAATGCTGATCCGCAAACTAATATAGACCGAATTGAAGAAATTCGGTCTATATTAAATACTAACTTTGAGATAGGGGTAATGCAGTTAGTTCCTTTATTTATTTTACTTACTATGGCTATTAAAAAAGTACCGGCATTTCCTACCGTGTTTAGTGTGCCTTGCTGGGTGCTGTTTGGGCGTTACTTTTTCAACAACAACTATTAGTAAGTATGATTGATACTTCTATGCCGGCTGTTTTAGCCTCCATTAAGCTAATTTGGTATACTTTTTTGCTGGGTTTAGTATTGAAACTGATGATCTTGAGATAAATAAACTACTTAATGGCGGTGGAATGGCAGGCATGCTCAATACGGTATGGTTAGTGTTCAGTGCCATGATGTTTGGTGCAACTATTGAAAAAATAGGTTTACTGCGTAAATTTGTGTCTGCAATTTTGTACTTTGCAAAAAGTACCGGCTCATTAATTACTAGCACGATAGCGACCTGTTTTGTGACTAACGTGCTAACCGCCGATCAGTATATGTCGATAGTGATGCCGGGACGGATGTTTAAAGAAGAATATGAGCGGCGTAATTTAGCCCCGGTTAATCTATCTCGCACACTTGAAGATGGCGGTACTATCACCAGTCCCCTGATTCCTTGGAATACTTGTGGTGCTTATATGCATGGGGTGCTGCATGTGAGTCCTTTGGATTATGCTATGTATGCCTTCTTTAACTTAATTAATCCGGTATTAGCCATTATTTATGCCTA
The DNA here is from genome assembly GCF_001752395.1 of Rheinheimera salexigens. Taxonomy (NCBI): domain Bacteria; kingdom Pseudomonadati; phylum Pseudomonadota; class Gammaproteobacteria; order Chromatiales; family Chromatiaceae; genus Rheinheimera; species Rheinheimera salexigens. The sequence continues at coordinate 2,100,476 of NZ_MKEK01000001.1, read as the reverse complement.
TTTGGGGATTAAGATTTTACGCTTAACGCCACCCGAAAGTGTGCTGAAGCCAACTGAAGCCAATTCATAAATATTAAAGCCTGATTAGTCAGGCTTTTTTAGCTCTGTTAATACAGGGCAGTAACTGTTTAGGAAACGATTATGCCAACGAGTGTTGCTACACGAACGGTTAAACACCGTACCGACTATAAAACGCCTGCATTTACCATTAGCCATGTTGACTTATGTTTTGAGTTGGACGCTAAGGCAACAATTGTCACATCTGTAATGCAAGTGCTGCGTCAAACTGCGAACCAGCCGTTGCGGTTAGACGGCGTGATGTTAACGCTGCTATCTGTCGAGATTGATGGTAAAGAAGTTAGCGCGGATAAATGGCAACAAACAACCGATAGTTTAACGCTTAACCAAGTACCTGATCAGTTTGAACTACGTATTGTTACCCAGATTTCACCTCAGGATAATACAGCGTTAGAAGGGCTATATTTAGCCGAGAATACTTTTTGTACTCAGTGTGAAGCAGAAGGTTTTCGGCGTATTACCTATTTTCTAGATAGACCTGATGTATTAGCGGTGTATAGCAGTACCATAATTGCGGATAATAGCCGTTATCCTTACTTATTATCTAATGGTAATAAGGTAGCTGACTCGATTAATGATCAAGGAATTCGCACGGTAAAATGGCAAGATCCTTTTCCAAAACCCAGTTATTTATTTGCCTTAGTCGCCGGAGATTTTGATCTGGTTGCAGATAGTTTTATCACCCAATCTGGGCGCAATGTTAGTTTAGAACTGTATGTTGATAAAGGCGCGGCGGCACGGGGTGACTTTGCTATTCAAGCCCTAAAGCGCGCAATGCGCTGGGATGAACAACGTTTCAATTTAGAATATGATCTTGATGTTTATATGGTGGTGGCGGTCGACTTTTTTAATATGGGCGCCATGGAAAATAAAGGCTTAAACGTATTTAACAGCAAATATGTCTTGGCCGATGCAGCAACGGCTACCGATAAAGACTTTTTTAATATTGAATCAATTATTGGTCATGAATACTTTCATAACTGGACTGGCAACCGTGTCACGTGTCGCGATTGGTTTCAGTTAAGTTTAAAAGAAGGCTTAACCGTTTTTCGCGATCAGGAATTTAGTGCGGATATGGCATCAGATACCTTAACCCGTATAGAGGCGATTAAGGTAATGCGAACCGCCCAGTTTGCTGAAGATGCCAGCCCAATGGCTCATCCAATACGGCCAGAACATGTTGTAGAGATGAATAACTTTTATACCGTTACCGTGTACGATAAAGGTGCTGAAGTTATTCGTATGCTGCAGACTATTTTAGGTAAAGATGCTTTTGCTGCTGGCTTAGCGTTATATTTACAACGCCATGATGGCCAAGCCGTAACATGCGATGACTTTATTCAAGCGATGCAGGATGCAGCAGGCGTTGACTTAAGCCAATTTCGGCTATGGTATAGCCAATCAGGCACACCCGAGTTAACTGCTACTCAGCAATACGATGCCAGCACCAAAAAACTAACCCTAACCTTAACTCAGCATACCGCAGCCACGGCAGATCAAGCGATCAAACAAGATTTACATATTCCCGTAGCGATTGAGTTTTTGTTTGGCCAGCAGCACGCTAAACAACAACATTTATTAGATTTAACGGCTAATCAGCAGCAATTTATCTTTAACAATATTGCCCAGCCAGACGCTATAGTGTGGTTGGCTCACTTTTCAGCACCGGTAAAACTTAAGGTAGATTATACCGATACTCAATTACTGCAAATAGCCGCTAAAGCTTCAGATGGCGTTGCTCGCTGGGATGCCATGCAGCAATTTTGGGCTAAGTTGATAGCAGCTAGATTACAAGACAATAATGTTAAACAGGCACTTCCAACTGCTGTTATTCAGTTAATGCAGCAGTTATTAACCCAACCGCAAGCAGATGCCGCTTTAACTGCCGAGTTATTGGCTTTACCCGACTTTGATACTTTAGCTGAGCAATATCAGCAAATACCGGTGCAACAAATCTTAACACTGTTAAGGCAACTTAAAATTGACTTAGCTCACGCACTGGCCGAGCCATTATTACAGTGTTATAACCGACTAGCGGTCACGCCTTATCAATATACCGAGCAAGATGTTGCCACACGCAGCTTGCGTAATCGTTGTTTGCATTACTTAGCTGAACTAGCGGATTCAACGGCTTTAATAGCCCAGCAAATTAGCCAAGCCGATAATATGACAGATAGCTTAGCGGCTTTAATCGCCAGTCAGCAAGCTCAGCACGTAGATTTTGCAGCACTAATATCGAGTTTTGCGACAAAATGGCAAGACGATGCCCATGTTATGGATAAGTGTTTTTCATTAGTGGCCACTGATCCGACGGAGCAGGTGTTTGCGGGTATTGATAACATGCTGCAACATAAATTATTTAGTTGGAAAAATCCGAATCGGGTTAGGGCGTTATTTTCAGCATTTAGTATGCGTAACCCCGAGCAGTTTCATCGCTTGGATGGCAAAGGTTATCAGTTATTAGCGGACGTGGTTGCAAAAATGGACCCATTAAACCCACAAATTTCTGCACGATTAATTACGCCTTTGTTAAGTTGGCGCCGGTTTGATTCGGTGCGGCAACAAGCCATGCAGAATTGCTTAACCCGCTTGCTTGAACTACCAAAGCTAAGTAATGACTTATATGAAAAAGTTAGTAAAAGTATTGGCTGATGCAACAGTATTTTTTTAGCATGACAGTATCCGCGGAACAGTGTCAGCGCTTTTATCGTGCTGACACTAAATATTTGTTAGTGACAGCAGATGATGGCAAAAAAATTCAATTGCTGTTTAAACACTTTAGACCTTATATAGATAGTTTAGGTATTCGCGGTAGATTTAGATTAACCCTAACTAAAGAAGCCGCTTTTATTGGATTAGAAAAAATTAATTAGAGTATATACTTTAAACGTTGAGTGAAAACAATAACTTGCAGTTTTATGTTAGATGGCCTTTAATTTCATTAACTTAGCTAGCTTAATATTAAGAAATTAAGCTAGGCTTAAACTGCAGTAGCGTTAAACATGGCTATTTTAACAGCAGAGTTTACAAAAAATGACTATATATCAATACATTTAGCTCAGAGCAAGCCTTGCCTGAAGACGAAAATGATGTAATGATTTTAGTTAACAGGACTGAGATCCGATCAGTTGGTAGTGAAAATATAACTAAAATGACACTAAATATATCCTGCAGGGACAGGGGGGAGATTACAACATGAATATAAGGCCAAAAACCTTTGCTAAGAAACCCTTAGCGTTAGGTGTCGCTTCAGCGCTGCTTGCCTTGTCAATGGCACCAGCGCAAGCGGCAAGTTGGAACTTCGGAGACGTTAACGTAACGTTTGACTCTACATTCTCTTATGGTGGCAGTTGGCGCACAGAAGATCGTGATTTCAATACTATTAGTAAAGTGAACCATCCGGCTAATAATTTTAACTGGTCAGATTATGGTTACTATATTGATGGTAACGGTAAGCCAAATTTTAATTCTGTCTATGCCAGTTCACAATTATGGGATGCTCCAGGTAGTTACTCCAGTAATGGTGATGCCGGCAACTTAAACTATGACCGCGGTGATATGTTTAGTAGTTTGCTAAAAGGTTCACACGATTTGTCTATTACATCAGGCAATATCGGCCTCTTTAGCCGCTTTATGTATTTTTATGACTTTGCCACTATGGATCAAAAAGGCGCTTACACTAACCCATTATCGGGTAATAGTGTCGATCCATGTGCCGACAAAGAATCACGCGAACTTGCTTGTCGTGACATTCGTTTACTTGATGCTTATGTTTATGGCAATTTTAGCTTCAATGATGGCCAAAACCCAGTCACGGTTAAAGTGGGCCAACAAGTATTGAGTTGGGGTGAAAGTACGCTGATTCAACACGGTATTAATATTACACCAATTGATGTTGGTGTAGCTCGTGCTCCTGGCGCTGAATTAAAAGAAGCCTATATTCCAGTGGGTATGGCAACAATTAATATTGGTCTGACAGATAATTTATCGACTGAAATTTTTTATCAGTACCAGTGGGATAATAGTTATTTACCGGTTCCGGGTAGCTACTTTTCTACTAACGACTTTGCTGGTAAAGGCGGCTACAACCAAAACGTACAGTTAGGTTTTACCAGTAACCCAGATATAGACTTACCGTTCTTAGTAAGTGAAATGAATACACTGTCGTTAATGGCGCCAGATTTGTTAAATATTTTAACCAGTCCATCAGCAACTGCGGCGCAAAAAGCTAACGCCATGAGTTTAGCTATTGCGTACCCAACAAAGGTTACGTTAAGACCTAGAGGCGCAGACGGTGAAATTAAACCTAAAGACGGTGGCCAGTACGGTATTAAGTTTGAATATTTCTCACCAGACTTAAATGACACTGAATTTGCAGTTTACTATATGAACTATCACAGTCGGGTACCGGTAATCTCGGGTATTGCTGCTGATTTTGGTGCCGGCGTAATTCAATCATTACAATACTTATCGGCTAACCAAGGCAAAATTAATCAAGACAATATTGATGATTTAGCCATGTTCTCTAAAGCTAAGGTTGAATATCCAGAAGATATAAAACTGTATGGCTTTAGCTTTAACACCGCAGTAGGTGAAACATCAGTAGCGGGTGAAATTGCTTATCGTCAAGATGAACCGTTACAAATTGATGACGTAGAAATTTTATATGCTGGTATGCCAGAGCAGTTATCTAATGCCGGTTTACGCCCTGACTTTGATGGTATTTCGCAAATAGGCCGTTCAAGTTACAGCCCAAATAAAGTTATGCCAGGCCAAGCTGCTAAAGGTTTTATTTTATCTGACACTATTCAAGCGCAAATGACATTTACCCATTTATTTGGCCCTGCTTTAGGTGCTGATAATATGATAATGTTGGCTGAGATTGGCGGTATTCGGATCCAAGATATGCCAGGGTATGATGAGCTACGTTTAAATGGCCCAGGTACTGACCGTAGTGGTGGTCCTTTGTTAGGCTTAGACAACCAAGGCAATCTTATAAATAAAGATGGTTTACATACCGGTTTATCAGACGGTGCTGAAACAAACCCATTCCCAACGGCTTCTGCTTGGGGATATCGTATTTTAGCGAAAATGGATTACAACAACGTATTTTCCGGTATTAACTTATCGCAACGTATGGTGTTTTCTCATGACGTTAACGGTATAACACCAGATCCATTATTTATGTTTGTTGAAGATCGTAAATCATTAGCTTATGCGGTAAGTTTTGACTACTTAAGCAAATGGTCAGGTGAATTATCTTACAACGTATTTTGGGGCGGACAAGGCACTACAAATAACGTAGCCGATCGCGATTTTATCTCTTTTAACATTAAATACTCTATTTAAGGGACGAGCAGACATGATTAAAAAACTCACCCTATTATCTTCGGCAATTGCGCTGGTAATAAGTTGTGGCGCAGGCGCTAAGATTAGCCAAGAACAAGTGGCAAGATTAGGTAATGATTTAACGCCATTAGGCGCTGAAAAAGCGGCTAATGCTGACGGCTCTATTCCTGCTTGGAATGGTGGTATTTTACAAGCTCCAGCGGGTTATTCGCCAGGAGATCATCACCCAGATCCGTTTGCTGAAGATAAAGTGTTATTCACTATCGATAGTACTAACCTTAGCCAATATCAAAATTTGTTAAGCCCAGGTCAGATTAAGTTATTTGAAATCTATCCTGAAACGTACAAAATGCATGTTTATCAAACTCGGCGCTCAGCTTCTTTTCCACAATATGTTTATGATGCGACCAAAAAAATCGCCACAGAAGCAGAGTTAGTGCAAGGCGGCAATGGTATTGTTAACGCGGCTATTGGTATTCCTTTTCCTATTCCAGAAAATGGTTTAGAAGTGATTTGGAACCACTTATTGCGTTTTCGTGGTGTAGCCGCGTCGCGTAATGGTGGCCAAGCAGCTCCAACAGCGTCTGGTGCCTATACTATCATCGGTTTTGATGAGCAGATTATGTTTAAATATTCTGATCCTGCAGCCACAGCCGAAGCATTAACTGCAGAGAACATTCTGTTTCGATTTAAGCAAAGTGTTACGTCACCAGCTCGCTTAGCCGGTACTGCACTGCTAGTTCATGAAACCATGGACCAAGTTAAAACACCTCGCCAAGCTTGGACCTATAACACTGGACAGCGTCGGGTGCGTCGGGCGCCAAACGTAGCTTATGATGCACCAGGTACAGCATCTGATGGTTTAAGAACTACCGATGACTTTGATATGTTTAACGGCTCGCCAGATCGTTACAACTGGAAGCTAGTGGGCAAGCAAGAGTTATATATCCCTTATAATAGTTACAAGTTGCATAGCAATGATCTTAAATATGCCGATATTTTGATGCCAGGTCATATTAATCCAGAGCCGGTGCGTTGGGAAAAACACCGGGTATGGGTAGTAGAAGCCGAATTAAAAGATAATATGCGACATGTCTATGGCAAACGGGTGTTCTATATTGATGAAGATAGCTGGCAGATCCATGTTGCCGACTTATATGACAACCGTAATGAGATGTACCGCGTGGCATTTGCCCATGGTCTTAACTATTATGAAGTACCAACACAGTGGAGTACGTTAGAGGTTTATCATGATCTAAACTCGCGTCGTTATATTGCGATTGGCTTAGATAATGAAGACAGAATGTATAACTTCTCTGAGCAGTTAACCGATGCCGACTTTACGCCTGCTGCGTTACGTCGTGCTGGTACACGTTAACAGTTAAGTTGTTAATGACGGTTGGCCAAGTGCCAACCGTTTTTTTATGAAATCTTATAGAGTAACAACTAATAATATGTGTAATAAATACATCTGGTTAGCGGCGGTTAGCGCAATTTTTATGACTGCCAGCACCTCAAGCATAGCGTCTGAAACCATTAAGCCAGTGGCTGCCTATCAGGCACCCTTAGCGAGTAAAGTGCTGTTAACGGATTTAGCTAATTTTGATAATCAGTTTTTGACAGCTGTGGGCGAAAGAGGTCATATATTACGTAGTACAGATGGTAGCCATTGGCAGCAAGCTCAAGTGCCAGTGCAAGCGAATTTAAGTGCTGTGATGTTTATCGATAAACAGCATGGTTGGGCTGTTGGCCACGACGCGACAATATTGAGCACTAGCGACAGCGGCACAAGTTGGCAAATTCAACAGTTTTTACCCAATTTAGATAAACCCTTATTTGACGTCTATTTTAGAAACCAAAACCAAGGCATTGCCGTGGGTGCTTATGGCATGTTTTATCGCACCAACGATGGTGGCAGTACTTGGCAACCAGAGTTTCACGCTGAGTTATTGTCAGAAGATGATCAAGATTATTTGCTTGAATTACAAGAAACTGATGCCCAAGCCTATGCCATAGAGCAAGGTGTTATTTTGCCGCATTTTAATCGGGTTTTTGCTGATGGCAATCTGCTATATATGGTGGGTGAAGCCGGTTTTGCAGCAAAAAGCACAGACTTTGGGCAAACTTGGCAGCGCTTAGAAGCGTTTTATAACGGTTCGATGTTTGATATTGCCAGAACACCAGAAATGAACTTATTAGCTGTAGGTCTGCGTGGACATGCTTTTCGCAGTGTCGACCAAGGTAATAGTTGGCAAGAAATTGCCTTACCTAACCACGCTACGGTCAACAGTATCGTCACGGATGCGGCTGGTCATATTTATCTGTTAGGTAATGCCGGCAGTTTTTTAATTAGCCAAGATGATGGTGAAAGTTTTAGCGACCACAGCTTAGCAGATGGCAAAGCCATTGTGAGTGGCTTAGTGTGGCAAGATAAGCTGATCTTAGTCACTGAGATTGGTATAAAAACAATAAATTTAAGTGAATTGAATTAATATGACTGCGAATCGGATTGTTAATAAATTTGAATATGCGCTGTTTCGCCATCGCGCTTTGGTTATAGCTGCCTTTATTTTGGTAACCATTTTTCTGGTTATTAAAGCAGCTTCCATTAAATTAGATGCAGGATTTACCAAAAATATTCCATTAAAACATGAGTATATGCAAACTTATTTGCAGCATGCTGAAGATTTTGGTGGGGCGAACAATATCTTAGTCGCGCTATGTGATAACAGTGGTGATATTTTCAATCCAGAATTCTTTACTACGTTACGTTTAACTCATGACGAATTACTGTATACCTCGGGTGTGGATCGGGTGCAGGTTAAGTCGTTATTTAGCCCCAGTACGCGTTTTGTTGAAGTGGTTGAAGATGGTTTTGCTGGTGGTCCGGTTATACCTGCAGACTTTATTGCCGATGCAGCTGGTTTAGCTAAAGTAAAACAAAATGTGGAAAAAGCAGGTGTAGTAGGCCGCATGGTTGCCGATGACTTTAGCTGCGCGATGATTTCAGCCCAATTACTAGAGATAGACCCTGAAACAAATCAAAAAGTTGATACCATCAGTTTTGCCCAAACTCTAGAGCAAAATGTTCGCAATAAATATTCTAGCGATAGCACTAGTATTCATATTATAGGTTTTGCCAAAATGGTCGGTGATGTTGCCGATGGTGCTAAGGGTGTTTTATTGTTCTTTGCCATTGCCATAGTGGTAACGGCCATCATGGTTTATTTGTTTTGCGGCTCATTAATGTTGACCTTACTGCCGATTGGTTGCTCTTTAATAGCAGTGGTTTGGCAAATGGGGCTGTTATCTGCACTAGGCTTCGGTATTGACCCCATGTCTATTTTAGTGCCGTTTTTAGTCTTTGCTATTGGTGTTAGCCATGGTGTGCAGATGATTAACTCTACCGGTAAAAGGGTGGCATCTGGCATGAACGCCAAGACAGCTGCTCAAGCCAGCTTTCGCAAGCTATTAGTACCAGGTGGTGTGGCATTATTATCAGATACGGTTGGCTTTTTAACCTTACTTATCATTGAAATTGGCGTTATTCGCGAATTAGCCATCACAGCAAGCTTAGGTGTCGCAGTTATTATTTTAACCAATCTAATTTTGCTACCGGTATTAATGTCTTTTGTTAAGTTTAGTCAGAAATATCAGCAACGTGCAGCAGCAGGTTCTCCGAAAATGGATAAAGTGTGGTTTGCTTTGTCGGCCTTTGCTACCCGTAAATATGCGGCAGTTATTATTATTATTACTGCGTTGTTATTTGCTTTTGGCTATATGCAGACTCAGCAACTAAAAATTGGTGATTTGCATGCTGGAGCTCCGGCATTACATGAAGACTCAAGGTATAACCAAGATACATTTTTAATTACCGATCGTTTTGCTATCTCAGTCGATTACTTAAATGTGATGGTAGAAACCATCCCCAGTGCCTGTACTGAACATAGTATTATGCAGCGGATTGATAACTTTCAGTGGTTAATGTCTAACGTTGAAGGGGTTCAGTCGACAGTGTCATTAGCCTCGGTATCTAAGACTATTAATGCCGCGTTCAACGAAGGTAATGTAAAATGGCGGGTGTTACCTCGTAATACGCAAAGTTTAGTTCAAGCATCTTCGCGGGTTGAAACCAGCACCGGTTTATTAAACGCTGATTGCTCAGTGATGCCGGTAATGTTGTTTTTAGAAGATCATAAAGCTGAAACATTAGAGCGGGTGGTAACAGCGGCGAAAAAGTATTCTGCAGAATTTAGTGATGAGAAAACCCAATTTAAGTTAGCGTCAGGTCCAGCGGGTGTTATGGCGGCAACCAATGAAGCGGTTGCTGAAGCTCAGCAACCTATGATGTGGTATGTCTATGCGGCAGTGACTTTATTGTGTTTAATTAGCTTTAGATCGATACGCGCTACAATATCAGTAATAGTGCCATTATATGTGGTGTCGGTATTGGCTACCGCGTTGATGACTAATTTACAAATTGGTCTTACCGTGTCTACCTTGCCGGTTATCGCACTTGGGGTGGGTATTGGTGTCGATTATGGTATCTATATACTATCTAATATGATTCAGAGCTTACGTGAAGGTGCTCCGCTGCGCGAAGCCTATTATCAAGCGCTTAAAGAGCGTGGTAGTGCGGTATTGTTTACTGCTATTACCTTAGCTATAGGTGTCAGTACTTGGGTGTTTTCAGCTCTGAAATTCCAAGTTGATATGGGTATTTTATTAACCTTTATGTTTGTGGTTAATATGCTCGGCGCTATTGTGGTATTACCCGCTATAGCCGCATTTTTATGGCGTAAAAAATAATACTGCATTGATTGTTTTTTATGCAGCTAGATTACAGTAATGGCCTTCGGGCCATTTTTGTAATCAAAACAAATGAATATATTTACAATCAGCCTCAAAATAACTGGTTTAACCAGTAACAAAGCACCAAATAGATCTCGAAAAGCGTTACAATAGGCACTACACTGCGCTCCTGACACGTTCTGATATGTTCGATATAGCCCACCCTAAGAGGTGAAGGTAAAAAAGGATATAAAAATGGCACCGATTGACGGTCAACCCTCTGTACTTCTACAAAATGTAAACAAACTAATTAAGCATAGAGTAAAAGATCAACCAAGCCTGGTTGAGAAATTTGCTAACATGCTTTTTGGCAATATGTCTAATGACGATTTAACCGGCCGTAATGACAGCGACTTGTATGGCGCGGCGTTAAGTTTATGGCAGACATTTAATCAGCATGCAGCTGATGGCGAAAAAATCCGGGTGTTTAACCCTGAAATAGCAAAGCATGGCTGGGAATCTAAACACACTATTGTTGAGATAGTGGTGCAAGATATGCCGTTCTTAGTCGATTCTATACGGATGGCACTAACCAGACAAAGTATCACTGCCCATTTATTGTTGCATTACCCAATGCAGACTGAACGCAATAAAGAAGGCAACATTACTGACTTTTATAAGTTAGGTAGCAAGCAATCACAAAGTACTAAGCAAACAGTATTCCATATTGAAATTGACCGTTTAACCGATAAAGCCACAATAGCTGCGTTAACTGATGAACTTCATTCTGTAATGGAAGACGTTTCATTAGCGGTTAATGATTGGCTGCCTGCTCGTGACAAATTAAAGCAAGTTATAAAGTCATTAAGTAAAAATAGTGGTAAAGCCAGTAAAGAAACTGTGCAGCAGACGGCAGACTTTTTAACCTGGTTAGAGCAAGACAACTTTACCCTGTTAGGCTATCGCAGTTATACCATTTCACCGGTTAAAGGCGATTATAAAATTAGCGGCCTTGATGATACCTCTTTAGGGTTAATGCGTACTTCACCTGCGCGTGATCTAATGCTGTCTGAGTTGCCTGAAGCTGGTCGTAAAATGGCGCTAGATAATAACTTATTAGTCTTAACTAAAACTAATAGTAAGTCTCGCGTGCATCGTCCTGCTTATATCGATTACGTAGGGGTTAAAAAGTTTGATAATGACGGTAATGTTGTCGGAGAAGATCGCTTTATTGGTTTATATTCATCTTCGTTTTATAACAACAGTGCTGCAGATATTCCGTTATTAAAAAATAAACTCGCCCATGTTATGGACGAATCAGAATTTGCTGCAGGTACTCATGCCTATAAAGCGCTATTAAATATTCTAGAAACCTATCCACGTGATGAGCTTATTCAAGCGACTGCTGATGATTTGTTAACTGTTGCCATGGGCGTATTGCAAATGCAAGAACGCGACATGACACGGGTTTTCATGCGTAAAGATAGTTTTGGGCGTTTTGTTACCGCTATGGTGTATGTGCCAAGAGAGCGCTACAACACCCAGTTGCGTAGAGAAACCCAAGTTGTTTTACAGCAAGCGTTAGGTAGCACAGAACCTGTTGAGTTTACTACTTATTTTTCTGAATCAGTGTTGGCACGTACTCATTATTTAGTACGGATCAACGACAGCCATGTTGAGTATAAAGTGAAAGATATTGAACGTAATTTAGTTGAAGCCGCCCGTACTTGGGAAGATAAGTTAGAAACTGCATTAGTAGGTGTTTATGGTGAAGCTCGAGGCCGTGAATTAACCCGCAAATATGCGCCTGCTTTCCCGCGTGGCTATAAAGAAGAAATGTTACCTAACGATGCCTTAGTCGATATTGGTAAGTTAGAAGCATTAAACGATGATAACACTTTAGAAATGTTGTTTTATCGTCCACAAGAAGAAGGCGCTAACAGCAAGGCTGTGCGTTTAAACTTATTCCATAAAGATCATCCAATTCACTTGTCAGATGTACTACCAATGTTAGAAAACTTTGGTTTACGGGTTATCGGTGAAACGCCTTATGCTGTAAAAAGTACAGATGGGTCAGTAAGTTGGATTTTAAACTTCACCATGGAACTTACCTGTGACATGCCTGAAGACTTTGAAGCTGCACAGCAGTCTTTCCAAGAGTCTTTTGCTAAAGTATGGGCAGGGCAGTTAGAAGATGATGGTTTTAACCGCTTAATACTAAGTGCAGGTTTATCAGGGCGTGAAGCTTCTTTATTACGTGCTTTAGCTAAATATAAGCGTCAAATCGGCGGCACTTTTAGTCAGTCTTATGTTGAAAGCACCTTTAGCCGTTACGCTGAATTAGCTAATTTAACCGTCCAGTTGTTTAATAAACGTTTTTCGCCAAAATCACGTGCTACTGCTAAGTCGATTGAAAAACTTGAAGAGCAAATTACAGCGCAATTAGAACAAGTGGCTAACTTGGATGATGACCGTATCATCCGTCGCTTTGTCGATATGATTAATGCTGTGGTAAGAACTAACTATTTCCAACACGATTCTCAAGGTGCAGATAAGCCGTATATCTCATTTAAGATTAAATCTGATTTAATCCCAGATATGCCATTACCGGTGCCAATGTTTGAAATTTTTGTCTATTCACCTCGTGTAGAAGGTTCACACTTACGCTTTGGTAAAGTAGCTCGTGGTGGTTTACGTTGGTCAGATCGTCGCGAAGATTTCCGTACTGAAGTATTAGGCTTGGTAAAAGCACAAACGGTTAAAAATACCGTGATAGTGCCATCAGGCTCAAAGGGTGGTTTCGTTTGTAAAAAACTACCAGAAACTGGCGGCCGTGAAGCCTTTATTAATGAAGGTAAAGATTGCTACCGTACCTTTATTCGTGGTTTGTTAGATGTGACTGATAATATCAAAAAGGGCGTTATTATTCCGCCAACAGATGTTGTCCGTTTAGACGAAGACGACCCGTATTTAGTAGTTGCAGCCGATAAAGGCACCGCGACTTTCTCTGATATCTCAAATGGTATTTCTGAAGATTACGGATTCTGGATGGCGGATGCTTTTGCATCAGGCGGTTCGAACGGTTATGACCATAAAGGTATGGGGATTACAGCTCGTGGCGCGTGGGAATCGGTTAAACGTCATTTCCGCGAAATGGGCATTAACTGTCAAACCACAGACTTTACTTGTGTCGCCATAGGTGACATGGCAGGTGACGTGTTTGGTAATGGTATGTTGTTATCTAAACATAACCGGTTACAAGTTGCCTTTAACCACATGCATATCTTTATTGACCCGCAGCCAGATGCAGCTAAAACATGGCCTGAGCGTCAGCGCTTATTTAATTTACCGACCTCTACTTGGGATGACTTTGATAAGTCACTTATTTCAGAAGGCGGCGCTGTCTTCTCACGTAGTGCTAAGTCTATTAAGTTATCACCACAAATTAAAGAAATGCTGGGTACAACCAAAGCTACCATGACACCAAACGAATTAATCCGCGAATGCTTAATGATGCCTGTGGATTTAATTTGGAACGGTGGTATCGGTACTTACCTTAAAGCGACAGATGAAACGCATGCTGAAGTAGGCGATCGCGGTTCTGAAGCGTTACGGGTTAACGGTAAAGACATCCAAGCCAAGATTATTGGTGAAGGCGGTAACTTAGGCGCAACCCAACGTGGCCGTATTGAATACGCTATGAACGGTGGTCGCATTAATACTGACTTCGTAGATAACGTGGGTGGTGTTACTTGTTCTGATAACGAAGTAAATATTAAAATTTTACTTAATGCGTTATTAGCCAGTGGTGATTTAACCTTTAAGCAGCGCAATAAGTTGCTGTTCGATATGACTGATGACGTATCACGCTTAGTGATTACCGAATGTTATCGTCAAACCCAAAGTATTAGTATTTCTTCAATACTGGGCTCTGAACAGATTAAAGAATATACTCGCTTTATCCATATGCTGGAAAAAGAAGGTAAATTAAACCGTGAGTTAGAGTTCTTACCTTCAGATGAACAACTTGCTGATCGAATGGTTAAAGGCCAAGGTTTAACCCGTCCAGAACTTGCTATCTTAACTGCCTACGGCAAAATGGTATTAAAAGAGCAGTTAGTGTTGCCAGAAATTACTGATAATAATTACTTCAAACAGTTGTTATTTAGTTCTTTCCCAACGTTATTGCAGGAAAACTATGGCACTGAAATTGAAAACCATCCGTTAAAAGCAGAAATTATTGCGACTAAAGTTGCTAATATGCTGGTTAACGAAATGGGACCTAATTTCGCCCAGCGTATGCTGGAAGAAACCGGTGCTGGGGTTGGCGAAGTAACCCTTTGTTATTCTATTGCTCGTGACTTATTTGATATTCCAAGCATTTGGGCCAAGTTAGAACAGCTGGATAATGTTATCCCAGCGCACTTACAAAGCCAGTTCTTACATCAAATTCGTCGTACGATGCGCCGTGCTACTCGTTGGTTCTTACGTCATCGTAATAAAGCGTTAAATATTCAACAAACTGTCGATTTCTTCAAACCGACTTATCAGCAATTAAATGATAACTTAGCTACTTATCTGGTACCTGCAGAAGCTGAGCAATTAGCCAAGAAACAAGCGGTATATGAAGAACAAGCTGTACCTACTGATATTGCGCAATACTTAGCGCAGTTGAGTACTTTATTCTCAACCATGGATATTGGTCAGGTTGCCGATGCTGAAAAAGTGCCAGTTGCTATGGCAGCAGAAATTTACTTTAAACTAGGTGATAGCTTAGATCTGCACTGGTTCTTAGAGCAAATCACTAACCAGCCAGTAGCAAACCATTGGCAAGCTTTAGCGCGTGCATCTTACCGTGAAGAGCTAGATTGGCAACAACGCTCTTTAGCTGCAGTAGTGGTTAGAAGCTGTGGCACTAGCTGTGCTGCCGATGATGTTATTGGTACTTGGGTAACTGCACATGACGCTTTATTAGAGCGTTGGCGTTTAATGTTAGCTGAGTTTAAAACCACTAAAAACCATGAAATGGCTAAGTTCTCAGTAGCTTTACGTGAACTTATGTTATTAAGCCATAATTGTGACACTGTGAAATAGTCCAATTAATGGTTAAAATACCCCAGCTAGTCTGGGGTATTTTTTTGGTTTAAATTTAAAAGGCACAATATGTTCTATCCAATAGCGAAAAAAATCATGTTTGCATGTGATGCCGAATGGTCACATAACTTTGCGCTTGGCAGTTTAAAGCAATTAGCCCATAGCCCAGTTTCTGCATTATGGCGCCAAACTTTACCGGCTAAACCAGTGACGGTTGCTGGCATTCGCTTTGATAATCCGTTGGGTTTAGCCGCTGGTTTAGATAAAAATGCGGAATGTATTGATGCATTTGGTCAAATGGGCTTTGGTTTTATTGAAGTAGGTACCGTGACGCCAAAACCGCAAATTGGTAATGATAAACCACGTATCTTTCGCCTACCCAAGTCAGAAGCGATTATTAATCGGATGGGTTTTAATAATAAGGGTGTCGATTATCTAGTAGAAAACGTCAAAAACGCGCGTTATGACGGCGTGCTAGGTATCAATATTGGTAAAAATAAAGATACCCCAAACGAGCAGGGCAAAGATGATTATATTCACTGCATGCGTAAAGTATATTTGCATGCTACTTATATCACAGTAAATATTTCATCGCCTAATACCCCAGGTTTACGTGACCTACAATTTGGTGATGCGCTATTAGACTTATTAAATAGCATTAAAAACGAGCAACTCGATTTACAAGCTAAACATGATAAATATGTGCCTATTTTTATTAAAATTGCCCCAGATATGGATCTTATCGCGGTAAATCAAGTCGCCCAAACCTTATTACAGAGTAAAATGGACGGGGTAGTAGCCACCAATACGACACTTGAACGTGCTGCTGTGGCGGGTCAGTTACACGCTAATGAAGCCGGTGGCTTAAGTGGCTTACCGGTTAAAGCTAAAAGTACCGAGGTCATACGCCAGCTTAGAGCCGCTGTGGGTAAAGACTTACCTATAATCGGCGTTGGCGGTATTCATGATGCGAATTCGGCTGAAGAAAAATTAGCTGCGGGTGCTAATTTATTGCAAGTTTATACTGGTTTTATTTACCAAGGACCGGATTTAGTTAAACAGATCGTGACCAGCTTATAATGATCCAGCATAGATCTGTATTTTTTATAGCCAATTAATCTTTAATGTATTGAACAATATAGTGTTATTGTATAGTGTGTTGTTTTTAAACTGCAAGGACTTGCCATGTTAACGCCATCAGAAAGTTGGCAATGGAACTATTGCCCTAAGCGTGACCGTTTATTATTGGATCTCAATGATGAACTCCAGTTTTGCTCGCCTTTTTCAGCGGCACAACTGATGGCAAAGCCTATGCAGCAAGCATTATCGATTAATGAAGCTGAAGTGTTTTGGGCTATTGATAATAGCTTACAAGCTTTAGCGCTTCCTGAGGCGGTGCGATTAGAGCTATGTTTAACCGGGTTAAGTTGCGCCTATCTGCCGTTGTTAGCCCATAAGAGTTGGTATTTTCAACAAGCTAATAACCATAGCATTGAACTACATTCAGTCGTGGTTGTTCGTGGTATGAATACCCAACATGCTCTTGTCATCAGTACTGATCAAGAATCTAGTACTTGTTTATTTCTGGATAGTATTACCACCTTAGCCGGTAAAGTATTGCCACGTTTACATGTCGTAAGATTATTAAATAATAGAATGAGTCCGTTATCTAAAAAAAATAGTTTACGATATATCGCTTAATCTCAGTTAACACTTTCCCTGATCAGCTGTTCAGTCTAAAATAGACCTTTACCCGCTAAGCAGCCCCTTGTTATGTCCGATGTAATCCCAGCCGATAATGTACTCAACTTAGAAAAATCTAAGCAATTCTTCAGTCAACTGCAGCATGCGGTGGCTACTGAAACATTGCAAAAATTAGTGTTAAGTAAATATCAAGGTCAGCTAGCGTTAAAGCAAGTACAGATCCGTCCGCTGCTGTTAAAACAACAATGGCAACTGAGCTTTACTTATAAATATCAAACTAATGATATTACAAAAAACTATAAGCCTGATGCGGCTTTAGCTGAAATTGTTAAATTATTAGGTAATGATTTTTTTGCTGCTCATTTGTTTACTACAGCAGCTGAATCACAAATTACCATTAGCAAAAAAGGTAAGTGTTTATATCAGCATAAGCTGTTATCCCAAAGTAGTAGTCAGCCAAAATATTTACTGGAAGACCGCGAAAAACTAAATGCTGCTGATAAAGTAGTTAATACCGCCCATAATCGAGAGAAGCATCGTTATTTATCGCTACAACAACCCTTTTTGCAAGCTTTAGGCGTGACAGATAGCCAGCAAAAGTTGATCCCTGCGATGTCCAAAAAATGGAAGCAAATTAATAAGTTTATAGAAATTTTTTCAACCGCAGTACAAGACGCAGGTTTGGCTGAGCGTAAACAATTGCATATTGCTGACTTTGGTTCTGGAAAAGCCTATTTAACTTTTGCTATGCATGACTATGTCACTAATAACTTAATGGCAGATGTGCAAGTGACAGGTGTTGAATTACGCCAAGGATTAGTCGATTTATGTAACGATACTGCTAAACAATTACAGTTGGCGGGTATCCAGTTTGAACAAGGTGATGTTAAGCATTTTAAAGCTAAAGGCATCAATGTGATGATAGCTTTACATGCCTGTGATACTGCTACCGATTACGCTTTGCATATGGGTATTGCTACCGGTGCCGAGATGATTATGTGTTCGCCTTGCTGCCATAAGCAAATTAGACCGCAAATCCAATTACCGCCAGTGCTGGCTCCTATGCTGCAACATGGTATCCATTTAGGCCAAGAAGCTGAAATGGTCACCGATAGCTTACGCGCGCTATTGTTAGAAGCGCACGGCTATCAAACTAAAGTATTTGAGTTTATTTCCTTAGAGCACACCAGCAAAAATAAAATGATATTAGCCATTAAACGCAAACAGGCTAAAGATCCTAGTCAAGTATTGGTCCAAATAGCTGCCATTAAACAATTTTACGGTATCGAGCAACATTGTTTAGAGCAGCTATTAGCAGTGTGAAATTAGCGCCATTGGGCAGCAAATAGCCGCTGGTACATGTGCTCAGCATAGTCATCCGTCATTCCTGAAATATAATCACAAATAACTCTAAGTTTAAGTTGTGGTGCTGCTTTTTGCCAACGCACTTGGGTATTGGCGGGCAGTAAACGTTCAGGATCTGAAGCAAAAGCATCAAACAGAGACATCAACATATTTTGACTGCGAAATCGGGATTGTTGAATATCTGGCCGAGAAATTACACAGTTATACACTACCTGTTTTAAGCAATTTAACAGTGCTTGCTCAGGCTCAGGTAAAGCCGCATTAAAGCGAATTAATGGGCTTGAAGCTTGAGGCAAACTTGTGGTTAATTGTACAGAGCAAATTAATAAGTTAACTAAGTAACCTATAGCTTCTTTACGTAAGTGATGTAAGTCACTAAACAGATTCTGGGTGATGTTGTGCAATATAGTGTGAAACTCAGCGGGTAGCTTAGTAAACGTCTCTGTCGTATGTTGTAGCCACTGTGTGGGGCTGATATTACCCAGTACTATGGCATCTTCAAGATCATGAACGCCATAAGCTATATCATCAGCTAACTCCATAATAGAGGCATCTAAGGATTTAAAGCGAGACTTAAGGTAAGGGCTACAAGCAAACACATCGGTTTGTTGAAACATCTCACGATCACTGCTGGTTAACGGTGCTAAAATCCAATCTAAAATATCTGCATCATCGGCAAAAATAGCTTTGGCTGGTTTCCAAGCATTTAGACTTAACGGATTTATTTCAGCTACCGATATATGGGTTAAGTCTGGCTGCAGCACTGGATATTTTAATAAGCCAAGTAAAGTACGCCGGGATAAATCCATACCATGATTTAAGGTATAAGGTTCTAGTTTGGCTACAATGCGTAATGTTTGGCCATTACCTTCAAAGCCGCCGGCATGCAGCATTTTATAGTTTAATGCTGTTTCGCCACCATGGCCAAAAGGTGGGTGGCCAATATCATGGGCTAAACATAAAGCTTCAATCAGGCTATGGTCGGGCAATAATAACTGTTGTTCTGGGCTTAATTTACTTTTTAACTGATTAACTAAGCCGGTGCCAATTTGCGCCGCTTCTAGCGAGTGGGTGAGTCGTGTCCGGTAAAAATCATTTTGACCGATACCAAGGATTTGAGTTTTTGACTGTAAACGTCGAAATGCAGCCGAGTGCAATATACGCGCTCTATCACGCTGCCAAGGCGAGCGTAAATCTTTCGGTCGGTTTAACACTGTATTAGAACGACGTTCTGACCAAACGAAATCTGTCATAATTTTCCTTGTTTAATCACACAGCTAGATAAATTTATCTTACGTTAAACCTAGCTAAACTTCGAGCAAAAGCATTCGACATTTATAATTAATTACTGTATAAAAGAACAGTTAACTTAATAAGTGGGGAATAGCATGGCAGTTATTATTAAATATGTAGTCGAGCGTAACGGAGCCGAGAAGATGACCTTTACTTCTAAAGCAGAAGCAGATGCTTACGATAAAATGTTGGATACGGCTGATGAGCTAAGTGTGCTGTTAAGCGGCAGTCAGTTAATCACAGATGAGCAACACGTAGACGCCTTGGCATTATTTCTAGCGCAAAACAAAGATGAGGTATTAATAGCCTTGGGTGCCAAGAAAAAGCCCACTAGTGCCGCTAAAGCCAAAGCGGCTGCTAAGCCCGCTGCCGCAGACAAGTTAACCGAATCAAGCCCTAAACCTAAAACAGCAGCGAAAGAAGTAGCCACAGAAGTAGCCTAAGAAGTTGCCAAAGCAGTTGTAAAAATAGTGCTATTCATCATATGTTTGGGTTGCAACTAAATAAAGCCGCAACCCAAGCTGTCACTGGACTGGATCCAAAATAGTAGACATTCAGCATGAAAATTAAAACTATTTTAAATATATATACGGATCGGTTTACCAACACTAACACGCCGTAAACCCATCCCTGGGGGCTCATTTACGCCCGAACAGGGCTGCAATGGTTAGTTAAGGGTAAAACCGTTCCTCAATAATTCATTAGTCAGTCGACTCTTATCACTAATCACTAATCACTTATCGCTTATCGCTTATCGCTTATCACTTACCACCTGATTTCGTGTCGCCCAATATAGGGCTAAATCTCGTCTTACTTCAGGTAATAACATATACAGCGCTAAAATATTCGGTACAGCCATTAAAAAAATCATGGAATCTATAAAGTTAAAAACCGCCATAATATTAGGCACAGCACCAATAGAAACAATTAAACAAAACAATACTTTATAGATAGCCGTCGCTTGTTTGCCGGTTCCAAATATATAACGCCAACCGGTTAAGCCATAATAGGACCAGCTCACCACAGTAGAAAAACCAAACAACAATAATGCGACCATTAGCACCCAAGGAAACCACGTAAATACCGAAGCAAAGGCGCTTGAGGTAATTTGCACACCGTCTAAACCGGCGGTTTGATAAGCACCGGTTAAAATGATCACTAAGGCAGTAATTGTGCAAATGACAACAGTGTCAATAAACGGCTCGAGCAAGCCAACAAAGCCTTGGCTAATAGGATTTTTAGTTTGCGCTGCGGCGTGAGCAATAGGTGAGGAGCCAACACCGGCTTCATTAGAATAGGCAGCCCGACGAAAACCTTGGATTAGTACACCAATAAAACCGCCATAGCCGGCTTCAGGCGTAAAAGCACTGGAGATAATTAAAGCAAAAGCTGCGGGGATTTCAGTGAAATGAACTGTCATAACGGCAAAAGCAGCAAACAGATAGATTGCACACATTAGCGGCACGAGTTTACTGGTTACTTTAGCAATACTTTTTAAGCCACCAATAATCACTAAGCCCACTAGTAGGGCATAAATAGCACCAAACAGCCACGCGTTACTGAAACCTGTAACAGATTGCACTTGAACAAAGCCTTGATTAACATGAACAAAGCCAGCAGAACCAAAGATAACAAACACTGAAAACGCTATTGCGAGAATTGAGCCTATTAGCGGTAAGTTACACTTATCAAAAGCGGCTTTAATATAAAACATAGGTCCGCCAGACACGCTGCCATCGGCATTAATTTGGCGATACTTAACCGCTAAAGTACATTCAACAAATTTAGTCGACATGCCGAGCAAGCCAGCAATTATCATCCAAAAGGTTGCACCAGGCCCGCCTAAGCTAATCGCTAGCGCGACACCGGCAATATTGCCCGTGCCGACCGTGCCTGATAAAGCGGTGCTAAGTGCCTGAAAGGGCGTGATCTCACCTTTAACGCCACTGGTTTTATTGTTTTTAACTAAGCCGATGGCGTGGCTAAAACCACGAATATTAATAAAGCCTAATGCCACGGTGAAAAACAAGGCACCGCCAATTAACCACAGTAATACTAAAGGGATTTCAGTATCGTTTAGGTTAAAAGCAAAAAAAACCACACTGGCTAAAGCGTCAGTAAATCGTTCAAATACATGTTGAAAGCTAAAATCATTCATAAATTTTCATTATATTTTTTATTAGAGTTAGCTAAGATTTTATTGTTTATAGCCAGATAAAAACTTTTCTAACTTATTAATCGCTGTGATGAGCTGCTCTTTGTGTGGTAAGAACACTAAGCGGAAATGGTCTGGGGTTGGCCAATTAAAAGCCCGACCATGCACAAGTAACACTTTTTGCTGACGCAGAAAATCTAGTACAAACTGTTCATCATTATAGATCCCGAGCTTTTTTTGATCGAGTTTAGCAAATAAATACATGGCACCTTGAGGACGAAAACAACTAATACCGTCAATTTGACTGATTAAGTTATGTGCCAAGTCCATTTGTTGATACAAACGACCTTCAGGTTGTACTAATTGCTGAATGCTTTGATAGCCGCCTAATGCCGTTTGCACTGCATGTTGACAGGGTACATTGGCGCATAAGCGCATTGAGGCTAAGATAGATAAACCTTCAATATATTGCTGAGCAAATTGTTTAGCACCTGAAATTAACAACCAGCCAATTCTAAAGCCAGCGATACGATAATTTTTCGATAAGCCGCTAAAAGTTAATATAACTAAATCATCCGCTAGTGCTGCAGTACTAACATGCTCATTGCCGTCATAAAGCACTTTATCGTAAATTTCATCACTTAAAACAACCAGCTTATGTTCACGGGCTATTTGTAATAATTCGATTAAAAATGCTTTATGGTACACCGCACCCGTCGGGTTATTGGGGTTGATCAGCACGATAGCTTTAGTTTTGTTAGTGATTTTGGCTTTAATATCATCTAAAGCCGGTAACCAACCTTGCTGATCATCACAATGATAATGCACCGCTTTACCGCCGGCTAAATTAACGGCTGCGGTCCATAACGGATAATCAGGTGATGGAATTAAGACTTCATCATCGGTATTGAGCAAAGCCTGCAATGACATTAAAATAAGCTCAGATACACCATTGCCGATATATACATCGTCTGCATCCGCTTTTAAAATTCCCCGTTGCTGATAATACTGAGCCACGGCAACACGAGCGGGGTAGATGCCTTGGGCATCAGAATAACCTTGGGCAGAAGGTAAATTATGGATAACATGCTTGAGAATTTCATCGGGTGCTTCAAAGCCAAATAATGCCGGATTACCAATATTTAATTTAAGAATACGTTGGCCTTCATCCTCCATTCTCTTTGCTTCTTGGGCTATTGGGCCGCGAATGTCGTAACAAACACCGTTAAGTTTAGTTGAGCGTTTTATGGGTTGCATTATATGGGCCTTAAAGAGTAACTTCTAACCGTCCAGACAGCTATTATCCTAGAGTATTTTTCCCATACCTTAGACTATTTTGCAATTGTTATAATAAGTTATTTTAAACATAAAGTATTAAAAGCAGTGTATTGAGGTATTATGCGCAATTACCCAGCATTTCTTGATAAAATAGCCCGTTATCTTGATTTAGTTTAAATAAATAAATTTTGTGAATTTTTGGATGACTAATATCCAGCTAGGAGAAAGATGTTTATTCGTAATGTGTTATTAGGTTTATTTTGGTTTGGCTTTGTTATTGCGCTAATGAGCCCCTTTATACAGTTAGAGCCAATTCAGCAACTAGACTCGCTAGAAGAGTGGCAGCAACCTAGTCGTGCGGCAGTGCTAAATAAAGCAGATAAAAAAAAGCTATTGCAACGCTTAGCCTATACCCAACCGTTACCTGCTAAAAAAGCCTTACCAGATTTTACTACCTTTACCGATACGGTAGAAAAGAAACAAGCATTTTTTGCTTATTTACGCCCTTATGTAAAACGAGAGAATGCCCGTTTACTTAGCCTTAGAACGCAATTGCTAGATATTATTAAAAAACATGATAAAGGCTTAAAAATTACTATTGGCGAATATGCTTTTTTATATAGTTTATATGATGAGTTTCGAATGGACGTTGCCGTTTCAGACCATGAGTCAGCAACAGAATTATTGAGTCGGGTGGATATTATTCCCGAAAGTTTAGTCTTAATGCAGGCTGCTAATGAGTCAGCATGGGGCACCAGTAGATTTGCTCTTGAGGGCTTTAACTTTTTTGGACAATGGTGCTTTAGAGAAGGTTGCGGCATAGTGCCTTCGTCTCGACAAGAGGGGGAAAGCCATGAAGTCGCTAAATTTAGTAGCCCATCCGCCAGTATCAGTAGTTACTTTTATAATTTAAATACGTTTCATACCTATCAAGCACTTCGTGATATTAGGCTACGATTACGCCAAGCCAATAAGCCGTTACGCGGCGAAACACTGGCCGAAGGGTTAGGGGCGTATTCAGAGCGTGGTGATGACTATATCGCGGAGATTAGTAGTATGATCCGCTATAACCGTAAATTTTTGGAACAATAAAATGTTTAAGTTTTTTATGCTAGTGCTACTGTTTTCGGTTCCGGCACAAGCAACGTTAATGATCAGTTATGATAGTTTATATAAGAAAATGAAAACGCTACAAAAACCTGAGTATAGTGACTTAACGTTAGCTTTTTTACTGTCAAATACCCAACGTAACGCAGATTGTCATTACATCGATTTACGCTTAACCAGCGATATTCATAATATGCCATTGTATTTATCTGCCAATGGCGAAATAAGTTTACCGTTTGATGAAGCACTTAAAGACAGTAAAGCGAGGTTGATTTTACAGCAGGCCGATAACCAAGCTCGTTGTGAGTTAACACTACGCCTTCGCAGTAGAATGCCCCTTAATGCCACGGTTAAACAGCAACAGCTAGTGCACTATCAACAGCAATTTAGCTTAGTTTTAGCTGATTTAGCCGGTAGTGTTAGTAAGCGTTGGTTACCTGAAGTACAAGGCGTGATTATAGTATTTGCTAACAACGTTACTCGCTTAAACTCGTTGTCGACAGATCAACAAGCTGTGACAAAGTGCCAAGAACAACGCTGTGAAATACGCTTGGTAGATTATAACAGTGCACTAGATTTGCCGTGGTTATTGGGTGAGAAACCTTTATATCTATTGCCTCTGATGGCGCAAAAACACTAGTTCAATAAGGTTAATACTAGCCAGTAATTATTCTATTATCTTGAATTTACTGGCTATATGCTCTATCTCATGCGAAAAGTACATTTCAAAATGTAGAGTGCATTCTAAATGCTGAGTCTTAACTTAAAGCAATATATTGCAACTCTGCAACATCAGCATCTTCATCGGCAATAAAACCAGCAGGAATAGCCGAGATACTGGGTTTATCAAAAGCGGTATCACCTTCACTTACGCTAGTATCTTTACTTAACTCAGCAAAATTAAACAGGTTTTTATCAATCATATGTGAAGGCACAATATTCTGCATAGCTTGAAACATAGTTTCTATTCTACCGGGGAAACGTTTATCCCAATCTTGCAGCATTTCCTTAACCACTTGACGCTGAAGGCCGTCTTGTGAGCCGCATAAGTTACAAGGAATAATGGGGAAGCCTTTGGCAATTGAATACTGTTCAATGTCTTTTTCTTTGCAGTAAACTAATGGCCGAATAACAACATGCTCACCGTTATCACTGACCAACTTGGGCGGCATTGATTTCATTTTACCGCCAAAAAACATATTTAAAAACAGGGTTTCTAACATGTCATCTCGGTGATGGCCTAAGGCAATTTTTGTAGCGCCTAATTTTTTTGCTGTGTTATATAAAATACCACGGCGCAAGCGTGAGCATAACGAACATGTAGTTTTACCTTCTGGCACTTTTTCTTTTACAATTGAATAGGTATCTTCATTTACAATTAGATATTCAACGCCGAGTTCAGTTAAATAGCTCGGTAGTACTTCGGCAGGAAAGCCCGGTTGTTTTTGATCTAAATTGACAGCAATAATACTAAAATGTATTGGCGCCGACTTTTGTAAATTAAGCAAAATATCTAACATAGTGTAAGAATCTTTGCCGCCAGACAAACACACCATAATTTTATCGCCATCTTCAATCATATTAAAGTCTGCGATAGCTTGTCCTACATTGCGGCGTAAGCGTTTATGTAACTTATTTAAACTGTATTGTGCTTTGGCTTGCGCTGCGTGCGTCATAAAATTAAACCTAATGCTAAAATGGCGCACATTATAACGAAGGCAACGCCAATACCAAAGCAACCTAGTGCGAAAACTTAGCTTTTCTGTAATGGACTGACAAAATCTGCCGGTTTTACCGCGAGAACATCGCAGTCTAACTGGTCGATAACATGCTCAGCCGTATTACCAATAATGGCTGCAGAAAATCCGGTACGGCCTATAGTGCCGATCACGACCATAAGGGCATCATATTCATTGACAATATTAGGGATAATATCTTCAGGCATCCCCTCTATGACATGACATTGCGCGGCAGGAATATCATATTGATTAGCTAATTTAGCCACGGCATCAATGTGGTGTTGTTTCATACTTAAACTGTATTCTTGCGCATTAAATTCAGGTATTTCAATCGCAATATTTACCGGCGTGCCAGGAAAAGCATTAACCAAATGTACTTTAGCATCCAGTAACTTTGCCATTTGCAGTGCTTTTGCAATAATGCGTTGATCTAGGGCTGAGTGATGTTCTTGTTCGCTACCGGCATGTATAGCGGCAATAATATTGCGCCGCGTTGGCCATTCGTACTCTTTTATCAGTAGTACAGGGCAGGGGCATTTACGTAAAATATGCCAATCGGTTGGCGTAAAAATCATCGACTTTAGAACATCATGATCATGTGTCCCTTTAATAATAAAGTCGATATTTTGCTCTATAGCGGTATGGACAATGGCTTCAAAAGGCCGGTTATGCCATACCACCAAGATATGGGTGTCTAAATCAGTCGCGTTAGCTTCAGTTAGTAGCTGTTTAATCCACTGCTCTCGATCACTAATAACAGCTTGGCGCATTGATTCACGCTCTGTACCAGACAGCATAGTGGTCATTTCGTAAGAGAAGTCGTATACGGTTAAAAATACGGTTAAGCGACAAGGCTGCAGCCTAGCAAGTTGTAAAGCACGATTAAGCGCTTTTTGATATTCAGCTGCGGGGTCTAATACCACTAATACATTGCTATAAGCTGACATAACTGACTCCTAAAATCATAATGTTCGTTATAGTGTTTGGTTATAGTATTTAGTTTGAGTATAGCCACTAGGGTTATTTTTTGCTGTGAAAATAACCTAGTATTTGTTCAGCTTAACATCGAGCTGATAAGGATGCCAATTCTGATAACTGATTGAGATTAGTAATTTTAATTAACTTACCCTGTACTGCGATAAGCTGCTCTTTATGTAACTTGCTAAATAATCGACTCACCGTTTCTACTGTTAAGCCTAAATAATTACCGATATCACTGCGGGTCATGGTGAGTCTAAATTCGTTCGCTGCAAATCCACGATTAGCATAACGCTGAGATAATTGTTTAATAAAACTGGCTAATTTTTGTTCAGCCGTTTTATGGTTTAACAACAGCATCATTTGCTGATCAGCGTGAATGTCTTGACTCATTAAGCGCATCATTTGCTGGCGAAGGCGAGGTAACTGGCCCAGTAATATGTCAAGGTTAGACAAGGGGATTTCACACACCATAGAGGTTTCTAATGCTTCAGCGTTGCTTGGGTGGTGTTGGGTATTAAAAGCATCAAAACCGAGAACATCTCCGGGCAAATGAAAACCGGTTATCTGTTGTTCACCTTGCTCGGCGATGGTCAGGCTTTTAAACGTGCCTGAACGCACGGCAAATAAAGATTTTTGCGGTATGCCTGCTTCAAACAACCTATCGCCTTTATGAAAAGGTTTTTTCCGTTGAATAATAGCGTCGAGTTGACCCATTTCTAAATCATTTAATGAAAATGGCAAGCAAAGCTGACTAAATCCACAGTCTTGACATTTTATCGCAGATTTTTGCATCCTTTAACCCTAAGTAAGCAAGCTCTATACTTTAACCTAAATAAATATACGTTTAGCCGCAAGCCATATGGTATAAACACCATAACTAGCTAATAAAAAACTAGTTATGTATCTTACCATTAAATTATTTTTAATTTGGGTTAACTTTTGTGCTGCCAGACCAGAAAGTAATATGGCCGGCAATGTGCCTATACCAAAGGCAAACATCACTAATGCTCCAGAACTGGCACCTCCACTGACTAAGCTCCAGCTTAATGCGCTGTAGACTAAACCACAGGGTAGCCAGCCCCAGCATAAACCATACAAATAGGCTTTTTTAGCCGAGTCTAAGGGTAAACAGTGTTTGGTTAAAGGTTGAATATAACGCCAGATACCCTGGCCCAGTTGTTCTAACTTTAGTAGGCCAAACCAAAGCCGACTAATATAAAGAGCAATGGCAATAAGTAAACAACCAGCCAACAAACGTAGCCAAAGTAATGAGCCACCAGCAAGTTGCATGGCACTAGCGCCAAAGTAACCGACGACGGCACCAAAAAAACTATAGGTTGTCAGGCGACCTAAACTTAACAAAAGTTGTAGCCAAAGTTTACGTTTTACATTCGCACCGGGCATAGCCAATTGTAATGCGGCGACAATACCACCACACATTACTAAGCAGTGACTACTGCCAATAAAACCGATCGCGAGGGCAGCAATCAGGTCACTGTTCATTCTTTAGGAGGCTTATTGTTGCTGCTAGTATTCGCTTTGCTGTTAGCCTTAGTACTTTTTTGGCCGTTATCATCAAACAAGATACTAAAACCTTGCTTATCTAAATCTTCAAATTGGCCTTTACGCACCGCCCAAAAAAATACTGTTAAGCCAAACACAACAAATAACATGGCGATTGGAATTAAAATGTAAATAACATTCATTTTTTTAATAGCCTTAATGAGTTTGACACAACCAGCAATGAGCTAAATGACATGCCCAGTACCGCGATATAAGGCGAGACAAAACCTGCGACAGCAAGTGGGATAATAATAACATTATAGCCAATTGCCCATGCTAAGTTTTGTTTAACCCGCAGTTTGGCCATCTCGCTGCCGGTAATCAATGAGAGTAATAAACTAATATCAGGCTTTAATAATACCACATCGGCTTGGTTCTTGGATAAGTCAGTACCCGACTCTAAAGCAACTGAGACATGAGCAGCATGAAAAGCAGGACTGTCGTTAATGCCATCACCTAACATCATCACCTTATGCCCGGCTGATACCAAATTTTGCACTTGTTGCACTTTTTGCTCTGGTGAGCAGCCTTTAAACATAACATCAAAGCCCAGTTGCTGCTGTAATTGCTCTGCTTGGCTTGAGCTATCGCCGGTAAGCATTATCAGTTGATAATTTTTAACTTTAAGTTGGTTTATTAACTCAGGAATTTCAGGGCGCAGCGCGTCCTGTAAGCTAATGCTAGCAATGAGTTTATGATCAATGCATAAATAGACCATGGCATCGGCAACGGCAGTTACGTTACAAAACTTGGCACTACCGACTTTAATCAATTGGTGTTGATAATTAGCGCTAATACCACCACCGACAGTGATTTCAACCTCGGTTAAGGCTAGTGTTTGCTGATAATACTGAGCAAAAGCCTGGCCAATAGGGTGTTCAGAATTTAACTCTAAGTTTGCAATTAAATTTAACACTTGCTCTCGACTTAATGCACTATCAAACAGCTGGACCTGATTTAGTGAAAATTGACCTTGAGTTAAGGTACCGGTTTTATCAAACACGATATGGCTTATTTCAGGTGTGGCATCTAATGCTTCACTATTTTTAACTAAGATACCTTGTCGATTTAATTGCGCTAACACACAGGTGACAGCCGTAGGCGCGGCTAGGCTTAGTGCGCAAGGGCAGGTGGCAACTAGAACTGATAACGTGATCCAAAATGCCCGATCGGGATCGAGCCAAAAATACCAAAGTAAAAACGTTAATACGGCAATTAATAATAGTTGTTCAATAAAATTTTGAGCTAATTTATCTGTTTTTTGCAATAGGGCCGGTTTTTGGCTGAATGTACGATGTTGCAGCGCAATAATTTGGCCTAACCGCGAAGACATCAGTGCCGAACTGACCTGAACCTGAAGTAAACCATTATGGTTGATACTACCTGCTAGCACAGTGTCGTGAATATCTTTGTCTATAGCGCGATACTCACCCGTTAACATTGACTCATCAACGGTACTATTCCCACTAATAATGTAACCATCTGCGGCAATAGTTTCACCAGGCTTGACCAAAATTAGATCGTCAGCTTTTAAGCGACGAGCTGAGACAACCTTTTGTTCACCCTCAACTAATAAAGTAGCACTGACCGGCATGATTTTTAATAAGTTGCTGGTGGCATCGCGGGCTTTAGCTCGGGCTCTATATTCAAAGAACTTGCCTAACTGCAGTAGGAAAGTAAACATACAAACTGATTCAAAATACACTTCACCGGTATTAAACACCGTGGCATAGGCGGAAGCGCCAAAAGTATAATAAATAGCTAAACTAACCGGGACATCCATATTCAACTGCCGGCTTCTTACACTGCGCCAAGCACTGAGTAAAAAAGGTAATGCTGAATAAATAACGACGGGTAGGGTCAATAACATACTGATCCAGCGTAAATAGCCTTGATGCGATTGCTCAATACCGGTGTATTCGCCAAAGTATAAACCAAAGGCGATAGCCATAACTTGCATTGAAATAATGCCAGAAACAGCTAAACGTTTTAAATAACGATTTAGTTCCAACTTAAAACTTTGTTCTTCTTGATCGGCAATAAAGGGGCTAGCCTTATAACCAATATTTTGCAGCGCTGTGATAATGTGGCTTAAGGGCAAATTATCGGCTTGCCATTGTAAATAACAGCGCTGGGTAGTGGAGTTAACATTGACTTTGGCTATAGCTGAAAATTGGCGTAATTGCTTTTCAATTAACCAAGCACATGCTGCACAACTAATGCCATCAATGGATAATTCAATTTCATTATAATCACCCTGTAATTGGCTTATATCCGCAAGCACGTCTGCAGAATCATAATGATTTAGCTCATTTTGGATTGACTCTGGCAGAGGCGAAGCTTTAGCCGCGGGTTCGGTACGAAAGCGATAATAATCAGCTAAATTGCTATCAATAATGGTTTCGGCAACAGCTAAACAACCAGGACAGCAGAGATGCCTTGTTACATCATCAAATTGCAGCGTAAAGTCAGTGCCGGCTGGTACAGGCTCATGACAATGAAAACAGCGAGTTACACTCACAATACTGTCCTGTTAATAACCTAATTGAATTTCTTGGCTTGCAGGTAAAACTAAATTTGCCCGTAATTTCCATGCCTTAGAATTATCAGTAACAGCGATACGCCAATTACCTTGTAAAGAGTGGGGCAGCGTCGCGATATAAAGTAATTTACCACTACGTTCGGCTGTAAGATTAAAATCTTTATTGGCGATAGTTGGGTGGTAAAAATCCAGTAGCATATGCTCACCTAACGTATCATTTTGGGCAAAACGAATAATAATTTGATTACCGGCTATTAATACTTTGGCGTCTAAGTTACGCAATTCAGCCTCACGGTATAACGCTAAGCGCTGGTTAATAGCTTGACCTTCTTTATAGTAATCATCGACTACCATATCTGGGATATTACCTTGCATCAGCATAACAGTATGTGCAGCTTTTAGAGCCGTAAAAACAGGAACTGCAATTAAAAGCCATGGCCATAACTGCTTGTACCAAGGTTTAATATCTTGCTGCATAACAACCTCTAATATCATAAAAATAAGCCCCGTAATCGGGGCTTAATATAAGTGCGAATACGCTATAAGGTATTATTATTCAGCAGGTTTTTCTGGGTTTGCTAAACGATATACATAAGCAGTTAGAATATGCACTTTATCTGCCCCTAAGGTTTTTTCAAACGCAGGCATTTGACCAAAACGACCTAAAGTTATGGATTCGGTTACCGCTCTAGCTGAGCCACCATATAACCAAGTATTATCGGTTAAATTTGGCGCACCAAAAGGTAGGTTATGGGCTAAACTACCCTTACCGTCCATACCATGACATGCAGCACATAAAGCAAACTTGGCTTTACCTGCAGTTGCATCAACTTGATCAACTTGACGGCCTGATAAGCTAAGCACGTAAGCGGTCATTTCTTTAACGCCTTGATCGCCGCCTAGGGCATCATACCAAGATGGCATAGCGGCTTTTCGACCAAACATTAAGGTTTCTTTAATTTTGTCAGGCGACCCACCGTACAACCAATCATTGTCGGTCAGGTTAGGATAACCTGTTTGACCACGTGCATCTGAACCATGGCATAAAGAACAGTTTTGTAAAAATAAGCGCTGGCCAATTTTTATTGCTGCATCGTCATAAGCCAAATCAATAACATCACGCTGAGCAAACTGTTGAAATATTGGACCATATTTCTCAGATGCATGCTCAAGTTCACGATCAAATTGAACATGGCTGCCATCTGTTTTTGATAACTCAACCGCTGCACGAGATTCTGCCAACGATTTAATACCTTGGTTAGAACTAGTCCAGTTTAATAAGCCTTTATAATTACCTAAACCCGGGTAAAGCGCTAAGTAAAATACCGACCAAATGATGGTTAAATAGAACATATAAGTCCACCAGCGAGGCAGTGGATTATTTACTTCTTGAATACCGTCTACTATATGGTCGGTGACTTCGCCTTCTGGTACGTCAACATAGTTTTTAAGGCTGATGGTTAATAACCAAAAACAACCAATAATAACGGGTAAGGTAAATACAATGACCCAAGCACTCCAAAAGCTACTCATGATCTGACTCCTGTTTGGTTTTTGGTTGTTGTTTTTGCTGCTCGTCACCGAATACTAAGTTCGCAGCCTGATCAAAATCTTTTTTGCCTTTTATAATAAAAGTCCAAACGACAAAAGAGATAAAAGCAACAAACAAAATTACCGTGTAAATACTGTGAATATCTGCATATGTCATAGTGATTACTTCAAGTGTGTGCCAAGTGATTGCAGATAGGCAATCAGGGCTTCCATTTCTGTTTTCCCTTTAACCGCTTCTACCGCGCCAGAAATATCGTCATCTTCATAAGGCAAGCCAAGTGTACGTAAGACTTCCATTTTCTTTACAGTATGCTTGCCATCTAATAGATTAGTTTCTAACCAAGGAAAGCCAGGCATATTAGATTCAGGTACCACAGAGCGTGGATCAACTAAATGGGCATGGTGCCAATCGTCACTATAACGCTCGCCTACTCGTGCTAAATCTGGACCAGTACGCTTAGAGCCCCACAGGAAAGGGTGATCCCAAACACTTTCACCAGCAACAGAGTAGTGGCCATAACGCTCTACTTCAGCCCGGAAAGGTCTAATCATTTGGCTATGACAACCAACACAACCTTCACGGATATAAATATCCCGACCTTCTAATTGTAGCGGGGTATAAGGTTTCATACCTGTTACTGGCTCGGTCATTTCATCTATAAATAGCAGAGGTGTTAACTGAACTAAGGTACCAAATGAAATGGCAACACAGGTTAAAACAGTCAATAGACCAACGCTTTTTTCAATTTTTTCGTGATGATTTTTCTTTGACATGGTCTACCTCTTACGCAACGGCTGGCACAGGTTCGGCCAAGCTTTCTTTCGGTGCACGAATAGTTTTGAAAACGTTGTAAGCCATTAACAACATACCGGCAACAACAAATACACCACCTACAAAGCGCATAAAGTAGAATGGCTTAGAGGCTTCAAGACTTTGTACAAAACTATAGGTTAAGGTGCCGTCAGTGTTGACTGCGCTCCACATCATGCCTTGAGTAATACCTGAGATCCACATGGCAACGATATACAATACAACACCAATGGTGTGTAACCAGAAGTGAGAGTTAATTAAGGATGTACTGTACATACGGCCTTTATTATATAACACCGGTATTAAGTGGTAGATAGCGCCGATAGAAATCATCGCAACCCAACCTAAAGCACCAGAGTGAACGTGACCTACAGTCCAGTCAGTATAATGCGATAATGCGTTTACTGACTTAATGGCCATCATTGGGCCTTCAAAGGTAGACATACCGTAGAAAGACAATGAGACAATTAGGAAACGTAATATAGGGTCAGTCTTAAGCTTATGCCAAGCGCCTGATAAGGTCATAATACCGTTTATCATACCGCCCCAGCTTGGTACGAATAGGATAATCGACATCACCATACCTAAAGACTGAGTCCAGTCAGGTAAGGCGGTATAAATTAAGTGATGCGAACCTACCCAGATGTATAGCGCAATTAAGGCCCAAAAATGGACAATAGATAAACGATATGAATAAACCGGGCGACCAGCTTGTTTAGGTACAAAGTAATACATCATACCCAAGAAACCTGCAGTTAATAAGAAACCAACCGCATTATGGCCGTACCACCACTGAACCATGGCATCAACAGTACCGGCATAAATAGAATAGGATTTAAACGCGCTGACGGGAATAGCCATACTATTTACAATATGCAGGGCAGCAATCGTTAGGATAAAGCCACCGTAGAACCAGTTAGCAACATAAATGTGGCTGGTTTTACGTTTAACTAAGGTACCAAAGAATACAATAGCGTAAGAAATCCAAACGATGGTTAGTAGTATATCAATTGGCCACTCAAGCTCTGCATATTCTTTAGTAGAGGTTAAGCCCATTGGTAGGGTAATAACAGCAGCAACAATAATGGCTTGCCAACCCCAGAACGTAAACATTGCTAATTTTTCAGCAAATAAGCGAACCTGACAGGTACGCTGTACGACATAATAACTAGTGGCGAATAATGCACTAGTACCAAATGCGAAAATTACCGCGTTGGTATGCAATGGACGTAGGCGACTATAAGTCAGCCAAGGAATATCAAAGTTTAATGCTGGCCAGTATAACTGCGCCGCGATAAAAACGCCCAACCCCATGCCAACAATACCCCAAATTACGGTAGTGATAGCAAAAAGGCGGACAACGCTATAGTTGTAATCAACATTTAACGATTTGGTCTGGCTCATGTTGAGTTCCGCTGAAGTTTGTGCTGGTTACTGAAAAAAGCTGCCTAAGCAACCGTTGCTATTAACCATACTATTGTTTAATACAAGTATTATTTGTATGGTTATTCTGGCCATATATATTAAGGGGTTTAGGCTGGAAAAGATAGCTGAAACACATATTTTATGATGTAGAACAAATAAATGATTAGCAAATAGTCATTTGTAATGCGAATTTGTGGCTGGATGCTAAAACAGCTTACAATAGCGCTAACATTCTCTAACCCAGGCTTATTATGCCAATCGTATATTGGACGTTATTAATTCTACTGTTATTAACGGGCTGTGATAATGGCCAAGCACGCAGCGAAAAGCCGTTAATATTAACAGAAACTGCCTCTTGGCAATTAAGCTTGAGTAATGCAGATGCGCCCGTTGAAACCCCGTTACAACTAACTTTAACAACTGTGCTCAGCGACAATAAAGTGCCTGCCGCTATTGAGGCCGATATTGTGGGGATTTCGATGTATATGGGTAAAATACCATTACGATTTACTGCCGCAACCGGCACAGATGATACTGAACGGCTTTATAAAGCTGAGTTTTTATTAGGCGCTTGTAGCGAGCCCAATATGCAGTGGCAACTTAATATTAATATCCGTTATAACGATGGCACCGTTGACACCTTGAGCAGTAAGTTTACGTCTAGTTGGCACTAAATATTTAGCTATAGGCTACTTTATTATTTGCCATTGTATTACGGGCAACTAATGGTCTGGCTTAACGCTAACGGCTTGGCTACTAAAGCTAAGCGTGCAGTTTCAATACAAACAAAGTTTAAATAATCTCTGGGTTTAGCATCTTTAAGCAAGGCGCATTTTTCCTGCCAAGGATTCCACACTACAGTCGCGTCATGGTCTTCTTGACTAATTAAAATACTATGCCGATCTTTTTGCAGCTGAATATCCGGTTCGGTATGGTGATAAATGCGATCTACTTCTTGATCAATCTGCAGGGTGTTGGAACTCGTATTAACTAGCTGCTGACTTAGGCTATCTTGGTATTGGCTTGGTAGTGGGCTAATTTTACATTGCTCTAATTTTCTGATCTTAAAGTAACTATGTAATGCCGCTTGTTGTAAAATATCTTCATCGCAATTTAATCTTATTCTTAAAGTATCATTCAGGGTTATTGTTAAAAATAGCTTAATAGTCCCAGGATAATAGGGCAGATCATTAACGCTAATCGACAGCTGAATTTGCGCGCCACTTTGCTCACAATGCTGTTGCTCTAACTGCCAAAGCCGATTTCTAACTAAGCCATGATTAGTAAATTGCGGTTGTAGCTCTAGTTGCTGTGAATTTTGCGGCTGGGGCATTAACTGTGGTGCTATAGGCCCAAACCAAGGCCAACAGATGGGGATGCCGCCTCTGATGGGTTGCTGATTATGCCAAGTTGCCAGGTTTGAAAGCCAGAGTGTTTCTTGGTCGGGCTTTGGTTTATAAGATAAGACTTGGCCACCATACAACGATACAACGGCTGAAGCCCCGGCATATTTTAACTTAAAACAAGGTAAATCGGCCAAATGGCCAAAACCGTTTATCGCTAATATTGATACTGGAGTCACAGGCGCTCCTTTCTAATAGTTACTTATGGCTTAATGTATTGCATTAAATGTAAGGTACTATCTAGCATCCGATTACTAAAGCCCCATTCATTATCATACCAAGCCATCACTTTAACTAAGCGGCCTTTAACTCGGGTTTCGTTAGCATCGAAAATAGCTGACATAGGGTGATGATTAAAATCGATAGAGACCAATGGTATATCATTTACGGCGAGTACTTCATTTAACGGTGCCGTGCTGGCGGCTTGCCTAATAATGCTATTGACTTCTTCTACGCTAGTGTCTCTTTTGGCTAAAAAGCTTAAGTCGACTAATGATACATTTAGTATAGGCACTCTAACGGCTAATCCATCAAAAACACCATCTAGCTCAGGTATAACTAATCCAACAGCGGCGGCTGCACCGGTTTTAGTTGGGATCATCGACATGGCTGCGGCTCTGGCACGGCGCGGATCTTTATGATGCACATCGGTTAAGCGCTGATCATTAGTATAAGCATGGATAGTGGTCATTAAACCTGACTCTATACCTAATGCTTGATGTAAAGGCTGTACTACGGGTACTAAGCAGTTAGTGGTACAAGAAGCATTAGAAATAACCGCCATATCAGCAGTAATAGTGTGATGGTTAACGCCATAGACAATAGTGGCATCGGCACCTTTAGCTGGGGCAGAGATAAGTACTTTTTTTGCACCAGCGGTTAAGTGCGCTGCCGCTTTTGTACGGTCATTAAAAGCACCGCTGCATTCAAGTACCACATCGATTGCTAATTGCTGCCACGGTAACTTACTGGGATCCGCTTGATTTAAGACAACAATTTTATGCTTATTGACATAAATTGCATCGTCATCATGCTCGACGGTGGGGCTAAAAATGCCATGTGCGGTATCATACTTTAATAAATGAGCGCTAATAGCGGCATCTGCCAGATCATTGATAGCAACTATTTGAATATCAGCGTATTTTTGGCTTTCGTATAAAGCACGTACAATATTTCTACCAATACGGCCAAAGCCATTAATCGCAACTCGAATTGACATATAAACTCCAGTTATAGTTAATCGGACTAAAATATCTTGTAGTTAAATTACATTAAAATTAGCTGAAATCAAGATTAAACCGCAGATTATCGCTTTATATGTAGTAAAATTACATAACGTTAGAGCTAAGTACGCGCTATCGTCGCCTAAACAAGCTTTAAACAGGCAACTTCAGATCAATATAGTCGATTTGGTGCCGGTTTGACGCTACAGTGTAGGCTTATTTAGCGTCTTTTTGTATAATGCGGCCGGTACGATTTTAGCTGCAAAATTTCACTGCGATTTTTAACTGCAATGTTCAAGAATATTAATAAGGATTGTCAGATGACAGAGCCAAAATGTGATATCGGATTTATTGGTGCCGGTGTAATGGGCAAAAATCTTATTCTAAATTTGGCTGACAATGGATACCGCGTAGCGGCATTTGATTTAGATCATCATAAGTTAGAACAATTACTGCAACAAGACCAGCAAGAGCGTGGCGAGCAACCTCCTCGGATAATGGCTTGCAACTCGTATACTGAATTACTGTCATTTTTATCTCCACCGCATTTAATTATCTTATCGGTACCCGCAGGAAAAGCCGTGGATGATGTTTGTTATAAGCTAATTGATGCTGGCATTGGTGCCGACGATATTATTGTCGATACCGGCAATAGTTTATGGACAGATACTGTTGCGCGTGAAAAAGCTTTTGAAAGTAAATTTATATTCTTTTCTACCGCCGTATCTGGCGGAGAAGTGGGGGCTAGATTTGGTCCGTCGTTAATGCCAAGTGGTGATCCGTATGCATGGACTCGAATTAAACCAATATGGCAAGCCATAGCAGCAAAAGTTGATGCAAAAACCGGCGAGCCGATTGAGCGCTTTGAACCGGGCAATCCAGTGAAAGAGGGTGAGCCTTGTGCAGTATACATAGGGCCAAGTGGTTCGGGGCATTATGTAAAAATGGTTCATAACGGTATTGAATATGCCGATATGCAGCTTATATGTGAAGCCTATCAAGTAATGCGGGATATTTTACATATGCCCGCGGCAGAAATTGCGGCGGTATTTAAGCAATGGAACGATGGCCCATTACATAGTTATTTAATCGAAATAAGTGCCGAAGTATTAGCGACCAAAGATTCAGAGACCGGTTTGCCTTTAGTCGATGTCATTATGGATAGAGCGGCGCAAAAAGGCACTGGCTTATGGACGGCAGTAAGTAGCTTACAATTAGGTAGCCCAGCGCCGACCATTGCCGAAGCTGTTTATGCACGCGCAATATCGGCGTTAAAATCTGAGCGGGTTAAAGCCGCTACGGTATTGGCAGGTCCTGCTGAAAATGTTATATCAGCGGCCGAAAAACAAGATATTATCCAGTCATTACATGACGCCTTGTACTGCGCCAAGATATGCGTATATGCCCAAGGGTTTAACTTAATGAAAACTGCAGCTGTCGAATATGGCTGGAAATTGTGTTTTGCTGAAATTGCCAAAATATGGCGTGCAGGCTGTATTATTCGAGCCGTGTTTTTACAATCTATTAGTCAAGCTTATCAACGAGATGATGAGCTTGAAAACCTATTGCTCGATCCGTTCTTTGCCAAACAAATATCTAAATATCAGCAAAATTGGCGCAAAGCGGTGGCCAATGCCACCTTAGCCGGTATACCGGTGGCAGCGTTAAGCTCGGCTCTTAGTTATTACGACTCTTATCGTACCGCGGTGTTACCGGCAAATTTATTACAAGGCCAGCGTGACTTTTTTGGTGCTCATACTTTTGAACGTACTGATAAAGCTAAAGGCCGGCAGTATCATGTTGAATGGAACCAAACTAATAGACCTATGGTGAAAATTAAATGACCAAACCAGTCGTATCAAAAGCCGCAACACAAGCCGTAACAATGGGTACTCCAGGCACCATCAGCAGCACTAAAGTTTTATTATTAGGCGCTGGCGAATTAGGCAAAGAGCTGTGTATCGAACTAAAGCGCTATGGCTGTGAAGTCATTGCTGTCGATCGCTACGCCAATGCACCCGCAATGCAAGTAGCTGATAAAGCAGTTGTATTATCCATGTTAGATAATGCTGCGTTACGCCAACTGGTCATAACTGAAAAGCCTAATTTTATTGTGCCGGAGCTAGAAGCTATTGCCACCTCGGTATTATTAGAATTAGAGCAAAGCGGGTTTAACGTAGTGCCTAGTGCCAAAGCAGTCAGTTTAACCATGAACCGTGAAGGTATTCGCCAACTAGCTGCTGAGCAATTACAACTGCCCACATCCGCTTATCAATTTGCCAGTGATCAAGCCGGTTTTTATGCGGCCGTGCAGGCTATTAGCTATCCATGTGTTGTTAAACCCGTTATGTCCTCATCGGGTAAAGGCCAAACCATATTACGTGATGCCTCAGGCTTAGAACAAGCATGGCAATATGCCCAAGAAGGCGGTCGAGCGGGTAAAGGCCGGGTGATAGTTGAAAGCTTAGTTGAGTTTGATTATGAAATAACCTTACTTACTGTGAATAGTATCTCGGGAATTCAATTTTGCCAGCCAATAGGTCATCGTCAAGAGCGGGGTGACTATCGCGAAAGCTGGCAGCCGCAAGGTATGTCGGTTGCCGCACTTGAAAAAGCTGAGTACTATGCAAAAAAAGTTGTCCAAGCCCTAGGCGGATTCGGTCTTTTTGGTGTCGAATTTTTTGTGAAAGGTGATGAAGTTTGGTTTAGCGAAGTTTCACCTCGGCCTCACGATACCGGTATGGTCACGTTAATTTCTCAGCAGCTCAGCGAGTTTGCCCTGCATGCCAGAGCCATTTTAGGTTTACCAATCCCAACGATTAAGCAATATGGTCCAGCCGCTTCTGCAGTGTTATTAGTTAGCGGGCACAGTGCCAATATCCAATACCATGGTATGGCCGAAGCGTTAAAGTTAGCTGATACTGAGTTGCGTATTTTTGCTAAGCCAGAAGTGCAAGGCGAACGTAGAATGGGGGTGGCATTAGCGTTAGCAGACAACGTGCAATCTGCTACAGATAAAGCCGTACAAGTGATAAGTAAGCTTAGTGTAACCCTGCATGACTGACACCTATGTTAAAGGCAATGTTAAAGTCTGTGTTAAAGGCTATCGGTATTGGAGACCTGCTTGTTAACGCTAAGAAATGTCGGCTTACAACTAGGCGGTCAAACGGTATTAAATAATATCAATTTCAGCCTAAATAAGGCCGAGTTTATTGGTGTTATTGGCCCCAATGGTGCTGGTAAAAGCTCATTGTTGCGTGTGGTGCAACGAGCAGTACTGCCGCAGCAGGGGCAACTAATGCTTAAACAGCAGCCGTTAACCAGTTATAGCCAAAATAATTTAGCCAAATTAATTGCTGTTGTCGCGCAAACTGTTAGCCCCATGTTTGCGCTAACCACAGAAGAAGTGGCCACAATGGGCTTATTACCTTATAAAAACTGGTATCAAGCCAATACCGATAATGATCGAGTTCGGGTCAGTCAGGCCTTAACCACGGTGGGTCTTGCCACTAAAGCTAATCAGCAAGTAGAAACCTTGTCTGGCGGTGAGCAACAACGGTTATATATAGCTAAAGCCTTAGTTCAGCAGCCAGAATTACTATTGCTAGACGAACCGACAAACCACTTAGATGTATTATATCAACATCAAATCTTACAACTTATTAGCGCATTAAAAGTGAGTGTCTTGGCCTGTTTGCATGACCTTAATTTAGCCGCTTTATATTGCGATAAGCTGTTATTAATTAATCAAGGCCAGCAAATAGCCTTTGGTAGCCCAGCACAAGTATTACAGCCGGCTATTTTGCAGCAAGTGTTTGGATTACCTTGCGAAGTGTATCAGCATACTAAATTGGCCAAGCCGCAAGTCATGTTTTATCCAACAGCAGCATCTACGCCGTTTCAGCAGGTGCGATAACTATGCTAAAACAACACTCCTCAGCATTTTTTGGCTTTATTGCTCTATTACTGCTAGCCAGTGTGTTCGCTAGTTTGTTGCTAGGGACTGCTGACATCAGTTTTGCCGACATGCTGAAGGTTTTACTGTCCCAAGCACCCCAAAACACTATTGCCGATACGGTTATTTGGCAAATTCGCTTACCGCGTTTACTAAGTGCCTGCTTAGTCGGAGCCGGTTTAGCTATTTCTGGCGCAATCCTGCAAAACACCACACGTAACCCATTAGCAGATCCGTAT
The DNA here is from genome assembly GCF_001752395.1 of Rheinheimera salexigens. NCBI lineage: Bacteria > Pseudomonadati > Pseudomonadota > Gammaproteobacteria > Chromatiales > Chromatiaceae > Rheinheimera > Rheinheimera salexigens. The sequence continues at coordinate 2,058,830 of NZ_MKEK01000001.1, read as the reverse complement.
TTATTTGGTTTAATGGCTGGCGCTGGCTTGGGTGCGACGGTAGTCAGCATCTTGTTGCCTGCACACTTTATCAGTATTGCCATAGGGGCTTTTATTGGTGCCATGCTAGCGGTGGTGTTAGTTTTTGCCGTCTGTATTGGCAGTAATTGGCGAAAGCCTGAACTAAGCTTATTAGCTGGGGTTGCGGTATCGTTTATGCTTAGTGCAATGACTAGCTTTATATTATATTTCGCCGAGCCTTTTGCTGCAAACCGAGTGATTTTTTGGTTATTAGGCAGTTTAAGCCCAACTGATTGGCATAGCGTTAAGTTGTTAGCGCCCGTATTTATATTTGTGCTGATACTCGCATTAGCATTAAGACGCCAACTTGATGCTTTATTATTAAGTGACGAAAGCGCCCAAACCTTGGGCGTAAACACGGTAAAACTGCGTTTGCTATTAATTATCGCCACCGCATTACTGACAGCAGCAATCGTATCCCAAAGTGGCGGCATTGCCTTTGTTGGTTTAATGGTACCGCATATTGCCAGGCAGTTATTTGGTGTTACCGCCATGAAGCTGCTGATTGGTAGCGCTTTAATCGGAGCGTTATTTATGATTTGGGTCGATAACTTGGCAAGAATAGTGTTACCCCAACAAGAAATACCCTTAGGTGTGGTAACGTCTTTTATTGGCAGTATTTTCTTTTTGTTTCTTATGCGACGTCAGTCAAGATAAGGGTAAGCACTAATATGACAACTGAAGATCAAAAACAGCAACGTCACCAAGAGCGGCAACAGCGCTTAAAACAAAAAGTGGATCAAGCGGTACAAGCTGCAGTTGAAGATAAAGGCTTGTTATTGGTGATCACCGGTAATGGCAAAGCCAAGTCAACCTCCGGTTTTGGTACAGTAGCAAGGGCCGTCGGCCATGGTTTAACCGCCGCCGTGGTGCAATTTATTAAAGGTAATTGGCCGTGTGGCGAGCGTAATTTACTGCAACAACACGGTGTAGAATTTGCCGTGATGGCCACCGGTTTTACCTGGGATACCCAAGATAAAGCGGCCGATATGGCAGCGGCTGAACTGGTGTGGCAACAAGCTGAAGCCTATTTAGCCGATGACAGTATCAATTTAGTTTTATTAGATGAATTAACCTATATGCTCAGTTATCACTATATAGAGCTGGCGCGTATCGAGCGTGCCTTAGTTAATCGGCCAAAACAGCAGCATGTGGTGATAACAGGCAGAGCGTGTCATCGACGCTTAATCGAATTAGCCGACACCGTTAGCGAAGTGCAAAATATTAAGCATGCCTTTGATCAGGGTATTAAAGCGCAACAAGGAATAGATTGGTGAAGCAAGCGACTAGCGTAATGCAAACGGTACTGCAATCTGGTCTGGTCATCTTAGCTTGCCTATTATTATTAATATTTCTAGCAGCACCTGCAGCAGCTAAACCACAACGAATTATTAGTTTGGCCCCGCATATTACCGAGTTGCTTTACGCTGTGGGGGCAGGTGAGCAGGTGGTAGCGGTAAGTGACTATAGCGATTACCCTAGCGCTGCATTAGCTTTACCGCGTGTCGCCAGTTATGCCAGTATTAATATTGAAGCCATTATTGCGCTGCAACCAGATTTAATTATTGCGTGGCAAAATGGCAATCCACCTGCTGATATAAAACGCTTACAAAAATTTGGTTTTAACGTGAAACTATCTAATCCAGTACACTTGGAGGATATTGCCACTGAGTTAAGCTATTTAGGTCAGTTAACGGGTCAGCAGCAGCAAGCTGAAGCACAAGCCGCAATATTTAACCAACAACTGACGGCGCTACGACAGCAGTATCAACATAAAAAACGTTTAAGGGTATTTTTTGCCATGAGTACTAAGCCATTAAGCACGGTTGCAAATAATGCCTGGCCCCAGCAAATGTTAACGATTTGTGCTGCAGATAATATATTCTCAACCAGTAAAGGTGATTATCCGCAAATTGGTATAGAGCAAGTCGTCGCCGCAAGACCAGAAGTAATTATTCAAGCCGCGACCGACACGCGTAGGGCGGATCAACAATATTGGCAACGCTACCGCGATATCCCTGCGGTAGCAAATCAGCAATTTTTAACCGTTAATGCCGATTATATGTTTAGAACTGCCCCACGAACCTTGCTAGGCATCAACCAGTTGTGCCAAGGCTTAGACACTTTCCGCTAACCCCATTAATATGGGGTCGGAGCACATTAATATAATGTTAAAACTTCTAGCTGTTTAAGCTATTCATTAGTTCGTTGGCTCTGCGCATTAAGCGCTCAGCGGTGCGCACATTATTGGTTTTTAATAACTCACTCGATTTAGTTAAATACTTATCTGCTAGCTGGCGTCGCATCGCGACATGTAGAGAAAAATCTTGCGGTAACTCGGCATCAAACGCTTTGAGTTGACTATAAATAGCATCAATATCGGAAATTTTGTCACTCTGGGCCAAAGCTAGTTCTAGTTTGTTAAAGCTATGCTGATAAAAAGTTTCAGCAGCGGCATAAGGAAAAACCATGGTATCGCCTTGAGCGGTTTTTTCGCGGTATGCGGCGACTTCAGCTACAGCAGTAGCCAATTGCTCACCCTGTAATACAAGATCTACAGTAGGGGGGAAATTGGCGAATATTAATTGCCCAACATTAATTAATTGATCCAATGCGACAGCATTGTTGCTATCAACGGCTTGCGCAAAGGCAACAGCATAAATTTCGGCTTCGGCTTCGCTAGGTATAACGCTGTAGTTACTATCTATACGCTGTAAACTGGCAACGACTTTAAAGGGGGTTAACGCATCATCATTTTGTGGCTGTTGTTGATACTGTTCAGTCATTAATAACTGATTAAGTTGATCACGTAATACGTCAATTGCGGTATTTTTACTTCGCTGCATATTTAAAGCTAAGGCAGTTAACTGCTCAGAATCAGGGTAAAGCTGCTTAGCTTGGCTCAAAATAGCTTCTATTTGCGGGTAATCAGGATAGGCATAACTACGATCGCTAATTATATTATCAATTTGATATTCAAATTGGCGCACGACAGCTGATTGCTGCAGGCGGATAACACCTGCGCGATCAACCGTACTAAGTTTGCTAGCATGTTGATTTAATTGTTCGATAAACTGGTTAGCTGGAATTTGGCTTAATTGCTCGGTAAATTGCTGTTGTTGCTCAATCGCCGAAGCTTGTTGCTGAAACGTACTAATTTGTTGCTGTTGTTGATGAGTATAGTGCCAGCCACCAGCCAGTATTATAATCACTGCAGCCGCGATAGCACTAGGTTGCCACAGCGAGCGTTGTAATTGCTGCATTAATACTGCTACAGATTTGGGTCTTTTAGTGGCATCAAAACTCAGTGCCTGCTTTAACGCCTGCCATTGCCAAAAGCTTAAATGGGCAGGCTTTTTTAATTGCTTATGTTGCTGCTGGGCTAGATTAGCGGGTACGCGGTCAAAAGGGTGCTTACTAGTAAGCAATTCATAGGTTAAACAAGCAAATGAAAACACATCGTCACTTACCGTTGGCGTGTTATCTGCTAATAGCTGTGGGCTTGCATAAGCGGGTGTGTAGCCACTTAATTGCGCGCCGGTATGCTGATTATCTGCAGCGTACTTATCGTAATTAAGTTGTAACTTTTGAGCTACACCAAAGTCGAGAGTTTTTACTAAACCATCTCGATTAACCATAATATTGGCGGGCTTTAAATCGGCATGGACAATGCCTGAATCATGAGCATAACTTAACGCAGCAGCAATGGGCTGCAATAGTTTTAAAGCTGCTGTAAAACTTAAGCCTTTAGGTTTATAGCGTTTGATAACTTGCTCTAAACTTTCACCATCAAGATATTCCATCACTATAAAGTAATGTTGTTGATCATTATCAACATCAAAAACTCGAACAATATTAGGGTGTGACAGTTGTTTGGTGCTATTGGCTTCATGTAAAAGTAACTGTCTAGCTTCAGGTTGCGACACAAATTGCGGCTGCAGGGCTTTAATCGCAACGGTATTATTGCTGATACCCGCACCCTGTAAAAATAAATCTGTGGCGCGATATATATCGCTCATACCACCAGAGCCAATTTTAGCTTCAAGTTTATAGCGTTGTTTAATAACAAAGTTTTCAATTAACGGTTGCACATTATGCTGTTGATTCGTTGCCGCTGTTTTTACCGCATAACGGGTTTTATCTGCGTCAGAATCCTGGTTTAAAGACGTATTACTATTCAGATCCTGTTCTGCCATCAGTATCAAACTCCTTTATTATTTTTATCAGTCTTAACGCCATAGCTATAATTGCCATTCATAAGACAATTATTTCACAATTAAACCTATGTGTCATCTTCAATAATTTATCATCATTAACATTTATGCAGTTGACGTAACAATTGATTTAAATTAACCTTTACTGCCAATTTGTGGTTAATAAATTGTTTACAGCTTGCTGGTAGGAGTGTTTCGTAGTGCATAGGGATAAGTTACTAGAGTTATCTGTGTTGAGTTATCACAGATTGTCACCGAAACAAGTTTCAATAAAGCGCTTTACAGCTAGCGGTGGCAGCTTGGGCCGTTCAGAACAAGCTGACTGGTATTTACCTGATCCAGAAAGAGTGGTGTCTGGCATTCATGCTGAAATTACATTTAACCAAGGCCATTATTATATTATTGATAAATCAACCAATGGATTATTTGTTAATCGAGCGGTAGATGCTTTAGGTGAAAATTCACATCAATTGCAATCGGCTGATATTTTATGTTTGGGTGATTATGAAATCCAGGTACAACTAATTGAACACGGCGCAGCAACAGCAGAAAAACCAAAGCCATCAACAGATAAAGCTCAGCATAAACAACAGTTGGCAACTCAAATTAGTAGCGTAGAGAGCGGCTTTAGTATTGATCACTTTACGGCACCAAGAGTAGCCGGCGCAATGAGCCAAATGGATACTAGCGCAATGGACCATAGTGCTAGTAGCTTTAATGCTCAGGGTCATTCTCAACATCAAGACCATAAAAACAATCCTAATTCTATTTATAACCAGAGTCAGAATCAGAACCATGATTTAGCTATGGATGATCATTATTTAGCCCCTGCAGCGTTGATCCCTGATGATTGGAACAATGCCTGGTCTTCTCATTCAGAACCGGTTTTAACCGAAAAAATGCCGGATAAACCAGCGACAACAAGCCGAAAAACAGCGGTAAACAATGGTGTTGATGAGCAAAGCCAACTAACGGCATTTTTAACAGGACTTGGAGTGGCTGACTTAGATGCAAATACCTTAACTGGCCAGCAATGGCAACAATTAGGCAGCGCATTACAGCAGTCAATATTAGGCTTAATCGACGTTATGCGAGCGCGATCTAAAGTAAAAAATAGTTTTAGAGTTAATCAAACTACGTTTCAGCAGCGAGAAAACAATCCCCTTAAATTTTCTGCCAGTATGGATGAAGCCTTTCATAATTTATTTAATCGTCCCAGTTCTAGCTTTATGCCCGCTAAACAAGCAATTGCAGAAGCCTTTAATGACATTGCCGAGCATGAAGCGGCAATGTTGGCGGGTGTGGCAGGGATCTCCAATGGGCTATTAGCGCAGTTAGCGCCCAGACAATTTGAACAAGCTGATTTTAGTCAGTCCTTTATCGATAAAATAAATCCAGCTCAACGCCAAGCACGCTTATGGCAGCATTATCGTTTAACCCACAGCAATTTAACAACCGAATTAAAAAGCACTAGTAACGGTGGTGTGAATGATGACTTCATCAGTGCTTACGAACAGTATTTAGCCAAAAGATAAGCTAACCACAGCTATTTAGGAGCAGAAAACATGCAACATGTTAAATATATTATTCTCATGGTATTCAGTCTTATATTACTCGGTGGGTGCCAAACGTTTTACGGAACCTTTCCTCCTTCTACGACGCTGCATTTTAATGTTGCCGACGATCTTAACCCAGATTTTGATGGCAGACCTTCACCCGTCATTATTAAAGTTTATGAGTTGGCATCTAAAACTATTATTGAAAACCAAGATTTTTTTGCCATTTATGATAATGCCGATCAAGTGTTACGCACTGATTTATTGAAAAAAGATGAGTTGGTGTTTCAACCAGGCCAGCGAATTAGTTACAAAATGTCGCTACAACCTGCAACAAAAGCTGTCGCTGTTATTGCTGCATATCGCGATATTGAAGGTGCCAGATGGCGTGCTGTTGTTGATGTAAAGCCCACCGGATATGACGATCTTTATGTTTATGTTGACAAATTAGCGGTGTATATCCGTGAGCATGATCTTGAACGCAAACGTTAAAATTACCACGCAAAAAAGGAACTAGAGTAGATGAGTGATTATAGTCGCGTTGCGTGGTCAGAAGGTTTATTTTTACGTCCGCAGCATTTTCAACAGCAAGAGCGGGCGTTAGATTATCGGATACGTGAGCAACATGCCTTAGTTAGTGCTTATGCATGGGGCGTACAAAATAGTGCTGTAGATGAACAAAGTTTGAAGTTTGGTCAATTTGCTTTGTCTGAACTCAATGCGTTAATGCCGGATGGCACTATCGTGCAAGCTCCTAGCGTTGAACCACTGCCCACTGCGTTACAAATTCCTAAATCTTGTCGTGATCAGCTGGTGTATTTATGTATTGCTATCGATAAACCACATAGCCAAAATATTACTGATGTGACAGCCAATGACATCACCCGTTTTTGCTATGCCGATCATAGTGTCAGTGATAATAGTCTATCTGAGGAAGCAATCGAGTTATTACAGTTAGCAAAGTTAAAATTGTTATTTAAACTTGAGTCGGAAGATCGCGGTGGCTTTATTGGTATGCCAATCGCGCGAATAAAAGAGATAACTGAGCAGGGGGAAGTTAAATTAGTTAAAAACTTTATACCGCCGCTGTTATCTGTGCAAAAAAATGCTGAGCTTAGCGCTTTAGTATCTGAAGCATTAGGCATGTTATGCCAGCGCGCAGATGCGTTATCAGAAAGGCTGGGCCAAGGCCAAGGTAGCGCTAATACCATAGCCGATTTTTTAATGCTGCAAATTTTAAACCGATATGAACCACTATTACGCCATATTAAAGTCAGTGCCCAAGAGCATCCACACAGCTTTTATCGATTAATGGTCTCTATGTTGGGTGAACTTGCTACTTTTACCAGCCGAACAAAGCGGGCACCGGCATTTCCACAATATGAACATGAAGAACTGACCAGTGTATTTGGTAATCTTGGTGTTATTTTAAACCAAACCTTAAGTGTTGTGTTAGAGCAAACCGCACAAGCCTTACCTTTAGAGCAAGCAAAGTTTGGTATTTTAGTTACCCCATTGACCGATAAGTCTATGTTGGAATATGCGCAATTTGTGCTAGCGGTTTCAGCAGACTTACCCACTGAAGATATTCGTAAATACTTACCGTCTAGATTAAAAATTGGCCCTGTTGAACATATACGTGAGTTGGTTAATAACCAGCTGCCGGGAATTTCGGTTACTGCCTTACCGGTCGCGCCTAGACAAGTACCTTATCATGCCGGCTATCAATATTTTCAGCTAGACAAAGGCAGTATTTATTGGGAGCGCCTAGCCAATAGTGGGGGCTTAGCATTGCATTTGTCCGGTAATTATCCGGGATTAAAAATTGAACTATGGGCCATCAAAATCTAGTGGCCTTTTAGTTAAAAAATTTAGCTACAGAAATTTAGTGATAGTAATAAAGACAACATGGATGAAATAGCATGTCAGACAAAACGGTAATGAAACCGCAGCCTGGCGGTCGAGGGCTGAAAAAACCTCAAGCCGCATCAGCACAAGCTGCAGTTGACGTCGATAAAACTCGGATATCAGCCAGTGCTCGCAATCACGACAATGTGCAAAAAATGCCCATGTTATCGATTAGTGACAATGTATTAATTGATGATGCTGCTGCGTTATTTTCATTAATTCCTGCTATGCGCAATACCAGACAGCATGCTGATGTCTCTGCATTAAAATCGCAATGTGTACAATTAATCAATCAATATGAGCAGCAATTACGGCAAAAGGATATTGATAGCGAGCTTATTCAAAATGCCCGGTATTGCATGTGTTCATTTATTGATGAGGTAGTGTTGAATACCAGCTGGGGTGAAAACAGTGATTGGGCCACAGAAAGTTTATTGGCCACATTTCATAATGAAACCTTTGGCGGTAGCTATTTTTTTACCTTATTAGATAACGCCATTGCGGAACCAAGAACACATTTACAGTTACTTGAACTGCAGTATTTATGTTTGTCGTTTGGCTTTGCCGGCAAAATGCGCATTGCAGATCGTGGCTTCGAGCAACTAGAGCAATATCGTGATAAAGCCTATAAAGCCATTCGCTCGCAGCGCGGCGAACCGGCACGAGAGTTATCATCCAGTTGGCGCAGTCAGGTGGTTGCCAGCAATACACTCAATGCCGCTTTGCCGCTTTGGGTTATTTGTTCGGTAATAGCGGCTGTGTTACTCGGTGTGTATATGTACTTAAATTATCAAATTAATAGTTACTCAAACGTTGTACATCGCGATCTAAATGCCTTAGTTACTTGGCAGCAAGATACTGCACAAGGCGGCAGTATTAAAGTTCAAGCCGATACCCTGCGTTTACAACAGTTACTGCAAACCGAAATGCGCCGAGGCTTGTTAGATATTATAGAGTTACCGGATCGGGTAAGAATACGCGTGGCGTTAGATCAACTGTTTAGCCCCGGAAGCACCGGTATTAATGAAAGCTTTCAGCCGGTAGCGGGAAAAATTGCCCGCGCTTTAGAAGGGACAGAAGGCCGAATTTTAGTCAGTGGCTATACCGATAACCAACCTATATTTACCAGTAAGTATCCATCTAATTGGCATTTATCGTTAGCGCGAGCGAACGCGATGTCTGATGCGTTAGCGCACGGCGCCGACTTACGCGGCCGATTATGGCCAGAAGGGCATGGCGATGCTAATCCGATAACAGACAATGATAGTGCTGAAAATAGAGCACTGAATCGTCGTGTCGAAATAGACCTGTTACCATAATATTTACAGCAAGGGATATGTTATGAAGTTTAAAACTGTGCTGCAATCTGTATTTCGCCTACTTAAATCACGTATTACGATTACAGTATTGGGCTTACTCGCGCTGGCATTATTAATTTGGTTTGGTGGGCCACTATTGGCTATTGCAGGATACGAACCTTTAGCAACGGTTAGCGCAAGGTTAGTAACTTTGCTAGTTATCGCGGTAATTTGGGGTGGGAGTCATTATATAAAGGGCTTAAAAGAATCGCGTTCTCATCAGCAAGCGGTTGATAATTTATTAAATGGCGATGAACAACAACCTCAAGATGAATTGGCTAAACGCGATATTGCTGTATTGCGTGAAAGGATGCAAAAAGCCTTAGATATTTTAAAACATGCTCGCTTTAGTAAATCACGCGATATTTATCAATTACCTTGGTACATGTTAATTGGGCCACCTGGCTCAGGTAAAACCACCGCCCTGAAAAACTCCGGTTTAGAGTTTCCATTAAAAGAACAATTGGGCACTGATGCTATTGAAGGTATTGGCGGTACGCGGCAATGTGATTGGTGGTTTACCAATCAAGCGGTATTAATTGATACGGCGGGTCGTTATACCACCCAAGACAGTCATGCGTCTCAAGACTCTACCGCATGGCAGGGGTTTTTAGGCCTATTACGTAAATACCGGCCTAAACGGCCAATTAATGGCGTAATTGTTTTTGTTAGTTTAGCTGATTTACTCAGCCAAACCCGCACTGAACGGCATTTACATGCACGTGCTATTAAGCAGCGGGTGCAAGAACTACAAAATCAATTAGGCATGACATTTCCAGTTTATGTCATGTTTACCAAAGCAGATTTAATTGCAGGTTTTACCGAGTTTTTTCATACCTTAAGTGAAGAAGAGCGTGAACAAGTTTGGGGCATGACCTTTGCCATTGATAATGACGAAAAAGGGCCAGTGTCATTATTTAATAAAGAATTCCACAACATGATTAATCGCTTAACTCAGCGCTTATTCAGTCGATTACAAAATGAACATGACCAAGATAATAGAGCGGCCATTTATGAATTTCCACGCCAGTTACGGTTGCTACAAAGTGCCGCCGATGATTTTTTAAAAGAAATCTTTGCACCTAATCCATTTGAAAAGTCTACTTTGTTACGCGGCGTTTATATTGCTAGTGCAACCCAAGAGGGGGTGCCGATTGATCGGGTTATGTCGCAATTGGGCAATAACTTTGGTTTAGCTGAACCGCCAATGCGCAGGCAAACAGGTGAAGGTGAAAGTTACTTTATTAAACGGTTTTTTGAAGAGATTGTGATCCCAGAGCGGGAATTAGCCTCGGTTAATTTGCATCATAAAAATAAGCATCGTTGGATCCGACATGGCGTATTAGCTAGTTCGGCTTTAGTGTCGGCATGGTTATTATTTGCTTGGGCGGGTAGCTACAGTTGGAATAAACAACTGGTTGATGAAGTTGCCAATTCAATGAACCAATATCAACAGTTAGCCGATAAAACACTGCTTGATGAAAACGTGGTCGATTTAAATCAGCAACTTAATTTATTACGGGATTTACCCGCGGGTTATGCAGGCATTATTCCCGCCGATGGGCCAAAAAATTATGGTTTGTATCAAGGCGATAAACTGGGTCAAGCCGGTAAAACAGCCTACAAAAATGGCTTATTTAATCAATTTGTACCGTTTTTGCTCAGTAGTTTAACTGCTGAAATGCAGCAAAATTCTGAACATCGTGATTACTTATACGAAACCTTAAAAACGTATTTAATGCTTTTTAACCCCGATCGGTTTGAACTTGAGCAGTTAACTAGTTGGTTTGAATTTTATTTAGCCCGACGCTTTGCCGGCGAGTTGAATCACGATTTACGTATTTCGTTACAAAGTCATTTAAACGCCTTACTAGAAGGCCATATTAAAGGGGCGGTTTATAATGAACCCGCTGTTATAGCGGCTAGAGAATTGTTATTAACCGTGCCTTTGGCCGAGCGGGCCTATCAACGCATTAAAACAGAGCTAAGTAAAAGCCATATCCCAGATTTTAGAATTGTTGATGTACTTGGCACAGATGGCATAAAAGTGGTTAAGCGTAAGAGTGGATTACCTTTGCAACAAGGTATCTCAGGGCTTTATACCTATAAGGGATTTCATGGTCTATTTAATATTGAAAAGCGGCGTATTATTCGCAGCTTAATGGAAGATAGTTGGGTATATGGTGATATCAATCAGCAAGGTACTGAGGGCAGTGATAGCACTTTGTCAGCTCAAGTTACGGCTAAATATTTTCGCGATTATGTTTACGTTTGGCAAGAATTGTTAGACGACCTTACGTTAGATCGCGTGGGCAATGTTGAGCAAGGGGTATTGGTGACTAAAGTACTTTCAGGCCCAGAGCAACCAATACAAAATATTATTAAAGCGGTACAGCAAAACGTTCGCTTAACCCATTTGCCACAATCTGAAGAAGCCGACATGGCATTAGATGTTGCTGGTAAAGTAGCAGATACCACGTTCTCCTCTCAGAAATCGCGGTTAACCCGAATTATGCCAGATAAAATGCCTAATATGGCGAAGTCGTTACCCGGTAAAGAAGTTGAGCACGCTTTTGCCGCTATTTTAAAGTTAGGTGAAGCAGAGTTCAGCCAAATAGAAGCTACAAGTCGACTGTATCATGATTATTTAGAGCGCTTATATATGCCAGGCGGTATGGCTAGACAAGCGTATAGTAATCAGCTTAGTGGCAAAGGCAGTAATGAATTAAGTGTCGCCTTACGCCGGCTGAAAAGTGATATTCCGCAACCTTTTTCAGATTGGTTAGGTGATATTTCTACTGAAACCACTCAGCTATTTGCTCAAGGTAGCCGCCAACATATTAATGAAGCTTGGCAAGGCACTGTCTTAGCGGAATATAAACGCGCCATTGCTGGTCGTTATCCACTGAATAGAGCCAGTTCTAATGATATTAAGTTGCGAGATTTTGAACGTTTCTTTGGTTATGGCGGTACGTTAGAGCAATTTTTTGCTGAATATTTAAAGCCATTTGTTAACACCAGTCGCGCCACTTGGACGTTTAAAAAGGATATTGGTTTAGATCACCAAGTATTAAAAACTTTTCAAAATGCTCAGCAAATACGCGCTGCCTTTTTTGCCGAAGGCAGTCAGAAGTTAAATGTAGGCTTTAGTTTAAGGCCAATTTATCTTGACCGGCATATAACCCATTTACTCTTAGAGTTAGACGGCCAAGAGCTATCCTATCGGCATGGCCCCTCAAGAATGCGGCAATTTTTTTGGCCAGGTGACAGAAATAAACTAGAAACCCGTTTAGTTTTCACTCCAGCGAATGCCGGTTTACCGGCAAATACTAGCCAAGCGGGTGAATGGTCTTGGTTTCGTTTCCTGGATAATATTAGTCAAAACAGACCAGAAACCAAGCAAGATAAAATCTTACACCTTGCTGTTCAGGGCAATAATGCTCGTGTTGAAATGGTTCCTGATACAGTAAACAATCCATTTTGGAACAAAGCATTGGAGGCATTCAGTTGTCCGGCAACCTTATAACAGAGCTTGGCTATTCAGGCAAAATACCTAGCCGAGGTGATTTTTTAAGCCAAGGCTTAACCATGGGTTTTGTAGATAGCTGGAATGAGTGGCTACAAGCCGTATTGGCAGTGAGTCGTGAGCAGTTAACCGACCAGTGGTTAGACACGTATCTCACCAGTCCAATTTGGCACTTTGCGCTATCGGCCGATGTCTGTGGTAATAGCCCTATGCTCGGCAGCTTAATTCCCAGTGTCGATCAAGTTGGCCGGCACTATCCATTTACCCTAGCTAAAGTGTTGCAGGCTCCGGTAGTGCAAGCAAGGTTACAGCAAAGCTGGACTGAACAGCATGAAAGCTTGATTTTGCAAGTATTAGAAGATGACTTTAATCTGACACATTGGCAGAAACTATTAACAAAACAAAGCTTAGAGTGGCCAGCTGAACAACAAATTCAGTTGGGACATACTACGCGCACCCAAGCCAAAGCGGCAATTGCTATTGAGGTTGCGGATGATATTGATCCGGCTTTATTGCTGCATCAAAGCTATCAGCAGCACTATGGCCGTTATTGTATCTGGTGGACTCAAGGCTCTGAGCTTATTCCGCCTTGCACCTTACTTAGCACAGGCTTGCCGCAAGTTAGTCAGTTTGCTGCCATGTTAGATGGTGATTGGCAACGATGGGGCTGGCAGCATAGCCAAATTAAACCTAGTCAAACTAAAGCAGCAGGAAAGTAGACATGAGTCATATTGTTTCTCATACACAAAGCCATACTGGATTGGTGCGAAAAATAAATGAAGATGCTTGTGTCGATTTATTTGAAGCTGGGGTTTGGGTCGTCGCTGATGGTATGGGTGGACATGCGGCGGGAGATGTGGCTAGTCAATTAGTCGTTGATACTATCCGCAGCATTGTTAATCGCTGCCGTGAAGTGTCAGTAAGAATATTAACCGATGCTTTACATCAAGCAAACTCAGAGTTGTGCCAATATAGTCAGCGTGAATTAAAGGGGCATACTGCAGGCTCCACGGTTGTTATCTTATTAATTGATAAGTTTCATTATCATTATTTATGGGTAGGAGATAGCCGAGGCTATATCTTACGTCAGGATAAACTACGTCAATTAACGCGCGATCATAGCCAAGTTAATGAAATGGTGGAGCAAGGTTTACTCGATAGTGCTGAGGCCGAACATCATGAGTTAGCGAACGTAATTACCCGAGCCGTGGGCGTAGACAGTCAAGTATCGGTCGATGTCGTAAGTGGTGTCTGGCAGCCTGGTGATCTATTTTTATTGTGTACCGATGGTCTAAATAAAGAACTATCTGATACAGAAATTCAACAATACCTTGATCATAATAATATTGCTGATGCTAATAAAGCTTTACTCCATTCTACGTTAGTTTCGGGTGCTCGCGATAATGTTAGTACTATATTAGTTAAATTAGCTAATCAGCAAAATGTTAATGGCAAGGATGTTACAATACCAAAATATTTAAAATTGTAAAATTTAAAGTTAATGGTTGTCATCATAAATACAATAAAGTAACATAAATTATATATTAAGTGCTTTTTGGGTTTAGTGATGCTGTTAAGTGATCAAATTAACTTTGAATTGTTAACTACAGGTGTATCAGATGATGCGCCTAGTGGAGTTGATCCTAGGTTTGATATTTCACCCACCTCTCAGTACTACCAATTAAAAGATATTCGTGGCCAAGCCCGCGCCCAAGAAAGAGCCATGTTAGCTGAAGATGACGACTTTCAATCATTAGCTTTAGAGTGGCGCCCCCTAAGTGAGCAACTGCCGGCAATTTTAAATCAACAGGTTAAAGATCTTGAATATTCTGCTTGGATGATAGAGGCCCTTTGTCGCACTGACGGCTTTTATGGTTTAGCCCAAAGCTTTAAAGCAACGCGGTTATTAATAGAGTACTTTTGGCAGCATCTTTATCCCTCCCCAGATGAAGACGGACTTGAATCCCGCATCGCACCTTTAATAGGTTTAAATGGTTATGAAGGTGATGGCGCGTTAATAACGCCTATTTTAAGCATTCCGTTAACAGAACAAACCGATGCCGGCGAATTTGCCTGTTGGCAATATCAACGTGCTGCCGATATTTCGCGTAAAGATGAAAAACGACAACAACTAAAAGCGGAAGCGGGCATTGCCAGCATCGAGCAAATTAAACAAGCCGTTGCCAGCAGCAGCAGTCATTTTTATCAAAATTTAATGCAACAAATTAATGCAGCAATTTCTGAATTTGAATTATTAGCCCAAGCCATGGATAGCGCTATGGCCGATCAGCCGCAGCCAACGAGTGCGATTAGTGCCACCTTAATTAAATGCCGTGATGCCGTAAATTATTTGGCCGCTGATAAATTACAAAGCCTGCACGTTATTGATGCTGATGAAACCATTGCTGGCTCTGATTATGACCATGATAAGTCGCAACTAGCAGTGAATTCGCTGCAGCAACAAATCCAGAGTAGAGAACAAGTACTACGCAGCCTTAAACAAGCCGCTGAATTTTTTCGCCAAACCGAGCCTCATTCCCCCATTTCCTATGCTTTAGAGCAAGTTTTGCATTGGAGCGGTTTATCACTGCCAGAGCTATTGCAAGAAATGATGGATGACAGTAGCAGCCGTAACCAATTTTTCCGGTTAGCGGGAATACCACAACAATCAACATAATATTATGTACGGACACCAATTAGATTGCTGACACCAACGACAGCTGAGTAACAGGAGAAACACCATGGAGAGTATTCATAGTAAATTATCACGAGTGCGTAAGCCTCGTGTGCATATTACTTACGATGTTGAAACAGAAGGAGCCTCAGTTAAGAAAGAGTTGCCCTTTGTTGTTGGCGTCATGGGTGATTTTGCTGGTCAAAATACTGAAGCATTAAAACCGTTAAAAGACCGTCGTTTTGTGCAGATTGATCGTGACAATTTTGATGAAGTATTAAAGCGGATGAATCCAAAGCTAAACTTTAGCGTGGAAAATAAACTCGCAAATGACGGCACTGAATTTAAAGTCGATTTAGAGTTTAAATCTATGCAGGATTTTGAGCCTGCCGCCATTGTTAAGCAAGTAGAGCCGCTAGAAAAACTGATGGCTACCCGCAATAAGTTGCGTGATTTAATGACTAAAATCGATCGTTCTGAAGAGTTAGAAAATATTTTAGAACGCGTACTTAATAATGGTGATGACTTGCAAAATTTGGCGCAAGATTTGAGCTTAGAGGAAAAATAATATGAGTAGCGAAGCGTTAGTCGAACAACATGAAAGCGGTGAAGTTGCTAGCCACTCATTATTAGAGCAAGCAATAGGCGCCACAAAACAAACAGATGCCTCACGCGCTGAAGAATTATTACGTACCTTAGCTGAAGAAGCATTAAATGGCACCGTAAGTTGGAATAAAAATTTAACGGTCACCTTTAATGAAGCGATCAACCGTATCGATACGCTTATTTCTGATCAACTGTCATGCATTATGCATAACGCGGCATTTCAAAAACTTGAAGGCAGCTGGCGCGGTTTACATCATTTAGTTTCAAACTCTGAAACCAGTGCATCACTTAAAATTCGTATGCTTAGCATGTCAAAAAAGGAACTGTACAAAGATCTGAGTAAAGCGGTTGAGTTTGATCAAAGCCAAACCTTCAAAAAAGTATATGAATCTGAATTTGGCACACCTGGTGGCGAACCTTATGGTGCCTTAATTGGTGATTATGAATTTACCAATCACCCAGAAGATATTGAAACATTAACCTATATGTCAAATGTATCGGCTGCTGGCTTTTGTCCATTCTTGTCTAGCGCATCACCGGCCTTATTTGGTTTTGATGAATGGACCGAGCTATCTAAGCCACGTGACTTAGAAAAGATTTTTGAGTCTTTAGAATACACCAAATGGCGTTCATTCCGTGAAAGTGATGACTCTCGGTTTGTGACATTAACCATGCCGCGGGTATTAGCGCGCTTACCTTATGGTGAGGCGACCAGCCCAATTGAAGAATTTGGTTATGAAGAGTTTGAACTAGATAGCAAACAGACCGTGGCTAAAACGACAGATCACGATAAATACTGTTGGATGAATGCGGCCTATGTCATGGGTGCTAAATTAACCAATGCCTTTGCTCAATACGGTTTTTGTACTGCGATCCGTGGGGCTGAAGGTGGTGGTAAAGTGGAGGGGTTACCCAGCCATATCTTTATGAGTGATGATGGCGATCCAGATTTAAAATGCCCAACAGAAATTGGCATTACTGACCGTCGTGAAGCGGAATTAGGCAAACTCGGTTTCTTACCACTTTGTCACTATAAAAACACTGACTATGCTGTGTTCTTTGGCGCCCAAACGGCACAAAAACCGAAAAAATATGACACCCCTGAAGCAACAGCAAATGCGGCTATTTCTGCGCGCCTGCCTTATTTAATGGCAACCTCACGTTTTGCTCATTACTTAAAAGTATTAGCTCGCGACAAAATTGGTAGCTTTATGGAAGCCGAAGACGTGGAAGTATGGTTAAACCGTTGGATTTTAACTTATGTCAACGCTTCAGAAGGCAGCGGTCAAGAGGTTCGTGCTCGTTATCCATTAGCCGATGCTAAGGTGCAAGTACGTGAAATACCAGGTCGTCCTGGTTCTTATAATGCTGTGGCTTGGTTACGGCCATGGTTACAACTAGAAGAGCTTTCTACATCGTTACGGTTAGTTGCCAAAATTCCTGAGATGGGCAACTAAATCGCTTCGCGTATCTGCAAACTTTGCAGGTACGCGAGCCATATTGACTGTTTGTAGTGAGATTAGCATGTCAGACGCCGTAAAATTTGTCAGTGAAGATCTATTTATGCAAGCAGATTGTGCTTCGACTGCAAATAGCAGCCGGGCTCAACCTACTTACACAAAATTAGAGCGTAGCGGTGTTCTGACACGATTTTTACGTGAAGAAATACCGCTAAATGCCATTATGTATTGGCTAGAACATGTTGCCGGACATCAGGTTAGCACTATACCGGCTTTGTCGGCGATGTTATGTCGAGCCATAGCGGATATCGATCGCTTAATAAATTTACAGCTAAATGAAATTATCCATCATGAAAAGTTTCAACAATTAGAATCTAGTTGGCGTGGTGTTTTGTACTTAACAGAGCAAACCGAGCAGCATGATCGCGAGCAAAAAGTAAAAGTTAAATTGATTAGTTTAGCCTGGCCAGAACTGGCTAAAGATATTAATCGGGCGATCGATTTTGACCAAAGTGATTTTTTTAAACTAATTTATGATAATGAATTTGATATGCCAGGCGGAGAGCCGTTTGGGGTATTAATTGGTGATTATCAAATTAGTCACAAAGCGCGTAGCAATACTTCATGTAGCGATAAAACACGCCCCGGCCATATCGGTAATGATTTAGATACCTTAAAAGATGTGGTTAGAACTGCTGCAGCAGCCTTTGCACCTTTTATCTGTGCGGCACATCCATCATTATTTGGCGTTGATCATTTTAGCCAACTTGGTTTAGTGTCTGATATTGGCAGCCAGTTTAAGCAACCAGAATATGTAAAATGGCGGGCATTACGCGCTATGGAAGATTCGCGGTTTTTAGGTATGGTGTTGCCCCAAGTCTTAATGCGCAGTCCGTATAAAGACGATGGCAGTCGCAGTGAAAGCTTTGTTTTTCGTGAATCATTAGCGTGCCCTGAGCAAGATTATTTATGGGGCAATAGTGCTTTTGCTTTCGCTGCGGTATTAGTGAGAGCGTATAGCGAGTCGGGCTGGTTTGCCCAAATTCGCGGCATGAAATCAGGACAGTATAATTTTGGCTTAGTCAGCCAATTACCGGTTAGCCAATATGAGACCGAAAAGTATCAGCCGTTAAATAAACCCTCCGTTAACTTATTAATTGGTCACCGTTTTGAAGCAGATTTATCTGATAACGGCTTTGTGGCTTTATCATCGGTGCCCTATAGCGACTTCTTCGCTTTTTATAATAATGCTTCTGTGCAGCAAGCTAAACAATATGACGATCACCTGACAGGCTTAAATGCGCGGCTTTCTGCCATGTTGCAATACATATTATGTGTGTCTCGCTTTGCTCATTACATCAAAGTGATTGGCCGCGATAAAGTCGGTGGTTATCACTCTGCAGCTGAGTGTCAGCAAGATTTACAGCGTTGGTTACATCAATATACCACCGCATCTAGCGATGCATCGTTAGATGTTCGTGCGCGACACCCACTGCGCGAAGCCCATATTGAAGTAAAAGAAATGCGCGGCGAGCCAGGGCGATACTTTTCAATTATTAAATTACAACCGCACTTTCAGCTGGATCAAATGCTTACCACGGTAAAATTGGTAGCAGAGTTATCGCCAAAACAACATGCAAAAGCGTAAGGGAATAACAATGAAAAAAATAGATGCATTAATTAAACAAGCACAGTTAAGCACAGCTACCACTATGGCTAGCCAAGCTTTACGGGATGACCCGTTAAATGCCGACATTCGTGCCCGTTATATTGAATTGTTGTGCGTGCAAGGTGAGTTTGATAAAGCCGATCAGCAACTGGATATTATGCTGCGACAGCATCCGGATTATGTTACCGGTGCAGTTAATTTACGCCATTTAATTCGCGCAGCATCTGCCCGTAAAGACTTTTACCAAGCGGGTATGACAGCACAGCTATTTGATGAGCCAGACGCTATGTTTAAAGCTCAATTATCATTACGAGTAGCGTTAAATGACTCAGATATCGCGACGGCAGTAACTGCTGCTGCCGAGTTAGAAAGCTTACGCCAACCCGTTGCTATGACTATTAATGGTCAACATTATCATACAGTACGTGATTTAGATGACAGCTTGTGCGGATATTTAGAGTTATTTGGTACCGACGGCCATTATTATTTAGTTCGATTTGAACAGATTGATAGTTTGCAGTTTAAAAAGCCGGAATCGTTACTCGACACCGTTTGGCGCCGAGCAGAAATCTTTATTAAAGACGGTCCACAAGGTGATGTGTTTGTTCCTATGACCTATATCCAGAGCAACAGCGTTGAAACCTCGCTAGGTCGTGGCAGTGATTGGCAGCAATACGCTGATGGTTTAGTGACCGGTATTGGCCAAAAAATGTTGTTAGTTGATGATGATGCCTTGGCCTTAACTGATATCCAAAGTTTAGGCGTTAGCGATGTTAAAGATGCTGCTAGTACGGTTTCTAATTCGCTTGGAAATACGGTTTCTAAATCTGTTACCGATACTGATTCAAATACAGTGGTTAATCAGTAAAAGGGCATTATTAATGACCGCAGTTAAACTGCCCCCTAAACAGCAATTACAAATGTCTATCTTAGATCGACTAATTGATGATGATCCAGGCCATAAAGACAGTGGCCGTCAACGTGGTTTTAATTTAAAAGCCTTGCGACAAAGTGTACGCCGTGACTTAGAGAATTTACTCAATAGTCGAGTGCAGTGGCATACCTGGCCTGAAAGTTATCAAGAACTTGAGTTGAGTTTATTAAATTATGGCCTACCTGACTTTTCGGTAATGGTGGTTGATTCTACAGAAGGTCGCGATCTGTTATGCCGTGCTGTAGAAAATGCCATCCGCCGTTTTGAACCACGATTTGTTGATGTTGAAGTATCCATACCTGATGCTAGCGATTCGTTAGAGCGGGTCTTGAGATTGCGCATTCAAGCCTTGTTGTATGCCGACCCAGAGCCTGAACATATCATGTTTGATTCTGAAGTAGAGCCGGTGCATTTAGGGCTAACAATCAAGGAGTTTCAGGCATGAATGACGAATTATTAAAGTACTATAATCGTGAATTGACCTACATGCGCCGTATGGGGGCCGAGTTTGCTGAGCAATATCCTAAAATAGCCGGTCGATTACGTATTAGCGAAGAGAATGTTGAAGATCCGCATGTGTCGCGATTACTGGAAGGGGTGGCTTTGCTCACCGCCCAAGTAAGACAAAAGTTGGATGATAGTTTTCCTGAATTAACTGATGCCTTATTAGGTCAATTGTATCCTGATTATCAAGCGCCTATACCTGCAACCACCATTTTAAAGCTGACCAGTCAAAACTTATCCACGTCAGGTATAACGATTAAGCAAGGGACAGAATTTGAAACTAAAGCTGATGGTCTTAAACCTTGTACCTTTCAAGCTTGTTACGATACAGAACTATTACCGATTGAAGTGGAACAGGCTGAATTTAAAAATGCGCCGTTTCATGCGCCTAAACCGCCCGGCAATACGGTGGCTAAATCCCTACTTAAACTGACCTTGGCCTGTGAGTTTGAAAACACCGCCATCCATGAGCTAGCCGTTAATACATTACGTTTTTATTTAAATGGTCAGCGCCATCATGTCTATCGTTTATATGAGTTGCTACTGAGTAAATTATTGCATATTGGTATTGCGCCAGCGGGGCAACCTGAATTAATACGTTTTATCTCAGCTGAACATATGCATCCCGTGGGCTTTGCCGATGAACATCAAGTAATCCCTTATAGTCAACGTAGTTTTTCGGGCTATCGTTTATTGATTGAGCAGTTTGTTTGTCCAGAAAAATTTTTATTTGTCGAGTTGCAAGACTTAGATCCAAGTTGGCCAAATATAGCGGATAAGTTTGAATTGTATTTTTATCTCGATCAATCAGCAGAAGAGTTAGAGCGTCATATTACTGCAGACAGTGTGTTACTAGGTTGCACTCCGGTGATTAATCTTTTTCAGCAAAAGCTAGAACCCGTCAATATGGATGCATCTCAATACGAGTATCGTTTGGTACCGCGTTACCTAGATGCCGATGTTTGTGAAGTAATACGTATCGATAAAGTGCAAGCGTTTGACCCTTTTGGCAATGAAGTTAAGCTCAACCCATACTATAGCCAAGGTCATCCTGATTATTTACAACAACAAGATATGTTTTGGCATAGTCGCCGTGAGTTTGCAGATTGGGCGGGTGGTTACTCGGAGTCAGGTACTGAAGTGTATCTGTCGGTAATTGACCGAAAATTCCAAGGCATTAATGCTGAACAAACCACCAGTAATTGGGTATTACAAGTTAGCGCCCAATGCAGCAATCGTAATTTACCCGCGTATTTGCCCTTTGGCGGTGGCGAGCCAACTTTTACTATTAGTCGCCACGCGGATGTAGTGAAGCAAATACGTTGTTTGCATGCTCCGGGGCAAAGTGTCAGACCGGCGCTGCATGATGCTAGCCGTTGGCAGTTAGTGAATCATTTAACCTTAAACCATTTTACCGCAGATAATGCATTACAACGGTTGCAAGAAACACTGCAATTATATGATTTTCGTTGTACGCCAGAATCGAAAGCCTTAATAGAAGGTATCTGCTCGATTAAGATTAAAGCCGGCTCAGCGCGAGTGGTGCAAAATGGCCGCGTAGCAGTATGTAGTGGCAGTGATATTTTAATTGAATTTAGCCAAGCATCCTATGCTGGCAGTAGCATTTATTTTTTTGCTAATGTGCTTAATGTATTCTTTGCCCAATATGCCAGTATCAATAGCTATACTCGGCTGGCGATTAAAATAAAAAGTCATGAACAAATTTATCACCAATGGCCAGCGCAATGCGGCAGTAAGGTGCTGTTATGAGCATAAAGCAATTGCAGCAATCACCTTCTGATTTCGATTTTTATCAAGCCGTTTATAGTGTTGAGCGCCAATACAGTAGTGAGCAAAAACGCTGGCAAGGTGTGGGTCGAGATGGTTTTCCGCGCCAGGAATTAATTCGGTTTAAATCGGTACAACATTTAGGTTTCCCAGGTCAGCCAATCAGTAAAGTAGAAACACGTCATGCCGAGCCAGAACAGGCAACAAGCATTAATATGCATGTCAGTTTTTTCGGTTTAACAGGGCCAAGTGGGGTATTGCCACAACATTATACCGAGCTGGTTATAGATCGGGTTAAGCAGCGTGATAATACCATGCGCGACTTCTTTGATGTCTTTAATCATCGCCTGATATCGTTATATTACCGCGCTTGGGAAAAGTATCGCTTTGCGTGTCAATACGAAATGATGCCTGCCCAGCAGGATAGTTTTAGTAAAGTATTGACCACTTTATCCGGAGCCCGTTCTGAGTTGGGCTTATATTTTGCAGGCGCTTTTAGTCAGCAAAACCGCAATGCTAAACAGCTCACCGCTATGCTATCGCAATTGTTAGCGGTCGATGTTGCTTTAGAACCCTTACAAGGTCGCTGGTTAAGGTTAGATACAGCCGATCAAACCGCACTTGCCTCAAGTATTAGACCAACCGGATTAAATGCCCGTTTAGGTGACAGTGCCATGCTCGGTTCACGAGTGTGGGATATCAGCTCTGGCGTAGAGTTGCTGCTTAGCGCTAAACAACAGCAAGCCGCTGAATTATTGCCCGGTAGCTATAAAAATCAGTTAATGCATAGCTTATTAGCTGAGTATCTCCCTAATGGCTATAACGTACGCGTTACTTTATCGGCCCCTAATAAAGCATTTACAGCCGTAAAGTTAGGCCAATCTGGGCTATCCCTAGGTAAAGGCAGTTGCCTGTCTGTTCGTGAAACTCAACTACAAAAAGTCACCCGATTCAGTTATCAGCTGACCGGTTCTTAGTTATGCATAGGAAGCAAATATGTCGACCACCACGTTAAAAAGTTTGGTAGAAAAACTGAATCAAACTAGCCGGGCTTCATTAGAAGCAGCTACCGCGCGTTGTCAATCACGTAGTCATTAC
Source organism: Rheinheimera salexigens (assembly GCF_001752395.1). NCBI lineage: Bacteria > Pseudomonadati > Pseudomonadota > Gammaproteobacteria > Chromatiales > Chromatiaceae > Rheinheimera > Rheinheimera salexigens. Next base: position 2,035,475 of record NZ_MKEK01000001.1, on the reverse strand, counting down.
AGTGTAGAAATAGAGCATTGGCTTGACGCTATTTTGGCCCAAGCTGATAACGATATAAGTTTAATTTTACGTAGTTTTGATATTAACCCAGACCTGGTTAAGCAGCAGATACAACAAGTATTAGAGCATTTAAAAACCGGTAATAGTAGTTTGCCCAGTATTTCAGTACAGCTTATTAATCTGTTACGTGCTTGCTGGCTAAATACCACAATCGACTTTTCCGATGAACAAATGCGCTCAGCTTATATTCTGTATAGCTTACTTAAAGATGATAGCTTATCGGCATTAATACTGCGCCGTATACCCGCGTTAGAGAAAGTCGATGCCGCTGAGTTATTAAGAGTGTGGCCTGAATTAGCGCGGCATTCCAGCGAGCAACAGCAAGCTATTAATTCCGCAGCCAGTCCGGCCATTAAGGCCGGTAAAACGCCAGCATTAGATCAATTCACTACTGACTTAACTGCTCAAGCTTATGCTGGAAAAATTGATCCTATTGTAGGTCGTGATGATGAAATACGGCAGATGATCGATATTTTAACCCGTCGCAGGCAAAATAATCCTATTTTAACCGGTGAAGCGGGTGTCGGTAAAACCGCGGTAGTTGAAGGTTTAGCCTTAAAAATTGCGGCTGGCGAAGTACCAGATAAATTAAAAAACGTTAGTTTACGGGTGCTTGATTTAGCTTTGTTACAAGCGGGTGCGGGGATGAAAGGTGAGTTTGAAAACCGTTTAAAAAATGTCATTAAAGAAGTTAACTCATCAGCAATACCCATTATTCTTTTTATTGATGAAGCCCACACTATGATTGGCAGTGGAGGCCAAGCAGGTCAAAATGACGCGGCAAACCTATTAAAACCTGCATTAGCACGGGGCGAATTAAGAACTATCGCCGCCACAACCTGGGCAGAATATAAGAAATACTTTGAAAAAGATGCGGCATTAACTCGTCGCTTTCAAGTGGTTAAAATTGAAGAACCCTCTGTTGAACTAGCCGTTATTATGATGCGCGGTTTATTACCAGTTATGGAGCAACACCATAAGGTAAATATTACCGATCAAGCCTTACAGGCCGCGGTAACTTTATCCCACCGTTATATCAATGGTCGTCAGCTGCCGGATAAAGCAGTTGGGTTGTTGGATACGGCTTGTGCCCGGGTTGCCATGAGCCAAGATACGGTGCCTGGTGCAGTAGAGGCCTTGCAACGTAAACTACAACAACTAGGCCAACAAATTGCAGTGCTACAGCGTGAGCAGCGCTTAGGCGTCGCCCATGATGAGCAATTACAACACTTGCAACAACAACAATCAGCTACAGAATCCAATCTTGAGCAAGTGACCGAGCAGTGGCAGCGAGAGCAGCAGCAAGTAGCGACTGCGCGGCAATTAGCGCAACAACTTACGACTGCCGAACAAGTCGACTGCGAACAAACTGCTGATGCAATAATCTTACAGCAGCAGCAGCAGCAGCAGCAACTACTACAGCAGTTACTTGATATTAAAGCTGAGCTTAATCAAATTGCCGAGCCGATGGTGCATTGGCAAGTTAATGAACAACTGATCGCCGAAGTTATTTCAGACTGGACCGGTATTCCACTTGGCAAAATGCAAGCAGATGAAATAAACACTGTTTTAGCTTTAAGCAGCCATTTGGCTGAGCGGGTAATTGGCCAAGACCATGCATTAGATTTAATGGCCCGGACAGTCCAAACTTCACGTGCTCAATTAGCAGATGAAAGTAAACCTAACGGCATATTTTTATTAACGGGTCCAAGTGGTGTGGGTAAAACTGAAACTGCATTAGCGTTAGCCGAGCAGGTATATGGCAGTGAGGCTCAATTAACTGTGATAAATATGTCAGAGTTTAAAGAAGAGCATAAAGTGTCTTTATTACTGGGATCGCCTCCTGGTTACGTAGGCTATGGTGAAGGGGGCGTGTTAACAGAAGCGGTTAGACGTAAACCTTATAGTGTTATTTTGCTTGATGAAATGGAAAAGGCTCATCCGGGCGTTCAAGATATTTTTTATCAAGTATTTGATAAAGGCACGATAAAAGATGGTGAAGGTCGAGATATCGACTTTAAAAATACCATTATTATTATGACCTCCAACGTGGGTACCGATACCACAATGCGTTTATTTGAAGATCCAGATACTGCGCCTTCAATAGATGGCTTAGCAAAAGCTTTAAAGCAAGATTTATTACAAGTGTTTAAACCAGCCTTCTTAGGCCGATTAAATCTTATCCCGTATATTCCGTTAGATGATACAAAATTAGCCCGGATCACCGTCTTACAACTGGCGCGGATAGAAAAGCGTTTACACCAACATTATCAAGCCAGCTTTAGTTATAGCGATGAAGTTATCAACTTTATTGTTAATCAATGCCAAGACGCAGGTACAGGGGCGCGAACAATTCATAACATTTTACAAAATCAGCTTCTTCCTGAATTGTCGATAGGTTTGTTACAAAAGGTAGCTCAAGATATTGATATTAAACATATTGATTTAGCAATCAATCAGGACGGCTTTCAATATGAAATCAAAGAATTAACATAAAAGATAAATGAATTATCATTTTAGTTAATTTATTGTTGTCAATAAATGTGTAAAGGGTATAATTTGTAAGCTTTTAAGGCTAAATAAATGAAAATATTTATAATTACATTTTAGTTTTGTTAATTAAGTGGTGGTATGTAACTTATAAATACTGGCTTTTTAATGCGTTGACGGGTAACACTTTGCCCAGATCCAATTGATGTCCATTGTTGGACACTGTTTAAATATGCAAAAGGAGCATAGCATGCAAGCAAATACCTATTTGAAATATGGTGCGATCAAGGGTGAGACTACTGCTGAAGAATTCAAAGACATGATCACTGTTTTGTCTATGGATTGGGGAACTCAGCGTGAATTATCTTCATTTACTGGTACCGCAATGGATCGTGAGGCAAGTGCAACTCGCTTAAATGATATTGTTGTTACTAAGTTGCAAGATAAGTCATCACCAGATTTATTTAAAGAAGCCACTATTGGTAAAGGTCAAAAAGCTGTTTTCCACATTACTAAGCAAGGCGATAAAGTAGAAGAGATCATGAAGATAGAACTGACTGATGCCATGATCAGCAGCTATCAAATGTCTGTTTCTGGCGACCGTCCAATTGAAACTATTGTTATTAGCTACACTGAGTTGATGATGACTGTTACTCCTACCGACGATAAAAACAACGTTACTGCACCATTGGTATATGGTTATAGCGGTGTTAAAGGTTCTAAGCTGTAACTTGCTAACTCTGATACTGGTGTGGTTTACACACCAGTATCTTATGTCGCTTATTTACCTATCAACTTAGTCTTTTATATTGAGGCGAATGGATGCAACAGGCAACCCAGGACGAAAATAGCATCAAGATAGACACCCCCTTGGGTAAAGATGCCGTCATACTTACTCGTTTTGTTTATAAAGAAGCGCTATCTAGTTTATTTAGTCTTAAAGCTGAAGTGTTTAGTAATGGCCGGACGGTAAAACCAAATGAGCTAATAGGTAAGGAAGTAACCATCACTTTAGAGTTAGGTGGGCATAAACAGCGCTATATCCATGGCATTATTGCTGATATCACCGCGTTAGGTCATCGTGTAGATAGCGAAGCCGCGGGTGCAGAGTATCGCGATTTTAGCCTTAATATTGTCGCTGGCGCATGGTACATGCAGCATAAAGTGAACAGTCGTATATTTCGATCACTTAATGTATTGAAAATTGTCGAAACCATCGCAGCAGAGCATGGTGTTAAAATTGATGCTGCCGCTAAGGTGCAAGCGGGGAACTACCCAAATTATGATTTTAAAGTTCAGTATGAAGAAAGTGATATGGACTTCGTGCAACGCTTACTTGAGCAAGAAGGTATCTTTTACTTCTTTGAGCATACCAAGTCAGCACATAAACTAATATTAGCCGACAGTGCTGCTGCTTATGCACCTAATTCAGAAGCAAAAGTCCCCGTTTTTACCGGCAGTTTATCTGAACCCCATGTCCATCATTGGCAACATGCGGTGGTTATGGCGCCGGGTAAGTTCACACAACGTGGCTATGATTTAAAAAAACCGATGTCGTTACCCACTGGTGATGTTACCAAAGGTGGTTTAGTCACTGGCCATAACAACTATGAAGTATTTCGTTATGAGGCAGAATCTGAGTTCCATAGTCGAAGCAAAAAAATAGCCGGTATAAGATTAGACGCATTACAGCGTGATATGCAGCGCCGACAAGGCGCCAGTAATTGTCGTTCTTTTAGCATAGGCAAAACTTTTACCATCACTAAGCACGACGATCCAGCCGAGATGGGTAAGCAGTATGTATTAACTGAATTAGTATTAACCGCCGCTATTGCCAGCCAGTCTGGCGCCAATAAATCAGGCCAACAAACTATTGGAAATCAATTTTATTGCGTACCAAAAGACGTCGCCTATCGGCCGCAATTACGTTGTGCAAAGCCCATTATTCATGGTGTGCAAACCGCGACAGTTACCTGTAAAGGTAACGAAGAAATTTCGATTGATGCCTTGGGTCGTATCACCGTGAAATTTCACTGGGATCGCAGTGAAATTAACGACCATCAAAGTTCTTGTCCTATCCGAGTTAGCCAAAACTGGGCAGGTAAAAACTGGGGCGCTTTTTTCTTCCCTCGGCGCGATCAAGAAGTCTTAGTCGAATTTTTAAATGGCGATCCGGATCAACCGATAGTCATTGGCGCAGTTTATAACTCTGATCATATGCCGCCTTATAATTTACCTGATGAAAAAACGCAATCAGGTATTAAAACCCGCTCTACAGAAAAAGGCGCCGCAGCAAACTTTAACGAAATTCGCTTTGAAGATAAAAAGGGCGAGGAGTTACTGTATTTACATGCAGAAAAAAACTTTGAGTTACAAGTCGAAAACAATCAAACCGATGTTATTGGTAATGACCGACTGACAACGATAACGGGTAATGATAACGAAAATGTTAAGAAGAACCGCCAAGTAGCGATTGATGGCGGCGACACATTAAATGTAGGTAAAAAGTTAATTATAGATGCTGGCGACTCAATAACCATTAAAACGGGTGCGGCGTCAATTTCGATGAAAAGCGATGGCTCTATTGATATTAAAGGCACCAATATCACGATTAAGGGCTCTAAGCTTAGCCTTAATTAAAATCGACATAGCATTAAAGGAACTAAACTATGGCTAAACCTGCTGCGGTTATTGGCATGATGCATGTCTGCCCCAAGGTTGACCCGGGGCCTAAACCCCATGTTGGTGGCCCTGTAGTATCAGGATCAGCCAATGTCACTATTTGTGGTATACCAGCGGCAACTAAAGGCGATAAATTGGTCTGTATTGGTCCTCCTGATACCATAAGTGCTGGCTCAGCCACGGTATTTATTAATGGCAAAAATGCCGCTAGGTTGGGTGATGCAACCGAGCATGGTGGAAAAATTGTTGCGGGCATGCCAACTGTACTTATTGGTGGTTAAGCGCAATGTTAGTAGATGAAACCCTAGTAGGTAACACCCGTTTGCTGTTACAACAAAGACTACAGTTAGTTCATAGTCGTTATGTTGGTTTACAGCAATTGCGCCAACATGACCTAAAGCTGATAGCTAATATAAAATTAATCCAACAACGGGGTATAACCCCAGAAATGCCATTATGGTTGCAATGGATAGCTAATACTAGCAACCAACAATTATCGTTAATAGAGCTAGAACAGTTTTTAATGGCTGAACCAGCTTGGTTACTACTACATGAAATAAAAGCATTATTGCAACCAGAATGGTTGATAAGATTTATCGCAAATATGCAGCGTAACTCGGATGCAAAAAACAGTGAGTTATTCTGGCCGTTGGCAATAAGATTACAACTTAAGCTTGATCCATTTCACTTTAGCCAGCCAATAAATGCCGCAGCTATCTGGTATGTTGCATGTTCAGCCCAGCCAGAGTTGCACTCGAAACTAGTTGGATATTCCGCTAAATTACCAGCTGATGATCTGCTATTGCCGCTAGTACACACGGCAATTTATAGCTATCAGAACAGTAATTGTAATAGTGAGTGGTCGGCTGAAAATAATTATTGTGAAGTCGATTTAGTGCAACAGTTAGTTAAAACTGAACAATTACAGGCTGCACAATTAATATTGTTATTAACCGCCGCCACAGAGACAAAACAAAACGATATTATTACGTTATTAATTAATAATATTAATACCCAGTCATTAGCTATTTTGGCCTTAGCTATCACCGGGAAAACTAAATTTATTACTTTATTATTGGAATTAGCCCAACAACCTCAGACCAGTGAAGCGGCTGCAGATAGTTTAGCCTGCATATTAGGCGTAATTGAAGCCGATACTTTATTGTGTGATGTTAGCCAATTAGCCAACCTAAATTTAGATGCAACGACTAAATATCTTTCTGGCAAAGCATTAAGTTCAGCAACACTAGGTAAAATTTGGCAACAAGGAAATCAGCAGCAACGGCGCATTGCCGCTTGTTATGCTCGATTAAGTAACAATAACATTAGCTGGCGTGAGCCTGATACCTTGTTAGGTGGTATATGGCACAACCAATAGCCATAGCGCAGTATGCGGTTGTTACCGGTAAAACCAAAGATACAGCACTGGCAATGGCATTAGCCAATAATCCCATACCCGCCGAATTTTTTAGTTGGCAGCATAATGATTTGCCGGCAAATTTTGTTACCGGCGCCAACCTTGCTACTAGCCTAACGGAACGGATTATATTATTGCTAACAGAGCTATGGCCCAGCATTGAGCAAGCTATTGCGGATAGCGAAGTATATTTACTATTACCGGAATTCTCTGGCGTTGATAGCGCCGAATTACACTATTTGTTGCAAGCTATAATGCGCCAGTTTCCGTCGTTATTACGCTCAGAGCATTGTAAGGTGTTTCCTTATGGTCGAGCGGCGGCCTTAATGGCGTTTGCTGCGGCTAACGCCAAGCTAAACAGCAATATAAGCAGCAATAAAAGTAAAAACATCTGGTTATTAGCCGTAGATAGTTTAGCGGTAGCAACCCGTCTGGATAAGCATACAGCACAGGCAGTTGCCTCAGAAGGCGCTGTCGCGGTGTGTTTAACCCTAAGTAATACTGGCCTTGTTAGCTTACTCCACGCAGCCGATGTCAATATTAGCAAACGTTTAGCTACTGCTAATACAAATGCAGCTTCGGCAGGTGCCATTAATGCTTCAGCCGACAATGATGAGTTGGCATTGGCCGATTTATTCTTAAAAGTTGTCAGTGAATATAACCAACCCCTAGGCTATATCATGCTGCCAGATACAGGCGAAACTAAGCTGACGTCGGCATGGTTACAGCAGTATCAACATCTACATGGGGTGGTGGATAGTAATACGCAGTTTGAATTCCCCAGTTATTTTACTGGTGAGTTGGGAACTGCCGGGGGCTTGTATCGATTGTTATATATGTATTTAAGCTTTGAGCAGCAACGATTAACAGCGCCGTTATTACAATGCGAAATAGCTGAGCAGTCGTATCGTGCGGTATCAGTATTCAGTTATCAATCGATGCCACAATAACAAGGACGTTTAATTAAAATGACGGCGCAACATGTTCAGTTAAAAACCCGTTATGGCAATATGATTTTGCTTAGCAGTACCGCGACGCCAAGCGCGGGACAAGTCCTTATCTTTAATTCTGCAGTTGATGCTGCCGCTTATTTGCAAACAAACTTTCAACAAGGATCACTTCTTAATAATAAAGCGGGATTAAATAGCATTCTGCATAACTTAGGTGCGGCAAGCATTAATAATGGTGCAACTATAAATGCGACTGACCAAGCTTATGCCGTGTTAGGCAAAGCGATAATGGCGCGGAAGTTATTTATATATGAATTAGCATCTAAAACGCCAGCAATTTCCACGCAGACCAGCAGTAGCGCACCGGCAGTAGGGAAGCAAAAACCGGCTAATCAAGGTGGTCGTACTGATGATACAAGTCTGCAGACAAACTCTAATAATACAGCAGTTACTTCAGACCAAGCTGGGAGTAACGCGGCGGGTACTGCGGTAACCGAAAATAAAAATTTAGTGACAGAGGGCGATCCAGTTGCTATGTCCACGGGTGAAGAAATTTTAGCCTTAACCGATTTTAGTTTGCCCGGGGCTATGCCATTAAACTTTGTGCGTACTTATCGTTCTAGCCAAAGCCATGAAAATATAGGAATGGGCTTTGGATGGCGTAGTAATTTTCATTTAAAGATTGTTGCCATTGAAGCAGAACAGCAGCCTGAACTAAATGGCTTTATATTACATAATGAAGAAGGTCGCCGTTTACACTTTTCTAAACCAGAAGTAGGCCAAACTAGCTATCAGATAGCAGAAGATTTGGCGCTACGCTGTGAGCAAAACGGTAGTCTGGTCTTATTAAAGCCTGACAATAGCCAATGGGTGTTTGTACCTTCTACTGAGGTTAAACAGCAATGGCAATTACATCAGATACTAGACAGCTTAGGCCACTACTTACAGTGTTATTATGATAAACATAACCGACTGAGTAGAATCGATTACACTCGAAAGCGTGGTATAGAGCTGCATTATAACCAACAAGGTACCTTGCAACGTATCGATGCAGTAGAGCAAACAAAAGTCGGTTTATCACCCGTACAGCAACAGTTGGCTGTTTATCAATATGACACTGATCTTAATCTTATTGTTGCTACCAACATGGCAGGGCAAACAGAGCATTATCAGTATCAACAACATTTAATTATTCAGCGCCAACGTGCGAGTGGTTTTAAGCATTACTTTACTTGGCAGGGTGAAGGGCCTACGGCAAAGTGTATTAGAAACTGGGGTGATGATGGCTATTACGATTATCACTTTGCATACCATGAGCAACAAGGCCTAGCCATTAGTACCGACAGCCGTGGTCAACGCTGGCAATACTTTCATGATGAACGCAACCAACTAATTAAAAAAATTGCCCCCGATGGCGCCACTTGGTTATATAGCTGGAATCAATTTGGTAAAAAAATCGCAGAAACTGCACCTAATAACTCTGTCACGCGTTACTATTTTAATGAGCTAGGCCAACTCAATACCGTGGAACAAGCCGATGGCGCCATTAGCCATTTTAACTATAACGAATTTGGTCAACGCTGCGGTTTTATTGATGCTGAAGGTTATCATTGGCGCCGAGAATATACTTCTGGCGGTTTATTAAAAGCAGAAATACTGCCTGACGGTAATAAAACCAGCTATCAATATGATACTGATGGCCAGCTAACAAAAAAGATAACAGCTGATGGTCAGCAAACCTTATTTCACCATAACGATGAAGGACAGTTACTAGCCGTAAAACAGCATAATGCCGTTGTTCGTTATAGCTATGATGCTTTAGGTCGGCTAAATGGCGTATCGGACGCCGCAGGGTTAGTTACTGATTATCAACGTAATAACGCAGGGAAAATTACCCAACAACGGCAATACAGTGCAGCTAATCCAGAGCAAATAACCAGTACAGATTATCATTATGATAATGCCGGTCGACTAATCAGTGAAGAAAAACCATTACAGCAACATAACCAATGGCAATATGAAGGCCTAAGCCAGCCAGTAAAACTATTACAAGCCGATGGCAGTGCCCTTAATTATGAATACGATAAAGAGCGCAACTTAACGGCCATAATGCGCAGTGATGGCGCTCGTTATGAACTCGATTACGACGGTCAAGAGCGGCCTATCGCGCTAAAAGGTTTTGATGGCAGGTTGCAGCAATATCAATATGATAGTAGTGGCAAAGTCAGTAATGTCACTGACGCTGGCCAGCGCCAAATTAAACTTAAACGTGATTTACGCGGTCGCGTTATCGAGCAAATTGCTCGGCATCAACAACAATTAGACAATAATCATTTTCACTACGATAAATTAGGTCGGTTACTGCGCGCCAGTAACGGTCAGCGTAAATTACGCTTTAACTATAACGGCAATGGTCAATTAACCGAGCAATGGCAAGATGACTGGCGCTGTCAGTATCGGTACGATAATAGCGGAAGGATAAGTAGGCTCGAATTAGCCGATGGCAATACACTGCATTACGGTTATAACAATCAAGGCCAGCTATCTGAGCTTAAACTAAATCAGCAAAGCCTATTTAAAAGCCAATACGATAATGTAGGCCGTGAAATCTCACGCCATTTCAATACCGGCTTAACCTTAAGCCAACAATTTGATCCCTTTAGCCGGCTTAGCCAACAGCATTGGCAAAATGCGACATCTGCCAGCGCAGAAAACAGCATTGAAAAAGCAACAGCAACTTTCGTCGACATCAATACACCACAACGGCAACGTCATTATCAATACAGCGCATTGCATCAGCTGATTAAAATTCAAGATAGCCAACACGGCAATACAGATTATCAATTTAACGAGCTAGACCAATTAACTGCTAAAACACATAACCAAGATATTAGCCAAAACGAGCAGCACCAATGGGACAGCTTTGGTAATCCGCAAGGCGCTAATATCGAGGTTAAGCAAGATAGGCTAGTTCGTTATCAAAACAATCATTATCAATATGATGAAAGTGGCAACCAAACAAGTACCAGTTCCAAAGGAAAACGCCAGCAACGCCAATTTAATGGATTTAACCAATTAACTAGCCTTTTTAATAACATAGAAGGTACTGGCTCGGTTACGCGTTACAAATATGATGCATTGGGCCGGCGCAGCGCCAAAATAACAGCCCAGGGACGCACCGATTATCTATGGCAAGGCAACACTTTACTGGGCGAGCACAGCAACGGCGAGTTTACTTGGTATATTTATCAGCCTAATAGCCATCAACCTTTAGCCTTAATAAAATACGGCAAGGTCTATTTTTATCAGCTAGACCAACTCGGCACCCCGTTAAGTCTGACAGATGAAAACAACACCATCGTCTGGCAAGCCCATTACAGTGTATTTGGCCAAGCTACCGTAACCGTAAAAGACATCGACAACCCAATCCGTTTTCAAAGCCAATACTTCGATAACGAAAGCGGGCTACACTACAACCACTTTAGATACTACGACCCAACAACAGGCCGTTTTATCAGCCAAGACCCAATAGGGTTAATCGGCGGAATAAACCATTACCAATACGCGCCAAATCATATTAACTGGGTAGACCCGTTGGGGTTGAAGTGTAAGGAAAACACATGGAATGAGTTTCAAAAAAACTCCAAAGGTGTTTTTAGTAACTCGGAACAAGCTTCAAAAGGATATCAACTTTGGAAAAATCAAAATTGGACAGGTTTACAAGCTCACTTAGGGCCTAACTCTTGGCCACCTAATAGAGGGTTTGTTTGTATATCAAAAGAAATTTTATTGCCAGGAGATAAAGTTGACAGATTCGGTGGTTTTACTAATAGCCAGAATGAATTCAAAGACTTTGGCGCTTTTGTTTCGCCAGAGGGGAACAGCTTTGAGAGTAGAGCGTTGCCAGAGAATACCAAAGAAAAAGCTTATAACGCCTATGAGGTGCTCGCGCCTATTGAGGTGAATTCAGGACCTGCAATACCTTGGTTCGGACAGTCTGGTATGGGAATACAATATGAATTACCTGAAAGCATAGAGTCATTGAAGTTTAATGATAAGATAGTTGCTACAACTCCTGCTTACAAAGTTGAGGATTTATAAGATGTCATATTTTCATAGTCAGCGTCGATTAATTTTACTCTGGGATGGAGCTGAAGATGGGATAACTGACAATTTTTATGAGTATCAATGTCCGATATGTTCTGAAGTATCTAGTTTTACGTTTGCAGATGCAGTTGAATTTATGACTTTGTCAGCAGATTTGCGGACTTATCTTGTAGCTAACAACTTAGTTTCTGAAGGACAATTTGGTTATGAAGTTAAAAAAGGAACATCTGCGTATTGCATTTCTTTAACTTGTAACAGTTGTAAAAATAATATCTGGCTTATTGTTGGTATTAAAGAGATCCAACCACAGCGATATAATTGTTATTTGAAATCAATCATAAGCAATAATTAAAATTTTAAGCCGTTATATTGCTGAAATTATGCAGTATGGATATGCCGACGCACCGCTTGAAGTTGATGCTAGAGCACATGAAATAGCCTGAAGTTTATAAACACCTAACAGCTAAATGCTTTAGCCGCTAGGTATTTATTGTTTTACTGCGCAGTTAAGCCGCCATCGACCACAAACTCTGAACCAGTGGAATAACTGGAATCATCTGACGCTAAATACAGCACGATATTAGACACTTCTTCAGACTTAGCTAAACGTTTTAATGGAATGGTTTTAGCAAAAGCCTCAACTGCAGCTTTAGTATCAGCTTGCATGATCATCGGTGTTTCAATCACGCCAGGGTGTACAGAGTTAACTCGAATACCAAAAGCTGCACATTCTAAAGCTGCGGCTTTAGTCATACCGGTAACGGCGAACTTGGAATCGGTATAACCAATCGCGCCACCAACTATGCCATTGATAGATGAAATATTAACAATAGAGCCGCCACCGGCTTTTTTCATCGACGCGATTACAGATTTCATGCCTAAAAATACGGACACTTGGTTAATATCCACAATACGCCGATAATCTTCTAACGAAGTCTCTAAAATAGATTTCGCCATAGTAATACCAGCATTATTAACTAACACATTGACCGGCCCGAATTTTTGCTCAGTGCCAGCAATAACATTTAACCAATCTTGTTCGTTAGTGACGTTTTGCTGAATAAAAAATGCCATTTCGCCAAGCTCGGCTGCGAGGGCCTGGCCTTTTTGTTGATTTAAATCCGTTAAAACCACCTTTGCGCCTTCGGCAATGAACAGACGGGCATGTGCTTCACCCATACCTTGTGCTGCACCGGTGATAATAACGACTTTACCTGCTAAACGAGTCATATCCTGTCCTTATTTAATATGGGGTCGGAGTATATTAATAAAATGTTAAAAAACAACATCGCTAGTTTCAAGTGTTCTGACCCCTTGAAAAAATATTAAAATATTAAGCTTATCATCGCCATGGCAAAACAGCACACCATGCCAAAGAACCATATCAGTGAACGTAAGGTTGCTAGGTTATACCAATAACAAAATAAATAACCAATACGACTTGCCACAAACATCCAGGCTAATGTCACGCTAATACTTCCGACGCTCGGCGAACTCATTGCGGTAATTAACACGGCTGCGGCAAAAATGGCTAAGGCTTCAAAGCTATTGTAATGGGCAGCGTTAGCGCGCTGACCAAAGCCTTTAAGTGCAGCTTGTTGTTGTCGTGGATTGTTATTATCGTAACGACCAGATTTTTGCATGGCATAAGCCAATGGAATTTTTGCTACATAGGGCAAAAACATAGTTACTAACAAACTTAACAGTAATGAAAATAGCATAATGTTCTCTCTTATTAGTTAGGTTTACGTTTTATTAAGTCCCACAAAATGTATTTTTTATTTGCTCTTTGTCACTGGGGGGGGCTGCTAAAAACGCGTCATCTGGTTTTAGTTCAAAAGGTGTGGCTAACGCTTGTTTTAACTGATTAAACAATCTTAGATCGCCATCGGTTGTCGCCTGTTGAATTACTTTGGCAATAATATGGTTACGTGGAATAATCGCCGGATTAGTCGCGTCCATATTTGCTTGTACTTGGCTTAAATCAAGCCCTTGTACAGCTAGGCGTTGTTGCCATGCACTAGCCCAATGTTGCCAAGCCGCTTTGTCGGTCATAAGTGTTATGGTGCCGCTATTACTATCAGTAACACTTTGACTAAGTAGCCTAAAGCCTTGGCTAAAGTCTACTGTATTACTGTGCAGCAATTGCAAAAACCCCGCAATTAATCCCTCATCATCAGCAGTTACTTGTTGTAGACCAATTTTTTTAGCCATTAGTTGTAAAAAGTAGGCTTCATTACGCTGGCCAAAACTTTGTACAGCTGCACTGGCTAGTTCAATGGCTTGCTCTCGTTGCTCGGCGATTAGTGGCAGCAGTGTTTCAGCAAAACGGGCTAAGTTCCAGCTCGCAATTTTGGGCTGATTTCCCCAAGCATAGCGGCCTTGGCTATCAATATAGCTATAAACTTGTGCTGGATTAAAGCTATCCATAAACGCACAAGGGCCATAATCTATGGTTTCACCACTTATAGTCATATTATCAGTATTCATTACACCATGAATAAAGCCAATGCTCATCCAATTAGCAATAAGTTTTGCTTGGTTATCTATTACCGCAGTTAAGAATGCTAAATAAGGATTCGCTTGGCTTAGGCACTCAGGGTAGTGGCGTTTAATAACATAATCAGCAAAAGTTTTTAGTTCAGTCTGTTCACCGTTTTGGGCTTGATGATTAGCCCCGCGATGCGCAATATATTGAAAACTACCCACCCGAATATGACTGCTGGCAATGCGGGTTAAAATAGCGCCAGGCTCGGCAGTATCACGTTGCACCCAATCCCCGGTAATTACAGCTGCTAAAGCGCGAGTGCTGGGAATACCAAGTGCATGCATAGCTTCACTAATTAAATATTCACGTAATACAGGGCCAAGTGGTGAGCGGCCATCTCCCCGACGGGAAAACGGCGTTGTACCAGCACCTTTAAGTTGCATATCAACACGTTTACCGTCACGGTCGATAACTTCAGCTAACAGCAAAGCACGACCATCACCTAATTGGGGCACAAAATGGCCAAACTGATGGCCTGCATAAGCATGGGCTGCTGGCGTTGCCCATTCAGGTAGGTTGTTACCACTAAATAAGTTTAAACCGGCATCAGTTTGCCAATACTGCTCAGGCAGCTGTAATTGTTGTGCCAAAGAGGAATTAAAGGCGATCCATTGCGGTGCGGGTACCACTGTCGGCATACTAGCTTCACTAAAGGGTTTGCCTAATCGGGCTAGACTGTTATCTACCTTAAAATCATTCATATGAAAAATGCCTATTTAAATGCAATGCTCTACAGTGTACAGAGCGGGAATAGTAGATACAAAGAGCATAGTGAATATACGCAATCGAATAGTGAACAGTTTATATCTAATTAGAATAGTTTACATGACAGGGTATTATTTTAACGGTGTATCATGCGCTAAATAAGCTGTTCGATATGGTAGTGAAATAGCAACGGCTAGTATGTAATGAAGTCGAAATTGGCGGTTTAGCTGACATGGTGTTAAAAATGAACTAGCAGGTAAGTATATAGCTATGTAGACAGGTAGGTCGCGATCACTTGGCATCTAACCAAGTGATCGGCAACGTGTTAATCTTTTACTTCAACAAAATCTAAAGCCATAAAGCTTTCTAACGAATCATCTTTAATATCTAACCAAGGTTTTGGTAGCTCGGTTGCCGTGGTATTTGTAATAGTTGAAGTATAGGTTTTCTCTCGAAAACGCATAATATCTTCTTGTTTATCTAGCAACCATTGTTTAAATAACTCACCTTGCTTTTCAACGGCAAAGTCAGGGTAATCAATAGATTGCAATAGGTCGCGAATGTAGGCGCCTTGAAAGTCTATCGATTGATTACAATCAGTCAATTTTTCGTGACGTTGCAACCACAGTTGCATGTCGGATAAGCGTTGCTCTGCATCAGGCAGCACTTTATCGCCTAATATGACATCACGGGCATACCAAGCTTGAACATCAAACATATTAAAAGTGTAATACTGATCCTGCATACCTAAATAAATTAACTTAGGGTTAGTTTGGAAAAATATTCCTTTATATAAGTTGTCTGGATATAAGCAGTTATGAGTTTGTAAGCGTAACTCATCTGGTAAAAACGGAAAATGGAATAAATAGCCCGTACACATAATAATGGCATCAAAAGCTTTACTGCTGCCGTCAATAAAATGCCCCACGTTATCTTCAAAATGGGTTAATAAAGGCCACTCTTGTAAGCCCTCTGGCCATTCAAAACCTAATGGCTTACTTCGATAGCTAATAGTGATAGATTTCGCGCCATATTTATAACATTGCGATGCGATATCTTCACCTGAATAGCTAGAACCAACAATTAATATATCTTTATCTGCAAACTCTAATGCGTCTCTAAAATCATGAGCGTGTAACACCCGGCCAGGAAAGGCTTCTACACCCTCAAAATAAGGCATGTTAGGTGTAGAGAAATGGCCTGTAGCTACCACAACATAATCAAATAGTTCTGTTTCTTGTTGTTCAGTTTTATGGTTCATCACTGTAACGCTAAACATTTCTGTTTCTTGGTTATAGTCTACCCAGCGCACCGGGCATTCAAAGCGAATATATTTTTTAATCGCTTCTTTATCAATGCGTCCCATAATGTAATCTTTTAATACCGCACGAGGGGGATAAGACGGGATAGCACAGCCAAAATGTTCATCAAAGCTATAATCAGCAAATTCTAAACACTCTTTGGGACCGTTTGACCAAAGATATCGGTACATACTACCGTGAACTGGCTCACCGTTTTTATCTAAACCTGTACGCCAGGTATAGTTCCACATGCCGCCAATATCGCTTTGTTTTTCATAACAGATAATTTCTGGTAGGTCGGTATTTCCTGCTTGACGAGCCGCTTCAAAGGCTCTGAGTTGAGCTAAGCCACTTGGGCCAGCGCCCAATATAGCTATACGTTTTTTAGACAAGATATTCTCCTCTGTTGCTAAAACTCGCGTATTCTACTCTTTTTTGAGCGAAATTGCTTAAAAACCTAGCAAAGCTAAATTTGGCCGTATTTTATATGGCATAAATAATAGAATAGCAGCAGAAAAGTACTGTAAATAGTCAAAGGGATCTTAGATAAGCTAACCTAATAAATTGTGTATAAAGTCAAGACTATAAGTTAAATTTTACAGGTGTTAATTACACGGACATCATTAATTAAAAAATGGGTTTTTAGCCAGTTGGATAAGTTTATGGCTTAAGTGGTAACTAGGCGCATTAATAGCAATAATTCAGGCTTTATTTTATCCACTAGGTATTTCTCTGCTTTAGGATCAGTGCTAAGCAGTAAACTTGCCGCCGATTCAACTTGCAAGGAACTGCCAACCACTAATATTTTACCGGCCACACTTAAATGCTCACTAACCAAAAAACTATATTGTTTGGGACGGCTGTAAGGCTAACTTTGTTATTAAATGCTAATTCCTTTTAAAACTACTGTTTTGCTGAATAAAAATAAAAAAGTTTTAAAAAAAGTATTATTAAAAATATATAAAATCTACTTCTAAAATTGGCTAATAGTTTAAATAAAATTATTGCTAATATTGGTGCGAATTTTAAATAATTTTATATGAAAAATAATTTATTTTATAGGAAATGTTCATGTTTAAATTATTTTATTCTGTCAAGATAACTTACATTATAAAATATTATTTTTTTAAATAAAAAATAAAGTATGTGTAAACATTGAATTGTAATCTTGGCATTGTTATTGCCTGAATGTCGTTCGAGATGTGTATTATTGTTTGTCGCTCGAGTCGTGTATCAATTTTTTTTAAAAGAGGATTGAAAAATGAAGAGTACAATTAACACTATAGCGGCTTTACTATTAGCAGGTACCACTTCGGCACATGCTTCGTTTATTAATGATGGTTTGGGTGGGTTATGGGAATATAATGTCAACACTAATATTTCAACACTAATCGGCAATACGGGGACTATGTATGATATTGCTTTAGATCCTACTTCTAACATTTTGTATGGTGTGTTGGGCGGGACTGCTTTGTACGCCATTGACCAAGACACAGCAGCCACTAGCTTTATTGGCAACACGAATGCAATCATTAACGGCTTAACCTTTGGTAGTAATGGTATTTTGTACGGTTCAGGTGGTAATAGCCTGTTTTCACTTAGTTTGAGCACGGGGTTAGCTGGTTTTATTGGTTCGGGAGCGTATAGTTCCTCAGGTGACATTGCTTTTGATGAGATGGGGAATCTTTATCTTTCATCTACTACATCTAATACAGGGCTTGGTGATAGCCTTTGGTTATTAAATGTCTCTAATGGAACTGGAACAATGCTGGGTGTAACAGGTTATGAAGCCGTCTATGGTCTAAGTTTTTTAGATAATACTTTATATGGCTTTACCAATGCTGGCACAACAATTTCATTGAATACCCTGACTGGCGCGGGCACTTTTGTGTCCACTAATGAGATTAGGGCGTTTGGCGCCGATGGTGTGGGCGGTGTCAAAGTACCAGAGCCGGCATCAATCGCTATATTGGCGCTTGGTTTAGCAGGCCTTGGCTTTGCCAGAAGGAAAAGTGCAGCTAAGCTTAAATCCTAAGAGTTGCTAAAAGCCTCGATTTATTCGGGGCTTTTTTTTGGGAGTTAACTAAGGCAATTAAGCATTGTGACTATAACTATAACTATAACTATAACTGGAGTATCGGAGCAGAGTTAGGCTTTATTACTACCTTTAGTTTTGATTAAAAATTGCTTAAACAAAGTCGCGACAGTGTCTATTGAGCTATTAAGCCGATGATCGCCAGCTATTAAATGTAAGCTGTGACAATGTTGCTGACAAAACCTAATAGAGTTTTCTACCGGTATAATATCATCTGACCAGCCATGAACCACTTCAGTTAATACGCTTGAAAAACTGTACTCTTGAATATTATAATTGGCCAAATACAGCGCTGGCGCTAACAAAAATACTGCTTTCACATTCTGGCTTGCAGAGGCTACTAACGACACATAGCCGCCCATACTTGAACCAACAAGCATAAGGTCAGTTTCATTTTCAATAACACTAAGTAACTTTTCTACTCGAAGATCGGGATCAGTGATACCTGAGTAATCAATGCTGTCGACTGCAAACCCTTGCTGTTTTGCAATATCAGCAAGACGTTTTATTTTAGAACCCCAAGGGCCGCTTTCTTTGCCGTGCGAAAATATAATTTTCATCTTGTTCCTTTAATATATCAAATAAATTTATTCGAACATCGCAATACATAGGGCATTAATTACGTAATTATTTTAAAAGGTAAAGCCTGAATGCAAACTTTGGGCTAACTATCGGCTAATTGTTGAGGTCTATCGATAAACGATACCCGGCCAAGTGCGAGTATGATATCAACGGGTTTAAAGCATAGGTTACGCCAGTGGCTAACCTTAAAATTGTTTAGCTAATAATATGAATTTAAGGAATAAAATGAAAAAGCCCTTGCTTTGGTGCGCGGTCGCGCTATTCAGTTTTAGTACAATGGCGGTAACGCCGCAACCCTTTTTAAAAACTCAGGTACAATTTAATCAAAGTCAGCAGCAAGCTGACATCCTAGTAATACTGGTGCCTGAAAACATTACCGAACTAAATATGGCAAAGTGGAGCAAGGTTACTCGTAGTCAAATAAACCGAGCCATACAGGTAGCAGAATTTACGGGTAAAAGCGGCACTAAGCTGGAGATAGTGGCCCCGGTAGGCCTAGATTTTGGCCGTGTGGTGCTCCTAGGTGTGGGCGAGCCAGCACAGTTAAGCCGAGCAAAAGCGGAAGAGTTGGGTGCAACTCTGAGTACACATGTCAACGCGACTAAAGCGAAACGGGTACATGTAAATAGTCAGCTTATTAGCGATATTGAGCTCAATACTACTATCAGTGCATCTTTAGCACATGGCATGGAGCTACGTAATTATCGCTTCGATCGGTTTAAATCTAAACCAGCAGCTCGGCCGGAGCAGAAGTATAGTTTGCAAGTAGCCGATGTTAAGGCAACCCAGGCCCGTTACCAGCAACTGCATGCGCTGGCGCAAGGCGTATTTACCGCGCGCGAGCTAACCAATTTGCCCGGTAGTTCTGGTTACCCAGAAGTATTTGCTAATTATAGCCGTGAGGTGCTAGAGCCATTGGGGGTAAAAGTCACCATTTTAACGCCAGAGCAAGTAAAAGCGTTAGGTATGGGCTCGTTATATGGCGTAAGCCAAGGCAGCGATAACAAATCGTATTTACTTATTGCCCATTGGCAAGGTGCCCCAGGCCAACCAATCGCTTTAGTCGGTAAAGGTAACACCTATGACACGGGCGGTTATAATTTAAAAACAACATCGTCTTCAATTATACGCATGCACACCGACAAAGCAGGTGCCGCAGCCGTAGTTGGTGCAGTGCAAGCCTTAGCGGGCCAAAAAGCCGCAGTGAATGTAGTGGCAGTAGCGCCTCTTTCTATTAACGTGATCTCACGTGATGCGCAGTTGCCAGGTGATGTGGTAACGGCAGGCGATGGCAGTACCATTGAAATTGGTAGCACAGATGCAGAAGGGCGGTTAATTTTAGCCGATGGTATTTGGTATGCCCGAGAGCATTTAAAAGCCCGAGCGATTGTTGATATTGCTACCTTAACAGGCTCTAAAGTACGCGCCTTAGGCACAGCGTATTCTGCCGTATTTACCCAAGATAGTGCTATTGAGCAAACGCTTCGTCAAGCGGGTGAGCAGGTGCAAGAGCGACTTTGGCCATTACCCTTAACCGGTTATGATGACATTACCAAAAGCCGCATTGCCGATAGAATGAACACGGGCTCGCCAGGTGCTCAGGCCGGAGCTATTTTCTTGCAACACTTCGCGGCAGATACACCTTGGGCCCATGTTGATATGGCCGGTGATGCTTTTAGCGCCACGGCTAAAGGTATTCACCCTGAAGGCAGTAATGGCTATGGTGTCCGGTTATTAACGGAATGGGTGCAGTTGTACCAACAAGCTAACTAATCGGCATTGGAGTACTTATTTTAATAATTATTATTTAAATTCTATTCATTTAATCATTTAAATAAACACCGCTATTCGTGATATGGCGGTGTTTTGTCTTTTTTGCCTTATAAACTATTTAGCCTTAAACAGCTCATTCTCAATTATTAGCCAATAATGACTAACTCACCCTACTTTGTTATTGACCAGGCTTTACATGTATTGGTACTAGCAGCCATTGCCTTTCACTTGGTAGAGGATGTAACGATTGATACAACTAACCTTTAGCCTTGTGGGCAGCTATACAGCGGTGGGTTTTGTATTGGCAGCTAAATCAATATTTAGATTTGGTGAATTGAATAAATCAGATGACCGAAGCATGACTGAGTATGTGCTTATTGGTTCATTGGTATCGGTGGTCATCACTACACTGGTAGGAACCTTAATATCACTTGGTTTGGATGTAACACTTAAGTGAGCATAAAGGCAGTTGGTGTATGTAAATTTTGTTAGTATTGCTGCATTTCTTCTTAATCTAGCTAAGCACAGCCAAATGAATGCGCCTTTTAAACTGCGTCATTACTAACAGGAAACCGTTAATGCCACTTTAAAAATATTTTTGCAACTCTGATGAGTTTGCAGTGATTGTGTTGCCGACTGGGCCGGTCAAAGTCAGGTTGTAGAGGAGTGGTATCTATCTGACTTTGCACAACACCTCCCGCAGGGTATTTCAGATTAGCAAGGTTGTAGTATATCAATAATGAACCCAGAAGGCGTAGACAGGGTTATTGCTAAAAACTTCTGGTCTAAATAGTCCATTTCCATGGGCGCCACGTCCGTAATATTTTCGATTGATAAATTATTAATACATTTTTTTAAATCGCTAACCACCACAGCACCACGGAAAAAGCCTATCGCGGGCGGTGCTGCTTTAGGGTACAAATTATTTCCCTCCACCTTTTCATATTTAATTAGCTCTGCTCTACCAAATCGATGACTTGCTTCGCCCAACAATTGCATGGTCAAACTTGCTCCTTTGGGCAGACCAATCATTTTCTCAATGTCCGGACCTTTTAGGCAATGACTGTCGAGCATGTCGAAGCCCAATGCAGTGTAAAACTCCGCCTCTTTATAAATATTTTCAACTATTGTGACAACCGAGGTAATACCACCAAACTGACGGGGCGTTAACGCCAGGGTCTCACCGACTATTTCGGTAAGCACTACATTGACATCATCACAACCCGCTACTTGCACTTCCCATACATCAAGCTTATCAATTGCGTAATGCACTGGTTCTGATCGAAGCGTATAGCCGGCTGCTTTGAGCTCAGCCACTCTATCATGGAAATTGACAACGTTAATATCAAGGTTTTTAGGGCAAAGATCGAAGGTTTGGGCACCGTGTCTAACGCTTTGTGAATGTTCAGTGAAATCTACTAACATAACTCGGCCACTCGGCGCAGATGGCGTTTCAAGGAGTACAAGTCCATTTATTGCATTAGGCTTGAGGGCCCAAAGTGTTTCTAATGCTCTACAGTCGCTCGCAGGTCTGTAGCTGAGTGAGAAGCCTAAGATATCGTGCCAAAGCTTCAATGAATCGTTAATGTTTCTAACGCCAACATATAAATGGTCATACATTACGTTTATTTACCTTTTTTTTAAATTGTTGAATTAGTCATGTAAAGCTCTGATTGTTAATGGTTTTTAAATCTGCACTGCGAATTCGCAAGGTCAAAATTCAACCCTTATTGATACATTAATATGACAATAACTCTAAAGCAACTATTGATTCTATTGACGTGATGAAATTTTGTCACTAGGGTGTTGTTTTATGATGCATTAAATAATACAGCATAATGCTTCCTTAACGCTTTAAGGGGCCAACCGCTCGGTTAAATACTACAAGGCTAATTGATATGAAAAGCAAATTTGAAGAATTCAGTACAGGTTGGAAAGTCCTATTTGCTGCATTTCTAGGCGTTGCTCTGGGCGCATCACCATTACCGTATAATATTATTGGATTTACCGTTGCGCCACTTTCACAAGAGTTCGGCTGGACCACTACCCAGATTGTTTTTCCAATTACCATTTTTGGTATAACTGCATCTTTCATGGCCCCGCTGCTTGGTTGGCTAGCAGATAAATATGGTGTAAGGCCTGTCGCTCTTTGGTCATTATTTGCGTTTGGCTTATCGTTCGCGGCCATTTCACTCACGCCGGCTTCTCTTCCGGTTTATTACGGCCTTTGGCTGATGGTAGGCTTGGTTGGAATTGGTTCAACTCCCGTCACATGGAGTAGAGCTATCAATATGTGGTTTTTTAAGAGTCGGGGATTAGCATTAGGTTTGCTACTAATGGGCACTAGCTTACCGCCGCTGTTTATTCCCCATATTGCAGTATGGGCCATAGAGAATGAAGGCTGGCGCAGTATGTTTTATATCGTTGCACTTTTCCCGCTGTTAATTGCTTTACCAGTTTGCCTATGGCTTTTCCGCGAGCCTACTGCTGATGAGTTACCTAAAGAAATTAAAAATGCCACAGGGAAGGTATCAGGCGTTACACTTTCTGTTGCGTTAAAAGACTACCGATTCTGGATTATTTGGGTGTCTATTATGCTTATTGCCATAGCATTTGGTGGTGCTTTCATTAACATGGTACCTATTTTGGCCGATCGTGGTTTTACACTTAGTCAAAGTGCGACGGTTATGTCTGCGTTAGGTATAGGCATTTTTTCCGGACGTATTATTACTGGTATGTTGCTAGATCGATTCTGGGCTAGTTTTGTAGCGTTTCCATTACTATGTTTACCGGCAATTACTGGCATCATTTTACTTGGCGATGACATTCTATTTCCTATGGTTATTATGGCCGGGCTTTTTTTAGGTTTTGCAGCCGGTGCCGAAAGCGACTTAATAGCCTATCTTTCAGGCAGATATTTTGGCATGGCAAACTACGGTAAAATTTATGGCATGTTATATATGGCATTTGGTATTGGCTCAGCTCTATCGCCGCTAATTTATGCCTATGTCCGTGACACAACAGGAAGCTACGATCAGATGATCTTTGCATCAATATTCTTGTTTATAGCCGGTGGTGCTTTACTTTTACTGTTAGGAAAATATCCAACTACATTTGGAGATGATCCAAGCAAAGAATTAGCTGCGACACAAATTCCTGAAGTGGCTAAAAGTTAGCCCAACATAAGCTAAGAGACTAAGCAATTTCAAACTGAGAAAGCCGGTGCAACAAACACCGGCTTTTTTGTCTTCATTATATTCAAAAAGCTGTTTTCAAAATACTGACTTGTTTCAAAAGTTGACTTATGCTTGACATTGCATAAAGATATATTAATGTGTCATTAGAGCTATGTGTTAAGTCTTACAAAAAAGCGTTCACAACAAGTGTTATTTAATAACAGCGAATCTACCAAGAATCAGGGAACCATTATGCAAACTCAGTTTAAATACCGTTACCTTCGCTACGCAATATTTGCCGCACTATGCGCTGGCACAACTACTTCCGTTTATGCACAAGAGCAAGAAAACCCTGCTGAAAATGTTGCAGAAAAAAAGGATGCTGGCATAGAAGTTATTAACGTAACCTCACAACGCCGCATACAATCAATTCAGGAAGTACCGCTTGCAGTTACCGGTTTAGGCGCTGACGCTTTAGAAATAAGACAGGTTAGCAACGTTCTGGACTTACAGAGTCAAGTCCCTAACATCAACATAGCCGCAAACACCGGTACGTCGAGTGGTGCGCGCATATTCTTGCGGGGTGTAGGTGAAGATGAATCACGAATTACTGCAGATCCAGCAGTAGGTATTTACGTTGATGGAATTTATATCGGACGTCAAGTTGGCGCATTGTTCGATTTAGTCGATTTAGAACGTATTGAAGTGCTGCGCGGTCCTCAAGGTACACTTTATGGTAGGAACTCAAACGGTGGCGCGGTAAAACTTATCTCTAAAGGTCCTGACTTGGGTGACAACTATGGTACGGCAAAAGTCACTATTGGTAGCCATGACAGACTTGATGCGCGCTTAACTGGAAATCTTGCAATTTCAGACTCAACCGGCATTAGAGCCACAGTACTAACTCGCAGCCGTGATGGTTTCCATACCCTTAATCCAAATGGTGACTTCGCCGAGTTTGCAGGTACAAATTTAGGCAAACAAAGTACTAAAGCGTTTAAAGCCAATTTGTTGCATGAGTTTAATCAAGACTGGTCTATGAATATTGGTATTGATCACACTGATGATGATTCTGATCCAAGTCCTGGCAGTACAATGGTCGGACGCGATGGCGACAATAATATATTCACTATTGAACCTATAAATGGAACAGTATGTAATGCTAATACACCTGTTGCTTTTTTACCGATGGGGTGTTTGACCAATCATTTTGCTGAGGTGAAAACTTCTGGCGTAACTTTGAACGTACTGGGCACTTTTGGCGACTATGATGTGGAGTTTTTAAGTGGTTATCGCACTATGGAAGACGACATGTTAAGCCGTGTCGGTTTTGTGTATAAACAACAAACTGACCAAGATCAATTCAGTCAAGAAATTACTGTATCTTCAAACTACACAGGTAACTTTAACTTTGTTACTGGTCTTTACTATTTCACCGAAGACGCGAAGATGGATACTGTATTTGTAGCGCCCTTTGAGCTAGGTCTTAAAACTGACGCACTCGCAATTTTTTTCCAAAGTGATTATAAGTTTTCTGACTACACCTTAACAACAGGCGTTCGTTATACAACAGAGACGAAAGATCTAGATGCGCTTGCAGTTTCGTCGGGCTTAAATAAAGTAGAGTCTCGTGACTTTAACAACACCAACTTTACTGTTGCTTTGAACCGTAAATTTACTGAAAATCTTATGGGTTATGTATCTTATGCGAATGGCTTTAAAAGCGGCGGTTGGTCACCAGACTGTTTTTCGTCAACTGCGTGTTTTTTACCGGTAGATGAAGAAACCATAGACACCCTTGAGTTTGGTCTTCGCAGCGACTGGATGGATAACCGTTTACGAGTAAACGCGACCTATTTCCTAAACGAATATAATGACTTGCAGATTGCTTCAACCGTACCTGGTGTAGGTTTTACCCGTTTTAACGTTGATGAAACCAAAACTTCTGGTTTAGAGCTGGAAGTTATCTATGCGGCCACCAAAAACTTGTCTTTTAACATAATTTTAGGAACCCTAGATGCAGAGTACTCTTCTGTCACGCTTGCTCAAGCGGGTGGTCTAACCAACTCGGGTTCATCACCTACGTGTAATGGTGTGGTGAGTATTGAATGTGCATTATCATTAGAGTTGAAAAATGCGCCAGATTACAAAGCTACATTAGGTGTAACCCATATAGCTGATTTAGATATCGGTACTATTGTGAGCCGTATTGACGCTACGGTAGAAGATGATTCATGGAATTTGGTGGCGAACGCCCCAGAAAGTGCGAAAACAAGCGTGGGTACCATGGTTAACGCTAGGGTATCTTTTGAACCGAATAGTTCGGCTTACAAAGTAGCTATTTGGGTACGTAACCTTGCTGATCATACCTATTCAGCGGCTTCAACAGCGAATAGTTATCAACAGTATGCAGCAGCGCCTTTGACATGGGGTGTTGATCTAGAATACCGTTTTTAAACCGGCATTAAACAGTATGAATACGCTTGATTGACCGTGAGTGAAAGGTTGGTAGGTTGGTCATCTTAGTAAAGGTAAGCAAATTTGCTTACCTTTACTCATTTGCCTCCAGCGCTTTTTTAACAATAAAGTTCTATTATCATTAAAGTAACCAATATGAAAAACCCTCTGCAACAGCTAATGCCCGAAATATTACAGCACAAAGGCGTATGGCGTGGCACCTACCGCCATATCGATATCGAAGGTAACATCATTGATGAGCATAATAGCCAGGTCGAATGTATATTCCCAGAGTCGGGCCCAGTGGTTTATACCCAGCGTAATAAATTTAGTTGGCCTTGTGGGCGAATATATGAGGTTGAATTTGATGGCGTTATTCGCGAACAAAAAATATTCTGGGATACGCCAACATTTTCAGGCTTCGGCTGGCAAGCAAGCCCGCATATTTTTTTGCTTGAACTAGAACGTAAAGACGAACCCGGTGCATGGTTTTACGAAAGCATAGTGATGGGTGACAGCGGCACGAATCGCGCTCGCACTTGGCATTGGTTTAAAAATGGTAAGTGCTTTAAACGCACTCTGTGTGATGAAAATTTAGTTGTCACTTAAGGTCTACATTTACATTTTTTTTAAGCCACTATAAACACTGAACTAAAACGCTTTAGTATTTGCTGGAAATGTACCAGTATAAAATATTAATTGTGTGACAATAAAAAGCCCTCGACGAGGGCTTTAATGTAGTGCTAAGCGTACAAGAACATGACTCCTTGGCCTCAGACTATGGATTAACCTTAGAGCTGGTCTGGGTAATTAAATAGTCAATCAATTGTTCAAGTTCTGGCTCTGTTAAACTTCCGCGGTAAATCATGCGCGTTCCCGGCACTACTTTTTCAGGTGTTTTTAACCATTCTCTTAAAATAGGTTTGTCCCATACAATGCTTGCACCTTTTAATGCTGGTGAGTAATTAAAACCTTCGCGGCTTGCAGCGGGTTGACCAAAAAAGCCATACAAATTAGGTCCTAACTTATGCGGTTCGCCTTCATTTAAAGAATGACAAGCCATACAGGTAACGAATAAGGATTTTGGGTCTATAGCAGCTGTGGCAACGGTATGTTTACTGTTATTGCGCAATATTTCACTCACAACTCGCTCTGATGATTCCATTGCGCCTTCCATGCCGGTGTTTGATAGTGCGGTGTGTTCACCAGCAAAATGCAAACGGCCATGGGGTGGGGCAATAGCATTGCCAAATTCAGTTATTTGTCCGGGTTTATATGCCGGCCAAGTACCAAGAATTAGTGGATCACTACTCCAGTCTACCACTTTTTGTAATGTTACTAAGCCTTCGGCTTTCGGGTAAATAGCGTAGAAAGTGTCTAACAAGGCCTTATCGCGAGCTTCGTTTTGCATGCCGCTAAAGTGTTCAGCGTTCGCACCAGTTAACCAAAAGGTTAAGTTAGTCACCTTGCCACTGTCGTCAAGCGAGGTAGCAAATATGCGCTCAATTTTTGTATCGGTCCACAGGCTTGGTGTTTGTTCGCCCCAGTAATCACCTGTTACAGTCAACTGCACGATTAAGGTTTTGCTGTAATCAATTTCATTTATGGCACGTTGCTGCAACGGCGGCAGAGCAGGTGTGATATTGATTTTACGCAGTGCTGTTAAGGGAATTGAGGATATAACATAGTCGGCCTCATATTTAGTGCCATCACTAGTTGTTACCACCACGCCTGCATCGCTTAATGCAATTGAGCTAACAAACTTCTCTAACAAGACCGGGCGTTTTAATTTTGCCGCCATTGCTTCTGGTAATCGTTGATTACCCCCTGCAATAGCACTTAGGCCGCCTTGAATATCACCAGCTTTAGCGTAGCTAGCGGCGGTTCTATAAAGCGCCAGTAAAGATGTAGAGTCTAAAGTATCACCGTAACTATTGGTCTGATTAACTAGCTGCTTACTGCGCTCGTCTAATCTCATACCGTCCAAAACGGTCGCAATGGCTACATCGTATTTTTGATATTCATCTTGAAGCCAATCACTTGGCTGTTGTAAAGGATTGCCACGCAGTGCAGCAAATATCATACTGCCGGGAGGGACGCGCTTAATAGGATCTGGAAAGGTGTTTCCAGAGAAAGTAGCCCAAGCTTGAGGATCTAAGAACTGGCCGTCAATATACAGCTGCATTGTTCGCATACCGCCAACTACGTCAGGTGCCGGTGTTAAGGTTAAGCCTAGTTTATTTGCTCGGTCTATGATGCGGGCATAATTCGCACTAATTGTATTACCGCCTGCTTCTGGCCGGCCTGGCACATCATCAAGGGTATAAATTCTGCCGCCTACTCGATTTTTGGCTTCTAAAACGGTTACTTTATAGCCTTGTTCTTCTAATAGCAGAGCACTGTTTAAGCCCGACAAACCGGCACCAATAACAATAACGGCTTCAGCGGCTGTAGGTGTTGCTTCTTGATTTTCAAGCTTTTTGTCGGAGCACCCACCTATAAACACTAGCGTGGCAGTTAAAGCGGCTAAACGCCAAGATGAAATTAAATTTATCAGCATAAGGTTATCCAGTTTTTTATAGTTGGTAACACCCAGTCAACATTAATCAAAGTTGAATGCTGAAAGTGTTTAGCCGACTTTTATATGTATTGATTACAATAAGCAAATCGAGTATTTCAGCATTGATAATTGTCAGTGTAATGAGTTTGAGTTGAGTCAAATTCATACTTGCTTGGTGAAATGTCTACTAACAAGGCGTTGCAGCTTTGGCAGTAGACAATAAAGTGAAATAGACAGTGTTTATGGACTCGTTGCTATAAAACAAATTGTTCATAAAGCGTTATAAACCAATCGTCTTTGGACGATGAAATTTTACGTAACTCAGTTGAAGCTGCGGCGCTTTGAAACGATGTTGAATACTGCCTAATATGGGGCGCGTTAATATCGGATATTTCCGTCTCAGACTCTAAGGTTAGTGATGTAAGCCATTCATCTTTTGCCATCAGTAACGTCTCTGCTCGTTTTTGAATGTCGTTAGGCTCTAACTGTGCCCCAATTATTTCGCGAGCATGCGCTCTGTCTCTTTTAAACCAAGGCGTAAAGAGTGTCTCCCAACGTGCAATTCTCCATGCTCTAACAAGATGAGACCCATCCCATTGCGGTGCTAACTCGCAATCGAATGACGCAAGATCTTGCCAGTCCTGCTTGCTAAGTTTTTGTTGAATATCTATACACATAGCTTGCTGGCAATACTTTTGCTTAAGCATTTCATTGGCAATTAATCCGCCAAGGCGCTCGCCAACTACTACATAATTACTCACACCTAGCGCCGCACAAGCTGCATGATAGCATTTTGCAAGCGAGCTAATTGTGTGTCCACTCAGGCTACTACAATCGTTAGAATAACCGTGGCCGGGTAGGTCAAAGCTTAGCGTGTTGGTGTACAGTTTCATTGCTTTTGACAGTCGGTTATAAATGTTGCTTGAATCACCCGAACCATGCAGAAAAACTAAGGTTGGTGAGTCAGACTTTTGCCAAGGATTACCTTGCCAGTATACTTGGCCTTTTTCAAATTCAACAAAACCGCAAGGGAGATCCGCTTGTGCTTTAAGCGTAACGTTATCGGTTTTGTTTTCATCAAATAACCGGCTAGCGGTCTCGTACATTTCTTCACGAGTTTGATAAATGTAGGGCGTTACGTGGTCAAGTCCTGGCCGACTAAGATGCTCTGTTAACACATCCTCAAAACTCGCTGCGCATATATAAGGGCTTTTGAGCAGGCCAATCCAGTTGCCGGGATTAAACTTTAGCGCCTCGGTATAAGGCTGAATGTAATTATTTTTTGATTTCAGCAAATCCATTACATTGGCATGACAGCCTTGTGCTGGAGAAACGTTATAATCCATTCTGTAGTGCGAACTGGCACGATGCCAAGGAAAAAACACAGTTTGCTCTTCCATCCGTGCCCACAGCCAAGTCATATGCGAGCCATCCCAAACAGGTTCAAAACTAGCTAGGTAGCCAATTAGACTTTCGCGCTCATCAGCTGACCAATTAGGCAAGCCATCAAAAAAGATACTGTTTGTTTGGTTGGGATATAGGGCAGCATAAGTACAGGCAATTGCTGCGCCTGTATGAAAACCGTAAATGCCGTGGCTTTTTATGCCGAGGGCGGCTACAAAACTATGTAGCGCAGATGCGTAGTCCACGATGGTGGTTTTTTCAGAGTTTGGTAAGGGATCAGACAAGCCGTTTCCGGGCGTGTCTGGGGCGATGACAATAAAGCCTTTTTCTGCGAGCACTTCGCATACGTGTGCCACGGCTCTAGCAGATTGCGGCGAACCGTGCAGTGCAAGAATGACAGGTCCCGTGTTACCCCATGCATGATAACTGACCGTTTTGCCATTAACGTTTACAAACTTTTTCATCACTCTGTATTCCTCGTTGTATGTGCTTTATAAACCCAGTACGCCAGGGTTAATCAAATTGTTGGGATCTAATGATTTTTTGATATCTTTGAGCAACGTGACTGATTCCGGATGAAGGGCGCTAATATAAGGATAGGTTTTACCTATTTGATTAGACGCAGCGCCCATATCATTAAATAAATTAATCAGCTCTGCGCGCACTTTTTCAACTAATTGGCGCGCTGCTAAATTTTCCTTTGGTTCGGGTATTTTGTTTTTTTTAATCGCGGGTGAGGTGTGATGCATGGGAAGCCAGGTATCTTTCCAACTAAACACCGGCTCATAGCTGAAACTAAAATTGGATAAAATTATCAGCAATCTTGATGCATCTACACCACAGCGTGCAAAGTCTGGCTTGTATTTATCGAGTATTGACTCAGCGCGGTTATACAGGGCAATGGCTTGAGAATGCGCAACCTTGGCATTTAGTGCAACCCAGCGTTCACCTTGCGGCCCTACAATTGAATCTAGCGGTGGAAACAAATTAGCTCTAGCGGCGCGGGGTATTGAATCGGGTAAATCGACACCTTGCAAGCCGTTGGCGATTTCTCTACAGCGCTGTAAGTCATGCTCTAGCGCGGCCGCACAATGTGCTGAACAGACTACATGTAGCGAGTGAATGCCATCACCGACAAAGCGTTTGCCGCTAATGGCTAAATTAATGCCTGCTTTTATCCCTTTAAAGGGATTGCGCTCTTGCTTGATGACCCTGAAAAAAGTGCTGACATCGGCAGTGAAGTTACTTGCAGACAACGATTCCTTGGTTTTTTGTGGGTCCATAACATAGGCTTCTTCAACCAATTCACAGCGGCCAATTTCTGAAAGTGCGGCAATCGCGTTTTCAACATCTTTAAAACCAAAAGAGGCGTAGCCATAATGCTGTGGAGCTTTTATAAGTTTTAAGGTCATGGCAGTTTTAATGGCAAAACTGCCAGAATCATGCACTAAAATACCCGTTAAATCAGGCCCAAAAGTACGATAGGCCGGTGATGTAGCATTAATTACAGAACGCTGACCGGTGCGCAATATGTCACCATTAGCTTTTACCGCGTCTATGTTGAGCACAATTTCTGCGGCGGTGCCATAGCGAGCACTGCCAAAAAACAGCGCGCCGTTTGAAAGCCCGCCACCCACGGTTGCACGCGCACCCGAAAAAGTGCCTAAAAAGGGCAGTCTAAGTCCAAGTGGTTGTAAAGCTACATAAATTTGTTTCCATGTTACGCCTGCTTGAACGCGTATATACATGTCTTGTGGGTTAATTTCTAAAATGTTATTTAGCTGGCTTAGATCAATCACCAGCGATTTTTCGACTGTGGGTGTGTAACCTTCTACATAGGTCAACCCAGCTCCCCTAGGAATAACATGAAATCCAAGCGAGGTTGCGCATGCCACAATTGCGCTCACTTGCGCTTCATTGTTTGGCACTGCAACTGCAGTGCATAATTTTCCTTTACGAAATAAGTCAGTAGAGTGCAATTCTCTAGAAGCTTGGTCTGTTAAAAACGTGGCGCCTTTCGCACTTTGTTTTAATGCTGCCAAATCTTCAGGTGTAGTTTCGTTACTCAGCGTCATAGAGCGTTGCACCTTCTGGTTAAACTGGCTTGAAAACACTTAGGTAGACAATGAGTGAAATAAATACCCAGAGTACGACTAATACCGAAGTTGCTTTTACATACGACGATTTAAGTGCTTTTTCATTGCTGGGCGTTGAACCTTCTTGTTCAATATTTTGCCAAATTGCAAAGTACTTAATAAGCGCGATACGAATACCAACGCCGCTAGATACCACACCTGCAAAGCAGATTAGCTTCCAAGAAAGCCAGCTTGGCATTGCGGTTGCGCTCACTAAATTATAAATTCCTGTACCAAGCAAGATCAGTATAAGAACATAGCGAGATACCCTGTCAATAAGTGCCAAAGTAGTGCCAACAGGGCTAAACCGCACATGATGTATTACTTCAACGAAAACCAGCCATGCGAGCATAAATGCTAAAAATGCCCAAGCGGTAGTTTCGCCGCCAGGAATAAAACCGTATAAAGCACCAAGCGCAAACCCCAAGCCTAATTGCAGCACAAGGGCATATCTAACATGCTGATCCACATTCATTAAGTGGACCATAAGTCGATTACGCTCGTTAAAAGGCATTCCTTGCGACCAAGACACATAGCGAAAGGTATTGTTTATTACAAGCTCAGAACCCAGCCAGTAGCCGAGCACCGCAATGTGGGCGACTAACAGCACACTAATCATGATGCGCTTCTTCCCACGGGTACAAACGACAACTCAGTAAGTTCATAATGGGTTTGCATGTAACCGCCCACCGTCGCTTTAAGTAAAATATAGTGTCCGTCTGCGGTACACCAAATATGATATTCAGGGTGTTCTAGGGGTAAGCCTGGTACATCCACTATTTTGAAATGTAAGGCCTCAAAGGTACCAGCGGTAACGCTGAGCGTTTCTTTGCCAACATATTCAATAGCCACATCTACTACAAACAGCATTGGGCCCGTGGCGCCTCTATGATCGGGTGACGAAAGGGGTAAGCCTTTAATCACTTGCGTGCCGGGCCCTTTGGATAGATCGTATTGACTCATTAGTAAGCCGTCGTTGACCATGGCGTGATTACCAAAAGCAGGTGCTTTTTTGGCTAGTTTTATCTTTTGGCTTAAACGGCCTTCTATCGAGGTTAAGGCCTCACACTCGCAACTATCATCGTCAAAGGTAAACCATGCCGAGCCTTTAAACTCATGACCCACTGAAATTCTAACAAAACAGTCTTGAGGCGTTAGGTCTGCATTCAAACCTGAAAAAACATCACGGGTTATGGCCGGCGCATCATCAATTTCGCCATGGGCAGATATTGTGCGTGACCCATTGCTTTGAATATCAATACGGAATGCTTCACGGCCTCGCTCTTGTTGCTCACGGCCCTCTTTTAAGCTGGTGTAATGAATTTTACCCACAATGGCAAAAGGTGCTTGTATATCTGAATTTTGCATAGCTATAGCTCCACAATGATTAAGTCGTTGATTATTAATTTGCAATAATTTGCAGCACACTAATAAGGTTGTTGTCAGGATCGAAAAAAATCATTTCTTTATAAAGTCCTGCTGGTGAGCCGGGTGAGGCAGTAGGCTTTGGATACTCAACTGGTGGGCATAAGAACGTTACGCCGTCGTTTTCTAACTGGCTGCGCAGTCGGTCAAAATGAGTGGTTTGAAAAACAGTCGCAGATTGTCCTAGCGCAATGCCGGTGGGCGGCTTTGGCATGGTTGGAATGTCAGTCTCACTAATAGCTATTAATGCAACAAGCGGTTGACCATTAGGCTCAGCAGCTAACAAAACAAATCGCAGTTTACAGCTACCAAGCCCCAGTAGGGCGCCTGCACCTGGGCCTGCAATTGTTTTATCATCGACGGTTATCAAACCAAGCCGGTCTTGATACAGCTTTAATGAAGCCGTTATATCCTTACAAAAAAAAGTCGCGCGGGAAAGACTAATGGGCATGACTATCTCCTTTCTTGATTAAAACATTGGCTTTGCAATGCCAACGCCAGCTTCAATTATCAGAACAAGCCAAATAGTCACCACCCAAGGGCGCATTCTATTTAGGCTGCTAATCATGGCTTGATTATCTTCATCGGTGTGGGTGTTGCTAAGTAGTTTTGTATAGGTATTGATAAAGCCACCCATATTAAGGCGGATCATTAGGCCGCAAAACACCATAAACGCAAAACCAAGCAGTTTAACGATTAGCCAAGGCGCTTGTGTTAGCTGTCCGTTGCTGTAGGCAAAAATGCAGGAGCCAATAATAATGGCAATAAGCGCCCAGCGAAAATATAAGTCGATACGGGTTAAGGTAGGGATGAACTTAGCATTGTGAGCAAAGTGTAAGGTAAGCACCATTGTAAGCCATAATGGACCTAGCAGAATAATGATGGCGAGTAACCACGGCTCATACTGTATGCCCATTTGATAGCTTAGGAGCCCAGCTACGGTAAGCGTTAAACTCATGCAAATACGCGGTAATAAATCACAATCAAGCATTATTTTAGCGGCCGTTAAACGGCCTGACTGACTACGGTTTGGGTCAACGACAAATTTACTAGAATAAAACACGCCTACGTCACCACCCAGCCAGTAACAAAACAAAATAATATGGATCAGTAACGTTATTTCATATGCACTCATTGTATTTTTCCTTGATGTTGGGTGTTTATCAGTTCAATTAATTCGCCGTTGGGTCCTTCAATGGTGGCGGTGATGCGACCATAATAAGGGGCTTCGGTTTTTGCGCTCGGTGGGTTAATAAACGCGTAATTTGCTGTCGCTAAATTGTCATATTCAAAGCTCACTAAAGCCACACCTGCGGGTAATCCTTGGTGGGGCTTGTTGATAGCGGCCGCTTCTAATGGATATTGATCAAGTTCTAGTAAGAACTGTGAAGGCATTTGAGCTAATGAAATATTATAAGTAGTCGCAACAGGCGCATTGTAGGCCTGTGACAATACGTCAATTTGATAAGGGTAGGGGCCTGCCACTTTATTCCCCAGCTGTTCTTGATAGAACGCTGAAGTTGCCGCTAAATCTCGGGTGCCAGCAACCATTATAAAAACGTTATCTACATAGCTTGTGGCCATGCCAAGGTCAAAGTTCGATTTAGCGGGGTCGAGTATGCGAGTAAAGTAAAGTAGTTCTTTATCAGGACCAAGCGCCTGAAACGCTTTAACATTTTTCTTTTCAGTGAGAAACGCGGGTTCGCCAATAATATTGAATTCAGTATTTCGTAGTTTTTCAGCCAACTCATCAGGGTTCTCGACTAATATTTCAGTCGCGCTCCAGCCTAATTGCCGCATTGGCATATAATTAGCTGCGTTAGGCTGTTCAATGAACCTTATAAATACAGGCTTTCCACTTTCGGGCTGCATAACGACATAGGGAGCGCCTGCAGCATTTTTTGCCCCCCAACTGGCGGCGAGGACTTCTGAAACAATACCTTTCTCTACCGTTTTATACGCTAGATGCTGCGTGTACACTGATTCAGAATGTTCAGCATTGGAAGATAAAATTGTCACCACCACAATAGTTTTAAGCATCTTTTAAACCTCATCTATATGATAAATAGGGTTAAATAATATATTTGGTAACCTAGACTTAATCACTTGCTACCAAGAACTATTAAATGCTGAGCCCTGACTTGCATTTATTAAAGTTATATCAATATAACTATAAAGCTATAAGTGTCAACTGCTTCGTTGAACTTATGTAGTAATGATTTGAATATTCTGCTTTAAGGTGTTTTTTGATGAAGAAAATGAGAAAGGTGGTAGTTTGTATCTATCTGTGGGTAATTTAGTGGCGCAGGTATACACACACAAGCTAAGAAGGGTATTGTTGAGTACAAGGGTTATGCCGTTAAACCAATTTAAATTCTCTAGTGTAATATTTACAAAAAAAAGCGCATTTAAGCGCTTATTTATTACTCTAACTTCGGTTGAAGTCTAGTTTATGAATAACTCGATTTATAAACACTTACCAACTGGCTTTAGGGTGTTAAATCCATATAATATTGGAAACGTTCGGGATGATATCGAGCATGTAAATAATCGACTAAATTTCCATTGTTATCAAAAGATCGCCTAATTAAAGTCAATAGCGGGAAACCCGGCTCAACGTCTAGCGCTTTTGCAATCTCAACACTTGCGGCTTCTGCGCTTAGCATTTGCTTCACGTGTTTTATATCTATACCGTTCATTTCAAAAATTTGTAGTCTTGTTGTGCTTTCCAACATATCTTTATCAATATGGTTATCTAAGCCTTTACTCCAACTTGAATAATAAGCGAATATTTCTTTGTCTTTGCCTCTGCTTCTTACTCTTTTCATTTGCAATAGCGTTTCTGTGTCCTTCAACTTAAATTCTGCCGCAATTTCTTTAGGAGGAAGGGTAAAAGCGGTGTCTAAAAGCTTAGCATGTGAGTGCTGACCAAGAAATTCAAGCTCTTGGAGCATGCCAATAAGTGGTGCTTTAATGGGTTTAGGTTCATATTTATGCGTAACGTGAGTGCCTTTAGCGCGTTTACGCGCGACTAATCCTTCGGCAGAAAGCTCGTCTAAAGCGCGTTTAGCCGTGATCCTAGAAATATCAAACTTTTTTGAAAGCTGAAGCTCAGTTGGCAACTGCATACCATCGTCAAGCGTACCGTTTAAAATATTCTGTTTCAGTAACTTGTAAAGTTGATAGTACAGCGGCGTAGGTGACGAGTCGCTAA
This sequence comes from Rheinheimera salexigens, assembly GCF_001752395.1. Taxonomy (NCBI): domain Bacteria; kingdom Pseudomonadati; phylum Pseudomonadota; class Gammaproteobacteria; order Chromatiales; family Chromatiaceae; genus Rheinheimera; species Rheinheimera salexigens. The sequence goes on along the minus strand of NZ_MKEK01000001.1, from coordinate 1,998,394 downwards.
GCGTAGTATCGGTCAGAAAAGAAAATTGAGAGTCTAGGGACATGGAAAGTAAACACTCCAAAAAGATGAATAATATTTAATAAATGGTTCAATGTAACAGAAGCCTTTAACAAAGAGCACTTTTTTATAGACAATTTGGAATGTTTAGTTCAAACCAGCATTAATTTGTTCTCAAAGACTTTGACATTTATCAAAATGCACAATTTGAAAGATGTTAAATGTTAGTTAAACCGTGACTTAAAGGTCTATTGATAATACATTATAGTTAATGATTTTAATTAATCTACTAAATGTATAGGAAGTTATTATGCCTGCTCACGCTCAAAATAAAATAAGTATCGTTTACGACGCTCTTAAAGACGTACTAGGTGCATCGAATTTACTGATTGACGAACACTCGCGTAGCTTATTTGCACAAGATGTTTTTACCAAAGATAAAATGGCCTTGGCGGTAGCAAGGCCCACGAGTAAAGACGAGTTGTCAGCAGTACTAAAAGTGGCTCAAGAATATGCATTAACCGTTGTGCCAAGGGGCGGCGGTATGTCTTACACCAGTGGTTACGTTCCGGCTAAAGACGATACCTTGATTATAGACATGGGCTTGATGAATAAAATCTTAGAAGTCAATAAACAAGACATGTATGTCACCGTAGAATGTGGATGTACTTGGAAAAAGTTACATGAAGCATTAAAAGGTAGTGGAGTACGCACACCATTTTGGGGCACGTTGTCAGGATCCTTTGCAACGGTTGGCGGCGGACTGTCTCAAAATTCGGTGTTTTGGGGAACTGGACAGCACGGCACTGCAGCCGATTCAGTTGTGGGCTTAGAAGTTGTGCTGGCCGACGGTAGTGTTCTGAAAACGGGTGCGGGCGCGCAAATTAATAGCAGTCCATTTTTTAGACACTATGGGCCTGACCTTACCGGTTTATTCACGTGCGATGCCGGTGCGTTAGGCTTTAAGGCTCATGCTACTTTAAGATTAATTCCCGAAATGCCAGCGAAAGGCTATTTAGCCTTCGATTTTAAAACCGCAGATGACGCAATTGACGCAATGAGTGAAATATCGCGCAAGGGCTTAGCAGCGGAGTGTTTCGGATTTGATCCCTATTTACAAGCGCAGCGCATGAAGCGAGAAAGTTTGAGCAAAGATATAAAAGCCTTAGCGGGCGTTATGAAATCATCAGGATCGGTTTTAGGTGCACTTAAAGACGGCGCTAAAGTTGCTCTAGCGGGCCGCGGTTATATGAAAAACGTGGTCTATTCAGTACAGATTATTGTTGAAGACAGGATACCTGCAGGTGTTGATGCCCGATTAGCCGAAATACGCCAAATAGGCAGCAATTTCAACGGTCGTGAAATAGAAAATAGCATTCCTAAAATTACGCGCGCCAATCCGTTTGGGCCGGTGAATAATATGCTTGGTCCTGAGGGTGAAAGGTGGGTTCCCATTCATGGCTTATTTCCTCACTCAAAAACAAAGCAAGCCTTTGTCGCCATAGGTCAAGTTTTTGAAAAGCATAAAGATTTGATTGACAAGTACAGTATAGGAACAGGGCATTTATTCGCAGTGGTTTCAACCAACTGTTTTATAATAGAGCCCGTGTTCTTTTGGCCCGATGCTATTACCGAAATTCATAAGGAGTATGTTGAGTCAGATCATATCGCTAAATTCAAGCGCTTTGATGAAAACTTAGATGCGCGCAACGCGGTGCAACTATTACGCTCGGAAATTGGCAAAGTATGTAAAGACATAGGTGGTGTGCACATGCAAATAGGCAAGTCTTATCAATATAAAGAAGGCATAGAGCCTAATTCGTATCAGCTAGTGCAGGCGCTTAAAAAAGTACTCGACCCACAAGGCCGTGTTAATCCGAATGCCTTAGGTTTGGAATAAAAATTTTGCGTATTCGAGGCTTTGTACCTCATATATTCTATTGGGGAGCGGGCTTACTCCATAGAACCTCGGTACAACCTTGTTGGGCGACACAGATAGAAAAGAATTCATAATCGTGGGTAAAAAATATGGCTAACACATTATTTGAAAAAATTTGGCAACAGCATGTGGTCAAAAATCTAGAAGGTGATACATCGCTGTTGTATATAGATAGAATTTTTTTACACGAACGCACCGGCTCCATTGCCCTTAAAAGCTTAAGTGCAGACGGCCGCAAAGTTGTTAATTCTGATCAAGTATTCTGCACTATGGATCATATAGTAGACACATTTGTAGGACGTAACGACAATACCTTAATGCCCAGCGGCAAAGATTTTATTGTTGCCACACGAGAAGCGTGTGCTGAGGCAAATATTAAATTATTTGATGTCAACGATCCACAACAAGGCATTGTGCATGTTATTTCGCCAGAGTTAGGCATTGTTCAACCTGGCTGTACCTTGGTTTGTCCCGACAGTCATACCTGTTCACAAGGTGCTTTAGGTGCCCTTGCATGGGGCATAGGCTCAAGTGAAGCCGAACACGCCTTAGCGACCAAAACCTTACGTGTTACTAAACCAAAAACCATGAAAGTCGAGTTTGTGGGAGAGTTAGCGGATGTCGTATCAGCTAAAGACATGATCCTACATTTAATTGGACAATATGGCGCTGCCGGTGGCGCAGGTTACGTGATTGAGTTTTGTGGTCCAGCCATTGATAATTTAGAGATAGAGGCAAGATTAACGCTGTGTAATATGGCGGTGGAGTTTTCCGCATTTTCGGGATTAATTGCGCCCGATGCAAAAGCCATAGCATATTTACACAATAGACCCTATGCACCTAAAGGTGAACAATGGGAGCGTGCAGTAGAGTATTGGAAAACACTATATTCCGACAGCCAAGCCACATTCGACAAAGTCATCACCATTGACTGTGCCGATATAGGCCCAACTATTACGTGGGGAACAAGCCCCGAGCATACCTGCTCTGTTAACGGTGTAGTGCCCGAAATTAGGCTAAACGATAATGGCTTACCAGACCAATCCTATATTCGTGCCATGGACTATATGCAGGTGAGTCCTAATATGCGACTAAGTGATTTAGCCATTGACGCTGCCTTTATTGGTTCGTGCACAAACAGCCGTATTAGTGATTTAAGAATAGCGGCAAAAATATTAAATGGGCGCAAAGTGGCATCAGGCGTTAAGGCCATTTGTGTACCAGGTTCAACCTTAGTGAAAAAGCAAGCTGAGCAAGAGGGCATTGATAAAATATTGATTGAAGCGGGTTTTGAATGGCGCGAGTCCGGTTGTTCTATGTGTTTTTACGCCGGTGGTGAAAACTTTGGTTATCAAAAAAGAGTGGTAACGAGCACTAATCGCAATTTTGAAAGCCGTCAAGGGCCTGAAACGCGATCACATTTAGCCAGCCCTGCAACGGTTGCCGCGTCTGCAATTGCCGGGCATTTAGCCGACCCAAGAGATTACCTATAATGGATAAATTTACCCAACATATAGGCGTAGCAGCCGCATTATTACAAGCTAATATCGATACTGATGTAATTATTCCTTCGCGCGAAATGAAACGTGTTTCCAAGCAGGGACTGGGTGATGGTTTATTTGCTAATCGGCGCTATACATTGCCGGGAAGTCGAGAAATAAACCCTAGCTTCGTGCTCAATAAGCCTGAATATGCTAACACCAGCATTTTACTATCAGGCGCTAATTTTGGCTGTGGCTCGTCTAGAGAGCATGCGGTATGGGCGCTTAAAGAATACGGTATAAGAGCGATTATTGCTGAAGGATTTGGTTCAATATTCTATAATAATTGCATACGCAACGGGCTGCTACCCTTAGTGCTGACAGAAAAAGAAATTGCAGCTTTAGCAGACTTTGTTTCGTCCGATCCACAGTCTAATCGTATTAACATCGATTTAGAAAATCAAAAAGTAACAGCAAGCCCTGGTAAAATTTTTAATTTTTCAATTAAACCCGAACAAAAAGAAATGCTGATACACGGGCTTGATGCAATCGCGTTGACGTTGAAATTGAGCGCCGAAATAAGTGCATTTCAACAGCAGTATATTAAAACTTATACTTGGTTGAATTAAGCCCTAGCTAAGGGCTACTGCTGTAAAATAGCAATTAGTACAAGCTCAGTCATCAGCTTTAGAACAGGCAGAGACTGAGTTTGTTAGATGGTATCTTCGGGCCTAGGGTGTCGCTTTAGCGGAATGCCTGCAACATTTGCAGGCTGAGTGAATTATGGTTTCTAATTGAAAATTTAGTCTCTCACTACACCTAGCTCAATCAGTTTATCTATTTGCGCTTGATCAAAACCTGCTTTTTGCAATGTAGCAATTGAATTACCGTGGTCACTTGGAATATCTTCTCGCAGAGTAAAGCGTTCATTATCCATTTCCAAGGGTAATCCAGGCAGTTTGGTTTTGGTACCGCACGGTAATGTAACGTTAACTAAGCCGCCAGCGTTTAGGTGTGGATCGTCAAACAAGTCTGACGGCTTATTTATAGGCGCAAACGGTAAGCCTGACTTTTCCAGTTTAGCCATAAGTTCGGACTTTTCCATAGTGGAGAATAAGCGAATAATTTCAGGCAATATTTTATCTCGCTGGGCAACTCTTCCATTGTTAGCATCTAAAGATTTATCAGCGGCAAATTCGGTAAATCCAAAGGCCTCACAAAACACCCGCCACTGGGTATCACTTACTACACCCAAAAACACTTGTTCGTTATTTGCACAATCAAAAATGTCATATATTGCCCATGCAGAACGGCGCACAGACATGGGCGGGGGAGCCTCACCCGTTACCATTTGCTGGGCCATGTGTTGACCTACCATAAAGGCGGTGGTTTCGTATAACGAACTGGTTACCATTTTGCCTCGTCCGGTTCTGTGGCGTTCTTCAAGTGCCGCCAATACGCCAATAGCGCCAAACATACCGCCGGTTATATCAATAACAGATGAGCCCGCGCGCATGGGTTTGCCGGGTAATCCGGTCATATAAGCTAAACCACCCATCATTTGGGTCACTTCATCTAACGCTGTGCGATGTGCATACGGGCCGCTTAAAAAGCCTTTTAATGAACAATAAATCAATTTTTGGTTTAATGCAGACAAGTCTTTGTAGCCTAAGCCTAATTTGTCCATGGCTCCAGGACGAAAATTTTCTAACACAACATCCGCGCCTTCAATAAGAGACAGCGCAAGCTCTAGGCCTTTATCAGACTTTATATCTAAACGCAGACTTTTTTTATTGCGGTTATACATTGAGAAATAACCAGCACCTGAGCCTTTTAAGCGTCTTGTGTTGTCGCCAGTTAAGGGCTCAATTTTAATAACATCAGCGCCTAAGTCAGCCAATATTAAACCCGCAGCAGGCCCCATAACCATATGGGTAAATTCGATAACTTTAAGGCCAGCTAAAGGCAACTGTTTTATTGTGCTCATAAGTGGATCATTCCTTGTTGTGTAAATCACGTATAAATAATGCTGATAGTAATTACGTCTATATTTAAGTTTGCATTATTTTATTTTAAGCATAACAATATAACAATATAGCAATGAGGTTTAATTTAACAAGTTTAAAATTGTTAAATGTCAATTTGTTAAATATCAATTTAAAACAAACACTCAAGTGATAATGTCCATTTAAATTAATGTTGCGTTAAAAGGAATGTAGTGATGGCAAAATTCGATATTGAAATTAGTGAAGTAGGTCCGCGCGATGGCTTGCAGAGTATTTCTGCGATTATGTCAACCGCAGACAAAATGGCCTGGATAGACGCTTTGGTCGCCGCCGGTATTCCTGAAATAGAAGTAGGTTCGTTTGTTCCTGCAACGGTGTTGCCTCAGTTGGCCGACACGCATCAATTAGTTGAACATGCTAAGCAGTATAAAGGCTTGTCGATTGCCGTTTTGGTGCCTAATCTACGCGGCGCTCAAAATGCCTTAAAAACCTCTCCAACTAAAATGAGCATACCGCTGTCGGTGAGTGAAACCCACAGTTTGCGCAACGTTAAACGCACGCATAAACAAATGCTAGAAGAGGTTGCCAATATAGCCCAGTTTATTAAATCTTTGCCAGTTGAAAACAGGCCTAAATTTGAAGGTGGCTTAGCAACCGCATTTGGTTGCACAATTGAAGGCAGCGTAAGTGAAGATAAGGTGGTTTCGTTGGCGGTTGCTCTAATGGAGGCAGGCTGTGACGAAATAGGTTTATCCGATACCACAGGCTCAGGAAATCCGGCCCAAGTGCAAAGGTTGATTAAAAAGGTGTGGGCTGAGGTGGGTAAAAAAAACCTAAGTGGTATTCACTTACATAATACACGGGGTCAAGGCTTAGCCAACGCCCTTGCTGCCATTGAAACCGGTATTACCACTGTGGACTCTTCAATGGGCGGCATAGGTGGGTGTCCGGCAGCACCAGGAGCAAGTGGCAATATAGTTACCGAAGACTTAGTGTTTATGTTAGAGGCTATGGGGCTACGAACGGGTATTAACTTCGATAAATTATTTGAAGCGCGTGAAATTTTGGCCAAAGCGTTACCGAATGAACCACTTTATGGCTTTACGCCAAATGCAGGTTTACCAAAAGGTTTTAAATACGCATAAGGAAAACATGATGCGCTTTATCAGCTTAGATCATTCACCGTTCGCGGCAAGGGTTAAAACACAAATTCTGCATAAACAGTTGCCGATAGAGATAATAGCGCCTGCACATGGCTTGCGCACGCCTGAGTTCTTAGCGGCTTTTCCGCTAGGTAAAATCCCTTTGTTGGAGCTAAACAACGGTGATTATTTGCCTGAGTCGACTGCAATTATGGAATATTTAGAGGATATATATCCTCAAACCTCATGTAGGCCAGAAGATCCGATTGATAAAGCAAAAATGCGTGTAAGTATGGCTTACGGTGATACGCATCTTATGCCAGCAATAATGCCTTATTTTAGATCTTTGCTAATGCCTGAATATGAATTTGATAAAACAGAGCAATTTGAATTGCTGAGCCAAACACTTGGCAAGTTTGAACGTTGGCTGGTTATAAACAACTGTAACGATAGAGGGTTTTATAAAGCCAATATCGATTTGGGCGACATGGCACTCTTCCCTATCATGTGGTTCGTAAAAACCATTATTCCCATGTTTCATACCCAAAACGTATTTGCGGATGTGCCTGCTATACAGCAATGGCAGATTTGGATAGATGAAAACGCAGCGGTGCTAAGCGTCACACAATCAATGGATACCGCATTTCATGCATTCTTAAAATCAAGGCAAGTAACAAAAAAATGAAAAAAATACCCAAGTTATACTCAAATCTACCCCTGAAGGCGAACCAGGCGTCAGCAACTTTGCCTTAACTGAATTAGCAATTCCTGTCTTGAGCGACAAACAAGTGTTATGTAAAACGCTCTATTTATCGCTCGACCCTTACATGCGCAGTCAAATTTCAGGGCGTCATATATCGGGATCCATAAAGCCCGGAGACGTACTTCATGGTGAAACCGTTAGTGAGGTCGTTGAGTCGCTTGATGAAAACTATAAAGTAGGCGACAAAGTAAGGTGTATGGGGGGATGGCAAGAATATTCAGTGCACAGCGCTAAGGAACTGACGAAGGTTAGTGAGAAAATTGCGCCATCATCGTACGCTCTTTCTGTACTAGGCATGCCAGGGCTTACTGCTTACGCCGGCCTTGTTTGGCAAGCCAAGCCAAAAGCTGGCGATGTTGTGGTGATCCCCGCAGCAACCGGCGCGGTTGGTTCAACTGCTGGGCAGTTGGCAAAAAGCTTAGGCTGTAAAGTGATTGGCATAGCCGGCAGTGATGAAAAGTGTGCCTATGCAAAAGAGCAACTTGGCTATGATGAATGTATTAATCGGCGCACCGAAGACTTAGCCAGTCGCTTAGACGAATTATGCCCCAAAGGCGTCGATATTTACTTCGATTTGGTTGGCGGTGAAATACTTAACACGGTATCGGCAAGACTTGCCGTAGGCGCACGCGTAATATTGTGTGGCCTAATGGCTGAATATAATCAAAAAGAAAGAATAGGTGGGCCGCCGCCCGGTTTTTGGATACGCTCGCGCGCCACGGTTTACGGCTTAGTGGTATATGACTATGAACATCGCAGACAAGAGTTTATTGATGCCTGCTTGCCATTAGTCAATAACGGTAGCTTAAAGACTCGCGAAGATATTGCAAAAGGCATAGCGGCTGCACCCGAAGCATTTTGCCGCTTAATGCAGGGTGCTAATATGGGGAAAGCGCTTGTTCAAGTGAGTTGAATTTGACGCAAAGGGCGCGTTAATTTATGCGCCCACTAACTCTATTAACTCGCCTGCTGCGCCTTTTAACATAATGATTTTACTGCCCGGATAATAAGCATTATTAGTTTGGGTAATCGTAACTTTAAACTGTGCCGCAATCTCGTCTATATTTTTAACAACACAGGTCACCATCGCAATTCCCGAAGGCAAAGAGCCCTCGTTATTAATAATAGGTTGCGCCTGAGGCACTTGATCAATTTCAAATAAACACTTGCCATCTAATTGCAGCGTAGCCACTTGGTATTGATGCTCAATGTCTTTGTTCCACGCGCTATTTAAAATGGTAATTTTTGTATCAAACTTTAGGCCTGCTTGAGCCTTATTAATAGATTGATAAAAAGCCAAACTATCGTCTCGGCTAGGCGTACACAATACAGGAATAAACAGGCCCGACGTTCTAGCGCTAGTCATGGGTAATTCAAAGGGCGGCACCGGGCGCTCAATATGGGTTAAATAAGTTACTTCATTGGCAGGGCCTACCACTTGCATTGCTTTAATGGCATCGCTTACTTGCAAATAAGCCGGTTCGCCAATAATGGTGAATGCCTTTGTATCAATTTCATTTCGTATAACATCCACATCGGCAACGTTGGTTTCAAGTGACATCCAGCCGTGTGTTTTGAGAGGTAAATGGCTATGACTGTTTGCATCTTCAACCAGTCGAAGCCAAGCTTGACCATCAGATGATGCCAATACGTGCGTTTTGTTTTGGCGCAGCTTAGGCGTATTCCAGCATTGTATTTGCGTCTCATCTAACACGCCTTCGCTTACCAAAGAGTAACCAAGGCCGTTTTGATAAGCCTGACTCACTTTATCAATGTTTTGGCATAATAATGTAGCCCCTACAACGGGTCCTAATTGTCTTTGTGTCATATATTTTTCTCATTGAATTGCGGCAGAATTGATAAATTGAAATTTAATCCGCCACTAATTAAGTGATAGCTAATCCTATACTATCCATTCATTTCTTTGGAAGCGTATGATAAATGTCAACTATTAGCCTTTCCTTTGAGGCTCTAATTGCTCTTGTTGATGAACAGACCAGAGTAATGCTATGCACTTACGCAAAGTTTATGACAAATAATTACTGAAAACTGCGACTGCAAAAGCTTTTAGCGCGGGCGTTTACATACAAGAATTACAAACGTTATAGACTATAAAGTCTTGGCGAAAATTTGGATGAAGCTTATTTGTTTAATCTCGGGGTTGGATATCAGTATGAATTGGTTGCGGGAGTTGAATTTGTGACCTTCGCTTCGCGGTTATAAAGAGGAGCCCGACGAGTTTTCTTTATTACTATACTCATCCTCAAATTTCAGACACAAAAAAACCGACATTATAGTCGGCTTTAAAGTTGGTTGCGGGAGCTGGATTTGAACCAACGACCTTCGGGTTATGAGCCCGACGAGCTACCAGACTGCTCCATCCCGCGTCCATGTATTACCCTTGAGCAGATAAGGTAATATGTTGTTTTGCAATGACGAATTGGTTGCGGGAGCTGGATTTGAACCAACGACCTTCGGGTTATGAGCCCGACGAGCTACCAGACTGCTCCATCCCGCGTCCGTCTTTGCGAAGCGCATACTATGGGTTTTAGAATAACCTTGCAAGCGTTTGTTGTAGTTTATTATCACTAATGCAATCGTTTGCTGGATTTATGCCCAACTTGGCTTTTGTTTGTACATTTTTGCACTGATCTTTAAAACTAGATCTGTGTTGGGGGCACATTCTGATATACTAAGCGCCAATTTTGATGAGGGTTTGGTTAGCATGCTGGAATTCTGGGCGTTGACGTCTAAAGGTGTTGAAGAGTTAGTTGCGGATGAGATCCGTCAGCACGGTGGCGAAGTTATTAAAATGACAATGGGTGTAGTGCGCTTTAAAGCAGAACTACGCACTGCGTATCAATTATGTTTATGGTCGCGTATGGCAACCCGTATTATGCGTCTGATCCAATCAGAAGCTATTACTGCCGACAGCGACTTATACCAAGTGGCTTGTAAAATAGATTGGCCACAGCAAATGGCGTTAAGAAATACCTTAGCGGTAGATTGCGTGGGCAAACATGCCAAGATTGATAATACTCAGTTTGGTGCTATTCGCTTAAAAGATGCCATTGTAGATCAGTTTCGTGAAGAAACTGGCCACAGACCTGATGTTGACCGCATGAATCCGGATGTGCGCTTTCAGGTACGTTTAGATAGAAATCACTTTCATTTCTTACAAGATTTCTCGGGGCCTTCATTACACCAGCGTGGTTATAGAAGCGGCCAAGGTGAAGCTCCGTTAAAAGAACATTTAGCCGCAGCGTTGATTAAACGCTCAGGTTGGCAGATTGATCAGCCATTTTTTGACCCGTTTTGCGGTAGCGGTACCTTAGTAATTGAAGCGGCTTTATTAGCGTTAAATAAAGCGCCAGGATTAAGCCGTGAGCGCTTTGCCTTTGAAAGCTGGCCTGGCCATCGTGATGTAATTTGGCAGCAGTTAAAAGCAGAAGCTAAAGCCGCTGAAAAACCATTAACGACCAGTATTCAGTTTTATGGCTCAGATAGTGATGAGCGCGCCTTAGCTAAAGCGAAGCAGAATGCGGCTAAAGCCGGTATAAGTTCTATCACTCAGTTTAACTATGCTGATGCCACTAAGCTTAATACGGCCGTATCTAGCTCGGCGGGTGTGATAGTTACGAATCCGCCTTATGGTGAGCGTTTAGGTGAGTTACCGACATTAATTCCATTATATAGTCAGTTTTCATTAGCTTTAAAGCAGCATTATCAGGGTTGGCGTTTAGCAATTATTACCTCGAATGCCGATTTACTGCGTGCATTACGTTTATCTCGCTCTAAAACCTATAAGTTTACTAATGGTCCGTTAGATTGTGAGTTTACGTTATTTGATTTAACCGAGAAGCAAGTTGCGGTGAGCTCTGATGCACCCTCGTTGTTTTTTCAAGAAAGCACAGCTTTTGGTAATCGCTTAGCGAAAAACTTTAAACAGTTACAAAAGTGGGCTAAAAAAGAGCAAATTAACTGTTACCGTATTTATGATGCCGATATTCCTGAATATAACGTGGCAGTCGATTGGTATGACGGTGAAGTTGTGGTGCACGAGTATGCTGCGCCAAGCACCGTTGATGAACAAATTGCCCAAAAACGTTTATTTGATGTTGTGAACCAAGTACCACCGGTATTAGGTATTAAATCAGAGCAGATGATATTAAAAGTACGTGAAAAGAAAAAAGGTACTACCCAATATCAAGCGTTAGCGAATGCAGATAAATATAAACAGGTTACTGAATATGGCGCTACGTTTTTAGTTAACTTGCGCGATTATTTAGATACCGGTTTATTTTTAGATCACCGTATTACCCGGCACATGATCCAGCAGCAAGCAAAAGGTAAGTCGGTATTAAACTTATTTGCTTATACCGGCACGGCGTCTGTGCATGCGGCTATTGGTGGTGCGAGCAGTGTTACTACTGTTGATATGTCTAATACCTATTTAGATTGGGCCAAAAAGAACTTCACCATTAATGGCTTGCAGGGTTCACAATATAAGTTTGAACAAGCAGATTGTTTGCAATGGCTAAGCCGTTGTCGTGAGCAGTTTGACTTAATATTTGTTGACCCGCCAACATTCTCTAACTCGAAGCGGATGCAAGACAGCTGGGATGTGCAGCGAGATCATGTTGGTTTATTAAATAAATTAATCCCGCGGGTAGCCGTTGGCGGTAAAGTTATTTTCTCTAATAATAAACGCAAATTTAAACTGGATACCGAGCAGCTTATTGAAGCCGGTTGGCAGGTGAAAGATAATTCAGCCGCTACATTGCCAGAAGACTTTAAGCGTAATCCGCATATTCATGTTTGTTATGAGTTGACTCGTTAACATGCGTAATGACAATGCCTAATGACTATGCGTGATAAATAAGCGTCATGAATAAACGTTATGAATAAAGAAAGCATAACTCTGTATAGCACTTGGGGCTGTCACTTATGTGATAGCGCCGAGGCATTATTACGCCAAAACGGCCAAGCGTATCAGGTAATAGATATTGTTGACGATGCAGCAGCATTAGCAAAATATCGGTTACTTATACCTGTGATTGCCGTAGCGGATAAAGAATTAAATTGGCCATTTGATGCCGAGCAATTAGCAACCTGGCTTAAGGAAGTAGAATAGTGGAATTATTACGTTTTCAACAAGCGTGTTTAGCTTTTGGTACTCACCCTATATTAGACCATGTCGATTTTAGTCTATTTAGTGGCGAGCGAGTGTGTTTAGTTGGTCGTAATGGTGCCGGTAAATCGTCATTCTTAAAATTACTGACCGGTCAGCAAAATTTAGATGATGGCCAAATAGTGGTTAATACCGGTGTGGTATTAAGCCGACTGGAGCAAGATCCACCAGCAAAAATGGATGTGAAAATTGCCGACTTTATTCGTGAAGGCGCCGGTGATTTAGCCGAAAAACTACAGCAGTTTTATACCCTAGCTGAAAACCTTGAAGGTGCAGGCGATGCTGAATACCGGTTATTTGAGCATTTGCAATCTGAAATGGATACGCGTGACGGTTGGAGCTTAGACTCGCGAGTCGTCGATATCTGTCAGCAGTTTAATATGGATGGCGACGCTAGCTTAAGCACCTTATCCGGTGGTTGGTTACGTAAGGCCGCCTTAGCGCGGGCATTAATTGCTAAGCCAGATGTGTTATTACTCGATGAGCCCACCAACCATTTAGATGTTGAAGCTATTCAATGGTTAGAGCAGTTTTTATTGAATTTTAATGGTGCCATTATTTTTATTACTCACGATAGGGCATTTGTTCGTGCTTTAGCTACGCGCATTATTGATCTTGATCGGGGAGAGTTAACCTCGCATCCGGGTAATTACCAGATGTACTTAGATCGCAAACAAAAAATGCTTGAAGACGAACAGCAGCATAATGCGTTGTTTGATAAGCGTTTAGCGGAAGAAGAAGTGTGGATCCGCCAAGGCATTAAAGCACGCCGTACCCGTAACGAAGGCCGTGTTCGTGCTTTAAAAGAATTACGTAAAGAGCGCGCAGCCCGTTTAGATAAGTTAGGTAAAGTCGATTTTAATATAGAGCAAGCCGATCGCTCAGGTAAGTTAGTGTTTGAAGCCAAAGGCGTTTCTCAGCAGTTTGGTGATCACGTAGTTATTAAAGAATTAGATTTACTAGTTATGCGTGGCGACCGTATTGCCTTAGTTGGCCCTAATGGTGTCGGTAAATCGACCTTAATCAAATTATTATTGGGCGATTATCAGCATTCAGCCGGTGAAGTAAAGCGCGGTACTAATATTGAAGTGGCGTATTTTGACCAACACCGGATGGCACTAGATTTAGAAGCTACTGTGCAAGATAACGTGGCTGATGGTAAACAAGAAATTAACCAAAATGGTAGAACGCGGCATGTATTAAGTTACTTACAAGACTTTTTATTCCCGCCAGCACGTGCCAGAACGCCCGTTAAAGCCCTATCGGGTGGTGAGAAAAACCGTTTGTTATTGGCCAAGTTATTCGCCAGACCTAGTAATTTACTAATTCTCGATGAGCCAACCAACGACTTAGATGTTGAAACATTAGAGCTTTTAGAAGATATTTTACAACAATATCAAGGTACTGTGTTATTAGTAAGCCATGACCGTGAGTTTGTTAATAATACCGTGACTAGCTCCTTACTATTTATTGGCGATGGTAAAGTAGTTGAAATTGCTGGGGGTTATGACGATGTGACTGCTTATCAGCAACGGCAACAAGCGATAGCTGCAGCTAAGCCGATTACTAAGTCTAAAGCACCGGTAACAAATGCTAACCAAAAACCAGAGGTTGCTACTGCCGTAGCGACTACTGAAAAGGCCAAAAAAAAGTTATCATACAAAGAACAACGTGAATTAGAGTCTTTACCTTTACAAATTGAACAGCTAGAACAAGCATTAGCTAAGTTACAAGTAGAGGTAAACCAGCCTGAGTTTTTTAAAGCTAATGCTGAGCAGACCCAGACAACGTTGAACCAATTAGCCGAAACCGAGTCGAAGCTGGCGCAAGCGTTTGCACGCTGGGAAAAATTAGACGCATAATTAGAAGTGAATTTTAGGGGCACCGAATGAAGTTATCAGCTATTAGCATCGCGCTAATACCCATGTTAAGCCTAAGTGCTGCACAAGCCGCAGTGTACGATATTGTAGAAATTGGCGATGTGCCTGAAGTAAGATTTACGGCTGCGGCTGCATTGAATGATGCCGGTGAAGTTGTTTTTAATGGTGGTATTAGTAGCGCTAACTTAGCTAGCTCATCAGAACCTAGCTTTAGCGGTTTTTTTAATGGTGATGGCAGAAGTTATTATGATTTTCCGTTAGATTTAGATGCGATTGATTTCACTTCAGAAGCAGCAGTAGCAGCATTAACAGAAGAGCAAATAGCTGATGCCATGAATGGCATAACAGATGCGGTATCATTATCGATTTTAATGTCGCAAAACTTCGCAAGACAGCCAAAAGGGTTAGCACTACCGTATTTTAAAGCCACCAATGCCGATGCTCAAAATATTATTCTGCGTGATTTTACTGCAGCACCAGCTCGTGGTAATAGTGAATACTTATATGACATAAACAATCAGTCTGTGGCGGTAGGTATTGCTTCTACTCCTTTTACTAAGCAAAGCTTTACGCCTGCACCGACTGAAGAAACCCCAGAGCCGAAGGCTCAAGTAGTCTGGAGTCCAGAGGGCGCCATGGTATTAGGTACTGTGGTCAAAAATGGCGTTGTAACTACCATACCTGCACCTTATCAGGAAATGGGCGGCGGCTACTCGCTAGCACAAGCTATTAGCAATACGGGTTATATAGCCGGTGTTGCCAGTATAGGCATGACAGAAGAGTTTAAAACGAAAGTATTAGAAAAGTGCGATGGTACAACGCAACCTATCGCTGTTTGTCAGCATAATGAAATTGCGGCTAGCCCAGCCTTTATGGATGTATTAAATCCGCTGGTGTTTAATAACGCCATTACGAGTACATTTAACTATTACCAACGTGCAGGTATGTTGTGGCAATTATCGGGTGACACTCTGAGTGAACCTGAAATTTTAGGCTATTTAGGCGATAAAAATACCGGTTTGCCCTATGTAGGTGAAAATGCCATCGATAACATTAATTATGTTAGTCGGCCTAATGATGTTAATGATAATGGCATAGCGGTTGGTTGGTCTGTTTATAGTGATTCTAGCCGGGAAGTTAATTTTAACATAGGCGTTGGTCAGGCTATCAAGACAATAGAACGCAGTTATCAAGCCAGCTTATTTGCTGATGGCCAAGTGTTACCGTTAGTTGATCCAGTTGAATGGAGTCGTAGTGGTGCTGTTGCCATTAATAACAATAATATAGTTGTTGGTGGTGCGATTAAGATAATTAATAGCAACCAACGTACAAAAATGTTTATCCATGATTATAACCTTGGCACAACTGATTTTGTTGAAGGTTTTTTTCTAAGCTCAACAACTATTCCGCGCGCTATTAACGACAACAACATTATTGTTGGTAAAGCTGAAGCTATATTAGCTAATACAACCACGCGTCGTGATCGGGCTTTTATCATGGATTTAGCCGATAACAGCTTTAAAGATCTTAATACCTATCTTGACTGTAATTCTCCTTATACTCTAGTTGACGCAGTGTCGATTAATAACCAAGGTGAAATATTAGCCACAGCTTTAGTTGAAAAAGAGCAACGCGACATTAAAGGTAATTTAGTGCTAGATGCTGCTGGCAATCCGATTAAAGCTAATTTAACCACTACGGTTATATTAAATCCTATTGCGAATGGTGAACCAGAAAACTGTGGTGCCATTGAAGACACATATAGCCGCAAAAGTGGCAGTTTCTCTTTTGCTTGGTTACTGGGTTTAGCGCTACTAGGTTGGCGCAGAATAGCCCGTTAATTACCGCACGGTAAATTAACAATCTGCTTGTTAAGTTGTTGGTACCGTTTAGTCAATTGTTAGCTAATTAAGCGCTAATGATTGGCTAAGCGACTGGCAACTTTCTTTATTTTCTGTTTTAAATTTAAATATTTATACGCTTATTAACCATTTCAATTAATTGTTATAATAATCGGTTTCATTATGCCAAATAATTATAAACAATTTTGCAATAAAATATCACGTCACTTCATGCTGTTAGCAGTTGTCAAGCAATAAAGTTTAATAATCTGATTGAACCTTTGTTAGGTCTGAGCTATCAATATAGAGGTAGCCGATAGCAATATTCACAGGGTAGTGAGTTACCCGTAATTTTCGGTTATTTTATTAAACAAAGTTGAGGAAGACTGCCGTATGAAAAGACAAAAACGTGATCGTCTAGAACGTGCTCATGCTCAAGGTTATCGTGCTGGTGTAACCGGACGATCTAAAGAACTTTGCCCTTATCAGAATTTAGATACGCGCTCGCAATGGTTAGGAGGGTGGCGCGATGCGATTGAAGACCGAAATGTTGGCTTGTTTAATAGAGGACAGTAACTTTTATATTATTAACCTAAAAAGTAATTATTAACCTAAAAATCACTTAAACTAAGTGTTAATTAATAGAGAACTTAACAGTTAAATAAAAAAAGTAATTTCAAACGTAATAAAAATAAAGCCCCGTGATATCTCAGCGGGGCTTTTGTTATTTAGGGTGTAGCTAAATATTATTAACGGAGTTAAAAGTTAGAAGTATCTTGAAATAAACCCACTTTTAAATCTTGGGCAAAATAGATTTCGCGGCCATCTACGCTCACCACACCATCAGCAATACCCATAAATAATTTGCGTTTAATAACGCGCTTCATATTAAGCGTATAAGTTACTTTTTTGGCTGTTGGTACGATTTGGCCGGTAAATTTAACTTCACCTACACCTAAAGCGCGACCTTTACCCGGACCACCAGACCAGCCCAGAAAGAAACCTACCAGCTGCCACATGGCATCTAAGCCTAAGCAACCAGGCATAACCGGATCACCTTTAAAGTGACAGGCAAAAAACCATAAATCTGGAGTAATATCTAATTCAGCGACAATTTGACCTTTGCCATATAAACCACCTTCTTCCGAAATATGTACGATGCGATCCATCATTAACATATTGTCAGAAGGTAACTGACTATTACCTTCGCCGAATAATTCGCCATTACCGCAGGCTATTAAATCTTCTTTTGTAAAGCTATTCTTAGTCATGTATGTTTAATCCAATAAAAATGCTGGCTCACTTTAGCGAACACTTGTACGCTAAACAAGTCCGATTTGTGCTTCTACACCCATTGTGACTGTTATTATTAGCCAAAGTTGCCCATTTTCTTTGTTTTACTAACTTTAGCTTACTGAGAAAGAGTAGCCTGATGACAAATTCAACTGGAAAAGCCTTTAGTAACGCCGAAAAGCAACGGCGTTATCGTTCAAAACAAAAACAATCAGGAAAAAAAGAGTTACGCGGTTATTTAACCCCTGAAGCTTTAGCCTGTTATAACGAAATTCAAGACAAAACGGATTGGAATGACAGTTTACTTATCAGTAATGCCATTCGATTAATGTATGCCGCGCATAAATGTGGTCAAGTCGGCTTATTATACAGTTGGCTTACTGAACATAAACGATAAGCGTTTAAACGATAAGAGTATTAATGCTGGCTTTAGGCTGTAGTTAAGGGCCATTGCTGGGTATAATAGCTATCTATTTATTTGATAATTTTGAGAGCTGTAGATGATACTGTTTGTGCGCGACTTAACCGTAATTGATTTTTCATACCTGTGTACTGAACGCGGTATGCTTGGTGAAAGCTATATTGTTGACGTTGAGTTACATGGCAAACTAGATGATGTATCTATGGTGTTGGACTTTTCAATAGTTAAAAAGCGCATTAAAACCGCCATAGATAAATTAGTTGATCATAAATTAGCGCTACCAACGTTAGCGGCTGGTTTAACAGTAACTAGCGAACAAACACAGCAGTTAGTTAAGTTTGATTCTGCTAGGGGTCAAATTAATATGGCGGCACCGGCAGAAGCTATCGCGAGTATTGCGACCGACCAGATAACACCAGCAAGTGTTACCGAATTTTTGCAGCAACATATTATGCCGTTAATGCCTAGCAATGTTGAAAAGCTGGTGTTTACATTACGTCCAGAGCCTATAAGTGGTTTTTACTACCACTACAGCCATGGTTTAAAAAAGCATGATGGTAATTGTCAGCGTATAGCCCATGGTCATCGCTCAATGATTCAAATATATACCGATGGTATGTTATCGCCACGACTGAACAAGTACTGGTCTGAACGTTGGCAGGATATTTACTTAGGTAGCGTAGAAGATGTCTGCGAGCCTAAGCAGTTAGCATCGATAAAACCGGCAACTGAAACTGATATGTGTTTTCGCTATCAAGCACAGCAAGGCTGGTTTGAATTAACCATGCCAGCTGCTCATTGTGAGATTATCTCAACTGATACCACGGTTGAATGTTTAGCCCAGTACATTGTTAGTGAACTTGAGCAGCTTGATGCCAGTAAGGCTTATAAAGTTGTGGCTTACGAAGGCGTAGGCAAGGGCGCTATTGCTCAGTCCGTTTAAGCGTTACTTTCAGCTATGGCTATAGCCATTACTATAGCCATACTCCCATCCAGCTACACAACATGCTAACTGCCGTTAAGCCGATATCTTAGTACGAATAATGGTATAATCAGCCACTCGCTTAACTAGCGATTACAGTATAATTTACCCCCCTAATGGAGATGCCAATGAGAAATGAAGCGCTAATTGCCAAACGTATGGAACATGCTATTACCCGAGTCACTCGGACCGTGTTTCCTGGACGTACTAATCACCATAATACCTTGTTTGGTGGTGAGGCATTAGCATGGATGGATGAGGCGGCCTTTATAGCTGCAACCCGTTTTTGTCGCAAACCTTTAGTTACCATTAACTCTGATCGGGTTGATTTTAAAGAAGCCATTCCTGCTGGTTCCATTGTAGAAATAGTGGCTAAAGTTGTTCATGTAGGCCGCACAAGTATAAAAGTACAAGTCGATATTTTTGTCGAACACATGTATGACGATAATCAGCATCTTGCTATATCAGGTAATTTCACTCTGGTTGCGTTAGGTCCAGATCGTAAACCGACCCCCGTGCTTTCATAACTAAATAATAACTGCTTTTATAAAGGCTTATTACAGCTAAGAATGTAAGCAATGTTTGTACAATCATTAGCTTAACGCTACAGTGGCAATAGCGTTGCTAGAAACATAGCAGTTTAAGATATCGCAGTTTAAGATATAGTAGTTTTAGACAGGGTAGTTAGGGACTTTAATATGAAAACTGCGCAACAATGGTTTGATGAATATGGCCAAAGCCATAATAATGGTGTTAATAAAGCTATCCATTGGTTAGCGGTACCCATAATATATTTAACGGTATTAGGCTTGTTGTGGCAAATACCTATGCCCTTTACCTTGTTTGCCGAGCAACAAATTACCTGGTCATTAGTTGTTGCGATACCTATTCTCATGTTTTATTTCAATTTATCTTTTAGCATTGGTTTAGGCATGACCTTGTTTACTGCTTTAGGCGTGATGCTAATCCGCTGGTATCAATTAACCTTTACTACTGATGTTTGGCTAATATCAATACTGCTATTTATTGTGATGTGGATACTCCAGTTTATTGGCCATAAAGTGGAGGGCAAAAAACCGTCCTTTTTTCAAGATCTGCAGTTTTTGCTAATTGGTCCAGCTTGGTTATTGGGATTTATTTATCGCCGTTTTAATATTAAGTATTAAAGCAATGCGATTAACACAAGTTGAAATAGGCTCAGTCACTAGGTTGTTTGCGTTGGCTTTAGTTATAATCCAGCTATTGTTGTAATCTGTTTGTCTGCGGATAATTGTTTTGTATAAATTTTTTGAAGATCGCTCCCGTCAATTTTGGCTGCTGCACACCTTAGGCTGGCTCGGTTTTGCTATTGTTAACTACCTCGGATCTTTGGTTCAAGAAACCCGCGATGCTTACTTAATCGTTATCGGGTTAGATGCCTATATCGGTTGGTTAATTACTATTCCTCTGCGTTATGCTTTTCAACGAGTGTGGTTTTGGCCACCATGGAAAATGGTCATAACCGTATTACTGTTAGCTTTTGTCATTGCCGCAATATGGACTGCTGTTCGTAATTTTAATTATTGGGAAATTTATCGCCATGGTTCCAGACCGGGTGATTGGGTAAAATATATCCGCGATACGCCCGTGGCTTTTTATGTCATTCTAAGCTGGTGTGGTTTATATTTTGGTATTAAGTATTATCAAACGCTGCAGTTAGAAAAACAAAAATCTTTAACAGCAACCAATAAGGCGCACGAAGCGCAATTAAAAATGCTTCGTTATCAATTAAATCCGCACTTTTTGTTTAATACTTTAAATGCTATTTCTACCTTAGTATTAATTAATGAGTCAGACACCGCAAATAAAATGCTGTCGAGACTTAGTGACTTTTTACGCTATTCGTTGTACAAAGATCCGATAAATAAAGTTGCGCTGGAACAAGAGCTCTATGCGGCACGTTTATATTTAGAAATTGAAAAGGTTCGGTTTACCGAGCGCTTAACTATAGTGTTTGATATAGAGCCAGGTACAGAGCAAGCAAGAGTACCAAGTTTAATTTTGCAGCCATTAATTGAAAACGCTATTAAATACGCGGTGGCTAGCCAAATTAATGGTGGACAAATAACCATTACGGCTAAAAAGTTTGGCCATGATTTATTATTAGAAGTAGCAGATAATGGCCCCGGCATGACCATTACCAATGGCTTGCCCAAAACCAGTAATACCTCAGCAACAGCAGAAAGTGGCGTAGGGCTGGTGAATACCAAAGAACGTTTAGCAGCATTGTACGATAATGATTTTGCGTTAGTGTTAACCCACAATCAGCCAACAGGTTTAAAAGTAAATATTAGAATTCCATTACAACTAGAAAAAACGGAACGTGAACATGCTTAAGGTAATAGTAGTCGACGATGAACCTTTAGCTCGAAAGGGCATGCTGATTAGGTTGGCTGAGTTTTCTCAGTTAGAAGTCATTGCTGAGTGCAGCAATGGTGAACAGGCAATTAGTTGTATTAAAGAATTAGAACCAGATTTAGTGTTTCTGGATGTGGAAATGCCAGGCTTAGATGGCTTTGCGGTATTAAAACAATTACAAACAGCCAATATAAGCTTGCCTTACATTGTGTTTGTTACCGCTTACGATCACTACGCTTATAATGCTTTTGAAGTTAATGCGCTAGATTATGTGTTAAAACCAGTAGAGCCAGAGCGCTTAAGGCAAACGGTTGAAAAGGTTATTAAACTACATCAAGCTCAAGACACCCAAAAGCATAAAGGCCAGTTAGCCGAAGCGGTAGCCAAATTAACCGGTGATGAGACAGATAATATTTTACACCGCTTAGATAATGCCCAGCCAGTGGTAAATGATCGCTTCCCAGATGCAATTAGTATTAAAGACAGTGGTGAAATTACTCGGGTACCGGTTACGGCCATTGAATGGGTAGATGCGGCAGGCGACTATATGTGTATCCATACTAAAGATGGTCAAACTCATATTTTACGCCGCACCATGAAAGAATTAGAGCAAGAGTTAGATCCGCGTTTATTTGTCCGAGTGCATCGCTCTGCTATTGTTAATGTCCAGACTATAGCCAAATTACAAATGCTGGCTAATGGTGAACATCAATTAATGCTAACCAATGGTCAAGCGGTTAAAGTTAGCCGTAGTTATAAAGACCGGGTTAAACAGGTATTTAATCAATAATACTTGTCGATAATTCTAGTCGTGCTATAGCTTAGTCGCTGGCGATCTGTTGTTGCCAGCGGACTAAATATGGATCTATTTGTTTTTTCTTATCGCTGGTTTGCGCCAGTGGAAACAACACTGCTTGTTGATTTATCTCGCCAGCCATCATTAAATGAGCGCCATGTGTCAATTGCTCAACCGCATAAGCACCTAGCTTAGTCGCTAAAATACGGTCTGCACCGACAGGTTTACCTCCGCGCTGAATATGGCCAAGAATACACGCACGACACTCTGTCCCTAACTCTATAGATATATCTTCAGCAAGTGCGATAGTGCCACCTGGATAACTGTTTTCTGCTACCACAATAATATAACTCGTTTTGCCACGCAGTAATTGAGCATGCTGAATAGGGCCAATGACACTGGATAACTGGTTTTTGTAAACAGGACCAAATTCAGGACAGATTATTTGCTCAGCGCCCGCGGCAATCCCTGCCGACAATGTTATATAGCCAGAGTGCCGACCCATTAGTTCAACCAAAAATATCCGCTCGAATGCATCTGCAGTATCACGAATTTTATCTATCGCATCTAGAGCCGTATCAATTGCCGTGGCAAAACCGATGCTGAAATCGGTACCATCAACATCGTTATCAATTGTGCCCGGGACACCTATAAGTTGTCCGCGGTAATGGGGCGCAATGGCTAAAGCACCGCGAAAGCTACCATCACCACCAATTATCAACAATGCATCCAATTGCAGTTTATGTAGTACTGCTGCGGCTTGGATAACGCCTTGCTCGGTATGCAACGCCTTGCAGCGAGCACTTTTTAAAATAGTGCCACCATGCTGAATAATATGTTGTACATGTTGAGGTAACAATGTTTGATAGTCTTCTTCCAGCAAGCCATTAAAACCATGGTCAAAGCCAACTACATCAAGATTATAAGCTGAAGCCGTTAATACGACAGCTCTAATGCAGGCATTCATACCCGGTGCATCGCCACCTGAAGTTAAAACGCCAATACGTTTGATCATTTACACACCATTGCTGCCAATTTAGCTATTTGTTTGTACAAGTATAGGTGCTAATAACTGTGACTGAGTTGATATGGCGCAAGGCGTGGGAACTTAATCGTAAATTAGTCGTATATAGCGAAATTACGGCAGACAAACTAGAGCCAATTAAGCGATAATAGACACTCACTTCTACTGTATTCTGCACTGTTGCAGACTGCCATTTTGGATATCATCATGCATCAAATTACCGGCAAAGGCCTGGTTGGCTTATTGTTAGCGCTAACAACCGCTATCTTATGGGGCATTTTGCCAATCGCATTAAAGGTATTACTGGATGTGTTAACGGCTAATACTATTACTTTTATTCGTTTTCTGGCTGCGGCTGTTATTGTTGGCTTGTGGTTAGCGGCTCGAGGTAAATTACCGTCACTGGCACTGTTTAAGCAAACAAAAATTACGCTATTACTGCTTATTGCCATAGCCGGTTTATTATCGAACTATATTATGTATTTAACTGGGCTAGAGTATTTAAGTGCTGAAACAGGGCAAACGCTGATCCAACTTGCACCATTTTTAATGATGATAGGTGGCGTGTATATTTTTAAAGAAAGTTTATTACTGTGGCAAAAAGTGGGTGCGCTAGTATTAGTGTTAGGCTTGTTGTTGTTCTTTAATCAGCGCTTAGTTGGCATGGTTAGTCAGGTAAGTGGTGAAACAATAGGGGTATTATTAATCGTGGCTGCTGCTATTACGTGGGCGGCTTACGCCTTAGCACAAAAACAATTATTAATGCACTTCAGCTCAAAGCAAATTATGTATATGTTATATTTTGCCGGCAGTCTCTGTTTCTTTCCGGTGTCTGAGTTTAGTCCATTACAAACCATGAGCGTACTGCATTGGTCGCTATTAATATTTTGCTGTTTAAATACCGTGGTGGCTTATGGTGCCTTTGCAGAAGCCTTACACCACTGGGAAGCGTCAAAAGTGAGCGCTGTATTAGCCCTAACACCTTTAGTGACCATTTTAGCAGCGAATATTATTGCCACAATTTGGCCCGACTTTATTCAAGCTCAGCATTTAAACGTCTGGTCTTGGTTAGGCGCGTTATTAGTAGTTACAGGTTCAACATTAACCGCTTTAGCACCGCAATTTGTTGAGTACCGCGCAGCTCGGCGCGTACGTAAATTACAGCGTGATGTATTTTAGTAAACCGAGTAATACAAATAAAAACAGCGGCTTAAGCCGCTGTTTTTATATATTAAATAGCATTAATTATTCAGGTGAATTCATGCTGCTATTTAACTTGAACAATTCTACAAGTATTGGACGCACCCACGGTTTCCATTACATCACCATGGGTGATCATAACTAAGTCACCACTTTGTAAATTGGCTTTGTCTTTAATGGTTGCAATAGCGGCATCGGCTAAGGCTTCAACACCTACCGTTGTGCTATCAAAATAAGCAGGATAAACACCACGGTATAACGCCATTTGATTTAAGGTTTTATCATGACGTGATAACGCATAAATAGGTTGTGGCGAGGTAATACGCGACATTAGTTTCGCAGTGTGGCCAGACTCGGTTAAGGTAATAATGGCTTTAATTGCACTTAAGTGATTAGCTGCATACATTGCAGAAAGCGCTATTGTTTCACTGATTTCAGTAAACTCTGAATCCATGCGGTGCTTAGAAATTTGCACACTAGGGTGCTTTTCTGCGCCTTCACATACTCTGGCCATAGCGCGCACGGTTTCAGTAGGGTATTTACCGGCAGCTGTTTCAGCTGATAACATTACCGCGTCGGTACCGTCTAATACCGCGTTAGCAACGTCCATTACTTCAGCGCGGGTTGGCATTGGGCTTTCAATCATGCTTTCCATCATTTGCGTTGCCGTAACCACAACACGATTTAACTGCCGTGAGCGAGAAATAATCCGCTTTTGTTGACCTACTAATTCAGCATCACCAATTTCAACGCCTAAATCACCCCGTGCCACCATCACTGCATCTGAAGCACGAATGATGTCATCTAAGGTTTCATCGTCCGCTACGGCTTCTGCACGCTCAATTTTGGCCATTAACCGGGCATTTGAGCCAGCTTTAATAGCTAAATCACGTGCTAAGCGCATATCATCGCCACTGCGCGGAAAAGATACCGCTAAAAAGTCGACTTTAATTTCAGCCGCGGTAACAATATCTTGCATATCTTTTTCAGTTAAAGCCGGCGCTGTTAAGCCACCACCTTGACGGTTAATGCCTTTATTGTTACTTAAAACACCAGCAACAGTAACCGTAGTAATAACTTTATCGCCATCAACGCTATCTACTTGCAATTGGATCCGGCCATCATCTAATAATAATAAATCACCTGCAGACACATCTTGAGGTAAATTTTTATAATCAATCCCCACTTGATGTTGGTCACCTTCACCTTTGCCTAATTTAGCGTCTAGGGTAAAAGCTTGGCCTTCTTCTAAGGTTATCTTGCCATCTTTAAAAGTAGACACTCGAATTTTAGGGCCTTGCAAATCACCTAAAATAGCAACATGCACTTTTAAGTTGTCGGCAGCTTGACGCACCATAGCCGCACGTTCTTTATGATCGTTAGCATTGCCATGAGAAAAATTCAGTCTAAATACTGATGCGCCAGCCTTAATCAGCTTTTCAATAGAAGAAAGGGTGTTAGTAGCGGGACCGAGCGTGGCAACAATTTTGGTTCTTCTGTGCATTAGTGACTCCTGAGTATGGCGAAAAAACACAGTATCTAGATTAGATCTAAACTGTTGTAATTTTATTACATTATATCGTGAAGCAGTGCTAAAAAGCTACTGCTTGTACTTGCTAAACAAATGATGCAAAAGTGCAGAGTGTATAAGCAAGGCAAAAGTGTCTGCTTAAACGAGGTAGGCTAGAGGTCTTTCTTTTCAAAGCGTGACCCACGTAAACTGTCTTTAACTTTTTTTAGGTTTTCACGAAATTTACTGCCGCGCCTTAACGTAAAGCCGGTGGCTAAAATATCAATTAATACTAATTGCGCAACCCTAGAGGCCATCGGCATATACATGTCGGTATCTTCTGGCACATCCAGTGATAACACTAAGGTGCACTCTTTAGCTAATGGGCTATCGGCAGCAGTAATGCCTATCACGGTGGCATCATTCTCTCTTGCTATGGTAGCTATATCGCATAAGTTTTTGGTTCTGCCGGTATGGCTGATGCACACTACAACGTCACCTTCACAACTATTAATAGCGCTCATTCGTTGCATAACAATATCGTCAAAACATACCACAGGTACATTAAAGCGGAAAAACTTGTTTTGGGCGTCGTGCGCTACTGACGCTGAAGCGCCCAAGCCAAAAAACGAGATTTTTTTAGCTTGAGTTAACACATCAACCGCGCGATTAATGCTGTTTATATCAATGCTTTGCCTGGCTTTATCTAATGCAGCCATGGTTGACTCAAATATTTTTGCGGTATAGGCCTCTGGGCCATCAGTTTCTTCTACATGACGATTAACATAAGGCGTACCATTAGCCAAGCTTTGGGCTAAATGTAGCTTAAAGTCAGGGAAACCTTTAGTATCAAGTCGGCGACAAAATCGATTAACTGTCGGTTCACTAACATCCGCTACCTTCGCTAAGGTGGCTATACTACTATGAATAGCAGTTTGCGGATTGGCTAAAATGACATCAGCAACTTTACGTTCTGACTTACTGAACTTATTGCTATTTGATATAATTTTTTCTAACACGTTCATTTGGTCATTCCTGAGTCATAGTCAAGCAGGGTTAAGCTCATTATGCTTACTAACCTGCCTTTTTCAAAATAAATTGTCAAAAAACAACAAAAGTTGTAATTTAATTACATTTAGTCTGGTTTACAACACTAATTAGCTCAGTTAGTATGGATTGACTGTTGTAAAGTTACATAAATAAGGGGCAGTAATGGCAGCAGTAACAGCACAGAATTCAGCATCCGATCTTATCTTATTTGGCACTAAAGGCGATTTAGCTCGCCGTAAGCTATTACCTGCGTTATACCAATTAGAAAAAGCCAATTTATTATGCCAACAAACACGAGTTATTGGTGTGGCAAGAGATGATATTACTCTTGAGTCATATCAGGAATTAGTGTTAGAAAATTTAAATCGCTTTTTAAAACAGCCTTTAGAACAAGATGTATGGCTACGTTTACAAGCTAAATTATTGTATGTGAATATTGATTTAACCAATATTGAAGACTTTAACCAACTAGCAACGCTGGTCGATAAAACCAAGCGGGTGCCGGTTTGTTATTTTGCAACGCCACCGTCTTTATTTGGTGATATATCAAAAGGCTTAGCCGCAGCAGGTTTAGCCACGCTACCCACTCGAGTGGTACTGGAAAAGCCAATAGGTCATGACTTAGCCTCGTCTAATATTATTAATGATCAAGTTGCAGAGTTTTTTACTGAAGCGCAAATTTATCGCATTGACCATTATTTAGGTAAAGAAACCGTTCTCAATTTATTGGCACTACGTTTTGCCAATGCCATTTTTGCCGGCAATTGGGATCATAATTCCATTGATCATGTGCAAATTACCGTGGCAGAAGAAGTTGGCGTAGAAGGTCGCTGGAGTTATTACGACGACGCCGGCCAAATGCGCGACATGGTACAAAATCATTTACTGCAGGTTTTAACCCTAATTGCTATGGAACCGCCGGCCAGATTAGACGCCGATAGCATCCGAGATGAAAAACTTAAAGTATTAAAAGCCTTACGTACCATCGACATCAGTAATATTCAAGAAAAAACTGTTCGTGGTCAATACGCTGGTGGGTTTGTTACGGGTAAATCGGTACCGGGCTATTTACAGGAAGAAGGGGCTAAATCAAATAGCCGTACTGAAACCTTTGTCGCTTTAAAAGTAGATATTGATAACTGGCGTTGGGCAGGGGTGCCGTTTTATTTGCGCACGGGTAAACGTATGGCCAGTAAGTTAAGTGAAGTGGTCATTTGTTTTAAGCCACAACCGCATAATATTTTTCATGCAACCTATCGTAACTTGCCGTCAAATAAATTGATTATTCGTTTACAGCCTGACGAAGGTGTTGAAATACAAGTATTAAATAAAATTCCAGGTTTGGGCGAGAGTATGCGCTTGCAAGAAACTAAGCTGGATTTAAGCTTTGATGAAACTTTTAAATCGCAACGTATCGCCGATGCTTATGAGCGCTTGTTACTAGAAGCGATGCTGGGTAATCAATATTTGTTTGTTCGTCGCGACGAAGTAGAACATGCCTGGAAGTGGGTAGATGGCATTATCAATGCGTGGCATGTCAGTAACGAGCCACCAAAAAGTTATCCAGCAGGTAGTTGGGGGCCAGTCGCGGCAATATCGATGATGGCACGTGATAATAGAAATTGGGAGGAGTAACCATGATGCACCTTAATCATTTTGCTGATAGCGCGGCATTAAATAAGCAGTTTGCTGCTCAGCTGGTGGAAATTTTGCAACAAGCTATTTCTCAGCGCGGAGAAGCTATTTTAGTAGTATCTGGTGGTCGTACACCGCAAGCTTTATTTCAGCAGTTAAGCCAAGCTGATTTAGCTTGGGACAAAGTCACTATTACCTTAGCAGATGATCGCTGGTTGGCTGACGATCAAGCCGACAGTAATGAGCGCTTAGTTAAAGCGTCGTTGTTACAAAATAGGGCAGCGAATGCCAAATTTATCAGCCTATACGCCAAAGCTGATTCAGCCTTTACTGGGGTAACGGCAGTATTACCACGCATTGCTGTGTTGCCAACCTTTGATGCCGTTATTTTAGGCATGGGTGAAGATGGCCATACTGCATCATTATTTCCTTGTAGCGAACAAATTAATGAAGGCTTAGCGGAAGATGCGCCTGCAGTATTAGCGGTAAAGCCAAGTACGGCGCCCTACGAGCGTATAAGTTTGTCTAAATCGCGGCTAGAAAATACTCGGCATCTATTTTTGCATTTAGTGGGTGCTGGTAAAAAAACCGTTTTAGACCAAGCCATGGCCGATAACGACGTTAAGTCGATGCCGATACGGGCTTTTTTACAGCATCCGCAACTGACTGTAGAAGTTATGTACGCCGAGCATTAGCTTAAAGCATGTTATTACTCAGCATTAAATTAGACACAGAATAAGGGTAAGCTATGCAGCCGGAAATCCAACGCGTAACCGACAATATTATTCAACGCAGCCTTGCTAGCCGAGCAGATTATCTACAGCGCATGGCGCATGCGCGCGAGCAAGGACCACACCGAGGTGTATTAAGTTGCGGCAATTTAGCTCATGGTTTTGCTGCGTGTAACCCGCAAGATAAATCAGATTTACGTAGTTTAACCAAAGCTAATATTGCTATTGTTTCGGCCTACAACGATATGTTGTCGGCGCACCAACCCTATGAGAATTATCCACAGTTAATTAAAACGGCAGTAAACGAAGTGGGTAGTGTGGCGCAATTTGCTTCTGGCGTGCCCGCTATGTGTGACGGTGTCACCCAAGGTCAACCTGGCATGGAGTTAAGCTTATTAAGTCGCGACATTATCGCCATGTCTGCTGCCATTGGCTTATCGCATAATATGTTCGATGGCGGTGTCATGCTGGGCATCTGCGATAAAATTGTCCCGGGCTTATTATTAGCCGCTTTAAGCTTTGGTCATTTACCTTTTGTATTTATTCCTGCAGGGCCTATGCCCTCAGGCATTCCTAATAAAGAAAAAGCCCGAGTTCGCCAGCAATTTGCTGAAGGCAAAGTGACAAAAGAGCAACTACTAGAAGCCGAAGCAGCGTCTTATCATGCTGCGGGTACCTGTACTTTTTATGGCACGGCGAACTCTAATCAATTAGTAGTTGAGATCATGGGCTTGCACTTACCGGGCTCATCTTTTGTTAACCCAGGTACAGAACTACGTGACGAACTAACGAAAGCCGCAGCGCGACAAGCAACCCGCTTAACCGATCTGGGTGATAACTATTTACCTATTAGCCAAATAATAGATGCAAAAGCTATTGTTAACGGTATTGTCGGCTTATTAGCCACGGGCGGTTCAACTAATCATACAATGCATTTAATTGCCGTCGCGCGCGCCGCAGGCTATATCGTTAATTGGGATGACTTTGCCCAGCTATCTGCCGCTACGCCATTGCTAACTCGCATTTATCCTAATGGCCAAGCTGATATTAATCACTTTCAATATGCCGGTGGCATGGCAGTGTTAATAAGAGAGTTGCTTGATGCTGGTTTATTGCATGAAGATGTGCAAACTATTGCCGGTCCAGGTTTACGCCGTTATACCCAACAACCGGTAATGCAAGATGGCAAACTAGAGTGGCAAGATGCTCCTGCCATATCACAAGACTTAACCGTTTTAAGCACAGTTGCAGCACCCTTTACCAGTCATGGCGGCTTAGAAGTATTATCTGGCAATATGGGCCGGGCTGTTATTAAAACCTCGGCTTTGCGCGAAGGGACGGCTGTGATTAAAGCCCCTGCAGTGGTGTTTTCTAGTCAGCATCAATTAGATGCTGCATTCCAAGCCGGTGAATTAAATAAAGACTGTATTGTCGTGGTGCGGTTTCAAGGGCCTAAAGCCTGTGGCATGCCTGAGTTACATAAACTGACGCCGCCGTTAGGCGTATTACAAGATCGTGGTTATAAAGTAGCCTTAGTTACAGATGGCCGTATGTCAGGCGCATCGGGCAAAGTACCCGCTGCTATTCATGTTACGCCCGAAGCCATCGATGGCGGTAATCTGGCCAAAATACAAACCGGCGATATGTTATTGGTTGATGCTGAGAATGGCTTATTAGAGTTATTAGTTAGTGCAGCTGAATTAGGCCAAAGACCGGCGGCTACACCGGATCTGACTGATAGTCTGAATTCTTCAAGCTATGGCATGGGACGTGAATTGTTTGGCGCGCTACGAAGCCAATTAACAGGTGCCGAGCAGGGTGCTTGTAGTTTGTTTTTTGCACAGCCTGCCTTTACTGGGGATAAGGAATAACACTATGTCATTTCAACATTGGGCTTTGCAGCCAGAAACGTTATTTAAACAAAGTGTCGTGATCCCCGTTATCGTGGTGAATGACTTAGCCGATGTTGTGCCTATGGCTAAAGCGATAGTCGCTGGCGGCATTAATGTTTTAGAAGTGACGCTACGCACGCCCTTAGCCCTAGAAGCTATTGGTTTATTATGCCAACAGGTACCAGAAGCTATTGTTGGCGCTGGCACCGTTACCACAGCTGAGCAATTACAACAATGTATTGCCGCTGGTGCCAAGTTTGCTATCAGCCCGGGCTTTACTGCTGAGTTATTACAAGCGGGTAAAGCAGCCAGTATTCCGTTAATACCCGGTATTGCTAGCATTTCAGAATTAATGCAGGGCATAGCTGTGGGTTATAGTCATTTTAAATTTTTTCCTGCTGAAGCCGCAGGAGGTGTTAAAACCTTAAAATCGATTTATGGTCCTTTTGCCGATATTCGGTTTTGTCCAACCGGCGGCATTAACCCAAATAATGTTAAAGATTATTTGGCATTACCGAATGTCGATTGTGTAGGTGGCTCGTGGATTATCCCAGATGATGCTGTGCAAAATAAAGATTGGCCGCAGATCACGGCATTATGTTTAGCCGCTACTGCATTAAACACTAATACGTGAATGCAATTAAAAGCGTATTTTTTATAATCAAATCAGCAAACAATTTTTATTTACATGTTAATTAGATGCGAAACCGTTTCAGAGTGGTTAAGTTAAGCAGATAAAGCAGGGTATGCTTTGAAATTAGTCAGCAAAGCGCGTACAATGCGGCACTTTTTGTATTTGGCTGTCTAGCTTAACCTGTTCTGGAACACACTGTGATCTCAACCTCAAACATTACCATGCAATTTGGCGCTAAGCCATTATTTGAAAATATTTCGATTAAATTTGGTGACGGTAACCGTTACGGGTTAATCGGCGCTAACGGTTGCGGTAAATCAACCTTCATGAAAATCCTTAGCCGTGAGCTTGAGCAAAGTTCAGGTAATGTCTTTGTTGAACCGAATCATCGGGTCGCTAAACTACATCAAGATCAGTTTGCGTTTGAACAATATTCTGTTATCGATACCGTTATTATGGGCCACGCAGAATTGTGGGCGGTAAAAGAAGAGCGGGATCGCATATACAGCAGCTTAGAAATGACTGAAGAAGACGGCATGAAAGTAGCCGATCTTGAAGTTGCTTTTGGCGAAATGGACGGTTACACCGCTGAATCGCGTGCCGGTGAATTATTAATAGGCGTGGGTATTCCGGTTGAGCAACATTTTGGTTTAATGTCGGCTATCGCTCCGGGTTTTAAGTTACGCGTTTTGTTAGCCCAAGTATTATTTGCTGAACCAGAAGTGATGCTGCTAGACGAACCAACCAACAACTTGGATATTAATACTATCCGTTGGTTAGAAACCGTCTTAACTGAACGTAACAGTACTATGGTTATCATTTCGCACGATAGACACTTTTTAAACAGTGTTTGTACGCATATGGCCGATTTAGATTTTGGCGAGTTGCGTTTATACCCAGGTAATTATGATGAATATATGTTCGCAGCTACCCAAGCTCGCGAGCGTTTATTGTCTGATAATGCCAAGAAAAAGACCCAAATAGCGGATTTACAAAGTTTCGTTAGTCGTTTCTCGGCCAACGCCTCTAAAGCAAAACAAGCCACATCGCGTGCTAAACAAATCGATAAAATTCAATTAGAAGAAGTTAAAGCCTCTAGCCGAGTTAATCCATTTATACGTTTTGAACAACAAAAGCAGTTATATCGTTTAGCCCTAGAAGTTGATGGCTTACATAAAGGCTTTGATCAGCTACAACTATTTAAAAATCTTAACCTGACCATTGAAGTCGGTGAGAAAGTAGCCATTTTAGGTGCCAACGGTATTGGTAAAACCACTTTACTTAAATGTTTAGTGGGTGACTTAAAACCAGAGTCTGGCACAATTAAATGGTCTGAAAACTGTAAAATTGGTTATTATGCTCAAGATCATGAATACGAGTTTAAAGAAAATCTAAGCGTATTTGATTGGATGACTCAGTGGAAAAGTCCAACAGATGATGAACAGGCAATACGCGGAATTTTAGGCCGGTTACTGTTTTCTCAAGACGATATTAAAAAGTCTGTAAAAGTATTGTCAGGTGGTGAAAAAGGCCGGATGTTATTTGGTAAGTTAATGCTACAAAAGCCAAATATCTTAGTAATGGATGAACCGACTAACCACTTGGATATGGAATCTATCGAGTCATTAAACTTAGCGTTAGAGCACTATAAAGGCACGCTATTGTTTGTCAGCCATGACCGTGAATTTGTTTCATCTTTAGCCAGTCGTATTATCGAAATTACTGACCAAGACATTCGTAACTTTGTTGGTACTTACGAAGAGTATCTTGCTGCTCAAGTCTAGTCGTTAACAATTTGCTGGCAGTGTTAGTACTGTCAGCAATAGTACTGTCAGCAAATTTAGATTTTACCAAATACCCTCATTAATTCCCTATTAAATATTGCTTCTTAATCGGTACTTATCTGCTATTGTTTTTGATAAAGGGTTGTTTTTATTTAGAACAACACCATATCTTTAACAGGTAGGATAGAACTATTCTTGAACAATACTACTACTAAGCGTTTGCCATATTTCGACATAACTTCGGTAAAATACGCTTTATAAGCTATTTTTATAGCAGTATTACAAGCTAGTTTATTTTAATAATTACGATTAATTCAGCGAGGCAATCTATGCAAGTGAATATTGGTATCAATGAAGAACAACGTAAAGCCATTTCTGAAGGCTTAGCAGTATTATTAGCTGACACCTACACGCTATATTTAAAAACACATAATTATCATTGGAACGTTACCGGTCCAATGTTTCAATCTTTACACACTTTATTTGAACAGCAGTATCAAGAATTAGCTGTTGCTGTTGATGATATTGCAGAACGAATTCGTGCTTTAGGTGAGTTTGCGCCAGGTTCTTATAAAGAATTTGCAAAACTAACCACTATTAAAGAAGCAGACGGTATTCCAAAAGCGGAAGACATGATTAGAGATTTAGTAAAAGGTCACGAGGCTATTGCTAAAACCTGCCGTAATATTGTGCCTGAGTGTGATAAAGCATCTGATGAAGTAACCTTAGATATATTAACCCAACGTATGACTGTGCATGAAAAAACCGCATGGATGTTACGTAGCCTTGTTGCATAGAGAAGTTGCATAGGCAAGTTACACAGAACAGTGACAGAGTTTAAAGCAAATTTAGTTGTATATTTAGCGACTTAAGATAAGTTATTAGAATCTTACTAACCTAAATAAGCGCCTAGCTAATTATAAAAATCTGTGTAAAGTATAAAGACAAAGTCGGTTTTATAGTCGGCTTTGTCTTTAATAGGTTTAAAGTATTAAAAAAAGTTAATTAACACTAATAAAAGCCTACCAAAACAAGTAAAATCAATTCATGTAGTAAAACTTGACGTTAGCAATAGCATTGCAATAGCTAACTAGGGGAGATGTCGTTTAATGAAAGCCTTGCAATATGCTCAGAAAGTAGCAGATTTATTTGCATTGCCAGAAGGCTATTTGAGAGTTAAACAGCTAATGGACTCTGAAACAGCTAGTTTAGATGATATAGCAGAAGTAATTGCACTAGATCCCGTTTTAACCGCAAAGTTGCTTAAGCTTGCGAACAGTGCTTTATTCAATTTGTCATTTCAAGTTGAATCTATCAATAAAGCGCTATTAGTGCTGGGAAATAAACAAGTTTATAACTTAGTGCTAAGTATAGGCATCTCTTCGGCTTGCAGTAAATTAGATACCTCTGTCATTGATTTAGAACGGTTTTGGGAGCAAAGTATTAATGCTGCGCTTATCGCTAAATATTTAGCCGAATGCTGCGATGTTAAACCGACTGATCGCTTTTATGTTGCGGGCTTATTGCATAATATTGGTGAGTTAGTGGTGTTGCAAAATGATCCAGAGCTAGCATTTCGCTGCCAAGCTTATGATGCTATAACGCTGCCTTGGAAGCTACAACTCGACGAGCTTGGCTTTACATACGCCGAATGCGGTGCAGAGCTACTGAATCTTTGGCAATTACCCGATACTATAGTTGAACCAATAGCGCTGCAAAATAGTGTTAAGTTCGATCATAAAAAAATACCTCAGTTAATTATTCATTTAGCCGTAAAATTGGCTTTAGCCAATCAACATCCTGAGTTGTATCAAACTAAGCATTTAATAGATCCTTTTGTGTTGGAACTACTAAATTTAAGCCAATCAGATGTGCTAAAGGCTATTGATTTTTGTAACACCGAAGGCTTATTTATGCTGTCGGTACTTAATCCAAGGATCAGCACAATCTACTAATTTTTTACCAGCTAGTTGTTAGCTAAGACTAGCTGTCTACTGTGGGAAACATTCATGAGCAGTTCAACCCCTAAACCTAGTTTATATACCGCTTATTCTGGTTCAGCCCTTCTTGAAACACCGCTGTTAAATAAAGGCAATGCCTTTATTGCTGAAGAAAGACAAGCTTTTAACTTAACGGGCTTATTACCACCACGGTATGAAACCATCGAAGAGCAAGTTGAACGCGCCTATATGCAATATAAAAGCTTTGACGAAGCTATTAATAAGCATATCTATTTACGCGCCATCCAAGACAATAACGAAACCCTATTTTATCGCTTATTACAACAACATTTAGAAGAAATGATCCCGATCATATATACGCCAACAGTCGGCGATGCTTGTGAGCAATTTTCTGATATTTATCGCAGTGCACGAGGCTTATTTGTTAGTTATCAAGATCGGCATCAATTAGATGACGTACTACGCAATGCCACTAAACGTAAAGTTAAAGTCATCGTTGTTACCGATGGCGAGCGTGTTTTAGGTTTAGGCGACCAAGGCATTGGCGGTATGGGTATTTCTATTGGTAAGTTATCGTTATATACCGCTTGTGGTGGTATAAGCCCAGCCTATACCTTACCGGTGATGTTGGATGTCGGGACTAATAACCAAGAGTTGCTTAATGATCCTATGTATATGGGCTTGCGCCATAAGCGTATTGAAGGCGAGGAATATGATGAATTTGTCGATTTGTTCCTGCAAGCCGTAAAACGGCGTTGGCCTGAGGCGATTATTCAATTTGAAGATTTTGCACAGCCTAATGCCATGCCGTTGTTAAACCGCTATCGCGAGAAGTACTGCTGTTTTAATGATGATATTCAAGGCACAGCAGCTGTCAGTGTCGGTACCTTATTGGCCGCCTGTCGCAGTAAAGATGTTAAATTATCAGCGCAGAAAATTGCTTTTGTCGGTGCTGGCTCGGCCGGTTGTGGTATTGCAGAGCAAGTAATAAGCCAAATGGTGGCCGAAGGCATCAGTGAAAGCCAAGCCAGAAAACAAGTCTTTATGATTGACCGCTTTGGTCTCTTAACTGATACCACTCCGGGGTTACGAGACTTTCAGCAAGTACTGGTGCAACGTAGTGATGATATTGCCAACTGGAGCTTTAGTGGTGAATTCCCTAATTTACTTGACGTTATGCACTGCGCAAAACCCGGCATTTTAATTGGCGTGTCTGGTCAAGCCGGATTGTTTACCGAACAAGTTATAAGAGCAATGAAGAAAGGCTGCGATACGCCAATCGTCTTTCCATTAAGTAACCCGTCTAAGCAAGTTGAAGCAACACCAGAACAAGTAATAGAGTGGACTGACGGCGATGTGATTATTGCCACCGGCAGCCCATTTGCGCCGGTGACCTATAACAACAAGCAATACCCAATAGCCCAATGTAATAACAGCTATATTTTTCCCGGTATTGGTTTAGGCGTGCTGGCTGTTAAAGCGCGTTTAATTAGTGATGAAATGCTGCGGGCGGCCAGTAAAACCTTAGCAGGAGCTTCACCTCTGGCAAACACCGGTAAAGGCGGTTTATTGCCCCCCTTTACTGAGCTAGCCGAGCTAAGTAAAACTATCGCGTTTAACGTGGCTAAAGTGGCTCAACAACAAGGTTTAGCGTTAGATGTTGACGATGAGGTATTAAAGCAACGCATTGAAGCAAATTTCTGGCGTCCTGAATATCGCCAATATAAACGCATAAGTGCATAACGAGTAGAATTACTCTTAAAGTTTGTTATATCAGTTACGGATGTAAGTTACTTATCAAAGTGACTGATAAAAGTTGCTTACAATTATTTTTAGACTACAAGCAAAACTCAGCGTAGGCTGGGTTTTGCAATATAACGAAAATAATAAGGTAATTTTATTATGCGTAAAACACTTATAGCAATAGCAATAGCGGGTTTACTTAGCGCGTGCCAGCCAACAACACCGCTTGATTCAACCGCAACAGCCAGCGCCAATGCCACTCAAAGCCAATCGGCTGCAACCGTAGCAGCAGAAACCGCACGGCTTAATCAGTGGTTTGAAGCTAAATACGAACAACAACTGCAACAAAGCCCACTACAAATGACGTTTTTAGGCCGTAAAGATAAATACGACCAAATTGATGATGTCACCCAAGCTGCTGAAGATAAGCAACTGGCTTGGTTAGCGGCTACCGCTAAAGAGTTAACCACAGAATTTGATTACCAACAGCTTTCATTAGAAGCGCAAACATCCTATGACGTTTGGCTCTATCAATATGAGTTAGCTAAAGAAGCTGCAGAATTTAGGCAAAACCGCTACGTTTTCACTCAAATGCAAGGCATTCATGCCATGCTGCCGCAAATTATGATTAATTTTCATAAAGTCGATACCTTGCAAGATATGCAAGCCTATAACACTCGGCTAGTCGGTATTAGCCAAGCTATTACTGAGCTACTAAAGCGAGCAAAACAAAGTGCTGAGCAGGGTGTTAGGCCGCCACAATTTGCTTATCAAGGCGTTGTGGATCAAATAGGTAATTTGCTTGCGGGTGCTCCGTTTACTGATGCAACTAATGCTACTGACTCAAATACCCAGCAAGACTCGCCATTATGGGCCGATGCACAAGCAAAAATAGCAAGCTTAGTTAGCGCAGATAAAATTACTGAACAACAAGCCAAGCAGCTAATGGCTGATGCTAAAGCCAATTTACAGCAGCATTTTTTACCGGCTTACACCGAATTAAAGCAATGGCTAACCGCCGATATGGAAAATAGCACTGTTGTTGCTACCGGAGTGGGTAAACAGCCCAATGGCGTTGCTTACTATAATCATCAACTTAAAGCGTCAACTACGACAGCGTTAACGGCAGACGAAGTCCATCAAATTGGCTTAGACGAAGTAGCGCGTATTACTGAAGAAATGATTGCGATTAAAGAACAGGTGGGCTTTAAAGGCAGTTTAGAAGAATTTTTTACCTTTATTAAAACCGATAAACAGTTTACTTACCCTGATACCGATGCCGGGCGTCAGGCTTATATTACTGACTCGGAGCAATACTTAGCATTTATAAACAAACAATTACCTAAATATTTTGGCTTATTACCTAAAGCCGATTTAATTGTAAAACGGGTAGAAGCCTTTCGTGAACAGCCAGGCGCAGCGCAGCATTATTTCCCTGGTACGCCAGATGGGTCAAGGCCGGGTATTTATTATGCTCACTTGTCTGATATGAAATCGATGCCGAAAAATGAGATGGAAGCTATTGCCTATCATGAGGGTAATCCTGGTCATCATATGCAAATATCAATCGCGCAAGAGCTTACCACTGTACCCACCTTTCGTACTCAAGCCGGTTTTACCGCTTATAGCGAAGGTTGGGGTTTATATGCTGAATTACTAGCAAAAGAAATGGGTGGATATGAAAACCCGTACTCTGATTTTGGCCGTTTAGTGACTGAAATGTGGCGGGCTGTGCGCTTAGTGGTGGATACAGGTTTACACAGTAAGGGCTGGAACGAGCAACAAGCAATTGATTATTTTATAGCAAAAACACCTATCGCAGAAGGTGCGGTACAATCTGAAGTTCGCCGTTATATAGTTTGGCCAGGCCAAGCAACGGCTTATAAAATTGGCATGTTAGCAATTTTAAAAATGCGAACTAAAGCGCAAACCGAACTAGGTGATGCTTTTGATATTCGTGCGTTTCATGACACTGTATTAGGGGGTGGTGCATTACCACTTAAGGTGTTAGAAAAACGGGTTGATAATTGGGTTGCGAGTGTAAAAGCCGCGGCATAATTTAAGACCAGCCCATATTTTATTTATAAACCAACCTCAGCGCAGTTAATGTTTAACTGCGCTATTTATTTGAGACCTTAAATGCAATTTGAAGTAGTCCCTGCCATTGCGCAAATCGACGCGGCAGAGTGGGATAACCTATTTAATTCCGATTATCCATTTTGCCAACATGCTTTTTTACACGCATTAGAGTTGGGTGGCAGTGTAGGAAACGCTTTAGACAATACTGTAGAAGATGATGTAGAGGATACTGTAGGTGATACAGTCGAAAGTAATGTAGAAAGCACTGCTAACAATGGCTGGATAGTACAGCATTTAACTCTGCGCGATAACAACACGCTTATCGCCATTATGCCGGCCTATATTAAGCTGCATTCTTATGGTGAATATTTATTTGATTGGCAATTTGCCAAAGCGTATCAGCAATATGGTTTAGAGTTTTACCCTAAACTCATAAATGCTATTCCGTTCACGCCAGCTGAGGGGCCTCGCTTTGCCGTTGCTGCAGGTTACGATAAAGCAGCCATTTTAGCTCTGTTTCACCAAGGTATTCAGCAGCTTGTAGAGCAATTTTCGTTAAGCCAATTTCAGGTGTTATATCCCAATATTGCTGAGCAAAAACTGTATCGGCAATTAGGCTTTCAAGAACGCTATGATGTGCAATTTCAATGGTTTAATCGAGATTACACCAGTTTTGATCACTTTTTGCAGCAGTTAACTTCGCGTAAGCGTAAACAAATTCGCCAAGAGCGTAACAAAGTGGCTGCTCAAGGTGTGCTAATAAAAACCTTAACTACCGATCAACTAACGCCGCTGTTTTGGCAGCAGTTTTATCAATTTTATGTCGCAACTTATCAAAAACGCTCGGGGCATCAAGGCTATATCAGCCAAGCAACTTTTATGCATTGGGGTGCGACGATGGCCGAGCAGATAGTTGTGTTCGCAGCAGAATATCAAGGCGAAATGGTGGCAGCTGCGTTATGTTTTCGCGATAACCAACATTTATATGGTCGATATTGGGGCTGTAAAGCCGAGTTTGACCGTTTACATTTCGACTGTTGTTATTATGCCGGTATTGATTATTGTATTGAGCATAAATTAAAAATGTTTGATGCCGGCGCTCAAGGTGAACATAAAGTTCAGCGCGGCTTTGAACCGATTATACGCTCAGGCTTTTATCGCTTTGTGCCTAACGCTTTAACTAGCGCCATAGAAAATTACATTGTTCAAGAGCAAGCAGCAGTAACCGACTATTATCAGCAAGTGCAGCAACAGCTACCGTTTAAAATGCAGTAGCCGATTATTGGCTGGCATGGCGTAATCATGCTGCAAACTAAAGCCTGCTTCAGTGGCTAAACGAATAACATCTTCAATATTACGAATTCCCATCAGCGGATCGCGCTGTTTTAAATGCTGATCAAACCCAGCATTACTGGCACTGGTAAATTGGCCCTGATAATTAAAAGGGCCATAAATACACATATCTGCTTGTGGTAGGCAAAATTCATCTAAGCGTTGAAACATCTGCTCAACAACATGCCACGGCATTATATGCAGTGTGTTAGCGGTAAAAATAGCATCAACTTTTATTGCCGTATAAGGTGAGCTAGTAATATCTAACGGTACTGGGGTCGGTAAGTTAGGTAAATTAGCTTGTTGAATGCGTGCGCTTAAATCAGGCAAATAAATAGGTTGGTCACTACTTTGCCATATTAGCTGTGGTAAGTTGGCAGCAAAGTGCACGGCATGTTGACCTGTACCACCGCCAATTTCTAATACACGCTGACTACGCTGAAAAGCATTAGCTAGCACCTGTACAATTGGCGCTTTATTGTTTTCACAGGCTTGAGAAAAAGCTAATAGTTCTGACATAAGCTACTCATCAATTATTGACTATACTGCAGCAAAACGTTGCTGTAAATAAGTGATAATATCTTTAGATTCATACATCCACTGGATGTCGCCATTATCTTGGGTAATACGTAAACAAGGTACTTTAATGCGGCCACCACCGGCTTGTAATGCTTGGCGATGAGTTTGATTATTTTGGGCATCGTACTTAATAATACTAAGGTTCAATCGCGCCATTTCTTTACGTACTTTGATACAAAATGGACAGGCCTTAAACTCATACAACGCCAATTTACTGCAGTCGGCATTAACCTGCGTTTGAGCTTCCATACTGCGACTTATCCCTTTAGGCGTAGTGAGCTTTTCTGCTAATAACATAAAAGGGGTTAATATCATTCGAATAAGTTTAAACACAAAACGCATATTTTTTTACTACCTAAGAAATACTGATAAACAGGCGCACATTTTAACATAAGTGCGCCAAAATACCTGTTGGCTAACCTGTTACTATAGATTAAACGGCAAAAAATCGTCGGCACTGTGGCGTTCGCGCAACTGCGGACCATCACCAAAACTGCGATTAACAATATAACCGCGTTTTACCGCAGGGCGCGCATCAAGTTGTTTGGCCCAATGTAATACATGTTTATAGCTGCTGACATCTAAAAACTCTGCGGCATCATATAAGCGGCCTAATACTAAACCGCCATACCAAGGCCAAATAGCCATATCGGCGATGCTGTATTCGCTACCGGCAATAAACTCGTGTTCAGCTAATTGTTTATCTAACACATCGAGTTGACGTTTGGTTTCCATGGCATAACGATCAATCGGATATTCAAATTTCTCTGGGGCATAGGCATAAAAATGGCCAAAGCCGCCACCAAGAAAGGGTGCACTACCCATTTGCCAAAATAACCAATTCATAACTTCAGTACGGGCAGGGCCTGATGCGGGTAAAAAGGTCTGAAATTTTTCAGCTAAATAAACTAGTATCGAACCCGACTCAAACACACGAGTCGGTTGCTTAGTACTGGACTCAGTACTGGAATTAGTACTGTGATCCATCAAGGCTGGAATTTTGCTATTCGGATTGATATCAACAAAACCACTACCAAATTGATCTCCTTCTGAGATATCAATTAACCAAGCATCATAGTCTGCTTTATGCCCTGCATGTAGCAGTTCTTCAAGCATAATATTAACTTTAACACCGTTAGGCGTAGCCAAAGAATACAACTGCAAAGGGTGTTTACCCACCGGCAAGACCACGTCTTTAGTGGCACCCGACACTGGCCGATTAGTGCTAGCAAACTTACCGCCATTTTGCTTATCCCAAGTCCAAACTTTAGGTGGCGTATAGGGTGGTGTCATAATAACTCCTTAGCTTTTTGTTCCAGATAAGTAATGAATATGAGGGCGCATAGAGCTATATGCAAGCTTAGACACATTTCAGCGGCTCTTAACCGATTTCAGCTATCGTAATTTTATTGGGCTTTACCGTAAATTTACACTCCTTAGTGATCAACCACGATAAAATTTCCGTATAGTTAGCGGTAATAGCTCTGGTATCAACTCTGGTATAAACATTCGGTGTAAATAGTGATGTTTAAATTTTATAAATATTTATATCAGCGTTTTACTAGTTTAATTAAGACATTATCAATATCCATAAAATAAAAAAAAACACCATTTAAAGGACATAAGATGTTATTGAAACGCCACGTAACTTGGCTTTTTGCACTGTTTGTTGTTGGGACGGTTTTAACGGTAGGCTCAGCACAAGCCCAAATAGCGGGTGCAGGACGCGCAGCGCAGGTTATAACCGCACCAATCAGTTTTGAACAAAAAACTAGTAGAGTAGAAGCTGTTGGTACAGCTGAAGCAATACGATCTGTAGTGGTGTATCCAGCCGTAGCCGATAAAGTAACAGCCGTAAATTTTGTACCCGGTCAGCAAGTTCAGGCCAACGAAGTATTGTTAGAGTTAGACTCTCGTCGGCAAAAAGTAGCGCTAGAGCGGGTAACCATTCAACTGGCCGATGCTAATCGTACGGTTACCCGATTAGAAGAAAGCCGCAAACGCGGTGCGATTGCTCAAAGTGTGTTGGATGATGCACTTACTGCGCGTGATTTATTAAACGTGCAATTAACGGAAGCGCAAACCGAACTGCAAGATAGAACCGTACGCGCACCGTTCTCTGGTGTAGTTGGTTTAACTGACGTTGAGCAGGGCGATCGTATCGGCATAGATACCGCCATTACTACGATTGACCATCGTGAACAATTACTGATTAATTTTAATGCTCCTGAAGCGGCACTGCCTATATTACAAGGCAATGCAAGTGTTGAAGTTGAACCTTGGCAAGCTCAAGGTAAGCGTATTAACGCTGAAATTGCTCAAGTTGACTCGCGTATAGATATAACCAACCGTAGTATTCGGGTTAGAGCCCTATTAGATAATAAAGCCGATTTATATCGTCCGGGGATGAGCTTTCGGGTCATTCTGCAATTAGCGGGTGAGCAATATGCGGTTGTGCCAGAAGCGGCGTTAATGTGGGGCGCGACCAGTGCCTACGTTTGGTTAGTGCAAGAAGGTAAGGCACACAAAGTTGACGTGCAAATTATGCAGCGTTTAAGTGGCCGCTTATTAGTGTCGGGTGCATTGCAAAAAAACGATCAATTAATTGTCGAAGGCGTACAAAGTTTACGCCAAGGCCAGAGCGTAAATGTGGTAACTGCACAAGGTAATCAGTTATGAGCAAGCCGTTGCTACAACATGATTTACCCTCATTAGCTATTCGCCGACCGGTACTTATTGTTGTATTTAATCTACTGATTATTATTGCTGGTTTTGCGGCACTTAATGCTATTGAAGTGCGTGAATTACCTGATGTCGACCGGCCGATAGTGTCGGTAACAGCGGCTTTTCCTGGCGGGTCACCAGAAACCGTTGACACTGAAGTCACCAGTAAACTAGAAGGTGCTGTCGCGCGCGTTAGCGGGGTTAAATCAATCAATGCCTCAAGTGAAGAAGGCAGCTCGCGGATTAGAGTTGAATTTCGCCCAGGC
The DNA here is from genome assembly GCF_001752395.1 of Rheinheimera salexigens. Taxonomy (NCBI): domain Bacteria; kingdom Pseudomonadati; phylum Pseudomonadota; class Gammaproteobacteria; order Chromatiales; family Chromatiaceae; genus Rheinheimera; species Rheinheimera salexigens. The sequence goes on along the minus strand of NZ_MKEK01000001.1, from coordinate 1,954,121 downwards.
ATTAATTTAGACGATGCCGCCAACGAAGTGCGGGAAGCGGTAAGCCGAGTACAGCGCGAACTACCTAATACCGTAGAGCGTTTAGCTATTATTAAAGCCGATAACGATGCTCAATCGGTAGTGAGTCTTGCTGTTTCCAGTGAAACATTAGATTTAGAAAGCCTAACCGAGCGAGTAGAAACGGATTTAGCACCTCTATTTTTAAGTATTCCTGGTGTTGCAGATGTGCGCTTAAACGGCGATCGCGAGCGAGTATTGCGGGTGCTGTTAGATCCTCTTCGCTTAACCAGCTTTAACTTGTCGGTTACCGATGTAGCCGCTGCCCTACGTTTGGCACCGTTTGATGTGCCTGCGGGTAGTATGAAATCCACCGATCAGCAACTTATCGTCCGCGCCGATGCCACTTCAATTAGTGCCGAGCAGGTTGCCGATATTATTGTTAGTGGTAACACCCGTATTGGTGATGTAGCAACCGTATATTTTGGCCCTGCTGATGCCCAAAGTTTAGTGCGATTAGATGGTAAACCCGTTATTGGCTTAGGCGTTATTCGCCAAGCGCGCTCTAATACTATCGAAATTTCTGACGAAGTACTGGCGTTAGTCGCACAAGCGCAAAGTCGCTTTCCAGATCTACAAATGCAAGTTACCTCGGATGACGCTGAGTTTATACGCAGCTCGGTAAAAGAGGTGATTACATCGTTATTGTTAACGATTGTACTGGTGGTGGCAACATTATGGCTGTTTATTGGTTCTGGCCGCGCCACTATAGTGCCGGCACTATCGATACCCGTATCGCTAATAGGTGCTTTGGCCGCGATTTGGCTAATGGGTTTTTCCATCAATATACTGACCTTATTAGCGCTGGTGTTAGCCACCGGCCTAATAGTAGATGATGCTATTGTGGTCACTGAAAATATTCAACGTCGGCGCAGCATGGGCTTAGGTGCTCGGGCGGCGGCGGTTATTGGTACGCGTGAAGTGTTTTTCGCCGTTGTTGCCACAACCGCTGTATTAGTAGCCGTGTTTGTACCTATCGCTTTTTTACCCTCAACGGCAGGTCGTTTATTCCGTGAGTTTGGTGGCGTATTAGCGATAGCGGTAATTATATCTTCGTTTGTAGCATTATCATTAGTACCTGCATTGACGGCGCGTTTACCTATTAAAGCGAAAAAAACCAGCCGGTTAGCAAACTTTGGTAATTGGCTGCTTGGCTGGTATCAACGCAGCTTACATATCGCCTTAGATAAAGCTTGGCTGGTATTTATCGCCAGTATGGTTGCGGCGTTAGTTGCCATTAGTTTGTACACTCAGTTAGATAACGAACTAATGCCTTCAGAAGATCGCGGTACTATTCGCGTGTTTGCCCGAGGACCAGACGGTGTGGGTTTAAACTTTATGGATCGCCAAGCAGATAAAATGGAAGAAATTTTGCTGCCTTATGTTAATGGCGGTGATATTGATTCTATTTATACGGTTGTGGGGCAGTGGGACCCTAATTTAGCGTTTATCACGGTACCGCTAAAGCATTGGGATCAACGTTCGCGCTCGCAACAAGAAATTATAGATGAAATTAAAGGCCCATTATCTGAAATACCCGGCGCTCCTGCCCGTGCTTTTGGCTCTAACAGTTTAAATTTGCGCGGCCAAGGCGGTGGGTTGGAATTAGCCTTAACCGGCCAAAGTTATGCTGAAATTTTTGCCGCCGCGCAGCAGTTCAGTAAAATTATTCAGCAGCAATTGCCAGAACTTGGCGTACCTCGTATATCGTATCAACCAACTCAGCCGCAATTAAGGGTGAATATCGACCGCCGCCGTGCAGAAGAGCTTGGTGTGCCTTTATCTGATATTGCTACCACGTTACGCGTTGCTATAAATGGCGATGACTTAGCCGATTTAAACGTTGGCGATCAAGCTATTCCCATTATTTTACAAGCGCAAAGCCAGCAGATAAAAGATCCTACCGACTTGGCTAACTTATATGTGGGTTCAAGTAGTGGTGCCTTAGTGCCGTTGTCTAGTCTCGCCCATATTACAGAAGAAGGCGTAGCAGCAGAATTAGAACGCCAAGCGCAACGTCGCGCCATTGAGATGGAGATGCAATTACCCGATGATATGCCGCTGCAACAAGTGGTAGAACAGCTGCGCAGTTTGGGTGAACAGCATTTACCTAGCAGCATTGGCTTACTGTTCTTAGGCGAGGCTTTAACCTTTGAAGAAACCGCACGCGAAATTACCTTAACCTATGTATTAGCCTTTGTTATTGTATTGTTGGTATTAGCGGCACAGTTTGAAAGCGTTAATAGTGCAGTAGTGGTAATGGCGACGGTGCCTTTTGGTATAGCAGCCGCCTTATTTGCATTATTTTTAACCGGCACTTCTATTAATATTTACTCGCAAATTGGTTTGGTAATGTTAATTGGCTTATTGGCTAAAAATGCCATTTTATTGGTGGAGTTTGCCGATCAGCTACGCGACCAAGGTTATGAAGTGCGTAAAGCGGTGGAGCAGGCTGCGAGTATTCGATTACGGCCAATTACCATGACGTTGTTATCAACTTTATTTGGCGCATTACCGCTTATTTTATCAACCGGTGCCGGTGCAGAAGCCCGTAACGCCATTGGTTGGGTAGTGTTTGGTGGCTTAGGGATTGCAGTGGTATTTACGCTCTATCTCACGCCAGTGTTATACCTAGCACTAGCACGCTTTACTAAACCACGTGCTGATGAAACGAAGCGACTGCAAACAGAACTTGATCACGCCGAGCAGTTAGAGGGCTAAGTTAAGCAAATGAAAAAAGCAGCGCTATTGTCGCTGCTTTTTTTTGCTTATAAGCGCAAGTAAGGGCTTCTAATTTTGTCTATGCTTACAAAGTCCCTGATATACAAAGACTTTTGTTTAGCTGAAATGCCTCGCTTAACTTCTGCGCCCAAATGGCACAACCTAAAGCTGAAGGATGGAAACCATCGGCAGCAAACATATCTTCGGTTAATGGCATCTCAGCGTTAACAATTATGGCTTTAGGCCAGTTAACCAATTCACTGTGCAATACTTGGTTTAACTCCGCCGCCTTTATGCCCAGCCAGTGATTAAGCGGTGACGGCAGAGCTATAAATTGCTGCATATCCGGAATCGCACTAAACAAGACTATTGGTTCAGCAAAAGGATCAGCAAACTTGCTATGAATACAGGACATTAATTGCTGAATTTGGATGCGATATGCTTGAGCTGAACGCAATGCAGTAACATCATTAACGCCAATAGAAACAACTACAACATCAAATTTTTGCGCCGGTAGCGCCTGCAACATATTAACTAATTCTTTGCTTGAAAAGCCGGTTTTGGCGTGTAACTGCCATTGTAATTGATGTGCACCTGATAACTGATTGATTAAATGGCCACTTAGGGCATCTTGCTGATCGGCAATTCCCACGCCCGCAGCGGCTGAGTCGCCGCAAATCAATAATCGTAACGGCTTACCCATACCGTGTTCACCATAACGCTTTCCATTGGCCTCTGGCAAACGAAGTGCTAATTTACGCACCCGTTTACCTTGCCAAAGTAGTACAGGCCAACATAATAACGTTAATAAATACCAGCGTAAGCTGTAGCGCATTAGAACCTTATTTTACTAGAATTTAATTGCCACACTTGTCATTAGTATAGAAGCTAAATTGCTTAAAGTGCCACTAACACTATCAATATTATAGGTTTTGTTATTGTTAAGTTCTGTTACAAAAACAGTTGTTCGGGACTCGCTATCTTTTCGGTATTAATATGAGAGAATATTTAGGACGGGTCACCAATAAAAAAGCAGCGCTAATGTCGCTGCTTTTTTTTGTTATAAGCGGTAGTTAGAAATTCAACACCACACCGGTTGAAAGTAGTTTAGTATCACTTTCAAACATATAATTGGCGTACAGATCAAACATATCTGTTAACTTAACACGCGCAGATAAGTCAGCGAAAGTCGTACTTGATGAATCCGCATTGTAATATCTTATGGCTGCACCTAGTTCTACTCTGGGTGCAACACGGTATCTAAAACCGGCACCGGCTTGAAAGCCATCAGAATTTTCATCTCTAAAACCACTTACACCAGCTGTTGAGCGAATATAACCACCCTCAAAAAAAGCATCAATGTTTTCTGTTGCTGCTTGGCGCATACCGATACGAGCAGAAAACTCTGATAAATCTAGTGACATGCCTAAGATATCATCAAAGGGTATGCTGCCCGATAATTCAGTATACGAAGCTGCTAAATAGATTGATTCGGAAAATAAAAAACTGCCGTTAACTTGATAACCATCAGGTTTAAAGTCTTTACTCACCATGTTGCTAATGTTTGCTTTAGCATAACCAGCACTAACATAACTCCAACTGATATCAGGCTTTGACGCTGCTAAAGTAGTAAAACTAGTACAACTTAAAATAGCCAATGTAAGACTAACAATAAGTACTTTCATAATTCCTCTGTAATATTTTAGTAATTTAATCGTTGGTTTATAACGTCTATACATATACTTGTAAACAATAATGTTAACACCAAAAGAAATAAAGTCATGTTTTATATTAACAAAATATCTTTTTAACCTTAAAGTTACTTAATTTGACAATCGCAGGCTACTACACAGGACAAATCGACAGGACAAATCGCACTTTTTGGATTATTGTTTGAGTAATGGCATTAATAGGACAAGGAATTATTTATGCAAGTGGGGTGTTTTTCAATAAGTTTATCGGTTAAAAATCTAGCTGTGTCGCAAGCTTTTTATGAAAGGCTTGGTTTTATCGTCTTCGCAGGCGAACTGGCGCATAATTTTTTAATTATGAAGAATGGCGATACTAATATAGGTCTGTTTCAAGATATGTTTGCAGGTAACATTTTGACTTTTAATCCGGGCTGGGATCAACGGGCAAACAAACTTGATAAATTCACTGATGTGCGAGAAATTCATAAGTATTTAAAAGCAAACGGAGTAGAGATAAAGCAAAATGCAATTAAAGAATCAAGTGGTCCTGCTAGCTTTGTTATTTCCGATCCTGATGGCAACACTATTATGTTTGATCAACATGTATAAAAAGGCTAGTGAATAGCAGGTTTAGTTCTAAATATACATAAACTGTAAGCAGGTAAGGGTAGATGGAATGTAGGTGGAGATATAAGGGGAATAGAGCACTACAAAAAAACTAAAACCACGAAATACGCAAAGTCTGCGCATTCGTGGCTTTAATGTATTACGCCACTGTAGGTTGTGGAGATATGGCGTCTGTAATCAACTCATTAACTCTTTCTTGAGTTTTGCCTAAGGCTTCGGCCATTTCTTCACAAAGAAACTCTAGGCCTAAACTTAGATGTTTACGGTCAGTTGCACTTAACGTGGTGTGTTCTTGCATTGCAGTTAAACCTTTTACCACTTCAGCGTAACGATAGGGGTCGCCTTTATCAATAGCGGCTTGGTTAGCTGTCGCACGAACTTTCCACTGCTCGCTTAACTTACCTTTCCAGTTTTGCAAATGGCTAATAATTTTTCTAGCTTCCTTGGCACTGATAATACTGCGAATAGTGCTCGGCATATTATTAGCGGGCACCTGCCAAGTGAGGCCATTACGGGCGAAGTAAAGCTTAACAAACTTAGCTTTGCTTTCACCAGCAAGACTTTTTTTACTTATCATTTTTACGATACCGATACCATAACCGGCATGATAGATACGATCGCCTTGATTAATATTGATAATAATCTCCTTAATCTTAGAAAAACCCTTGAAGCAAAAAATATTTTATAATCAGTATCTTACGCTATTTTGGTATAAAAATCAAGTTGGGTCTTATATCAGCTAACAACCTGATATACAACCTAATAATTATAATTTTTTATACTAGCTATTGGATAATTAATAACTAATCACTAGATATAACTTGAACTGGTGATGTTTCTAATTCGGGTTCATCTTGAATGCCAAAATAAGCTAAAGAAGATACTAATGCCATTATTATTAATCCAATTATAAGCTTACGGCTAAAAGGCCAATTAGGCTTAACTAAATCTACAGCAACTACCGTCAAAACCCCCATATGGGCACCAAGTAGTAAAGCGCTACTGCCTTTACTTTGTGCAAAATCTAATAAACGTTTAGCTTGGTTTTCTGCATGACTTGAGGTTTCAACGAAATGATAATCCTGCAATAGTTTACTGACTTGATTTACATTAGCGTTTCTAATGCCATCAATGACATAACTACCCGCTTTATAGGTAAGGCCCAGTGAGGTGCCCTTAGTTAATAAGGGGGCAATATCACCTTCTTTTTTATTGGTTTTTATCTGGCTTGGTTTTGCATCAACGAGGTTAAGCTGTACTGAAACATTAGTAGAATCTTTAGTTTGCACAGTAACAGTGTGTTTACTCAAAGGTTTCGCTGGAGCTGTAGATTGAATATGCATAACAGTTTACTCCGCACAGTTTTTGAATAATTTCAGCCTAAATTAATACTGTAATTTTAGCTCAAAATTTGTGCATCTGCTTGGAGGCACTTAGCTAACTATTATCGGCTAGTGTTTTAAACATACGTTGATGAATAATGGCGTATATTTTTGTAATTAATTCTGTAAAGCTTAGGGAGCACAATCAAATCTTGCCATCAGTTGTTACTATGCACATTTGAGTGAACCTATAATATGAAAACCATCGGCATGCTCGGCGGAATGAGTTGGGAGTCCACATCCAACTATTATAAAGCCATTAATGAAGGTGTTAAAATAGCGCTGGGTGGTCTGCACTCGGCTAAAATTTGTATGTACAGCGTAGACTTCGATGAAATCGAAAAGTTACAACATCAAGCAAACTGGAGAAGAACGGCTGAAATTTTATCTAAAGCAGCAATGTCAGTTGAGGCCGGCGGAGCCGACTTTCTTATAATTTGCACCAACACAATGCATAAAGTAGCTGCAGAAATTTCCTCAAAAATATCTATACCAATTCTGCATATTGCAGACGCAACGGCAGACCAGCTGCAACAAGACAATGTAAAATGCGTAGGTCTACTAGGTACAAAGTTCACAATGGAACAAGACTTCTACAAGGGACGTCTAACAGAAAATTACAATATTCAAGTGCTAATTCCTGAGCCCGACGAACGAGAAATTGTTCATCAAGTCATATATTCTGAGTTATGCTTGGGTAAAATTGTTGAATCATCAAGATCTAAATTTCTAAAGATAATTGAAAATTTACATGCAAATGGTGCCGAAGCAATAGTGTTGGGTTGCACTGAAATAGCACTGCTTATTCAGCAACAACATACATCTGTTCCTTTGTATGACACTACCGATATTCATGCGTCAGCAGCAGTGAAACTTGCACTTTTGTAGTTTAATTTATAGTTGCAATCTAACGTTATATTTAAGGAGTTAGTCGGCATGAGTTTTGTAATAGAAATCTTTGCTTGGTTATTCATTGAAACTATATTTGGTTTTATTTTTTATTCAACAGGCTGCTTAATTCTAAAGTTAATTACCTTTGGCCAGTTTAAAATGGAGTTTAAGGATTTCGGCGCTTATAAGGTGAGTAAATCTAGAAAGGTCAATTTAATTTGTTTGTTGGGAATAACTTTTTACATATTATTAATTGTGTTGATAGCCTATTTAAATAATTAAAATAGAACAAAATTTAATTTTCGAGGGTAGGGCTACACTCTAAATCGTATCAATTAAACAAAAGGGGTGTAATCACCCCGGTTAGCGAACAACGAAGGTTGCAAGAAACGCCTGAACAAATTTAGAACGTTCGATCTCTGCCTTATCTAGTGGATTATCCCACCAGATACCTTCACTATTTGCCAAGATGATAAAACTGAGGTTCAGGGCTGGTACCTTCAAATACAGCGCAGAATAAGCGTTCTCCCACCACCCCGAGTGCCACACGATAGTATGGCCTTTGTAATCCTGTACAAACCAACCCAAGCCGTAAGGAAATTCCTTTCCGTTAATTGACTGCATTGCTGCCATCATTTCGGCACGCGACTTCGCTGAGATTAGTACACTCTGATCGAGCGCGACGTCGAACTTTGCTAAGTCAAGAACCGTGGTAACAACACCACCGGCAGCACCGTCTCCCTGTGCCGGCAGCGCTGGTGCCCGTACGATCATTCCTGCATTGTCAAGGGTATAGGGCGGGGCGAGTCGTTGGGCTAAGTCTTTACGTAACGGTAAATTCCGATGTTGTCGGGCCGAGTTTTTCATGCCAGCTGGCACGAAAACGTATTGCTCAACGAGGGACGAGAATGAATTGTTAGCCACGGCCATCATTGGCCGCGATGCCCAAGAGTATAAAACGGGGTTATACGAAAACCTAGTGCCTGGCGTTCCCGTAGCCGTATGAGACAGCAAGTGTCGAAGGGTGTGACTCGGGGGCTGGCAGCTTAGGTCTTGGGCGAAAATGGAAGGTTGTCGGCTGAAGGCGCTGCAAAAATCTATCCATTCGCTGTATTGCGCCATCGGTCTGTCCAAATCAAGCAATCCCGCCTCAACAAGCCGAAGCGCAACAACAGCAGAGAGGGGTTTCGAAACCGAAGCGATGTTGTAGGGAGTATCGGCGGTAGCGGGAATGCCGTTTTCAACATCGGCATAGCCTAAGCCTAATGCCAGAACCACTGCATGATCCTTCACAACAACGATGGACAATCCTGGAATGTTAGCTTCTTTACGCAGAGCGTCTATACCTTGGATGAATGCTGAAACATCATAAGATTCAACGCTGGTTTGCACGTCATTCATTTCGGCCGCTAAGCTTGCCGTAGCCAGAAAAAACTGGAGGATGAAGAGTAACTTTATTGGGCTATCCACTTATTCACCTGCCAAAAATAATTGCAGTTCAATTATACTGAGTAAGGTTTTCATATGAATTTCTATTACCTTTTGAAGGGGATCTTTGCCCAACGTCAGCCATGTACTATTTCTAGTATAGGATAGATTTTTCAGTTCCTGTTTTGTAGTGATGAAAAAGGGGAGGCGCCGTTGCATGCCTAAATTTGAAACATTAAGTCATCGCTGAGTAATGGGTAACTTATTAAAATTTATTATTAGTCTAGTTCATTGTGATTATTTTGGTAGAATCATATATTTAGCGCTTAGCTTGGTATTTTAAACTAAAATTAATTAGCAATTTTCAATTTGTTATTAGGGAACCATTGATTCATGCTGCTTAAAAATTTTAATGTTCTAGTAGTGGATGATGTTCCCTTAATGTGTAACTTTCTATACGGAGTTGCCAATAAAATACATGGCTGTAAAGCCTATAAAGCGTTTGACTATAAAACCGCAACTGACATTTTAGAAAACGAGCCTATTGATTTATTAATAACTGATATTGAGTTAAAGGATGAAAGTGGCCTTAATCTCATGATTAAAGTTAGAACTGGCTCATTCAGCGAAACTGCCCACGATATACCCATTATTGTTTTTTCCGTCAATGCATACAGAGAATTATTACAACAATGTATGTTACTTGATGTTAATGACTTCCTTGTTAAGCCAGTCACTTATGCTTTTTTAACCCAGAAAATATGTGATCATTTAAAGCAAGAAAAACTTATACAGCCATCCAACTATTATATTGAATTAATGCAAAAGCTCTCGGAACCAAAACTTTTGAATGAAGCCGTTAAACGCAAATTGAGTGTGGCAATTGTATTACAATCAGAGCAAAAAACTGAAGATCCTGAAAAAACACTTGAAGGCCTCGATAATAAAGAAAATAAACGCGATTTCTTGTATTGGCCAGAAAACATTACGTCAGGGTACTATCAGTTAGATCGTCGATTAAAGAATCTTGCATTTACTCTAAGTTGTTTTTATAACGTTTACATTAATAATCGTAAGCCTGTTGCTATAGATACTGAACGCAAACGGGCATGTGTCGCTGCAGATTATTTATTACACATCGCTAAAAACATGCGCCAACGTGACCCTAGGCCTGAATTTTGGAGTGTTTTTCAGATGCGCTTAGACAAACTTCAACCTCTAATGGATGAATTAGCTACGATCAATTTAAAACATAATACTCAAGTATCTGCTTTGCTAAAAAAAATAGCTTACTGGTGGATGCAAACCTGTAACTGGCCTTTAGTGCAAATTGAGGACGCAGAAGATTAAAACCCAAATCTGTGATCCAACAATTCTTAATCTGCAAATTCTAGCTGATATTTACGGTGATGAAAGTTCTGAAACTATCGTTGCTGCACTATCGGGATTTTATCAAGCAGCAAAACCTTATATAACGGCTTTACAGCAATCGTTTTTAGAACAAGACCTGTCAGCTTTATCAACAGTTGCACATAGTCTAAACGGGATATGTGGCCTTACTGGTGTAATACGTCTTGCTACATTATGTCGCCAGTTAGAGCAGGCCGCTAAAGCTAAGCAAAAATCAGTAGTTTCAAACTTGATGGCAGAACTTACTGTTCACTGGCCTGTACTAGAAAAACAGCTTAACTTTGTATTAAAACAATACGGAGGGGCTGATGCTGAAGGTATTATTTGTTGATGATGAACCATTTATTTTAGATGCTTATCTGCGAATGTTAAGAAACACAAGTTTTCAATGTTTTACTTTGTCAGATAGTCGTCAACTGTTCCAGCATCCCGCAATTAGCGAGTTAGATATCATAGTTGTTGATCAACAAATGCCTCATGTTACGGGTATAGAAATCGTGCAGAAGCTTGAACAACATTTTCCTCATATCAAGCGGGTATTAATTAGTGGTGACCTTGACTATGCGCTACGCGAACTTTCTACAACAGCCACAACAGCCACAATAGACGCAGCATTACAGAAACCTTTCACTAAAGCAGTTTTATTAGATTGCTTGTTAACTTTAATTTGAACCTGATAAGAGTATTTATGAGAACAATAGCTAGAAAAAATCTCGTGAGTTTTGTCAATTATAGCCTTTTTTACAGTAGCTTAGGTTTTTTGATATTAGGTTGCCTGTTTGTTGGGTTAAGCAAGTTGCTTACTCTTGGTGACGATATTTACAATGTTATTTTGCCTCTCAACGTCATGCTGTTATTGGCGTGCACAGCTTTGTCGTTAATTGCGATAACTCGCCAATTTACTGTTCTTTTTGTATCAGGCCTCAGCGCTATGCTGTGCATATTATTATTAAGTTCGCCTTTATTAGCCAATATTCCAATTGAAAATTTCACAATGCCTTGGTTGCAACTAGTCAGTTGGATACTGCTAACCTTTGGCTTGATCGGTAAGTTTAAAAGAGATCATTCTGGTTGGAGAATCTTGAGTTGGGTTAGTTTTATTATTTTAGCCGGGTTAATGCTGGCTTTGCTGGTGGCTAATACCGGTAATTTAGGCAGCATCCAGTTTTCAGACCGGCCTTCAGTGGCCCTTAATACGGTAATTTTTATTCTTTTTTCTGTAATAGCAGGTTTAACAGCGCCATCCACTTTACGTTTTAGTTGTAGCTTAGGTACATGCCTAGCTTTGTTGCTGACTATTGCTACGATAGCGCTCTGGTTGAGCTTTATGCATCAATTAGAAATAAGTAATCAAAAGCTAATGCAGAAAACAGTTATAAATTTTCAGCAAGAAACTAAAGATGCCTTACAAGAACAAAAAGATTTAATTCAGCGCATGGTGGAGCGGCTGTCAGCAACAAACGCGAGTTATTTACCAAATCAAATAGAGTTAGATTTAAACTCTTATTTACGTGACTTTAGTTCACTTGATTATATTGCGGTTCTAAATAGTAGCGGTAATGTGCAGTATTCCGCGGCTCAAGCTTTAGACATTAAGCAAGGTTTTGATGCTCATTTTAATAATGATTATGTTTTGTTACCCACAGTGTTGAATAATAACTTTAACTTTTACTATAACCAGCAATTAGATGAATTTTTTATTAGAGTGACATTAGCTCAGCCTAATACCTTGGGCTTATCTGAGGTTCTTGCTGCCATAAATGTTAAAAAGCTTATGCAATCAGTCGTTTCTATAATTGTTCCAACTGGCTATGCAATGACATTGGTTTATGACGACAAATCAGATTTTTTGCTAAGTCAGCTTGACCCGCAACGTCAATATTTCCAACTAGGCAGCTATACCATTAACTCACTAAGTGAACTAAATTGGCGATTACAGCTTTATCGGGATTATGATGTTGAAATTAGTTATGTAAGACAAGTATCTGAAGTGGTTTTAATAGTGGGTTGGCTAGCCTGCTTTTTGGCACTGCTATCGCAACAATGTTTAAAGCGCATGCAATGGCAGCAACAGCGATTAATTATTGCCATTAAAAAATTAAAAAGTAGCCTTAAGTTACAAAAGGAACTTCAAACTAATCATCTTGAGTTTAAAGATAACTCAACCTCGCTTCTATGCATTATTGATAATAACGGTATATTTGAGGAAGTCAGTAAAGCAAGCAACTGGGTATTAGGTTATTCAGAACAAGAACTTGAAGGGCGTAATCTTTTAGATTTTGTGCATCCTGATGACCGCCAACATACCGAACATGAATTTGCAGAATTACTTAACAGCCATGACAGCCTAAACTTTCGCAGCCGATATATCCATAAAGATGGCAATGTTGTGCATTTGATGTGGTCGGGTCAATATGCAGAAGCTACCCAGAAAATATATGCTGTAGCCAAGGATGTCAGTAATATTGTTAAAGCGGAACGCTATCAAGCGGCTCAGCAACGCATTTTGCAGCTTATTGCCGTAGAAGCACCAATTGATGAGATATTAAAGCAAATTTGTTTAATGGTTGAAGAGCAAAACTCATCTGTTAAAGCTTGTGTCATGCTAAAAGTAAATCAACATTTGAAAATTGTCTCAGCTCCTTCGTTAAGTCAAGCTTACCATTCGGCTTTAGCTGTAGTGCCTATTGCTAATAATATGGGCTCATGTGGTACATCCGCTTTTCAAAAAAATCTCGTTATTGTTGCAGATATTGCTAGCGATCATAAATGGAACCAATTCGCAGATATTGCTTTAGCAGAAAATTTAGCGGCGTGCTGGTCTATGCCTCTGCTATTACAGGATCAAACTGTTTTAGGGACCTTCGCATTATATTGCGACAATGCGCGCGAGCCTAATAAAGAGGAATTAGCATTACTAGAGTCAGGTTGCAGCTTTGCAACCAATGCGATAGAACAATCACAGCAAAAACGTTTACTTTCAGAAAGTGAACAACGCTTTAGATCGTTTTACCAATTCAACCCAGATATCGTTTATATCATTAATAAAAAAGGTTACTTTGTCGATACAAACCAGGCTGGTTCTGACTTGCTAGGATGGTCAGTAAACGAGCTAAAACAAATGCATAGTAGTCGAATTATCTTCGATGAAAAATTAATCGAAGCGTCAAAATACTTTACCAACGCGCTAACAGGTGAGGCTCAAAGTTTTGAAACTAGCGTTGTTAGCCGCACAGGCAAGCAACATGAACTACAAATTACCATAATGCCCAGCTGGATAAACGGTAAAGTTGCCGGGGTCATTGGTATAGCTAAAGATATTACCCTACGCCTAAAAACAGAAAAAAAGCTTAGGTTATTTAAAAGAGTTGTTGATGCCAGCTCAAATGGGATAATTATCATTGATATTACCAAATCAGACTTACCAATTAGCTATGTGAATGCGGGTTTTGAAAAGCTAACCGGATACAGTTATGCGGACTCTGTCGGAAAAAATGGCAGCTTTTTGCAAGGTAAAGATCCTGATGTAGTAGTCCAAGAACAGATGCGCACTGCCATCGAAACTATGCAAGAAATTCGTGTTGTGATGAAGCAGTATCGTAAAGATGAGAGTGTATTTTGGTGTAACTTACTTTTATCACCGGTTCCTAATGAAGTTAATGTCATTACCCATTATATCGGCATTCTCACTAATATAACTGAGTTAAAAAAATACGAGCAGGAGTTAGCGTACAATTCTTCGCATGATCTACTCACCGGCTTGCCTAATCGTAATCTTTTACGAGATCGACTATCACAAAGTTTAACCATGAGTACGCGACATCAGATGAATGTGGCGATAATTATGATCAATATAGATGGTTTTAAATTAATAAATGAAAGCCTAGGCCACTTAATTGGTGATGAAGTTCTTCGCCAATTAAGTGTTCGAATTCAAAAGCAAATTCAACCAGGCGACACCTTAGCCAGAATGGGCGGGGATGAGTTTGTTATATTACTACCTGATTTTAATGAGTCTACGCAATTAAATACTTTGGTTTCAGCGCTTCGCACTGCTATCGCGATCCCATTTGACATTAACGGTAAAGAATTTCAAATATCGGCCAGCATCGGTGTCAGCATTTCTGAGGGGGGGGTAGATGAGCCCATGGAGCTTGTTAAGCAGGCTGGTATGGCGATGTATCAGGCTGAATTACTAGGTCGAAATAATGCCCAGTGGTACAACCCAGAAATGGAAAAAATACTTAATAAACAATTAAGTTTAAGAGCTATGCTCAAGCAAGCATTAGCCAATCAGCAATTTGAACTTTATTACCAACCACAAGTAGAAGCGGGCAGCGGGCGTTTAGTTGGCTTAGAAGCTTTGTTGCGCTGGAAGCATCCTGAAATAGGCTTTATTGGCCCCGATGAATTTATTCCGATAGCCGAGGAAATGGGCTTAATAGTTGAGATTGGTCAGTGGGTAATAGAACAAGCTGCAACTTATAACCGCTCATTACAAGAGCGGGGGATTATTGACCTGATTATTGCAGTGAATGTGTCAGCGCTACAATTTAATGAGGAAAATTTTGTTGAGCAACTTGAACAAACTTTACATAAAGTACAACTAGAACCTAAATGGTTCGAATTAGAATTAACAGAATCACTACTATTAGACAATATTGAACAAGTAGTACATAAGTTGCACCATCTTAAACAACTTGGCATTAATATTTCTATTGACGATTTTGGAACTGGTTATTCTAGTTTGAGTTATTTGAAGCGCTTACCTATAGACAACCTAAAAATTGATCGATCTTTTATTCGCGAAATAGTAACCGATCAAAAAGATGCAGCTATCACACGTGGTATTATTGCTATGGCTCATCAACTAGGTGTAAAAGTTATTGCTGAAGGTGTGGAAACAATAGCGCAATCAACTTTATTATATAAGTATTCGTGTGATGATTTACAAGGATACTATTTTTCAAAACCACTTCCCGTAGCAAAGCTAGAGATATTTTTGCAGCAGTACTTGCCCACCGAAAACGCAGAAGTTGATGCTGAACAACAAACCTTATTATTGGTTGATGATGAAGAGAATATCTTGCACTCGCTGAAGCGAATGTTACGCAAACAACCCTATAATGTGCTTACTTGCAATTCGGCGGAACAAGCGTTTGAGTTACTGGCTTTGCACAACATACAGGTTATTGTTTCCGATCAAAGAATGCCCAAAATGAGTGGAACAGAATTCTTTAGCCGAGTGAAAGACATGTATCCCAATACCATCCGAATAGTATTATCCGGATATACCGATCTTCGTTCAGTTACGGACGCAATTAACCACGGTTCGATTTATAAATTTATTACCAAGCCTTGGCAGGATAATGAGCTTATGGAAGAGATAACGAATGCATTTCGTCTATACAAGCAAAACCAGCGCAATAATAAATAAGGATAGCCTATATATGTCTACAGAGCAGTTAGAAATCGAAGGGCTTAAGCAGCAAGTCAAAATATTAACAGAACAGTTAATGCATTCTGAAAAACTCGCTTCTTTAGGACAACTCGCCGCTGGTGTTGCCCATGAGATTAATAACCCCATTGGTTATGTTGCATCTAATCTGGGATGCTTAAAAGAATATACCGATAGTCTTATTTTACTGATACGGCGGATGAGTGAGATCTTGCCAATAGACCAAAGCCATGAGCTGAAGGAAAAGTATGAGTTTGATTATATTATCGAAGATTTACCCACACTTATTGCCCAGTCTGAAGCTGGATTACAGCGTGTTATTGAAATAATACGTGATCTGAAAGATTTCTCGCACCTTGAAGATGCAGAATTTGTTGAAGCTGACTTACATTCAGGCATTCAGAGCACGCTTAACATTATTGCTAATGAACTGAAATATAAAGCAGATCTGAAGCTAAACTTAGCTGATATTCCATTGATTTCATGTATTCCCTCGCAGATAAATCAAGTCCTGCTCAATTTTTTGTTAAATGCAGCCCAAGCTATCGATAAACGCGGCGTTATAACAATAAATACCGGTTTTGATGACAATTGGGTTTGGTTTAGTGTTGAGGATAATGGCTCTGGTATAGAAAAAGATCAACTGGAAAAGATCTTTCAGCCTTTTTTTACCACCAAAGACAAAGGACAAGGGACGGGCCTTGGCTTGGCATTATCTCGCAGTATAGTAGATAAGCATCAGGGGATTCTTGAGGTCAAAAGTGAATTAGGCATTGGAAGCTGTTTTACAGTCAAACTGCCTAGAATAAGGTGATCGAATAATTTAAGAGTATGCTTTAGTAGCTGTTTAGCTAGCAAACAGGGGAGACGGCTTTGTCTTTTTCGGTTATCACCTTGCCGCCACATCCCAAGCTTAGCAACATTCACACTAAAGCCTCGCCACTATTACTACCGCCCGAACCAGAGCTAATTAATGCCTGGCTAGATGACAATGTCACAGATCCAGTGATATTCGATGACTTACTAAAGCCTCGTATACCAGTAGATTTAATCGCACAACAGATTGATAAGCCGAGTAGTTACAATTCAATAGCTGAAGCCTTTGAAATTAGATCTGATTAATGCTCGTAGGGTTGATTTTGATATCCAGTAACAACGACGTTACTCCAGCAGTGTTTATGTACATTATTGAGTGCTTTCCCACGAAGTCACGAAACAACTTGAGTTAACACTAAAGCTAAATAGGCGGCTTTCAATAAGTCACCTATTTTTAGCTGATGGTGTTACTACTTTTGCTTGTTTTAATAAAAAGCAAATGTACGTACTTCGATACTCGCTCTTGCGCCAATATTTGGATCTTGATCTGGGTATTCAAAAGCCGTGTGCGGTGTGAACCGAGCGACACCATCTTTCTCGGAGTCGAAGCCTTTAATAAGAACAACTTCATCGTGATTCATTTCTGAAAAATAGACCCACTTCTGCTCAGCCGCTTTACGCAATGCATATATTTCACCAACATGATCTGTATCTGGAAAGTGAATTTTGGATACCAGTAAATCTTTTTGATCTACACTGGCTGCATTACAAAATGCTAAGGGTGAGCGCTTTACAACATCCACCAAGGGACGCCAAACATTAATCTGGATCATTCGACGATCGTTAAGTTTAGCAAACTGCTCCACTCCAATGCGCTCTTGTGCACGAGACTGTGCCGTCTGCTCAGTATAATCATTATGAACATGATGCGCTGGTTTACGGCTGCTATCTGCAGAGCCACGCCTTACAGTATGATCAAAAACAAACACATCTTTCACACCGGTTGTTTCTTTAATAATCGCAATCACTTCGTCATAATAACTAGCTTCAATAGCTTTTTCGTCTGTAAAATCTTTATGTTTTGTCGGGGCTGTAACTAATTGAAAACCTTGTTTGTGAACTGAAAATGCCTCTGGTGAACTACGCGCATCATCAATAGTAGCTGGCATAAAAGCATAAGCATCATTGTATTTTTGTGGTGCCGCACCACCAGAGTAAAAAACTTCAGGAGCGAGAGTACTGTCTGGCTTAATATAATTAAGTTCAGATTCGATTTGGCCAGATGTTTTCATTGTTTAGGTTTTTGTTGAGGCTTTTGTTGAAATTGTTGTCGTCATCTTAAAGAGTTGTCCTTTTATGCTGTAACTGGTTATGTGTCACCTTAATATGTTGATCCTACCTATTTATATAAACTTCAACAAAGCATGATAACTTCTGTGCAACAGAAGAAAATGTTTGTATGAAAGCAAAGGCTAACCGGAAAAGACTATCTTTGATGGGGCAAGTAGTGAATACAAAAAATGCTTGCGGTTAATTGCACAGCCTTTTACAACAATAACTTCAATTCTTTTTCAAGCCAGTTAGCAAAAATTTGCACTTGGGATCTAGGATTTAGCGGGGTAATAATGTAATAACCCCAATTTGTTGATAGGGGGTTATTAGGGTAAAGGTTTATTAAAGTTCCTGCAGCTATTTCGCTGTGCACAAGGTGTTCACGCACAAGTGCAACCCCTTGACTAAGCTTTGTCATCTCTATTGCAGCTAAGGATGCGTTTACCTCTAAAAAGTGAGTATTCTCAAAATTGGTAACCCCGGCTTTATTTAACCATTCTCGCCAGTTAGGATAACTTGAATTTTCCATGGTGATATCGCGAATTAAAGTTTGCTTAAGTAAGCCTGAAATTTCGGCGATTTCTGGATGTGCTTTTAATAATTTAGGGCAACAAACTGCTAGAAGCTTTTCGTCTTCAGCTAATAAAATAACATTTAAATTTGACCAATCCTCTGCCTTTTTAGCGTATCGAATGACAATATCAATTTCACCTGTAGTTAAATCGAGCAGGCGGCTTGTTATATCTAATCTAACGTCTATATCAGACTCGTCATTCAAAAACTTAGGTAAAAGCGGTACTAACCACTTAGAAGTAATAGAAGGGGAAGTGCTAATAGTTAAAGTTCCCGATTTTGACAAACCTTTTAATCTATCAGTAACACTTGATAAACTCCTAAAGGCTTCACTCAAGCTTGGCAGCACATTGAGTGCTTCTTGGGTTGCTGTAAGCCTTTTTCCACCTTTATTACGGATGAAAAGCTGTATGCCAAAGTAAGATTCCAATGTGCGAACTAATTGCCCAATAGCTTCAGGGGTGACACCTATTTCATCAGCTGCGGCTTTAAAACTACCTAATCGGGCTGTCGCTTCAAAGGCTCTTAGTGCATTAAGGTGCCTAGGTGTTTTCATACAAATATTTTCTTTGCTGTGGGCTAAGTTAAGTCATTGTCATTTGATTGTTGGTGTTTAGCAAGACGTTATTATTGTAACACTACAATTTAACTAGAGGCTTAGGTAAATTAGTTATCAACTTTGACAATAAACAGTAATAGTCTACTCTTAAATTCAACCTAACAGTCGTAAGCATTGTGATTTGCTTTTCTGAAAGGGAAGTCAACTGTCTATCCTTCCTTGCTGTGTGATCACACATACCTATATTTTTTCTTCTGAACTTTGATATTGCTTTTTATTAACTATTTATCGCAATGCTATTTTAACCGTCGCGACTCCAATTTTTAAACGGATAATCAGTAACGAACCTCATGTACGGTACTTCATCTGCTCTTGATACGTCGCATGGTCATCAGGGAACGGACTGCGCCAATAAGAGCATGAGTATATATTCGCATGCGCATAATTAAGAAGTTTATAAGTAAATGGAGATTCAATATGTCTTGTGCAGAACGTGTAGAAACACAAAAAAGGGTATGGACCTGGTGTAAAAAATGGGGCATTCCATATCCTTGTCGTAGAGTAAGAACTCAAACTTCGTATCAATATGAATTTCATCAAACACGTTATGTTCCATCATGGTTTCCATTTTGGGAAAAGCAGGAAGGGTGTTGCGAGCGTGTTGTCTACGAATGGAAGAGGGCTGTTTGGTGGAACACTCCAAAACCCTATGACTGGGTTTACCATGATCCATCTGTAATTAAGAACTTTCAAAATCAACTTGATACAAATGGAGTTTGTCCACCTAGAGAAGGGGCAGGAGCAGGAGGCGGGGTAAATATTGAATAGATATTGCCTGTTTTTACGTCAAATGATGCGGGTGTTAGATTCAGCCCACCTTTAACAGAGCATTAGGAGATGAAAGATGAAACGAAGTGAAAATAAAACTCTTTATAAATCGCTTAGTACGACTCAAAAGTATGAAAATATCGTACAAGTTGTTGAACCTATTGCTCAAGAAGCAATGGCAAAAAAGCTTGTATCATTTACTGTTACTGTAGATAGCGTCGTTGCAACCGCAACTTTGATTGTAGATGACAGTCATAAACATTTATCCCTGCATTGGGGCGATGATCTAGTTGAAGTAATAAACCTTGCAAAATTACGACATTCATCTCCGCAGGCTGGAGGCCAGCAAGAACCAAACACATTGAAGTTCCAGCATGTTTATAGGCCACCTCTTGATTACGGAAGAAAAATTATAATTGCCGTTACGACAGATTCAGAGGGAAAAAAATCTTACGATACTGTCGTAGTTGAAGTGGTGCAACGCTATAAATTATCATTTTATTCAATTATTTTAGAGTTTCCAGACCACCTTGATAGCTCATTTGAATCATTTTCAGAAGTCGAAGCCAGAATGATTGCTTCACAAGGCGGGACAATATTCTTCAGTAACAACTGGAAAGATGATGTGCTAACCGCTCCCCAGATTATAACTGGAAAACCTATACAGTGGCGTCTTAACCAGAGTAATTTTGCCCGCGAAATGTCATATTCAGATGAACCTATATGTATTGGATTAACACTGGAGGAGCATGATGGTCTTGGAGAAGATGGAGGGGTGTTAAATACCATCTGGGAAATAGTATCTGCGCCTTTTCGTCTTCTGCAATATATCCCGCTTCCTCCTATAGAGTTTGATACATCTACTGTTGTAAACAAAACCGGAATTCCATTAAAGATACATCCTAAAACTTCATTAAGTTCTAGTTCTGCGACGGCCGTATTCAAAATCCCTAACAATGAAGGGAAAATATACGCTACGTTCTACTATGATTTAAATTTGATTGTTCCGCTCGACAGCAAGCTTGAGAGAGTAATGTCACTTACCTAATTTCTAGATCAATAATGAAATAGATATATAGGTGGAAATATACTTATTTTAATGTTGCCGATTTGAGTGGGGTTTTGCCTTAGTGAATAGGAATCCCGTCGTGTGTTATCGAAATGGGGAAAAATCTCAAGATTATATCAATAATAATATTCAATTTAACATAATATACATTATGGGCTATTAGGTAATATGTGAATTATACCTTATTGCTGCCAATGCTTATAGTTGCTTTGCTATAAATTTAAATAATTTGCGACCTGATTAACTAACCCGTAAAGCTTTGATATAGTTAATTCTTTTTTAAAGGATATAAAAATGGCTTTAGATAATTTAACGGCTTACGATCCTGAACGGCATAAACAACTGCCAGTTGAAAAAGATTACATAAATTACTTTAAACTGTATTTAGTCATTGTTGCCGCTATTCTTAGTTCTGCTTTTATTATTTTTTTGTTGTCATCTACTCTAACTTACTTTGCATTTAAAGATTTTGAGCTGTACATGTCTAAAGTCTTTAATACACCAGCTCAAACTCAATATAAAGCTCAGCACTCCTCAGGTTTACAGAGTGATTTGAATAAACTTAATCAAGCAGCCACATCATTTGTATCAAAACCTATAAAGACTGTTTCGGCCGCTGAAAAGCAGAAATTAGCAGCCAGAAAAAATGATTTAGAAATTTGTAAGTTTTGGACTACTCAGTATAAAAAAGACAAGTCAGCTAGCTCTAGTATGCATCGTGATACGTCGTGCAAAAGAGCTAATCAATATTAATCCCTATATTTGTCTGGTCTAGCATTAATGTTTTGCCGTATACAGTTTATTCAGATTTAGATTTAAGGCTACATTGATGCGAACAGTTAATTACCTACTAGTATTAATTGCACTGTTTACCAATAATACTGCTGTACATGCTGAGGCTATTAAACCCATGACCGATAAACTTACACTTACTACTAACGGTAAAAATGAAGCTAAGGCAATACAACTTAACTTTGCTAACCCGCAGCACTTTAAAGATATTGCTACAGTCAATGATACTGTTATGGGTGGCCGTTCGTCTGCCAAGGTTAAGAAAGTTAAGCTAACGGATGATTAAACTGCGGTGGAATTTTTTGGCGATTTGTCTTTAGATAATAACGGTGGTTTTAGCTCGGTTGAATTTAGTTTAGTTAATGCTTTACCTGAACATACATTTCAACAACTTCGCTTAACGGTTGCTGGTGATGGTCGTCGCTATCAACTTAAATTAAAACCGGCCAATCTTCCTAACGGTGTGGCTTTTGCTGCTGGGTTTGATACTACTGATAATCAGACATTTCAATTTACGCTGAGCGATTTTAGTCCCCGTTATCGTGGACGCCAAGTGACTGGCTTGGCGCCATTACGATTTGCAGACATTAATCAGATTAGTATTATGTTAGCGGATAAAACCGCTGCAGCTTTTAATATTAAATTATTTAGCATCCAAATTGATTAAGGCACTACTTGATCAGCTACTGGCTTTATACCCACTTGGGTTGCTTCGCCTAAGTTATTTACTTCACGTACGGTAAGCAGTAATTGATCTAGTGTTACCTGATCGCCAATAACTACTCGGCGGTGAAAACGTTCGTCTATGTAAGCAGCTAAGCTTTGCAACCTGTCTAAATTAGCAAATTGAATGGTAAAGAATGCATCTAAATCGCCTAAGCTAATGTCGCCATTTAAAATAAAGTCACCAAAGAAATCACTGTGTTTAGTGACCGATATATCGGCATCTTTGGCTAATACATCACTAACTTTATCGACATACTGAGACTGGGTTATCACCATTATGGTGTCAAGAGCTGTGAATTTAGGCTGTTTTTCTGCCAATATCCAATCACCTTTACGGATAACACCTATAAATTGAACTGGATGCTTAAATTGTAAATCATGCCATTGGGTATTTAATAACGGTGAATCTTGGTTCACGTTATAAGCCAGTACTTCCATAACTTCATTGGTTAGAACTGCGTCAAGCGGCATAATTTGATCGGGTACCAATTTAGGAGGCACTTCTAATTTCAGCCATTTAGCTACCGGTACTATGCTCCAACCCTGAAGCACTAATGACACGATAACCACTACAAAGGCGACATTAAAATACAAATCTTCATTGGGTACGCCAGCTAACCATGGGAATAATGCCAATATAATAGGTACGGCACCTCGTAGCCCTACCCAACTGATAAACAATTGATCCTTAGGTGGAAAACGAAAAGGTAATAAACTAACCACTACCGCAATGGGCCGCGCAACCAATATTAATACTAAAGAAAGTAACAATGCAGGAATTAAGTACTGCATTAAATTACTGGGTGTCACTAATAGGCCTAGCATTAAAAACATACTAATTTGGCTGATCCACGCTAATCCATCATGAATTCGTAATATGTTAATGATTTGCGGTAGCCTAGCATTACCTACGATATAACCCATTAAATACACAGCTAAAAAGCCACTACCGCCCAGTAAGTTTGTTGCGGCATACATTAAGATGCAACTTGCCACAGCCAGCAAGGGTATAAAGGCGAAGCTTAACGGCAGTTTACGACACAAAATAACAAAAATGCGGCCAGCTAAAAAACCCATAGCCATACCGACTAATGCTTGAATAAGAAAAACCGTTAACAGTGACCAGTCTAGATTAGTTTGCTCTGCCAATACGCCTACTAAAGTTAAGGTAAGCATAACGGCCATAGGGTCGTTACTGCCCGACTCTATTTCTAGCGTTGAAGCAACGCGATCTTTTATCTTCACCCCTTGGGATTGAAAAATTGAGAATACCGCTGCGGCATCGGTTGAACTTAAGATAGCACCCAACAATAAGCCTTGTAGTAAGGTTAAGTTAAATAGCCAAGATGCAGCAAAACCGACAATACCACAGGTAATAACCACACCAACAGTTGCCAGCATAGATGCCGGCGCTAAAGCGACGCGAAATCTTTCAGGATGAGTGCGCATACCGCCATCGAACAGGATGATGACTAATGCAATAGAACCAATTAGGAAAGCAACTTGAGGATTGCCGAACTTTACTCCGCCTAGGCCTTGTTCACCTGCGAGCATGCCAACAATTAAAAAAATTAATAACAGAGGCGTCCCTAAGCGCGCCGAGATAAGCGTAGCGATGATGCTGATGACAAAAAGAATTCCACCAATTAATATTGCGAGGTTTATTCCATCCAACTGAACCTCCTTATTAATTTTATAGGGCTAGTAGTTAACTCCTTTACTAAGCCCTTTTACCTTGTGCTGATATCGTTATAAAGCTTTGTACTGAGCCATTCCGCAAGTATTAACTGCTAAGAGTTTATTTCTTCAACAATGGCATTAAGCGCCGCTAAAGGATTAGCCGCTTGAGTTATCGGACGACCGATTACCATATAATCAACACCTGCTGTTAATGCTTGATGCGGTGTCATAATTCTTTTTTGATCATCAACACTACTACTGGCTGGACGAATACCTGGCGTAACTAAACAAAACTTTTGACCAAGCAATTGCTTTAACTGTACGGCTTCATGAGCAGAACAAACCACACCGTCTAAACCTGATTGTTGAGTAAGTTGAGCTAAGCGCATAACTTGATCGGCAATAGTATGGTTAATGCCTAACTCGGCTAAATCGCTTTGTTCCATGCTGGTAAGTATAGTTACGGCAATTAATAATGGCTTATCATGACCAAATTTAGCTAATGCTTCTGCTGCAGCCGACATCATTTTACTGCCGCCACTAGCATGAACATTGACCATCCACACTCCTAAGTCCGCTGCCGCCGTAACGGCTTTAGCAACGGTATTTGGAATGTCATGAAATTTCAAATCTAAAAACACATCAAACTTATACGACTGCAATTGTGTAACAAACTGTGGCCCAAAATGGGTGAACATTTCTTTGCCCACTTTTAAGCGACATAAGCTGGGATCTAATTGACTAACTAAGTTGAGTGCGTCGGCTTTTTGTTGGAAGTCTAAGGCGACTACGATAGGTGTCTGACAAGACATGATAATGCTGCTTCCTTATTTAACGGCCATCAATACCGCTGATGGGTTCTACGGTTTCCCATTGTTGACAAGATGGGCATATCCAATATTGATTTCGGGTTTTAAAACCACAATTACGACAACTAAATAATACTTTTTTATCTAAATAAGCCTGTACTAAGCCTTCTATAGACGATAAAGATTCGGCGGCTAGCGCTGACTGTTGTTGGCGTACTTGTAATAACTTTTGAAATAACCTGATGCTGGGCTGTTGTTGTACTTGGTCAAGTAGCAATTGTTCAGCCGCGAATGTTGAGCCTTGCTCTACTAGCCAATCGCTTAACATGGCGATTGCAGTAATATTTCGTTTTTTATTGGCTAAACCACTGAGTAGTTGGTACCACTCATCTTTTTCAAACTGACATTGCAATAACAACGGTAATAATTCAGCGCTCCATTGCGGTTTTAATTGCACAATATGCAGTAGCGCCGCTTTAGCTGTTGTTAAATCATTATTAGCTAAAGCTAATAAGCCTAATTCATACTTAGGCCTAATGGCTTGCGGATAGTGATCGGCAATACTTATTATGCTGGCGGAAGTGGCTATTTTCTTTACTTTATCAGCTTCAATTAACATATTTGCCATGGCGATATGTAAAGCATTAGAACGGGTTGCCATTACAGCTTGGCTATAGAGTTCTGCCTTATGCCATTCTTGAGTAGAAATAAAAATACTAAACAATTGTTTTAATGCAGGCTCGGCTAATTTGGTTGATTTAACTAATGAAACTAATAAGTTTTCAGCGCGATCATACAAACCAGCAGAGTAATAATCTTTGGCTAATTCAAATTGGATTTGTTGAGCTTGTGGTTTAGGTAATTTTAAATGATGCAGTTTTTCATGAATACGAATGGCTTTATCCCAATCGCCTTTACGCCTAAATAAAGTGGCTAAAGCTAAGTAGGTTTCAATGGTGGCCGCTTCGATATCCAGCAATTCTAATAATTGCTCTATGGCTTTATCTTCTTGATCAGTTAATAGGAAATTAAGACCAGAAGATAAATTGCGGGTAATACTGGCTCTACCCTTTAATTCTTTATGTTTGGTGCTGTTTCTGCCCATGAACCAGCCATAAGCTGCCGCAACCGGTAATAACAAAAACAGCAGTTCTAACATAAATTCAGGCGTTATCCGACGGTTTTGCTCGCCAGTTTTTAGCTTTACGTTGCAAACTAAACAACATAGCAGCGATTAACCCAAGCACAGTGCCTAATAATAAGAAAATAAGCGCAATATCAACAACTCTAAGAGGTAAGCTGACGATAAGTAAATTAAGATCAGTAAGCTGCTGATTTATAGAACCAAACATTATCCCAAGGATAATAATGGCTAAAATAAATATAATAAAAAGTATTCTGCGCAAGTTAAGCTCCATTTACGCCCGATATCCAATGACTATTGGTGATCAGGTATTATCTTTTACTCTGTCGCGTAACTCTTTGCCTGGCTTAAAGTGCGGTACATACTTACCGTCTAATTCTACTTTATCACCGGTTTTAGGATTTCGACCAACGCGTGGTGCACGATAGTGTAAAGAGAAACTACCAAAGCCACGAATTTCAATACGCTCGTTACTGGATAACGATTGTGCCATTTGTTCTAGAATTTCTTTAACTGAAGCCTCAACATCCTTAACCTGAATATTAGGGAAATCAGTAGCTAATTTTTCAATTAATTCAGACTTGGTCATAGACCCTCCGGCAAACCTGCGAGTGGATAAAGCAGGAGGCTTACGCCCCCTGCCTTGCTAGCAATTAATCCTGCTTCTGAGCAGCTTTAAATGCATCAGCCATTGCGTTGCTACCAAAATCAGCATCATCTTGCTTCTTATTGACAGTTTCCATAGCTTCTTTTTCTTCAACTTCGAACTTAGCTTTGATTGACAGGCTGATTACGCGGTTTTTGCGATCAACACCCATTAAACGAGCTTCAACTTCTTCGCCTACTTTCAGTACAGTAGATGCATCTTCAGTACGCTCGCGCGCGATATCAGATACACGGATATAACCTTCTACAGCACCTTCCAACATTACAGTAGCGCCTTTAGCGTCAACGGCAGTTACTGCCCCTTTAACGATAGCACCTTTTTTGTTGTCGGCAAGGTAATCATTGAACGGATCTTCATCCAGTTGTTTGATACCTAAAGAAATACGCTCGCGCTCTGGGTCAACTTGTAATACAACAGCGTGTACTTCGTCGCCTTTCTTGAAGTCACGTACGGCTTCTTCGCCAGTTGCGTTCCAAGAAATATCAGATAAGTGTACTAAACCATCGATGCCGCCGTCTAAGCCGATAAAGATACCAAAGTCAGTGATTGACTTGATCTTACCGCTAACGCGATCGTTTTTGTTGAAGCCCTTAGCAAATTCTTCCCAAGGGTTAGCTTTACACTGTTTAAGACCTAAAGAAATACGACGACGTTCTTCGTCAATTTCTAAGACCATAACTTCCACAGAGTCACCTAAGTTTACAACTTTAGATGGGTGGATGTTTTTGTTAGTCCAGTCCATTTCTGAAACGTGTACTAAGCCTTCAACGCCTTCTTCGATTTCAACGAAACAACCATAGTCTGTCAGGTTAGTTACGCGACCAGTGATGCGAGCACCCTCTGGGTAACGAGAAGCGATAGCTGCCCATGGATCTTCACCCATTTGCTTCAGACCTAAAGAAACACGTTGCTTCTCACGGTCGAATTTTAATACTTTAACTGGGATTTCATCGCCCACGTTAACGATTTCGCTTGGGTGCTTAACGCGCTTCCATGCCATATCTGTGATATGCAGTAAGCCGTCTACGCCACCTAAGTCTACGAAAGCACCGTAGTCAGTTAAGTTTTTAACAATACCCTTAACTTCCATGCCTTCTTCCAGAGTTTCTAACAACTGGTCACGTTCATGGCTGCTTTCTGATTCGATAACAGCACGGCGTGAAACAACTACGTTGTTACGCTTCTGGTCTAACTTAATGACTTTGAACTCAAGATCTTTGTTCTCTAGGTGCAAAGTATCGCGTACTGGGCGTACGTCAACTAATGAACCAGGTAAGAATGCACGAATACCGTCAACTTCAACTGTGAAACCACCTTTAACTTTACCAGTGATAACACCGATTACAGTTTCTTTTTCTTCACAGGCTTTTTCTAAACGTACCCAAGCTTCATGACGTTTAGCTTTTTCGCGAGATAATAAGGTTTCACCGAAACCATCTTCAATCGCGTCAAGTGCTACATCAATGATGTCGCCTACGCTTACTTCGATTTCACCGTTAGCCGCTTTAAACTGCTCTACAGGAATAGCCGCTTCAGACTTAAGGCCAGCATCGACCATTACAACGTCTTTTAATATAGCAACGACAGTACCTTTAACGATAGAGCCAGGACGGGTTTCGATTGTGTTGAGGCTTTCCTCAAACATTTGTGCAAAATTTTCAGTCATATTCACTTTTTCAGTTAAGTGCACCACAGATCATCATGTTCGTGTGGGGTTACTAAATTTACCTGTTAAATCCTTTTAGCAGGCTGCCCAAAATGCGGTTTTAGTCTGGTTTATACTAACGCCGGTACTTTCATACCCGCATAATCCAACACCTCTGCCAACACTTGTTCAATAGATTTATCAGTGGAATCCAGTATGTAAGCATCTGCAGCAGGCTTTAACGGTGCTGCAGCGCGATTAGTATCGCGGTCGTCTCTTGCCTGAATTTCACTCAAAAGGTCGCTGATATTAACATCATGACCTTTAGCTTTCAACTCTAAATATCTGCGATTGGCGCGCTCTTCAGGGGTAGCGGTTAAAAATATTTTAACTATGGCGTTTGGAAATACTACCGTTCCCATATCGCGGCCATCTGCGACTAATCCTGGTGCTTCGGCAAACGCGCGTTGGCGACGTAATAAAGCTTCTCTTACTCTTGGTAATGAAGCTATTGTAGACGCTACCATGCCAACTTGCTCGGTACGGATAGTATTAGTTACGTTTTCACCTTCAAGTGTAATACGAATATTACCCTGTTCGTCACTGCCAAACTGAACATCTAAATGTGCTGCTAAGGGCTGTAAGGCTTCTTCGTCATCGTACGCGATGTGGTGATGCATTGCTGCAAGTGCTAAGACGCGATAAATCGCACCACTATCCAGTAATTGCCAGCCTAAACGTTGAGCTAATAAACGGCATATAGTGCCTTTGCCCGACCCGCCAGGTCCATCGATGGTAATCACAGCTGCGTTATGTGGCATCCTACCCCCTTACTTATGTATTTTGTTGTGTCGCTTAAATTTTAAATCGCGACATTGTACAGCTTTTTTAGCTTAAGTTCTTGGTTTTTAATCTTGTGCTAACATTTGTGTCAAGCCGCGGAACATAACGGTGTATACGTTTTTAAATAGCTTGGATAACATGTTCAAAAGCAGGCTGTTATTACTGCGCGCTAAAACAGTTATTAGCGGCAGTAATAAGCCAAACTCGCCTTACATTGAGCGTATTAGTGGTATTAACGCGATAATTGTTTAAACACGTTAAAATAATCAGGAAAGGTTTTAGCGGTGCAATCGGGATCTTCAATCGTGACAGCAGTATCACTCAGTGCCACTAAAGAAAAACACATGGCCATACGATGGTCATTATAAGTAGCAATGCTGGCATGTTTAAGTTTAGCCGGTGGGCTTATTTTTAAGTAATCATGGCCTTCTTCTACCGTGGCACCCACTTTTCTTAACTCAGTTGCCATGGCCGCTAACCGGTCAGTTTCTTTTACCCGCCAGTTATACACATTGCGAATAACAGTATCGCCCGTTGCAAACAAAGCGGTGGTGGCAATGGTCATGGCGGCATCGGGTATGGCATTATAATCACGGTCAATACCGGTTAAAGTGTTACGCGTAACCTGAATATAATCATCACCCCACTCTACATCTGCGCCCATGGCGGCTAAGGCATCAGCAAAATAAATATCACCTTGTACAGCGTGTTTACCAATACCGGTAACTTTAATGCTGCCGCCCTTAATAGCTGCTGCGGCCAAAAAGTAAGAAGCCGAAGACGCATCGCCTTCCACTAAACAGGCACCGGGTGATTGATATGTTTGCTGGCCTGTAATACTAAAGTTTTGGTAATTATTATGCTTAACGGTGACGCCAAAACGTTGCATTAAAGCTAAAGTAATATCGATATAAGGCTTAGAAACTAAGTCACCAATAATACTGATTTCGCTATCACCTTGTAATAATGGCGCTACCATTAAAACGGCCGTTAAAAATTGGCTGGAGATACTACCATCAATGGCTATTTTGCCACCCTGTAATGCCTTACCTTTAATATGTAACGGCGGAAATCCACTATTTTGCATATAATCGATATCAGCTTGCCAACCAGCTAAAGCATCGACTAAATGACCAATGGGTCGCTCATACATGCGAGGCTCACCCACTAAGGTGACATTAACGTCTGATGCTGCTAATGCTGCCGTTAGTGGACGCATGGCTGTGCCGGCATTACCTAGAAATAATTCTAAGGGTTTTAAATCAGTTAAATGATCAGATTTAAATAAACCCGCTAAACCTTGCACGGTACAACGCGTGCGGCAAGTTGAAAGTTGATAATCGACCCCTAAAGCGGTTAAAGCATTTAGCATATACCGTACATCGTCGCTATCTAGCAGATTAGTAATTTCAGTTTGGCCTTCAGCTAAAGCAGCGAGTAATAACACCCGATTAGAAATACTTTTAGAGCCGGGTAAATGTACTTCACCTGATACGGCTGAGATTGGTGCTAAGGTTAAAGTCTTCATCCATTTACTCGCTCGAATTCTTGCATAAAGCTAACTAACATTTGCACGCCTTCAATGGGCATCGCGTTATATAAACTGGCGCGCATACCGCCGACCATACGGTGGCCTTTTAAGGCTAACAAGCCATGATGCTCAGCTTGATCTAAAAAGGCGTCGTTTAATCTATCATCCGCTAAGAAAAATGGCACATTCATCCACGAGCGATAGGCAAGATCGACATCATTATGGTAAAAGTCACTTTTATCAATAAAATCATAAAGTAAAGAAGACTTAGCTTGGTTACGCGTTGCCATTTCGGTTACGCCACCTTGCTGTTTTAGCCATTTAAAAACTAAACCTGCTAGATACCAAGCAAAAGTTGGCGGCGTGTTATACATGCTGTCGTTTTCTGCCGCGAGGCGATAATCTAAAACCGATGGAATAGTGTTATTGGCTGCAGGTAATAAATCTTCGCGAACTATCGCCAGTGTTAGTCCTGATGGTCCAATATTTTTTTGCGCACCGGCATAGATAACACCGTAGCGATTAATATCAATTGGCCGCGATAATATGGTTGAAGATAGATCGGCAACAATGGTCTTATCTGTTGTAGGTAACGAGGTAAATTCTAGACCATCGACGGTTTCATTTGGGCAGCAATGTACATAACTAGCATCACTTGATAACGTCCAATCTTCTGGAGCCACTAAACTACGTAAGCCTAGATCAGATTGACAACGAATATCTAGGGCGTTGATGTTGCCATATTTTTTAGCTTCAGCCACGGCTGATTTTGACCAAGCACCTGAGATTAAATAATCAGCACTTTGGCCTGGCTGTAACAAGTTTAAAGGCACCGCTGAAAATTGACCACGACCACCTCCATGCATAAAAAGCACTTTATAATTATCGGGTATGGTTAATAAGTCGCGAAAATCTTGTTCCGCTTGCGCTGCCATGGCAATAAAACTATCACTGCGGTGACTTATTTCCATCACCGAGCAACCTTGCTGCTGCCAATTTAAAAGTTCTTGTTGTGCTTGTTGCATTACTGCTACCGGCAACATGGCCGGACCGGCGCAAAAATTAAAGCTGGTCATCTTGTATTACTCGCTCCTAGGGATAACATTTAATTTAACAGGCCAAGCTTGTTGTTGTAAGTGCTTAAAACTAAAAACGAGCGCTAATTGCGCTCGTTTTTATTCAGTCACTGTTATTATGCAGGGTCTTCTGTTTCATCATCAACATCATCGACATCTATTTCATCATCGATATCTGATTCATCTTCATCTTCATCTTCATTAATATCAGTATCATCTAAGTCAGTTTCGTCTAGAACTGCCTCAGCTACAGGTGCTGCAATGGCAGTCGCGTTAACGTCGCCCTCTGCAAGCTCTGCACCAGCTTCAAGCAAGTCAGCTTCTGTTAGCTGAATTTCATCAATTCGAGCTAAACCTACTACTTTTTCTAGTTCGGCAGTGCGAATTAAGATTACGCCCTGAGTATTACGGCCGACTTCTGACACTTCTAACACACGAGTACGAACTAAGGTACCGCGGTTAGAAATCATCATGATTTCGTCCAGTTCACTGACTTGAGTAGCACCTATCACTAAACCATTACGCTCAGAGACTTTAATAGAAACTACACCTTGGGTGGCACGGTTTTTAGCTGGATATTCAGCTAACGCCGTACGTTTACCGTAACCATTTTCTGTTACTGTTAAAATTGGGCAGTCGCCGTTAGGAATAATTAACGATACGACCGATCCGCCTTCACGTAAACGAATACCGCGTACGCCGGTTGCAGTACGACCCATGCTGCGTACTTTGTCTTCAGTAAAGCGTACTACTTTACCGTCGTCAGAGAACAACATAATTTCATTACTACCGTCTGTTAAGCCAACATCAATTAAGTGGTCACCTTCATTTAGGTTAACCGCAATAATACCGTTAGAGCGCGGACGAGAATATTCTGTTAATGCAGTCTTTTTAACTGTGCCGTTTGCGGTTGCCATAAACACATACTTACCTTCTTCGTATTCACGAACCGGTAAAATAGCGTTGATGCGTTCGCCGTCTTCAAGTGGCAAGATATTAATAATTGGCTTACCACGTGCGGTACGACTAGCTAACGGTAATTGATACACTTTTAACCAATACATACGACCACGGTTTGAGAAACATAAAATCGTGTCATGCGTACTAGCGATAAGTAACTTATCAACAAAGTCTTCATCTTTTACTGTGGTAGCGGCTTTACCTTTACCGCCGCGACGTTGCGCTTCGTAATCAGATAAAGCTTGGTATTTGGCATAACCTAGGTGCGATAAGGTTACTACTACATCTTCTTCAGCAATTAAATCTTCCATATTGATATCAAGCATATTGTCTTGAATATCAGTACGACGCTCATCACCGTATTGCAGTTTAGCGGCTTCTAATTCTTCGCAAATTACTTCCATTAAACGCGATGGCGTATTAAGGATAAATAGTAGCTCTGCAATAAGTTCTAATAGCTGCTTATACTCGTCTAGAATTTTTTCATGTTCTAAACCGGTTAATCGGTGTAAGCGCAAATCAAGAATGGCTTGGGCTTGTTGTTCGGTTAAGAAATATTGATTGTCACGAATACCAAAATGTTCTTCTAACCATTCTGGGCGTGCCGCATCTTGGCCAGCGCGCTCTAACATGGCGCTAACATCACCTAACAACCAACCGCGCTCAACTAAACTTACTTTAGCTTCAGCTGGGCTGTTTGATTTTTTGATTAGCTCAATAATTTCATCGATATTAGCCAACGCAATGGCTAAACCTTCTAATATATGGGCTCTATCACGGGCTTTACGTAAGTCGAAAACGGTACGACGAGTCACCACTTCACGACGGTGTAAAATAAAGCACTCTAGCATTTGCTTTAAGCCAAGCAGTTTTGGTTGGCCTCTATCGAGTGATACCATGTTTATGCCAAACACCGCTTGCATCTGGGTATTACGATACAGCTGGTTTAGCATTACTTCAGATGACTCACCGCGTTTCAGTTCTATAACAATACGCATACCGTCTTTATCAGACTCGTCGCGTAAAGCTGAGATGCCTTCTATACGCTTCTCTTTAACTAACTCGGCAATTTTTTCAATTAAGCGTGCTTTATTAACTTGATATGGGATCTCGTTAACAATAATGGTTTCGCGGCCGGTTTTTTCATCGGTTTCGATTAGGGTTTTAGCGCGAATGTATACTTTACCCCGACCCGTCGCATAGGCTTCTTCAATCCCTTTACGGCCGTTAATAATACCGGCAGTTGGGAAGTCTGGGCCTGGGATATGCTGCATTAACTCATGCAGTTCAATATCAGGATTGGCGATAATGGCTAAACAGCCATTAATTACTTCAGTGATATTGTGTGGCGGAATGTTAGTCGCCATACCTACCGCAATACCTGAAGAGCCGTTAATTAGTAAGTTAGGGATCTTGGTCGGCATAACCGCAGGGATCATTTCTGTACCATCATAGTTAGGTACAAAGTCTACGGTTTCTTTATCAAGATCGGCTAGTAGCTCATGCGCTATGCGTGACATCCTAACTTCGGTATAACGCATTGCCGCTGCCGAGTCGCCGTCAACAGAACCAAAGTTACCTTGGCCATCAACTAGCATGTAGCGTAACGAAAAGGGCTGTGCCATACGCACTATCGTGTCGTATACAGCGCTATCACCGTGCGGGTGGTATTTACCAATAACATCACCCACAACGCGGGCAGATTTTTTATAGGCTTTATTCCAGTCATTACCCAGTTCTTTCATCGCAAATAACACGCGACGGTGAACCGGTTTTAACCCGTCCCTTACGTCTGGTAAGGCGCGGCCAACAATGACACTCATTGCATAGTCGAGGTAGGAGTTTTTTAGCTCATCTTCGATATTAATAGGAACTATTTCTTTGGCCAGATCTGTCATAAAACGCTAATTTCCCTTAAATCAGATAGATAACTCGCTTTTATCTGTATTATCTAGTGCGAGGCAACACGTGATTCTACCACATAAAATTAAGCTTGCCATGTTTCAGTGTTAGCTTTAGTTAACGCTTGAGTTAATGCTATAGTTTGCTGAAATAGATCAAGGCTTTATAATAGGCAAAATTCCTTAGGTAGCCATATATGACCATTCATACCAATGTAGATCCAGCAGAAATTGCTAAATTTAATGATATTGCGTCGCGCTGGTGGGATCCAGCAGGTGAATTTAAGCCATTACATTTATTAAACCCAGTGCGTTTAAGCTATATAAGCGATCAAGTGCAAGGTGTGTTTGGTAAAACCATCGTAGATGTGGGCTGTGGTGGCGGTATTTTGGCAGAAAGCATGGCCAGAGCTGGTGCTAAGGTTAGTGCAATTGATATGGCAGCCGAGTCTTTAAGCGTGGCAAAGCTACACGCACTAGAAGCCGGTGTTGCAGTAAATTATCAGCAAAGCACAGCAGAAGGTTTTGCAGCTGAACATGCCGGTCAATTTGATATTGTTACCTGTATGGAAATGCTTGAGCATGTGCCAGAGCCTTTATCGGTGATCCAAGCTTGTGCCGATTTAGTTAAACCCGGCGGTTGGTTATTTTTCTCTACTTTAAATAAAAGCTGGAAAGCCTGGGCATTAGCCATTGTTGCCGCTGAGCGTGTGTTAAAGCTAGTACCACAAGGTACGCATGAGTTTGATAAATTTATCCGCCCTTCCACTTTAATGCGTTATATCGAGCAAGCTGGCTTAGAAGTGTGTGAGGCCACGGGTTTGCATTACAATCCGTTGACTGAAAGTTTTAAAGTTGGCCCCGGGGTGGATGTTAATTACATCGTGGTGGCAAAAAAGCCAGAATAAAATATTATTTATTTTCATAAATCCCTCTTGCTTAGTGTTCGCTTTTAGCCGCACCAAGCTAAGGGGGTTAGTAGCTACTAACCATTCAAAATTAAGCTAAGTAGCAAGGCTTTTTTGCAGTTGCAAAAGCATCCAT
Source organism: Rheinheimera salexigens (assembly GCF_001752395.1). Taxonomy (NCBI): domain Bacteria; kingdom Pseudomonadati; phylum Pseudomonadota; class Gammaproteobacteria; order Chromatiales; family Chromatiaceae; genus Rheinheimera; species Rheinheimera salexigens. The sequence continues at coordinate 1,918,461 of NZ_MKEK01000001.1, read as the reverse complement.
TGCTTATTAGTCTATTAAAAATACTCCTTTCCAACTTGACAAAAATAACTATTCTAATAAAAGGTTGAACGCCTTGATTTAAGTCTCAGAACACACTATCTTGTGATCACTCTTTAGAATTCACCTATATGTTGTGTAAAACAACAACAGTTGCTGCTGCTTTACTAGCCTTACAGCGCTGTTGTAGCCTAGGTTGAAACTAAACCACTAAATTAAAAATGGAACTCTGTAGCGATGACTCAATCTCTTTACGTGTCAAAACGTGACGGCCGCCGTGAACTCTTAGACCTTGATAAAATCCATCGGGTTATTGACTGGGCCGCGGAAGGTTTATCTAATGTATCGGTATCTCAAGTTGAACTGAAATCACATATTCAGTTTTATGACGGTATTAAAACAGAGGATATTCACGAGACGATTATTAAATCAGCTGCAGATTTAATCTCTAAAGAAAGCCCTGATTATCAATATTTAGCTGCCCGTTTAGCCGTATTTCATTTACGTAAAAAAGCCTATGGCCAATTTGAACCGCCTGCACTGTATGCCCATGTAGTGAAAATGGTTAACAGCAAGCGCTACGATAGCCATATTTTAGAAGATTACAGTGAAGCAGAGTTAGCCCAATTAGATAGTTTTATTGATCACAGCCGTGATTTAAACTTTAGCTATGCTGCGGTTAAACAGTTAGAAGGTAAATATTTAGTACAAAACCGGGTTAGCGGTGAAATATATGAAAGTGCTCAATTTTTATATATGTTAGTTGCCGCCTGTTTATTTGCTAATTATCCTAAAGCGACCCGTTTAGACTATGTGCGCCGCTATTATGATGCCAGCTCAATGTTTAAATTATCGTTACCTACGCCAATTATGGCGGGTGTGCGTACTCCTACTCGTCAATTTAGCTCTTGTGTCTTAATTGAATGTGACGACAGCCTAGATTCTATTAATGCCGCTTCAAGTGCCATTGTAAAATATGTAAGCCAGCGCGCGGGTATTGGTATTAATGCCGGTCGTATCCGTGCTTTAGGCAGTCCTATCCGTAATGGCGAAGCGTTTCATACTGGCTGTATTCCTTTTTATAAGCATTTTCAAACGGCAGTTAAAAGCTGTTCACAAGGTGGTGTGCGCGGTGGTGCAGCAACCTTATTTTATCCGTTATGGCATTTAGAAGTTGAATCGCTGCTGGTATTAAAAAATAACCGTGGCGTAGAAGAGAACCGAGTTAGACACTTAGATTATGGCGTGCAATTTAACCGCTTAATGTATAGCCGTTTAATTAAAGATGACTTTATTACCTTATTTAGCCCATCTGACGTACCCGGTTTATACGATGCCTTTTTTGAAGACCAAGAAAAGTTTGAGCAGTTATATGTGCAATACGAAGCCGATAGCAGTATTCGTAAAAAGCGTATAAAAGCCATTGAGCTCTTCACGCTATTTATGCAAGAACGTGCCAGTACTGGCCGGATATATTTGCAAAACGTGGATCATTGTAATACCCATAGTCCATTTAACCCTAAAGTGGCGCCGGTAAGACAAAGTAATTTATGTCTTGAAATTGCCCTGCCTACTAAGCCGTTAAATAACGTTAACGACCCTGATGGCGAAATTGCACTGTGTACCTTATCAGCCTTTAACTTAGGTGCGATTGAAGATTTATCTGAGCTTGAAGAATTAGCCGAATTAGCGGTACGTTCGTTAGATAGCTTATTAGACTACCAAGACTACCCTATTCCTGCGGCCTATCATGCCACTATGAATCGGCGTACTTTAGGCGTTGGTGTTATTAACTATGCCTACTACTTAGCTAAAAATGGGGTTAAATACTCTGACGGTTCAGCTAATGGCTTAACCCACCGCACGTTTGAAGCTATTCAGTATTATTTACTTAAAGCATCAACTAAATTAGCTCAAGAGTTTGGTCCTTGTCTGAAGTTTTCTGAAACGACTTATGCCGATGGTATTTTGCCCATTGATAGCTATAAGAAAGATTTAGATAAAGTCTGTGCCGAACCTTTATTACTTGACTGGGAACAGTTAAGAACTGAAATTACCACCCATGGTTTACGTAATTCAACGTTAACGGCATTAATGCCATCAGAAACGTCGTCACAAATTTCTAATGCCACTAATGGTATTGAGCCACCGCGTGGTCATATCAGCGTTAAAGCCAGTAAAGATGGTATTTTAAAACAAGTGGTTCCAGAATATGAACGCTTAAAAAATCAGTATGAATTGCTTTGGGATATCCCGAATAATGATGGTTATTTAGCCTTAGTCGCTATTATGCAGAAGTTTGTTGATCAGGCTATTTCAGCCAATACCAGTTATGATCCAAACAAATTTACCGCCGGTAAAGTACCAATGAAAGTATTATTAAAAGATTTACTTACCGCGTATAAGTTGGGTGTGAAAACCTTGTATTATCACAATACACGTGATGGTGCCTCAGATATCCAAGATGATATGCAAGCTGAAGCCGAGGATGATTGTGCCGGTGGTGCGTGTAAAATTTAATCGATAACGGCGGTTGTATTATTCAGCCGCCGTTGGATTTTATGGAGAATCAGGAATAGACATGCCAAAGCCGTATACTACTTTTAATCGAAACATTAATAATCAGCTTAAAGAGCCGATGTTTTTTGGTAACGCCATTAACGTATCGCGTTATGATCAACAAAAGTTTGGTATTTTTGAAAAATTGATCGAAAAGCAGTTAAGCTTTTTTGGCGTCCAGAAGAAATAGATGTCAGTAAAGATCGTATCGATTTTCAAAATTTACCTGAGCATGAAAAACATATTTTTATCAGTAATCTACAATATCAAACATTGCTAGATTCTGTGCAAGGTCGTTCGCCTAATATGGCCTTTTTGCCTATTGTATCGTTGCCAGAATTAGAAACTTGGATAGAAACCTGGGCCTTTAGTGAGACTATTCACAGCCGCAGCTATACCCATATTGTGCGTAATATTACTTCTGAACCGCATAAAGTTTTTGATGACATTATGCTGAATGAAAAAATCCTAGAACGCGCAGAAGATGTCACGCGTTACTATGATTCTTTGATAGATGGTATTAACTTATATCAGCGTTGTGGTGTAGGTACACATACTATTAATGGTGTGTCTCATAGCATTAGTCTACGTGAATTAAAACGTCGATTATATTTATGTATGGTGTCTGTTAACGTACTTGAAGCCATTCGTTTTTATGTGAGTTTTGCTTGTAGTTTTGCTTTTGCCGAACGCGAATTGATGGAAGGTAATGCCAAAATTATCCGTTTAATTGCCCGTGATGAAGCGCTGCATTTAACCGGTACTCAACATATTATAAATATTATGGCCTCAGGTGAAGATGATCCTGAAATGGCAATAGTGGCTAAAGAATGTGAAGAAGAAGCGTATGCTATTTTCCGCATTGCTGCCGAGCAAGAAAAAGATTGGGCTAGCTATTTATTTCAAGACGGCTCTATGATTGGTTTAAATAAAGATATTTTATGCCAATACGTAGAATATATTACCAATACACGAATGAAGGCATTGGGATTCAAACCCATGTTTAGTACCACGCAGAACCCGATACCTTGGATTAATACTTGGTTAGTGTCGGATAATGTGCAAGTTGCCCCGCAGGAAACTGAAATTAGTTCTTATTTAGTGGGCCAAATTGATAACGAAGTAGATAGCGCAGAGTTTGGTGATTTTGATCTATAACGCTGATGCAGAAAGCTACGGAAATTAAAAAAATAAGTATTAAAGGGGCGGCTAGCGTTGAGTTTGACGATAGCCGTCGCACAATACTTGAAGCAATAGAACAGCAACAATCCGATATTAATTATCAATGTCGGGAAGGATATTGTGGTGCCTGCCGCTGTAAATTACTTAACGGTAAGATACAATACCTCAATGAACCATTAGCCTTTGTTCGGCAAGGTGAATTTTTACCCTGTTGCAGTGTCCCAGTAACAGACATTGACATCGACATCCCCTAATTGCGTGTAATAGCCCACAGCTTGGCGTAAACTCGTTATTAGCAACATTGATCTTGAAGGCGTTAGTTAAATGCAAATGTTAATGTTATTTTTAGCGGCAAGCCTCGCCCCAGAAACCTTAGGTAATTATCAGCAACTGTTGGTTAAAGCCCAGTATTCTGAGTTAGAGCATCAAATATTGCAGCAAGATGATTACAAGGAGCATGGCGATGTGCTAGCCATTTATGCTCGGTCTTTATTTAATCAACAACGTTTAGAAGATGCTAATACCCTACTTAACTTTGCCACTGAACAATTTCCGCAACATAGTAATTTGCATTATTTAGCTGGGCTAAGCAAAATTCGTTTAGCCTCAAATGGTAATATTTTTTCTGCTAAAGATCGTGCTTTGCGTGGTGTTGGTCATTTAAACAAAGCCCTAGAGCTTGATCCTGACAATTTTGCCGCACGCCAAGCCTTAATCGATTTTTATAATGTAGCTCCAGCCGCCGCTGGGGGTGATAAAGAGCTCGCTAGATTTCATGCCGATTATTTACAGCAACATAATCCTATTCAAGCTGCGTTGGCGAACAGCAGATTACTATTAAATGATAAGAAACCGGATGAAGCATTAGCACTTATTGAGCAATATTTAACTGAACCCTATAATGCCCAGTTATTACTTAGAAAAGCCCAAATCTTAAACGAGCAAAAAAACTATGCTGAAGCGTTTAAAAACTTTCAGTTAACCGTCAAGTATGCTGAAGATTTAAACAATAAATACAGTGCTTTATACCATATAGGCCGCTTAGCCGTTATTGCCGATCAAGATGTTGATATAGGTATTACTGCGTTAGAACAATATTTAAGTTTTTATCAAGATAGCCAAAATGTCACACTCTATTGGGCAACCTTGCGTTTAGGCCAATTAATGTATCGCACTAATCAGTTAGAACGTGCCTCCGAATTAGCCGCCAGCTTAACAAACGTTGATAATATGAGTGAAGAATTTAATTTAATCTTGTTAAGTTTATTAAGTGCGTTAAAACCGAAAGAGTTTAGCGAAGAAGTAAAAGAAGAAATAATACAAGAAGTTAAACCAGCAGATATCGATAGTTAGCTCTAAATATCGATATCTGCTGTTAATGTCGTTAATTTAATCTAACTTACCATCACGGATATGTTTTTCACCGCGTTGTTTAGCAAATTCTACTTGGCGCTGCCGTTCTGCAAAAGATGCTTTTTGCTCATCAGTGGTTTTGTCAAAGCAGTGTGGACAACTTAAGCCTTTAACATAATGCTCTGATGCCATTTCCGCGACAGACAGTGGCATACGACAAGCATAACATTGGTCATAACTGCCCTGCTCTAAACCATGTTTTACAGCCACGCGCTGATCAAAAACAAAACACTCACCTTGCCATAGACTTTGCTCTTGAGGCATTTCTTCTAAATATTTAAGAATGCCACCCTCTAAATGATAAACGTCATCAAATCCCTGCTCTTTTAAAAAGGCAGTCGATTTTTCACAGCGAATACCACCGGTGCAAAACATGGCTACTTTTTTATGTTTAGTTTTATCTAGGTTTTGTGCGGCCCACTGTGGAAACTCACGAAAGGTAGTGGTATTGGGGTTAACCGCATTTTTAAAGGTGCCAATACTGACTTCATAGTCATTACGGGTATCAATAAGAATAGTATCGGGATCGGTGATTAGTTGATTCCAATCATCGCCTTTGACATAAGTGCCCACAATATGTGCTGGGTTAATGCCCTCAACGCCCATAGTGACAATTTCTTGTTTAAGCTTCACTTTGGTACGATAAAAAGCCGGTTCTTCGGCAAATGATTCTTTATAACTTAAATCAGCAAAACGCTGTTGGCTATCAAACCAAGCTTTTAAGGCATCGATATCCGCGCGTTTGGCGCATATAGTGCCGTTGATACCCTCTTCAGCTAATAATAACGTGCCTTTGACGTTGTGTTGTACCATCAGTTGATAAATGGTGTCGCGTAATTCGACATAATCAGGAAGACGAACAAATTTATACAGTGCAGCTACAATATACATACTTAACCTCTTGCAAAGCTGGATCGTAAATCCAGGGCAATTAAAATCGCGGCTATTATAACTTGCAGCCAGCTGATGGCAAGTCTAGCGTTAGTAGGCTTAGGCGTTTACAAAACTACTAAAAATTAAATGCAATGCTAAAGCCAATAACAACAAGCCCATCGCGCGGTCAAACCAATACCCTTTTGCCAATAAAAATCTGCGCACTTTTTGCCGAGTTAATATTAATGATAAAAAGCTAAACCATAGCGCAGTAGCCACGGCCATATAGAGGCCGTAAATTAACTTATATTCTAGCGGTGTGGTTGGCGCGATAATAACGGCAAATAACGACAGAAAAAACAAGGTTGCTTTAGGATTTAAACCGTTAGTAATAAAGCCGGCAATAAAAGCTTTGCGAACAGAAGGTGCTGCGTGTAATGAAGCTGCAGCAGGATCGGTGCTCGCAGCGCTTGTTTCAACGCTAGGCTTTGAGCGTAGTGCTTGGATGCCGATATAAGCCAAATACAGCGCGGCTACGACACTAAGTAGTTGAAATAACCAAGGCGTGGTTTGAATTAACACCCCGATGCCAATCAATGAATAAGTCACATGTAATAAAATAGCACTGCCAATACCTATACTGGCGGCTATCGCGGCTTTTACGCCATAACGTACCGCATAACGCAGCACTATCGCAAAATCAGGGCCAGGGCTGGCCACTGCCATTAAATGTACCGTTGCAATAACGAAAAATTCTGGCCAAAAGCTCATGAGTACTCACTAATTAGAATAGTAGAAATTAAAACTGCAGCAGCATTTCGGCTGCGCTACACAGGCATACATTTTCGCATATTGGACAGTCATAACCGACTGTTTCTGATAAATGACGCCAACGTTGTGGGTGAATGGCTAGTACGTTGCCGCCGGCTTGACTAAAATAACGCTCTGCGGCATTACCCGGACACTCCCGCCAAATATGGGCTAGTCCTGCTTTAGCACCTTGCTGTTTAAGAACAGCTACAGATTTTGCCAGTAGTGTACTGGCAATACGCTTGCCCCGCTGCTTTTCACACACAGCAACAGATTTAAAATAAGCCATATCTGCGATAGCAACCGGCCATAAATTTTGGCTACACCATTTATCAGCTTGCCATTGGCCTGCGGCAAAGCTTATTCGATAGCCCAATACATTTTGCTGCTCATCTAATGCTACAAAACTGGCATTCATGCCCTGCTTTATGCCTTGTTGATACATCTGCAATAATGACGCAGGATTAAGGTAATTATCACCGTGAACAGCGTTGGCTAGGCGAATAAGATCGGTAAAGTAAGGTGGTTCAAGTTCAACTATCTGCACAACGGTATCCAAAATGAAATAATAAGACTGTTATAAAACAGCCTAGCAAGTAGATGCAATGATTTTTTCTGTTTCTATAATTTAGAATTTTACATTTAGAGATGAATTAACATTAATATGAGATAGACAGCAGAAGATTTCTCTTTTACTGTTAAGAGGACGATAACAGCTATAAAGACTGTTAAACATTACAATCCAGGGACCACGGTATGAAAAAATCTAATAAATACCATAAAATAGCTTGGGCGGTTAAAGTAAGCTTTGCCGCTTCTCTATCAATAAGTGCCAGTTCGCTAGCTGTCGCACAAGAACAAGCCACCGAAATCAAAGCTAAAGAAAAACAAATAGAAAAAATAGCCATAGTTGGTAGCCGCTCTGCCCCGCGTTCGGTAAGTGACTCGCCGGTACCTATTGATATAATAGGCGGTGATGAGCTAAGCAAAGGCGGTAATAGCGACATGCTTAACCTGCTGAGTACAACAGTGCCCTCGTTAAACGTACACGCCCAACCTATTAGTGATGCCGCTTCGTTAATTCGGCCAATCAATTTACGTGGCTTATCATCAGACAGTACCTTAGTGTTGTTAAATAATAAGCGCCGTCATCGTGCTTCGGTTATTTCCTTTTTAGGCGGCGGGATTAACGATGGTGCACAAGGGCCAGATATATCGGTTATCCCGAGCATTGCCATTAAACAAGTTGAAGTACTGCGCGACGGTGCAGCTGCTCAGTATGGCTCTGATGCCATAGCAGGTGTAATTAACTTTGTATTAAAGGATGCCGCAGAAGGCGGTAGCATTGAAGTTAAGCGTGGTGAATATTACGCTGGTGATGGTACCTCTACCGAAATTGCGGCTAACATTGGCATGGCATTAACAAAAGAGGGTTTTGTTAATTTAAGTATGCAATATAAAAACTCTGATGCCACTAGTCGCAGTGTCCAGCGTGGTGATGCTCAGGCAATAGCTGATGCGGGTAACCCTTTTATCCTAAACCCTGTGCAAGTGTGGGGCGCACCAGAAATTAACGATGACATAACAGTATTTCTTAATGCCGGTATCGATTTAGATAATGGTGGCCAAGCTTATATGTTTGGTAACTACTCTGAACGCGATGTGCGTGGCGGGTTTTATTACCGTAACCCACACAATCGTGGCCAAGTATTTTCCAACGATGAAGGTGAAACTTTACAAGTGGTCGATACCACAGGTGCCGGTGGTTGTAATAACGTAGGTATTGTTGGTTTAAATCACGACCAAATTACCGCTAGCGTAAATGCGTTACCGGAAAACTGTTTCACATTTTTCTCAATGTTTCCTGGTGGTTTCACGCCCAATTTTGGTGGCAACATTACTGACACTTCTTTAGCCATGGGTATGAAAGGCGAATTTAAAAAAGGCTTTGTTGAAGGTATTAGTTATGATTTTAGCGGGGTTGTAGGACGAAGCGAATCATCATTTCAGTTATTCAACTCACTTAATGCTTCATTAGGCCCTGAAACCCCTACCGATTTTGAAGCTGGTAAATATATTCAACTTGAAAAAACCTTTACTGCCGATTTTGTAAAATTTGTTCCTGTAGGTTTATACCAAGACTTAACCGTCGCTTTTGGTACTCAATGGACAGAAGAAAGCTTTGAAATTGTGGCCGGTGAAGAAAGCTCTTGGAAAATTGGTCCTTATGTTAGTCAAGGTTTAAGCAACGGCTCTAACGGTTTCCCAGGTTTTCAACCGCAAACAGCTGGCACTTCTGACCGTCGCAACTATGCCGCTTATGTTGATGTAAATGCAGAGTTTACAGAGCGCTTTATGGCTGCTGCGGCATTACGTTTTGAAGATTATGATAGCTTTGGCACAACAACCAACTATAAATTAACCACCCAATTTAGATTAACCGATGATTTAGCATTACGTGCTTCTACTAGCAGTGGTTTTCGTGCCCCTACTGTTGGTCAAGCTAACGTCAGTAATGTTAGAACTGAGGCCGATCAAGGAAAGTTAATTGATATTGGTGTTATCCCTGCCACTAACCCTGTAGCTATTTTAAAAGGTGCAACGGTTCTGACTCCGGAAGAGTCAACCAGTTATGCATTTGGTATGGTTTATACCGGATATGGCTTCTTTGTAACGGCTGATTATTATTTAATTGACGTTGATGACCGTATTAGTCAGTCAACAAACTTTGATGTCACTCCAGAAGATATAGCGGCATTAAAAGCTGCTGGTGTTACTGGTATAGATTCATTAACCAGTATTACCTACTTAACCAATGATTTTGATACTAGAACCCAAGGTATCGATATTGTTGCTAACTATTCAACCGAGTTATTTAATGGTCAGAGTAATTTTGCCATAGCCTATAACTGGAATGATACCGAAGTGGTTCGCTTTAGTGAGATTACTGGAGACTTCCGTGTATCACGGTTAGAAAATGACTTACCAAACCACCGTGCAACCTTAACCTGGGCGCAAAGTTGGGATGATTGGTCAATGCTACTGCGTGGTAATTATTATGGCGAGTATCAAGGCGTGCATGCCGATGACTCTGGCTTGACGATTAACGCCTCAGCAAAAATGACTTTAGATGCTGAAGTAAGTTATTTCTTCAATGATAACTTTATTGTCTCAGTTGGCGCGCAAAACTTACTGGATAACGATCCAGAGAAGCTGAATGCTGCAGGCAGTGCAATCTTGGGTGCAAAATATTATGAAACCTCACCAATGGGCATTAATGGTGGTTATTGGTACTTGAAAGGCACTTATAAATTTTAATATTGCTGTAAAAAGCGCTTAATTTATTAAAAATCCAAAGAGTTAAGCCACAATCTGTAAACTATATAGATTGTGGCTTTTTTAGTTTTAATACCTGGTAACTTACAACAGTCTTAATGTATAACCGTATTACTTATAAAGCAGCTAACAATATCTGTAACGGGTGTTTAGGTTTATCCCCTACCAGCCTTTTAACTTGGCTACGACAAGAAAATCCAGTAACAGCCAGTTTATCAACACCAAATTTCTCAACCGGGTTGCGCCAACTTAAATCAAATAAGGCTTGGCTATTTTCTAGGTTCTGCGCTTCATGACCATAAGTTCCTGCCATACCACAGCAACCAACACTAACCGACTGTAAGCTTAAACCGCTACGGCTAAAGATATCTTGCCAGGCTTTTTCTGTTGCTGGCAAAGCCGTTTTTTCGGTGCAATGGGCAAGTAATGCAAACTCTTGGCTTACCGCGGCACTAGGCAAAGACTGCTGTACTAACCATTCATGCAGTAACTGCACCTTAAAATCGCCACGTTTTTTTTCTAAGGTTTTATTATATTCATCACGATACACCAACACTAACGACGCATCCAAGCCAAGCATAGGCAGTTGCAACTGATGTAATTGATTTAAAAATTGCGCTGCCGTTGCCGCAGTTTTAGCAAAATCACGTAAAAAACCTTTAACATGTTGCGGTTTACCATTCGGTAAAAATGGCAGTAATACCGGTTGAAAGCCGAGTTTCTCTAGTAAACGTAGCGCATCAGCAACCAGTTCAGCTTCATAAAAGCTAGTAAAAGGATCTTGAACTAATAACACTGTTTTTTGCCGTTGCTGCTCAGTCAATTGCTGTAACTGGGTTAAATCAAACCCATAACGTTTTTTAACCTGCTGAGCCAAAGTGGGCACTGATAACAACGGCGTATCAACGTAACCGACACTGCGTTTTAATATTGAAGCGGTTAGGTCTCGTTTTAACACAAAATTGATTAATCGAGGTGCCTTGGCTAATAACGGCGCAGTGCGTTCTATATTACCCACAATATAATCTTTGGCCGGTCGTAAATAGCGGCTGTGATATAGCTGCAAAAATCTTGAACGAAACGACGGTACATCCACTTTAATCGGACATTGTCCGGCACAGGCTTTACAGGCTAAACAGCCTTCCATCGCTTCCATTACTTGATGAGAAAAATCTTGTTCACCATTGCGTTTGGCTAAAGTGTTTTTAATGCGTGACCATAAGTCTTTAATGCTAGTGCTATTATTTTGTAGTTGTTGTTCTGTGGCCAGTACATCGACACCCTGTAATTCGGTTAAGCGTAACCATTCGCGCATTAACCCTGCCCGACCTTTAGGGCTATGCCGCCGATCTTTAGTGATTTTGCTTGACGGACACATAGGTGAACTAGCTTCGTAGTTAAAACATAAACCATTACCGTTACAATCTAAACTGCTATTAAAGCTATCTTTGACGGCTATGGGAATTTGCCGATCATAAAACGCACGCTTAGTGCCATCAACACTGACCAATTGCTCGTTGCTATGATAAGGCGTACAAATTTTACCGGGATTTAATCGATTGTTAGCATCAAAAGCGGCTTTAATTTTTCGCAGTTCAGTAAACAGCGCTTCACCAAAAAAAGCTGGACCATATTCACTACGATAGCCTTTACCGTGCTCGCCCCACATTAAACCGCCATATTTAGCGGTTAATGCAACAACTTGATCAGAGATAGTACGCATTAATTGCTCTTGCGCCGGATCGCATAAATCCAGTGCAGGCCTAACGTGTAGTACACCAGCATCGACATGACCAAACATGCCATATTGCAAACCATGTTGATCTAATAAACTGCGAAACTCTTGAATATAATCGGCTAAATTCTCTGGTGGTACTGCGGTGTCTTCAGCAAAGGCTATCGGTTTTTGCCGGCCTTGAATATTGCCTAGTAACCCTACGGCTTTTTTGCGCATAGCATAAATATGATTAATCGCTTGGTTATCATAGGTAATTTGATAGCCAATAATGCCATCTAGTTTATGTTCAACGGCATGGTCTAAACGCGCACTAAGCACGGCAATTTTCTGTTCAATATCTTGCTGCTGTTCGCTATTAAACTCAACCATGTTCAGGCCAAGCATATCGCTACCAGCAACATCAGTAATATAATCTTTAACTTGATGCCAAATAATATCGGCACGGGCTAAATTAAGCACTTTGCTATCAACGGTTTCAACCGAGGTAGCTTGAGCTTGGACTAAAAATGGCGCATTGCGTAAAGCGCTATCAAAACTGTCGTACTTTACATTAACCAAGCATTTGTATTTAGCAATGGGGGTAATATTAAGCTTTGCTTCAACCACAAAGCCTAGCGAACCTTCAGAGCCTGTGATAATCCGTGATAGGTCGAATTGGCTTAAGTCAGTATTAAAGACGTTCTCTAAGTCGTAGCCGGTTAAAAACCGGTTTAAACGCGGGAATGTGCTTAAAATCTGCTGGCGATGGTCGCGGCAACTACGAATAACCTGACGGTATAAACGTCCAATAGTATTATCTTGCTCGGCGAGTTTTTCAGCTTCAGAAATCGGCATTTTGGCGCTATTCAGCACTTGGCCATCAATTAAAACCGTTTTAAGACCCAGTACGTGATTACTGGTTTTGCCATAGACTAACGAGCCTTGACCAGATGCGTCAGTATTTACCATACCACCGATAGTGGCGCGGTTAGAGGTAGATAAGTCTGGAGCAAAGAAAAAGCCATAGGGCTTTAAGAACGCATTTAGCTGATCTTTAATCACACCAGCTTGCACTCTCACCCAGCGCTGCTCTAAGTTTATTTCCAAGATAGTCCGCATGTGCCGCGAGATATCGACTACAACATGCTCAGTCAATGACTGACCATTAGTACCGGTACCGCCACCACGTGGGCTAAATTTAATATGAGCAAAGGTCGAGGTTTGAGCCAACGAAGTTAAAATGACTAGATCTTCGGTGGTTTTAGGCAACAAAACGGCTTGCGGTAAAACTTGATAGACACTGTTATCAGTTGCAACCGCTAAACGACTGGCATAATTTGTTTCAATATCACCGGTAAAACCTGCGGCAATAAGCGCATGGCTATAGGCAACAATACTGGCATCTAGTGCCTGTTCAGGTACAAGCTTAGGGATCATAGACTACTGACACTCGACTAAAAGTGACAGTAGTATAACATTAACTTTGCTGAAGGTTTAACAGGATTTAGGTGTTATCTGGACGGTGAGTAAGTTGTATACCACGTAAAAAATAACGTAAAACTTGGTCATGACATTCGCGGTAATGTTTATGGTCAGCGCGACGGAAAAAAGCACTTAACTCATGTTTGCCTAATTTGAACTCAGATTTTGCTAATAAGGCTAAAATATCATCATCTTTTAAATCAAAGGCTATTTTTAATTTACGAAAAATAATATTGTGATTTAAAGTAGTTTCAGGCTGTGGAATGGCACCGTCTTTTTTACCACGGCGTAAAATAATTAAGCCATTTAAAAAGCTGGCCATCATTACATCAGAAATAGCCTGATAGCCTGGCTCTTCTTCTTTAACTAACCAGTCAATCACTTGCTGTTTAGTGACTAAAATATCGGTTAAAGCAAAAATCTCAATCATGGATTGATTATTGATATTTAAACTATAACGCAGGCTGCGTAACACATCATTATTGGTCAAAAGTAAGATCCTGTAACTAAACAATTAATTTCAAAATAGCCGAGTGGCTTATTTTAAGTACGTTTTTTTTAAATATATTTACTATAAACAGTATAGCGATAGATTAGGGTAAATGGCCTAACTTATCGGCTTTTGTGGCTAAATAACGCTGATTATAACTAGACGTTTTTACTCGATGTTGCACGCGTTCAACCACATTAATTCCAGCATCGGTCAATTTAGTGACCTTTCTTGGATTATTAGTCAGTAAACGAATTTGTTGCACGCCTAACTGTTTAAACATCTCTGCCGCGACATCATATTCACGTAGATCGGGTAAAAAGCCTAAAATCTCATTAGCTTCCACGGTATCTAAGCCTTTATCTTGCTCGGCGTAGGCCCGAATTTTATTAATTAACCCTATGCCTCGGCCTTCTTGGCGTAAATATAAAATAATGCCCCGACCTTCCGCCGCTATTTTTTGCATCGCCGCTTCTAACTGTGGACCACAATCGCAACGTAAGCTAAATAAGGCATCGCCGGTTAAACATTCGGAATGAACGCGAGCGAGTACTGGAGAATCTGTGCTGACATCACCTAAGGTTAAAGCAACATGCTCTTTACCATTATCTGCTAAGAAACCATGCAAACGAAATTCAGCAAATGGCGTTGGCAACACCGTTGCCGTAACAAGTTTAATAGTCATTAATTCTGTCTCGGTGTAGCAAATTAACTGCCGTTGTTGCCTGAGCAGTGTTTTAAGTTACAGTATTTAAAGTTAAGTGTTTAAATTAAGTGCTTAAGTAAAACTATTTTAATTTCGATATTATATCAGAAACTACGACGGCTTAATAAAAAGTTCGTTGCGTATGAGTTCGAAATTAGTAATGCACTATACAGAAGCGTAAAAGGCATTGAAATTAGCCAATGCCTTTTAGTTTCGTGATTAACCCTCAGCCGTTGGCTCTTTGCTAATAGGTTGTGCATGCTGCTGTGATTGTTCCAGCGCATCAACACCTTTAGCTTCAAGCAAGGCATGAGCAGAGATTAAACTAATTAACTCTACATCGTGAGGGATGGTGTTTTTGGTGTTACCGGTTATAACATGCAGCTTTTTATCTTTAATGTATAACAGGGGTAAAGCGCCATCACCATAACGCTTAACAAAATGTTCAAAGGTAAAGCTTTCTGTAATATTAGTGGTTTTTATTACCGCCCCACGCGCCACCATGCTAGACAGCTTGGCGTACGACATGTGCTCGCCAAATAAGCTTAAACGTTTAACATAGGTCTCTGACATTTGATGTCTAGCACTCACCGCTTCGGCGCTATTTAAGCCAAACACTTTGTCGACACCATAAATATCTTGGAAGTGAAAACTGACTAAGGGGTTCATTTGTCGATAAGGTGAAATAATAAACACCCGCCCTACGCCCGTTAAATCAAGGTAGTTTTCAGCATGCTCTGATGCCGGGTTGCCAAAGTAAACAGGGATACTGTCCATGCGAGCTAAACGGATATTATCCCAGTTGCTGTCTGCTAGAACGACTCGATACTCTCGCGCTAAAAGCACTTTGGCTAATTCGCGGGCAAACTTAGAGGCGCCAAAAATTAAAATTCCTTGATTAGAGCCCGCTGCGACACCTAGTTTTCTGGCCCAGGTACCCGCGGTTAAGCTTTGAATAACCACAGTACCTATAATAACCAAAAACACTAATGGTACAATTTGCGATGCACCTTCATAGCCAAGCGCTTCAAGTTTTATGGCAAATAATGATGATACGGCTGCGGCAACGATACCGCGCGGCGCTACCCAACTTAAAAACCATTTTTCATTGGTTTTTAACGAGGTGCCAATGGCTGAAAACCAAATACTTATGGGCCGTGCTACTAGCATCACCACTAACAATAATACTAGTCCGCCCCAGCCTAAACTTAACATAGCGTCAGAGTCTAAACGTGCCGCAAGTAAAATAAATAACGCTGAAATAAGCAGAACAGTTAAGGTTTCTTTGAACTCTAAAATTTCACCAATATCAACACCACGCATATTGGTTAACCAGATACCCATCACGGTTACTGTTAGTAAACCACTTTCTTCTTGTAATAAATTAGAGCCAACAAAAACACCCAGCATAATGGTCAGTACAGCGGTATTTTGCAAATAATGCGGTAAGAGATTTCGGCGCAGAATAATACCCATTAAATAGCCGCTGATAGCACCAATGCCTAAGCCAATGGATAACATTAAGCCTAAGGCCGTCAGCATATGCGTGGTTGAGTCTGATGCAACAGCAATGTATTCAAATACTAATACTGCAAACAATGCGCCTAGAGGGTCAATAACAATGCCTTCCCAACGCAAGATACTGGCTAGCTTTGCGGTGGGTCGCACCGTTCTAAGCATGGGTACTATAACAGTTGGGCCGGTAACACAAATTAAGGCACCAAATAACAGGGCAATTTCCCAGCTAAAACCGACAATATAGTGTGAAGCTAAAGCACAAATGCCCATAGTAATTAACGCGCCGATTGAGACGAGATTAGTTACCATGCGACCATGATCTTTAATTTCTTTAAAGTTTAGGGTTAATGCCCCTTCAAATAGAATTACCGCGACACCTAAGGAAATTATTGGAAATAATAAATCGCCAAATAAAGCATCAGGATCTAATACACTAAAACCAGGTCCTAATAATAATCCTGCTATTAGCAAAGGTAAAATAGCGGGTAACCGTAACTTCCAGCCTAACCATTGGCAAAAAAGAGACAAAATACCTAACAGCGCCAAAGTGGCAGAAATCTTTTCCATGAAATTCCTTTACGAATAATCGAGATGAAAACTGAAGTTAATTAGTAGAATAAAGAACATTTATGATACACAGCAATCGGCTTTATCACAGCTATTATATGCACAAACACTGCAAGACTGTTATGACAATCATGCAATTTAGCGACATTACGGTACAATATTAGCTAATAAACTTTATCTATTTATATTTTCACCCTTAATTATTAGATCATAATTTTTAGCTCCTTAATTTTCAACCCAAATAGTTATCAGGAATTTAGATGCTCAGCTTTTTTGAACGTATTATCAAACCCTTCCCTTCGACTGAGCCTGGTCAACCCCCGCAAAGCTTGTATGCATTTTGCCGGCATTACAGTAAAGGCATGGAATGGCCATTACTGTTAATGTCTATCAGCACGGCTTTATTAGCCATACTAGAAGTATCACTTTTTAGTTTTATGGGCCAATTAGTTGATTGGTTAAGCCAAAGTGAGCGTGAAAATTTATTTTCCACCCAAAGTGCAACGTTAATTAAAATGGGTTTAGTGACGGTGGTGTTTTTGCCGGCGTTAAGTTTTTTTCATGCTGCGATATTACACCAAACGTTGCTGGGCAATTTTCCTATGTCTATTCGTTGGTTAACGCACCGTTATTTATTACGGCAAAGTCTGAGTTTTTATCAAAACGATTTTGCCGGGCGCATTGCCACTAAAGTGTTGCAAACCTCGCTAGCCGTACGCGAAACCGTGATGAAACTACTCGATGTATTAGTCTATATTTTGGTTTATTTTGGCTCTATGTTGTATTTTGTTGCTGATGCTGATGTGCGGTTGATTATTCCCATGTTGGTCTGGCTAGCCATTTATATTGGTTTGCAGTTTTATTTTGTACCGCGATTAAAACAAGCTGCGACTTTGCAAGCTGACGCCCGCTCTGAAATGACCGGCCGAATTGTTGATAGTTATACTAATATCAGCACTATTAAGTTGTTCTCGCATACTCACCGTGAAGAAGCCTATAGCCGCGACAGTATGGAATTATTCTTACGTCCTGTGTATCGACAAATGCGCTTAGCAACCGGATTAAGCGTCTCTATTCAATCTTTAAACTATGTTTTAGTCTTTGCAGTAGCCGCCTTATCTATTTGGTTATGGTCTGCTAGTGCCATTAGCGTGGGGGCGATCGCTATAGCAGTAAGTTTATCGCTGCGCCTAAACGGTATGGCACAATGGATAATGTGGGAAATAAGTGGTTTATTTGAGAATTTAGGCACGGTAACTGATGGCATAACGACCTTGTCACAACCGATTGAAATTAGTGATGTTAAGAATGCTAAACCGCTAACTGTTAACCAAGGCCAAATTGAATTTAAGCAAGTTAACTTTAACTATGGTAAAACCGCCCCGACAGCAGATACTCATGTCGCAGGTACTAATACTGTTACTGAAGTTAATAATACTGAGGCTAATAGCGGCGTATTACAGCAATTAAATTTAAGCATAAAACCCGGTGAGAAAATTGGTTTAGTCGGTCGTTCTGGCGCTGGCAAATCAACTTTAGTCAATCTGTTATTACGTTTTTATGATATTGAAAGCGGTCAAATATTAATTGATGGGCAGGATATTAGCCAAGTAAGCCAAGATAGCTTACGCCAACATATTGCGATGGTGACCCAAGATACTTCATTACTGCATCGCTCAGTTAGAGAAAATATTTTATATGGTAAGCCGGACGCGACTGAACAGCAGCTACTACAAGCAGCAGCACAGGCTGAAGCGTTAGATTTTATTACTAAGTTAAGCGATGCTAAAGGTAATACCGGCTTTGATGCACAAGTTGGCGAACGGGGTGTTAAGCTTTCCGGCGGGCAGAGGCAGCGCATTGCTATTGCGCGGGTACTGTTAAAAAATGCACCGATACTGATTTTAGATGAAGCCACTTCAGCGTTAGATTCTGAAGTTGAAGCTGCTATTCAAGCCAGTTTAAATAGCTTAATGCAAGGTAAAACTGTTATTGCGATTGCCCATCGGTTATCGACTATTGCCCAAATGGATCGGCTTATCGTGTTAGATCAAGGCCGAATTATTGAACAAGGCAGTCATGCAGAGTTAATCGAATCTGGTGGGATTTATGCCCAATTATGGGCCCATCAAACCGGCGGTTTTATTGGTGTTGAATAAGTTCTTAACGTCACTGTAACGGGCTATATAAACAGTTTTAGCACTCTATAACCGATAATACCAGCGCATTTACATTGACCGTCTGAGCATCAGTATCAGTTAAAAGCAATAGCCTCTTAAGCATGCATGATGCAATAATATGCATGTTTAAGAGTAAGCTAATCCCTACTTTGATAAAACGTATCTATTGTCTAACTCGGATTTCATTATTTACCGTATGAGCTCCAGCGGTACTTAAAGTCACCTGCTCTGCTAGCTTACGTTGCTCTTCGGTATCGACATCACCTCGAAGCGTTACATCGCCTTTACGCGTTTCTACATTGATCATAAACTGGCTCAGCTTACTCTCGTCGTGTAGCGCTTTAATCACTGCATTCGATACTTCAACATCATCAGCCACGCCGTCTTCTAATACGACCCGCTTGTCTAGCATCTTGGTTTCATCATCCATATAATTTTTATCACAACTGGTTAAGCCTAAACTTAATACTGCGAGTACTGCCGCGATAACAATTGTTTTTGGAAAAATAAACATAACTTGCTCCTTGGTGGCATTGATTTTATTTACAGTAAAATACTTGCTATTAATCGTTACATCTCATAACTAATAGAACAAGAAGGTATTTAAGTATAGTTGGTTTACGCAAAAAAAAGCCCCTTAACAAGGGGCTTTAGTTCTAATTACATCCGATCCTAATTAGCGTTATTTATTTTTAGTTTGATCCGCTAAACGCTTTTCCCAAAAAGTCGCGTTTTTAATCCCTAACTTCACAGGATCAAAGGTAATAGGTCCGCCATTTTTTTCTGTTCTTCATAATCCTTCAAGCAGCGCATAGTCGGTTTATACATGAAGAAAATAGCCAGAATACCCAAAATGTTAATCCAAGCCATTAAACCCACGCCAATATCACCTAAATTCCAAACATAACCTGCGCTATTCACCGTGCCATAAGCCACCATAAACATTAATAGTAATTTAAATACTAATGAGGGCAGTTTGTTATTTAACATCCGGTTTAAATACACTACGTTAGTTTCAGTGATGTAGTAGTAAGCTAAAATAGTGGTGAAGGCGAAGAAGAATAATGCAATACCTACAAATACTTGACCAAACTGACCAAACACACTGAATAAAGCCATTTGGGTAAAGGCTGCAGAGCCAATCTCAGTTGAAGCAGCAATATTTTGCACAATGAAAGTACCATCTGTTAGCTCACCCACCACGTTGTACTGTTGGGTAATTAAAATCATTAGCGCTGTGGCGGTACAAACAAACAAGGTATCGACATAGACTGAAAACGCTTGCACTAAGCCTTGCTGTGATGGATGGTCAACTTCAGCCGCGGCGGCCGCATGTGGGCCAGTACCTTGGCCAGCTTCGTTGGAGTAAATACCCCGTTTAACTCCCCAGCCAATGGCCGCGCCAAATCCGGCTTGTGCTGTAAATGCATCACTAAATATAAGCGAGAAAATACCCGGCACTTTATCCATATTCAAAAACACCACGATTAACGCCATGATGATGTAGCCTAACGCCATAAAGGGAACAACGATTTGGGTAAATGACGCTATGCGCTTAATACCACCAAAAATAATAAAACCTAATACTAGTAGAATAACCGCTAAGGAAATCAGCTTATATGTACCTACTTCGCCAAACGAAGTGATAACCATATCGCCATCGCCAAATATCTGGGTGACTGCATTACCAACCGCATTAGCTTGAACACCGGGTAAGAAAATACCGCAAGCGATAATCGATGAGATGGCAAAAGCTATACCTAACCAACGCCAACCTAAACAACGTTCAAAATAGTAAGCAGGCCCACCACGGTATTCGCCTTGTTCTTCAACTTTATATAACTGGCCTAAAGTAGACTCAACATAGGCTGTACTGGCGCCCAGAAAAGCCACTACCCACATCCAAAAAATAGCACCTGGCCCACCAAAACCAATTGCAGCGGCTACCCCAGCGATATTACCAACACCAACTCGACCTGATAATGAGACGGCTAAAGCTTGAAAAGAAGAAATACCTTTGTCTGAATCATTGCCACTGAGTAGCAATTTACACATTTCTTTAAAGTGACGCACTTGACCAAAGCGGGTTAAAATCGAATAAAACAGCCCAGCTCCAAGGCACAAGTAGATAAGTGCATCACTCCAAATTAGGTCATTTAAGACCCCAATAAACTCTTCCATCACTCTTCCTTTTAATATTTTTTTTATTGAGTATTTTGTTATTACCAATCACTTTGACATCTCAATTCATTGGCTGCAAGTTGCTTTAATAATAAATCGCACTTATCTGCTGAAACATTAGTCAATCAGAGCCGTTTTAGTGGGTTTCTCTGGCGTTTTTGGCTGGTTTTGGCTATCTTCTGCGGCCCCAACCGTAGAAGGTAACATCATGAACACTTCATTATTGACCGAATTAGAATCTGCCATTCAACACTTGATCCAGCATAATACTGAACTTAAAACTGAGCTAGCTAAGTTGCAAGAGCAGCATGAGAACTTACAGTTAGATGTGATGGAAAAAGATGAGCAACAACAAACTATCACCAGTCGTTTAGAAACATTATTAAAGCTAACTAGCGATAATACTGCGAATGTCGGCTAAACAGTCAGTTCAAGTAAATATCCTTAATCGCCCATACAACATTAAGGTACCGCAAGGTGCAACGACTTTACTGAGTAGTTTAGCAGAAACATTAAATGAGCAGTTAAATCAACTGGCGGTGCAAGTTCCGCAATTTTCTCGTGATGAGTTGCTAGTGTTAACGGCATTAAATGCACTGCAACGTGAAGATCAACTGTTAGAACAGCAAAAGTCTGAACAGCAGCAATTAAAGCAGTTAGTCGCTATATTAAAACAGCAAAGCCCTAGCCGCCGAGACAAATAAAAAAGCCCCGCATCGCAGGGCTTTTTAGCTAGTTATGTCTTAGCTTGGTTGTTTGCCATATTTTTCAGCCAAATATAACCAAGTTTCTAATACCGTATCAGGATTTAACGACACGCTATCAATACCTTGCTCCATTAACCAAGCCGCAAAGTCTTCATGGTCAGATGGGCCTTGACCACAAATACCAATATATTTACCTTTTTCTTTACAGGTTTTAATGGCCATTTCTAGCAACTTGTAAATGGCAGGATTACGCTCATCAAATAAATGGGCAATTAAACCACTGTCACGATCTAAGCCTAAGGTTAACTGAGTTAAGTCGTTAGAGCCGATAGAGAAACCATCAAAGTATTCTAAAAACTCTTCGGCTAATAAGGCGTTGGAAGGTAATTCACACATCATAATGACGCGTAAACCATTATCACCACGCTTTAAGCCATGCTCTGCCAGTAAATCTATTACTGAGCTAGCTTCTTCTAATGTACGCACAAATGGGATCATCACTTCGACATTAGTAAAACCCATTACATTGCGCACCCGTTTCAGTGCTTCAACTTCTAGGGCAAAACAATCGCGGAATGATTCCGACACATAACGCGCGGCACCACGAAAACCTATCATTGGGTTTTCTTCGTGCGGTTCGTACTGACGACCACCAACTAAGTTAGCATATTCATTTGATTTAAAATCAGACATGCGCACGATGACTTTTTCTGGTGCAAAAGCACAGGCTAAGGTAGCAATACCCTCTGTTAGCTTAGCTATGTAATATTCAACCGGATTAGCATAACCGGCAATCATCTGGGTAATCGTCGCTTTAACTTCGTCCGTTTGGCTATCAAAGTTAATCAGCGCTTTAGGGTGCACCCCTATCATGCGGTTAATAATAAATTCTAACCGGGCTAAACCAACACCAGCATGCGGTAACTTAGCAAAAGAGAATGCACGCTCTGGGTTACCCACGTTCATCATTATTTTTAAATCAAGCGCTGGCATTTCATCAATACGGCTGCTGACCACTTTATGTTCTAACTTACCATCGTATATAAAACCAGTATCACCTTCTGCACAGGATACCGTTATGGCTTGCCCAGTTACTATTTTATCGGTTGCATCGCCACAACCGACAACCGCAGGGATACCCAGTTCACGGGCAATTATTGCCGCATGACAAGTACGGCCGCCACGATTAGTCACGATGGCAGACGCCCGTTTCATAATCGGCTCCCAATCTGGATCAGTCATATCGGTAACTAAAACATCACCTGGCTGGATTTGATCCATTTGCTCAATGCCTTTAAGCACTTTAGCCACACCACTGCCAATTCGCTGACCAATAGCACGACCTTCCACAATAATAGGTGCGGTACCTTGTAATTGGAATCGCTCCATCGTATTGCTGTCTTCACGGCTTTTTACTGTTTCAGGTCTAGCTTGAACAATATATAACTTGCCATCATTTCCGTCTTTGGCCCATTCAATATCCATAGCACGGCCATAATGCTCGGCAATAATTACGGCTTGCTTAGCCAACTCTTCAACTTCGGCATCGGTAAGTGAAAACACATTACTGCGCTCAGGTGCAATATCAATAATTTGTACTTGCTTGCCGTGATCTTGTTGTTTTGAATAAACCATTTCAATTTTTTTACTACCAATACTGCGTTTCACAACAGCAGGACGACCAGCAGCTAAAGTTGGTTTATGCACATAAAATTCGTCTGGATTGACGGCACCTTGTACCACCATTTCACCTAAACCATAAGATGAGGTAATAAATACCACATCTTCAAAACCTGACTCGGTGTCTATGGAGAACATGACGCCTGATGACGCTAAGTCTGATCGAACCATTTTTTGAATACCTGCCGATAACGCCACACCACGGTGGTCGTAACCTTGGTGTACTCGGTAAGAAATAGCACGGTCATTAAATAAAGAGGCGAATACGTGTTTAATGGCAACGATAACGGCATCATAGCCACGTACGTTTAAAAAGGTTTCTTGCTGCCCGGCAAAAGAGGCATCTGGCATATCTTCAGCAGTCGCTGATGAACGAACAGCGAATGAGACATCTTGATTTAAATCAGGATGCAATTTTTGATAGGCTTCGCGAATGCTTTGTTCTAATTCTGGTTGAAATGGCGTTTCAATAACCCATTGCCGTATTTGAGCACCCGCTTTAGCTAATGCATTAACATCATCAACATCTAAACCATCTAGTACTTGATAAATACGCTCGTTAACACCACTTTGTTCAAGAAATTGATTAAAAGCTAATGAGGTAGTAGCAAAACCACCTGGGACTTGTACCCCTGCATTGGCAAGATTACTGATCATTTCACCCAGTGACGCATTTTTTCCACCTACTCGGTCTACATCATGCATGCCGAGGTTTTCATACCAAATCACAAATTCTTGCACAGTTAGTCTCCAATTTTTGTCGTATGGCGTGTAAGCTTACCGTTAGCATTACATGGCACAATAGATTTTACACTGCGCTAGGCATTAATTAAAACCATAATTTATAATGTAATTTAATAACTACAATTAGGAGTAATTCGTGCGCACAGCTTTTTATATTTCAGATGGTACCGCTATCACTGCAGAAGTGTTTGGTCACGCCTTACTCACTCTATTCCCTGCAGAATTTGAACATGTAACCATTCCTTTTGTTGAGTCTATTGATATGGCCCAGCAAGTAAAGCAAAGGATAAACGATCGTTATAAAACTACAGGTGCTAAGCCTTTAATCTTTCAAACCTTTGTTGACGATAATTTACGCCATATAATTAATAGTAGTGAGGGTATTTGTTACGACTTTTTAAATTCTTTTGTTGAGCCTATTCAACGCGAATTAGGCATTGCACCCGTACCAAAAACACATAGAACCCATAGCATACATGAAAAAACCTACGACTTTAGAATTGATGCCGTAAACTTTGCATTGGCTAATGATGATGGCGCTAACGTTAAAGATTATGATAAAGCGGATGTAATATTAGTGGGTGTCAGTCGCTCGGGTAAAACGCCGACTAGTTTATATTTAGCGCTTCAATTTGGTATTAAAGCAGCAAACTACCCTTTTGTAGAAGAGGATATGGACCAATTAAAATTACCAGCCGCTTTGCAGCGCAATAAATCAAAACTATTTGGTTTAACTATTACCGCTGAGCGCTTAAGCCAAATTCGTGAGCAACGAAAATCAAATAGTCGCTATGCCTCTTTGCGCCAGTGCCAGATAGAATTAAATGAAGTCGAAAATTTATATCGCCAACAACAGATCCCATTTTTAAATTCTACCCATTTATCTATTGAAGAAATCTCGGCAAAAATTATGGCGATAACCGGTTTAAAACGACGTAAAATTTAATAAGCATTAACACTTATATAGAACTCATAGCCGCAAGTTTTAGGCTGCTTGCGGCTAAGTTTACTATTATATATTAACTACTTGCTTCTTAAAGATTAACATTTACGCGCGGTACGTAAAGTATCAGCAATTAAAAATGCCAGTTCTAATACTTGGTCAGCGTTTAGCCGTGGATCACACTGAGTAAAATAGCGTTGGCTTAAATCACTTTCACTTAAGCCATAAGCGCCACCCGTACACTCCGTAACATGCTCACCGGTCATTTCAAGGTGAATACCACCCGCATGAGTACCTTCGGCTTTATGTACCGCAAAAAAGTTGCGAATTTCACGTAAAATAGCTTCAAAGTCTCGAGTTTTATAGTCGTTGCTAGCTTTAACCGTATTGCCATGCATGGGATCTGAACTCCATACCACTTTACGGCCTTCTTGTTTCACTCTACGCACTAATTCCGGTAGCTTATCAGCGAGCTTATCCGCCCCCATCCGCGTAATTAAGGTTAAACGACCTGCGCTATTGGTTGGGTTTAAGTTATCAATTAAGCGAATTAAGTCGTCTGGTTGCATACCAGGGCCCACTTTTACCCCTACCGGGTTGTGAATGCCACGGAAGAACTCAATATGGGCATGATCAAGTTGACGGGTACGTTCGCCAATCCAAACCATATGTGCAGAGCAATCATACCAATCACCCGTTAACGAATCACGGCGGGTTAATGCTTCTTCATAATTAAGCAATAACGCTTCATGTGAGGTATATAACTGCGTTTCCCGAATTGATGGCGAATTTTGCGCGCTTATGCCGCACACTTCCATAAACCGTAATGACTCTTGTACGCGTTGTGCCACATCTTGATAGCGATCTTTAAGTGGGTTTGATTCAACAAAGCCCATATTCCATTTACTAACTTGATGTAAGTCTGCTAAGCCGCCCTGCGCAAAAGCCCGTAATAAATTTAACGTTGCCGCAGAATGATGATACGCCGTAGTTAAACGATTAGGATCGGGCTGTCGAGCGCTATCGGTAAACTCAAAGCTGTTGACGATATCACCACGATAACTGGGTAACGAAATACCGTTAATGGTTTCTAAATCGCTGGAGCGAGGTTTAGCATATTGGCCGGCCATACGAGCAACTTTTACTACCGGCAAACTGCCTGCAAAGGTTAATACCACGGCCATTTGTAGTAAAACTTTAAAAGTATCGCGAATTTTGGGTGCATTAAAATTATTAAAACTTTCTGCACAATCGCCGCCTTGCAATAAAAAGCCTTGGCCGTCGGCAACTTGACCAAGTTGTTTATACAGCTCTCGGGTTTCTTGAGCAAAAACCAATGGCGGATAGGTGTGTAGTTGCTTTTCTACTTTTTTTAGCAGTTCCTGATCCTGGTAACTAGGCTGTTGCTGGATCGGGAAACTACGCCAGCTTTGCGGCGTCCAAGTACTCACGATGAAATTCCTTACAGTTAATTTACTCAGAACGTTATAGACTTCTGGACGTAAATTCAATCCTAATCAAGTCAAAACTGGTCTATTTTAGTTAAAAGATTACATATTTAAGTTGATTCACCGTTTTATAAAGCGTAACAACTGCTAAGCTAAGTCTTTTGTCGTTGTAAGTGCAGGCAAAGGCCATCGCAGCCAGCTTCGATTAACTGCAACACTAAGCTAAAACCGCGGGCGCCACCATAATACGGATCGGGCACCTCTTGTTGAGTCGGATAAGCGGGATGATACTGCATAAAAAGTTGTAATTTATGTTGGTGTTGTTCTGGGCAACGCTGTTGCAGTACTTGCAAATTATTTTGATCCATTGCCAAAATCATATCGTAATGGCTAAAGTCTTGTTCTGTGATGGGTCGAGCATGAAGGTGCGAAAAGTCGTATCCGAACTTGGTACCTTCACGGATGCTTCTGACATCAGGTGCTTCTGCACGATGAGATGCATGGGTACCCGCTGAGTCTATGTCAATATTAAGCTCTGCTAATTTTGCCTTATCTCGCATAACAGCATGTGCTGTGGGAGAACGGCAAATATTACCTAAACAGACAAATAGCAGTTTCTTAGTCATAGTGATTCCATTTGTTTAGATTTGTTATGCTAATGAAAACACACAAAATGTTAAATGGTTGCAATTCAATAATCTAGAGTACAGTATAAGAAGTAAATAGCCATCAAGCACGTAATTAATTGTAGTATGCCGG
The DNA here is from genome assembly GCF_001752395.1 of Rheinheimera salexigens. Lineage (NCBI taxonomy): Bacteria > Pseudomonadati > Pseudomonadota > Gammaproteobacteria > Chromatiales > Chromatiaceae > Rheinheimera > Rheinheimera salexigens. The sequence goes on along the minus strand of NZ_MKEK01000001.1, from coordinate 1,891,169 downwards.
AGTAAAACTTATGGATAAGTTTAATAAACTTATAATTATCTCTGAACTAGATACTGTTCATAATATTACTTTATTAGCCCAATCAATCAATATAAATGTCCAGCAATGCAGTAAGGCTGTGGCATTAAACAGCGGTATGCTTAAGCCTGGGGTGCTACTTGCTTATCCTTATGCCAATAAGGATATTAATAAAAATGGTGTCTCAGCTGAATTACAGGATTTATTAAATAAAGTTCCGCTGTTTTTATTTCAAGCCGAGCGGACAATATTAGAGCCATCGCAAGCAATCATAGCGGGTATTAGAGGAGTGATATATCGGGATGAGCAATTAGACCGAGTTATGACAGCAATCAATACTATGATGACCGGCCAGCTTTATTATGCACGAAAAGTCATGTCAGAATTGATAGACACTTTGGTACAACAGAAATTAGCACAAAATCAACAAACTTTAGTGGTGCCTAATACTAATCTGCTTACTAAACAAGAGAAGCGTATTATTCAACTGGTAGCAGAAGGTTCGCGTAATAAAGAAATTGCTGATAACTTAAATATTAGCGCCCATACGGTTAAAGCCCATTTATCGTCTATATTTCGTAAAACCAAAGCACGCAACAGAGTCGAATTACTGCGTTGCATGCAATGGCCAAAAACTCAAGAATCCGAGTTAATTAAATTAGCTTGATCATCGGCACGCCAAAACCCACGTTGTTGGCCTTGTAAAATTAATTCAACAACCGCAGCTTCCATCGCTTGTTTAACACAATATTGTACTGGTTCATTTGTCGAGTAGCCCGCTTCTGCTTCAGCTAAACGATTTAATGAAACATAGCGAAATAATCCCGCGCGTAATTCTTGCGAGAAGACTTTTTTATTGCTAGATACAGACAATAAAACTTGACCGGTATGCACATCAACCGCCCTTAAATATACACTGACTTGATCTTCTCGAAACAACTCAGAAAGGCCAATACCAAAATATTCAGCGCCAATACCACCAGTGGTTAAATTAGTTTCATAGCCAATAATACCGCCCTCAAACAAAATGCGTGATTGTTTTAAGGTTGGTAATTCGCCACTCGTTTTATTGGCGCCATGAATTTTTCGTTCGGTTAATAAGTTTTGCAAACCTTCACGCTCCAAAGGCGCAAACCAACCACTATCAAGCAATATTTGGGTTAACACTGAAGTGGCACCTTGGGTAACAGCTGTCGAAAAACTGGAGACATTAGCTTGCGGCTTATACTGCCCCGTTTGATCGCGAAAGGCATAAACAGAGACCGGTATTGCTGTTCTCGGTTTACCCTGTTGTTGCAGTTGCAACATCACTGGACTAATAGTGTCAATTTCAGCTGGGGTTAAATTAATTTCTGGTTTGGGTAGCAGTGAACAGCCATTTAATAACACAATGACACTTAGCATTAAGCCTAGTCGTTTACCTAATGTTTTAGCTAAATGTATCCGCAATGCCTTACCTGCAAGTGAACTAGAACATAGTTGTTTCATATTAGCCTCCACCAATTGATGGAATAGAAATAATGGTGACTTCGCCAGTCTTCACATTAGTAATATGCACCACAACAGCACCGTCAGTGCCGCCAGTCACTTCAACTATAAACTCACCGGTGTTATAAATTCCTTCAACTAATTCACCATCAGCAATGCGACGTGTTAACGAGTTAATAATATTGCGCTCTAAAGCGTCTTGAAATTTTTCAACAAACGATAAACCCCCTCGTTCCGCAGTATGCCTATTTTGACTTTGGGCTTTTTGCAGTAAAAAATTACCATTTAATGGGTTACCGCCAAAACTTGGGTTTATTGGCGTGTATACTAGTTCTGTTGCAGAAACTACGCCGCAACTTAATAATAATATTAGAGATATCAGCTTCATTATCTTGATTGTCCTTTTACAACTTGTCGGCTAAAGGTTGCTCGAGCATTTTGCTAGTTTGAATATTAGCCAGCTCGTTAATGCTGATTAAAATTGCTTGTTCTGCCATTTGTTTTACATCGTTATAACGGCGACCAAAATAGGTTTGATAAATCCGAGTTTGGTTCATCTCAACCCATAAAAAAGTACCCGCTTGCGGATAGACTTGTTCATAGATCACCACAGTGATGCCTTCAGTAGCAGGCATATCACGCCAATAACCAGAATAATAAAATGAGAAGTCTTTACCAAAACGAGAAATAGTACGGTCTAGCACTAAACCGCCTAATTCAATATCAGTTGCACGAACGGCAACTGAACAGCAGAGCATTAAAAGTATGCCAAGTAACTTCATAGGCTATTCCTAAAAATAGCAGCTCACTTTATTAGAAAGTGAGCTGCTAACCACTTTAGTTTTGCACTACAGTAGCGGTATTAAAGTCGCCTACTTGTGTGACAGTCATAACATTAGCAGTACCATATTGGCCGCCAAGGACTAAGTTATCATTACCTAATTGCGTAATCGACACTAAACCGCTGTCTCCAGCTACTGCAAAATAGCCGTCATCACCCGCAACCCAGTTGCCCATACCTTGTTGTAAAATATCTAAACTATTATTGCTGCCAGCTAGCAAAATATCGACTAAGTTAATATCGCCATGCTGTTCAATCGCAATGTTATTAGCATTAACCATAATGTCACTGCTGACTAATAACTCATTGCCATTGCCTGTTTGGTCAATAAACACATCGTTATCATCACCAATAATATCTATTACGGCGATATTATCATCACCAAGTTGACGCATATCTACATCGTTATTTTGGCCATCAATGGCAATACCGGTAATATTATTATCACCACGACTATTAACCTTACCGGTATTGTTAGCACCATACAGGACCACTTCACTTAAATTGTTATTACCGGTTTGACGAACTTGCACATTATGATCATCACCCACTGTGGCAAATAAAGAGCTATTTACATTGCCCCGCTGCCAAACATCAATCTGATTATTATTGCCAACCAGCCCAGTAGGTGCTGCAACTTCGTTGTTGTCGCCACGTTGTTCTATCAATACTAGGTTTTGATCACCTTGTAACGGATCGAGTAAAAACAGATTGGCATTACCCGTTTGCATAACATCCATTAGATTATTGTTGCCCAGCACATCATAAGCAATAAAAGCGTTGCTCTGGCCTTCTTGGCTAACAAAAAAACTATTGTTATTCCCCATTACACCCACAATGCCAGCAACGTTAGCATCACCATATTGTTCCGATTCAAAGTTATTTCGATCGCCAAACAGATTAAACATGCCCGATTGGTTGTCATCACCACTTTGCAGGCTATAAAAGCTATTATTGTTGCCGTTAAAACCTACCCGACTCCAGTTAGCAAAACCCTGTTGGTCAAGCGTCGCAGCATTACTATCACCGATTAGGCTAAAATAAGCTTCCTGGAAATCACCTTCTTGATAAACATCAATAGTATTACTATCACCTGTAATTAGTGCTTCGGTTATGTTGTAAAAACCATTTTGGCTAATAGCAACATTGTTATTATCGCCAGCGATGTCGGTATAAGCTACATGCCAAAAGTCAATTTGATAAGTATTAACCAGGTTGTTTTCACCTTCGATAAAATTATATGCTTCCAGCCAAACCCCATCTTGCTGTACAGCACTATCGTTTAACAAGCCGGTTTGATTAATGATGGTAAAGCCAATTTCACCACTTTGTACAACTTCTGCTGTATTACCTTCAAGGGTGCCGACTATTGATGTTTGGTTTATGATCACCTCATTGTCTTGGGCTAAAACTGGACCACTGATGATCATGGCAATGGCTAAGCCTAAAATATGTTTGCGTGGCATTACAACGTTCATAAAATTTTCCCTAATTTTTATTAGTATTGAATAATTGAAATTTCAGCACCTACACCAGATTGCTCTATAGAGAATTGCTGATTACCCCACTGTTCAAGCCGTATCAAATTGTCCTTACCACTTTGAATGATTTGAGCGGAGTTATTATTACCAAACTGGTTAATTTCAGCTTGATGACCAAAACCGCGCTGTTGCAATATTAGTTGATTTAATACCCCCTGCTGCAACAAAACGGCATAGTGACCGCTACCTGATTGAGTAACATCGGCAACATTAAAGTCACCAAGTTGAGTAACATTTACTCCGCTAGCTAATGCTTGGCGCTCAATTAATGACGTTAACTGTATTGATATATCTGCCAAAGCAGTACTTGAATACATCGCCATATTGATTAGCACTAGCCACTTAGTAACATTTAACACCGCAACTCCTTATCAAATTAGTCACAATATTAGGCTAAAGCACTAACAAAAAGCTGCAATAGCACTTATGGGCTATTTGTAAAACTTGTTATTAATATGGTTTTACAAATTAACCCTTTAAAACCAACAGCTAAGATTCGAGCTATATGAATTTAACGACTAAAGAGCTAAGCATAAAGTACTATTTGCTATAATTTATTTACTTAATATTAATATTTGTGCTATCCATAAAGACGCAACATTAAAGTATCAATATTAACAATAAATTAATTATGGGAAGCATTATGAAGCATAAAACACTGATTGCTATCGCAGTAACTGCAGCATTAGTTTCTGGCTCAACTTTAGCTAATAGCTCTGCAGAAGAATCTATTTTGGTCATGTTCAAACCTGGTGTGTCCAAACAGCAGCGTGAAAGCGTTGTGCTAAGACAAGGTGCTAGTTTGCGCCAACTGGATGCCCAAGGCCGCGATATGAAAATGCGTTATGTCGCCGATGGTCGCATTGTTAAAGTACAAGTTCCAAAAGGTGTCGACCGTGATGCATTAATTAAAAAGCTTACGGTTAACCCTTATGTTGAAATTGCAGAGCCAAACTATCCGCTTAAAGCACTAGTAACCCCTGATGATCCGCGTTTTAATGATTTATGGGCCTTACACAATACCGGTCAAAATGGCGGCACAGCTGGCGCTGATATCAAAGCCCTGGATGCATGGGACATTTCAACCGGTAGTCGTGATGTCATCATAGGTGTTATTGATACTGGTATGGATTATAACCACCCAGATCTAATAGATAATCGCTGGGTTAATTTAGGAGATTACCCTGGTAGTACTTATGGTTATTCAACTTTAAATGCTGAATTAGATCCGATGGATAGTGATACTCATGGTACTCACGTTGCGGGAACTATTGGTGCATCTGGTAATAATGGTATTGGTATTTCGGGCGTTAACTGGAGTGTGACTATTGTCCCTTGCCAATTTCTTGGTCCCGATGGTGGCAGCACCGCAGGCGCAATTGAATGTATTAACTTCTTTACCGATTTAAAGCTTAATTATGGTGTAGATGTTAAGGCAACAAATAACTCTTGGGGCGGAGGTGGCTTCTCTGAAACATTACGTGAAGCTATTCAATCAAGTAACGATGCTGGGATCTTATTTATTGCCGCAGCCGGTAATGCTGGAGTGAATGCGGATACCACGCCAATGTATCCTGCTGCATACGATTTAGACGGTATAGTCTCGGTTGCTTCAACTGATCGAAATGACCAATTATCTGTATTTTCTAGTGGTGCTTCAAACTATGGTGCGGTGTCTGTTGATTTAGGCGCACCAGGCTCGGCAATCTTATCAACAACACCAGGCAACAGTTATGCGAGTTATTCAGGTACTTCTATGGCCTCTCCGCATGTTGCTGGCGCGGCAGCATTACTGTGGTCTGTTAATCCCGATATAACGCCTTTAGAAATGAAAGCAATTTTAATGGATAGCGGTGATAGCTTAACAGCGTTAGACGGTAAAACGGTGTCAGGCAAGCGGTTAAATTTAGCCAATGCTATGGCTGATGCTGATCCTACGCCATCATTTAAGCTGAGTATTTCACCGCGTACACAACAAATAACCGCTGGCGAGAGTGCTGAATATGTCTTAAATATTGGTAATGTCGCTGACTGGATGGGACAAGTGGCATTAAGTGTTGCTGTTGACCCTGCATTCGACGGTGTTAGCTTATCTGCAACCACAGCCGAACCAGGTGATACCGTAATCTTAAATGCTGCAACAACCGCCGAGACAGCTTGGGGCAACTATAGCTTTACGGTGACAGGTACTGATATCGATACTAATGAACTAGTTAAGTCGGTCACAGCCAACCTTGAGTTACTTCCACAAGGTTTACAAGATTATGCTTATAACAATAATGAACTTGTTAATATTCCAGATGGTGATGCTTCAGGTATAACAAGTACCATTTCTGTTGACCAAAATGGCACTGTCTTTGCGACCGACGTTGGGGTTAATATTACCCATACATGGATTGGTGATTTAATTGTTAAGTTAACATCTCCACAAGGAACAGAGCATACCCTTCATAACCGCAGCGGTGGCAGTACTGACAATATTGTGCAAAACTGGCAATTAGAAACCTTTAACGGTGAACAGATGCAAGGTGATTGGACATTATTTGTTTCAGATAATGCCGGACGTGATACGGGTAGCTTAAATAGCTGGTCTTTAACATTAACGGCCTTAGCTGAAGACGTTACCCCGCCAGGTCCAGTTGCCCCTGTTGCAGACTTTAGCTTTATTGCTTCAGGTTTAAGTGTCAGCTTTAGCGATTTATCTACAGATGCCAATGACGACATTAACCTATTAAGCTGGGATTTTGGTGATGGCAATGTGTCTTTCGACACAAACCCAACCCATGTTTACAGTAATAGTGGTAGTTATACGGTAAGGTTAACCGCAAGCGATGAAAGCGGTTTATCCCATACTACGGAAAAAGTGGTTAGTGTTGCTCAAACTGCCATTGAGTTAAGCGTTAAACGATCTGTGCGTACCCGTACCGGTGCAACGATTGTTGATTTACGCTGGGTAGGTGCATCTGATAACGTCGATTTATATCGTGATGAGCAGCTTATTGATACGCTTAACAATACCGGTCGTTATCGTGATCGCTTTAATTCACAAGCATCATCTGTGACTTATAAATTATGTATTGAAGCCACTGATTTATGTTCAAATGAGCTTGTTGTTAATTTCTAAATTAGCAGTAACCTAGATAAAAGCGGCTTAGGCCGCTTTTTTTTATACTTGCACTTATATGGGTCAAGGTTACTATTAGTCTCCGAGTAAAATATCACCTTTATCAAAGCTGTAAGGAGTTCAGGTGTTAATTCAGTTGCACAAGGTCGAACAAAATTTAAATCAGGTTATTTTAGGTAAACCGCAACAGATCCGCTTGGCTTTATGCTGCTTATTAGCCCAAGGGCATTTATTATTAGAAGATTTACCCGGCATGGGCAAAACTACCCTCGCCCATGCGTTAGCTAATAGCCTAGGCCTAAGTTATCGCCGCGTGCAATTTACCAGTGATTTATTACCCGCCGACTTAACTGGTATTAATATTTATGATGCTCGGTCACATGAATTTAAGTTTCAACCTGGTCCGGTTTTTAGCCAAGTATTATTAGCGGATGAAATTAATCGCGCCAGTCCTAAAACGCAAAGTGCGTTACTAGAGGCGATGGAAGAAAAACAAGTGTCTATTGATGGTGTAACTCGGCCACTACCACAACCCTTTTTTGTTATCGCCACCCAAAATCCATTGTTTCATGCCGGGACGTCAGCGTTACCTGAATCGCAGTTAGATCGTTTTATGTTTAGGTTATCCTTAGGTTTTCCAGACCGCGCATCAGAGCACCAGTTACTCAAACAAGAAAGTACTGCGCCTTTAACTAAGCTGGTTGAACAATTAACGGTTGACCAAGTGCGTACATTGCAACAGCAAGTAACTCAGGTTACCGCGGCAGATGCGCTAATAGATTACTTATTATCCTTAGTTGCCGCTAGCCGACAACGTACCGATTTACATCCTTTATCACCGCGCGCTTCAAAAGCCATTTTACGCGCAGCCAAAGCTTATGCATTTATCAATAATCGCAGTTATGTCAGTGCAGATGATATCCAGCAAGTCTTCCCGTATATTGCCGAGCATAGATTAAACCCTAGCTCAGACGCGAGACAATTAGTGTTAAGCCAGCAACTATTACAACAAACACCATGCTTAATTTAATACTGTGCTGAGCGTAACGTGCTGAATTTAAAAAAGCGGCTATACCCGCACTATTGGACTTGGTTAAGTCGGTGGTTAGATAAACGCCAACCCGCCGCGACGAGTATTACGCTAAGCCAGCGTATTATTTTTATTTTACCCACACGCTATGGCATCTGGTTTAGCTTGCTCTGTGTATTGCTGTATTTATTGGGCACTAATTATCAAAATAACTTAATTTTATTAGTCTGCTATTTATTATTAAGTATTTGGTTAGTCAGTATTGTGCTGACATTTCGTAACCTCAATGGCTTAAGCCTAAGTTGCAGTAGCAATAATGAGGGTTATGCTGATCAAGATTTGGCCATTAATATCAGCACTGTCTCGCAAAGCCCGCGTTATATGCTGAAATTCCAGTTTATTAACCAACCTCATAACCTAGCGTATAGTGTCATCAAACCAACATTAGACACAGCGTTAAGCTTAAATATTGCCGGCAAAAGCCGTGGCCATTATCCCTTACCGCGATTAAAAGTCAGCAGTAGTTATCCTTTTGGCTTATGGCGCAGTTGGAGTTATATCGCTTTAAAACAACAGTATTGGGTCTATCCTAGTCCACTAAAAACCAGCAGTACTCATTTTGGTCAAAACAAAACGGTCCAACCGCATTTAGATACTGAAATTAGCCAGCAATTACGCCAATACCAAACCGGTGATAGTTTAAACTTGATTTTATGGAAGCGTTTAGCACGCGACAGCACTAGGCCCATAGTGCGATTACGTGAGCCTATTCAACAATATGATCCTAGCTGGGTAACCATTGCTGATTTAAGTGGTGCTGCGCTAGAGCAAGCATTAAGTTACGGCTGTGAAAAACTGCTAGCCTTAGAAGCGGATAAGCAGTTTTATGGTTTAAAAACGTCTAAAGTGACTTATCCACCCAGTCAGGGCGCATTACACTTACAGCGTTGCTTACAACATTTGGCGTTATATCCATGCAAGTAGCCACAATACAGTCCATTCAGTTCAAGCAAGCTATTGGCTTTAGTAGTCTGTTATTCACTCTGACCCTTTTATTACACAGTGCTTTACCTCTGTGGTTTATATTGGTCATTTGTAGCAGTTTAGGTTTATATTTACTGCAGGCTTACAAGGCTAAAGCTGTTGCCGCAAATACCAAGTATGTTGGTAATAAAGAGAGTGGCTCGCAAGTAAATGTTTGGCATGTAAGTGTACTGCAAGTCAATATTGTTGCGGCGTTAATATTAGTCGGCTTACTGGTAAATATTCGTCAAGCCGGCGTATTAAACTTAATGCTGCAAATACTATTATTAGCGGTTAATTGTCGTTTGTGGTTATTGCAAAAAGCAGCAGAGCGCCAGCAATTGGTTTGGGTGCAATACTTTTTATTAGCTAGCGGCTTTATTTTGCATCAGTCAATGCTAATGGCACTGCTTATTTTTGGCTTAATAGGGCTAAATTTATACTTGCATTACCATTTGTTTGCGCCAGCACATACCCGGATACCACAACGTGCCTTAATACAAAGCGTGGTCATTATTATTCCACTGTGGCTAGCCTGTTTTGTGCTGTTTCCAAGGCTAGCACCATTTTGGCAAATTCCTAATATAAATATGGCCACCACAGGGCTTGGTGACAGCATTGATCCGGGCAGTATTGAGCAATTAGTGCAAAACGACAGTGTGGCGTTTCGGGTTGAGTTTAGCCAAGCACCCCCGCCACAACAGCAACTGTATTGGCGGGCTAAGATATATGAACAATTTGATGGCCGCAGTTGGCATGTCGACGAAGTGAAAAACAGCTCTAATAAGGCTAAACAACCCGCTGCAAATATAGATACGTTAAGTAATCCAAATGAAGTTACCGATCTAATACGCTATAAGGTCATTGCCGAGCCTAGTCAGCAAAGAAGCTTATTCTCGTTAGCTAATCCGGTTCAAAGCCAAGGCCCAGTTCAAATCCAGCAAGCTGGCTTAGTGCAAGCTAACACTATTGTCAGCCAACGTTTACCTTATCAGCTAGCCAGTATTGAGCAGCCCATCGGTTTGATCTCAGCAGCAGAGCGAGATCGCAACTTAACTCTGGCTAATGGCAATGCAGCCAGTAAAGCCTTTGCTCAGCAGTTATTTGCTAATGCGCCTACTCCAGATGCTTTTGTTAAGGCAGTCGCTAATCATTTTAATCAACAAGCCTATTTTTATAGCCTAACGCCACCTCGATTAGGCAAAGATAGTATTGACCAATTTTTATTTGAGACCAAAACCGGATTTTGCAGTCATTATGCTTCAGCTGCCGCTTTTATGTTACGCAGCGTGGGTATTCCAGCACGCGTAGTCGGTGGTTATCAGGGCGGTAATTGGTATGCCGAACAAAACTACTTACAAGTCACCCAGCGTGAAGCTCATGCGTGGGTGGAATATTTAGTTGATCAACATTGGTATAAGTTTGATCCCACAGCAGCTGTCGCGCCCGAGCGTGTGTTACAAGATTTAAATGCCGCATTAAACGACGAGCAGCGGTTAATGTTACAATCTGGTTGGCAACAAATAAGCTGGCTAAGTGACCTGCGGCAGCAATTTCGCCATATCGATTATTACTGGTCAGTATGGGTGCTGGGTTTTGATACTAGCCAACAATTAGACATTTGGCGCACGTTAAAACGCTATGCTTGGCATTTACTGGTAGGGTTAGGCTTTATTCTGGCGATTTTGGTTTTAAGCTGGCTATATTTACAACAGAAAAAACGGCGACTTAACGTCCCTGCTGCCACGCTATTAATACAACAGTACGTACCCAGCTTGTGGCAGAATAAAACCCCATCAAGTTCGGTAAGTGGTTATTTACAGCAGCTTAGTCGAAATTACCCTAAGCATGCAGAATTGTTGAATAGCCTAATAGCACTGTACGATCAGGCTTTATATCAGCAAGATACTGCGGCGCTAGCTGCTTTACATCAGTTACTGCGCCGCGAGAAGACCCGGTTACGCCGTTTCTTTAGAATGGTCCAAAATGCGTAGTGCGGATTGAATATGTTCGGCACAACTCATACCTAACTCGGTTAAATAACCACCATCAGGTTGATTAACTAAGCCTTTTTCGAACAAGCGTTGTATGGCCTGTTTAGTTTGTGCATCAGCATTTTGATGCACTTTTAAACCTTCCATTGTGCTATCAAGATTATAGCGGGCTAAAATACGAACTTCTGCAGTTAAATCAGGTGTTATTGACATAATGACATCCCCGTTTAGTGTGACTACTCACCATAGACCGCATTAAACATAAAGAAAAGCTTTAGTATGACTTATTGCTAAATAAACTCATTAACACACTGTTAAACAAAGAAGTAACTCTATATAAATCATAAACAAAAGCCCAGTCATAAGACTGGGCTTTTTATCCAATTTAACGCTTAAACGAGCATAAATGGCTGTATAAATATAACTTTATAGTAAAAATAAATATTATAAAGCTTTAACATCCACAGCAATACCGCTTGTTGGCAGCGTTGCTTTAAGCGGGGTTATGGGTTGTTGAAATAGCTGCTTATTTAAATAGTCTAGCGCATGTTGCAACTGCGCATCTTCACCGTTAAAGGTAGCATAAGGTAAGTTGTCTACTTCTACGTCAGGGCTAACACCATAGCCTTCAATGATCCAACTACCATCCATTGCATACTGCGCGGTTTCAGCCACCCTCGCCATACCATTATCACTTAAACGATTGCGGCCAGATAACCAGACGCCCGCCCCTGCGGTTCGCTTACCCACTAATGGAGCTAAGCCTAAGCTTTTGACACCCGCTGCAAAGGTTTCGCCATCTGAGTAGGTTAGTTGATCTGTAAGCACCACTAAATGACCACGAAAAGTTTGTTGCATGTTGGTATAAGCCGCTCCCTGCGTAGGTTGCCAAAAAGCCCATGCTTTACGTAATAGTTTTTCAATAATCCAGCTATCAATGTTACCGCCGCGATTACGTCTAACGTCGATGATTAAGCCTTTTTTATCATAATTAGCATAAAATTCACGAGCAAAATTCGATACGTCGCCGCTGCCCATTGCATACAAATGTAAATAACCAAACTCATTATTACTTTGCTCTGTTACTTTTTGTTGGTTATGCCACACCCAATCTTGATAACGTAACCGGCTATCTTGACCTGCGGGAACAACCACCGTTTGCCATTGCTTTTTACCACGCTGCACATTCAGTAATACTTGTTTACCGGCTTGATTACGCAACTGTTGAATTAAGTCAGCTTCGGTATTAACTGGCGTGCCATTTACGGCGGTTATAATATCGCCTTCGCTAATATCAACCCCCGGTTTAGCTAATGGCGATAGCATGGCTAACACTTCCGGATCAGAACGATAAATTTGTTCTACTTTAAGCCCAGATTTTTGCGCCACAAAACGGGCGCCTAAACTAGCGACTTTAGGTTGGGTATCAGTTTGACGATACTCGCCACCACGCACTTGGGAATGTAGGGCATTTAACTCGCCCATCATTTGCGCAAACACATCATCTAATTCATAACGGTCTGTAACTCGCGCCAGCAACGGTTGATACTTTTCTTTACTGGCCTGCCAATCCAGTCCGCGCATGCCTTTATCAAATAAGAAATCACGATGCATCCGCCAAGCATCAGCAAACATTTGCTGCCACTCTTCAGTAGGTGACAGCGCTAATTGCCAATTATTAATATTTAACCGATTATGCTTTAATTCTTTTGGCAACTTGTCCGTCGCCGCTACTACTAACATCTCGGCTTTGCCGTCTTTAGTTGGCTGACGTACAAATAACGTTTTGCCATCGGCTGCCAGTTGGTAATCAGCTACATCACTAGCAAAGGTAGTTACTTTGGCTTCAGTACGACTTAACTCAACTTGTTTTAACTGTCGTTTACTATTAGCACCTGTAGCACGATCTAACATGTATAAACGTTTATCGTTAAGGGCTAACTTATAATAATTACTAGCCGCCACTGGCACTTGCCATAAACGTTGTTGCACACCTTGCCAGTCCACTAAGTTACCTTTTTTACCATTGCGACTGTCTAATGCGGCTTTATCATTACAGCTATCTAACTCCTGCTCGGGTCTAAAGCCAAAACAGGCTTGTTGCTTTAAGCTGACGGCAAATATTTCACTGCGTTGATCAAACATCGGCCCCATATTGCGATCGCCCCAAGGGCTACCGGGTGTGGCAGTAAATTTACGATTGGATACAAAGTACAGCCATAAGCCGTCTGGGCTTATGGTCGGTGAATAAGAATCATATTTTGCAGAAGTAATCAGCTGAGCCTGTTTATCGGCTAAGTTATATAAGCCAAGCCTTGCCCGTTCGCCATTAGCCGCATTTAGGGTAAACGCTAATAACTGACTATCTGCAGACCAAACTAAATCAGAGTAGCCACGTAAACCAATACCCTCTTGATAGACTTTGCTATTTTTACCACTATTAACATCGAGCAACCATAAATCGCCGGCTTTATCATCATGGGCAATATATCGACCATCAGGCGATAACGCTAATTGCCAACGATGGCTAGTGCCATCTTTGGTTAGTTGTTTATGATTTTTACTGCCATCGGCGGCAAAGCGCCATATTTCATTTTCACCACTACTATCGTTAATAGCATAAACCCAATTGCCATCTTTGCTTAGCACCGCTTCACGTGAGCGACTACCTTCTGGCGTATCAACTTGGACTAAACGTCGCTTACCGGTTGCCGAGATAACAATTTGACCCCGTGCCGTAATAACGGCTAATTGGCTATCGGCTTGCTGGCTTTGATAATGGGCACTGGTTAAGTAATTTAAGGGTTTGTCTAACCACCGCTCGCGTTGCTGTACTCGATCAGACGCCAGCGCAATGTTAACCGGCTGACTGCTATTATCATTTAGATTGAGCAAGTGTAAATCGGCGCCTAACTGATAAACAATTTGGCCATTAGACAAACTAGCACGGCCTATACGCCATTCTTTATGAAAGCTATGTTGCTTAAAGTCATTACCTTGGCTGTCAACTGACCAAATATTGCTATTACCATCAGCATCACTAACAAAATAAACTCTCTGTTGGTAATACATCGGCTGACTAATATTACCTTGATGCTGTTTACTTAATAATACGGCTTCTTTATCTGAGTCTAACTGCCAGCGCCATAATTCACCTAAGGCACCACCGCGATACACTTTAGTGTTGTCGGCAGATAATGAAATACCAAATCGGGTAAAGAATAACTGTTTACCACTGTCATCAATGCTACCGCCTGATGCATCTGCTAATGGAATGCTTTCACGTTGTAAAGTTGTAGGATCAACGGTTTTTAATACCCAATAGTTTGATGGCCCAACGGCACTGTCAGTGCTATATAAAATTCTGCCGTCACTTAGCCACTGCTGTATACGCACTCGGCTATTTTCAAAGCTTAAACGTTTAGCGCTACCGCCAGCCAAAGGCATGATATAAATTTCATCGGCACCTTCATAATTGGCTACAAATGCCACTTGTTTACCGTCGGCAGAAATAATAGCTTGGCTTTCTTCGGCCAAATGGCTGGTTACCCGACGCGCGTCGGCAGCATGAGTGCTGGCTTGCCATAAGTCGCCTTCAGCGGTAAAAATTATTTGTTGGTTATGTAAGGTCGGTGAGCGGTAATAACCATCCGCTGCGTAGGCCGAGCCCATAAGGCAAGCAACTAAAGCTGAGCTTAATACCGAGTAACGCAATTTCATAAATGCCTCTTTTTATTATTTCTTATATAGTTTTCTTATTTAGCCCGCTCTACGTTAGCAGAAGCAGCAAGGGGCACCAATTAAAAGCGATAAGTAGCTGAGGCAAGTTGGTAAACAGCAGGTTAAGCCCCCCTCTTAGCAATAGATTGCAAGGGTAAAGCCTGGGCTTAACCTGTGTTAGGTCATTTTAGGCAGATTTAACTAATACATTTTGTAGTGCTTGTAAGCATAAGGCGACATTTTCGCGCTTAGCGGCATAACCCATAAGACCTATGCGCCATGCTTTGCCGGCTAAGTCTCCTAAGCCTGCGCCAATTTCTAAATTATAGTCTTCAAGCAGTTGTTTACGCACGGCAGCGTCATCAACACCCTCTGGGATGAACACGGCATTTAATTGCGGTAAACGTGACTCTTGGGCAACCACAAAATTTAAACCTAATGGTTCAAGACCTGTTTTAAGTAACTGATGCATATCGTTATGGCGTTGCCATGCTTGCTCTAAGCCTTCTGCCGCTAATAAACGTAGCGACTCATGCAGTGCATATAAGGCATTGACTGGCGCCGTATGATGATAACTGCGCTTAGCACCGCCGCTCCAATAAGCCATGACTAAGCTTTGATCTAAAAACCAGCTTTGTACCGGAACAGTTCGCGCTTTAATAACTTCAACTGCGGCCGGTGAAAAAGACACGGGTGATAAGCCCGGCACGCAAGATAAACATTTTTGACTCCCCGCATAAATGGCATCAATACCCCAGTCATCAACACGTAGCTCAGAGCCGCCTAAAGAGGTCACCGCATCAACAATGGATAAACAATTATATTTTTTAGCTAAGGCGCATAATGTTTTCGCATCCGACAAAGCGCCAGTTGAGGTTTCAGCATGAACAAATGCCACAAACTTCACTTCAGGGTGATCTTTTAACGCTTGCTCTACAGCTGCGGGAGATACAGGTTCGCCCCAAGCGTTATCAACGGTAATAGCTGTTGCACCACAGCGCACCACGTTTTGGCGCATGCGCTCGCCAAACACACCATTACGACAGACAATAACGCTATCACCAGGCTGCAGTAAATTAACAAAACAAGTTTCCATGCCCGCACTGCCGGGTGCCGATACGGCTAACGTCATTTCATTACGGGTTTGAAACGCATACTGTAATAGCTGCTTTAACTCATCCATCATGGTAATAAACAACGGATCTAAATGGCCAATAGTTGGTTTTGCTTGCGCCGCTAACACTTGTGGATGCACATCCGATGGGCCCGGCCCCATTAAAATCCTTCGTGGCGGATTAAAAGCGGCAATATTTGGTGCTTTGATCATACAAACTCCTAAAAATAGCGTAATTAACTATAATGAATGCACATATGGCATTAATGTAGCAAAAAATGCCGGTACTAACAGCTAGACAAACGTATAACCACTATTCAATGCACTAATGGGCTAGTACTAATAGACAAAGTACTAATAGACTCAGCGCTAATAATCAGCATAAGCTAGCGCTATCGGGTATAATGGCAACTTTATTGGCTTAGATAGCTATTTATATTCACATTTTTAATCAGGAAAATAGTAATGAGTACTTTACCGGCCTGCCCTAAATGCGCATCTGTGTTTACTTATGAAGATGGTGTTTTATTAGTTTGCCCAGAATGTGGCCATGAATGGTCTGCAGATGCTGCTGACACCTCAAGTGATACCAAAGTTATTCGTGATTCTGCAGGTAATGAATTACAAGATGGTGATACCGTCACAGTGATTAAAGACTTAAAAGTTAAAGGTTCGTCAGCAGTGGTTAAAATTGGCACTAAAGTGAAAAACATTCGTTTAGTGGAAGCTGATCATGATATTGATTGTAAAATTGATGGTTTTGGCCAAATGAGCCTAAAATCGGAATTTGTGCGTAAAGTTTAAATCTAGAGTTTAATTCTCACATTTGAAAATAATACGGCCACCGTTTAATCTCTTAAACGGTGGCCATTTTTCTTATTTTCTTTGCATTTCTGCTTGTCTAGCTTTGCTTGGCTTGCATTGCCAGTTCAAAACTTTTCAACCTATCGCTAGCGTTATACAAATCACAGGTGAATATTAATTCATCGGCCTGTGTCTCATTAACAATTCGCTGTAAGCCTGCTTTAACTTTGTCTGGGCCACCCACTACAGCCATAGCAAAGAAGTTTTCAACCGCTTGCTGCTCATGCGGTAGCCATAATCCTTGCATGCTGTGTACCGGTGGTTTCATTTTTAACGAGTCGCCCCGCACCAGTGCTAAAATGCGTTGATAAGCGGTGGTCGCTAAATATTCAGCCTGCTCGTCAGTCTCAGCTGCCAGCAAAGGTACGCCTAACATGACATAAGGCTTGGCAAGTTCTGCTGAAGGCTTAAAGTTATCTCGGTATAAGGTGATGGCTTGCTGCATAAAACGCGGCGCAAAATGGGAGGCAAAGGCATAAGGTAAGCCTAACTCAGCCGCCAATTGGGCGCTAAATAAGCTAGAGCCCAGCAACCAAAGCGGTACATTGGTGCCATTGCCAGGGGTAGCTACTACGCGTTGTCCTGGTTTGGCCGGCCGCAAATAGTGCTGTAATTCAGCTACATCTTGCGGAAAGTCCTCTGCACTTCCAGAGCGAGCGCGTCTTAATGCATGTGCGGTATACTGATCTGAGCCTGGTGCCCGGCCCAACCCAAGCTCAATTCGGCCTGGGTACAAGGTTTCAAGGGTACCAAACTGCTCTGCTATCACTAACGGAGCATGATTGGGCAACATAATACCACCCGAGCCTAAACGAATACTTTTCGTGCCCGCTGCTAAATACCCCAACAGCACGGCAACAGCAGAGCTAGCAATACCGTCCATGTTGTGGTGCTCTGCTACCCAAAAACGTGAGTAGCCTAACGCCTCAACATGCTGAGCTAACGCCAAAGCATTATGCAAGGCCTCGGCTGTATCTCCGGTATCACGCACCGGAGCCAACTCAAGCACTGACAGTTTAACATTGGTTAAACTAGACTCTTCATTCGACATTAAAATGCACCTCCACGTAACGCAGCTATACGTTTTTCTAATGGTGGATGACTTAAAAACAGCTCTGACTTCTTAGTGCCACTAGCAATACCAAACGCCATCATACTGCCTTCTAAATGACTTTCAGAGTTACCTTTTAAACGCTCTAAGGCAGCTATCATCTTCTGCGGGCCTTCAATTCTGGCGGCACCGGCATCGGCACGGTATTCACGTTGACGAGAAAACCACATCACAATAATACTCGCTAACACGCCAAACACCATTTCTAACGCGAATACAGTGGCATAATAAGCAAAACCACCGCCTTGGTTATTATTATTACCGCTGTTGTTCAACATACCGGCAACTAAGCGGGCAAAGAAGATAACAAACGTATTCACCACACCTTGAATTAAGGTTAACGTCACCATATCGCCATTTGCAACGTGAGATATTTCATGGGCTAATACGGCTTCCACTTCTTCTTGACGCATACTACGCAACAAGCCGGTACTGACAGCAACAAGTGCATTATTGCGGTTCATACCAGTGGCAAACGCATTCATCTCAGGTGAGTCGTATACGGCCACTTCTGGCATACCAATATTAGCCGCTTTAGCTTGCCGAGCTACCGTTGCCATTAACCACTGTTCAGTGGCATTACGCGGCTGTTCTATTACGACTGCCCCGGTTGAGCGCTTGGCCATCCATTTTGAAATAGCTAACGAAATAAACGAACCACCAAAACCAAACACCGCAGCAAACACTAATAAACCGCTAATACTGCTGCGATCCACACCCAACATACTAAACACTACGTTAAGCACGATGCTTAACACTGCGATTACCGCCAAGTTAGTGGCTAAAAATAAAACAATTCTTTTCACGTTGATGACCTTTTTAAAATTGACTGTAGTTAATATGAGGGCGCGCGGCGTATTTTCAATTTGTTTTGGCGTTTAGTTAACAAATCAATTGTAATTAAGCGTATTTAGCCGCCGTTTTGAATAATCTTTGCGATGAAGATGAACAGTAATAGCTTAGCTAAAAGCATAATTCTAAGTATATGTATAAATATAAGTATGCTGAGCTAAACGCTTATATGACTGGGATGGATAAGACACTTGGCTGACAAGTGTCAGTTTATGCTTAGCTTCACTTTAGGATGTAAAGCAATTGGATTAAAGCAATGCCATAACAGCTGTAGCCAATTGTTTGGCTTGTTCAGCATAGGCGCTATTATGTGTTGGATGTGTGGGGTCAGAGTCCTTAGTACTTAGCTGAGTGCAAGGCTGAAAAGGCAATACCGCTAAACATGGCTGGCTAATCCTCTGTTGCAAGTCTTGAATGTTTTGTTCTAACAATAACATGTGCGGATCTACGCAATTGGCCACCCAACCAACAATCTTGCAGCCACTGCGCTCTATTTCACGCAGGGTTAACATAGCGTGATTTAAGCAGCCTAATTTTACGCCTATCACCACAATCACCGCTAGTTTATGTTCGGCCACCCAGTCAGCCAAATAGCGTTTATTATTTAGTGGCAGTAACCAACCACCAGCGCCTTCTATGACACAAACATCTGCAGGATGTTGTTGCCACTGTTGCAAGCTATGATTAAGCACTGCTTCATTAATAGGTTGCTGACTTAGCGCTGCCGCTAAATGCGGTGCTACCGGTTGCTGAAAAAACAGTGGGTTATGCCAAGAGTGTGGTAACGCGTTACTAGAATGTTGTTGCAATAATAAGGCGTCGCTATTCTCATTTGCCATATGACCGCTTACCTCAAGACCGCCGGCGGCTATAGGCTTAACCGCTATCACTTGCTGATTTAACTGCTTAAGTCCTTGCAGCAACATCACACTGACATAGGTTTTACCGGCATCGGTATCGGTTGCAGTAATAAATACCGTTTTACAGCTCATGTTCTGGCTCATTTGTTGGCCCAAGTTTTTTGCCATAGATAAATAACACCTGATAACTGGCTTTTAAACCGATGGCAGTACGATGTTGTTCATAAGCTTGCGCAAGTTGCTGCCAATACTGTTTGCCAGTTAAGCCTAAACGTTTTTTACCCACTACTTGGTTGGCCCCTAATGCTTTTAACTCTCGGGCTAAGCTTATTACGTCGGGGTAATATAATGGATAACTGCGCTGCACAAATTGCCAATTAATACCGGGTATTTGCTGACAAAGCTTCATTAGCTGTTCGGCCGGTAGAAATTCATTAACATGGTTTTCATTATCCAACGTCGCAAAAGCATGGCGTAGTTCATCTAGCGAACCTTGAACTAAAGTGCTAATCACAAACTGACCGTTGTTGGCTAAAACCCGTTCCATTTCGGATAACACCTGGCTTGGTTTAGGGCACCATTGCAGCATTAAGCTAGAAAACACCTTATCAACACTGTTATCCGCTAGCGGTAAATGTGCTGCATCTGCTTGTAGATACTCTTTAGCTAAAGCTAACTCTGCGGCTTTAGCTAACATATCTTGGCTAAGATCAATTGCGGTTAACTGTTGACAGTATTCTGTAAACTTAGGATGCAGCCAACCTGGACCACAGCCTAAATCTACTAAATGGCCTTGGCTTGTGCTGGGTAATAACGTTAATGCGTTTAACGCCACCTGTTGTTGTAAACGCGCCGCGCCAACATAGCTTTCACGGGCTTTACCAAAACGCTGAGCTATTTGCGCCGTAATCGGCGCTTGTTGATGCAATTGCGCGGCTAGTTGCTGGCTAAGTTGTTGCTGTATAGCGAGATCAGGCAATAAGGTCATAATTCTGCCTTAAATATGTAATAAGCTGATGAATATCAGCAGTTTGATGCTGGCTACTTAATGTAACGCGTAACCTTGCACTACCAACCGGCACTGTTGGAGGTCTAATGGCGCTGAGCCAAATCTGCGGTTGTTTTAAAGCGGCACTAAGTTGTAATGCCTGCTCTGAACTGCCGATGATTACCGCTTGAATGGCAGTGTTAGACGTTAATATAGGTAAATCGGCAGCGATGGCTAACTGCCTAAACAGCTGAATATTTTGCTGTAACTTATCTCGGCGCCATTGCTGTTCACGGCATAACCTTATACTGGTTAACACGGCTGCGCACAGTGCGGGTGATAAACCCGTGCTATACACATAATGCCGCGCAAATTGCTCTAAATAATCAATAACGGTGCTGCTGGCGCCAATAAATGCCCCAGCCACCCCCAAAGCTTTACCAAAATTAGCCATACTGCAAAATAACTCAGACGAAGCAACTTGTTGCGCGGCGGCACTGCCCCGACCTTGCTCGCCTAACATGCCAATGCCATGGGCATCATCCAGTAATAAATAGGCGTTATGTTGTTGGCACAGTTTGGCAGTAGCAGCAAGATCAGGGCTATCGCCGTCCATGCTAAACACCCCTTCCGTGACGACCATGGCATTAGCCTCTTGATGGCGCTGTAACTGCTGTGCTAATGCCGATAAATCATTATGAGCAAAGCGTTTAAAGCTAGCGGTGCTATGTTGCGCGGCATCAATTAACGAGGCGTGGCTTAATTTATCTAACAATAAAACATCATGCTTATCGCTTAACGTCATTAGCATGGCTTGATTAGCTGCAAAGCCCGATGAAAACAATAAGCTGCGCTCAAAACCTAACCACTCGCATAACGTATCGTTTAGCTGCTGATGAATAGCATGCTGGCCGGTAACCAGCGGCGAGCCAGTACTACCGGCACCATAACGAAGCGCCCCGTCGGCGTAAGCTTGTAAAACCTGTGGATCACAAGCTAAGCCTAAGTAATCGTTGCCAGAAAAATTAATATAATCTTTATTAGCAACTCGGATAACCCGGCCTTTATATTGCTGCAATACAACAGGCGAGCGCTTAAGCTGCTGCGCTTCACGTTGCATTAATGCTTGCTGTAATTGCTCAAGTTTCATTAGCGATTCTTTTTAATGCTTTTAATAACATGAGTTATTTCGCGGCATGAACTATCTCGCTTCATGAAAAAGCGGCGTAGTATTTTGCTGCGTAATCGCATCGGCTAATGCTAACGAATGCGCTTCGTCTGACACATCGTGCCGACGTTCAGGGTTAATACCCAATTTTTTAAATAACAACATATCAGCATCAGCCTCAGGATTATCTGTGGTCAGAAGCTTATCGCCATAAAATATCGAGTTAGCACCAGCAAAAAAGCATAGTGCTTGCATTTGCTCATTCATCCGCGAG
Source organism: Rheinheimera salexigens (assembly GCF_001752395.1). Classification (NCBI taxonomy): domain Bacteria; kingdom Pseudomonadati; phylum Pseudomonadota; class Gammaproteobacteria; order Chromatiales; family Chromatiaceae; genus Rheinheimera; species Rheinheimera salexigens. The sequence continues at coordinate 1,869,159 of NZ_MKEK01000001.1, read as the reverse complement.
CGACCGGCTGATAAACGGACATGGCTAAGCGGTAACATAATGCGGGCTACCGCTATGGTACGAATAAACTCAAACGCATCTAAATCGTCAACATTTTCTAGCGGAGTACCAGCCACTTTTACTAGCATATTAATAGGCACACTTTGCGGGTGCTCAGGCAAATTAGCCAATTGCATTAATAAAGCTGAGCGATCATTCGCGGTTTCGCCCATGCCTAAAATACCGCCGCAGCATACTTTCATGCCGGCATTACGCACATGCGATAAGGTATCTAAACGATCTTGATAAGTACGCGTAGTAATAATCTCACCGTAAAACTCTGGCGAGGTATCTAAGTTATGGTTATAAAAATCTAAACCAGCATCCGCCAACGTATCTGCTTGATCATTGGTTAGCATGCCTAAGGTCATACAGGTTTCTAAACCTAACTCTTTAACACCGCGTACCATTTCAATAATGTATGGCATATCGCGCTGTTTAGGATTAGTCCACGCTGCGCCCATACAAAACCGAGTCGCCCCTTGCGCTTTAGCCGCATGGGCTTGCTGCAATACTTTTTCTACTTCGATTAAGCGCTCACGCTCTAAACCGGTATTATAATGACCACTTTGCGGACAATATTTGCAATCCTCTGCGCAAGCACCGGTTTTAATCGATAACAAGGTGCTTATTTGCACTTCATTCGGTGTGAAATGTTGACGGTGGACAGTTTGAGCTTGAAAAAGTAAATCGTTAAATGGCAAAGCATAAAGCGCATTTACTTGCTCAAGTGTCCAATTATGGCGCACGGCAGCTGACATAAAAATCCCTATTAAGATTGAGGTTATGATTGTTTTTCGCTAGTCTAGCGCCCGACACAAAGTTGTCAATCTGCTGCAGCCATAAAACTTTACTACAGGTTATTTAATGAGCATAAATTTACAATTTGATCGTGACCACATCTGGCATCCTTATACTTCAATGCTAGATCCCCTGCCTGTTTATCCTGTTGTCGCGGCACATGGCTGTGAGTTAGAGCTAGAGAATGGTCAAAAATTAATTGATGGCACAGCATCATGGTGGTCAGCAGTGCATGGCTATAATCACCCGTTGCTTAATGCAGCGGTGACCGAGCAACTGAGTAAAATGGCTCATGTCATGTTTGGTGGCATAACCCATCCCAGTGCTATTAATTTATGCCAACGGTTATTGGCGATGGTGCCAAATAATTTAACCAAAGTGTTTTTAGCCGATAGTGGTTCAATTGCCGTTGAAGTGGCAATAAAAATGGCGCTGCAGTACTGGCAAGGTATTGCCACAAAGTCTAGCAAGCAAAAGTTAATCAGCCTGCGTAAGGGCTATCATGGTGATACTTTTGCCGCGATGGCGGTATGTGACCCAGTGGATGGCATGCACGGCATGTTTAATGATGTGTTAGCCCAGCATTACTTTTTACCCGCGCCAGAACTTAAAACAGAATCGGACATTGCCTCCGAATGTTTTAACCGCTTTGACCCGAGTGCTATGTTGCCGTTACAGCAGTTACTGCAAGAGCAGCACACGCAAATAGCGGCATTAATTGTAGAGCCCATTGTGCAAGGTTATGGCGGCATGCGTTTTTATCATCCAGAGTACTTAAAAGCCGCCCGAGCCTTATGTGACAAATATGACGTGCTATTAATTTGTGATGAAATTGCCACTGGCTTTGGCCGAACTGGAAAATTATTTGCCTGTGAGCATGCGCAAATACAACCGGATATAATGTGTGTGGGCAAAGCATTAAGCGGTGGCTATATCACGTTGGCAGCCACTTTATGCAGTGATGAAGTCGCTAACGGTATTAGTTTAAGTGATGCCAAAGGCTTAATGCACGGCCCGACTTTTATGGCCAACCCTTTAGCCTGTGCTGTCGCGACGGCCAGTTTAGACATTATTGCTACGGGTAAATGGCAACAACAAGTAGCTGCGATAGAGCAGCAATTAAAACGTGAGTTAGCGCCATGTCAAGGCGTTGCTGGCGTAAAAGATGTTAGAGTATTAGGCGCTATTGGCGTACTAGAAATGGCAGAAAAAGTAGACGTGGCCAAATTACAGCAACGCTTTGTTGAATTAGGGGTTTGGATCCGGCCTTTTAATAACTTAATTTATGTGATGCCGCCGTTTATTATTAGCGCCGCGCAGTTAAGTCAACTTACCGCCGCTATGTATACGGTTATTACTGAGCACTAAATACTGAGCAACGAGCAGCTATTGCCGAGCGATATACAGTAAAAAGCCAACACTGGTGACAAACAGTAATACAATATTTAAATGTAGATGATCGCTGCGCCGTTTTAAACGAAACCAATGCAGCACAAAACTAATACCGCTTAATAGCACACAGCCCCACAGTAGCCATTCTAACCAAGCGGTTAATGTGGGCCGCCAGTAAGTACGAATATCAATATGCCAATAACGCACTAAGCCAGAATCCATTTCTGGGCTAGCATAATGGGTAATCACTAAACACACCACAAACAATAACCAACCGGCTATAGCCAATAAAGTAAATAACCGACAAACTAAATCTGGTCCAGACCGCCTATCTGATTGCTTTTTGGCTAATGTGTGTAGTTCCAATTTTGCTATCCTTTTTCAAGTTTTACTTGTGTTCAGCGCATGGCTTAGTATCATTACCGCTTTCCTTTTATTAGCTAAGTTTACACCTTTTGGAGTTTGTTGCATGACCCACGCCGTGATTAAAGATGTTTTAGCAGGCCGCTATGCCGCAGGTGAGCAAGTCACCGTTAAAGGCTGGATCCGCACACGCCGCGATTCTAAAGCTGGCATTTCTTTTTTAGCCATTCATGATGGTAGCTGTTTTGATGCTATTCAAGCGGTTATACCCGCCGAACTACCTAATTATGCTGCAGAGATTAAACACCTAACGACTGGCTGTTCTGTAATAGCAACTGGCATCATTGTCGAGTCAGAAGGCCAAGGTCAAGCATTTGAAGTGCAAGCCAGTGCGGTGGAAGTTGTCGGTTGGGTTGAAAATCCAGATACTTATCCAATGGCCGCTAAGCGCCATAGCATGGAATATTTACGTGAGTATGCCCACTTACGGCCACGCACTAATATTATGGGTGCAGTAACTCGCGTTCGTCATTGTTTGGCTCAAGCGGTGCATCGCTTTTTTCATGAGCAAGGTTATTACTGGATCAGCACGCCCATCATTACTGGCTCTGATGCCGAAGGTGCCGGTGAAATGTTCCGTGTTAGCACCTTAGACATGGAAAACCTACCGCGTACAGATAAAGGCGTCGTTGATTACAACCAGGACTTCTTTGGTAAAGAAACGTTTTTAACCGTTTCAGGCCAGCTTAATGGCGAAACCTATGCCTGTGCTATGTCAAAAATTTATACTTTTGGCCCAACGTTCCGTGCCGAGAACTCCAATACTAGCCGCCATTTAGCTGAGTTTTGGATGATTGAACCTGAACTGGCTTTTGCTGAGTTAAAAGACATTGCGCAATTAGCAGAAGACATGTTGAAATATGTCTGTAAAGCGGTATTAACCGAACGCGCTGATGATATGGCATTCTTTGCCGAGCGCATTGATAAAACCGCTATTACGCGTTTACAGCAATTAGTTGATTCTAGCTTTGTACGAATGGATTACACCGACGCTATTGAAATCTTAAAAAATTGCGGCAAGAAATTTACCTACCCTGTGGAATGGGGTGTAGATTTACAATCTGAGCACGAACGTTATTTAGCTGAAGAGCACGTTGGCGCGCCTATCATTATGCAAAACTACCCTAAAGACATTAAAGCCTTTTATATGCGTTTAAATGAAGATGGTAAAACCGTTGCTGCTATGGACGTGCTTGCGCCTGGTATTGGCGAAATTATCGGTGGTAGTCAACGTGAAGAGCGTTTAGAAGAGTTTGATAAGCGTTTAGCTGATATGGGCTTAGATAAAGAAGATTATGGCTGGTATCGTGATTTACGTCGCTATGGTACCGTGCCACATGCGGGCTTTGGCTTAGGTTTCGAGCGTTTAGTCTCTTACGTTACGGGTGTCAGTAATATTCGTGACGTGATTGCGTTCCCACGCTCACCAGGTCATGCCGATTTTTAATTATGGGCTGTTTTTTACAGCCTAACTAAAATCTCAATATATAAAAAAGCGCTGTCAGCAATTGCTCACAGCGCTTTTTTTATGACGGCAGATTTATTACCAACAAGTTCTTATAAATAACTAAAGTGATCATCAATCTCAACGGGGTGACGTTTTGCCGGCTCAGCACTAGGTGTGCCTAAATATAAAAAGCCGACTATCTCATCATCTTCACCCAGCGCTAAAGCTTGTTTAACCATATCGAGCTGAGAATAAGTACCGGTGCGCCAAATACCACCAAATCCTTGAGCAAAAGCGGCCTGTTGCATCGCCATTACCGCACAAGCTGCCGAATAGTGCTGTTCTAACACCGGAATTTTCGGATGTTCAGTCACTTTAGCAATACACACAATTACCATAGGTGCTCTTAAAGGCAGCTGACGTGCTCGCTCTAATAACTCTGTGGCCATAGTAGGATTATCATCTACAGCCGCTTCCACAAATATATCGCCTAGTTTAAGCAATGCCTCACGGCCTTCAGCAATAATAAAACGCCATGGTCGCAAATTGCCATGATCAGGAGCTTGTAAAGCAGCACGTTTAATATTATCTAAAGCTTCGCCCATTGGCGCGGGCTCAGTTAAGCGTGGTAAAGAATAGCGGGTGGTCAGTAACGTCAAAGCATCCATAAAAAACCTCGAAGAAGTAAGCTAGTGAAGCCTAACAAATTTATCTACGACTGGCATCTGATTCTATAAACTTTCACTGCAGTTGCTTTGCAATCAAGCAATTTGCTGGTTTTAACACCAGCAAATTGAGGTACGCTGAAGAATAGTAGTATTACAGGTATACAACTTTATGTACTTTTATAAAAATAAAGCTTGGTATACCATACTTAGTATTCAGTTAGGCTTAGTATTCAGTTAGGCTTAGTATTTAGCCTTTAAATTATAGCGGCCAGTTCGGCACCTTGTCGAATAGCCCGCTTAGCGTCTAACTCTGCAGCCACATCGGCACCACCAATTAAATGATGCTTTATACCTTTAGCGGTTAAGCCTGCCACTAAGGCACGTTGTGGCTCTTGTCCGGCACAAATAATCACGTTGTCGACATTTAAACAGCGTTCTTTGCCTTCAATTTCTACCCAAAGTCCATGATCGTCAACTTTTATATAGCTAACACCCGCGATCATTTCAACACCTTTTTTCTTTAACGATGAGCGGTGGATCCAGCCAGTAGTCTTGCCTAATCCTCCACCCACTTTGCTGGTTTTACGCTGTAACAAATAGATTTTTCGCTCAGCTAAAGTAGCTGGTGCATCCGGCAGTAGCGCGCCCCGCGATTGAAACGACTTATCAATACCCCACTCTTTTAACCACGCATCAGGCTGTAAGGTTAATGAATGTTCTTCACTTAAAAATTCTGCAACATCAAACCCAATGCCACCAGCACCTATAATCGCTACATGCTGGCCGACCTTTTTATGGTCTCGCAATACATCTAAGTAGCTAAGAACTTTTACATGATCACTACCCACTAAACCAATATCTCTTGGCACTATACCTGTGGCCAGTATCACTTCATTAAAACCGGCTTCGGCTAAGCTTTCTGCTGTTTGCTCAGTATTTAAATGCACTTTCACCGCATGTAAGCTGAGCATACGATCATAATAACGTAGCGTTTCGTAAAACTCTTCTTTACCCGGAATTTGTTTAGCGTAATTAAATTGACCACCAATTTTATCAGCTTTCTCAAAAATATGGACTTCATGGCCGCGCTCTGCGGCATACACACTAAACGCCAAACCCGCAGGCCCCGAGCCCACTACAGCCAACTTTTTACGTTGTGCTGCAGCAGTAAAGTTTAATTCTGTTTCATAGCAAGCGCGCGGATTAACTAAACAACTGGCGCGCTTATTTTTAAACACATGATCCAAACACGCCTGATTACAGGCAATACAGGTATTAATGGTATCAGCTTGATTAGCAGCCGCTTTATTCACAAAATCAGCGTCGGCTAAAAATGGTCTAGCCATACACACCATATCGGCTTGGCCACTGGCTAAAATATCTTCAGCCACTTGCGGATCATTAATGCGGTTAGTGGCAATCACAGGAATAGTGACTTCTTTGCGTAAGCGCTCTGTGATCCAACTAAAAGCAGCCCGCGGCACACCAGTACTAATAGTGGGCACGCGCGCTTCATGCCAACCAATGCCGGTGTTAATTAAGGTGGCACCGGCTTGTTCAATAGCCCTAGCTAAACTAACCACTTCTTCATAACTACTACCATTCTCCACTAAATCCAGCATGGATAAGCGATATATAATAATAAAATTAGCACCACACTTTTCTCGCACCGCTTTAACGGTTTCGATAGCAAAGCGGCTACGGTTGTCAAAACTTCCACCCCACTCATCTTGGCGTTGATTAGTGCGAGAACAAATAAATTGATTAATTAAATAGCCTTCAGAACCCATGACTTCAACACCATCATAACCGGCTTTTTGTGCCAGATTTGCAGCGTGAGCAAAGTCTTTAATGGTGGTACTCACTTGCCGACTAGACATGGCTGAAGGAGTAAAAGGGGTAATAGGCGATTTAACTTTGCTTGGTGCCACACTAAACGGGTGATAACCATAACGACCAGCATGTAATAATTGTAAGCAAATTTTTGCATCGTGCTCATGCACCGCTGCTGTAACATGCTTATGTTTATTTACCTGCCACCAAAAACTTAACTGACTACCAAACGGCACTAAATTACCGCGAAAATTAGGGCTAATACCGCCAGTAATAATCAAGCCTACACCGCCTTTAGCGCGCTCGGCATAAAAGGCAGCAAGCTTAGCAAAGCCGTGTTTTTCTTCTTCAAGCCCCGTATGCATAGAGCCCATAATCACTCTGTTACGTAAGGTGGTGAATCCCAGTTCTAGTGGTTGTAATAGTTTTTCGTATGCCACATAAGCCTCTCTGGTCGTACCTGTCTGATATAACACAAACTTTATCTGCTTTATTCTGTTTTGGCAAGCAAGCTGCCGTTGTTGGTTAAGAACCAAAGTAAGCATAATACATTTACTTACAAATTCAGCTTAGCCTTTAACTAAAAATTGGTTAGCATAGTAACAACTATTAATGTTTTTATGGATGTGCACCATGGCAGAAAACAAACCTGGATTCCTTCGTCGTATTTTTCGAACTATAGCCTCTATTTACCGTGGCTTTCGCAGTGTGGTTTTAAATATCTTATTTATTGCTATCGTTGTTGTTATTGGTATCGCTATATTTAGTGATAAAGACTCAGTAGAAGTGCCTGCAACTTCCGCTTTAGTTCTCAATTTAACCGGTGACTTAGTAGAAGAGAAGCGCTGGACCGATCCTATCGCTGCCGCTATCAATGAAGGCTTAGGTGGCCAAGAAGACGCCCCTGAAATATTAGTGCGTGATGTGGTTAAAGTAATTAAGCATGCCAGCACCGATAACCGCATTCAAACTATGGTGTTAGATTTATCCGCATTAGGTAATGCGTCGGTAGATAAATTACAAACTGTTGGCGATGCGATAGTGGAATTTAAAGCCGCGGGTAAAAAAGTGTTTGCTTACGGTGCTTTTTTTGGTCAACGCCAATATTTTTTAGCCAGTTACGCCGATGAAGTTAGCTTAAGCCCAATGGGTGCAGTTATTCTTGAAGGTTTTGGTAGCTACCCTATGTACTACAAAAATGCTTTAGAAAAACTTAAGATCAACAGCCATGTATTCCGTGTTGGTACCTATAAATCAGCGGTAGAACCGTTTATTCGTAATGACATGTCTGATGCGGCAAAAGAAGCCAATAGCGAGTGGTTAAATGCGTTATGGCATGATTATAAGCAACAAGTTGCTGAGCGTCGTAATATTTCAGTTGATACCTTTGATGAAACGTATGACGCCATCTTAGCTAAATTGCAGGCTACAGAAGGTGATTTAAGCTTATATTCATTAAATAATGGCTTTGTCGATAATATCCAAACTCGCGAAGAGTTCCGCAATAAAGTCATCGACATTGTTGGTGAAAACGATAAGCATACTTATAACCATGTTACCTTTGCAGATTACGCCCATGTCGTGATCCCAAAGCACACTATGGATAACCCTATCTCAGATAAAATTGCCGTAGTCGTAGCGCGCGGTATGATTGTCGATGGTCAAGCTAAAGCCGGTACAGTAGGTGGTGATTCAACAGCCGCATTATTAAGACGTGCCCGCAATGACGATAAAATTAAAGCCGTAGTACTGCGTATTGATAGCCCAGGCGGAAGTGCTTTTGCTTCTGAAGTTATCGGCCAAGAAATTACCTTATTACGCCAAGCTGGCAAGCCGGTCATTGCCTCTATGGGTGCGGTTGCCGCCTCAGGTGGTTATTGGATAGCTGCGCCAAGTAATGAAATTTGGGCCTCACCTACAACCATTACGGGCTCTATCGGTATATTTGGTTTACTACACACCGCAGAAGACGCCATGAAAACCCTAGGCTTAAATGTTGATGGTGTCGGTACCACAGAATTAGCTGGTTTATCAGCAGGCTTACCGTTATTTCAAGGCTTAGATCCAAAAGCGAAAGATGTGTTTCAATTATTAATTGAACGTGGCTATACCGAGTTTTTAACTATGGTTGGCCAACATCGCAACATGACGAACGCTGAAGTAGATGCCGTTGCTCAAGGTCGAGTATGGACTGGTAGCAAAGCATTAGAGTTAGGTTTAGTCGATAAATTAGGTGACTTTAACGATGCCATTGTGGCCGCCGCGGATAAAGCTGGCTTAAGTAATTACGACGTTACAGTATTACAACAAGAGTTAACGCCAGCTGAAAAAATGATTAATGATATTTTCGGCTCCGCTAAAGCAGCAGGCTGGTTACCACAAAGCCAAAGCAACGAGCGCTTGTTACTGAATAAAATCACCAAGCAGTTAAAGCAAGATTTTGTATTGTTAAACCAGTTTAACGATCCAAATGGTGTGTATTCTTACTGTGTAAGTTGCACAGTTAACTGACACGTAGCTTGAACTGTTTTACAATGCCCAGTATGTCTGGGCATTTTTTTGGTTTTTTAAGCAATAATGAACAATAGAAAACGTATTTACGTCGCATACACCGGTGGTACCATTGGTATGCAACACTCAGCACAAGGCTTTATTCCGGTTCCGGGGTTTTTAACCGACACCGTAAAATGTATGCCAGAGTTTTATCGCGAAGAAATGCCTCTGTTTCATATTCACGAATATGATCCAGTAATCGACTCATCTGATATGACCCCGACGCACTGGCAAGCCATCGCCGATGATATTCGCCAACATTATGATGACTATGATGGCTTTGTTGTGCTGCACGGCACCGATACCATGGCGTACACAGCCTCGGCTTTATCGTTTATGTTAGAGAACCTAGATAAGCCCGTTATTGTTACTGGCTCACAAATTCCGTTAGCCCAAATGCGTTCTGATGGCCAAGTTAATTTATTAAATGCATTATTTCTAGCCGCCTATTATCCCATTGCTGAAGTTAGTTTGTTTTTTAATAATCAGTTATTTCGCGGTAACCGTGCCACTAAAGCCGATGCTAATGGCTTTAATGCATTCGCTTCACCTAACTTCCCTGCCCTTATTGAAGCTGGGATAAAAATTAATTTAGTTGCCGGTAAGCTACAACACACACCAGCGAGCGAAAGCTTGCCAGTTGCCGACAGTTTGCAAATTGCCAATAGTTTACAAGTTGCGGAAATAGTACCGCAGCCTATAAGTGTGGTGACACTATATCCGGGTATAAGTAATGATGTAATTCAGAATATGACCGCTAGGCCTATTCGAGCCTTAATCATAAAGTCATTCGGTGTCGGCAATGCACCACAACGACCAGAATTAATGAAAATATTAACCGAAGCCAGCGAGCGCGGTTTAATTATCGTTAACTGTACTCAGTGCTTTAAAGGCATGGTTAATATGCAAGGTTACGCCACCGGCAGCGCGCTGGAACAATGTGGGGTAATAAGTGGTTTTGATATGACCTTAGAAGCCGCATTAACCAAGCTACACTACTTGTTGAGTAAGCCATTAACGCCTGCACAAATACGCCAACAAATGCAGCAAAATTTACGCGGTGAATTAACCTCAGTTTAATTACCTAAACAGTAACCACTTCGTACTTTACTCCCAGCATCGGTAGCCATTGCCACTGATGCTGGGTTCTGTAGCATGGGCTGCAGCCCAAGCAAGTGCTAATGGCGACATCGCGTCGGGGGTATCTTCGCGATTTGTTAGCACTATAACTGCAAGCTCGTGATCTACTGCTCGAATATAGCCCGTACCGGCGTAACCACCATGATTGAGAATGCGCTGGCCATCTACAACCTGGACTTGCCAGCCCCGCGCATAACCCCAAGTATCACAAGACTTACCGGTATCAAAAACTCGCTGAATTTGCCAAGTCGCTTGTAGTGCCTCACGATTAATAACTTTGGGCTCAGCCAACTCCGCTTCCCAGCGTATCATGTCCTGAAGTGAAGACATTACGCCAAAATGTGATGTTAGAGCAAACTGCCATACTCGCCTATTGCGCTTTAGCTTACCTTCTTGCCATGCGTAGCCTTGTGCTAGGAATGGGACTATTTTGCTCTGATCTAATAGATGAGTTTGGTTCATATTCAATGGACTGAAAAAAGTTGCCTGCATATAGTCTGCAAAGCTTTTCTTGGTTACGGCTTCAATAATAATGCCCAGTAAAAAGTAGCCTTGATCAGAGTAATGCCAATCGGTTCCTGGCGCAGCAACCATCGGCGTTTTTTTAGCCGAGGTCAGCATGTCTTGTTGGCTGTATTCCAGCAATAATACGCCAGCAACCGTTTGTTCGAAGCGATGCGCCAGACCGGCTTTGTGAGAAAGAAGTTGGTCAACGGTGATATTGCGCCAAGTTTTTGGTGCATCGTCAATATAATCGACTAGCTTGGCGCCAAGGCTCAAACGACCTTCTTGCACAAGTGTCATTACCGCAAGGGCTGTCATCTGCTTAGTCAAAGAAGCTAGTTCAAACACAGTTTGGCTGGTAACGGGTACGCTGTTACTGATATCTGCCATACCATAAGTGCCAATATGCACCGGTTTACCCTTGCGTAAAACGGCTAAGGCGACCCCAGGAAAATGGCCCTGTTCCATTAGCACTTGAATCTTGGCATCGAGGTCTTTAGCGTGGCCAAAACTGCTTACCAAGACCAAGACCACAATTACCCAGCGCAAAGCGGCTTTAAGTAGCATGGTCGTTCCTTTTGCTTTCATAGCTTAATTAGTAGATAAGTTGGCGTTTAGATTAGCAGATTAGCCACTGCTTTTAACCGTTACTACCTTATCGGCCATTTGGCTGTATCGTGTTATCAATTCAGGCACCGTTTCATGATTTAAGCTTATACCTTTGTCGGTTAAAAACTGCGGATTATACAATTTTGAAAAAGAGCGCTCGCCTAAATCACACGCAAAGGTCACGATATTACGGCCTTTTTTACCCTGCATGGCAGCCATCACCGCACCGGCTAGGTTCAATGCCGAGCTGCTTCCTAACACCAAGCCATCATGATCTCGTACGTAACGAGATAAGGTCACTAAATCTTGATCGGGTAATGTAATAGCGTGATCAATTTTAGCTTTCTTGAAATTCTCAACTAAGCGCATTATGCCGATACCCTCGGTAAAAGAACCGCCTTGGGCTTTATATTCACCATGTTGCAGATAATGCGTAATACCTGAACCTTCAGGGTCAACTAACCAAACATCGATATCATTATTTTGTTGTTTTAAATAATCTGAGTTACCGGCAATAGTGCCGCCAGTACCACAGACCGACACCAGCACGTCTACCTTACCCGATGTCTGCTGCCAAATTTCTGGACCAGTTTGTTCAAAGTGCGCTTTATAGTTGCTTAAGTTTTCAAACTGATTAGCCCACCAGAAATCACTATTTTCTGCCGCAATGCGTTTAGCCGTATGATAAAAATGATTTTCATTAGCAAAAGGACAGGCATCAACCAGCTTTAGCTCGGCGCCATGTAAAGTAATCATGCGTTCTTTTTCTGGGGCTTGTCCTTTGGGCATGACAGTTAACATGTTAAAACCAAGTGCTTTTGCCACTAAAGCTAAACCAATACCGGTGTTACCCGCTGTGCCCTCGACGATGGTCATGCCTGGTTTTAAATCGCCACGCTTTATAGCGTCTAATACAATCTGCAAAGCAGCACGATCTTTAACTGAGCCTCCCGGGTTTTGAAACTCGCATTTCATATAAATATTACTACCCGTTAATGCCGATACAGACTCAAGCTTTACTAAATCGGTATTACCTATCATTTCAGTGACATTATTCTTAATCTTAGTCATAAATAAAATATACTTCCTAGTCTGTAGTTAACACCATTCTAGCGTAAATACCCTTATTAAACAGCTTGCTCTGTACACGTGTACACGCAATCGTTAGTAACAGTTACTATGAGTTACTTGGTAGGCATAAGGGTAATTTCGCGTACATCACATCGTGGATTGGCAGATATAGCAAATAAAACCGCATCCGCTATATCGCTAGGATCTAACTTGTCGGGTTTGGCTTGATCAAAAAAGGGGGTATTAACCATGCCTGGGCATATAGTTGTGCAGCGGCCATTCCACTCAGCCATTTCAGCGGCCAAATTTTGGCCGAAACCATATGCAAACCATTTAGTCGCACCATACACAGACCCTTTCAGTGTTATCTTGCCGGCAATAGAACTGGTAATAATAAAGTGCCCCTGAGTTTGTTTTAATGCTGGCAAGCTGGCTTTTGCCGTGAATAATAATGCATTAATATTAACATCAAGCATGGTTTTCCATTCTTCTGGGTCACCGTTTTCGATGCCAGCTGTGTTAACCCCTGTTCCTGCGTTAGCGAAAACAACATCTATTTTGCCAAACTTTTGTTTCGCCTTTTCAACTACGTTTTCAATCTGGTCTAATTTTGATACGTCTGCCGTTACCGCCAATACCTTATCTTCACCCCAGCGCTTAACTATTGCATGCAGTTTGTCGGTACTTCTCGCCGTGATGACAGCTTTGTGCCCAGCTGCTAGAACTTTATCGGCAGTCGCAGCCCCTATGCCGCTTGAAGCACCGGTAATTAATACTACTTTTTGATTTTTTATATTTTCATTTTTCATAATAGTTATCCTTAATTAAAGCGCTGTTTGTACATTAACTGTAGTGCACTACAGTGCAATAGTGCTGGCTGAACCGTAAGGAATATTTACATGATTTACTGCAAACTTTGCACAAACTAATAGGTTTTGAATCTATAAAACGTACTAATTAATTCTTTTTAATTGCATAACCAACAACCTGGGATGTTTGCGCAGTAATCTGCATACTTTTTGCATAGTACTTTGCATAGTAAGAGCAAAGTTAATAATACCAATGGCTAGCAACCTTGCTATGCCAAACAGTTAAATGAGGCTAAACAATGCAAAATACTAAACTTTCAGCAGGTGAAAAGTTTCCACTGATTCAGCTTACCAACTCAACGGGCACTAAGGTTAACCTAGTCAATGCACAGCAAAGCGAAAACGCCACTGGTAGATGGTCGCTTATCATTATTTATCGCGGCTATCACTGCCCAATTTGCTTAAAATATCTAAACAACTTAGAAACATACAGTAAACGGCTGCAAGCACTGCAAATAGATTTGAGCGTAGCGTCTGCCGATACTCCTGAACAGCTAAACAAAATGAAAGAAAAAGGCTTACAGATTACATGTCCTATATTGACAGGTTTAACCTTAGCTCAGATGAAATTATTAGGTTTATATATTTCTGATCCAATGAACGAATCTGAGACAGATCACCCCTTTCCAGAGCCGGGTTTGTTTTTAATCAACCCTGATGGTGAAACGATTATGATAGACATTGCTAACGCGCCATTCATTCGTCCTGATCTAGAGCAATTGGTTAGTGGCCTTGAATTTTCTTTTAGCAAAAACTACCCAGTTCGCGGCACCCATCCTTATTAATCGTCAATATACTGATGTGGTGTGCATTTCGATTACACCACATTTTAAGTTAAGCTAATTTAAAAGTTTAAAATTGTCCCCCTCCCCCTTAATGTAATAATGTAACAATGTAAGCCGATTATTGTTTTTGGAACTGTCTTATGATTTATCCGCCATAATAGCGCTGCGCTCTTCTTCACTAAGAATACCAATCAAAATAGTTCGCCGTCTTAATTTGCGCATCCGCTCACCCTCATCCAGTAACGTCTGCTTAAACAGGTCTGGTTGGTCAATGCAATCTAGGATGCTAAACCAATGAATATAGCCACTGTGCCGTATTAAGCCGGCCTGATAACGTTTTTCTAGCTTGTCGCGCACTGCCTCTACCCGCCATGGCTCGGCTAACAGCTTTTCTGCCATCGCAATATGCAGCTGTAAAATTTGGTTATCGGTTGCTACGCTGCTTTTACTCATCGTTCGTCTGCTTAGTCGTGATTTATACATAGTTAACCTCTCACAACGCATATGTTCTAAAGATAGCCTCAAAAGATAGACCCTAAAGATAGCCCTAAAAATCGTCATCATATTAGGATAGCGTAATGCTTTTTCACCACGTTTTTAATGCGACTTACATCATAAAAGATGCTCTCAATAACACAGGAAGCTAAAACGGGGATACTTAACTGAATAGAAATGCTTTACAATCTTGAAAAACGTCAGCTACAAATAAGCGTATAAAGGCACATACAGCCGCATACAGGCGGTAACTCACCTGATAAGCAAAGACATTTAATCTGTTCGCTTTTAAAGTAACAAGTACATATTTATTGAGTATCCATAGATAACGTTTCTTTGACGATAGATCTCATCAGTTAATACGATGAATGAGCTAATTAAGTTTCTCTGTTGATATTCAGTAAACTTCGGCATGGCTAAGCTTATGCCCTTAAATTAATTGTGAATTTGCGCATTTAAAAAAGATCATGCAAAAAAAACTAAAAATATAATAGCTATAAGGTTAAAAGTTTTTATGAATATTGAGATTTCTGTCGTTGAAACATTAATAGTTTCTTTATTAATCCTTTTTGCAGGCTATTACCTTAATAGCAAAATTGCATTTCTTAAAAATAACAGCATTCCTGAACCTGTTGTTGGTGGTATAGCCTTCTCTATTATTGCGGCCATTATTCATGTCTATTTTGATATTAACCTTGAATTTGATATGACATTCAAAAATCCGTTAATGACAATGTTTTTTATAACTGTCGGCCTGGGTGCCAGCTTTAGCCTGTTAATTAAAGGCGGCCCAAAAGTAGCCATTTTTTAGGTATCACAACAGTTTATTTATTGTTTCAAAATGCTGTAGGAGTCTCTATCGCAGTTGCAACAGGCATGGAACCTTTAATGGGCTTGATTGGGGGTTCTGTTACGCTTTCAGGTGGCCATGGTAATGGAGCTACCTACGCTGATTTATTTATTAATGAATATGGTATGCAAAGTAGCGTATTCGAACTTGCTATGGCTGCGGCAACCTTCGGCCTTATTCTGGGTGGTTTAGTCGGCGGTCCTGTTAGTAAACGTTTAATTAAAAAGTATAATTTAAAAGCAGATACCTCATACCACGAGAAACTGGATGACACGATCACCTTTGACCCTGAAGATCACGACTTAGTTACGCCTAGAAAAATGATGGAAACACTATTTGTAATTTTATTTTGTATGTACTTAGGCGGTTTAGGTCACAGTGCTTTAAGAGAGATTGATGTAATTTTACCGGCGTTTTTAATCCCGTTATTATTTGGTGTGTTTATTACTAACATCACTGAATTCACTAAAACTTATAAAGTAAGCCGAGCCTGTATTGATTTATGGGGCACCATGGCACTATCAATATTCTTAGCCATGGCACTCATGTCATTAAAAATTTGGGAGTTAATCAGTTTAGCTGGCCCAATGATATTTATGATTTTAGTGCAAGCGATTATGCTAATGCTGTTCGCTTACTTCGTTACCTTTAGAGTGATGGGCAAAAACTATAACGCCGCTATTATGGCAGGTGGCCACTGCGGTTTTGGCCTAGGCGCAACACCAACTGCAGTAGCTAATATGGAGTCATTAGTGTCTCGCTACGGCCCTTCGCCACAAGCGTTTTTAGTCGTGCCTTTAGTCGGTGCCTTTTTTATCGATATTACCAACGCATTGGTTATACAGCTATTTTTAAGCTTTCCATTTATGACCAGTTAAGTATTAGACCTATTTACGCAGCCCTGCTTTTCCGTTATTAAAAAGAGTAGCAGGGCTTTAAGCATTTTAATTCAGACCAACCTTAAATATTAGTATTGTCAGTAAGTCCTGTACTAAGTTAGTAGGTGCCGGACGGCCACACTTAGGTTGCTCCTCTGGTAATTTTTAGCACCTCCATTAAGACATCCAATATTTTTTGCACCCACTTAGGCAGCTTATCAAAGACAAAAGTTAAACTCCCTTTTACGATATCTATTTGTTTTACATCATCTGAATTAAGGCTGTGTACTTGCTCACCCTCATAGTTATCTGCGATTGAAGGCATTATCATCTCTTCGTCTATCATTCTGCCGTACTGCTCGTAGCGTTTTGATATATACGCGAGTTCTTCATAAATTACAGCCAGAGAAATATTCGACTTTTCGTCAAAATCAATAATAGTCTGATCAATTTCTTCGGATGTTAATTGCTCTGAAAAAGTTTGGGCTAAGGTCTTTGCAATAAGTGCAAACCGGTCGGGACCATATTCATTTGCTCTACAGTAGGCTACGCCTGCAGATACGGTAAAGAAAGAGATAAATGCTTGATGTAGTTCAAAACCATTTGGCAGTAAAAGTGCTTCCTCTATTGTCGTATTCATAGTTAATCCAAGTTATATAATGAGGTTTAACAACGCTAATAAGGACAAGTAAAGCAAGTTAATGTGCTTCAATACTGGCGTATGTTTGACCTAGTTAAAATTACTTGATTAATATTAGACCAACTTAATAAACCGCACCGGCAATTCGCCGCCTATCACTGTTTTTAACCGCTTATCACTTTTTAGCCCCAGCATAATATAAGCTTGTGTAACCTTATTGTTGTCAACCAACACAAGGACATTATCATGTTTGAACAATTCGATTTTTTACAGCCGTTAACCCAGTTAGGCCCGCTATTTTGGGTGGTGTTTATACCCTTCTTACTTGCCATATATTTTTTACCCAGCATTGTTGCTAGCTTTCGTAACCGCAAGCATCTGGGTAAAATTTTTCTGGCTAATATCCCCGCAGGACTTTCTTGGATAGCGTGGTGTGCGCTAATCATATGGGCATTTAGCGGAAAACAACAAAAACCAACTGAACAAGTGATTCAATAGATAGTACACTGTGTTAACTCAAGTTTTTGCGACAACAATTATGTCATTTGTACAGCGCTATCAACAACATATCGCCGTTATAAACGCCAGCCGTGCTTACTTATGGGCCCAGCTGGCCACTATGCTGGTATACGTGCTGTATTTTACAGCTTATACCCTGCCGTTGATTAACATTTCCCAGCCATTCATATTATTAGCCTTCACACTGAAATACAGCATTGAAGCCGCCTGCTTTGTCAGTTTGAGTCATCTTGCGCTAAGACCATGGCTTAAACTCATGCAGCACAGTGGCGCTTCTATTAAACGCTTATTAGGCTTCAGCTCTATCGTTTTATTGGCCTCATTACTGCAATCAGGGCTTAGCTACTTTTTAGTTAAATTAAACTTTTTAAAAAGCACCGATATGAGTTTGATTACCATAAACGATCCAAGCCAAGCTTCAACTTTGCAAATGAATTTTTCAGCGGCATTTGTTCTAATCACGTACACGGTTATGTTTGCAGTAATGTACTTAGTATGGACCTTTGCTTATGTGCTTTGGCACAACTGGCAAGCGCGTAAATTATTGCAAAAGCAAATGCAACAGGCACAGCTACAACAGCTTACAAATCAACTAAACCCGCATTTTTTATTTAATGCCTTAAACAGTATTCGCGCACTTATTTTTGAAGATCAACATAAAGCCGCAGATACTGTTACTCGCTTATCTGAGTTATTTCGCTTTCACCTGCAAGCGCATTTACAGCCAGAATCTACACTAGAGCAAGAATGGCAACTAACTGAACAGTATTTGGCAATAGAACAGGTAAGGCTTGAACAGCGATTACAATTTCGTTGCCAAATTGACGCAGCGTTGCTGCAACATAAACTGCCTACGTTAAGTCTGCTTACATTAACTGAGAACGCAATTAAACATGGTATCGCGCCAACAGCATCAACCGGCGAGCTAACTATTACTGCCAAAATAGCTGCCCAAACTATTACCAAATCAAGCCACACCGGTTGGCAGTTAATCGTCAGCAATAGTGTGCAATCTGCTACCCAGCAACCAAGTACGGGTACGGGGTTAGCTAATTTACGCCAGCGCCTGCAACTCATGTACGGCCAAAATGCCCGTTTGCAACACAGCCGCGATGGCAACGTTTTTTGCGTACAACTGGAGCTTACCGATGAAGTATAAGTGTTTGCTAGTAGATGACGAGCGACTGGCAAGAGCCGAGCTAAAGCGCTTACTTGCGGCGTATCCGCAATGTTCTGTTATTGCTGAGGCGGCTAGCGGAGCAGAAGCGTTATCATTGCTAAACCAGCACAGTATCGATGTTGTTTTTTTAGATATTCAAATGCCAGAACTTACCGGCTTAGAATTAGCACTACAAATTCCGGCGCACACCCAATTTATCTTCTGCACCGCGTTTAATAGTTTTGCCCTAGATGCCTTTGAGCTTAATGCCGTGGATTACTTGCTAAAACCAATAGTGCCAGAGCGTTTAAGTAAGGCGATTCAAAAACTAAAGCCGGTTAACAGTATTGCATCACCGCATTATTTGGCTGAGCAACATGGTATTTTACTAAAGTTTGGTGATAGCCAACGTGTGGTGCGCTTAAATGAAATTAGCCGTTTTGAAAGCATTGGTAATCATGCTGCGGTGTATACACCTTATGGCAAAAGCTTTATTCACAGCTCACTGGCTAAAATAGAACAAAAACTAGACCCTGCCCTATTTTTTAAAGCCAGTCGCGCTGACATTGTACGCATTAGTGCTATTAACAAAATTGAACCGGCGATCAACGAAGGTGGCCTGCTAGCCATACTAGATGACGGCCAGCAGGTTGATGTTAGCCGACGCCAAGCCCAGCAACTAAAACTACAGTTTAATGCGTTTTAATTGTCTATCTAATCCGACTCCTGTTGCAAAAAGCGTTTTAAGTGCTCAGTTCTAAGATATATTTAAGTTTAGGGGTTATTATTTTCTGCTATTTTGCAGGATGTTAATAACAATAAATTCAGCGGGTTTTAGCGCGGCTAGCCCGATATTGATGCGCACCCTACCATTCTCAATATCAGCTATCGAGTTTGTAGAGCGATCACACCGCACAAAGAAGGCTTCATCTGCTTTTGCGCCTTGTAGCATGCCCTCCTTCCACAGTTGCATAAGAAAATTATCAATCAGCAACTTTATGGCTGCCCATAATGTTTCATTATTGGGCTCGAATACTGCCCATAGGGTGCCTTTATAAATTGATTCTTCAATAAAACTACACAGCCGCCTGACATTAAGGTACTTCCACTGTGGATCACGACTTAATGTTCTAGCACCCCAAATTACTATGTTACTACTACCGCCACTACGTCCCCTGTTTGGAAAAGATCGTAAGCAATTTATATGTAACGGGTTTAGGATATCTTGTAGGCTATTATCAATATTTACCAGCAAATCGATTGCACCGTTAATCCCTATATTGGCAGGTGCTTTGTGCACGCCACGTGTGGCATCCATCTGGGCGTAGACACCGGCAATAAAGCCACTGGGTGGCATTACGACAACCTCGCCAGAATCAGTTGTTAGCTTTAACCAAGGGTAATACAAAGCAGCATAGCTTGTATCGAGCTGACTACGGCGTGCTTTAAACCAGTTAACATCAGCAGTTTGTACTGAGTCGAGGATACAGAAGCGGTATTTGAATTTCTCACAATGCTTAATCATTGCTTGCTGTACGGCGATATCCGTCACACCTGGTATGCAGATAATGTTGATATCAACACTTTCCAGCGCGGCCAATCCTTGCTTTATGTTCATATTATTAGCATGGGTATTGATAACACTACCGATAAAATCGGCTGTGGTTGCTTGTTCGGGCACTCTGACGATGTAGCAGGCACTACCGCCATTATCAAAGAACCCTTTTACCGATAAAGCTAAATACGGCGAGTACTTTTTGTCATAATCCCCGTACATATCTACGTACTCTGCCCAGCTAGTAATTTTTGTCGGTATATTAAGCAAAGCATCGTTATTGAAGGTAACCGTATCAAAAACCACCTTATGCACATGCTCTGTTTTGCCAACAAAACCCACTACGCTCGTCTCCACCCTAGCAATTGCAGTAGGATAAGCACGCACTTGTTTTACATAAACACCACGGCGTAAATAAGACTTCATGGCTGCCCCTTATGCTATAAACTGACATGTACAGTATAGCTATACTAACAATAGTTAGAGCATGTTAAGGCTGTGCGGGCATTTGATACGCTTCGGTGCCCCACAATGGCACGGTTGACATAGAGTGCTTATAGCTGCCACTGGTTTCTTTGGTGCTGTAGGCTAAATACAGTAATGACTGGCTTGTTTCATCATAGATACGACGAATTTTTAAACTTTTAAAGAAGATACTTTTTGATTTTTTAAAAACTATATCACCGCTTTTTGACTTATCAATTGCTGCAACCATGGCAGCCGTAATTTGCCCAGTTTGGCGGCAACTGATGGACATGTCAGATGGATCGGCAAAGTTTAAATCGGCCACTACGTTCGACATATGGCAAGTAACACCCGGTACTAATGGATCGGCTAATACCTCAATTTTAATATCTTTGGTAGTAAATAAACCCAGAGAGACATCGCCTACTTCATTTTTATCACAACCACTCAGCATCAAAACGGCTATACCGCCTAGCATTAATTTTTTCCACATAGCGTCTCCTCGTTGGCTTGGGATATCACCCGCCTTTGCGTTAAAACAACTTATAAAATCGCTGCAAGTATAGCAAACATTTATGGCTAGACCGTTAAGGTTAGACTCCTTAAATTAGGCTGCTATTCTAAAACAACAGCCTACTCAACGTAGCACTCACCCCATTATGAATTTACATTTAATTAAACTACTAATATCTATCACTTAATCAACTATTTGAATTTATTTTATTCAGTAGTGAGTAGAATTGTTTCAAATAAATAAGACTTGCCTCTAATAGAAGTGGTGTCAGGTTATATTACAACTTTAGCGCCACCCTAAGGCAAAAGATAGTTAAGTCATTGAAATCACTGGGCGGCATTAAATTTGCAGTCTTATACTTCAAACGCGGGATACGCTCGCAAAGGAGCTTAACAAAATGCAAACTCGAACTATGATTTTCTTAGCATTGTCCGTCATGAGTGGTAACGCAATGGCCGGTTTAATAGTAAGCAACTGGATAGCCACACCTACTACTTTGAATTTTGATATAACAGGTACTATCGATGCGGGTGTCACCTTCGGCCCCTCACAGATGAACTCATTATTCATCGGGCCTGCCAATCTTGGCAACCAGCCAGGTGCTAGTACTGTTTCTGGGACTTGGCTTTCTCTTGGAGGTGTGGTTACCGCGCTCTCAAGTGCAACTCTGTATAGTGACTCTGACAGCGATAAGCTCCAAGTGCGTAAATCTTCTAATTGGTTAGTCGGTGATATTTTAAACTACAGTTTTAGTTTTTCAGATCCAGACTTAGTTGACCTTTCTGGATTCGATATCACCGGAGCGATAGTATCTGTAGGTAGAAGTGATTACATGGCTGCGCCCGAATCAGCTTATCAAGTAGGTACATTCGCTGCTGTAACATCCTCTGTACCAGCACCAGCCACTTTGCTTTTGTTCGGTTTAGGCCTTGCTGGACTAGGATTCTCTAAGAGAACAAAAGTATAAACTATTCAGAATATACCTTAATCAGCCGCGGCTTTGCGGGGACTTTCATGTCCGATTGGCCGTTATCGATTAATATTAAAAATTAGAGACTTAAACTAAAAAGCCGGGGCTATAAGCACCGGCTTTTTATTACTTAAACATTATTATATTAAGCAAACACCGCTTTAACTCGCGCTAATAATGCTTGTTCGTTGTCATTTACCACTCCAAATTGGAGCCAGCGATGTAATAAGTCATCTAATTCTATTGAATGACCTTGGTTGTGTTTTTCTGACATTAACACCCAGTACTAATGGATCGGCTAATACCTTTATTTTAATGTCTTTGGTGGAAATAAACCCAGTGAGACATCACCTACTTCATTTTTATCACAGCCACTCAGCATCAAAATGGCCATACCGCCTAGCATCAACTTTTTCCACATAATGTGCTCCTCGTTGGCTAGGTTATTAACCCGTATTTGGGTTTAATTAATTTATAAAATCGCTGCAAGTATAGCAAATATTTATGAGTCGACCGTTAAGGTGGCCCTTTAATATTAGGGTTCCAAGCTGAAAAGCAGCCTTCACACAACTGATAAATGTCTGGTACCCCAGCTGTCAGCACGGAAACTGAAATCAGCATGCTATCGCCTGGTAACCATGATGACAGATGAAGCAGAGTATCTTGCTGATGGACAATAGCATTTATATGCTATGTATTAAGGCTAAAGTATCTCATCAGGTTTTATATGGATTTGCAAGCGAACCATTGTAGATTTAGCATTAAATTATAACTGTATAACTTTCACCATTCATTAGGTCTATATTGAAATTTCTAGCTTTCCTACACCAGTAACAAAATTTTTGATTAGACAGGGTATATCTTTGTTGTATCAACATACATT
Source organism: Rheinheimera salexigens (assembly GCF_001752395.1). NCBI lineage: Bacteria > Pseudomonadati > Pseudomonadota > Gammaproteobacteria > Chromatiales > Chromatiaceae > Rheinheimera > Rheinheimera salexigens. The sequence goes on along the minus strand of NZ_MKEK01000001.1, from coordinate 1,846,097 downwards.
GCTATTTTTGAATATTTAATATTTCGCGCACTGAAAGTGTATTAGCACTGTTTTTATTAATTTTTTTACCAACTTTGTTAATTATTCCTTTATCTGCATATTCCATAATAATCGCATCCTCAATATGTTTACTTATATTGATTTTCCCTATATAAGGGTTAACTGAAATCCAGACAGTGACATTATATCCAGATTTAACTAGCGCATTCACTTCATTATCCAGTTTGTCTCCGTGCCAAAAGTAACCCTTTTTTTTCCACCAACGCTCTTTAAAGCTATTTGAAAAATAGCCAACATATAAAATAGTATTATCCTTTAAAACAAGGTATGCAGATTGCTCTGCATTTAAAATATTCTCATTGACAACAAGCTTTAATTTTAACTTCCAGTTTTCTAGAGATTTGCCCGCATGAGTAGCTTTTAGTTCTTTATTAGAAAAATATGCTTCACCGATTTTGACAAAATCAAAACCACTAATTTTTTTAAATTCCATGGTAACTTACATTATCCCTTTACGTCTAACACCGCATAAAGCAGCTATTTGCTATTGATATACTTGAGCAAAGTGAACTACCAACTATAAATTATTCAACATTAATGCATTGTTATCACGAAATTGTATTTAAACCTAAGGGAACTCTTTCCATACAAATTCCAGTGCATTATCAGGTTGTATTCCAGAGGAAATATAATTTATAAAATGACGGCACCTAGATAAATCAGTCATTTTTTTATCTTGTAACTCACTCCAATTTTTTTCACCTTTACCCAATAATTGTTCAAGGTAACTATCTAAGTTTTTTTCTTCAAATGTTGCCAATAAAGAATTGAATATATCTGGTAGCTTTTTTTCGTATTGAGAGAGAATTTTAGATACGGGCTCACCAATTTTAGAAACCTTCTTTTTACTTGTAACATTCCATTTCGGCTGAACTTCTTCGATGATAATTTGCTCTATTTCCTTATTTATATTTATCTTTCGACCATCACTTAACTCAACGTAGGGATCTAATGAAAGCCAAATAGAAATTCTTCGTTTTGCTATTAATGCAAATTTTATACTGTCGTCATTATTTCCGTGCCAAATATATTTACCTTTTTTTAACCCCCAACGATCTTTAAATACTCCCGTATACTGACCAACATATACAGGATTAACTTCATCATCCAAATAAATCAAATAGCAAGATGATTCAGCATCAGCAACTTCAGGGTACAATAAATCCAAAGCAGTCTCCCATTCTATCTTTCTCCCCTCATAAATCGATTTCAGGGGGACTTGCGACAAAAATGCATTTGCCACATGTAAAAATGTGAATCCCTCAACTTTTTTGTATAGCATGAACTTTCCTTTGGTTTAACGCCTCAATCAGCCGCCGCGCAAGCGGTCGGCTGTATTGACTTGATAATCATTGAGCCTTTTCCCCCAGCTTTGCCAGATTGGCTAAGCTAAAAGGCGGCGAAACCAAAAGGAGAAGACCCAATGAAATTTTATATTACACAACATCCGTACTATTGTGGAATAGATTTGCATGCGCGCTCTTTATACGTTTGTATTCTGGATGCTGCCGGTGACACAATCTTACACCGTGAAATCAAGGCATTACCAGAACCATTACTAGATATATTAGCACCTTATATCGGTAATGTTGTCGTTGGCGTTGAATGTATGCACTGCTGGTACTGGGTAAGCGACTTATGTGCTGAACATGGTATCGATTTTATTCTTGGTCATGCTTTATATATGAAGGCCATTCATGGCGGCAAAGCAAAAAATGATCGCATAGATTCCTATAAAATTGCTCACCTTATTCGCGGTGGCAATTTCCCGCAGGCCTATGTGTATCCGCCAGAAATGCGCTCTGCCCGTGATTTATTGCGCCGCCGCACTCGTATTGTTCGCCATGGCGCCGACTTAAAAGCACATGTAAAAAACACCACTAGCCAGTACAATTTACCCCCTAACAACCTAAATTTACGCTACCCTAACGCCCGCGAAGCTATGCGAGATCGCTTTGATGATCAGTTCGTACAGCGCAATGTTGATCTGGACTTAAACATCATTGCTTTTTACAACCAAGAACTTAGTTCTATTGAATGCTTTATTGAAAAACATGCTAAGCATCATAACGGCAACGATTACCATATCCTGACCAGTTTTCCCGGTATTGGCCGCATTCTGGCACTGACTATCCTGTACGAAGTTGGCCATATTGAACGCTTTAATACCGTTCAAGACTTTGCTTCATATAGTCGGTTGATTAAGTGTAAAGCAGAATCTGCGGGTAAAAGCTATGGCACTCAGGGTAATAAAATTGGCAATGCGCATTTGAAGTGGGCCTTCGGTGAGATTGCTGTGCTTTATCTGCGCGGTAACGACAAAGCCAAATCTTACTTACTCAAGCTACAAAAGCGCATGAGCAAAGCCAAAGCACTCTCCGCGCTCGCGCATAAAATTGGCCGTTGTGTTTACTACATGCTAAAAAATCAGAAGGTGTTCAATGAAGAACGTTTCTTAACGTGTTAAGTCGCGGGACAAGGTGAGCTGAACGTCTAACTGGAACACCATGGCTGATGCTCAAATGAAGGCTGGTAGCCAATAGCAACATGCTGAACCACCGGCCTTCTGGCACACTGCCGTAGCCAGCGCGCTTGATTAGACACATTGTCGCTGCGCATTACCATCAGCAAGATGGTTTGCACCTGTACTGAGCCTGAAACTAACTGGCTTTAAGCCCGTCGCCTTGAATAGTGCCAGCAACAGGTTAACCGATGAATGTCTGGTGCCCCTGCTGTCAGCAAGGATGCTGAAATCAGCAGGCTCTCACTGAGAGTGAGATAAGAGAGCCCCTATATGTGTTTGTTGCAGGCTATCGCCTGGCAACCATGATGACAGATGAAGCAGAGTATCTTGCTGATGGACAACAAACTGGCCGCTAGCGCGGCCAGAAGAGCGGCTTTACCTATTGACTCCGAGAAGGCTCATATGTGTTAAATGCATTACTCCGTTTGTTCCTGAAGTTCATCTACTAGTTGCTTTGAAGGTTTATCTTCAAGAGAGCCCCTTTTCGTTTGAAGTTTCTTAAGCAGGTAATGATTTGCTAAATCAAACTCGGCAAATATTGTTCCCCAAGTTTTCACATACCCTTTTATCCGATCATTTTTGGTGCTGAACACTAATCCAGGTTCGTTATTAGCATCTGCTGTTTCTAAAGCGGAGTTGATATCGAAATCTTTATCAGAGATTTTTCTACCGACCAGTATTATTTCAAATTTCATCTTCTCCATTGAGAAGCCCGAGTGCTCGGATATTATTCGCGCATATTCTCTGATTTGCTTAAGATGCTTTTCGTTGAGTGCAACTGCTGGCCTCTTTATTTCGATGATCGTACACTGGTAGTAAGATTCCCCTCTAGAATTGAATCCAATATTCTTTCTAGCTAAGAATAAGTCCACCTGTCGTCTGACACCCTCAATATCTAAACCACCTTCTAAATCCATTGACTCTAAGTCAACTTCATCAATTGAATCTATTCCTTTTACATGACTCCTAAGATTCAAAGATATTTTTTGGAAGTCATCCTCTTCAGCACCGAGCAATGTGTATTTGTTACCGAAAAGCCAAGTGTTACTTTCAATAATCCCTTGCAAATCAGGTGTTTCGAGAACTTCCTTATAATACTTAACCATTATTTCTCGAAGCTTGTTGACAGCAAATTCCCTTTTTTGAAGGACTTCAATAGTGCTAACAATGTTTTCTAACGATGAATTTTTAACCTGATCAGAGAATTTATTTATCTGATTTTCATCTAGATTAAGAATTTCGCCAATAACCTCAAAAATCGTATCATTTTCATTGGACACCAATATTTTATCAATCAGCGCCAATAATATTTTTACGGGTTTCTCTTTTATATTATTGAAAACTGTGGGGTCAGTAATATAAAGAGACTTCACAAAAGACTTAGTATTCTCCCTTCTCCAAGCCGCCTCTTCAGCGTTTAGCCTTTTATGCTCTGGAAAATAACCGCGCGCCTCATACTCCTCGATTTTTTCTTCAACAAATTCTCGCAGAAATTTTTCGTAAATTTCACTACTGAACTCATGTATTGCTTTTTTTAACTTCTTAAAAGCATCAGATTCTGGGCTAACCTGAGGGGTATCCGTAAAATTTAGTGGTGAGCTATTTTTATCGAAATTATCGAACCAGTTTGACCTAGAATAAGAACTAAGATGAAACTTAGGTTTCTTATTAAAACTACTTAGCTCCCGATGCAATACTCGCCCGTCATGGTTCACCACATAATTATATGACTTTTCGTCTCCTGGCTTATCTATCCAGCGAATAAAATCAATTTTGAATTCGGTTCCGTCAATACAAATATTTTTCTCTATCAACTCACTTTCAGGAATCTCAACATCTACTCCATTAACCGTTAGCTTTCGATCAGGATTTAGAATTAATCTCCAGCCAAAATAGCTTTCAAGATTACTTTTAATCATATCTAGTTCTGGAAGGTTGGCGTGAAAATTGGTTAGGACTACACATGTACCTGATTCATATGTGCTTAATGATGCATGCTGTTCCTCGGGACCAATCACTTTTGCCGAAAAATTACGCAGTTTAGTGCTATCTATTAATATCTTAGATTCAGAGTCATGGCATCTGGTGTACCAAGTAGCATTTGAGCAGAGCAAATGAAACGCAAGCCTTCCTTTTCCGTGAGCTCCCTGGAGGTCATCATCACCTTGCTTAGAAGATTCATTAAACCTAGAAAAATGTTGGTCGCATTCTTTTATGTCAATACCTGACCCGTTATCCAACACGGTTATAGCAACTAGACCATGCATTCCATTATGCTCAATCGTAACATCAACGGATGTTGCTCCAGAGTCAAATCCGTTAGCGATCAATTCAATAACGGATTGAAAAGGATATTTCTTCCATTTCGTAAAATGCTTTTTAATCCCTTCGTGAGTGATATCTGCTGTACCACTTATCGTCATATTGCCCATTTAACAATCCATATTATTTGTGTGATAGTTTAGAATATTGAAACACGGTTTCTCGCCAAGCATTTAACGCCCCCAAGCAGGGGCATATTTTTGCGTTTTGAGCGCAGCGAAGCAAAAATATGTCCCGCTGTCTTGGTTTGTTAGTTGATTATATGAAGTGTAGCAATAACCTTCCAAGTGAGTTCACCAAGTCTCGGCTGTAACCGGCTAGCCACCTATTCGCGTCGTTGTCAAAATGGGAATCACTAAAGCTATTTCTTGAATTTGCTATTGCACTCGTCAATGTAGATATACTTGTGACCATTTGCTGTGGGAACGGCCCTCTTTTATCGAGTTTTACAACTATGTCATCACGCACTATCTTTGACAGCGGGATCAACTCTGTTTGAGATTCATTCTCAGGGCTGTGTTTGCGTATGTATGATTTGTAAAGGCCTTCGAGACAGGTGTACGCTAAAGTCATAGCGTTGTTGAAGTTACCCGAATCTATGGCATTGTCGATTTTCGCCAATGTAACGTTCAATCTTTCAGAGTTCCACGCATCTACAGGTATTTTAACCTTGGGAACCGGATTCCCTCCGCCAAAAAGGTACGCGCTTAGCTCTTGAGACTCTTCAGGATAATGGGGACTGACGTTATCAAGGAAGGCTCGGAAGGCTTCGTATCTCGTAGCTTCATCTAAGCCATTCAAAATATCCCAATAGAAGTCCCGCCGGCTTGTGCTTTTACCAGCTTTTTGCCTCTGAACAATGTAGAGGCTATAGCTAGGAAGTCCCGGATCAAACTGCTGAACAACCCTTATAAATTGCGACCCGCTATGATAAGCAGGCGTATCCTTTCTATCTAGGATATTAAAAAGCCTTGTGTAGGCTGAAATCCATTGCACGAAACTCTCCGGTTGATTAACTAACGCTAAGCTAAGCGGCACGCGTTAGCGTGTCCTTGCTTGAGCGCCTTGTTATACTTCAAATCGTTTAGCTCGAAACTCACCAAGGCCTTTCGCCCAGTTCTTCGATATAAAATACAAACAGATGGCCAAACCTCGACAGCAATCTGGTGTAAAAAAAACATTATCTTCACCAAGTTCAGTATTAATATACTCAAGAATATTTCCATGACAAAGATTATGGCGAATACGTACTATTTCTATATTTTTTTGATTTGGTTTTATAGATGCTAATTTTTCATCAAAGTCATGCTCTTTAGGAAATGCTAAGAGCTTTACTGGAAGTCCATTTTCTTGGGCCTTATTAATCAGTCTGTTGCTCAGTGTTTTCGCTGGATCTAACTCTTCTACCCTTGCTGGAATATTTATTTGGTGCATCGTTACTCTTAGTGATGCTTCAATACCAATAATAAAACTTGCGCATGCTGGTAGAAATAAACCACTTGTTAAAGCATCAAACCCTTGACTAAAAAACCAATGAACCTCCGCGCCAAGCCCTTGCTGCAAGAAGAAAACACGCTCTTCATGTTCTAACTTAATACGTTCTAAATATTGTTCAACATCTTCATCCATTCTCAAATCTCAATAATGATGTATAACGCTGAGCTTAGCGGCGCCCTTGTTAATGGAGGCGAAGCCGCAATGAAAAGGGCGTCCGGCGGCCATCGGCCGCGTACTACAGCGACTTGTTACGTGCTCTTCCACTCACGAGCTTTTGTCACCTCCCATTCAGCCTTCAAAACCACTTGAAGACTTACTATCACATTGTTTATCTGATCATCCTTCAATTCCGTCGTATCAAAATCGTAAATACTATCTTTTATTAAATCTAGGAGCTTGAAAAGATCTACCGTTGACGGGTCGTCTTTCTTGAAGAGCAATTTTAACTTTGAGTAAAGCCTATAGAACTTTGTACGATGATCGTGTAAGTGTTCTGCATAGCTACTCATGTTTTCAGAAAATTTCTCTACGTTGTCGACGTCTCCTTGTTGACCAGCTTGTCTGTAGTTTTCCCGCGCGATGTTTCTTTTGACAATGTACATCTGAAGTTCATATATAACCTCAGATAATTCAGCAGCAGTTTCACGAACGCCTTGAAGCCATTGATGCCTAAACTCTGAAATTTTGTTGTCATGCTCATCTTGGCGACGTTGTTGAGCCAGTCTATTTTGTGATTCCACCGATTTTCGGTTACTTCTGTAAGTAACCACAGCTGCCGCAACAACAATAATAACTGTCAATAAAAATGGCAGATTTTGAAGCAGAGAATCAACCCAATTAAAATCTGGTTGAACCAATTCAATAGGAATTGATTCGTTTGACATGACTATAAGCCCATAACCTGAACTGCCCATCTACTATTCCTACTCTCTAGCACGTAACAGCTTAATATGAAGCAAAACGCACGCTTTCTTACCGCGTAGCTTGCCTTCTATCATTATTTTACATGATGTTAAACTAACCAATATTTGTCACTAAATCAACTACATAATATGATTTTATATAAAACACTAAGCGGGAAAGCGTGGTTAAAGCCGTTTATTGATTTTAAAACAAATTATTTACACAGCGCTGCATAAAAATACAGTGAAAAATTTAAGGTACAGTTGTGAAAGTTGTAGTTAGCAACTGACTTATTATTAAGTGATATAAAATACTCATAAAAAAACCGGTGCATATGGCACCGGTTTTAATTCTGAATTATTAAATTAAATCATTACAACATTGGCAGTTTTAATTAAGCAAACACCGCTTTAACTCGCGCTAATAATGCTTGTTCGTTGTCATTTACCACTCCAAATTGGAGCCAGCGATGTAATAAGTCATCTAATTCTATTGAATGACCTTGGTTGTGTTTTTCTGACATTAACACTAGCTGTACTTGTTGGCGTTGGCTTTTTAAGTCTTCTGGTGAAGGCTTATCGGCAAGTATTTCTAGCGCTAACGTTAACTGCTCGCGTGTAAACTGTTGCTCTTGTTGTTTATTAAAGCTGTCACGATAAGCTGCAGGTAAGTCGGCAGCTGCTAGCTCTGATGAGCTTAGCAAGTCAAACATACCTGTAAATTCGGCGTGTTGCTGTTGCTGGCGTAGTTGCTGCTGTTTAAACTGCGCTTGTTGTAATAAGCCTTTAACCGTATGCGCATGTTCAACTTGGTTTAAGGTGGTAATAACCTGTTCAATATCCGCTATGGTGTTGGCAGCGTCTAGTTGAGTGGTAAATTGCTCTAATTGCTGCTGCATGGCTTGTTTATCAGCTTGCTCTGCTAATTGCTGCTGCTGATATTGCTCGGCTCTGCTATTAAAGAAGCCATCACATAACTCTCTGAATTGCAGCCATAATGCTTGATCTTGCTTACGTGCGGCTGAGCCTAGCGTTTTCCATTTTTGCTGGCAGTCTTTTAAAACACTGGCTGTCACTTGCGGCTGCTCTAGCGTTAAGGCTTGCTGCACTTGATCAATTATTTGCTGTTTTTGCTCGGCCACTTGCTGCTGCAAATTAGTGATATGCTGACGCAGCGGTTTAATTGCTGCTTGATACTGCTCGTATAGTGCTTGGTATTGCACTTTATCTACCGCTCCGGCTTGTTGCCAAGCTTGGCGCAGGTTATTTAACTGTTGCTCTAATTGCTTTAATTCAATAGCGTTAATATCTATTTGCTCTGCTTGCTGAATAATTGCCTGCCGCTGAGTCATATGCTCGGCACGTTGCAAGTCTAAATTAGCAAAGTAACTGCGACATGGCGCAAAGGCACGCTCGCAAGCTAAGTCAAAAGCGGCATTTAGTTCTGGCTCTAACTCGGCGGCGGCTTTGCCTAAACTATTCCAAGTCGTGCGCGCTTGTTTAACTTGCTCGGCGCGCTGATGAATTTCTTTGTCGGCAACTTGCTCTGGCAATTGTTGAATTTCAGTTAGTAAAGCTTGTTTACGTGGCGTGGCGATATATTCTTGCCAATCGCCAAGCTCGGCAATTTTCTCGCGTGCATAGTCAATATCTTTGGTTAACAAGGCTTGTTGCTGTGGCGATAACTGCAGATAATCTTGCTCTATGCCCTTACTTAAACCAAACAACACATTAAATTTACCCGCTTGATATAAGCGTTTAAATTGGGCCAGTTTACTGCGACATTGCCGTAACGCTTTGTCGGTTTCAGAGCTAGCGGTTTTACTTAATTGACGCCACTGCTGTTGTAGTTCTGCTTTTGCTTCGGCTAGGCTTTCTGGCACGGCAATAGACATTTGTTTGCTAATAGTGCGCCACTGTTGCTGCCACTGTTGAATTTTGGGCTCTACTGCCATAAAAGCAGCGGCATCTTCAGCTAAAGGTAAAGCTGCCCAATCAGTAACGATTCGCGTTATCTGGGTTAGTTGTTCGGCTAACGCTGGCAAATTGGCTAATTGTTGCTGTAACTTAGCGATTTTGCTGGTTAAGGCTACGGGTGCATTAGCGGCGGTCATTTCTGTAGCTAATTCGCTTAATTGCTGCTCTAGCTGCTGCGCGGCACTTAAATCGGTTGTTAGCAGGGCTTGTTGCAGCTGTTGCTCTAAGGCTGTTAAGCGTTGAGTTAAACTGGCCACAATAGCTGTTCTAGCATCGGCTTCTGCTGCGGCAGCTTGTTGCTGGGCTAATTCGGCTAAGCGCGGGGCCAACCACTGCTGAATTTGCTGCTTAATGCTGGTGTATTTTTCCGTAAACACGGCGGCTTCAGCGCCTAAGCATTCGATATCAACAACATATGTTTGCCATTCTTGTTCGAATTGCTCTAATTGGCTAGGTAGTTCCGCTACGCTATATCGGTCGCGTAATGCATTAAACTTGGCTAAAAATAACGTCAGTTGTTTACGCAGTTTTATCGGCAAGTGTTTTTGCTGGTCTAATTTAACTAACTTTTGCTCAACAGCTTGCAGCAAATCACCATCAAGGCGTTTAACTAAACGCTCAAGGGTTTTTTCATCGTTAATTAAACTTAATAACTGTTGTTTTTGCTCAAAGGTTAACACTTTATCTTGTAGCGCTTGCGTATAAAGCTCTAACTTATTTAAACGTTGTAATAAGTTAAATTTAATTTTCGGATCGGTTTCTGCTATCGCTAGCTGCTCTAAGATGCTGCTACGATTACATTGTAAAATAAAGGCTTGCTTGAGCTTAGAGTCCACTTGGTTGTGTAACAACATGTCGATTAAGCGCTGCTCTGACAACAGCTGTAAACGTTCGCTGTTATCGTGCTTACTGGCTTGCCACCAAAGTGAAAAGTCATTTAGTTTTGATAAAGCAACGCGGCGTACGGCTTCTGCTCCATCATTAAAAGCTAACTCATGAAGTATGGTTTTATGGGCAGGTGTTGCAGCATTAAGCTCTTCAATAGCAGCTTGACGGACATTGGCGTCTTTGTGCTGCCATTTTGGCTTAAAGAAACGTTTAAAGATCATCGTGTGAAAACCTTGCAATAGAGGATTGTGGTTCGTATTGTTTTTGTATTTCGGCTTTGGTTTTTTGAATCATTTGACCATCAGCGCCTATGGTAAACAGCTCTTCAGACTTTAACACTTGGGCTTGATAAGCCATTACTAGTTGTAAGCTATGTCCTAATTGTGCTTCAGATAAATAATTACCGTCTTCCCAGCGTCTAGTTTCGACAGCTTGTGCTAGTTTCTCATAGGTTTCAGGAGTCATAGCCTGAACTAACGCATTAATATTCATCTGTTATTTTCGCTTTTTCAACATTAAAATACGGCCGCGGGTAATAATGTACCAACAAAACCCTATCGCAATACAGCCATAAGCTGTCAGTTGCTGATTGCTTCCGGGTTGCGGATCCCACCAGTACAGTAAACCAAAGCCGAATAAAAATAGCACTAACGCTAACATGGATTGAGTAATTAAACTTTGTACCTTATCAAACCGTTTATCACGGGCTAAGGAATGCATTTTCTCTGTGGTCATTGCCGTTAAATCTTTTTTACAATGATTACATTGAGTGCTTTTGTCTGATATTTTTTGCCCGCAAAATGGGCATGCAATAATAGCCATAGTGTTTTAACCTGCAATTTTTAATTAGTATCTACTATTTCTGAGAATATTAATTATGAACAATAATATCAGTCTGTTATCGCATAGCCTGATAGATTTTGGTCATTATGCTGCCATACATACCGGTTTCGAATCGATCACCGGTAAAGTAATAACTGTTATTTGCCTCAGATATTATTGGGCTGTGTTTTTTATTGGTGAGTAATACAATTATTAAATCATAATACGGGTCAATAACAGTCACCGTACCGGTCCACCCGGTATGACCAAACGCATAATCACTAGCATAAGCACCAAAATGCCAACTTAACTCCCCCGCTGTGGCAGTGCGCCAGCCTAGCCCCACGGTATAATCTGCTATGGAAGGCCGAGTAAATTGTTGAATAATGGCTTTATCAAAAACTTTGCTTAAACCATAGCCGCCTTGTAGTGCTAGGTTAGCCAGCTGGGCGGTTTCTTTGGCGGTAGAAAACAATCCGGCATGCCCTGCTACACCACCTAAGGAATATCGGGCTTTTTCGTCATGAACATGGCCACGAATAACGCCAACTTGATTAGCTGGGAAACTGACTCTACCACCGCGGCTATTGCCCGCTAACTCTGTTGCTGCGATATTATTTAAGCTTATACCTTTTTGTAACGGGTTAAAAACGGTGTTATTTAAACCCATTGGCCGATATAAAAACTGCTCTAAATATTGATCCTGCACCATGCCGGTTATACGCTCAATAATCAAGCCTAGCAGCATATAATCGATGTCGCTATAGACCGCTTTACCGCCCCGAGGCCGAGCAAAAGGTACTTTGCTGGTGAGTAGGTCAATAGTGGTATCGCGTTGGATAGAATAAAACTCTGCGCCGTGTTTATTGTCGGGATTAAAAAAGTGCACTTCAGGATCATAACCGGCATTGTGCTGCAATAAATCACTAACCAAACGCGTGTCGCGACCATCGCCTTGATACTCGGGTAAATAAGAAGCAACCGGCAAATTAATGTCTAATTGACCCAAGCTAACTAAATGCATAATGGCGTAATTAGTGGCATACATTTTAGTATTTGAAGCAAGGTCAAACACGGTAGTAGTTTGCATTGGCTCAGGCTTGGCTAACGCCGAGCCGTCTGTGTGATAACGATTAGCATAGCCGTAGGCTGTTTCTTTAATGATTTTGCCATTTTTGGCAACCACTAACACAGCACCGGGAAAACCTTGAGCGATTTCATCGTTGATCATTTTATCAACTTGCGCCAGCTTGGCGCTAGAAAACCCCACTTGTTCTGGCGTGCCTTGTTGCAAGCTCGCATAAGGGATAACTAAGCGTACTTTAGCGCCTAAAGGTTGTACTGATGTGACGGCTAATTGATTTAAGCCATCGCGAGTAAACTTGCTGATATCCAGTTTAATATATTGGCCTAGCTGAGTGCCTAAATGCGCGCTTGGCTGCAGTTTTATGGCTTGGCCGTTTATGGTTAACCTTATTTCAGTTGCAGAGTTCATCTGCAGCAATATTTCGCCTTGGTCACGATAAGCGGTAAAATTTCGCCGATTATTAACTAAGGCTCTTTTACTGGCTAATTCGGGCAGCGTAAAATCGAGTTGGCCTAAGTTTTTATTTTGATTAAATTGTTGTTGCTCTTGCTCAGTTAATGGATGAATGGGCACTGGGCTAAACACCAACCAATTGCTGACGGTGCTGCAACTGGTTAGAGTTAATAAGCTAAAACTAAATAAAAAAAGCGCGAATAATCCCTTTCGAGTACTGCTAAACATGTTCGCGCTTCCTTAATAACTGGCTTTAACGTAAATCATCAACAACCGCTAATACCGCAGTTAACATGTCTTGACCTAACTTCATGGAGCGAATGTCTGACCAACCATAAGCTTCATCTGGTAAGTTAGCGTTATCTTTAAACGGCATTTCTACCGTGTACGATAAGCAGTTAAAGTGATCGCCTACCCATGCAGCAGCAACAGTCATATTAGCCTGACCTGGAGCATCTAGGTCATAACCATGTTCGGTTTGAAACTCTGGAGTGACAGTAACTAAAGTTTGTTTAAAGGTGTTTTCTAATTGCTCAACACGTTTATTGTACGAAGGCACGCCTTCTGTACCGGCCACAAAGTTATATGGTAGGTTTTCATCGCCGTGGATATCAAGAAACATATCAACGCCAATTTCTTGCATTTTTCCGCGCACTAAAAATACTTCAGGGCTTTTTTCCATGCTTGGCGTTTGCCATTCACGGTTAAGGTTGGTGCCCACAGCGTTAGTACGCAAATGACCACGAACTGAGCCATCTGGATTCATATTTGGCACGATATAAAACACGGCTTTATCTAGCAATAATCTTGATACGCCATCATCTTCATCTAATAAGCGCTCAATTAAGCCTTCAATTAACCATTCAGCCATGCTTTCACCTGGATGCTGACGTGCAGTGATCCAAATATTTTTCTTACCTTCTGCCGGTTCACCCACAATAAGCATGCTCATATCACGACCATCTAGGGTTTCACCTAGCTCTACTAACTGACAGTTATAATCAGCTTGTGATTGGTGTAGTAAGTCCATGTGGCGTTCGTAGCTATAAGGTGCAAAATAAGCAAAGTAGCAAGATTCAGCTTCAGGGAAATGGTTAATGGTCAGTACTTCACCATCATATTCGGTATCGACTCTAAACCAATTTTGACGGTCATAAGACGCTACTGCTTGATAGTCTTTCCAGCCATCAGCATAGGCTGAGCCACCCGCATTCATCAACTTAATTTTATGGTGCTCTGCATGTGGCGTATTTAAGCGAAAGTGAAACCATTGATAAAAGTCTGATTGGTTATCTTTGCGAATAGCTAATTGAATGTTATCTGGGCTGTCGGCTTGGATGATTTCGATATTACCGCTATCAAAATTGCTGGTGATTCTCATGTTTTTTATCCCTACTTAAAATGAAATACGACACAGTTTTTGGCTTCTAAAATGGGCAAAAAGCGATGTCATAAAAAATATCTCAATATATTGAGAACAGTTTGTATGGATTTGAAAGTAACTGCGGTTGATTCTATCAGTTTATAATTAAAGAAAAAGCCGCTTTTAGCGGCTTTTCGATTAAATAGCGTTTTAACGCGCTACAGGTAAGGTTGGGTATTTAATACCGGCCATGTCATTCATAACACGGATAACCTGAGTGCTGTAACCAAACTCGTTATCATACCAAACGTAAAGTACACAACGATCGCCATCTACGATAGTGGCTTGCGAGTCAACAACACCCGCGTAACGTGAACCCACTAAGTCTGAAGATACGATTTCAGTTGAACTGGTGTAATCGATTTGGTCTTGTAACTCAGAAAATAATGATGTGCGCTGTAAGAAGTCGTTAAGCTCATCACGGTCGGTCGCTGTATCTAAGTTTAATGACAATATAGCCATAGAAACATTAGGCACTGGCACGCGAATAGCGTTACCGGTTAATTTACCTTTTAACTCAGGTAAAGCTTTAGCAACAGCACTTGCTGCACCCGTAGAGGTTAACACCATATTTAACGGTGCGGCACGGCCACGACGATCTGCTGAATGGTAGTTATCAATTAAGTTTTGATCGTTAGTATAAGAATGCACAGTTTCAACGTGACCATTACGGATACCAAACTTATCATTCAACGCTTTTAATACAGGTGTAATAGCATTAGTAGTACAGCTGGCTGCTGAAACAATCTTATCTTCAGGCAGGATCATGTGCTCGTTAACACCATAAACGATATTAGCTACATCACCTTTGGCTGGTGCAGTTAATAGTACTTTGTTAGTACCTTTGCTTTTAAAGTGGATGCTTAATTCTTTATCGTCTTTCCAAATACCCGTGTTATCAACAACTAAGGCATCGTGAATATCGTATTGAGTATAATCGACAAGTTCAGGCGAACTGGCATAGATAACTTTGATAAAAGTACCATTGGCTTTAATACCTTGGTTTTCTTCATCAACTGTAATACTGCCGTTAAATGGGCCATGAATAGAGTCACGACGTAATAAGCTAGCCCGCTTTTCTAAATCACCTTTTTTACCGCCACGGACAACAATAGCGCGTAAGCGTAATTTCGCACAAGGGCCTGAGCGCTCTAACATTAAGCGTGCTAATAAACGGCCAATACGACCAAAACCATATAACACAACATCGGTAGGTTTAACGTTGTCTTTATGGTTTAACAAGCTAACAAGTTCGGTGTCTAAGTAGTCTTGTAACTGTAATGACTTATCATCATTTTTAAAATTAAAGCTATAAGCAAGCTTGGCAATATCGATACGGCCAGGTGCTAGTTCCATTTTACTGATAGCTTCTAATACTGGGAAACTTTCACGCAGACGCAGCTTCTGTCCTTCAAAACGTTCAACACTTTTATGTGCTTTAATAATTTCAATTGTTGTCGCATTAACAAGTGGACGGCCGTATACAACTACTTCGATACCTTTATTACGGTATAAGCGTCCAATAATGGGTTGCATATTTTCGGCAAATTCCTGGCGTTCCTGCCAGCTTTTTTGATACTGTTCTTCGTGCGATAGAGTCATTATTAGGCCTTTTACTTCAATAAAATGAATTAATCGGAGATCATTTTTAACAAGTACGGCCTAAGCCGTAGCTATTTCAACGGCGCATATTGTAATAGATGTTGCAATGTTAAGCCAACCATTAACGCCTATCATTACACGCCATTTTATGTTTTTACTCTGCTTTAAACTGCAAAGAGACTGAATTGATACAATAGCGATCACCCGTTGGCGCCGGGCCGTCGGTAAAAACGTGACCTAAGTGAGCATCACAATTGACACAGGTAATTTCTACCCGCTCCATACCATGGCTATTATCAGTTACGTAGTTAACTTTACCTTCTAACGCCTGATAAAAGCTGGGCCAACCACAACCGGCATCAAACTTTGTGGTTGAAGAAAACAATGGCGCACCACAGCACAGACAGTGATAAGTCCCGTCTTTAGTATTATTTAACAATTCACCGGTAAAGGGGTGCTCGGTGCCTTTTAATCGGGTTACGCGATACTGTTCTGGGTTAAGTTGTTGCTGCCATTCGGCTGCTGTCTTTTTCATTTTAGCTCCCCTTTATCTTAGTAGTTAAAATAGGTGCCATTAAAAGCTATCGCCTGGCACGCGCACCCAACCTTCCATTAGTACCCGAGCGCTACGGCTCATAATAGCTTTGGTGACGGTCCATTTAGCATTGATTAGCTTCGCTTCTGCCCCAACCCGCAATGTGCCTGAGGGATGACCAAAGCGCACCGCTTGTCGTTTAACATTACCTGCGGCAATATTTACTAATGTACCTGGTATAGCAGCCGCTGTGCCAATAGCTACGGCTGCAGTGCCCATCATGGCATGGTGTAGTTTACCCATAGATAATGCGCGTACGACTAAATCGATATCATCGGTAGTAACGTTTTTACCACTTGATGAAACATAAGCTTGTGCTGGGGCCACAAAAGCGACTTTAGGCGTATGTTGACGTGCTGCAGCCTCTGTGACATCAGTGATTAAGCCCATTTTAACCGCACCATAAGCGCGAATAGTTTCAAACATGGCTAAGGCTTTATTGTCGCTGTTAATCACATCTTGTAATTCTGTACCAGTATAACCAATATCTGCAGCATTAATAAAAATGGTCGGAATACCGGCGTTTATTAATGTGGCTTTAAAACTGCCCACTCCTGGCACATCTAAATCATCTATCAGGTTGCCGGTTGGGAACATAGCGCCACCACCGTCAGCTTCATCAGCAGCTGGATCGAGAAACTCCACTTGTACTTCAGCAGCTGGAAAAGTCACGCCATCTAATTCAAAATCACCGGTTTCTTGTACTTCGCCATTTGTGATAGGCACATGGGCAATAATGGTTTTACCAATATTAGCCTGCCAAATTCGGACAATACAAACGCCATTGGTTGGAATGCGCTCTGCAGCAACTAAACCATTACTAATAGCAAACGAGCCTACTGCAGCCGTTAAATTGCCGCAGTTACCACTCCAATCGATAAACGGTTTATCAATAGCGACTTGGCCAAATAAATAATCAACATCATGCTCTGGTTTGCTGCTTGTACTTAAAATAACCGTTTTGCTAGTACTCGATGTTGCCCCCCCCATACCATCAGTATGTTTTCCGTATGGATCTGGGCTACCGATTACGCGTAACAATAAATTATCTCGCGCTGCACCGGCTTGCTGGGCTGCTGCGGGTAAATCATCTAACTTAAAAAACACACCTTTACTGGTGCCGCCACGCATATAAGTTGCAGGGATTTTTAGTTGAGGAGCGCTCATAAGTACCTATCTTTTTTAATTAATTTTAGCGAAGAGTCCGAGTCGACAATCTATTTTAGCTCAGCACAGTAACTCAGGCGCGCTTTCGCACACCTTCAGACAACCTGTGCTGACATAAAACAGACATCGACTCTACCTTCTGTGTATCAACTTTAAGCCTGTGTATCGCGTACTACTTCAAGTTGCTTAAAGCGAAGGTTAGAGCCTCTGAAATGTTGGCACAGGTTGTCTGAGCCCTGCCAAAGGCAAAGGCAAAGGACGAGTTACTGTGACAAGCAGATCAGAGGTTGTAACCAAAGCCAAATACACCCGATTTAAACAGTACCTTGTAAAAAGTCCTGTGCAAAGCGTTGTAATACACCCCCTGCAGCGAAAATCGACGCCTCTTCTACGGTATCTAATCGACACAGTACTGGCACTTTAACGTTCTCACCATTTTTACGATGAATAGATAACGTCATCTCAGCTTGTGGTTTAGGTTTGCCTAAAACATCATAGGTTTCAGTACCGTCTAACTGTAGTGTTTCACGGGTAGTGCCAGGCATAAATTGCAGTGGCAACACACCCATACCCACTAAGTTAGTACGGTGAATACGCTCAAAGCCTTCAGCAGCAATCGCCTCAACACCGGCTAAACGTACACCTTTTGCAGCCCAGTCACGTGACGAACCTTGACCATAGTCAGCACCGGCAATAATGATTAACGGTTGCTTGCGCTCCATGTAGGTCTCAATAGCATCCCACATGCGCATCACTTTACCTTCAGGCTCTAACCGCGTTAACGACCCTTGTTGTACTTTGCCGTCAACTACGGCCATTTCGTTAATGAGTTTAGGGTTAGCAAACGTAGCACGCTGCGCAGTTAAGTGATCGCCGCGGTGCGTGGCATAAGAGTTAAAGTCTTCTTCTGGCAAGCCCATTTTATGCAAGTATTCGCCTGCTGCGCTGTCCATCATAATAGCGTTTGAAGGTGATAAATGGTCGGTAGTAATATTATCGCCCAATACCGCTAATGCTCGCATCCCAGTTAAGCTTAACTCGCCGGCTAATGCACCTTCCCAGTATGGCGGACGACGAATATAGGTACTTTGTGGACGCCAATCATACAGTGGGTCTATTTTGTCTCCGTAATCAACCGCGACATTAAACATTGGCTCGTATACTTTGCGGAATTGCTCTGGTTTAACGCTTTGTTTCACTACTGCGTCAATTTCTTCGTCGCTTGGCCAAATATCGATTAATCGAACTTCGTTACCCTGCTGATCAATACCTAGCACGTCTTTTTCGATATCAAACCGAATAGAGCCGGCAATAGCATAAGCCACAACCAAAGGTGGCGAGGCTAAGAAAGCTTGCTTAGCATAAGGGTGAATACGACCATCAAAGTTACGGTTACCCGATAACACGGCTGTGGCGTATAAATCACGCTCTACCACTTCTTGTTGAATGATAGGATCAAGCGCACCACTCATACCGTTACAGGTAGTACAGGCAAAGCCGACAATACCAAAACCTAATTGCTCTAATTCTGGTAGTAATTTTGAGTCTTCTAAATATAACTGCACGGCTTTAGAGCCAGGTGCTAAAGAGGTTTTAACCCAGTCTTTACGGGTTAAGCCTTTGGCATTGGCATTACGGGCAATTAAACCTGCAGCAATAACGTTGCGCGGGTTACTGGTATTAGTACAGCTAGTAATAGCCGCAATAATTACCGCACCATCTGGCATTTTTCCTTCTTCTTGCACATAGCTAGCGGCAATACCACGGGCAGCTAAGTCAGACGTCGCTAAACGAGTATGTGGGTTAGACGGTCCCGCCATAGTGCGGCCAACTGAAGACAAGTCAAACTTTAGCACTCGTTCATATTTAGCAGCGCTTAAACTTTCTGCCCACAAACCGGTAGTTTTAGCATAATTTTCAACGAGTTTAACTTGTTCAGCTTCACGGCCAGTTAGGGTTAAATAGTCTAAAGTTTGCTGATCAATATAAAACATGGCAGCAGTGGCACCGTATTCAGGTGTCATGTTAGAAATAGTTGCCCGGTCACCTAAACTTAAGCTGGTAGCACCTTCACCGTAAAACTCTAAATAGCTAGATACTACTTTTTGCTGACGTAAAAATTCGGTTAAGGCTAAAACTATATCCGTCGCCATAATACCAGGTTGGGCTTTACCGCTTAATTCAACACCGACAATTTCCGGTAGTCGCATCCAGCTAGCACGGCCAAGCATTACGCTTTCTGCTTCTAAGCCGCCTACACCAATAGCTATAACGCCTAAAGCATTAACATGAGGGGTATGGCTATCGGTTCCCACTAACGTGTCTGGATAAGCAACACCGTCGATAGCATGAATAACCGGCGACATCCGCTCTAAGTTAATCTGATGCATAATGCCATTACCTGGTGGTATGACATCAATATTTTTAAAGGCTTTTTGGTCCAATTAATAAAGTGGAACCTGTCGTCATTACGACGGTCTTCAATAGCGCGGTTTTTATCAAACGCACCTTCTTCAAAACCGGCATGTTCAACTGCTAATGAATGGTCGACAATTAATTGAGTCGGCACAACTGGATTTACTTTTGCCGGATCACCGCCTTTAGCAGCAATAGCATCACGTAAACCGGCTAAATCGACTAATGCGGTTTGGCCTAAAATGTCGTGACACACTACTCGGGTAGGAAACCATGGAAAGTCTAAATCGTTTTTGCGGTAAATAAATTGCTTTAAATAATCTGTTAACATTGCCGGATCACAGCGGCGTACTAAGTTTTCGGCATAAACGCGTGATGTATACGGCAGTTTTGCATAAGCACCCGGCTCAATGGCATCTACTGCCGCTTGGGTGTCAAAATAATCTAAGTTGGTGCCTGCTAAGGGTTTACGGTACTGGCTGTTCATATTGGATACCTGTCTGATAAAAACACTATGCTTAGAGGTAAGCAAAACAGGTAACCCTGTTTTGCTCTTTATAATATAACCTCGCTGCAAATGAGCATTAGCTTAAATCGTGCAAAGCTTAACGCTGAGCGATCGGCATAACGCTACGTGGTTCAACACCAACATAATCTGCACTTGGACGAATAATACGGTTATCAGCACGTTGTTCCATTACATGCGCAGCCCAGCCTGTTAACCGGCTACAGACAAAAATAGGCGTAAATAATTTAGTTGGGATATTCATATAATTGTAAGCAGAAGCATGGAAGAAGTCGGCATTACAAAATAATTTTTTCTCACGCCACATTACCGCTTCACAACGCTCAGATACGTCATATAACGTGGTATCGCCATTGGCTTTACCTAGTTTTTCTGACCACTCTTTAATGACCGCATTGCGTGGGTCAGAATCTGCATATACCGCATGACCAAAGCCCATGATTTTTTCTTTGCGCTCTAACATACCTAGTAACTTCTGCTCGGCATCGTCTGGGCTAGTCATGTTTTCAATTAATTCCATCGCAGCTTCGTTAGCGCCGCCATGTAATGGGCCACGTAACGACCCTATCGCACCAGTGATACATGAATGCATATCACTTAAGGTTGATGCACAAACCCTTGCTGTAAAGGTAGAGGCATTAAACTCATGCTCTGCGTATAAAATTAATGATGCTTGCATCACTTCTACGTGAAGGGCTTCCGGCTTTTTATCGTGTAATGTCCACAAAAACTGTTCTGCAATAGACTCTGCAGCAGTGTCCACGCTAATGCGTTTGCCATGATGGCTAAAGTTATACCAGTAGTTTACTAAGCCTGGGAAAATAGCTAATAAGCGGTCAGATGCATCTTGTTGTTGCTCAAAGCTTTCTTCAGTTTCTAGATTGCCTAACATTGAGCAACCCGTACGCATAACATCCATAGGATGAGCAGAGGCTGGAATACGCTCTAACACTTCAGCTAATGCCGTTGGCAAACTACGTAAGCTTTTTAATTTCTTTTTATAAGCCGTTAATTCTGCAGCTGTAGGTAACTCACCTTTTAAAATAAGGTGCGCTACTTCTTCAAATTCACAGTTAGCCGCTAAGTCTTTAACATCGTATCCACGATAGGTTAAACCTGAACCTGATTTACCCACTGTCGATAATGCGGTTTTACCTG
The DNA here is from genome assembly GCF_001752395.1 of Rheinheimera salexigens. Lineage (NCBI taxonomy): Bacteria > Pseudomonadati > Pseudomonadota > Gammaproteobacteria > Chromatiales > Chromatiaceae > Rheinheimera > Rheinheimera salexigens. The sequence continues at coordinate 1,824,679 of NZ_MKEK01000001.1, read as the reverse complement.
CGACTTGACCACGCAGACCTGCTCCGGTGAGTTTTTTTGCATTTGACATTATATTGTCTCCGATATCTTTAATATTGAGTTAATCTTATTTGGTTTTTTCAGTGAACAGCGCGTCTAGCTTTTCTTCAAAGCTGTGATAATTTAAGAAGTCGTATAATTCAGCACGCGTTTGCATACTGTCGACAACAGCTTTTTGATCGCCCTGCTCTAAAATAGATTGATACACATTTAACGCCGCTTTATTCATAGCTCTAAAAGCGCTTAATGGATATAACACCATAGCCACACCTACCGTTGCTAATTCGGCTTTATTAAATAAAGGCGTTTGTCCAAACTCGGTAATATTGGCTAATACTGGCACATCAAGCGCGTTAGTAAAGGCTTGGTATTGCTCTAAGGTATTAACCGCTTCGGCAAAAATAGCATCAGCACCTGCAGCTTGACACGCTAAAGCGCGTTCAATAGCTAAATCTAGTCCTTGTTGAGCTAAGGCATCGGTTCTGGCCATAATGAAAAAACTGTCATCAGTACGGGCATCTACACTGGCTTTTACGCGGTCGACCATTTCTTCTAATGTAACAATTTCTTTGTTTGGTCTGTGACCACAGCGCTTTTGCGCCACTTGGTCTTCAATATGAAAACCAGCGGCACCGGCACGGCTCATTTCTTTTACGGTACGGGCAATATTAAAAGCGCCACCCCAGCCGGTATCGGCATCTACTAATAATGGTAAAGACGTGGCTGCTGTTATACGACGAATGTCTTCGCAAACATCATTTAATGACGTCATGCCTAAATCAGGTAAACCAAAAGACGCGTTTGCAACGCCAGCTCCTGATAAATAAAGCGCTTGGTGGCCAGTACGTTCTGCCATCATTGCGGTGTAGGCGTTAATGGTTCCCACAATTTGTAGTGGTTGATTGGCGGCAATTGCTAACCGAAATTTGTTACCTGCTGTTTCTGAAGTCATGAAAGTTCCCCATTCTGGTTTAGTCGTTGTTCAATGTTACGTCGTGATGCCGCGATATGTCGGCGCATGAGTAAATCTGCCAACTCAGCATCGCGATTAGCAATCGCATTAAGAATAGCCTTATGTTCATCAAAAGCACGTGATACACGCGGGCCATTCATGCCAAGCTGCACCCGATACATTCGTACCAAGTGGTATAATTCGTCACACAAAATATTAATTAAATACGGATTTTTACTGCCAATGATTACTCGATAATGAAAATCTAAATCGCCGGCTTCTTGATAATAGCTTTCACCTTCACGCACACGCTGTGTGGATAAGTGTTGATCTAATAGATGTCTAACTTCTGCTATTTCGGTATCGGTCATATTTACGGCGGCTAAACGGCACGCCATGCCTTCAAGGGTTTCGCGTAACTGATATAAAGACAGTAACCCTTGGGTTGATAATTTAACCACTCGCGCCCCAGCATTGGGTATGCGCTCAATTAAATGGCAGCGCTCTAAGCGGGCTAATGCTTCTCGTAGCGGTGCTCTGCTTAAAGAAAAGCGTTTAGCGAGTTCAGGTTCACTTATTTTGCTACCTGCCGCAATAGTGCCCTCTACAATTGCTCGTTGAATTTCTAATAAAACTCGATCTGCAGCGGTGATAGGTAAAACAGTAGAAGTACGCATTACAAACACCAATTGTCGACAGTTGAATTAGTTAATGATGTTTTAACGCTTAACCGCAGCTATGTCAAGTTAGAAGGGAACAAGATTGTCGACAATACGACTAAAGTACTTATTAAATCAGATATTAGATATCTGTTATAAATATGACAGCAATTTAGTACTTATTTTTAGATTAAATATTTATAAAACAAAATTTTTATAAACTAAAAATTATATTAAAAACCCAGTCACTATTATCTGAGCGCTGAAAATTTTTAACCCGTTTATTAATACAGGTCATATAAACCGGTTAGCTCGCAAGAAAATTACTTATAGATATGCTTAATCAAGCTGCGCGTGACTTAGTGAGCTATTCTTTGATACTAGAATTTTTTATATTTAAAAGTGAGCAAAGTTTCAATGGTTTACTACACTTATTTTTATTGGCACCATTTTAAAATTCTCTAAATTATGTTTTTTAAATGGTCATATAAAAATTTAGATAAGAGGTCATATTAATTAAGACGATTGAAGTTGATACGATAGCGCACGGCTCATACCCTATGAGCCATTCCCCTTGGCCCAGAACAATGTAGATTGGTTCTGGGCTTCTTTTATCGGCCTATTTATATTTAAAAATATACTTACCACTTTCAGTCTTAGATCAGTTTTATAAGTCCGAGTCGACAATCTATTTTAGCTCAGCACAGTAACTCAGGTGCGCTAACGCACACCTTCAGACAACCTGTGCTGACATAAAACAGACATCGACTCTACCTTGTGTGTTTTAGCGAAAGCCTTGTATAGATTGCATAGCTGTGTAGATCGCTTAGCTCAGAGCGAAGGTTGGAACCACTGAAATGTTGGCACAGGTTGTCTGAGTCCTGCCGTAGGCATAAGGGCGAGTTACTGTGACAAGCAGATCAGAGGTTGTAACCGAAGCTAATTACACCCAACCAATTAAGTAATCAGCTTCAGCTTTAGTATTAAATTAAATTTAATTAGGCTTGTTTACAGCAGAGAATAATTGATAGAAGTTATTTGTTGTTACTTCAGCTAGCTCTTCAATAGAAATACCTTTTAACTCTGCAATAGCTTTCGCAACAGCGGTAACATAAGCCGGTTGGTTGGTTTTCCCTCTAAAAGGCACTGGTGCTAAATATGGCGCATCAGTTTCTATTAATAGACGGTCTAAAGGTATTTGTTTTACCACTTCACGTAATTCGTCAGCATTACGAAATGTCATAATGCCTGAGATAGAAATATAAAACCCCATATCCATGGCGGCTTTAGCCATATCCCATGTTTCTGTAAAGCAGTGCAATACCCCACCAGCACGTTCTGCATGATGGCTACGCATTAAACTTAAGGTGTCTTCTCTGGCATCACGGGTATGAATAATTAAAGGTTTATTCACTTGATTTGCCACTTCAATATGGCTAACAAATGCCGCTTGCTGTGAAGCTTTAGTTTCTACAGAATAAAAATAATCTAATCCCGTTTCGCCCACTGCCACAACTTCTGGCCGTTGGCACAAGGTAAGCAGTTGCTCTGGATCAACCTTATCGTGTTGGTGTAACGGATGTTCACCGCAAGAAATCGATACCATTGGATAAGCTGACACCTGTTGCGCCATTTGCTCAAACTTACTTAAGCTGACGCAAACACATAACATATGTTGAATTTTTTCGGCCGTTGCCTGAGCGATGACTTGATCTAAAGTTAAACCAAGCTTATCCAGCTCTAATAGATCTAAATGACAGTGTGAATCAACAAACAAGATTAAACCTCTATTTAACTAAACAATAAAAACCCATAAATATAGTACCCATTAATCTAACTTGCTTTTGGCAAGTAGTTTAAGGGGGGAAACTTACATGGTATAAGTCGCTTCACCAGATGCTGAATATTGGCCAACCAGTTTTTCAATTTTCGCGCTGAACTGCTGTTTATCATCGATAAAAGCAATGCCAACACCTGCCGGCATAGCACTTTGCGAGCCATGTGGCGATATCCAGGCAACTTTTCCTGAAACAGAAATTGACTCTAAAGCATCAGGTAAGGTAACCGTTAAAGCTAATGACTGGCCCATTTTGTAACCGGTACCGGTGCGTATAAATAAACCGCCATGTTTTAAAAACGGCATATAACTACGATACAATTCTTTTAAATCACTAAAACCAATAGATAGTTCGTCCATTTTCTCTCCGCTTAATGACGTAAACGCCGTAGCTCCGTTAATAAAGCACTCAGTGCTAGTGACTTATTCTGCCCTAAAATGTTCTGCTCGTCACGGCACCAACGCATATAGTACTGATGCGCTAAGGGTAAACGCTCAGCATTATGCTGTAATAATTGAGGTAAATAGGTTTTACGTATATAAAAACCTAATATTGCGGCTACTTGATCCGTTGCTAATAGTTGCTTAACCGCCTCTGGTAACGCAACTTGTTCGGTAAAAAACTTCTCTAATGTTTGCAACAAGCTTTGAATATTATCGGCTTTACCTGATTCGAGCATACTTAATGCTTTTAATGGCCCACCACTACAGTAGCTTAGTAAAAAATCTGGCACCGCTCTATTACTATGCTGCTCTAACCAATGTAAGGCATGGCTATCAAATTGGGCCGCAAGTGGCCAATTTTGCAAACGACTGAGCAATGTTGCGGTTAAACGTGCCGGATATGGGCTTAATAATAATAAATAGCCGTTTTGTGGCGGCTCTTCCAATGTTTTTAATAACGCATTTGCAGCTGCTTCAGTTAATCGCTCGGCATTTCGCAGTAGCACTAGCTTATTTTTTTGTTGCTGGGCGGTACTTTGCATAAACAGACTAATTTGGCGTACGGCATCCACCCCAATACTGGTATTGGTGGCATCGACTATAAGTAAATCTGCATGATTACCTGCTTTGCGTAATAAACAGCTTTTACAATGTTCACACGGTCGAGCGTCGCTAGCATTGGTCCCATTAGTACTTGTTGTATTGGTACAGAGCAAACTAGCAATTAACCAATTAGCTAAGGTGGTTTTCCCTACGCCCTCTGGACCAGTAAATAACAAAGCATGGGCTAAACTACTTTTAGCCATTAATGCCCTGAATTGAGCTTGATAAGGCTGTAACCAAGGTAACATTTATAAAGTGGCCTGAGTGTGAGGTGCAACTTGTGCATTTAACACGGATATAATATCAGCATGCACTTGTTCAATAGCTTGGCTTGCATCGATAGTAAAAACATTGGATTCATTGGCCGCAATTTGTTGATACTTTTCTCGCGTACGCTCAAAGAATGCCAGCTGTTCTAATTCGATTCGATCTAACTTGCCACGCTCCAGCGCACGTTGTAAGCCTATTTTAGGATCAATATCTAAATACAGGGTGATATCAGGGGTATGCTCAGACAATACCGCCCGACGTAAGTCGTTAATAAAAGCTTCGTCTAACTGCCTACCACCACCTTGGTAAGCCCGTGATGACATATCATGTCGGTCGGCTAGTACCGTTTTACCCGCGGTTAAAGCGGGAGTAATGACATTAGTCATTAACTGCATACGTGCGGCGTACATTAATAATAATTCAGTGGTGGGTGACACCACTTCGTCAGACACTTGCTTTACTAGGTTACGTATTTGTTCGGCCATTGGTGTGCCACCTGGCTCACGTGTGCAAATAACATCATGACCTTTCTGCTGCAACCAATGCTGAACTAAGGCAATAGCTGAGCTTTTACCACTGCCTTCTAGCCCTTCAACAACGATAAACTGGGCCTTATTTTGTAAGGTGTTTTTCTTAGACGATTGCATGTTAGTTTGCATGTTATTTTCCGAAAATATATTTTTGTACTGCAGCATTATGCTGCTCTAAACTGGTTGAAAACTGATGGCTACCATCGCCTTTACTGACAAAATAATATAAATCCGTCGCTTCGGGTTGCGCTGCCGCCATTAAAGCAGTTTCGCTGACCAACGAAATAGGACCAGGCGGTAAGCCTGCATGGCGATACGTATTATAAGGATGTGGATTACGTAAATCACTACGTTTAATGTCACCGTCAAAGTCTTTAATACCATAAATGACGGTAGGATCGGTTTGCAGGCGCATATTTTTACGTAAACGATTAACAAATACCGAGCTAACTTTTGCTCTTTCAGGAATATAACTGCTTTCTTTTTCGACAATAGAAGCCAACGTTAGCAACTCATATGGGTGCTGTATTGGCAAATCGACTTGGCGCTGCTGCCATGCTGCAGAAACATGCTTTATTAAGGCACTGGTCGCGCGTTTAATTAAGCTGCTGGCCTTACTATCAGCGGTGTAATAGTAGGTATCAGGAAATAATAAACCTTCTGCAGATTGCGGTATATCACCCCACTCTTTAGGCCAATTCACTAAGGGTAAAACATCATCTGCTGTTAATACATCTTGTTGTAAATATTCAGCAAACTGTAATCTTTGCAAGGCTTGGGCTAAGGTTTGTCCTTCTATAAATGTTAGCGAAAACTGGGCGACTTTACCTTCTCTAAACAAAGTTAACAGCGACAGTACCGACATATCATCGCTGACCCGATAACTGCCCTGTTGCACCGACGCTAAGTTAGGCTTTATTTTGGTATACAATTTTAACAATAGACAATCAGAACCTTTCAACTGACCTAAACTCTGCCATTGCCGACATAAACTTTGCACCGAACTGCCTGCTTTTACAGTATATATTGGCTCGGGCAAGTTAATTTGTAGCGACTCTAAATGTTTAATACTGGCAAAATAGGCTGTAATTAACAGCAGTGCGCCAAACAGCACGAATAATATTTTTTTTAGCATAATTGTCGCTTCATTAAGGCATTTACCGGTGTCATGTCTAACTCGCGCAACATAAATCGTTGCACGGGGACAATTTCCATTAATGCGTTACAAATAAACATGGCCTCAACATCATTAAGCTGCGCTAAGGTCCAACTAACTTGTTTTACATCGAATTGCTGCATTAAGTGCTGGCGCATAACACCGGCAACTCCAGCCCGCTCTAAACTAGGTGTATACCATTGCTGCTGCCGATAAAAAAAGATATTGGCAGCAGAGACTTCACAGACAAAATCTTGTTGATCAATAACCAGTAGATCATCAAACTCGGTGTGCAACAGTTGCTGTTTAATTAATACTTGCTCTAAACGGCTAGTATGTTTAATGCCTGCTAAAGCCGGTTGGATCGCAAGTTTTAATTCGGCTATGCCAAGGGTAATACCTTGTTGTCGCCATAAATGGTAATCAGGTAAAGCAGAGCAGCTAATATACACTTTAGGCGTATCGATTCCTTGACTACTATAGCCACGGCCACCTTCGCCACGAGAAATTAGTATTTTGATGACTTGGTTAGGCTCGGTAATAGCTGCCATAACCTCTGTTTCTAAGCTAGACCAATCTATTTTGGCAAAATGTAGTTGTGTAGCAGCGTGTTGCAATCGTGCCAGATGCAGCGGCCATAGCTGGATTAGACCCGCTTTAACCTGCATAGTGGTAAAAATACCATCACCATAATTAAAACTGCGATCAAAACGGCTAACACTTGGCTTCACTGCGGGCTCCATATAAAGGTATCGTCACAGTATGCCTTAATTAAAGGCTAACACAATAGTAAAAATAAAGGCTGCAATTAGCAGCCTTTATGTATTAAAACAGCCTATTAGACTCGTTTAAACAATATAGAGCCATTAGTACCACCAAAGCCAAATGAATTGCATAAAGCGTATTCCATTTGCACTTGGCGACCTTCATGCGGCACATAATCTAAATCACAGCCAACATCAGGGTTATCTAAGTTAATGGTTGGTGTTACTACTTGATCTTGCAATGAAAGCACAGTAATTATAGATTCCACTGAACCTGCAGCACCTAACAAGTGACCAATCATAGATTTAGACGAACTCACCATCACTTTATCGATATTGCTAGCAAACACAGATTTAATCGCTTGTGTTTCGGCAATATCACCAGCCGGTGTCGATGTACCGTGGGCATTGATATAAGCCACTTGGTCAGCATTAACAGCTGCATCTTTTAAAGCATTCGTCATGGCTAAAGCAGCACCTGCACCATTTTCTGGTGGCGATGTCATATGGTAAGCGTCACCGCTCATACCAAAACCGACTAATTCAGCATAGATTTTGGCGCCACGGGCTTTAGCGTGCTCGTATTCTTCGACTACCATCACACCCGCACCATCACCTAGCACAAAACCGTCACGGTCTTTATCCCATGGCCGACTTGCTTGTTGTGGCGCGTCATTGCGAGTAGATAATGCTCTAGCTGCAGCGAACCCCCCCATGCCAAGCGGTGTTGATGCTTTTTCAGCACCCCCAGCGATCATGACATCAGCATCACCATAAGCAATCATCCGCGCCGCATGGCCAATATTGTGTACACCCGTAGTACAGGCGGTAACAATGCTGATATTTGGCCCTTGCAAGCCAAGCATGATGGATAATTGACCAGCAATCATATTAATAATGGTTGATGGCACAAAAAATGGTGATAATTTTTTCGGGCTGCTCGCGAGTAACTTAGTATGATTTTCTTCAATCAAACCTAAGCCACCAATACCTGAGCCAATAGCTGCACCAATGCGCGGAGCATTTTGTTCAGTTATTTCTATTCCTGAATCGCGAAACGCCTGTATACCAGCCGCTACGCCATATTGAATAAATAGATCCATTTTCCTGGCATCTTTAACCGAGAAATAAGGTTCCACATCAAAATCTTTAAGTAATCCTGCAAACTTTGTGGTGTAAGCAGTGGTATCAAAGTGCTCTATCATAGAGATACCACTTTTACCCTGCTGTAAACCTTGCCAGCTTGAGGCTACATCGTTACCTAATGGCGTTAACATACCTAAACCGGTAACCACTACACGACGTTTTGCCACAAAACCCTCCGCCATGAAAATTATTGAAGTCGTAAAACGAAAACGGGTAGCTTAGCTACCCGTTCTGTAAGCATCTCGCTTATTCAGCGTGTGCTTTAACGTAGTCAATAGCAAACTGAACAGTAGTAATCTTTTCAGCTTCTTCGTCAGGAATTTCAGTATCGAATTCTTCTTCTAACGCCATTACTAATTCAACTGTATCTAGCGAGTCAGCACCTAAGTCTTCAACAAAAGAAGCTTCGTTCTTAACTTCTTCTTCTTTAACACCTAGTTGTTCAATGATAATTTTTTTAACGCGTTCTTCGATGTTGCTCATCTTTCTTTCCTTTTACTCATATAAATCGCAACAATTCGTGCAATTTTGTGTGGCGCTAGTTTATGCGTAAGCTAAGTGCGATGCAAGCGTGAGAAACAGCATTTTTTGCTGGTCAAACCTGCTAACAATACACTTGTTACACCATATACATGCCGCCGTTTACGTGAATAGTCTCACCGGTAATATATGCAGCTTGATTTGAAGCTAAAAATGCTACAGTTGCGGCAATTTCTTTAGGTTGCCCTAAACGATTTGCCGGTACTTGGCTAAAAATAGCTTCTTTTTGCTCTTCTGATAAGTCTTTTGTCATATCAGTATCAATAAAGCCTGGTGCCACAGCATTAACCGTAATACCACGCGACGCAACTTCTTTGGCAAGTGACTTGGTAAAACCTAGCACACCCGCTTTCGCTGCTGAATAATTTGTTTGGCCTGCATTGCCCATAGAGCCAACAACAGAACCAATATTGATTATACGACCAAAACGTTGTTTCATCATTGGACGCATAACCGCTTTGCTTAAACGAAAAACTGATGTCAAATTAGTTTGAATAATATCAAGCCATTCATCATCTTTCATCCGCATTAATAAATTATCGCGAGTGATACCGGCATTATTCACTAAAATTTCGATATCGCCAAGCTGTTGTTTTATTTCGGCCAAACATTGCTCAATTGAATCGTTATCAGCAACATTTAACACTAGACCAAAGCCTTTGTCACCTAAATAACTACTAATTGCGGCAGCGCCTTTTTCAGTCGTTGCCGTCCCTACTACTTTTGCGCCTAAAGCCGCTAATTGTTCAGCAACAGCACGACCAATACCACGGCTTGCACCTGTTACTAATGCGACTTTGCCTTCTAATGAGATAAAGTTAGTCATTTTATTCCTATTTTCGTACTTAATTCGGTACCTATTTAGGTGCCTATTCCAATGTAAGTGCAGCCTCAAGCGTGGCTTGATCGCCAACAGCTGCTGTACTGATGGTTTTATCTATACGTTTAATTAAACCTGTTAATACTTTACCTGCACCCAACTCTAGAACCTGATTGACACCTTGGCTAGCTAAAAATTCAATTGTTTCGGTCCAACGTACTGGACTATATAATTGACGCACCAGGGCATCTTTTATATCTGCGCTATCAGTAGCGGCTATAACATCTACGTTATTCACAACCGGTATTGCCGGAGCATTAAAAGTAAGCTGATTTAAATCTATTAATAATTTTTCAGCAGCTGGGCGCATTAATGCACAATGCGATGGCACACTTACCGGTAACGGTAACGCGCGTTTAGCACCGGCAGCTTTACATAACTCACCAGCGCGCTCAACAGCGGCTTTATGGCCGGCAATAACGACTTGGCCTGGTGAATTATAATTAACCGCAGAAACCACTTCACCTTGTGCTGCTTCAGCACAAGCTTTAGTAATAGCGGCATCATCTAGCCCAATAATAGCTGACATAGCACCGGTACCTGCGGGTACAGCTTGTTGCATATAATTGCCACGGTTTTCAACTAAGGTCACCGCTTGAGCTAACGTTAATACCCCAGCACAGACTAAAGCAGAGTACTCACCTAATGAGTGACCGGCAAAATAAGCAGGTTGTTGACCACCCTGTTGTTGCCATAAACGCCATACGGCTACTGAGGCTGTTAATAATGCTGGCTGAGTACGATGAGTTTGATTTAAATCGGCTTCTGGGCCATTAGCCACTAGTGCCCATAAATCATAACCCAATGCGGCAGACGCTTCAGTAAAGGTTTGTTTAACAATGTCATGCTGCTGATAAAGATCGGCTAACATGCCGACACTTTGTGAGCCTTGACCTGGAAAAACGATTGCAAGTTTAGTTGTCATTATTTGTCCTGCAAATTAATATATTAGTAACGTATTAATGCTGACGCCCAGGCAAAACCACCACCAAAAGCTTCTAGTAATAATGTTTGGCCACGCTGAATACGTCCGTCTCTAATCGCTTCGTCTAACGCGGTTGGCACTGTCGCTGCTGAGGTATTACCGTATTTATCAAGATTTATAACTACTTGATCCATAGACATATTTAGCTTGCGGGCTACAGCAGCAATAATGCGCAAATTAGCTTGATGCGGTACTAACCAATCAATTTCTGATTTATCTAAATTATTGGCTGCCAAGGTTTGCTCAACAATTTCAGACAACTTAGTTACCGCAACTTTAAATACTTCGTTACCCTTCATGGCACCCCATGAACTATGCACAGTTGTTTCCATGCCACGTGTTGGGTTATCCACATAAAGTAATTCAGAATATTTACCATCAGCATAGATATGGGTAGATAAAATACCTGGCTCTTCAGAAGCTTCTAAAATGACCGCACCTGCAGCATCACCAAATAAAATGACCATGCTGCGATCTTCAGGGCTGATTAAGCGCGATAAACAGTCCGCACCCACCACCATTATACGCTTGGCCATACCACTTTTAATATATTGATCGGCCACACTCAGCGCATAACAAAACCCGGCACAGGCCGCGGCAATATCAAAGGCAGGCATAGGTGGCAAACCTAATTCACGCTGTATTTCACAGGCAGAACTAGGTAATGACCTTGCACCACTCGTCGTGGCGCAAATCAGCATATCAATACTATTTTTATCAATATTCGCTGCTTCTAACGCTTTTAAGCCGGCTTGAGCGCCCATAGTGGCGACTGTTTCATCATCACCAATAATACGACGTTCTTTAATACCGGTGCGGTTCATAATCCATTCGTCGGTAGTTTCTACCATCGTTTCTAGATCAGAATTACTGCGAATTTTAGACGGGAAATAACTCCCGGTACCTATAATGCGTGAATACATAAGGACCTACGCTTTATCTATTAATACGTGTTCCAACCGGTGTTTAATTTTGGCTGGTACTTGGCGTTCCACCTCGTGTACCGCCTGACGGATGGCACTGAGAAATGCATCTTTAGTCGCATTTCCATGACTTTTTACAACAATTCCGCGCAATCCTATCAGACTTGCACCATTGTAGTGGTCGGGGTTCACGGCTTGAGATAGATTTTTTATGAAAGGTTTCAACAACCAGCCTAATAATTGAGCCGATAGTTGTTCTTTTATACTGGTTTCAAAGCGACGTAAAATAAGCTTAGCCACTCCTTCACAGGTTTTTAACGCCACATTACCCACAAAGCCATCACAAACAATAACATCGGCTTTGCGAGAAAAAATATCATTACCTTCAATATAGCCCACATAGTTAATTTCATTACATTGGGCTAGCAGCATAGAAGCACGTTTAATTTGATCTGAACCTTTAATTTCTTCTTCGCCCATATTTAATAAGGCGATACGCGGCTGCTTAATACCAATGACCTCTTCAGCCATTACTGAGCCCATTACTGCAAATTGAAATAAAGTATCAGCATCGCAATTAACGGTGGCACCTAAATCCAGCATATAGACTGGATCACCTTCTATCGACGGAATAGTGCTTATTAAGGCAGGACGTTCAATGCCGCCGAGCATTTTTAATACATAATGAGCGATGGCAATAAGTGCACCGGTATTACCCGCGCTAACACAGGCTTGTACGGCACCGGAGTCGACTAAATCAATGGCCGCCCGCATGGAAGAGTCACGTTTATTACGTAACGCATACGCAGGCTTATCCGTCATAGAAACGGTTTGGCTACAATGCTTAAGGCTAAATTGTTCATGACTAGAGATACCGTGCATTTTTAATTGCTCGGTTAGAATAGCTTCATCGCCACATAAAATGAGGTGTAATTCAGGAAATTCGTCTATCGCTGCTAGGGCAGCAGGAATAGTAGATCGGGGGCCATGATCGCCCCCCATCATATCTAAAGCAAGGGTTAGCTTTAGCGGTTGCACTAGGTGCATCCAAACTTACTTAACTTTACGACCTTTGTAATAACCATCGGCAGTAATGTGGTGACGCACGTGCGTTTCACCCGATGTAGAATCAACTGACAATGTAGGGCCAGTTAACGCATCGTGTGAGCGACGCATATCGCGACGAGCGCGAGATTTTTTGCTTTTCTGAACAGCCATGGTATTTCTCCTAAACTCACTTTTTCTTTAATTTTTGCAATATAGCGAATGGATTGGGTTTTTCTGTTTCTGGCCCTATATCACCAAAGCTCATCGCCGCATTATCAACAGCGCAAGCTGCTTCATCATGCATTGGGAACAGAGGTAGAGTCAAAATCAGCTCGTCTTCCACTAACTGCCGTAAATTTATTTCGCCGTGTTCGTCTCTCTCGATCACGTCATAGCACTCTGGGATATTATCCAAAGCTGCTTCGTTACCCAGTTTTACCGGGGTGTATGCAAAATTGCAGTCTAACGAAACATCCATGGCTTGACCACAGCGCTCGCAGCTTACACTCACTTCACAAGAAGCGCTACCCTGTAAAACAGTTAGGCCTTGTTGGTCAGTACTGCATTCAATTCTAACCGCTACTTGATCTTGTGATGTTAACAAGCTTTCATGTAATCGAGTTAATGTTTCTGAAGCATAAAAGCCTTCATACTCTGAGCGTTTTTGCGCTGCTTTAACCGGATCTAACGTAACGGGCATTTTTAGTTTTTGCATAAGGCGCGCATCATATAGAAGCCCCCCTTTACTGTCAAAGGGTTCAGGCAGATTTTTACAGTTTTTCTCGCTGAAACTGACTATTACCGTTATAGTAAGCATCAAAAAACAGCTAGAACCTAATTATCAATGACCCAAACCACTATACCCAAACTATGGTTAGCTTCAACCTCAGAATATCGTAAAGCTATTTTGAGCAAGCTGACTAAAAACTTCAGTTGCCAAAATCCTAATATTGATGAGACTGTGCATCCGCATGAATTAGCCTCGACATTGGTCAGTCGGTTGGCGTTAGCAAAAGCTCAAGCGGTAGCAACAACCTTAACCGATGGTTTAGTCATTGGTTCTGATCAAGTTGCCTTGTTTCAGGGCGCTATTATCGGCAAACCACATAGCTTTGACAAGGCAATTGCGCAACTTAGGCGTTTTAGTGGCCATAAAGTGCAATTTTTAACCGGTCTGGCCTTGATTGATGCATCAGACAATAGCATTCAGCAGCATATCGAGTATTTTGATGTCTGGTTTAGAACCTTAACTGACGACGAAATTGTTCGCTATATTGAGAAAGAACAACCCTTAGATTGCGCAGGCAGCTTTAAAGCAGAAGGCTTAGGCATTGCATTATTTACTAAGTTAAGTGGCGACGATCCAAACAGTTTAATTGGATTACCACTGTTAAAATTAAATCAAATGTTGATAAATACCGGTTATAACGTCTTGCTTGTCGATTAATTTCCCCGCTAAGGCTTAAAATTGAGCCGCGTTAAATGCATCATTGCTATAACGCGGATCTTTGCAAACATCACAATACCGTTAGTAACTCTGGTATCGAGTCTATTATGGCTTTAGGTGCAAATTGACTTAAGACATCACGACCGTGCACACCATGGGTGATACCAATGCGAGGCATAGCAATCGTTTGCGCCATTTTCATATCATGACTAGTATCCCCTACCATAATCGCTTGCTCAGCAGGAATGATTAATTGGCGTAATATTTGCTCCAGCATATCGGGATGAGGCTTAGATTGCGCTTCATCGGCGCAGCGACTGTAATCAAAGTAAGCAGCAAGCCCAGTCTGATCAAACATTCTTTGTAAACCTTTACGGGCTTTACCCGTGGCCACCGCGAGTTTAATATTATTATCTTTAAGTTGCTGCAATACCTGTTCAACACCGGCAAATAAAGGCGTGGGTGTTGTGTCATGCACTAAGTATTGCTCCCGATAATGATGCAGTAACAGATCGCGCTTAGGCTCGGTTAATCCTGCAAACAAAATATCAAAGGCCGGATCTAAGCTTAAACCAATAATTTGTTTAACGGCAAAGTCTGAAGGCACGGTCAATTCTGCTAGACGCGCTGCAGATTGCATTGATGAGACAATACGGCCAACTGAGTCCATTACAGTACCGTCCCAATCAAATACCACTAAAGACACTGCTGAGCTGTTAAAGTCAGTGCTTGGTTTAATAGCGTTGTTCATTTTATTTTCTCGTTAATTTTTCTAATGCTTGTTCTAATGCGCTATCTAGCGGCGCTTCAATTCGTAACGTTTCTTGAGTATTGGGGTGAACAAAGCTTAAAATTTTGGCGTGTAAAAATAACCGATTCAAGCCTATTTTTTGCATTTGGCTGGTAAACTCGTTATCGCCATATTTATCATCACAGGCAATAGGATGGCCTTTACAAGCGGTATGGACCCGTATTTGATGAGTTCGACCCGTTACAGGGAATGCCTCAACTAAAGTGCCCTCTTGGTAACGCTGTAAAATACGAAAGCGGGTTTCTGAAGGCTTACCGTTGACTTCATCTACGCGCACTACTCGCTCGCCAGATTGCAAAGTGTTTTTTCTTAACGCATCAGAAACTTTACGCACTTTATTGTCCCAGTCACCTGCGACTAAGGCCCAATATTTTTTCTCTACAGTTTTATCCCGTAACTGGGCATGTAAGTGCGTTAATACAGAACGTTTTTTTGCTATTAACAAACAACCGGACGTATCGCGATCGAGTCGGTGCACTAATTCTAAATGTTTAGCTAAAGGGCGTAATGCACGGAAGGCCTCAATAACACCAAACTTTAATCCGCTACCACCATGTACTGCCATACCTGTCGGTTTGTTTAAAACGATTAAATCGTTATCTTCAAATAATATATGTTGCTCAAGATTTTTTACTAAGGTTAATTTAACCGAAATAGGTTCGCCCTCAGGCGCAACTGTGAAAGGTGGAATACGCACAGAATCTGCTTGCTGTAATTTATACTCAGGTTTGACCCGCTTTTTGTTAACTCGTACCTCGCCTTTTCGCAAAACACGGTAAATTACACTTTTAGGCACACCTTTTAGCCTAGCGATTAAAAAGTTGTCTATTCGTTGGCCAATAAAATCGTCTTCAATTTCAACAATTTGCACTGGTAATTTGATTTCATCAGTCATGGGATTTGAATACTCTGCTAATATTACATTTCAGTTGCTATCGATGGCCAATTAGTGGGATAATCTGAACGCTAATTTAGCCAAAACTGGCAATTAGGGCGCTCAAAGTAACATAAGAGAACTTGTGCGGCACCGTTAGGGGATGTGATCATACCGAAATCGTTGCGAAAACCAACGTTTTTTATAACCCCTGCGTAAACCAAACGCCATTTGCCTGAGATAATGTTGCGTAATCTATTATCAAAGCGGCAAAACATGAGTTCCAGTTAACCAGAGCTTATAAAAGATTTGCTATAACGCAGCGCTGTAAGGCGATGTGTATCAGATATAGAAAGAAAACAGTAATAACTGTAACTCATTTTTACAGTGACAATTTGATTTCCACAGACATTCCAGTCGTGAGACTGCAAAAATTAGTGTTTGCAAAACATCTGAACACGCGGTGCCCTTTGGGTTGCGTTGTGGCTGCATAGATACGAGTCAGCTACGATGAAAAGAATGTTAATAAACGCTACGCAGGAAGAAGAAATTCGCGTGGCTCTGGTCGATGGCCAGAAACTATATGATTTAGATATTGAAAGCCCAGGTCACGAGCAAAAAAAAGCCAATATTTACAAAGGTAAAATTACCCGCGTAGAGCCTAGCTTAGAAGCCGCTTTTGTTGATTATGGTGCCGATCGCCATGGTTTTTTACCACTAAAAGAAATTTCTCGCGACTACTTCCCTGCTAATTACTCCTTCGACGGTAGACCCAATATCAAAGAAGTGGTTAAAGAAGGTCAAGAAGTTATCATTCAAATTGATAAAGAAGAACGTGGCCAAAAAGGCGCGGCTTTAACTACTTTTATCAGTTTGGCGGGTTCTTATTTAGTTTTAATGCCTAACAATCCTCGTGCTGGTGGTATTTCTCGTCGCATTGAAGGTGATGAGCGCCAAGAATTAAAAGATTCGTTAAACCAGTTAGAAATGCCTGATGGCATGGGCTTAATTGTCCGTACTGCAGGTGTTGGTAAGTCGTTTGAAGAATTAGACTACGATTTAAAAGCCTTATTAAAACATTGGTCTGCTATTACTGAAGAAGCTAAAAAACGCCCTAGCCCATTCTTAATCCACCAAGAAAGTAATGTGGTGTTCCGCGCTATACGTGATTATCTGCGCCGCGATGTTGGTGAGATTTTAATTGATAATCCTGAAGTTTTTGAAGAAGCAAAAATTTATATTCAACAATTCCGCCCTGACTTTGCTCATCGCGTTAAATTGTATCAGGGCGAAGTGCCATTATTTATGCACTTCCAAATTGAAACTCAAATTGAATCAGCCTTCCGCCGTGAAGTGCGCTTACCTTCAGGTGGCTCTGTCGTTATAGACAGTACTGAAGCCTTAACGGCTATTGATATTAACTCATCAAAAGCAACCAAAGGTAGTGATATAGAAGAAACTGCTTTTAATACTAACTTAGAAGCGGCTGATGAAATTTCCCGTCAATTGCGTTTACGCGACTTAGGCGGCTTAATCGTTATCGACTTTATTGATATGACGCCAGTGCGCCATCAACGTGAAGTTGAAAACCGTTTAAAAGATGCGGTAAAACAAGACCGTGCTCGGGTACAAATTGGTCGTATTTCGCGCTTTGGTTTATTAGAAATGTCACGCCAACGTTTACGCCCATCTTTGGGTGATTCGGCGACTCACGTCTGCCCTCGCTGCCATGGTCGTGGCACTATTCGTAGTACAGAATCATCTGCTTTATCCATTTTACGCTTAATTGAAGAAGAATCGATTAAAGATAATACCAGTCAAATTCACGCTCAAGTACCTGTTGCTGTTGCCACTTATTTAATGAATGAAAAGCGCGGAGCAGTACGCCGGATTGAAGAACGTCAGGGTATTCGGGTATTTGTTATCCCAAATCAGCATTTAGAAACGCCTAATCATGAAGTTATCCGTATTCGTATTGATGAAGAAATCGAAGACGTAAGCTACAACATGGTTAAAGCACCTGAGTTAACCTCTGATTTATATCAACCTGCTTCAGATACTATTAAAGAAAAACCGGCTATTTCAGCGATTAACATTGCTAATGGCAACCCACCGCCGGCAGCTAAAGTTGCGACACCGGCTGTAGTAGCGCAACCTGGTTTATGGCAGAAAGTATCAGCTTGGTTTGAAAAGCTATTTAATGGTGATGAGCCAGAGCAAGATACTAAAACTGCAATTAAACCGGTTAGAAACCGCCAGCAAGCTGATAAAACTCGCTCTGGTGGCCGTGAAAATGGCCGTGATGCTGCTAAAGACGGTTCTCGTGATGGCTCGCGTGACAACTCTCGTGACAACAATCGCCGCCGTAACAACAATAACAAGTCGCGTCGTCGTAATGAAAATGACGATAGCGCTACACCGGTAGTACAAAAAGAAGCACCTACTAATCAACGTACTGATCAGCGTGCTGAGCGTCAACCACGTCAACAACAAGAGTCGCGTGCGCCACGTAATACAACAGAAACTAAAGCTGCGATTGAAAAGCCGGTTGCAAAACAAGCTGAAGTTGCAGTAGAAACAGTTGCTACACCTGCAGCACCACAAAAAGTAGCAGAGCGTCGTCAACGTCGTAATGCCCGCAAATCTGTGCGTCTTGCTCAACCAGAAACCACAGCGGTGATCACACCTGTAGCAGCGCAAGCAGACACAGTCGCTAACGTGCCTAATGTTGAAGTAGCTGCTGAAAAAGTTGTTGAGAAAACTAACGCAACTGTAGTAGAGAAAAACTTAGCACCGACAGAAGTGAATGTTGAAGCTAAGCAACAACCCGTAGTGACTGAGCCAGTAGTGACTAAGCCAGTAGTGAATGACAAAGTTGCCCAGCCTGTTGCAGAGCAAGCAGATAGCAATACAACTGATGCTGAAGCCACAGACACCGCAACGGTGAAAACAGATGCTACCGCTAACGCTGACTCAACAGAACCACGTAGTCGTAATCGTCGTTCACCACGGCACTTACGTGCCGCTGGCCAAAAGCGTAAAAAAGAACAAGAGCAAAACGACGCTAGTGCAAATAACGCTGACTCAGCTGCAGATGTTACTGCTGACACTACTGTTTCAGCAGACGTGACGACTGAAGTGACAGCAAAAACTGACGTTAAAACTGTTACAACCAAAGCCGTCACAACAGGTAATGCTGCTGAGTTAACGGATAACAACAACGATAATGCAGCAGAAGAAACGGTGGATGCTAAAAAACCAGCAAAACCACGTACTCGTCGTAAAGCACCTGCAAAGCAAGAAGTTGTGGCCAATACTGAGGCTGCAGTAACTGCACCTGAAGTTAAAGCAAACGCTGAACCAGTAGCTAAAGCTGCGGAAGTCACTGCAGTTGCCACTAAAGCAACCAGTGCTGTTGAAACGAAAGTTGATACCAGTATTGATAACAAAGTGGATAAGAATGTCGTTGAACGTACAGTTGAGCGAGCAGTTGAAGCAAAAGCGCCATCAGTAACCACTGAGAGCCCTGTCGCTACTCAAGCCACTAAACCTGAAGTACCAGTTGCTAGCGATAAAGCCAAAGAAGTCGCCGTGAAAACTGATACTGTTGCACCTGTGGCGGACTCAGTTAAAAGTGCGCCAGCAACGAAAAGTCGCTATGCCCAAATGGTAGTCGCTACAATGACTAAAGCTACAGCCACAGAGCAAGCTGCAGCGCCAGAAACAACGGCTAACACCGCGGTTAAACCAGCTGTAGAACGCCCTGTTGTTGCAAGTTCACAACGCCAAGCTGGCTCAGCCTTTGCTCGCCAAGCGGTGACTGCACCAATGACCAAAGCCTCTACTAAAGACGAGTAATAAACACAGGCTAATACATATTAGCCTTGTTTTAACTTATTAAAATAGTAGAAACAAAAAAGCCAGTTGCATAACAACTGGCTTTTTTATGTCTGAATTTTAGTGTTAATTAGAACCGTAATTAACTAAGCCACTAGCAACTTAGAAATCGTATTTAGCACTAAACTGGACACGGTTCATATCACCATCAGCGCCCGCTTCAATTTCACGATTGGCAAACTTATATTCAATACCTACCATGAGCTTTTTAGTTGCTTGATATAATAAGTTAGCGCTATAGCTGTGAGTAGATTTAGTTACACTGTTGCCAGTATAGTCGGTATCGTTATCAATATTTAATGCTGAATAAACGAAGCTAGAGCGCAGCGTTTCATTCCATAAATGGCGATAAGCAACCGAGTAGCCCATAGAGTCGATGGTTTCTAATTTAGCATCACTACCTAAACCATTTAACACAGCACCATTAACCGTATTAAGAGCAATATAGCGACCTAAACCTTTACCCATATTAAAGGTGACACGTAAATCATCATTATTACTAAAGTTTACTTTAGTACTTACCGACACACCGTAAGACGTTACGCTATCATCATAGGCTGTACCATTATAGCTACCATCTATGCTGATTTGACGTAGTAAACCCGCGATTTTAACCACACCCCAGTCCGTTTTTAAGTTATAGCTGGCGGTTAAGTCAGGCATAGCGTTATCGTCAGTAGTAATGCGTCCACCGCCGCCAAAAGGGGTAACAGTGCTTTCTGGATTTTCTACTGCAACTGAGAAATCACCTTGGGTATAACGAACTTGGGCTTGACGAATAAAGATTGATGCGTCTGGGTTACCAACAAAATCTAAGGTTTCTGGCAGCGAAGCTAAATCCATAAAGTTGGACCAAGTTTGACCCAGGGTCCAGTTTTTATATTTAATAAAAGCATGACGCATTACCGGGCTGTAACCGTTAGTAGTACGCTCATCGTTGCCATTATTACTGGTCATCATATCAAATTCTAAATGACCGGTTATTTTGTCACCGCCTTCAAGTTCAGTCGCGGTAGAAAAGAAAAACCGAGATTGACGCGCATGCATGTCAAAACGAGTAGTACTATCACCTCCAATAGGTGTTAGTGATGGCACATAAAAATCACGACCCACGCCAGCAATTTCACCGTCAGACTGACTAACCATAGCATCAAGTTTAACAAAACCACCAAAATTGACAGTGGTACCGCCAATATCAAAACCTGCAGCTTGTGCATTACCCGCTGCTAGCGTGATACATGCAGCAAGGTAAGATAACTTTGTTAAATGTTTCATTGTTAATTCTCCGTATATTATCATTATTCTATTCATAAACTCTCGCGCAAACTTTGAGTGAGAATGCTATTCTTGGCAATTAGCCTTTAGTCGCATTAAATAGTTTATTAATACTAAAACATGAGTAAATTCAATGGCATTGACGTTGTGCAACTTAGTTGGCTAGACTAAGGTCTAATTTCAATTGCACGGTAGCTTCGTTAGAAATATCCCAAGCAATAATAAAGAAAAATTCACAGGGGAAGTTATGTCACATCCAACTCTTTATCCAGTACCTACTGCTGCAGCCAAACGCTCGCACTTAACAAACGAACAATATGAGCAAATGTATCAGCAATCAATTACTGCACCTGAGCAATTCTGGGCTGAGCATGGCAAGCGTATTGATTGGTTTAAACCCTATACAGAGGTTAAAAATACCAGCTATGAACCAGGTAAAGTTAATATTGAATGGTTTAAAGATGGTATTTTAAATGCCAGTTACAATTGTTTAGATCGTCATTTACCCCAGCGCGCCGATCAAGTTGCTTATTATTGGGAAGGCGACTCGCCTGATGTTTCAAAATCAATTACTTATGGCGAATTGCACCAGCAAGTTTGTCAGTTAGCAAATGCGATGAAACAACTAGGGGTGGCTAAAGGTGATCGGGTAACTATTTATTTACCGATGATTATCGAAGCTACTGTAGCACTGCTCGCTTGTGCTCGGATTGGTGCAGTTCATTCTGTGGTTTTTGCTGGCTTCTCACCAGACGCTTTAGGTAGCAGAGTGTTTGATTGTGACTCCAAATTAATTATTACAGCCGACCAAGCTTTACGTGGCAGTCGCGTCACCAGTTTAAAGCAAAACGTTGATATCGCCATTGACCATTTAGCAGAAAAATCACCCGTACAAAATGTTATTGTGGTGAAACATGTCGGTCAAAATCTTGCCATGCAAGCGGGACGAGATCTGTGGTATCACGAACTTATCGCCCAGCAAAGCACAGACTGCCCTGCCGAACCTATGCAAGCTGAAGATCCGCTATTTATTTTATATACCTCTGGCTCAACCGGCACGCCTAAAGGCGTATTACATACTACCGGTGGTTATATGGTATATGCCGCTATGACTCATCAGTATGTTTTTGATTACCATGATAAAGATGTTTATTGGTGTGCGGCTGACGTTGGCTGGGTTACCGGCCATACTTATATTATTTATGGTCCCTTAGCGAATGGTGCAACCAGCGTTTTATTTGAAGGGGTACCTAATTACCCTAGCGTTAAACGTATGGCACAAATTGTCGATAAATATCATGTCAATATTCTCTATACCGCCCCTACTGCTATTCGCGCGTTAATGGCGCATGGCACAGCGCCTACAGACGGCGCAGACTTAAGCTCGTTGCGCACATTGGGCAGTGTAGGTGAACCCATTAATCCAGAAGCGTGGAATTGGTATCATCATAATTTTGGTAAAGATAACTGCCCTATTGTTGATACTTGGTGGCAAACTGAAACTGGCGGTATCCTTATTTCACCTCTACCAGGTTGTACCGACTTAAAACCCGGCTCAGCGACTCGGCCTTTCTTTGGTATTATTCCAGCAATAGTGGATAACGAAGGTAATGAAGTGCAAGGCGTTGGTGAAGGTAACCTAATTATTAAGAGTAGTTGGCCAGGTCAAATGCGTACCGTATACGGCGATCATGCTCGCTTTGAGCAAACCTACTTTGGCACCTATCCTGGTAGCTACTTTACCGGTGATGGTGTAAAACGCGATGCCGATGGTTACTACTGGATAACCGGCAGAGTTGATGACGTACTGAATATCTCAGGACATCGTTTAGGTACTGCAGAAATTGAAAGTTGTTTAGTTGCGCACGATTCGGTAGCAGAAGCGGCTGTGGTTGGTTTTACCCATGACATCAAGGGTCAGGGCATCTATGTCTATGTTACGCCTCGTGTTGGTGTAGAGCCCTCAGATGAGCTTACTAAAGAGCTTAGGGCATGGGTACGAACAGAAATATCACCTATTGCTACGCCAGACTTAATCCAGTGGGCGCCAACTGGCTTACCCAAAACCCGTTCAGGCAAAATTATGCGACGTATTCTGCGTAAAATTGCGGCTAACGAACATGATCAACTGGGTGATATTTCAACCTTGGCTGATCCATCGGTGGTAGAAGTATTAATCAATAATAGATTGAACCGTAAATAAACAACCTTGATTACGAGCTTGACACTAGGTCAACTCAGACGCAGTATAAAAGGCCGCTAATGCGGTCTTTTTTATTATAGTGTTTATTTAATACTTCTTATTATAATTATAAATATTCATTGCCGGAGGATCTTGATGACTAAGCTCATCGTTGCTGACGACCACCCTTTATTTCGGAATGCGTTAATTAATGCTATCAGCAGTAGCTTTGCTACTACAGCAACGATTGAAACCGATAGTTTTGAAACTACTTGCGCTGCGTTAGAGCAACACCCAGACACCGATATGTTATTGTTTGATTTACACATGCCCGGCAATTGCGGTTTTTTAGGCTTAATTCAGTTACGTAAAAACTTCCCCACTTTACCCATAGTGGTGATTTCAGCTAGTGAAGAAATTGATGTCATTAGGCGAGTCATGGCGTTTGGCGCTTCGGCTTACATTCCAAAATCGGCATCACCTGCCGATATTGCGACTGCCTTAAATCAAGTATTAGCGGGTGAGCTTTGGGTACCGCAACATTTAACCAAGCAAGTTTTTCAGCAAGCGAATCAAGATTCAGAGCGTGATTTAGATCTTGCCGCCCGGGTAGCCCAATTAACCCAGCAACAATATAAAGTATTATATTACTTAACAGAAGGCTGGCTAAATAAACAAATCGCTTATGACTTAGAAATCTCAGAAGCGACTGTTAAAGCTCATATTACCGCTATATTTCGTAAGTTGGGCGTCACTAATCGCACCCAGGTGGTTATTCAAGCGCAGCGGTTAACATTAGAACCCCCTGTAAATAAAGCTATTGCCGAGTTTTCCCCTACCCATCGTTAATATCAGTTTTATCTGCCGTTCGTTTTAACATTTTCAAATGATTTAAACTGGCCCGTAATGCGGCCGGTTTTATCGGTTTAGCTAAAAACAATAGGCCATGTTGCCGTGCTTTTGCCGCTAAGCCAGCTTCGGGTGATGCCGAGACCAAGACACCGTTTACACTACCCCAGATTGATTTTATTTTTTGATACACTGATAAGCCTGTTACATTTTGTGCTAAGTGATAATCTAGTAGTAAGGCATCGGGGGCGGGGTTGTTCTGCGCATAGCTTAATAAGCTTTCTTCGTCACAAAAGCAGGTGACATCCTCTATTTGCCATTGTTTTAAAAGCACGGTTAACGCCGCTAAATTGGCTTCGTCATCATCAATACACACTAAAGATAAACCCGGTAAAGGTCGCTGTTGCGAAAAGCTAGGTAAGGTAATAATAGCGCGTTTTGGCTTATCTACGACGGGTAACTCTATACTAAACATTGAGCCTTTCTGCGGTACTGATCTGACGGTCAGTCTATGACTCAACAATCGCGCCATGCGATAAACAACACCCAAACCTAAACCTACGCCTTGTTGGCCTCGTGCTGTGGCATCAATACGATAAAAGTCCTCAAAAATTCGCTGTAAATCTGGCTCGACAATACCCGGCCCCGTATCCCAAACTTGGATAAGTACCGCATCAGCGCGTTTACGACAGCCCAGCAAAATACGCCCATTTTTAGTATATTTAATCGCATTAGACAGCAAGTTTTGCAAAATACGTCGTAAGTAAGTCGCGTCGGTCATCACTTGTACATCTAAGGTTTTCATGGTTAATTGCAGATTTTTACGCTTAGCCACTAAACTGAATTCATCCGACAACTGAGCTAGTAAATCACTTAACGACACTTGTTGAATATCGGGCGATAACTTACCGTCATCGAGTTGAGCAATTTCCAATAAGGTTGAAATTAATTCTTCAGACGCTTTTAATGAATTCTCTAATTGATTAATTATAGGTTGCTGCTGGTTTATATCCGGCGATCCCATTAATGCTGCGGTAAATAAACGCGCGGCATTTAATGGCTGTAAAATATCATGCGATGCTAAGGCTAAAAAACGGGTTTTAGAGGCATTTGCTGCATCGGCTTCGCCTTTAGCTTGTATTAATTGTTGCTCGGTTTCACGACGCCGTCTTACTTCACTTAATAGTTCATGGTTAATTTCAGAAATGGTTTGCGTACGCTCTTGCACCCTATCCTCTAGATATTGCTTAGCTTCTGCTAGGGCTTGCACCGCAGTAACGTGTTCAGATATATCAGCAAAACTGGTGACAAAACCACCGCCCGGAATCGGATTACCACGCATTTCAATCACTCGACCATCTGGACGCACGCGTTGAAAAACATGGGCGGTGCCTTTACTCATATGTTGAATACGTTTTTCAACATGCTCTTCAGCTTGTCCTGGTCCGCACATACCTCGCTCGGCATTAAAGCGCACGATATCTGCAATGGGCCTGCCCACTCTGATCATCGACTCCGGATAATCAAACATGGCTAAATAGGCTTTATTCCACGCTACTAGCTTTAATTCTTTGTCTACCACGCTAACACCTTGGCTCAGGTTCTCTAAGGTTGAAAACAAAATTTTACGTGAAAACTGTATGGCTTGAGTCGTATCATCAAATAACGTGACCACATCCTCGAAGCCTAATTGTCTGCCATCTAATACCGCATTAACCATGGCTGAGGCTGAAGATGCACCAATAACGCCGGCTAACTCTCGTTCAACATGTTCAATTAAACTGGCCGTAGGCAGTTCATCCAGTACCATGGTAGTTGATTGGCGTTTAGCAAACTCTTGTATACATTCATTGGCACGATTAGTCCCGACAAAGCGCTCAAGCAGAATTTTTAAATCGGTGTTTTGAATGCGAATTCGTCTAGCCGGTGCGCCATGCAAGTTAACGGGCAAATTTGGTTTTACAAAAGCCACCGCTTGCAAGCGATCTTGTAAAGTCATTGGGGTTAAAAATGAGACCACAATATAAAACAATAAGTTAAAGCCTAATGAAAATAATACACCATGACTTAAATTGTTGAGTTCAACCCCAAATATTGAGTGTGGTGTTAACCAAGACCAACCAAACAAACCAGTTTGCAGAATGTTGCTATCCATCGCCCCGGCACTGACTAACTGGGGCAACATTAAAGTAAAGAACCATAATGAGAAGCCCAACGTTAAGCCAGCATAAACCCCCCAAACATTACCACGACGCCAATATAAACCGCCAATCACGGCTGGTGCTAATTGTATTGCAAGTGCAAAGGCAACTAACCCAGTTTCGGCTAACTCATAGTTACGGGCAAAAATTCGATAATATAAATACGACAGCGCCATGACTAAAAAAATCATACTGCGGCGGACAAATAAAATAACTAAGCTGTAATCATGCGGTAAACCTTGCCTTTTACTACTTCTGAGTAAACTGGGCATCACCAAGTCATTGGCGATCATATTCGATAACGCTAAAGTAGCGATAATAATCATTGAAGTGGCGGCAGAAAAGCCGCCGATAAACACTAATACACTTAAGGTATCCCAGCCCGATTGCGCGGGTATTAATAAAACAAAGCTATCGGCTGCAGCCAAAGCATTGGGGAATAATTGGATGCCGGTTAAAGCTATGGGGATCACTAAAACAGTTACTAACACTAAATAACTGGAAAACCAGCGCCTAGCATGCTGCAAGTGATGATGCGAGACGTTTTCAACAAAGGCGACATGAAATTGCCGTGGTAATAAAAACACCGCCGCCATGGCTAAAATGGTTTTGGTTAAAAACTCAATGAAGCTAAAACTGTCATTGGGTACTTGAGTTGCCGCGTGCTCGGCAAAACGCATTAATATCGGATCGCCCGGCTCCAATAAAAACCAATATGCCGCTATAGCAAGGGTTAGTAAGGCAAAGAGTTTAACCACTGATTCAAAAGCAATGGCAACGATAACACCGCGGCTTTGTTCAGTTAAATACAGTTTACGAGTACCAAACAGAATAGCAAAAAACGCCATGGCTACCGCGCTTAAAAACGCACTATCTCGCCACCAAATGGCACTTTCATCACTAAAATCGCCTCCTAATAACACTTGATAAGAGCTGGATACGGCTTTTAATTGCAAGGCTATATAAGGGATGACTACGACTAAACAAAGTAATGAAGCAAATAAGGCAATATTTTTTCTTTTGCCATAACGAGCTGAAATAAAATCAGCAATTGAGGTCACATTTTGCTTTTTAGTGACATAAAGTAACTTAAATAAAAACGGCTGGGCAAAAATAAACAATAATATTGGGCCTAAATAAATAGCAATATAGTCCCATCCGAGGGTGACAGCTGTACCAACAGCGCCATAGTAGGTCCAAGAGGTACAATATACGGCTAGGGCTAGGCTATATATTAAGCCACCATACTTACGAATTAATTTATCATCAGCATGCCGTTCGCCCCAGTTAGCGATTAAAAACAATCCCCCCACATATAGCAATGCTAATACCGCTATTATCCACGCCGCCACTACCGTCTCCTCTCTTTGTGCTTGGATCTGTTTTCGCTCAGCTACGGCTTAAAGTCAATAGTTAAGGCTTGGTTAACACTCAGCTTCGACTAAAGTCGGGCTGTTACTTATAAAATCTACTGCTAGATTAATATTGCGAGATAACGATAACGAAAATCAACAAAGTAAAGGAGCGTCTTATATGACAGATCAAGATCGCAACGCAGCCGCCTATTGGAAGGCAAACTTGCGCCTGATAGTCGGCAGCTTAATCATCTGGGCATTAGTGTCTTATGGTGGGGGCATTTTATTTCGACCATTTCTTTCCAGTATAGAAATAGGTGGAACAGACATTGGATTCTGGTTTGCACAGCAGGGTTCTATTTTAACCTTTATCGCCTTAATCTTCTTCTATGCATGGAGAATGAATAAGCTGGATAAAGAGTTTGGCTTGGACGAGGAGTAAACCTGCCATGAGTCAATTTGCAATCAATCTAATTTTTGTTGGCCTATCCTTTGCGATCTATATTGGTATCGCAATCTGGGCACGCGCAGGCTCCACTAAGGAGTTCTATGTTGCCGGTGGAGGCGTTAACCCAGTTGTGAACGGTATGGCCACTGCGGCTGACTGGATGTCTGCTGCTTCCTTTATTTCAATGGCCGGCATTATTTCTGCGGGCGGCTACGCTAGCTCTACTTATTTAATGGGCTGGACTGGCGGTTACGTATTACTTGCCATGTTATTAGCACCTTACTTACGTAAGTTTGGTAAATTTACCGTTCCGCAGTTTATTGGTGACCGTTTTTATAGCCCAACGGCTCGTCTTGTTGCCGTTGCCTGTTTAATTATCGCCTCAGTAACTTATGTTATTGGTCAGATGACGGGTGCGGGTGTTGCTTTCTCTCGTTTCTTAGAGGTGGATAACGATACCGGCTTAATGATAGCTGCCGTAGTGGTGTTTTTATATGCCGTACTAGGTGGTATGAAAGGCATTACCTATACTCAGGTTGCCCAATATGTAGTATTAATTATTGCTTATACTATTCCAGCGGTATTTATTTCATTACAACTAACCGATACCTTTATTCCAGCAATTGGCTTATTTTCCACCCACGTTGAAACAGGTATGCCCATTTTACATAAATTAGACTTGATTGTTCAAGACTTAGGGTTTGTTGCCTACACAGCTGATGTCGATAACAAGCTTAATATGGTGCTATTTACCTTATCATTAATGATAGGTACTGCCGGTTTACCGCACGTTATCATTCGTTTCTTTACCGTGCCTAAAGTATCTGATGCTCGATGGTCAGCAGGTTGGGCATTAGTGTTTATCGCCTTATTATACTTAACCGCGCCTGCGGTTGCTTCTATGGCTCGGTTAAACTTATTAACCACTATTTACCCAGCGGGTGAAACAGCTAACGCCATTAAGTATGACGAGCGTCCAGAGTGGATTAAAAACTGGGAGTTAACGGAGTTAATTACCTTTGAAGATAAAAATGGCGATGGCCGTATTCAATTGTATAACGATAAATCAGACTCATTTAAAGCTACCGCTGCAGAGCGTGGTTGGGCTGGAAATGAGTTAACAGTGAATGCGGATATTATGGTATTGGCTAACCCAGAAATTGCTAGATTACCATCATGGGTAATTGGTTTAATTGCTGCAGGTGGTTTGGCTGCTGCGCTGTCCACTGCCGCGGGTTTATTATTAGCCATTTCATCGGCAATCAGTCATGACTTAATAAAAGGCTCGATTAATCCACAGATCAGTGAGAAAGGTGAGCTACGGGCAGCGCGGATATCCATGGCCGTTGCTATCGTAGTTGCGACCTGGCTAGGGATGAACCCGCCCGGCTTTGCGGCCCAAGTAGTTGCGCTAGCGTTTGGTATCGCGGGTGCATCGATATTCCCAGCATTAATGATGGGCATATTTTCTAAACGGGTTAATAGTGTTGGTGCCATTTCAGGCATGTTAGCGGGATTAATATCAACTGCGATTTATATTTTCTTATATCTTGGTTGGTTCTTTATTCCTGGCACGGCAAGCATGGCGAATACACCTGAAAACTGGATATTCGGCATATCACCACTATCGTTTGGTGCTATTGGTGCCGTCATTAACTTTACTGTTGCCTTTATCGTATCGTCGCTAACAGCGCCTCCGCCAGCTCATATTCAAGAGTTAGTGGAAAGCGTCCGTTATCCGCGCGGTGCGAGTGTAGCAGTTGATCACTAAGTAGCTTATGTTGTACGCGGGCTTTGAATGACAAAGCCCGCACTTTTAGGAAGTAATTTATGATTTGGGAACTGATTGCAACAATAGTAGCAGGTGTAGGTGCAGCGGGAGTCATACTGTTATTACGCAAATTAACCGGTAACGCTATAGCTAAATGGACCATTCCCAGTTTTGCAGCTTTGGCCATGCTAAGCTTTCAAGTCTATAGCGAATATACCTGGTTTAGCCATCAGCAAGCGTTTTTACCTAGTGGCGTTGTTGTGCTGCATCAAGACAAAAACACCGCGTTTTGGCGGCCTTGGAGTTATCTGTATCCACAAACGCTTGGCTTTGTAGCGGCTGATATTGCCAATGCAGAAAAAAACAACATTAATACAGAAGTACAGCGGGTTAATTTATATTTTGTGCAGCGCCACTCTGCTGTACAAACTAGTAGTCAAGTGGTGCATTGTGGTTACAACGCTAAAGCTAAAAATAGCCAAACCGTCATTATTCCAGCATCTGGCGCTACTTTAGATAACCAATGGATAGCACTGAATAAACAGGACCCTTTATTGCAAGCGGTATGTCACAGCTAGCCTGTTAACAATGTAGTTTTTTAAATATCTCATCATCAGTATCAATAGTATTAGTGACTCATTTATAGATTTTAGTTAGCGGAGATTTTAATGGATATTACCGATGTCAGTAACTTTCTCGCTAACATCCCGCCTTTTGACCAAGTAAAGCCTGAACATATGCACCGTTTTGCCAGTCAAATTTCAGTATATTATTGTAAAGCACAAGAAAGCGTCGATTTATCTTCTGAGCGCTTGTTGATTGTACGTACCGGCCTTTTTACGCTGTATAGCGACCAACAACAATTACTGAGTAAATTACAGCCTGGCGATTTTTATGGTTATCAACGTTTACTTACCGGTTTGTCAGATCATGACAGCTTAATTTGTGATGAAGATGGTTTAATTTATTGGCTTAATGCCGATGCTTTTGTCCAGTATCGTCATCTATATAAAAATATTGATGTGTTTTTTCAGCGCTTATTTGGTCGGCGTTTACATCAATATAAAGAACAACAACATAGTACCCGTTTCACCTTAAAGATTAGCGATATTGTTAAACCTAGAAAAATTGCCATTAGCCCGACCCAAAATGTGCAACAAGCAGCAATGTTGATGACGGAGCAACGAGTATCATCATTATTAATAGAAGATAATGAACATTTAGTGGGCATTTTAACCGACCGCGATATCCGCAGCCGCGTAATGGCACAGGGTTTAGCTCACGATACTGTTATCAGCCAAGTGATGACAACGAAACCTTTTAGTATCGATATCCATGCCTTTTTGTATGAAGCAGTACAACAAATGAGTCAGCATAATATTCATCATTTACCGGTAACGGCAAACGACAAGTGTTATGGTATGTTAAGCGCGACTGACGTTATTCGTAGCCAACAAGACCATCCGGTATTTTTAATTGGTGAAATTCATCGCCAAAATAGCATTGAGGATTTAGCGCGTTGTAGTGCACAGATTGCTAGCCTCGCGTTAACTTTAGGCAAACAACAAGTTCCTGCTTATGAAACTGGTCATATCCTTACCACTATCACCGACGCCTTAACCCAACGCTTAATCCATATTGCCCAGCAACAATTAGGCCCTGCTCCCTGCGTGTTTAGCTGGCTAGCATTTGGCTCCCAAGCCAGAATGGATCAAAGTTTAAATTCTGATCAAGATAACGCCTTATTATTAGAAAAAGAGCCCACAGCTGATATCGAACGCTATTTTTCTGCGTTAGCCGACATCGTCTGCCAAGGCCTAGATAAATGCGGCGTGATACTGTGCCCAGGTAATATTATGGCATCGAATAAACAGCTGCGGTTAAGCTTTAATGGTTGGACTAAACGTTTTCAAAGCTGGGTTAAAAGTCCTACTCCAGACGCGTTACTGAAAGCCAGTATTTTTTTTGATCTAAGGGTTATTGCTGGTAGTAAGAGTTTAACTAATGCCCTGCAGCAAGATATTCTAATGCGCACCACAAATGCTCCCCTTTTTAGTTATCATTTAACCCAAAATGCTTTACAACGTAGCGCGCCATTGGGCTTATTTAAGCATTTTATTTTAGAACATGATGGCAAAGAAAATAGAGGTTTAGATTTAAAAAAACGCGGCCTAAGCTTAATTACTGATCTGGTGCGTGTGTATGCTCTGACTGCTGGTGTAACGGAGGTAAATACCCGTAAACGCTTGCAAGCATTAATGAGTTTAGGCGTAATAGAAAATAAATATGGCGCTAACTTATTAGATGCTTTTGACTTATTAGCCCAGTTACGCTGGGATAAACATTTACACGATATCGCAGAACAACAAGAGCCAACAAACTTATTAGATCCAGCAACTATTACCGGTTTAGCCAGACATCAACTCAAAGATAGTTTTGCGGTTATTACGGCAGCCCAAGCCAGTTTAAAATATCGTTTTTGCAAAGAGATGTAACAGATGTTTAATTGGTTGCGACAAAAGCATAGTCACCAATCAAGCCTTGTTAAACTGTTTGAGCAGACTAAACAACCGGCAGCAAACACCGCACTAAATAAAGTGCGCTTTTTAGTGATTGATTTAGAGTTAACCGGCCTAAACCCGCGCAAAGATAATATAGTAAGCTTAGGTTGGCTACCGATAATTGGCGGGGAAATTGTGTTAGCTCAGGCCAAGCATTATTTAGTAAAACCACCGAACGGAGTTGGCCAAAGCGCTATTTATCACGGTTTACATGATAACCAACTTACCCATGCTAACCATCTTGAAACCATACTAAGAGAGTTATTAACTCAGTATGCTGGTTATGTCTTTGTCGCGCATTATAGCGCCCTAGATAGACAGTTTTTACGTACTGCTTGTAAACAGCATCTAGGTTTAGCCCCAAGTTTCCGCTTTATAGATACTTTACGTATTGAATGGCAACGTTTAAGCCAAAAAAACACATTAATCGCTCAAGATATGTTGCAGTTATCAGCCTGTTTAACACGACACAAACTGCCTAAACAGCCTAATCATCATGCATTAGAAGATGCGTATGGTTGTGCCTTACTGTTACTGAGCCAAATTAAACAATGCGGTAAAGAAGCCACCTTAAAACAGTTGTATAAACTGTCACGAGCTTAACCTTTAGCTAGTTATGGCTACCGCTTAAACTAAAGCAACGAACATTGTTTCGCCATATAAATTGCTTTTTCTATATCATAGCTGGCTAATGCATCATTAGCGCTTTTATCTAGTTTAGATACGACATGAAAACCTTGTCGTTGCCAATAACTAGTCGCACCTTGTACGGCCACTAAAGTAAGTTGCGATAATTGCTGCTTATTAGCGTAGTGTTGCGCTTGGCGTAATAAACCTTGGGCAATGCCATTACCTCGTGCCAAAGGGCTTATTGCTACGTCATGCAGGTAAAGTGCATCAGCATCCGGTATCACAGTAAATTCAGCACCCAGCTCACCTACTTCACCCAATACACTGTGATAGCTAAATAGATAGCCTAGCACTTGCTGACTACTTGCATCCTCTGCAACCCAACAGCTTGTTGCAGCCTGTTGCAAACGCTGCACTAATATAGATGCGGGTTCATATAAAGCAGCACCATAGCTTTGATCTTGTATCGCTACAACCGCCGTTATATCGGTTAGCTGCATGCTACGAATATACCAACTCATTTAGCTTCTCATAAAAAAAGGCGCCTTAGCGCCTTTTAATTTCATCGTAAAATTATTTAGCGCGACCACGATATTCATCAGTACGGGTGTCAATTTCAATCTTGTCACCTTCTTTTACAAAATCTGGCACCATCACTTCAAAACCGTTATCAATTTTTGCTGGTTTCATAACTTTGCCTGACGTATCGCCACGTGCTGATGGCTCAGTATAAATAACGTTACGTACAACAACTGTTGGTAAATCAACAGAAATAGGACGTTCGTTATAAAATACTACTGAACATTCCATGCCATCAACTAAATATTTTAGGGCTTCCGTCATATTTTCAGCTTCAACTTCAAACTGATTATATTCTTGGTCCATAAACACATACATTGGATCAGAAAAATAAGAGTAAGTAACTTCTTTAGTTTCTAATAGCACTTGTTCAAACTTATCATCCGCACGATATACTGTTTCCATACCTTGGCTGGTTAATAAGTTTTTCATTTTCATTTTAACAACGGCAGAGTTACGGCCTGACTTGTTAAATTCTGCTTTTAAAATAACCATTGCTTCTGTACCAACCATTATTACCTGGCCTGCACGTAATTCTTGAGCTGTTTTCATCATAATTTTAATATCTTCTTGTTAGCGAAAATTTCAAGCTATTATAAATTTATTTTCAACAAAGTGCACTAGGTTGCGTGCAAGATCTCCATTTAGAGATAGTTGCTGTTGCCATTTATGATTAAATTCAGCAATCTCTGGCAAAACCTCAATAAAATCAAGCCATACCATAGCTAATGGCTGCTGACTATTCCAGGCTAAATAGACGTTTTGTAACACCTGTTGTAATTTAAGCGGCATATTTTGACAATATAGCTGTAAAAATGCCTGTAACTTAATGATATGTGCCTCTTGTTCTTGACGATAAATTTGCCAAACAAAAGCTTTAGCGGCCCAGTGGGCACGAATAATTGAATCTTCACCGCGAACAAAGTTGATATCACAAGCCCATAATAAACGGTCATAATCTGGTTGCGGCATAAAAGGGATTATCTTCAGAGCTAAATTACCTACCATACATGGCTCTGCCTGAGTTGCCGTTAATTCTAATCTGGGTAGTAACTGTCTAACTTGGTTTGCTAATGCCCCTTCAGGGACTACGCACAAGATAGGCTGTTCACTCTGTTGCCAGCACTGTAGTAAATCAGCCAATTGGCTATGATCATAAGCAAATAACGAGATTTTGTATTGATATTGATAAAACTCAATCACACCTAATTTGTGCCAAAATAAAGCTTGCTGCTGGCTGCAGCCCATAAAGGCATCTCGCTCAGCGGCTAAATGTTGCTCTTGCAACAAGCCTCCAGTTGCAGCGGTAAAACCAGGAAAAAAGAAATATTTATTAAGGGCTAATTGTGGTTGCGGTGAAGCTAAGCCGTGACAGCCTTCAACCCATGGTTCTGCCGATAAGTACTCTAAATTTATCCACAATGGCGTTACATTTTTAGCCGCCATCCGGTGTTGGTATGGCTGTGGAATAGTGCAAGCTAAAGCTTCTATCACAACATCAGGTACAGTAACTAGCTGCCAATTGGTCTGCGCTGACCATAAACAAATAACCACGCCTTCTATGACTTGTTCATGGGCTTTGGGGTCAACTTGAGGGCAAATTTTTTGAAAGCTAATTAAATCATCTACCCATAAACGCAACTTTATATCATGCTCGCTGACTAATTGCCGACTTAAGCGCCAACAAATGCCAATATCGCCAAAGTTATCAATAACAGCGCAAAATACATCCCAATGTACAGCTTTAATCGACATATTCTTTTTTCAGTTAAAAAACAGAATCGCTATTATACCCGTTAAGGCCCGTAAACTTAAAAACAATACCGCTAACACTATCATTGATAGCAGCATGGCTAGAAGATAGCTAAATGTTTGCTGAAACCGTATTTTAACTCGGTAAATAAAACTATGCTCAGGCCCAACTTGGGCAATAGGTTGAATAAACAGCAAACTCATTAAGTAAGCTAATAGGCCTATAATGGCGATAACAATACTGGTTAATTGCCATTTCTGGGCCAGTTCGGCGGGGGCAAAGACAAGTAGGCTTAAAAAGCCTAAGGTGCCACCTAAGGTAACTACTAATATTAACCAGCGAAAACGCTGTAATTTTAACGCTAAACGATGATAAAACATTAACATCTATTGTGCTCCTGCCGTGCCAGTTTCGCAGGGTATAACGCTATAATATCGGCGGTTGCGGTTTGGTCGGTAATAAGCCAAATTTGCTCAAAGGGTTGAGTAAGAGCAATATCCAGTTTAGGGCACAATTGCAAAATATCAGTTGTACTCCACAGTGGGTTTAAGTTACGGATAACTAACCACACCCGCGCGGTATCGTAATATTTTCCGGCTTTATTTTTTAATAATCGATTTAAAGCCGTAAATAAACGTAGCTCTGCAGGTGTGCTTAATAAAGAGATTAACTCTTGGCGAGTACTGTCATCTAAATCACGACCAAGAATATGCATAGCCTCTACTTCGCTACCATATAAATGGGCTATTTCTAAATCTAGCCGTTGTTGATTAATGTAACAAGACACATCAGGCTTAGCCGGTTGATTATGCCAAATATGGCGCATAACCTGCCCCGTCTTTTGCTCATACAAGCGCAAAAACTGTTTTGCAGCTTGGTGTTCAAGCTGCCGCTTTTCAGTATTCGATTGCATTTTCAGCTAATTATTGCGGTTTAAGTTCTTCGTAGCCACCCTCATTAGTGACATTGGTATAACCTAAAGATTGTAACGTTTGCAATGCAATCTCGGCACGACGACCACTTTTGCAATATAAATGTATAGTGGCGTTTTTATCTGTGGTTATGCTGCTAATGTGTGTAGCCATCACATCAAACGGAATATTAATTGCAGTTTCAATATGACCTGCCGCATATTCTTCCGCTGTACGGACATCGAGCCAAATTTCATTTTCAGTTTGACTTTGCGCGAAGCCAAATGATGCAAAAAACAAACTAACTAACAGTAATAAAGTTTTCATCTAAAGTCTCCTAATTGAATTAAACCAACTATACCATAAGCTTGTAATTGTGCAGGGATTAAGCATTATTACTAATCGTTAGTATCGCAAGCCTTGATAAAAACACTGTCTTTAAAATATTTTTTATATCTGTTTTATTTAAAAATAATAGTGCCATAACTCAAGCATTACAGGCACCATAGATAACAATAAAATTACCGCCATACTAATATTAAAAACACGCTGAAATAAGGGTTTAGTTAATACTTTCCGTAACAAAGCACCACATATTAGCCATAAGCCAATACAAGGAAAGGCCACTATTAAAAAGGCTAAAGTAATAATGAGTACTTCTTGCCAATATACACCTTGCAGTGTGGTAAAGGCCGCAATCGCTCCAGAGGCCATTACCCAGGCTTTACCATTGATCCATTGAAATAATACCGCCTGATAAAAGTTTAACGGTTTGCTATGACCCTGCTCTATTCGTTTTGGCTCAGCACTGGCTATATGCCAAGCTAACCAAACCAGATAAATAATGCCCAGTAACTTAATGATTTGATGTAGATTTGGGTATTGTTCAAACACAATCCCAAAGCCAAGACCAATCAGCAGCACCATAAAAGGAAAGCCTAAACAGATGCCTAACCAATGGCTAATGCTCGCTTTGATGCCATAATTCACCCCCGATGACATTATCATCACATTATTCGGCCCTGGGGTAATAGTGGTGGAAAAAGCGAAAAAAATTACTGCAAAAAAAATTTCCATGTAGCCCTCATAGTCGTGTGTTCTTTTACGAAATACTTTATTTTAACTTGACCTTGCAAATATTTATAACATACTGATTTGCACTAATTAAATTTAGGGCTACGCTTAATAGACTATAAAAAGGAGATAGCATGAATAAGATAGTAGGTTTAGCATTATTAGTCGCTGGTATTATTTTACTGTACTTCGGTTACACCGAATATAACTCTTTTGCATCACAAGCTACAGAGATGGTTAAGGGTAGCCCGACTGATAATTCAATATGGTTGTTAGTTGGTGGCGCCATAGCGGCAATTATTGGTATTGGCGCTTTGTTAAAAAAATAATTTAAAAAATAATTTAAAAAATTAAATGATAACCAAAAATTTAAAAGCCTGCAGTTCTCACTACAGGCTTTTGTTTTAAATTTAAGACTTTTTAATTATCTTCTTTGCCCCAACTATCTCGCAAACCTACTGTACGGTTAAATACTAAACTATCTGCCGTTGCATCAATATTATCAGCGCAGAAGTAACCTTCACGCTCAAATTGATAAGCAAACTCTGGTTTTGCCGTTTTTAATGAAGGTTCAACTAAGCCGTGCTTAACGACTAGTGATTCTGGGTTAACAACGGTAAAAAAGTCTTCAGCCGCCGCAGGATTCGCCACACTAAATAAGCGATCATACACCCTAAATTCTGCAGGTAACGCATGAGCTGCTTCAACCCAATGGATCACACCACGTACTTTACGGCCATCAGCTGGGTTTTCACCTAAGGTCTCTGGTAAATAGCTGCACTTTAATTCAATAATGTCGCCATTTTCATCTTTAATGACTTCATCTGCATGGATAACATAAGCATTACGCAGCCTGACATCACCATTAAGTACTAAACGTTTATACTTTTTATTGGCTTCTTCACGAAAATCCGCTTTATCAATATAAAGCACGGCTGCAAACGGTAATTTACGCTGCCCCTTAGTGTCATCTTTAGGATGATTAGGTGCATCTAGCCACTCAATGCCATCTGCTGGATAATTAGTAATAGTCACTTTTAATGGCTCTATTACCGCCATCGCTCGTGGTGCATTGGCATCTAAATCTTCACGGATACACGCTTCAAGCGCGCTCATTTCAATAGTGTTCTCTTGTTTAGTTACCCCTATCCGCTTAGCAAATTCACGGATAGACGCTGGAGTATAACCACGACGGCGTAAACCGGCAATCGTCGGCATCCGCGGATCGTTCCAGCCCGTAACAATATTTTCTTCGACTAAAGTATGCAATTTACGCTTACTCATCAGCGAGTATTCTAAATTTAAACGTGAAAACTCAATTTGCTGTGGATGACATGGAATAGTAATGTTATCCAAAATCCAATCGTATAACCGGCGGTTATCTTGGAATTCTAAGGTACATAGTGAATGGGTAATGCCTTCTAACGCATCAGAGATACAATGGGTAAAATCGTACATCGGATAAATACACCATTTATCTTCTGTCTGGTGGTGATGGGCAAACTTAATCCGATAAATAATAGGATCACGCATACACATGAATGATGATGTCATATCAATTTTGGCGCGTAATGAACACTCGCCTTCTTTGAAACCACCGTCACGCATTTTTGTAAATAAGGCTAAATTTTCTTCTACGCTAGTCTCGCGGGTTGGGCTATTTTTACCTGGCTGAGTTAAATTGCCACGGTATTCACGCATTTGTTCTGTATTTAAAAAACAAACATAAGCCAAACCTTTGCTGATTAGCTCAACAGCAAATTGATATAACTGGTCAAAATAATCTGACGAATAACGTACCTCACCCTGCCACTGAAAACCCAACCAATTGACGTCTTGTTGAATAGAGTGAACAAAATCAATATTTTCTTTTTCTGGATTAGTATCATCAAAACGTAAATTACATTTACCTTGATAATCTTGGGCAATACCAAAATTTAAACAAATAGATTTAGCATGGCCAATATGCAAAAAGCCATTAGGTTCAGGCGGAAAACGGGTTTGCACAGCCGTATGCTTACCTGAGGCTAAGTCTGCATCAATAATTTGCCGAATAAAGTTTGTTGGGCGCTGTTCTAAATCCGCCATAGAATAATGTGTCCTTGTTTAGCTAAAACGCAGTTAAGATGCGGCATTATAGCAGCGCAATCATTTTACGCTATGATTGCAAAAAAAAACCCGCTCTAGCAGCGGGTTTTTTATTACTTTGACTGTTACCAGCCGGTAATTTCACGTACTGCTTTACCGATGTCGGCTAAAGAGCGCACAGTTTTAACACCTGCGTCTTCTAAAGCACGGAATTTATCTTCAGCGGTACCTTTACCACCTGAGATAATTGCACCAGCATGCCCCATACGCTTGCCTTCAGGCGCCGTAACACCAGCAATGTATGAAACAACAGGTTTAGTTACATGTTCTTTAATATAGGCTGCTGCTTCTTCTTCTGCAGTACCACCAATCTCGCCGATCATCACGATAGCTTCAGTTTGTGGATCTTTTTCAAATAACGCTAAGATGTCAATGAAGTTAGAACCAGGAATTGGATCACCACCGATACCAACACATGTAGACTGACCAAAGCCTTCATCTGTTGTTTGCTTAACCGCTTCATAGGTTAAAGTACCTGAACGCGATACAATACCGACTTTACCTGGCATGTGAATGTGACCTGGCATAATACCAATTTTACATTCACCAGGTGTAATAACACCTGGGCAGTTAGGACCAATCATAATCACGCCTTTACGATCAACATATTCTTTAGCGAATAACATGTCGATAGTAGGGATACCTTCAGTAATACATACGATTAACTCTAAACCTGCATCTGCAGCTTCGATAATCGCATCTTTACAAAATGGTGCTGGTACATAGATAACCGTTGCCGTTGCGCCAGTAGCCGCTACCGCTTCTTTAACTGTGTTAAATACAGGTAAATCTAAGTGCTTAGTGCCACCTTTACCTGGGCTAACACCACCAACCATTTTAGTACCGTATTCGATAGCTTGAGTAGAGTGGAAAGTACCTTGACTACCCGTAAAACCTTGACAGATGACCTTAGTGTCTTTGTTTATAATAATAGACATTATTTGCCCTCCGCGGCTTTAACAACAGCTTTAGCAGCTTCTGATAAAGAGTTTGCAGCGATAATGTTCAAGCCACTGTTTTGCAGTTTCTGAGCACCTAATTCAGCGTTGTTACCTTCTAAGCGAACAACAACAGGTACGCTAACACCCACTTCTTCAACTGCACCAATAATACCTTCAGCGATCATGTCACAACGAACAATGCCACCAAAGATATTTACAAACACCGCTTTTACCGCTGTGTCTGATAAAATGATTTTGAACGCTTCTGTAACACGTTCTTTAGTTGCACCACCGCCAACATCTAGGAAGTTAGCTGGCTCGCCGCCACTTAATTTAACAATGTCCATAGTACCCATTGCTAAACCTGCGCCGTTAACCATACAACCAATGTTGCCATCAAGCGCAACATAGTTTAGTTCCCACTGTGCTGCTCGCGCTTCACGCTCGTCTTCTTGTGACGCATCATGAAAAGCACGAAGCTTAGGCTGACGATACATCGCATTGCTATCGGCAACTAATTTCGCGTCTAAACAATGTAAGTTACCTTCAGTAGTAATTACTAATGGGTTTACTTCAAGTAAAGCAATATCTAAATCTACAAACATTTTGGCTAAGCCTAAATAGATAGTAGTGAATTGCTTAATTTGTAAGGCGTTTAAGCCTAATTTGAAACCGATTTCGCGCGCTTGGAAAGGCTGAGCACCAACAAGTGGATCAACTTCCATCTTGATGATTTTTTCAGGAGTTTCTTCTGCTACTTTTTCGATATCAACACCGCCTTCAGTCGACGCCATAAAGACGATACGACGGCTAGAGCGATCAACAACGGCACCTAAATACAGTTCTTTTTCGATATCAGTACAGGTTTCAACCAGAATTTTACTGACAGGCTGACCTTTAGCATCAGTTTGGTAAGTTACCAAGTTCTTGCCCAACCATTTTTGAGCAAAATTACGAATTTCTTCTTTAGAAGTAACTAATTTCACACCGCCCGCTTTACCGCGGCCGCCTGCGTGAACCTGAGCTTTAACTACCCATTTGTTACCACCAATACGATCAGCAGCTTCTGCAGCAGCTTGAGGAGTTTCTTCCGCAAAGCCTTCAGATACTGGTAAACCGTATTCGCGGAACAGCTGTTTTGCCTGATATTCGTGCAAATTCATGGCTTATTTCCGTTCATTTGAATATTAAAGCTGCCCAACATGGTACAGCCTGTGTTTAATCGGCGATTATTATACTGCCAATCGATGAAATACAAAATGCTGTTGTCGTAAAACAACAGCATTTTTTTATAACTCTAACTAGAGTGATTAGATATCCAACAGGATCCGAGTTGGGTCTTCTAATAACTCTTTAATGGTTACTAAGAAACCAACAGACTCTTTACCATCAATGATGCGGTGGTCATAAGATAATGCCAAGTACATCATAGGAAGAATTTCCATTTTACCATCTACAACCATCACCCGATCTTGGATGGCATGCATACCTAAGATAGCTGATTGTGGTGGGTTGATAATAGGCGTAGACATTAATGAACCAAATACACCGCCATTCGTAATTGTGAAATTACCACCGGTTAAGTCGTCCATTGTTAATTTACCGTCGCGACCTTTTAAGGCTAAAGTTTTGATAGCTTGTTCAATTTCAGCCAAGTTCATTTTGTCACAATCACGTAATACTGGCGTCACTAAACCACGAGGTGTTGATATCGCAATACTGATATCAAAATAGTTATGATAAACAATATCGTCGCCATCAATAGCGGCATTCACTTCAGGGTAACGTTTTAACGCTTCAGTCACCGCTTTAACGTAGAACGACATAAAGCCTAAACGGATACCATGACGTTTTTCGAACGTTTCTTGGTATTGCTTACGTAAGCTCATAATCGGCTTCATGTTAACTTCATTAAATGTTGTTAACATGGCCGTGCTGTTTTTGGCTTGTAATAAACGGCTAGCAATGGTTTTACGCAAACGTGTCATTGGGACGCGTTTCTGGGTACGTTCACCGGTAACAGCAGATACTGCAGCAGGAGCGGTAGCGGCTTTAGCTGGAGCAGAAGCTAAGAATTTCTCAACATCTTCTTTGGTTACACGACCGTTTTTACCAGAACCTTTAACTTTGCTAGCATCTAAGCCTTTCTCAGCAATTAAACGGCGAACTGATGGGCTTAATGCATCATCACTGGCTTCGTCTTTGCTTGACTCTACTTTAGCATCGGCTGTTGCAGCAGGCTTATCAGTTGCTTTGTCATCAGACTTGCTTTCTGCTTTAGCGGCAGGTGCACCACCAGCTTCCATGTTACCGATCACTTCTTCCGCTGTTACGGTCGCACCAGTATCGTGAATGATGTCACCCATTACGCCGTCGGCTTGAGCAACAACTTCAAGTACCACTTTGTCGGTTTCGATATCTACTAATACCTGATCGCGTGTAACGGCTTCGCCTGTTTTTACGTGCCAGGTTGCGATTGTTGCATCTGCAACAGATTCTGGAAGTACGGGTACTTTAATTTCCACTTTGTCACCTTTTACGGGTTGGTCTTATTAAGTTTAAATGGCCTGCCTAGCAGGCCAAGTTAATTTATTTTATTGTCAGCGCATCATTAATTAAGGCTTGTTGCTGTTTATTATGTACAGACAAATAGCCAACTGCAGGTGAAGATGACGCCTCACGTCCGGCATAGGTTAAATACCCTTTTTGCGGGATCGCGCCACGGAAATGGTGTTGACTACAATACCATGCACCTTGGTTTTGCGGTTCTTCCTGACACCAAACAAAATCAGTTACATGCTGGTACTGGCTTACTACCTTCGCCATTTCTGCGTGTGGGAACGGATAAAGCTGTTCTACACGAACAATTGCCACATCAGTTTGTTCACGTTTACGACGTTCTTCTAGTAGTTCGTAATACACTTTACCACTACAGAACACCACACGCTTAACGTCTGAGGCTTTAATATCATCTATTTCACCAATTACGTTATGGAACACACCGCTAGCTAATTCCTCTAACGTCGAGGTAGCTAAAGGATGACGTAATAATGACTTCGGTGACATGACAATTAATGGACGACGCATTGGCCGAACCATTTGCCGACGCAACATATTAAATACTTGCGCGGGTGTCGTTGGAATACAAACCTGCATATTATGATCAGCACACAGTTGCAAGAAGCGCTCTAAACGAGCTGAAGAGTGCTCTGGACCTTGACCTTCATAACCATGCGGCAGTAATAAAGTTAAACCACATAAGCGGCCCCACTTTTGCTCACCTGAACTTAAGAATTGGTCGATAACCACTTGCGCACCGTTGGCAAAGTCACCAAATTGACCTTCCCAAATAACCATAGCGCGTGGCTCTGCTGTCGCATAACCGTATTCAAATGCTAATACCGCTTCTTCAGATAAAGCTGAGTCATAAACCTGGAATGGCCCTTGATCAGCGCTGATATGCTCTAAAGGCGTATAAGTTGCGCCATCAGTTTGACTATGTAATACCGCATGACGATGGAAGAAAGTACCACGGGCCGAATCTTGGCCAACAATACGGATACGATTACCATCAGAGACAGT
Source organism: Rheinheimera salexigens (assembly GCF_001752395.1). Lineage (NCBI taxonomy): Bacteria > Pseudomonadati > Pseudomonadota > Gammaproteobacteria > Chromatiales > Chromatiaceae > Rheinheimera > Rheinheimera salexigens. Next base: position 1,780,636 of record NZ_MKEK01000001.1, on the reverse strand, counting down.
AGAGGCATAGGCTAATATTTCAGCAAAACCCCAGTCAATTTTCTTCTCGCCAGCTAACATCAAGGCGCGATCTTCATAGACCCGACCAACCTGACGTTGCATAACCATTGATTCAGGTAACTTAGTCGCTTTTTACCCAGTTCAATTAGTTTGTCTAGTGACATACTCGCATCGAATTCACTGTCCCAGTCATGACCCAAAAATGGCGTCCAGTCGACTGATGCAGCGGTAACAGCGCTTTTTTCTTCAACAACGCAATCACCTTTATCTAACGCATCGCGATAATCTGAGACAAATGTTGACACTTCATCAGCCGTAAACAGATTTTGGCCTATTAAAGTTTTGGCATATAGCTCACGCGGTGTTGGATGTTTCTTAATTTTCTGATACATCAGCGGTTGAGTTGCATTTGGCTCATCCGCTTCGTTATGACCATTACGGCGATAACAAACTAAGTCAATAACCACATCGCGTTTAAACGTATTACGGTAATCAACAGCTAATTGAGCAACAAATACTACCGCCTCAGGATCATCACCATTAACATGAAAAATAGGTGCCTGAACCATCTTTGCAATATCAGTACAATATTCGGTAGAGCGAGTATCTTCACGGTTTGACGTCGTAAAACCAACTTGGTTGTTGATTACAATACGTACAGTACCACCTACCTTGAACGCACGTGTTTGAGACAGGTTAAAGGTTTCTGCAACTACACCTTGACCAGCAAATGCAGAGTCACCATGAATTGAAATAGGTAAGGCAGTAGAACCATCACGATCTTCGCGGCGATCTAAACGAGCCCGAACTGAGCCCATTACTACTGGGTTAACAATTTCTAAATGCGATGGGTTAAACGCTAAGGCTAAATGGACATTGCCACCCGCGGTTTCGAAATCAGACGAGAAACCCATGTGATATTTAACATCACCGGCGCCGACCACTTCATATTTACCGGCAAATTCATCAAATAATTTAGATGGATTTTTACCTAGTACGTTAATAAGGGTATTTAAACGGCCACGGTGAGCCATACCGATAACACAATCTTTCGCACCCTGCTCACCAGCACGATGAATCATCGCTTTGAGCATAGGTACCATAGCATCGCCACCTTCAAGACCAAAGCGCTTAGCACCTGGGAATTTAGATGATAATGCTTTTTCTAAACCGTCGGCAGCAATTAAGCCTTTTAAAATACCGGCTTGTTCATCTTTGCTGTAAGAAGGTGTTGATTGAACGCTTTCTAAACGTTGTTGGATCCAACGTTTTTCGTCTGTTGAGACGATATGCATGTATTCAGCACCGATAGAACCACAGTAGGTTTTTTCTAATGCTTTATACAGATCACCCAGTTTCATGACTTCTTGGCCGCTTGCAAAAGAGCCAACATTAAACTCAGTGTCAAAATCTGCTTCTGATAAGTCGTGATGCGACAATTCAAGATCGCGTACTCGGGACTGTTGCCACAGACCTAGTGGATCAAGATTTGCCTGCTGATGGCCGCGAAAGCGGTAAGAGTTTATCAGCTGCAACACTTTAACCTGACGACTATCTGCTGTACCGCCACTATTAACCACCACAACTTCGCGATGTTTATTTTTGGCTAAGTCAGCAAATTGCTGCCTAACATCAGCATGACGAACTTCTAAATCTACCCCATCTAACTTAGGTAGTGTGGCGAAAAAACTCCGCCATTCATCAGAAACGCTGGTAGGTTCAGCTAAGTAGGATTCATAGAGTTCATCAACATAGGCCATGTTACCGCCGCCTAAATGAGAAGACTCTAGCCACGCCTTCATTACACCTTCGTGCATTTAGTTTCCCTTAATTTCCGCGCACCTGGAAAAAGTAGCAAAAAAACGCGCATTTTGCTTAACAATGCGCTGTTTTTTATTCACATACCATAATAGAGCGCTTTACAGCGCTCGGTTCAACAACATTGATTTAATTTCACCAATTGCTTTGGTTGGGTTTAAACCTTTAGGACAAACGTTAACGCAATTCATAATGCCATGACAACGGAATACGCTGAACGCATCATCTAACTCGTCTAAACGCTGGTCTGTCGCTGTATCACGACTATCAACTAAAAAGCGGTACGCATTAAGTAAACCGGCTGGACCGATAAACTTGTCTGGGTTCCACCAAAACGACGGACAAGAACTTGAGCAACAAGCACATAAAATACACTCGTATAATCCATCAAGTTTCTCGCGGTCTTCAATTGACTGCTTAAACTCCCCTGCAGGTGGTAACTTATTATCATTGATTAAATACGGCTTAATTTTTTCATACTGAGTATAAAACTGACCCATATCAACCACTAAGTCACGCACTACCGGTAAACCAGGTAAAGGACGAACAATAATTTTGCCACCCTTAGTGCCAGCTGCCGATAATGGTGTGATACACGCTAAACCATTTTTACCATTGATATTCATGCCATCAGAGCCACAAACGCCTTCACGGCAACTGCGACGGAAGGATAACGTTGGATCTTGTTCTTTTAACCTGATCAGTGCATCCAGCACCATCATGTCGCGCCCTTCAGGATTATCTAACGTATAATCCTGCATCCGTGGTGCTTTATCAACATCAGGGTTGTAACGATAGATTGAGAAAACTAACTTCTTCATCGCTGTGCCCTCTTAATATGTACGTGCTTTAGGCGGGAAAGCTTCACGGAATTTTGGTTCCAAGTTTACTTCACGCTTAAACATTGATTCTGTGTCTGGCGTAAATACGCTGTGGCACAACCAGTTTTCATCATCACGATCTGGGAAGTCAAAACGGGCATGTGCACCACGACTTTCCGTCCGGAAATTAGCGGCTACCGCAGTGGCTATCGCAGTTTCCATTAAGTTATCTAATTCTAAACACTCAATACGTTGAGTATTAAAATCAGAGCTCTTATCGTCTAAACGAGCATATTGTAAACGTTCACGGATCTGTTTCAATTCTGCTAAGCCTTCAGCCATAGCTTTACCTTCACGGAATACCGAGAAGTTTAATTGCATACATTGCTGTAAGTCTTTCTTAATTTGGACTGGATCTTCACCTTGACCAGGCTTCGAGTCTTCCCAACGTCTAGTCCGTGTTAATGCCGCTTCAATATCAGACTCTGAAGCCGCGCGTGTTTCAGTATTAGCAGCTAACGCTTCACCTAAGTGTAAACCGGTAGCACGGCCAAACACCACTAAGTCGAGTAACGAGTTACCGCCTAAGCGGTTAGCACCATGTACTGATACACAAGCAATTTCACCACAAGCAAATAAGCCAGCAACAATAGTTTGCTTGCCATCAGCTGTAGGATGAATAACTTGACCATGTACGTTTGTGGGAATACCACCCATCATATAGTGACAAGTTGGAATAACCGGAATAGGCTCTTTAACTGGGTCAACGTGAGCAAAAGTACGAGAAAGTTCACAAACACCAGGTAAGCGGCTTTCTAATACGTCTTTACCTAAGTGATCTAACTTCAACTTAAGGTGAACACCCCAAGGGCCTTCGCAACCACGACCTTCACGAATTTCAGTCATCATTGAACGAGCAACAACGTCACGGCCCGCTAAATCTTTAGCGTTAGGCGCATAACGCTCCATAAAGCGTTCGCCATCTTTATTTAATAAGTAACCGCCTTCACCACGGCAACCTTCAGTGACTAGTGTACCCGCACCGGCAATACCGGTTGGGTGAAACTGCCACATTTCCATATCTTGTAATGGTACGCCGGCACGTAGCGCCATACCGATACCATCACCGGTGTTAATGTGAGCATTGGTAGTAGAGGCAAAGATACGACCTGCACCGCCGGTCGCTAAAACCGTTGCTTTAGATTTAAAGTAAACGATTTCGCCGGTTTCGATATCAATAGCAGTACAGCCAACAATAGCACCATCTTGATTTTTAACTAAATCAAGGGCATACCACTCGCTGAAGACCTGAGTTTTGTTTTTTACGTTTTGCTGATACAGCAAATGTAACAACGCATGACCGGTACGGTCAGCCGCTGCGGCGGTACGAGCAGCTTGCTCACCACCAAAGTTTTTTGATTGGCCACCAAAAGGACGCTGATAGACGCTGCCGTCTTCAAAGCGAGAGAAAGGTAAACCCATATTCTCTAGTTCAGTAATCGCTGCTGGACCTGTCTTACACATATATTCAATAGCGTCTTGGTCGCCAATGTAATCAGAACCTTTAACCGTATCAAACATGTGCCATTCCCAGTTATCTGGGTGGCTATTGCCTAATGCTACCGTAATACCACCTTGAGCAGACACTGTGTGCGAGCGCGTAGGGAAAACTTTAGATAATAAAGCACAGGTTAAACCTGATTCTGTAATTTGCAATGCAGCGCGCATACCCGCACCACCTGCGCCGATTACGACGGCATCAAATTCTCTTACTGGAATAGTCACTTAAGCACCCCACAAAACAAACAGGCCAACCGCTACATAAGCGAAAGCCAGCGTATAAAGGAAAAACTGTAAAACGGCACGTAATCTCGCTGACTTCACATAGTCAGTTAATACTTGCCATAAACCAATGCGGGTGTGCACGGCAATACAGACTAACGCTAATAAAGTAAACACTTTCATAAAAATGTTAGCAAACAAAGCTTGCCATACTTCAAACGTTACTTCTGGTGTACATATAAAGAAACCAAGAATAAAAAAACTGTACAGCATCAGCACTACAGCTGTTGCTCTCAGTGATACATAATCCTGCACGCCATCGCGTTTCAGGCTTGCTTGATTCAGAACCATAACCAAACTCCTGCTAATACTGATAATACAGCCCATAGTGCAATTGATAATTTTGCACTTATGTCACCTGAACGCAGCTCTTCCCAATGGCCTAGGTCCATAATCATGTGACGAATACCGCCAACAATATGGTACGTAAGTAGGGAAATAGTGCCCCATGCAATAATTTTAGCGAAGATAGACGTCATCAGTTCTTTGACATATTCAAAGCTCTGTTGGTCCTGTAACGAATATGCCCAGGCCCAAATAACGAATACCAAAGCAAAAAACATTGCCACGCCAGAAACACGGTGCAGTATTGACGCTATGGCAGGTGCCGGAAACGATATGGTGGAAAGGTCGAGATTAACTGGTCTTTGTTTTTTCACAGTGCTTGCCCATCGATGCCCATAATCGAGCTCTTGTTGTCATTGTCGTTGTCGTTGCTGTATAAACAGTCAACACCCAATATTCAATTTCAATACACTTTTTTGCTCAAGCTGGATAGTCTTACCAGATTCAGCAAAAAAATATTACTGAGTGAACCGTTTAAAACAGCGATAGTATATATTTCACTGGCCATTATTACAATTTTAGTTTGGTTTTACTTGTAACAATGTACTTTTCGACGATTACATATTATTAGCGCTAGAGCAATAATACTAGAGTCGGATACTTATTAAGCAAAATCTGATTAAAATTGACTTATGGGGGGCATTTACAGGTAGAATAGCGGCCATCGTAAATAATTCCTTTAATCCGATACTACAACAATAGGAGAAATCCAATGGCAGATAAAAAGGCCGTCGTGCAGGTTGATGGGAAATCGTTTGAGTTGCCAGTGTATTCTGGCACCGCCGGCACTGACGTAATTGATGTTCGCGCCTTGGGTCAACACGGTTACTTCACATTCGATCCCGGTTTTATGTCTACTGGTTCATGTGAATCAAAGATCACTTATATTGATGGCGACCAAGGTATGTTGCTACATGGTGGTTATCCGATTGAGCAATTAGCAGACCATTCAGATTATTTAGAGCTTTGTTTTTTATTGCTTGAAGGTGAATTACCTAATAAAGAGCAATATCAGGAATTTAAAACCACCATTACTCGCCATACTATGGTGCATGAAAAAATAGCAGCGTTTTTCCAAGGTTTCCGTGTTGATGCCCACCCTATGGCAATGCTATGTGGTGTTGTTGGTGCAATGTCATCTTTTTATCACTCTGATTTAGATATTAACGATCCGGCACAACGTAAACGTAGTGCTCATCGTTTAATTGCTAAAATGCCGACTTTATCGGCTATGGCATATAAGTACACTGTGGGTCAGCCATTTGTCCATCCACGTAATGATTTAAGCTTCTCAGAAAACTTCTTACACATGCTGTTCTCTGTGCCAGCGGAAGAGTATCAAGTTAATCCTATCCTAGCTAAGGCAATGGATAAGATCTTTATGTTACATGCTGATCACGAGCAAAATGCGTCTACTTCTACTGTGCGTTTAGCCGGCTCTTCTGGCGCTAACCCTTATGCTTGTATCGCTGCTGGCGTTGCATCGCTATGGGGTCCTGCACATGGTGGCGCTAATGAAGCTTGCTTGAAGATGTTACAAGAGATTGGTTCAGTTGACCGTATCCCAGAATACGTTGACCGCGCTAAAGATAAAGACGATTCGTTCCGTCTAATGGGCTTTGGTCACCGTGTATACAAAAACTTTGACCCACGTGCTAAAGTCATGCGTGATACTTGCCATGAAGTGCTTAAAGAATTAAATATTAAAGATCCTTTACTCGATGTAGCGATGGAATTAGAGCGCATAGCGCTTGAAGACGAATACTTTATTGAGAAAAAGCTCTACCCTAACGTCGACTTTTATAGCGGTATTATCTTAAAAGCAATTGGTATTCCAACCAGTATGTTTACGGTAATTTTTGCTATGTCTCGCACTGTAGGTTGGATCGCACATTGGGACGAAATGCTGGGTGAAAAAGGCCATAAAATTGGTCGTCCACGTCAGCTATATACTGGCTATACTAGCCGTGATTTTATCAACATAGATAAGCGATAATAGCCAAAAACCGAAAAGCGGCTAAGGCCGCTTTTTTTTGCCAATTTAATAAGCCTATCGTCTGCATATATTTGCGCCTGCGCAGTAAAACAGGCAAAATCGCCTCATACTTCTCTATAGAGTTCTGCTATTTATGTCTTGCTTTGATGTGCAGTCATTTCGTCAGCAATTTGCTTTTTTTACTCAGCAACCGAGCTGGGTCTATTTAGATAATGCTGCCACTATGCATAAACCTACCGCCGTTATTGACGCTATTACTCTGTTCTATCAACAACAAAATAGTAATGTTCATCGTGGTGCCCATAGCCTTAGTCAGCAGGCAACAACGCGTTATGAGCAAGCCAGAGCCGATGTTGCCCAATATATTAACGCCAAGCAAGCAGCAGAAATAATTTTTTGTAGTGGTGCCACAGCCGCACTCAATCAAATTGCCTTTGGTTTAATGCACACAGTGTTGCAGCCTGGCGACCGTATTCTACTGACCCAATTAGAACACCACGCCAATATTGTGCCATGGCAGTTACATTGCCAACGTCATGGCGTGATTATTGATGTCGTGCCATTAACAAAAGATAATCAACTTGACCTAGACGCTTATAACCAATTACTAAAGCTTAAGCCTAAAGTGGTCAGTTTTTGCCAAATATCAAATGTGTTAGGCCATATTCAACCGGTAAAGCAGATGATTGCCCAGGCAAAATTAGTAGGTGCGATTACGGTTATTGATGGCGCTCAAGGTATTGTTTATGAACAACCCGATATGCAGCAATTAGATTGTGATTTCTACGTTTTTTCCGGTCACAAATTGTACGGGCCTACCGGCATTGGTGTTTTATATGGCAAGTTTGATCGATTAACTGAATTAACGCCCATTTTTGCCGGTGGTGAAATGATTGACCAAGTCAGCTTTGTTAACACAACTTTTAATCAACTACCGTTTCGTTTAGAAGCCGGCACCCCCAATATAGCGGGGGTTATTGGCTTATCCGCCGCCATTAACTGGTTGCAAAAATTTAACATAGTTGAAATGCAAAAACATAAATTATTGTTATTAAAACATTTCTATAGCGGTTTAAGTGCAATAAAAGGCATAGACCTTTTATCTAGCCCTGTGCATAATGCTGGCATAGTGGCATTTAATATAATTGGTGAACATCATTCTGATGTAGCTGATTTACTTAATCAACAACACATTGCCGTTCGTGCTGGCCAACATTGTGCCATGCCTTTATTTAGCTACATCCAGCAGCGAGGAGCGGTACGATGCTCGTTTGCCGCCTACAATACGCTGGACGATGTAAACCAGTGCTTGCTCGCGTTGGAGCAAGCCGTGGAGATATTAACTGCATGAAATTAGAAAAACTATTAGCAGATACTCAGGCTGGACTTGAAGAAATTAAACAATTAGATTTACCTGTCATCAGCCAAACTAAAGACTGGCAAAGCCGTTACCGAGTGCTGATGCAGTTGGGCAGAAAGCTTCCAGCACTGCCAGAGAAAATGAAACAAGCGGATTTATTAGTAAAAGGCTGCGAAAGCCGAGCTTGGTTGCTGCATTATCATGATAAAGCAAACAATAAACACTTCTTTGTATTAGATAGCGAAGCCCGTATTGTCAAAGGCTTAATGGCCATAATGTTATGTTTAGTCAATGGCATGTCTACTGCTGAACTGACCAATTTTGATTTAAGTCATCAGTTTGAGCAGCTAAATTTAAAACCGTATTTAAGTCAATCACGCGGTAATGGGTTAACCGCTATGATTAATCACATTAAAAGCTGTGTAAAATAGCCCAGTCTTTTTATTTTATGTGCTAACTTTTACGGCCTTATTCAGTTTAAGCAACAATTTTGAAACCGCAGCCAGTCCAAAGCTGGCTGTTACCACCGACACCGCACCAAAACCACCACTGCAATCTAACCGCATACTGCCAGTCATTTCAGGTTTTTGCTGACAAACACTGCCATCGGCTTGCGGATATTTTAATTGTTCAGTCGAAAACACACAGTCCACACCAAACCGACGTTTAGTATTACGGGTGAAGTTATGATCGCGCCTAAGCGCATTGCGTACTTTAGCTAATAATGGATCATTAAAGGCTTGGCTTAAGTCGGCCAATTGAATTTGGGTCGGGTCTAACTGCCCCCCCGCGCCACCTGTAGTGATAAGCGGTATTTTATTACGTTTACAATAAGCGATTAATGCCACTTTAGCTTTCACCGCATCTATCGCATCTAATACATAACTAACATTCGCCGGTATCAAGGTCGGCATATTGTCAGGGGCAATAAAGTCGGCTATTTGATGCACTTTGCAGTCAGGGTTTATGGCTAAAATACGCTCTGCCATAACCGCCACTTTATCCTGACCTACCGTACTCGTTAAGGCATGTAATTGACGATTAATGTTACTAACACAAACATCATCTAAATCTATTAGGGTAATTTCACCAATGCCAGAGCGGGCTAATGCTTCTGCCGCCCAGCTACCCACACCGCCAATACCAATAACGACCACATGAGCCTGTTGAAAGACTTCTAAGGCTTGCTGACCATATAAGCGACCAATACCGGCAAAACGTAATAAATAATCTGACATAATTCCCTACTCTACTAAGGCGTTAACTTACCGATTTTGTATTAACGGCAGATTTACCGGTTAGATTGCTTTTAATATCTGTTTTAGCAGTGCTTTTTGTGGCTTGTCTCTGGCTATAGCTGGGCCAATCTAACGCCCATGGTTCGGCCCATGGTTGCAAAGCATTAACTGAAGATAATTGGGCAAAGCGTTCGCCCTCATCGGGGGGGCAAACATAAGCATAATGCTGGTCAAATAAGCTAAAGGTTAATGCATAAGCATGTAAATACACTCGAGATTCAGCTTCTGCTTGATATAAGGTATCCCCAGCTATCGGCGCGGACACACTTTTTAAAGCCACCCGGATTTGATGGGTTTTACCGGTAAAAGGTTTAATTAAAAATAGTCTAAACGGTAAGTCGCTAAAGCCTTGGCTAATAAAATAACTGATGGCTGGATGATGCATGGTTTGCAATAGTTTCCAGCTTGATCGACGGCCCAACACCATATCACCCTTTATCCAGCCTTGTTTTTTTAACGGTTTATCTAAACTTAAGGCTAAATAATACTTTTCAATTTGTTGTTGGCTAAATAATCGGGTTAACTCTGCTGCGGCCAGTGCACTGCGGGCTAATATTATTAAGCCCGACGTGACCTTATCTAACCGATGCACGGCAAAGAGCTTCATTTGCAATTGTTGTTCGGCTAATACCACTAACCCTGGGCCATCCTCAGAATGAAAACTAATTCCCGGCGCTTTATTTAACAACACAAAGTGCTCTGTCGTCGCGACTAAGCGAAAAGCTGCCATGTCTACACTAACCCTTGGGCGTATTGACACGCTGCCGCTAAATCCGCCGCCGTGTCCACTCCGACTGCAGGTGTTTCAAGTGCGGTAGCAACATGAATAGCCTCGCCTTGCCACAGCACTCTTAATTGCTCCAAGCTTTCAATTTGCTCTAACGCCGATGCTGGCCATTGCACATAACGGTGAATAAACTCCGCTCTATAAGCATAAATGCCGATATGACGCCGATATATCGAATCCATTTGCTCGGTAAAGGCTTTATCTCGATCAAACGGAATGGCACAGCGACTAAAATATAATGCGTAACCTTGTTGATCACAGACCACTTTAACCATATTTGGATTATTCACATCCTCAATACTGTGTACCGGTACCGCTAACGTCGCCATATTGGCTTTAGTTTGGTTGGCTAAATTGGTGGCTACTTGCTTAATAATACTCGGAGGAATAAAAGGCTCATCGCCTTGCACATTTACCACCACCGTGTCTGGAGCAAGATTTAAGCGAGTAACAACTTCAGCCAAACGCTCGGTGCCAGAATTATGGGCAATGGATGTTAAGCATACATCACCACCAAAGCGAAGCACTTCGGCTTCTATTCGGGCATCGTCTGTTGCCACGACTACCTGGCTAGCACCACTGAGCTTTGCTTGCTGGTATACCCGTTCAATCATAGATTTCCCCGCAATGTCTGCTAAGGGTTTGCCGGGCAAACGACTACTAGCATAACGCGCTGGAATAATGACTACGAACGCCATTGTTCAACCTCTTCGCTGCTTAATTGCACGGCTTCATCAGCTATTAACACCGGTATATTTTCCCGAATAGGATAAGCCAATTTGTCTGCCAAGCAAATTAACTGGGCAGTGGTTTTGTCGTATTTAAGTTTTCCTTTACATACTGGACAAGCCAAAATATCGGTTAAGGCTAATTTAAGTGCCATAAGTGCTCCGTAATTGAGTTAAAAGGGTGCTAAGTTTTGTTGTGGCTGCCGCATCTAACTGGGCATTGACACCTAAACTAAACCAATCATTTTTGGCAAAAGCGCGACATTTTACCGCATCTTTTTCGGTCATTAATATCGGTGTTGAAATATTAGCAAAGTCTGCCGGCGTAAACTGATGATGATCAACAAAATAATGTTGCTGTAAAATACTAAAGCCAGCTTGCTGTACTGTGTTAGCAAAACGTGTCGGATTGCCTATTGCTGCCACTAGCGTAACTGAGCTAGGCTCAAGAGTTCGCTCAGAGTTTAACGCCTTTGCCGCACTGGGTATAATATCCATAACGCCATCAGCATAAGGTAAAGCCTGACTATTGCTAATTACCAGATCTGCTTGCGCTAACCGCCAGCGTTTTTCTCGCAATGGGCCTGCTGGCAACAATTGCTCATTACCTAAGCCACGTAACCCATCGACTAACACTATTTCCACATCACGTTGTAACGCATAATGCTGCAAACCATCATCGCTGATAATAATATCAACATCCGTTTGCTGTAATAAATATTCTGCCGCCTGCACCCGATTAGGATACACCACCACAGGGCAACCACTACGCTGGGCTAACAATAACGGTTCGTCACCGACATCAATAGCATTGGCATTGACTGTTACTAAGCGTGGTTTAACTATCTGTGCTCCATAACCACGACTCACTATACCCGGACGCCAGCCTTGGCTTTGCAATAACTGACATAACATTAAAGTAAAGGGGGTTTTACCGGTACCACCAACACTAATATTACCGACAATAATAACTGGCACCGGTAACCGATGTTGTTGCTTAATACCCAGTCGAAATAAGGCACGCCTAATAGCGGTTATCAGGCTATACAACCAAGCAAACGGCATTAACAACCAGACCAATCGACTTTTACCGTACCAACATTTCTCTATCCAGTTCACTTTTCTGTCCAGTAGTGTTTATCTATTAGCGCTATTGTTCTGTACCAAATTGTAATTTATATAGCTGTGCATAAGCCCCGTCTTGCTCGAGTAAACTTTGATGATTACCCTGCTCAACAATCCGGCCTTGTTCCATCACTAATATGCTATCGGCATTTTCAATCGTTGATAAACGATGAGCAATAACAATACTCGTGCGGTTTTTTAGCAGTTCATTTAAAGCCGACTGAATTTTTCGCTCTGACTCGGTATCTAAAGCAGACGTCGCTTCATCTAAAATTAAAATAGGCGCTTCACGCAGTAACGCCCGAGCAATGGCAATCCTCTGGCGTTGACCACCCGACAAACTGACGCCATTTTCACCAATCATGGTATCTAAGCCATCTTTTAAGGTTGATGTGAATTCTAAAACATGGGCTTTTTCAGCGACTTCTTGCAATTTTTCTGCTGATACCGGCTCAGTAAAACCGTAGGTAATATTATTCGCGATACTGTCATTAAATAAGGTGACATGTTGCGATACTACCGCCATTTGTTGGCGTAATGAGGCTAAGGTACAGCTTTTAATCGGAATGCCATCTAAGCTAATATCGCCATCAAACACATCATAGAAACGCGGTAACAAACTGGAAATGGTGGTTTTGCCACTACCAGACCGGCCTACAATGGCAATCGTTTTACCCGCGGGAGCGGTAAAGCTGACATCATGCAGCACCTGATTCTCATGTCCAGGGTAAGCAAAGTTAACTTTATCAAAGCATATTTCACCTTTAATATCGGTTAAGACATGGGTACCTGTGTCTTGTTCTGCTGGCTGATCTAACACTTGAAAAACACTATCTGCAGCAATTAATCCGCGCTGAAATTCACTATTGATGGTAGTTAATTGTTTTAGCGGCCGTAACAGCATCATCATAGAACCAACAATAGTGGTAAATTTACCTGCAGTTAAGCTATCTAACATCTCGGGAAAACTGGCCATATAAATAACAAAGGCTAAGGCAAATGAGGCTATGATTTGGATTGATGACACACTAATAGCGCGTGTAGCTTCCATTTTTACATCTTGGCGGCGGGTTAAATTATTTATTGCGAAAAATCGATTATTTTCTATTTCTTGGCCGCCAAAAGCTAAAATAACTTTATGACCATTTAACATTTGCTCCGAACAAGTTGTCACCTCACCCATAGCACTTTGGATATTTTTACTGAGTAACTGAAACCGTTTAGATACAAAACGGACTATCACCGCAATAACCGGTGCAATAAGTAAAAATATTGACGACAACTGCCAGCTATTCCAAAACATCAGCACTAATAAACCAAATACAAACACCCCTTCACGAATTAACACTGCTAAAGCACGGGATGTGGTTTGTTTGATTTGTTCGGTGTTATATGTAATTTTTGAAATTAAATCACCGGTTGAATGTTGATCATGAAAACTCACCGGTAAATGCATTAAATGGCGAAACAATTGCTGGCGCATTTCTTGAACAACATGCGTCCCCACCCAGTTTAAACAATAACTGGCCATAAAATTAAACACACCGCGCATAATAAAAATAACGATAATAAAAATCGGTGCATAGCGCAGATAATCAGTATTTTTTTGATTAATACCAATATCAATAAAATCTTTAAGCTGAGAAATAAAGTAAACATCAACCAAAGCATAACCAATCATACCGATAGCAGCGGCTATAAAGCCCAATCGATAAGGTTTAATATAAGACAGCAAACGGCTAAAACTGCGTTGCTTTAAATTAGGAGAAGGCGTCAAAGGGTCATCCTACCTGTATTTTTTGTTTATTCTAACGTGTTGCAGCCAAGGTTTCAGCATTTGAATGCGGCTTTTGCTGCCAGTAAGGCAATCTTTGTTGCCTAAATGGCCAAACTTGTACGTTATTTGGCCTGATATCTAAACTTATCGCGCCACTGGTTGCTGTATTCAGCAACGGTATGCCCAACATTGTTAGGCGCTGGCGTACAGCAGTTGCGGGATGCTGATGGCGGTTATATAAACTAGCACTATTTAAAGCTAACTGCGGCGCTAACCGATGCAAAAAAGCATAGTCACTTGAATTGGCACTACCGTGGTGCGCTAATAGTACGATATCAGCTGTTAGCTCTGGATATCTGGACAGTAATAAACGTTCGCCTCGTGCCGATATATCGCCGGGCAATAAAATACGCCAACCGGCTATATCCAACAACATAATACAAGAGCTGTCGTTTTTACTACTGACAATGGTATTAGAAAGACTAAATAATTGAATGTCAGCGCCGTGATAATCAAAACCAATATTATCGCAGGCTAATGTTGAGTTAACAGCATTATCATTATCAGAAATATCATTATCAGCTATATTGCTAATTAACTGGAGCTGAGGATATTGTTGCTGTAATAAACGCCAATCACCGGTGTGATCGCTATCGTTATGGCTTAACACCATATAATCAAGTTGGCGAATGCCTGTCTGTCGAATAAAAGGCAGCACTTGCGCCGCCGTTGCGCTGTAATTGTTATAACGGGGTCCAACATCATATAAAATGCCCTGCTGCCCCTTTTGAATTAACACCGCTAAGCCCTGACCAACATCTATGACATGCAACCGCCAAGGCGAGGCGCTAAACAAACTAATCGCAATCACAGCGCTGGCAAAAACAGTCAATAACATGGCTAGCCGCGAACGTGTTAGCCATAACAGGGTTAAGGCTAACACGAGTACTAATATGGTAAACCCATTTACACTAGGCCAAGCCCACCAACTGTGTTGCTGACTACACCATTGCAGCCAGATTAATAATGGCGTAAATATCCAATCGGTTAAGTGCCATAAACTCGTAGCAAAAGGTAACTGTAATAATTCTGCTAGTAAGGTTATAAATAATATCGGAATTGCCAACAAACTAGCAAAAGGTACAAAAATTAAATTTGATACCAAAGCTAGTAGCGAACTGCCATTAAAAAACACCACACTCAACAGTGACATTATCAGGGTTAAATAAAGATGAAATCGGAAAAATAAGAGTAATTTGCTACGCCAACCTAGCGCTATTTTTGGTTGCTGCCATAGCAATAAGAAAATGATAGCTACTGCCAGAATCGACAACCAAAAACCAATACTGATGACAAAAAACGGCTCAATTAACAACAAACTAGCGACAATGATTAACCAGTACTGTAAATAAGAAAACGAGCGACGCTGTATTTTACATATGACCAATACTAATAACGCCACACTGGCTCTGATAGTCGGAATTGCAAAACCAGCAAGCCAGGCATACAACAAGGCGTAAATAAAAGCTAAACTGTAATGAACAATAAGCCGTGTTGAAACATTATCGATGGTCACTACCCGCTTAAGTAACCACAAACACCAAATAAAAACCAAACCAATATGCAATCCTGAAATTGCCATTAAGTGAGTTAAAGCTGATAACTGCAAACCTTGCCATAATTGTTGATTAAACTGCCGTTCGCCGACAGTTAACGCTAATAATAGCGGAGCGGTAGCAAGTTCACTTGTTGCTTGGGTCAGTTGCTTGATAAGATAAGGCCTTAGCATAAACTGACTTGATAACATTTTCGCCGTTAATGGCGTAGATACTGTGCCTTGTAATAGCACGCGCTGTAACATGGCATGACTTTCACGATTAATACTGCCCGGGTTAGCAACGCCAGCAATAGGCTTAAGACGAGCCTGCAATTGCCAACGCTGTCCTGAGTCTAAATTTAATGGCGCAGCAGGCCAATTTAAACGTACGCGATACCCTTTACCCGGTCCCTCGTCTAGCAGCAATAAAATTTGACTATAATCTAGGTATGACTTTGGTGCTTCGATAATCGTGCCAGTAATGGTACTGGTGCTGCTGCTTTTAAAAGTGCCGTTAGTACCAGTAGAAGAACCGATAATTACACTACTAATATTTGACGATGCTACAAGCTGCAATTGTGTCGTATAATACTGATTAGTCTGTAGCAACCAAAGACTAATAAATACTATTGCGCCAACAATAAAATAGATCCGCCGCCAAATCGCACACAGCAATATTGGCACTAACATAAATAGTGTAAAAAGAGGTGGCACTATTGGCAGAAATAACGACAATAGGCTTGCAGCAAGTACACCCAGGCAAAATAACGTCATGTTCATTTTTTGTGAATAGGTTGTAATGGCAAAGAACTTTATTAAGAAATATCTACCATCTCCAGAAAAAATCAAGCAACAAAAGATATTAAAGTTGTTTGGTAGCTTATTGCATGATGGTAATTTATGGCATTTGAACCGTAAGTCAGCTCGCGGCGCTTTTGCTGTGGGGTTATTTTTTGCTTGGATGCCAATCCCATTTCAAATGGTCGCCTCTGCGGCCGTGGCTATCCCGTTACGGGTTAATTTACCGTTATCTGTGGCGTTAGTCTGGCTTACTAATCCTTTTACCATGCCGTTTTTATTTTATCTTAGCTATGTTATTGGCACTATCGTACTGCAAACTCCAGTAGAGCATTTTGCGTTTGAAGCCAGTTGGCAATGGTTGCAGCATAGTATTGCCACTATTGGCAAACCATTTATGGTTGGCTGTTTATTGATGGGAATTTTTTCAGCGATTGTCGGATATTTTGGTATTGATTGGTTGTGGCGCTTGTCGGTAAGAAAAGCCCAAACTAAGCGTAAGTTAAAACGTAATCCTAAATACTAGGTACTAAGTTCAAAACCCAGGTTCAATATAACAATTTCGCTGCCAGCAAACGCTTGGCATTAAACCGTTACTTTTGGCCTAACACCATTGCTGGTTGTACTTTACTGGCGCGTAGTGCAGGGTAAAACGTCGCTATTAAACTCATTAATAATGCCACTAAACAGGTAATAACGACATCTTCTAACTGCAGCACAGACGGCACAAAATTAACAAAATAAATGCTAGGGTCTAAAATAGCATGACCTAATACCGTGCTGATCCCAGCGAAAATGAGTTCAATATTAGTTGCCAGTAGCACACCAATAATGCCGCCTAATATCGTTCCTATTAAACCGTTTAACCAACCTAAACAAATAAATATCAATATAATACTGCGCTGTGGCATACCCATTGTCAGTAAAATGGCAATATCACTTTGCTTTTCACGCACTGCCATAACCAGAGTTGCTACGATATTAAAACACGCCACGGCAATCACCAGCGCTAGCACCAGATACAAAATAGTCCGCACCATTTGAATATCTTGATAAACATGACCTTGACTGCGAAACCAATCTAACAAGTACACATAATCATTCGACCGTCGGCCTAACTCGCGCGCCATTTCAGGAGCTGCAAAAATATCGTTTAACCGAAATGCAAAGCCTTGCACTGTTGCTTCTGGGTAATGCAATAATTGGGCTAACGCGTCTATATCAAGCCAAGCTTGGCTGTAATCTAACTGACCACCGATAGCAATAACGGCACTAACGGTGAGTGCGACATTGCTATAGCTAGCCAAACGACCATCCTCGGCTAATGTGGGTAATAATAACTGTACGCTATCCCCCACTTTCACCTCTAAAGCATCAGCTATACCTTTACCTAACACAATATCGGTGGCGGATAATTTCTTTAACTGGCCGGCAATAACATAATCAGCAAAATCACTTATGCGCTGCTCGTAATCTAAAGCTATGCCACGCACTTCTGCCGCTTTAACGGCCAAACCTTGGCGTAGCATGCCGTTGGTTTTGATATAAGGCGCGCCCGCTTCAACGCCTTCGGTTTGACTTAAATCGGTTAATTTAACTTGCCAGTCAGAAATACTTTCACTAACAGCCTCTAATTCTACATGCGGGATCACTGACAACAAGCGCTGCTTTAACGCTTGCTCAAAACCATTCATCACCGACAAAGCGACAATTAAAATAGCCACTCCCAGCGCAATACCTAAGGTAGAGCTGGCAGAAATAAAACGAATAAAACCACTGGTTTGTTTGTTAGAGCGATAGCGTCGGGCAAACTGCCAAGCCAGTTTAACCATGACCCAGCTCCAAACTTCCCTCTCGCATCAAATAATACTTATCTAATTTTTTAGCTAAGGTTAAATCGTGGGTAACAATAATAAAGCTGGTATTTGATTGTTGATTTAGCTCACGCAATAATTGATAAATGCTTTCTGCAGTATGCTGATCTAAATTACCGGTAGGCTCATCGGCTAGCACTAAGGCCGGCTCGGCCACTAACGCTCGCGCAATCGCCACACGTTGCCGCTCTCCACCGCTTAACTCAGCCGGTTTATGGCTAGCTCGTTGCTCTAAACCGACACGTTGTAGTATGGCTAAGGCTTTTTCATTAGCTAATTGTTTGCTTATACCATTAATGAGCAACGGCATAGCCACGTTTTCTAGAGCTGTAAAGTCCATTAACAAATGATGAAACTGGTATATAAAGCCCAACTGTTGATTGCGCAGCTGAGCTTTACGTTTACTGGTCATCTTGGCAATATCTTCGCCTAATAACTGCACCGAGCCGCTATCAGCTAAGTCTAGACTGCCCAGTATATGTAATAAGGTGCTTTTACCTGAGCCAGAGCTGCCCACTATGGCTAACATTTCACCGCTGTTAACGGTTAAGTCAACACCTTGTAATACTTTAACTTGCTGCAAGCCATCACGGTAACTTTTGCTTATCTGCTGTGCAGTTAATACTTTATTCATCACGTAAAATTTCCGCTGGATTAACACGTACTGCTTTTCTTGCTGGATACCATACTGCCAGCAACGTCAGCATGACGGCGCTTAATAAAATTAATAAGATTTGTTGCAGTTGAATATCAATTGGCAACACCGCCACTGAACTGATATGTAAACCCAAAACACTCAGTATGTTATTTAGCTGCCAACTGAGTAAGATACCGGCTATAGCACCAGAAATCGCGCCAACAACGCCATTACTAATACCTTGCATGGCAAAAATATTGAATAATTGCTTATCGGTCATACCCAAGGTTTTTAAAATGGCAATTTCAGCTTGTTTGTCGGTGACCATCATTACCAAAGCAGAGACAATATTAAATGCCGCTACGGCCACTATCAGCAATAACATTAACCACATCATGCCTTTTTCCATGGCTACTGCGGCAAATAATTTGCCATGACTTTGTCGCCAATCAGTGACTTTTAAGCTGGGATCTTGGGCTAATTTTGCCGATAATAAAGGTGCCGTAAAAGGATCAGCTAAAGTAATACGCCATGCCGTGGTGTCAGGTTGCGATAATAAACGCTGTAAATCAGCTAAGCCTGTTACTACGATAACCCGATCCACATCCGATCCGGTATCTAAAATGCCGGTAACGGTAAATAAACGTTGCCGAGGTACCCAACCCATAGGTGTATAACTACCGGCATTGGCCAGCATTAATCTTACTTGAGCACCTACTGAGACATTTAACTGCTCGGCTAATCCGCGGCCAAGCACTACAGCATAACGCTGTGATGCAAATTGCTGCCAACTGCCCTGCATTAATGCATGCTGCATAAAGCTAGGCAGCGCATCTATCGTGACGCCTTGCATCACAACACCGGTTAATTGTCTTGGTGCTTGAACTAAAGCTTCGGTTTGCAAAAAAGGACTAAGTTGTAATACCGAGTTATCGGCGGCAAGCTTTTGTTGCCACGCTAGATTATCGTTATCTGCTTCAACAATAATATGCGGGATTACGCCTAAGATACGTTTTTTCAAGTCGCCTTCAAAGCCATTCATTACCGAACTGACAATAGTTAGCGCCATCACGCCAAGAAAAATTCCGGCGATAGAAAAAAGACTAATAAAGGAAATAAAGGCATTGCCTTTGCGGCTTTGGCTATAGCGCAAGCCTATCCATAAACTGACTGGTAACTGCATCCTAATTTTCAGGACAATGCCCACGTTAGATGATAAAGTGGCGTCGATCATAGAGACAAATACCTGTCGTGACAAGCAGGTTGCAAAGGTAACATTATGAGTGAGCTAACATTAGCCGAATTAGACACACGCTATCAGGATTATTTTAGCGTTGAACACCGTATTAATATTAATATTCAGCCTATTACTGAGGCTTTACCCGATATAGCACAGTTAGAAAACGCTATACCGGAAGCTTTTTTGCTTAGCTCACAAAGTAGTGAATTAAATATGTCTGCACTACGCTCCCTTAATCGACTAGGTGAACTGGCAGAAGAACTGGCTAATTATCTGCAGCAGCAAGCTAAAAAAATGGATTTATTATTACAATATGTTTTGCGCCAACAAGATATTGCTGAGCAACGCTTTTATAGTTTACATTATGGCGGCAGTGGCTGTTGTTACCTAGCTCAAAGTCCATTACCCGTGCTACAAGCGGTTGAAATTAGACTATTCTTACCCAATAACGAAGGCGCCGTTTTTTGTTTTGGTCAGGTATTAAGTTGTCAGCAAGTTGCTGATAATTGGCAAATAAAAGTTGTTTTCACCCGTATTAGAGAACAAGATCGTGAACTTATTGTGCGGGCAAGTTTGCACCAGCAATCAAAATTATTAAAACAACACGCTGAGCAACGCCAACTGTCGTCATCTTAGTGCTTTTTAGTACTTTTTTTACTATTTAAG
Source organism: Rheinheimera salexigens (assembly GCF_001752395.1). NCBI lineage: Bacteria > Pseudomonadati > Pseudomonadota > Gammaproteobacteria > Chromatiales > Chromatiaceae > Rheinheimera > Rheinheimera salexigens. Next base: position 1,759,927 of record NZ_MKEK01000001.1, on the reverse strand, counting down.
GTTTAGTTTTTTAATGGATTTCACTTCGTCATTACCACAGCTGAAATCAGCTAGTGATCAGCTAAATTGGGGCAATTTACAAGGTGCAAGTTTGCCTTTAGCCATTGCCAGTTTAGTTAAAAATCAGCCCGGATTTTATTTAGTTGTAGTGCCCGATACCCCAACGGCATTACGCTTAGAACAAGAGTTAACCGTATTTCACGATAATATAGATATACCGGTGTTAACCCTCCCCGATTGGGAAACCTTGCCCTACGATGTATTTTCACCACATCAAGATATTATTTCCCAGCGCTTAAAAACCTTATATCAATTACCACGCTTAAGCCAAGGTGTGGTTATCGTGCCAGTAAGTACATTGTTGCTGCGTATTACAGAGCGCCAGTATTTAGAGCAACATAGTTTTATTATCAAAAAAAACCAAATAACCGACTTAGATCAATTAAAACGCCAATTAACTGAAGTCGGCTATCACAGCGTTGATCAAGTGATGGAGCACGGCGAGTTTTCAGCTCGTGGCTCTATTTTAGATCTATATCCTATGGGTGCAACGGCGCCTTTTCGCATAGATTTTTTTGATAATGAAGTTGATGGCATTCGCACTTTTGATCCAGATAATCAGCGTAGTTTAGACATAGTAGATAACATAGAACTATTACCCGCGCATGAATTCCCAACCGATAAAGCTGCTATAGAGCGCTTTCGCTTGCGCTATCGCGAACTCTTTAGTTCACGCAGTGAGAAAGAATCATTGTATCAACAAGTCAGCCAAGGCTTATTACCCTCTGGTATCGAGTACTACTTACCATTATTTGCCGAGCAAACCGCAACCTTATTTGACTTTCTGCCACAGCAAAGCCGTTGTTTATTGTTAGGTGATATTGAGCATAGTGCTGATAGATTTTGGCATGAATTAAAACGCCGTTATGACGACAGAGCTCATGATGTATTACGGCCCATTTTAACCCCGCAGCAATTATATTTAAGCATTGACCAACTATTTGGCCAATTTAAACACTATGCGCGAATTAAACTAAGCCAGGCCGAGTTAGCTAAAAAAGCTGGGCAAGGCAATATGTTCAGCCAAACTCTGCCCGATTTAGCGGTTAATCACCAACAAAAAGAACCGCTGCAGGCAGTACAACAGTACATAGTGCAGTTAAAAAAACAAAAAGGCCGATTATTATTTTTTGTTGAAAGCGAAGGTCGGCGTGAAAGCTTACTGCAGTTGTTACAAAAAGCGGCTATACGTATTAGCCAATTTGCTAGCTTTGCCGAATTTTATCAATCAGATGCAGACTTAGGTATTGTTGTTGGCGCGTTAGAGCAAGGTAGCTTTATCACCCAGCCTAAGCCGCTGGCGCTGGTAAGTGAAAATGAATTGTTTGGCCAAAAAATTAGCCAGCGTCGACGGCGTAAACGTAGTCAACAGATATCTTCTGATACGGTTATTCGTAACCTAGCCGAGTTATCCATTGGCCAACCTATTGTACATATACAGCATGGTATTGGTCGCTTTCAAGGTTTACAGTTAATCGATGCAGCCGGTATTAGTGCTGAGTTTGTTGCCATTGAATATGCGGGTAGTAGTAAATTATATGTGCCGGTAACCGGATTACATTTATTAAGCCGCTATAGCGGTGGTGATGGCGACAATGCGCCTTTACATAAACTTGGCAGCGAAAACTGGGAAAAGTCTCGGCGAAAAGCGGCAGAAAAAGTACGCGATGTCGCTGCAGAGTTGTTAGACGTGTATGCACAACGTGCTGCACATAAAGGCTATGCTTTTACCATTGACCAGCAACAATATGCCGCTTTTGCACAAAGTTTTCCGTTTGAAGAAACCGCCGATCAGCAAGACAGCATTGATGCCGTATTACGCGATATGCAAACCCCACAACCTATGGACCGCTTAGTCTGTGGTGATGTTGGTTTTGGTAAAACTGAAGTGGCGATGCGTGCGGCTTTTGTTTCGGTCAATGATGGTAAGCAAGTAGCGATATTAGTGCCTACCACCCTATTAGCGCAGCAGCACTTTGAAAACTTTAGCGATCGCTTTGCCAACTGGCCGGTGCGGGTTGAAGTTTTATCGCGCTTTATTAGCACTAAACAGCAAAAAGCGATTTTAGAAGATGTCAGTAACGGTAAAGTAGACATCTTAATAGGCACCCATAAATTATTACAAGACGATATTAAGTTACATGATTTAGGCTTGTTAATTGTCGATGAAGAACACCGCTTTGGCGTGAGACAAAAAGAAAAAATTAAGGCCTTACGCGCGGATATTGATATTTTAACCCTTACTGCCACACCTATCCCACGGACCTTAAATATGTCGATGGCGGGTATGCGCGACTTATCGATTATTGCCACGCCACCGGCGCGGCGGTTAGCGGTAAAAACCTTTGTAAGAGAAAACGATATCGCCCTGATCCGTGAAGCAATAATGCGCGAAATTTCACGTGGTGGCCAAGTGTATTTTTTACATAACGACGTTGCGACCATAAATCAACAAGCGCAAGCGTTAACCGAATTATTACCAGAAGCCCGAATTGCTATTGCCCATGGCCAAATGCGCGAGCGTGAGTTGGAAAGTATTATGGCTGATTTTTATCATCAGCGCTTTAACGTCCTATTATGCTCCACCATTATTGAAACCGGTATCGATGTACCTACAGCCAATACCATTATTATTCATCGCGCAGATAAATTTGGTTTAGCCCAGTTACACCAATTGCGCGGTCGTGTCGGTCGTTCGCATCACCAAGCTTACGCCTACTTATTAATTCCATCGAAAAAGCGCTTAAGTAAAGATGCTGAAAAGCGTTTAGATGCTATTGAAAGTTTAGAAGACTTAGGCGCCGGTTTTGCCTTAGCAAGCCACGATTTAGAAATTCGTGGTGCCGGTGAGTTACTGGGTGATGAGCAAAGTGGTCAAATTGAATCGATTGGTTTTACCTTATATATGGATATGCTAGAGCAAGCCGTTAATGCGTTAAAGCAAGGCAAAGAGCCAAGCTTAGAGTTAATGCTAAGCCAGCAAACCGAAATTGAACTGCGCATTCCTGCTTTACTACCCGATAGTTACATTCCTGATGTAAACTTACGGCTTTCTTGTTATAAAAAACTCGCTTCGGTGAAATCAATCGATGAGTTAGATGACATTCAAGTAGAGTTAATCGATCGCTTTGGCTTACTGCCTGATGCAGCTAAAAACTTAGTTAAATTATCTGAATTTAAATTACAGGCACAACAATTGGGCATTAAACGCATTGAAGCCAATAATAAAGGCGGTATGGTTGAATTTAGTGAAAAAACCCAGGTATCGCCAAGTTTTATTATTGAGTTGATCCAAAAACAATCACGGATATTTAAACTCGAAGGTGGCCAAAAGTTACGTTTTGCTATTGCCACCATTGATATTGCAGACCGACTTAGCTTAATTGAAAATATGTTGGCAGACTTTACTAAAAATAGGGTGTCTTAATGTTTAAACTCGCCACTTTAGGCACTATATGCTGCTTGCTGCTTAGCGCCTATGCTCAAGCACAAGAACAAGATCAACGCTGGTTTGAAGTTGAAGTCATTATCTTTAGTCAAACACCGGCAACCGATATTCACGAACAATTTGATAAACCGGTTAAGCCTATCCGTCCTGGCCGAAGTATTGACCTGGTAACGCCTTTATATCAGCCCAATATTACGCCAATACTTGAATCGCTACCGCTATGTTCAGCGCCTGATGCTTTAAAATATGAACGAACCTTACAGGCACAACTGCACATTAATCCCGCGCATTATTATCAATTCAAAACCTTATGTGTGTTTGAGCCACAAACTAAACCCTGGCTGCAACGTAATGTAATGCAAACCCGTTATGTTGATAATCAACTTGTTATGCCAAAGTACATCCCTGCTGTCATTACGGGCCGGGGTGAGCATGTAAATCAACCCTACTTAGTCGCTGCTGATGGATTACAGTTAACTGATATAACAACAAGACTGCAACGCCAAGCCGATAAAAAGGTTTTACTGCACACTGCTTGGCGGCAAGTGCCTGTTACGCAACGCCGAGCAATCGCTAGTCATTGGTATGCCGGCAATAATTTAAGCGATAAGTTTGATTATTGGGGCCAACCCAAGCAATCCACTGCTTTGCCGTTGACTAACTCGCCACTAGTGCCTGGTCTGGTTACGACCGATAGCTCGATAGTCCTTGATGCTAATCAAACTGATATCATCAACAATATTGAACAATTACTGGCGCAACTAAATGCTAACCCGCAATTGCCGCCAACGGCGGTTGCTGTAAACGACAGTAATGAGAGTCAAGATAGCAATGGCCAATTTACCGAACGCCAACTGGGTTTAAAAGTGCCGGATAATACTTGGCAATTAGACGGTTTATTTAAACTGCATTTAGATCATTATCTGTTTGTAAATACCGAGTTCAATTTGCGGGTTCCCAGTGCAGATAGCCTAAAAACGGTGTATGTAAAACAAAGCCGGCGAGTGATCAGTGGCGAAATACATTATCTTGATCACCCGTATTTAGGCATTATCTTACAAATTCGCCGCTATGATCCTAATCTAAATATTACCGATACCCTGCCTGAATAAGCTTGTTAAGCAATCATAGCTAAGCGAAAAAATAAATTTACGCTATGATTGCAGTGAGTATTAAGTGTGAGTATTTAGAAAAAGAATTTAAAGTAAGTTACTTGGCGTAAGCAAATGCGCTTGCGCCCTTTTATTATGTGTAAAGGCTAACAATAGATGTCAATTAACTGGTTCCCGGGTCATATGCATAAGGCCCGCAAAGAAATCGCCGAAGTCATGCCTCAAGTCGATATTATTATCGAAATGTTGGATGCACGGATCCCTTTCTCAAGCGAAAACCCACTGGTCCCTAAATTACGCCGTGATACTCCATGTATTAAAGTCTTAAATAAAGCCGACTTGGCCGATCCTGTATTAACCGCGCGTTGGGTCGACTATTTTGACCAACAAACGGGGGTAAAAGCGATCCCTATTAGTCAGCAAAATCCTGAGCAAATTCGTGATTTACTTAAATTATGTGAAAGCATGTTGCCGGATCGTAACTTAGATATTCGTGGTGCCAGGGCTATGATTATGGGCATCCCTAACGTAGGTAAGTCCACTCTGATTAATACCCTAGCCAAACGAACTATCGCCAAAACGGGTAATGAAGCCGGCGTTACTAAAATGCAGCAACGGATAAAATTAGATAACAACGTTGTTTTAACCGATACTCCTGGCTTTTTATGGCCAAAACTTAGCCCTCCTACCTGTGGCTATCGTTTAGCCATCACGGGTGCTATCAAAGATACTGTATTCGATTATGCAGATATCGCCATGTTTGCTGCTGAGTATTTATTACAATGCTATCCAGATGCCATTATGCAACGATTTCAATTAACTGAGTTGCCTGAAAACGACCTAGCTTTATTAGATGCTATCGGCGTTAAACGCGGCGCTATGCGTAAAGGCGGTGTGGTCGATTTAGAAAAGGCTGGTACTATTCTTATTACAGAGCTACGCGCTGGCAATTTAGGTGGTATTACCTTGGAAACCCCAGAGATGGTTAGCCAAGAGTTAATTGATGGTAAAGCAGTAGAAGCCGCTAAAGCTGAAGTAAAAGCCGAGCGAGAATTAGAGCGCAAACGCAGAGCGCAGCGTAAATATAATAAGTAATCGTATAAATAGCGTTAGAAATGAAAATCAAGCAGCTTTATTGCTGCTTTTTTGTTCGTCAAATACTGGTTATCAATTATTATTCAGGTATAATCCGCCGACTTTATTTTAGCCAATACATGAGCCGCTATGACTGTACAGACCTTTGACCCGTCACAAACCACAACGCTTGAAACCGCCGCTAAATCACTCAAGCATCAGGTTAATACTGACTCAGCTAAAGGTCATACAATTGGCTTTGTAAGTTTAGGTTGCCCGAAAAACTTAGTTGATTCTGAGCGGATTTTAACCCAGCTTAAAAGTGAAGGTTATCATATTGTTCCTAATTACGATGATGCCGCTTTAGTTATCGTTAATACCTGTGGCTTTATCGACAGTGCGGTTGAAGAATCGCTACAAACTATTGGTGAAGCCTTAGCTGAAAATGGCAAAGTGATTGTCACCGGTTGCTTAGGCGCCCGTGAAGACGAAATTCGCCAAGTACATCCTAATGTTTTAGGTATTACTGGCCCACATTCGTATGAAAACGTTTTAGCGCAAGTACACCAGTTTGTGCCTAAACCAAAATATGATCCTTTTACTATGTTAGTGCCTGACCACGGGGTCAAGTTAACACCAAAACATTATGCCTATTTAAAAATATCAGAAGGCTGCAACCACAGATGCACTTTCTGTATTATTCCCTCCATGCGCGGCGACTTAGTTAGCCGGCCTATTGGTGAAGTATTAGATGAAGCCCAACGTTTAAAAAAGGCTGGGGTAAAAGAGCTGTTAATTATCTCTCAAGATACCAGCGCTTATGGCGTTGATGTAAAATACCGCACTGGCTTTTGGAATGGCTCACCAGTTAAAACCTCTATGCAAGCACTATGTGAAGCTTTAGGTGAGATGGGCATGTGGATACGCTTACACTATGTTTATCCGTACCCGCATGTTGACGATATTATTCCACTAATGGCCCAAGGCAAGGTGTTACCTTATTTAGATATCCCCTTTCAACATGCCAGCCCACGTATTTTAAAGCTAATGAAACGTCCAGGCCAAGCCGAGCGTGTACTAGAGCGGATTAAGAAGTGGCGTGCTATATGCCCTGAATTGACTATTCGTTCTACTTTTATTGTTGGTTTTCCGGGTGAAACTGAAGAAGACTTTCAAATGTTGTTAGATTGGTTGCAAGAGGCGCAATTAGATCGGGTTGGTTGTTTTAAATATAGCCCTGTCGTGGGAGCCAAAGCCAATGAGCTGCCTGATCCAGTAGCCGATGAGGTAATGGAAGAAAGGTATCATCGCTTTATGCAAACCCAACAAGCCATTAGTAGCGCCCGTTTACAAGCCAAGTTAGGGCGTAATATTGCGGTATTAATTGATGAAGTGGATGAAGAAGGCGCGATTGGCCGCAGTTTCGCGGATGCACCTGAGATAGACGGTGCCGTCTATTTAAATGCTGCCACTAATTTAAAACCCGGCGATATTGTAACGGCAACGGTTGAACATGCCGACGAATACGACCTGTGGGCAACAGTAGCAACCGTTTAAAATAGGTTTTTCCTGAGCAAATAAAAAGGCAGTATTTACTGCCTTTTTTGTCATCTAAATCCCGCCTTCTTACTGATTAAAGCTCAATTAAGATAGGGTATTTTAAATAGTGCTGATCATAATACGGCAGTTTTTGATAAAACCAATCATACCTTGCCCGAGGGTCAATATTTAGCGCACTGTTTTCGGCTAATGCTTGGGCAAATTGCTGTTTTAATTCCGGCTGCTGTTCTAATAAGCGCTTAATTAACGGCTCTATTGCATAGGGTTCAAAATATTCAGTGCGCTGAAATAGCCCTAACATAAAGCCCCAATTAAACAAGGAATCTGGTGCGGTAGGTTCTAATAACGCCACCGCTAAGCGGCCAAGTGGCTGATCGGTACTAACTCTAACCCAACCCGGCTCTATACTCTGCTGGTTTTGCTCACGTTTAAATTCAGCCTCAGCAATAGTAAAGCGGCTTTCAAAAGGTATTTTAGCAAAACGATGCTCGGTCACCGTTAATTGTTGCGCAGTAATACTCTGGGCTTTTTTGATAACTTCAACTTTAATACCATGAGTGCGTAACCGCTGAATAACTTCTTGCTGCTGTGGCGGGATCCAATACGCGGTAGGAATAACAATATCGCGCTCAACAACGTTTTGCCAATACTGGGGTAAATTAGCATACAAAGTAGGTGTTCCGGTCCATTTTACGTAGCTATCACCACTATATTCACTGGTTTGGGTTTGGTAACTGATGCCTTTAAAATTAATTAACACCGGATTACTGTTGGCAGTGTAGCTAAGCGCCATACGTTTAGGCCGTGCTTGTTGATCAGCTTGCTTAGCTAAAATAAGTGCCTTACCCTGCTGATTGAGTAGCGTTAAGCTCGCTTCTAGTAACACGTAAGTGCCAAGTACACGCTGCCGATAGGGCTTTAAACTATGATTTTCTACCAATACTGTCGGTAAATGCCGAACATCGCCATAACCGTTAGAATAACGAGGTGTTGCGGTCCAACCGGACAACCCTTTAGCAAAGTCTTTGCTATCAACCCCAAACACTAACGGCCCAGGAATGTGCCCTGCTTGTTGTAAGGCGAGATCTATTTGCGGGCGATATAACTTACTTAGCCAACTGGCGGAATTAACGCTAATCGCCGCTGAGGGATGATTAAAACCATAGGTAATATCATATTGGTAATCTTCACCATCGGTAACATGAATATCTAAATACAGATCGGGATCATATTGATTAATCAATTGCAGCATCGCTTGCATTTCTGGTGCATCAGCCTTGCTGTAATCACGATTTAAATTTATATTTTGTGCCGTAGCACGCCAGCCTTGAATAGCAGGACCACGCTGATTCATTCGGCTATGGGCGGAACGACGTTGGTGGCCATCTACTGAAAAAATAGGCACAAACAGCATATCGACATTATCTAATAATGCGCCTTTATCACCATGCACAATATCCCGCAATAACATTAAACCCGCATCTTTACCGTCTATTTCACCACTGTGGATACCGGCTTGAACTAACAGTAACGGACGATTGGCATTTTGGGCCATATTGGCTAACTGCTTACTCGCTTTGACCACGAACATGGCACGGCCCTGTGGACTAGTACCAAATTGTTCTATTGCTAATAAGTCTGAGCTGGCGACTAACTTTTGCACATAAGCAAAGGTTGCTGCGTAATCGGGGCTGTCGGTTAATTGGCTTAACTCTGCCGGTGTCACCCATGTCGACGCTTCGGTTTGCATTAGCTGCTCACTCTGGCCCTGCCATGCTACTAATGGCGGCAAGGTATCTGCCATTAAACCAAAACTTGCCACACCGCTAATTGCGAATATTGTCCTTACCCAGTTCATACCCATTACTCATCCGTAATTGCTGTTTATGCTTGTGAAGCGGTTTTAGTTGGCGTCGCTATTTTAAATACGCTGCAGTATAGCACCGGTAAAAACAATAAAGTTAATACCGTGGCAAAACCTAAACCAAACATAATAACCACCGCTAAACTAGCAAAAAAATCATCACTTAATAACGGTATCATGCCTAAAATAGTGGTTATTGCTGCCATAGATACTGGCCTAACTCGGCTAACGGCACTATCAAATACAGCATTAAATGCCGCTTTGCCCTCAGCTAATTCAAGGTTAATTTGTTCCACTAAAACAATACAGTTTTTAACCAACATACCGGATAAACTTAAAAAGCCTAATAGCGCCATAAAGCCAAACGGCACACCAATGATTAATAAACCAAAACTAACCCCTATTATCGCTAACGGTACACAAGCCCATATAACAAATGCACTGCGCATAGAATTAAATAATAATACCGTGATAATAAACATGACTAAATAACCAAAAGGTAACGAGCTAAATAAAGCTGTCTGAGCTTTTTGCTGGGCTTCATATTCACCACCCCAGGTTAAAAAGTAACCTGTAGGTAACGGTATGGCTTCAATATCTGTTTTTATCCGCGCTAATAGCGCAGAAGCGGTATCGTCAGTTAAATTATCGTGATCTGCCATAACAGTAATGGTTCGCTTACGATCGCGACGCTGTATTTGTGCATCTTCCCAGACTAAATCAAAACCAGTAACCACTTGAGTAATAGGCACATAACGGCGCAATTTATTGCTGTAGACTTGCAGGTCATATAAGGCGTCTAAATTATCGCGTTCAGCTAAGGGTGAACGTGTAATAATAGGCAATAAATGGGTACCATCACGGTACACACCTACCGTGCGGCCAATCATACTGCTTAGTAGCACGTCATCAACATCTTGCTTACTCACCCCTACGCGTCTAGCCATGGCTTCGTTAAATTTAGGCCGAATGACTTTACTACGGGCGCGCCAATTATCATGGATATTCACCGCTTGGCCATCCGCTTGTAAAATAGCTTTCGCTGCGCTGGCTAATTGCCGTAACTTATCGGGATCGGCGCCACTAAAGCGGGCTTCTATTTTAGCGGGTGTAGAAGGGCCTACTTCTAAGCGTAATAACTTTTGTTCTATTTGTGGATAGTACAGGTTAATAAAATCACGAGTTTGGCGCATTAAACTTGGCACAAGATCATGATCTTTAGCGCGAATAATTAATTGGCTATAGCTTGGAAATATCTTTTCGGGCTGATAAGTTAACATAAACCGCTCAGCTCCACGGCCAGTCGTACTGGTGACCGACTCTATCCCTTCGATAGTTAACAAATGGCGCATAATGGCATCAGTTTGCTCTGCTGCAAACATAATATCTGTGCCCTGCGGCTGCCATAAATCAACTAAATAAATGGGCGTATTTGATGGAGGGAAAAAAACTTGTTTAACTTTAGCAAAGCCAACTATGGCTGCTACTAATAAAATTAAGGTTAATAAATAAGTTAAGAAACGATGGCGCAGCGCTGCAGTTAACGCCGTGCGATAAACATTAAAAATTGCCCCTTGGTATAGTGCTGTTGGCTCAGCGCTATTTTCTTTATCCTGGGTGGTTTGCTTGAACAGTATGCTGGCAAAAAATGGCGTTAAGGTAATAGCCGTCACCCAGCTAATTAATAAAGAAACCAATAATACCCAAAATAAACTGCCGGCAAACTCACCGCTGGCATCACTGGATAAACCTATTGGCGCAAATGCAGTAATGGCAATTACCGTCGCTGCTAATAATGGCCACTTGGTCTGTTTAACAATTAACGATGCCGCATCGGCGAGTTTTAACCGACGCTGCATTCCTATCAAAATACCTTCGGTAATAACGATTGCGTTATCAACCAACATCCCTAACGCAATAATCAAGGCGCCTAGCGATACTCTTTGCAACTCAATATCCATCTGTTTCATGAATATAAAGGTACCTAATACCGTTAGTAATAGAATAACGCCGATTAAAATACCACTGCGTAAGCCCATAAATACGAGCAGCACAATAATCACAATAGCGACGGCTTGCGCTAGATTAACAATAAAACCAGATACTGAGTTTTCGACTTCATTGGGCTGATTATAGATGGTGTCAATATTAATCCCGACCGGTTTATTATATTCTAATTCGGCTAATCGCTGCTTAACTGCTGCCCCGGCATCAACCACATTGACGCCACCGGTAAACGCAACACCTAGCGACAATGCCGTTTTACCGCCAAATCTGACAATATGATTCGGGATTTCAGTATGTTCACGATAGACCCTTGCCACATCACCAAGATAAATTAACTCTTTGGCGTCAGGGCTACTAATAATCAGGGTTTCCAGCTCCTGTACCGACTGAAATTCGCCAGTTGGATAAATTCGTAACCGTTCGGTATCGACCCGAATAGAGCCAGCATTAGCTACCATATTTTGGCTTTGTAATAAGCCAGCAAGTTGTTGTGGAGCTATACCTAGTGCGGTTAATCTGGGTCTAGAGATTTCAACAATGACTTGCTCTTGTTGGACGCCGCCAACCGACACTTTTGCCACGCCGGGTACTAATACTAATTCTCGGCGTAAAAAATCCACATAGTCACGTAATTCATCATAGGCGTAACCATCTCCAGTAAACGCATATAAAATGCCAAATACATCGCCAAAATCATCTTTAATTTGCGGTGCATGCACACCGGGCGATAGGCTTGGCTGCAAATCAGACACTTTATGCCGTAATTCATCCCAAATTTGTTTTAAAGCTTTAGCACGGTATTGGTCTTTCATTTCGACCATTATTTGCGAAATACCCGCCGACGATACTGACGTAACATGACTGACATAAGGCAGCTGCTGAATCGCATTTTCTAATGGATAGCTAACTTCTTCTTCAACTTGGGTGGGCGATGCGCCTGGATAGGCAGTAATAATCATGGCCTGTTTTAAGGTGAATTGCGGATCTTCTAAGCGGCCTAAGCCCATATAAGCAACAATACCGCCGAGCAATAAAATTGTCGCAAATAACCACGAGGCCGTGCGGTATTTAATAAAATAGCGAGCTATATCCATATTACAGCCCTCGTTCACGTATCCAAGGCCGCACCTGCTGCCCTTCAGACAACTGATGTACGCCAGCCGTTACGATGGTATCGCCAATGGCAATTCCGCTGGTAATTGCTACGCCAGCATTGGTTAGCTCGCCAATCGTCACCGCTTGTTTTGTTACCTTGCCTTGGCTTTTATCATACAACCAGACATAACTTTGCTGTGAAGCAAGGTTTTCGGTATCGGGCATAAAAATGGCGGTCGCGGGAATATATAATGCGCTGCTATTTACTCGGTTCACTTGACTCATATCGACAATAACATTGGCTGTCATGCCAGATAACACATTAAATTGCTCCGGTGATTTCATGCTAAAAACCACTTTGAAACTATTGGTACTAGGATCGGCTCGACTATCCCATTCGCGCAAACTGGCACGAAAACGATACTCAGGATGGGAGTCAAAAATGACTTCTGGTTGATAATCTATTTCACGACGAACATTAGAAATTACATCCTCAGGCACTTGAATAACAACATCAACATGACCACGGACTTGCAGTTCCATGATCGGCTGCTGGGCAGCAATATTCTCATGATTTTCAACTAACAACCTAGATACTGTACCTGCAAACGGCGCTTCTAAACGGGTATAACTAAGCGCGGTTTTGGCTGCACTAAAATCGGCTTTAGCAACTTGTAACTGGGCTTTTGTTTCATCAAATTGCGCTTGCGATACTAATTTTTGTTCCATCAGTAAATTTGCCCGATCAAATTGAGTTTGGGCTAATTCATATCGAGCATTTGCTTGATCTAAACGCAATTTAAAATCAGTATCATCCAGTCGCGCGAGTAATTCTCCTCGCTGCACATTATGACTTGGTCGGCCTGACAGCTCGATGAGTTTCCCACTGACCCGAAAGGTTAAGTTTGCCCGTTTTGTCGGCTCGACTACAGCCGGAAATTGGCGCGCAGTTGCTGCATGCTCATTGCTGACATGAAACAGTTTAACCGGCCGAACAATATTAGCTTCCGGTTCCACTTCAGGGCTACCACAGCCAGTTAATATTACACTTAAACTAAAAAAGCTAACCACCAAGTAAGCGAGCTTTTCACTGAGTATAAGCTTGAGCTTAAACCCGAGCGATTTACAGGGTTTTTAAGCGTTTTTTTAACAAAGTAGCGCATAGTTAATTCCTGATATTACGGCGTATAATTGCCGAATCAAAATAAGATGTCAGACCAGATGACTGTTTGCCTATTTTGCCTAATTTTTACTGAGATAGCATGTGTTTTTTTAACAGCGTATTAAATCGTTAAGTTTAAATTTCTAATAAAGCTTGTTTTAATAACTGCACCTTATCCCGTGTGGCCGCGGCTTGTTCAAACTCAAGATCTTTAGCATGTTGCAACATTTGCTGCTCTAGTTGTTGAATTTGCGCCTCAATTTGATACGGCGTTTTACCTTTCACTAATTTAGCTTTTTCTGACACCATGGCAAAACCCGGCACCGGAGATTGCCCTAAGTCCATTACATCATTAACTCTTTTCTTAATCGCTGTCGGTAAAATGCCATGCAAGGCATTAAACTCCTGCTGTTTTAAGCGTCGGCGATCGGTTTCATCTATCGCCCGCTGCATAGAGCCGGTAATGCGATCCGCATATAAAATCGCTCTACCTTCTAAGTTACGCGCCGCACGGCCAATGGTTTGAATTAATGAACGCTCTGAGCGTAAAAACCCTTCTTTATCAGCATCTAAAATCGCCACTAAAGATACTTCGGGGATATCTAAGCCTTCACGCAATAAGTTAATACCCACTAAAACATCAAATACACCTAAACGTAAATCACGAATAATCTCCATCCGCTCAACGGTATCAATATCTGAGTGTAAATAACGCACTCGCACATCATGTTCACTTAAATAATCTGTTAGGGCTTCAGACATTTTTTTAGTTAACGTGGTCACCAGTACCCGCTCTTTTTTTGCCGCGCGTATGTATATTTCTGATAATAAATCGTCTACTTGGGTAGCAACTGGTCTAATTTCAATTGGTGGGTCAAGTAAACCTGTTGGCCGAACAACCTGTTCTATTACTTCTCCAGCTGATTGGTTGAGTTCATAAACAGCTGGCGTTGCAGACACATAAATTCGTTGCGGCGCTATGGCTTCAAACTCTTCAAACTTAAGCGGTCTATTATCTAATGCTGATGGTAAACGAAAGCCATAATTCACTAGGTTTTCTTTACGAGCGCGATCCCCTTTATACATAGCGCCAATTTGCGACACTGTGACGTGCGACTCATCAATAAACATTAAACCATCAGCGGGAAAATAATCTAATAACGTTGGCGGTGGCTCGCCATTAGCCCGGCCGGATAAATAACGTGAATAGTTTTCAATGCCTGAACAGAAGCCTAGCTCCACCATCATCTCTATATCATACAAAGTACGCTGGCTTAAGCGTTGCTCTTCAACCAGTTTATTATTGGCTAACAGCTCATCGCGCCGCTGTTGTAACTCAACTTTGATGTTATCAACTGCATCAAGAATTTTCTCTCGCGGTGTCACATAATGCGTTTTCGGATAAATAGTATAACGGGTAACAATTTTTTCAACTGCACCGGTTAACGGATCAAACAAACTAATACGCTCTATTTCTTCATCAAACAATTCAATTCTAACCGCTATATCATCAACTTCTGCCGGGAAGACATCGATAACATCGCCCCGCACGCGATAAGTCGCGCGCTGAAATTCAATATCATTACGTTTATATTGCAACTCAGCTAAGCGACGGATAATAAAACGCTGGTCAATAATATCGCCTTGTTTAAGGTGTAGCAGCATTTTCATATAAGAAACCGGATCGCCCAAACCATAAATGGCTGATACCGACGCCACAATCACGACATCTCGCCGCTCCATTAGCGCCTTAGTTGCCGATAAGCGCATTTGTTCTATATGTTCATTAATAGAGGCATCTTTTTCAATAAAAGTATCGGTTGAAGGCACATAGGCTTCGGGCTGATAATAGTCATAATAAGAAACAAAGTACTCAACCGCATTATTGGGGAAAAACGCTTTCATCTCGCCATAAAGTTGCGCGGCTAGAGTTTTATTATGCGCCATAATTAAGGTAGGACGATTTACCTGTTGGATAACATTGGCCATGGTAAAAGTTTTACCCGAACCGGTAACGCCTAACAAAGTTTGATGTGCCAAGCCAGCTTCAAGACCTGAAACTAATTGCTTAATGGCATTAGGCTGATCGCCTGCAGGTGAGTAATCTGATTTAAGTTCAAAATTTCTCGACAACGTGCTCTCCTATTTTGGCAGTTTTATTCGCCACTTTATTAAACCATCGCCAAGCAATACCCGCGGTAAAAGCATTTGCGATAACACATCCAACGAACAACCCCGTTATGCCAAAAAAGTTACCGCCTAACCAAGCCAACGGCACATAAAACACAAACAAACGAATAATACTCAATAGCAAAGCTTTACTTGGTTGGTGTAATGCATTTAGTGATGAATTAGTTAGAATCGTAATACCTTGCAAACCGTAACCTAAAGGCATGATCCAAATAAATAAACTGATAATGTGGATTACCTCTGGCTCGTCACTAAATAATTTAGCCAACGGTATCGCCAAAATAGCCAAGACAATATAGATAATAAGTTGCCATACCAGCACAAACTTAACGCAAAGTTGATAGCCTTGTTGTACTCGGTGCCAAAAGCCGGCTCCAAAATTTTGACTAATAAACGGCGGCAATGTCATTGATAAGGTTAAAACAATTAAAATGGCCATACCTTCTAAACGCGCACCAACACCAAAACCCGCTACCGCATGAGCACCATGACTTGCCATCATAGCCGTTAATATTGCCATCGCTAATGGGGTGAGCATATTAGCACCCGCAGCAGGTAAACCAATGCTAAGTATTTTCTTACTTGCGGCTTTTAGTAGCTTCCATCCTGGCCAATTTAAATTAAGTAGATTGCGTTTCTGCAACATATATAGCATAGCAACACTACCCACTAGCCAAGAAATAACAGTAGCTAATGCCGCACCATGCATATGCATAGCAGGAATGGGCCCAAAACCAAAAATTAAAATCGGGTCTAAAACTGCATTAACCAACCCCGATGTTCCCATAATGATACTGGGTATTTTAGTATCACCAGCCGCGCGCAATATGCCATTTCCAATCATGGGTACCATCAATAACACAGCCCCTAAAAAACCACAAATCCATATAAGGTTGAATATAGCTATAAATATGATCTGTCGCGCCCAATGCTTTAAATATCATTGGGCTTAAAAAATAACCGACTATCGAGATGGCTCCGACAATAGAACAAGACAAGCCTAGTGCAACTGTCGCATCGCCACGAGCTTCAGTGGTGTTACCTTGACCAAGTGCTCGGGCTATAACAGCTGACGTTCCAATACTTAGCCCTATCCCTAAACTAACTATTGTAAATGAGATGGGAAAAGTAAAACTAATTGCGGCAAGTGGTTCTGTCCCTAACAAGCTAATAAAAAAGGTATCAACAATATTAAAGGTCATTAATATTAACGTACCAAACAGCATCGGCACTGTCATAGCAATCATGGTCGCTTTGATATCACCTTTTAATAAGGCATTTGGTGCTTTAACCGAATTCATAATTTCTACTAATCAAAACAGGAATCCTATTGTAATGAAAAGCCGAGTCAGCGGCCATGCCATTTTAACACAAACCGCCTGATCAACTTTTTTATAACAGCTATTTAACACCAATAAAGTAAAAACAGTTCACAATTCAAGCCTGATCAGAAAACAACTGCAAATATGTAACTTCTTATTTTATTAACCTAAAAGCAAATTTAATAACCTACTGTATTTGCTAGCAAAATATTTTCATCGCAATAAGCTTGACCTTGCAGAAAGTCAACTAGCACATGCCTTAGCTATGCTATACACACAACAGTGCACAGAGTTATCCACAGAATCTGTGGGTAACCCTAGCTAAGCCACGTACCATATAGATTTGCGTAATAAGTAAAATAGGTTGGGAAATAAAATCTTATCTTGTGGTGATAACATCGTTGCATTTTACATCGCTTTGCTTAAACATTGTGCAAGTGAATCGTTAGAATGAAATTCAACACTGCAAACAGTTGACAGCTTCTATTACGGGCATTAGTATTGCGGCCGTTGAATGGAGTTCCCCAATAGCTCAGTTGGTTAGAGCGGCGGACTGTTAATCCGTAGGTCGTTGGTTCGAGTCCATCTTGGGGAGCCAATTTCATTCAATGATGTATGCACTAATTAAATAGTATCCATTTAGTTGTAATTCCCCAATAGCTCAGTTGGTTAGAGCGGCGGACTGTTAATCCGTAGGTCGTTGGTTCGAGTCCATCTTGGGGAGCCATACTAAATTATCCATTTGCTTTTCAAAATTCCCCAATAGCTCAGCTGGTTAGAGCGGCGGACTGTTAATCCGTAGGTCGTTGGTTCGAGTCCAACTTGGGGAGCCATCTTTTTCTTACCTACTTCTATCGTTAAATGGTTGCATATCGCAATAATAAACGGTATTTATCTATAATTGGTTTATTTATCAGTAATTTTGGGTGAATTACCTTTCCATTGCGCCTGGTTAAAACTATATTAAACATCAGGACAGGGAGTCTAGATTAATCTGGTGGTCATAGCTTATGAGAATACTAAGAACATTATTGCTAGGTCAGTTATTTGCCGCAATTATATTAGCCGCAATATCTGTATTTATTTTAGTTCAGTTCACGCAACAGCAATTAGAAAATAATCAACGCAGTGCGCAAAATGTCATTGAACAAATTCTAGGTCACCATTTAAGCGGTGACGGTAAAATTATTAGTCGCCAACTTGAGCGTAGTTTTACCTTAACTAATTTACGTGTCAGTCAACTTGATGGTGTTGTGTTGCACGAGCAAAGCTTAACAGAGATCCGCCCCGTTATTGCGCAAACTGTTTTAGATTTATTTGGTACTGAATTTAAAAATTATACGGTTAAAAATACCGAGCAAAATTTAATTGTTAGTTATCAATTAAATCAAACTGCACTATTGAACCAATTTCAGTACGCTTTGCTTATCTTAATTATTGCGCCTTTTATTATTGGTTGGTTACCTGCCCTAATTGGTAAAAGTGGTATTAGTCGTAGTTACCGCCGCGCCACAGCCGCCGTAAATCAGTTAATTGATAACTTTACTGATGAAAGCAGTATTGCTAAAACCGATTGGAGTAAAATTCCTCACGAGTTTGCTGATATTAAAGTTAGTTTAAAAAAGCTGGAAAGCCACACCGATAAGCAATATCAAAATATGACGCTTAAAGCGGAAGAGATTGCTGAGCGAGCTTATAAAGATTCTGTTACTGGTTTACCTAATCGCAATCGCTTTTTACAATTTTACGAAGAGAATATTCACCAAGCTAAAAATAATGAATTTGGTATTTTTGCTATTACCCGCTGTACAGAATTACAAACATTAAATCAGTCGCGTGGTTATCAAGAAGGCGATACTTATATCAGTGAAGTCGCTGATATCATCAAAAAGTTAGTTGGCTCTTATGTCGACCATAAGTTGTATCGTTTAAATACTTCTGACTTTGCGATTTTATTACCGCGTATTACGCCTAAAGAAGCCGAGGTTTTTGCCCAACAACTGCAAAGCCGTTTTAACGAATATCAAAATTTATCTGAATTAGATTCAGTAGCTTATACCGGATTAGTTAGTTATGAATCTGGTAAAGCGCTAAGTGATTTATTAGCCATTGCTGATACCTCCATCAGCTTGGCCCAAACCAAGCAAGCTAATGCTTGGCATATCCAAAAAGAATCAGCGGGTTTAGAAATGAGCCGCACCGGTTATGGCAATCAAAATTGGCGTAATGTGATTGATGATGTACTGACAAATAATCGCATTAGTTTATTAACCCAGTTAATTCAACCGGCTACGCGTTCCTCAAGAACTTACTCAGAAATATTAGTGCGGTTTAAAACCCAAGAAAATCAAGTTTTACCCACGGCATCGTTTTTAGCCATGGCAGAAAAACTGGATAAAATTATTGAGATAGATCGACTGGTTATTGAAACATCGTTGACCACGATTAAACAAAAAAATCTACAAGATCAATATTTTGGTATAAACCTGTCTGCACGTAGTTTGCATGATGATCAATTTTGTATTTGGCTGGAACGGCGTTTATTAAAAGATGCCAATATCGCGTCTAAATTAGTTTTTGAAGTGACTGAGTTTAGCATGCAACAAAATTTTAAAACCAGTAAGCGCTTTATTGATATGGTACATCGTGCCGGTTCACGTATTACTGTCGAACGCTTTGGTGTGGGTATCACGTCATTTAAATTTTTCCGAGATTTAAAACCAGATTACGTAAAAATGGATGGCAGTTATACCCGCAGAATTGATGAAGATAAAAACAATCAGTACTTTATGCGCTTAATGATTGACCTCGCTCACCGTATTGGTGTTGGCGTTTTTGCTGAAAACGTTGAAACGCAAGAAGAGAAGCATATGTTAGAATCATTATTCATTGATGGTAACCAAGGCTATTATATTGGTAAGCCGGTACCGCTTTAATCTAAATTAGCGACTAATCATCGGTTAGTCGCTAATTCCCCACAGTTTGTCTGGTTGTGTCTAACGCGGCTTAATTGCATAATATAGCCCTTATTTTTGCTTGGACGGGCCCATGAGCGAATTTTTGCTGTTACTTGTCAGTACAGTGCTAGTTAATAATTTTGTTTTAGTTAAATTTCTTGGTTTGTGCCCTTTTATGGGGGTATCAAGTAAGTTAGAAACTGCTATTGGTATGTCATTAGCCACTACCTTTGTACTTACCCTAGCATCGTTATGTAGTTATTTAGTTGATCATTATTTATTAGCCCCTTTGGACTTACTGTACTTACGCACCCTAAGCTTTATTTTAGTGATTGCCGTGGTAGTGCAATTTACTGAAATGGTAGTGCATAAAACTAGCCCGACTTTATATCGATTATTGGGTATTTTCTTACCGTTAATTACCACTAACTGTGCAGTTTTAGGCGTTGCTCTGCTAAATGTTAATGCGCGGCATAACTTTATTAATTCTGTTATTTATGGTTTTGGCGCTGCGGTCGGTTTTTCATTAGTATTAATTTTATTTGCTGCTATGCGTGAGCGTTTAGCGGCAGCCGACGTACCGACTCCGTTTAAGGGTGCCGCCATAGCCATGATTACTGCAGGGTTAATGTCACTGGCCTTTATGGGCTTTACTGGATTGGTAAAAGTAGCATGAGTATTGTAACGGCTTTATTAGCCATTGGTTTGTTAGCTCTGGTATTTGGTGCCGTTTTAGGTTTTGCGGCGATTCGCTTTAAAGTAGATAGTGATCCGCTAGTGGATCAAATTGATGATATTTTACCGCAGACCCAATGCGGCCAATGCGGTTATCCTGGCTGTAAACCTTATGCTGAAGCCATTGCCAACGGTGATGAAATCAATAAATGCCCACCAGGCGGTGAAAGCACTATTCGTAAACTGGCCGATTTAATGGGTGTTGAAGCTAAACCGTTAAATGCGGCTCAAGAGCCCTCTATTAAACGGGTTGCCTATATTCGAGAAGATGAATGTATTGGTTGCACTAAATGCATTCAAGCCTGTCCGGTCGATGCCATCCTTGGCGCATCTAAACTGATGCACACTGTTATTATTGATGAATGTACCGGTTGTGATCTTTGTGTTGAACCTTGTCCAGTTGATTGTATCGATATGGTACCTGTAGCAGAAACAACCGAACGCTGGAAATGGGATTTAACAGCAATACCGGTTCGCGTAGTGGAGTCTTAATAACTATGCAAAGTTTATTTGAACAAATTCAATCTGGAAAGCTGTGGGATTTTCATGGTGGTATCCATCCTCCCAGCAGAAAAAACCAAACCAATAACAAACCTATAGCCCGTTTACCCATGCCTGATCGGTTATATTTACCGTTACGTCAACATATTGGTATTGCCGGCCAGTTATTAGTCAATGTAGGCGACCGGGTATTAAAAGGCCAAGCGCTGACTGCAGCAGATAATGCTATGACAGTGCCTATACATGCGCCAACCTCTGGTCATGTTATCAGTATTGGCCCACACAGTAGTGCCCACCCTTCTGCGTTACCGGAAATAACACTCACCCTAGCACCAGATGGCTTAGATGAGTGGCGTTTAAGACAGCCACTCAATTTTACTACCTGCGATAACTTAACTTTATTAAATCGGATCCATGATAATGGTATTGCCGGTATGGGTGGTGCTGGGTTTCCAACCCATCTAAAAGTAGGTTCCAGTAAGACCATCGACTATCTTATTATCAATGCAGTGGAGTGTGAGCCTTATATCACCGCTGATGATTTGTTAATGCAAGAAGCCGCTACCACTATTGTTAAAGGCATTGATATCCTCTTTCGGCTACTGCAGCCCAAAGCCGTACTTATTGCTATTGAAGATGATAAGCCTATTGCTACTGCTGCCATGTCTGCAGCGAGTAACCAGCGGGATAATTATTGGGTGCGCAATGTACCGACTAAATACCCTTCCGGTGGCGAAAAACAATTAATTGAATTATTAACGGGTACAGAAGTCCCTACTGGACGCCGACCGCTTGATATTGGCATTGTGATGCAAAATGTCGGTACTGTCTTTGCCATTGCCCAAGCGGTATTAGATGACCATCCACTCATTTCACGTATTGTTACTGTGGCCGGGGATACCTTAGACCAGCCGCAAAATGTGTTGGCTTTACTGGGTACTCCAGTTGCAGATTTACTCGACTTTTGTGGTTTTAGCAGCCAGCCAAAACAACGTGCTATTATGGGTGGCCCTATGATGGGCTTTACCTTGCCACGCTTAGATATACCGGTGATTAAAACCACTAATTGTATTTTAGCGCCTACTGCAACTGAGTTACCGGCCGCAGAGCATGAAATGGACTGTATACGTTGCAGTGCCTGTGCCGATGCCTGCCCTGCTTCGTTACTACCTCAACAGTTGCTCTGGTATAGCAAAGCTCAAGATGTTGAAAAATTGCAGCAATATAATTTATTTGATTGCATTGAGTGTGGTGCGTGCGCCTATGTTTGCCCTAGTGAAATCCCGTTAGTGCAATACTATCGGGTGGCTAAAGCAGAGTTAAGAGAGCAGCAACAAGAGGCGATTAAAGCCGAGCAAGCGAAAGCCCGTTTTGATGCTCGCAACGAGCGCCTAGAACGCGAAAAACTTGAACGACAACAGCGAAACGAACAACTTGCTGCCGCCAGAGCACAACAGCAACAAGCTAGTGGCAAAGCCAGCGCTGTCGCAGATGCGCTAGCAAAAATAAAAGCTAAAACGGCCAGTCGTCAAACCGAACCGACTACATTAGATAGAGACGCTATTATTGCCCAACGTGAGTTGAAAAAGCAGCAAGCTCGCGATTATCAGCAAGCCAAACAAGCCAACACTGCCTCAACTGTGCAGAGCGGAGCGGATAACAGCCCCCCTAATCCTGCTGATGCAGCAACAGAAAAGGATCCGCGTAAAGCTGCCATTGCCGCTGCGATTGCTCGGGCTAAAGCTAAGCAAACTAGCGAAAAGCTAGCTCAGCCCGATCTAACAGCTGATACCGAGGCTAATGTTGAGGCTGCCAATGTTGAAACTGAAACAAAACCGATACCTGCCGTTGATCCACGCAAAGCGGCCATAGCTGCTGCGATTGCTCGAGCTAAAGCTAAGCAAGCCAGCGAAAAGGTAGCTCTGCCCGATGCCGCAACGGATACAGATGCAAATGTTGATACTGAAGCTGAACCGACTCCAGCCGTTGATCCGCGTAAAGCCGCTATTGCAGCTGCGATTGCTCGCGCTAAAGCTAAGCAAGCCAGCGAAAAGCTAGCTCAGCCCGATGCCACAGCGGATATAGATGTGAATGTAGTTACTGAAGCAGAACCGGCACCAGCCGTTGATCCACGCAAAGCCGCCATTGCTGCTGCGATTGCTCGAGCTAAAGCCAAAAAACAAGCAGATAAACAATCATGAGTTTTAAAATAGCCAGTTCACCACACCAGCGTTTACAACGCAGCACTGCGCAAATTATGCGCCTCGTTATGCTTGCCTGTGTGCCGGGTATTATTGTCCAAGCTGCTCTGTTGGGTTATGGCGTGTTAATTCAATTAGTTTTAGCCATTGCTACGGCTTTAGTTAGCGAAGCCATTATTATGCTATTACGCAAAAAAGCAGTTTGGCCCAGACTACGCGATAACAGTGCAATGTTAACCGCAGTGTTACTTGCCATCGCCATACCGCCTTATGCCCCTTGGTGGTTAGTCATTATTGGTACTGCTTTTGCCATTATCATCGTTAAGCAATTATATGGTGGTTTAGGTAATAACTTATTTAATCCGGCTATGGCCGCTTATGTATTATTACTGATTTCATTCCCGGTACAAATGACGCAATGGCTGCCACCGGCATCATTACAAACCTTCGCTTTAACGCCTATAGATGCAGTATGTGCGGTATTTAGTCAATTTAGTTGTAGTGGTTATAGCCTGCAACAACTGCAATCAACTGTAGATGGCATCACCATGGCTACGCCTCTGGATACCTTACGTACTGATCTGAGTCGCGGCATTACCTTGTCTGAAAGCATGCAGAGACCGGTTTTTTATGCCTTTGCCGGCAGCGGTTGGTTGTGGGTTAATTTAGCCTACCTAATTGGCGGTTTAGTCTTAATTCAACAAAAAGTGATTAGTTGGCGTATTCCGGCAGCTGTCATTATCAGTTTAGCTATATTCAGTGGCATTGGTAGCTTAGCAGCACCCGACACCTTGGCTAGCCCGCTATTTCATTTATTTAGTGGCGGCACTATGTTGGCAGCCTTTTTTATCGCTACCGATCCAGTTTCCGCTTCCACCACCAATAACGGTCGGCTGTGGTACGGTGTATTAATTGGTTTATTAGTGTATTTAATTCGCACTTATGGTGGTTATCCTGACGCCTATGCGTTTGCAGTATTAATTGCCAATATGGCAGTGCCTCTTATCGATTACTATACTCGCCCTCGTACCTATGGGCATCAGCAACCGAGGCCAAAAAATGATTAAATCAATCAGTAAAAATGCCTTAGCTTTAGCGGTTGTTGCCGCAGTTTGCGTAACCATACTCAGTGTGGTTAATGTACTGACTGAACCGAAAATTGCCGAGCAAGCCTTAGCCAGTAAGCTGGCAGTTTTAAAAGAAGTCCTGCCAGGTGTGAGCGTTGATCATGCGTTATTAGCGGATTGCCGCCAAGTTATCGCCCCCGAGTACTTAGGCCGTGAACGCGCGCAAAGTATTTATCGTTGGCGCCAACAAGATACCCTAGCAGCTTATTTAGTCGAAACGACTGCACCTGATGGCTATAGCGGTAATATTGATTTAATTGTGGCTGTGGCACCTGACGGCACTGTATTAGGCTCGCGAGTAGTTAACCATCAAGAAACACCGGGCTTAGGTGATAAAATTGAATCTCGCCGCTCTAGTTGGATCTTTAGTTTTAGCAATAAAATCGTCACTGCCGATAATGCAGCCGCATGGGCGGTACGTAAAGATGGTGGTCAATTTGATCAGTTTACCGGGGCGACAATAACACCTCGTGCTGTGGTAACTGCGGTCAGAAAAGCGGCTTTATATGTATTGCAACATCCAGAGCTAGCCGACTTGCCAGCTAACTGTGAGGTTTTACCATGAACGAATTTAAACAGCTAACCGTGCAAGGATTATGGAAAAACAATCCTGGCTTAGTCCAGCTGCTCGGTTTATGCCCATTACTGGCGGTTACAGCAACGGTTACTAATGCACTAGGCTTAGGTGCAGCAACCTTATTAGTCTTACTGTTCTCAAATATCGCGGTGTCTTTAGTGCGCAATCATGTTGCGGCTGAAATTCGTATTCCAATATTTGTATTAATTATTGCCAGTTTAGTCACCGTGGTGCAATTACTAATGAATGCTTACACTTTTGGTTTGTATCAATCGCTGGGTATTTTTATCCCACTGATTGTTACCAATTGCGCCATTATTGGCCGCGCTGAGGCCTTTGCTTCGAAAAATGCGGTGCTGCCTTCAGCTATTGATGGTTTTATGATGGGCTTAGGCTTTTTATTAGTGTTACTGGTATTAGGTGCGTTACGTGAAATTCTCGGCCAAGGCACGCTGTTTGATGGTGCCGATTTACTGTTAGGAGACTGGGCTAAGGTATTACGCATTGAGTTATTTACAACCGATAGTCACTTTTTACTAGCAATGTTACCGCCGGGTGCTTTTATTGGTATGGGACTATTGATTGCCTTAAAGAATGTTATTGATAATAAACTGCAGCAGCGTGAAGCTAGTGTTGCTAAAATCTCTCGCGCTCGGGTAACTGGTGCGGCGCAATAAGATTAAGTTAAGGTGCAAGCAAAGGTGAAAGTTAAATAAATGAATAAGCAAAAGCGTATTGAAATGTTAAGTCGTTTACGTGATGCTAATCCTAATCCAACCACGGAATTAGAATACAGCTCACCGTTTGAGTTGTTAATTGCAGTGCTTTTATCAGCTCAATCTACAGATGTTGGCGTAAACAAAGCCACTAAAGCGTTATTCCCCATTGCCCGCACGCCGCAAGCTATGTTGGACTTAGGCGTAGATGGCTTAAAACAGCATATTAAGACCATAGGTTTATTTAACACTAAAGCCGAAAATACCATAAAGACTTGCCGTATGCTGGTTGAGTTACATCAAGGTCAAGTCCCTGAAAATCGGGCTGCATTAGAAGCGCTGCCTGGTGTGGGTCGCAAAACCGCAAACGTGGTACTCAATACTGCTTTTGGCTGGCCTACTATTGCTGTAGATACCCATATTTATCGCGTCTCTAACCGGACTAAATTGGCCATGGGTAAAACGGTTGACGACGTTGAACAAAAACTACTTAAAGTGGTGCCTGCAGAGTTTAAATTAGACGTACATCATTGGCTAATTTTGCATGGTCGGTACACCTGCGTGGCACGCAAACCTCGCTGTGGTAGTTGTATTATTGAAGATCTGTGTGAGTTTAAAGATAAAGTTGAAGCTTAATTAGGAGTTTATAATGCGTATGTTACATACCATGCTACGCGTGGGTAATTTAGAAAAATCAATCGCTTTTTACACTGACGTTTTAGGCATGACATTATTACGTCAATCAGATAACGAAGAGTATCGCTATACTTTAGCTTTTGTTGGCTATGGTGCTGAATCTGAGCATACCGTATTAGAGTTAACCTATAACTGGGATACTGACAGTTATGATTTAGGTAATGCTTATGGCCATATTGCGCTAGAAGTAGACGATATTTACCAAGCCTGCGATAAAATTCGGGCTAAAGGCGGTGTTATTAGCCGTGAGCCTGGGCCAGTAAAAGGCGGCAGCACTAAAATCGCATTTGTCCGCGATCCAGATAATTATGCGATTGAGTTAATTGAGAAAAAAGAAAACTACGATACTCTATAATCTACGTAGGTAATGGTTAGCTGCAACAAGCACCTGTAAGTAGCATTTAATACCATTATTTTTGCCAACAGTTAGCGGCAATCCATTATGGATACCGCTAACTGATTTTACTCAGTAAACTGCTTAGTAACTTAAAACCCTAATTAAGCATCTTCCAAAGTAATAAATACTTTCTCATTTAATGACATAGCCAAATTATTATCATAATACGCCGCTTCATTAATAAAAGTGGGATACACCGTAGTCGCACCGTCATATTTCACTTCAGTACCATCAAATAAAGTGAAAATTGGATCACCCGGATTAATCGGTTGATAGTCATTATCTTGAATGTTTTTATGCACCATACCTAATCGCTCGCCCTGATCGTTCATAGGCAATTTAATACTGTGCAAATAACGAAATGCTTCCGTTTGCTTGGGTAGCTGTGGCAGATTGTTGTGGTTATATAATTCAACAAAATCTAGAATATGTTGAGTCATTTTATGCATTAAATCTAAAATATCTTGGCGAACTACGGATTGAGATTGCGGTCCTACTTCTACCAAAACACCATAGCGTCCTAAAGTACACATTAACGCATGATCTTGTGCAGCAACGTGATCTTCATCACGAGAAATAATCGCTTCTGGCATCTGCATTTTAACGTAAGCAGCCATTTTATTATAAAACTCACCGGCTTGAGTCAGAATTAAACACGCGCCCATATTACTGGTCGTGTTATGCAAGTCGATAATTAAGTCTGTTCTGGCCTGCCCTTTAGGGCCTAGCTGTGCGTTTAATACTTTAGCCCGACTTTGCTCATAATCGGTTAAGGTCATATCGGCTAAATCAGTATTTTTAAACTGGCGATTTAAATCACTTTGTAAATAACGTTTATTAGCAAAATGTGCTTCTGGATTTGCCCAAACTGTTTCGGTGTTAAAACTGCTTCGTGTCATCAGTTCTGGCTGAGCTTGGTACTGTTTTATTAAATAGATACCAGAGAACTCATTACCGTGGACACCACCGACAATAGCCACTTGTTTAATTGCATCAACTGTTTGCGAACCCATAAAAACTCCTATTGGACTAAGCTTGTGCTTAGCCTAAATCAATAGTGCTATTATGACCAAAATTGATAATAAATAGAATAGAATTTAAATGCAGAAAATAAGAATATTAATATAACTAAAATAAGGCTTAATAATTAAGCAGCTGGTGTTGCTAAATCTTTGGCCGCAGCAAAATTGTGCTCTGCTACTAATTCATTATGTAAAATTTGTGAAGCTTGGCAGGTACATTTACCGCATTGACTACCCACACCTAAACACAATTTAAGCTCACGCATAGTGCATACTCCTTCAGCTACCTTTTGCTTAATAGCTTTATCAGTTACACCTTTACATAAACATACATACATAGCGAACACCCTTAATATTTGGACGCTCTAATCTTAACGCTATTGAGAACCGTTATCAATAGCATTAAGAAAAAAAAGGTAAACCCTGCTTCTACACAAAGATTTACCTTTAGTCAGTTTAGCTATGCAGCTAGTGCTATCTAAATAATACCTTCTCTTGCTGAAACCAATGCACACAAAAACCAATCGCTATCGCTGCTAAAAGTACGGTAGAGCCAAAAATTAAGGCTAATAAACCATAATCAGCAGTGCCTTTAATCAGCTCTTTAATGGCTAAAGCCACGTTCATTATTGGTACTAAGGCTGTTTTCGCTGTTAGCTCTACCCCTGGCATCATCGCCGCGACTAAAGGTAGGAAAATCATAATAGTTAATGGGCTAATATAATTTTGCGCTTCTTTAAAGGTACGGGCATAAATTGAGATAGCCAATAATAATGCAGCAAATACCGCTGATATTGGTAGCAGTAATGAAAATATTAAAATAAGTTCAGTAACCGCAATAGCAGACATCGCTTCTTGCACTATCGCCATACCTGCGAATGAGCCAATGACCGCGCCCCATATACCAAAACTCGCAACGGTAATTAAGGCTCCGACTAGGCCGGTCGTTAATACAGTCAAAAACTTACCTAAGACAATACTCACACGGCTAATAGGACAGATAAGTAAGGTTTCTAAAGTACCCCGCTCTTTTTCACCTGCCCCCATGTCTATCGCAGGGTAAGATGCCCCAAGTAAACATAATGGAATAAGAATGTAGGCGATAATAGCGCCAAATTTTTCACCAATATTTTCTCGCTTGGCTGCGGTATCTTGCTTAGTTACTGCAACCGGTTTAATTATTGCAGCTAGCTTAGCAGGATCAACATTAAGCTTAGTCAAGCTTTGCCGTTGCAACTGCTCATTAAAATCTGCCAATGTTTGATCAAAATAACGATACATAAAATCAAATTGTGAAGACTGGTTATAAATAATTTGCCAATTAGATTGCTCTACCAACTGACGCTTATTAGCAAAATCTGCGGGGATCACAATGGCAACATCAAACTTATCGTCACGAATAGCTTGGGCCAATTCATCAGAGGTAGTTAACTCAGTTTCAATTTTCTTAAAGTTTTTATGATAAAACAACGCATCACTAAATTCTGGTGCTTGTTGTTCATTAACAATGACATATCGATGTTCAGCCTGCATAGCAGTATTGGTGGTACTGGATAACACTAAACCCATCACGCCAAAAATAATAGGGAAAATAAAAATCGGCAATAGAATAACAAAGATTAAGGTTTTCTTGTCGCGCATAAGCTCGGTGAGTTCTTTAAAATAGACTTGCCACATATTAAGCGTCTCCTTGATCGGTTGTTATTGGTTCTACCGCTGTCTGTGATGCTGACTCTGGTGTTGATGTTGCTGATTGATTGGCTGGCTGCAACACCGATAAAAACGCGGCACGTAAATCACCTGTTGGCGATAACGCGGTAAACTGAGCAATATCACCACTAAAGGCACTAACACCTTTATCAATTACTACCACCCGATCACACAAAGATGCCACTTCATCCAAATGGTGAGTAGAAAAAATAACCGGTGTACCCACCAGCTTTAAGCCTTTGATAAAGTCTAAAACGGTTTGTACCGTCATAATATCTAAACCGGTTGTCGGCTCATCTAAAATAATCACTTTAGGGCTGTGTACTACCGCCCGAGCAATAGCGGTTTTTTGTTTCATACCGCTCGACATATTATCGGCTCGACGATTAGCAAAGTCGTGCATATCTAGTAGCGTAAACAATTCATCAATGCGTTGCTTTAATGCCGGCTCTTTCATGCCATGTAAACGGGCAAAATAAGCAATGTTTTCATAGGCAGTTAATTTGCCATATAAGCCGGTATCTGCAGATAAAAAACCAATTTGTTGCCGAGCTTTTACGGGGTGTTTTAATACATCGACACCATTTAATAATACTGAGCCGTTATCCGGTTTTAACGCCGTAGAAAGCATACGTAAAGTGGTAGTTTTACCCGCACCATTTGGGCCAAGTAAGCCTAATACTTCACCACTACCACAACTAAAGCTAACATCACGTACTGAATGAAACGCCAGTTTGCTATAACGAACATCTTGTTTTTCTGTCTCAGATAATTTATTAGACTTACTTAGCGCAAAAGCTTTGGCTAAGTTTTTAATTTCAATCATGCAACTTTCCTATTATTTATTTTACTGCCGACGGCGTAACGGTCGAAAGTAGTCACTATTATTATAAAAGCTGGCGTTGTCGTTTTCGCTATACCAAGTCGGTACGCCAAGTAACGGTAATGGTGTTAATTGTTGCTTATCATAAAGCATGCCATAATTAGCAATTTGTTTACATAGTATTTGATCAAGAAAACTGTAAGTATCTGTTTCATTCCAATGACTAAAACCCGTTGGCACGTCGACAAATAAGCATTTTGCGGTTAAGCCAATAAAGGGTTTAGTGGCCATTTCATACATGGCATGGCCAAAGATAACCGGCTTAACTCCCTGCCACCAATCAGCACGCTGCTGAACAAAGCTTTGTTGCCATTGCTGAGTACGTAATAATTCAGCATGCTGCTGGGCACTTGGCTCAAGACAAATAATGACACCGCATTCATCAAATAAAGTTAACTTATTACGTAATAAACTGCGCTTTTTTAAGCCATGTAGATTAATTTCTGCAATATGCAACTGGTTAAGTAAGGCTTTAGTATTGGGGAATAAACACCAGATCAAAGCACCAAAAAAATCATGCCAATTATTTTCACGACAAGGTATGGTTTTAGTGGCATAAATAAAGTTTTCATAATAACGGCCATCGTCAAGCAGCTTATCATTTGCTACAAAGCTATAATCACTAATAAACCATTGATTTAACGTTGGCAAACTAGGCCATGTATCGGGGTTAAAATCACCAAACTTTTGACATAAAGCGCTGAAAATCGGATTAGTGTTAATAATGTCTGCCTGCCAATCAAGTGGCGGGGTAAAGCGAGTTTTCTCTGTTTTTTGATTCATCTTTTACTTATTACATCAATAGCTATAACAACAGCATCCCATTGCCGGCAAATATAGTGATAAAAAACGCTTGCTTTTTCACACCAGCATGTCACATTCAAGTGGTACGTATAGACGTACATACTGCCAATTATATGTTTAGTAAATTAATTAATAGAGGTTAACATGTGTTCGATTTTTGGGGTGCTTGACATCAAAACTGATGTTAAAGCGTTGCGCCAACAGGCGCTACAGTTATCAAAGTTATTACGTCACCGTGGTCCAGATTGGTCTGGCGTGTGGAATAACGACAATGCCATTTTAGTTCATGAGCGCTTGGCGATTGTTGATACTGAGAATGGTGCCCAACCTCTGGTTAATAAAAATCGAAATCACATTCTGGCAGTGAATGGCGAGATCTACAATCATAAGCAACTAGAAAAGTCGCTAGCTGCACCTTATCCATTCCAAACTAAGTCAGATTGTGAAGTTATTTTGCCATTATATCTTGCTCATGGCAGTGATTTTATTGATCAGTTACAAGGTATGTTTGCCTTTATTTTATATGATGCCGAGCAAAATCGATATTTAATTGCCCGTGATCATATTGGCATTATTCCACTTTATTATGGTTATGATGAACATGGCCAATTGTTTGTTGCATCAGAATTAAAAGCGTTAGTACCCGTTTGTAAACAAATTAAAGAATTTCCACCGGGTCACTTTTTTGATAGCAAAATAGGTAAATTGCAAAGCTATTATAAACGGGATTGGCAAGATTTTGCTGCGGTAAAAGACAACCCTGCCAGTTTAACCGAATTACGCACTGCGCTAGAAAATAGTGTAAAAAGTCACTTAATGTCAGATGTACCCTATGGTGTTTTATTATCTGGTGGTTTAGATTCATCGCTTATTTCGGCTATAGCTCAACAATTTGCTAAACGTCGAATTGAAGATAATGATCAATCGGAAGCATGGTGGCCAAGATTGCATTCCTTTGCGGTTGGTTTAGCCGGCTCGCCCGATCTAGTCGCAGCCCAAAAAGTGGCTGACTCTATTGGCACGGTTCACCACACTGTACAATTCACCGTGCAAGAAGGTTTAGATGCGCTACGTGATGTTATTTACTTTTTAGAAACTTATGATGTCACCACCATTCGTGCTTCAACCCCAATGTATTTAATGGCCCGTAAAATTAAAGCTATGGGCATTAAAATGGTGTTATCAGGTGAAGGTGCAGATGAAATATTTGGCGGCTATTTATATTTCCATAAAGCGCCTAATGCTAAAGAGTTCCATGAAGAAACCTTGCGTAAACTTGATCGCTTACATATGTTCGACTGTAACCGCGCTAATAAATCGATGTCAGCTTGGGGCATTGAAGCAAGAGTACCATTTTTAGATAAAACCTTTATGGATGTTGCCATGCGCCTAAACCCAGAAGCGAAAATGTGTGGCAATGGTAAAATGGAAAAACATATTTTACGTCAAGCATTTGAAGGTTTATTGCCAGACGAAATTTTATGGCGACAAAAAGAGCAATTCTCTGACGGCGTGGGTTATAGCTGGATAGATAGCTTAAAAGCCCACGCTGAAAAAGAAATCACAGAGCAACAAATGGCCACGGCGAGCTTTCGCTTCCCAGTTAATACTCCTGAAAGTAAAGAAGCGTATTTTTACCGGGTTATATTTGAAGAGCACTTCCCGCATGCCGGCGCTATTGCTTGTGTACCTGGCGGCAAAACAGTTGCCTGCTCGACACCAGAAGCCTTAGCTTGGGATGAAAGTTTAGCCAACACTAACGACCCTTCTGGACGTGCTGTTAAAGGCGTGCATAGCCAAGCTTATTGATAGAAGGTTGGTGATTAGTTGATGTTTATTTGCTGCTATTAACTTGAGAATGAAAGGCCACTATTACAGTGGCCTTTTTTGTAGCTATTTATGCGAAGTCGCTATCACTTCAGGTAATACTTTAGATTTTTTTCTAGCAAAAAATTGCTTAACATCTTCTAAGATGACGTATAGCGCTGGAATTAATATTAGCGTAATCACGGTAGCGAATAAAATACCAAAGGCCAGTGACACAGCCATCGGCACGACCATTTTCGCCTGTAGGCTGCGCTCTAACACTATCGGCGCTAAACCGACAAAGGTCGTTAGCGATGTTAGCAAAATAGCTCTAAAGCGCTGTGCGCCAGCTTGTGATACCGCCTCACGAATGGTCAAGCCTTCTTCGCGCGCTCGGTTAACAAAATCCACCATGACTAACGAATCGTTTACCACCACGCCAGCTAAGGCCACTAAACCAAAAACCGACATAATACTCATACTTAACCCTAGCACCATATGACCAATAACCGCGCCTACTAAGCCAAACGGGATCACGCTCATAATAATTAATGGCTGACTATAAGAACGCAGCGGTATCGCCATTAGGGCATAAATACAAAACAACGCAAATATACCCGCTTTCATTAAGTCGCTTTGAGCATCAATTTCATCTTGGCTACTGCCGTCTAATTCACCGGTAACACCTTGGTACTTAGCACTAATTTCAGGAATAACGGTGTTTTGCATAGCAAAAATCACTTTACTTGGTTCAATATTATCCTTATCTGCCGCGGCACTAATGGTTACAGCTCGCTCGCCATTAACACGATTAATAGCACTAAAACTAGGCTGTAAAGTATAGCTAGCAACTTGATTAAATGGCACTTCACCACCATCTTTAGTGCGAATACGAATATTATCTAGGCTACCAATAGAGCTGCGCTCTGAGCGCGGGTAACGCACCATAACTTTAATTTCTTCGCCATCACGCTGCACCCGTTGGGCTTCGGCACCATAAAAGCCGTAACGAACTTGTCGCGCAACATCTACTAACGAGATACCTAATAAATGCGCTTCTGGTTTTAAGGCTAAAACAATCTCATCATTACCACCCAGAAGATTATCTTCTATATCGTAAATGCCGGCGTATTCAGCTAAGCGCGCTTTTAATTCTTCAGTTGCCAGTTTTAAGTTATCTAAATTGGTACCTCGTAATTGCAATGAGATATCGGCACCGGCCCCTCCGCCACCCGTCGCTGCATTCACCTTAAAGCTTTTTATGCCTGGGATTTCTGGCATTTCCTCACGCCACAGTTTGGCTATTTCAAAACCATCTATTTCTCGGCCTTCACTTTTATCCAGCTCAACAACCAATTGGCCTGCAGTATCACTATTTAAAAATACTAGGCGATGCCTAACAATTTGATCGTCAATATCTGTACTTAATTTATCGTTAACCCGGATCAACGCATTTTCTGCTTCAGCCATGGCATTTACTGTAGCTTGATTTGAAGCGCCTTCTTCCATCACTAACGCAGCATTAATAAAGTCACTAGGGATATTAGGGAAAAATACCCAACGGACAAAGCCGCCACCTAGCACGCCATACATTAAAATTAACATGGCTAAAAACACTGACATGGTGATATAACGATATTCAATACAACGTTCGACAAAAGGCTGATAGCGTTTAACAATAAAACGGTTCAATTTAATCGCTACGACACCCCGGACAGCTTTTAACTTATTGCTACCGCCGCGACCTATTGCATAAAAAATGCCTTTGCGCTCAGGATCCCAAGGAGTGGTATCCATATTAATAATATGCGCCGGTAAAATAAGTTTAGATTCAACTAATGAAAAAATGAGACATAGCACCACAACCCAAGCAATTGAACCCCAAATTGGCGCCTGAGCACCGCCTACCATTAGCATCGGTACAAAGGCAGCTATCGTGGTTAACACACCAAAGGTCGCTGGCATAGCCACCTTTTTTGCCCCAGCTATAACAGCTTCGGCTGATTTACCGCGTTTCTCAATTTCACTGTAAGCACTTTCGCCAATAATAATAGCGTCATCCACCACTATACCTAGCACTAGAATAAAGCCAAATAAGCTAATCATGTTTATGGAGACATTAAACATTGGCAGTGGCAACATAGCTATGGCGCCTAAAAAGCACACTGGAATACCCACCATGACCCAAAATGCCACCCTAAATTCAAGAAAAAAGGTTAATGCTAATAGCACTAAAAATGCACCTAATAACATATTGCCGCTCATTAAATCTAAGCGACCCTGCAGGTAGTAACTAGAGTCACCCCAATAAGCAATGGACACTGACGGCGGTAACTCAAGCTTTTTCTTGGCAACGTACGCTTTAACAGTTTCAGCAATTTTAAGCGTATTATCATCACCTACAGCAGATACCCGAATAGAAACTGAGTTTTTACCATCAAAAGTAGATAAGTTTTCACGATCGATAAAGCCATCATTAATAGTAGCTACGTCGTTTAACGATACCCGAGTACCATCTGCAAAAGTTAACAGCACAATATTTTGAAAGTCTTGCGTATTATAGGCTTGGCCTTTAGTACGTAATAATATATTGCCGCTTTCAGACTTAATTGAACCACCTGGTAGGTCGACTGAACTATTGCGTATTGCCGTAACAATTTGCTCAAAGTTAAGACCAAACTGCTTTAGTTTGGCTTCGGACAGCTCAATGGCAACTTCATAATCACGTGCACCGACAACATCAATTTTACTAATGCCAGGTAGTTTTTTAATCTCATCTCGAACGGTTTTTGCTAACTCTTTTAAACTACGTTCATCGGCATCACCAAATAAAGATAACCACATAACATCGCTTTGAAAACGCACTCGATAAACCACCGGCTTTTCGGTTTGTTCTGGTAAGGAAGAAATAGCGGCAACTTGGGTTTTAATTTCATCCATGACTTCTTGCATGTCATAGTTACTGGCTATTTCTGCACGAACGGTTGCTAAGCCTTCAACCGCAGTAGAGCGGATACGCTTAATGCCATTGACACCACGTAGACTTTCTTCAATTTTGTCAATAACCCCCGTTTCAACTTCTTGCGGCGCCGCGCCTAGATAAGGGACTCGGATATTGACTTGTTCTAGCATTATTTCAGGAAAAACCTGTTTTTTAATAGTAAATAATGAGGCGACACCCGCGACCAAAATGATGGCCATTAACAGATTTGCAGCCACGCTGTTACGAGCAAACCAAGCGATAAGGCCTTTATTAGTATCCATAATTAGTCCTTAACCAACTGGGCAGTGTTATCAACTGCAGGCTTAGCAGGTTGCTCAGCAGCTCGCTTAGCCACAGCCAGTCGAACAACTGTGCCCGCTAATGGGTTGGCTATGGCTGATGTGGCTAATACATCATCGGCGGCGAAACCTTGGCGAATATAAGCAAAGCGCTCATCTGTTCGTTCAACTACAACCTGACGGAACTGTAATTGTTGTTGATTATCAATAACCAAAACTTGTTGCTTAGTTAATAATAAATGCCGTGGAATAACGATAATATCTGCAGTGGCGCTACCTAAAATATTTGCTTGAACAAAGCGACCAAAGCGCAAGACTTCGCCACTGTGTTTTGCTTGGCGCTGATATGGATCTGTAATTTGCGCTACGGCATAAATTACTCGGCTACGTTGATCTAAAATACCCTCTGTTCTAACAATTTTGCCTTGCCAAGACATTGGCTTACCTGCAACAGTGGCATTAAACTCAACCTTTGGCTGCATGGTCTCGTCAGCCATGGTGGGTAATTTTATAAAAGCTAAATCATTATCCGTTAAAGGCAACCTTACTTCAGCAACATCTGTGCCGTAAATAACCCCTAGTACGCTGCCTCGACTAATAAACTGACCTAAATTAGCACTACGACTTTTTACTAAACCGGCATAAGGAGCCCTAATTTCAGTACGGGCCAAATCGCGCTTAGCTCGCTCTAACTCAGCTTCAGCCGATCGTACCAAAGCCAAAGCACTGGCTAATTGTGGCCGACGCAAGCCTAACTCAGGTGCATTGCCATCGGTAAATGAACGCCATTCTTCTTCAGCTACTCTACCCCGCGCTTTCTCTTCTTCTAAAGCCGCTTCGGTATTCGCCAAGCTTGCTTGTGCTGCTTTAACATTGGTTTGATAGTCGGCCTGCTCTACTCGAACTAATAAGTCGCCTTGGTTAAAGAAGCCACCTTCAATAAATTGCTCAGCAACCTCAACAATTCGACCGTTAACCTCTGAGCTTAAGTTGGTTTCTAACTTTGGTTTGACCGTGCCTTGCGACTGGATTTGATAAACTAAATCTTCTGTAACTATAGGTTTGCTATCGACTAATATGCCCAAACGTTCTTGTTGTTTTTTTCTGCCGGCTTTTTCATACTTGATAAGCCTTTTGCTGCAACGATTGCGACAACGACGATAACTAACGGCACGATTATTTTTTTAATTTAGAGGCCATAATTGTTCCAAAAATGCTTTTATAGTTTTAATAATAAAGGGTCTGTTAAATATTGTAACCTGATGAATGTTACGCTTTGTATCACAATTCGGTTCCAAAACAGCCATACTGATGATTAACCTGAGCTTAGTTTAATCGTTGCTTTGAAACCAATACCCAGCGCAGACCTGCGCAGACGGGAACTGTTTGGGGCAAGAGTGAAAAAAGAGGATGGAAATGTACTAGATGGCTATTAATCAACTATTCAAGTTATAAAATATTTTGTTACAGTTAATACAGTATATAAATACTGACTCGATAGTCAGCTAGCAGGCTACGCTCTTAAGCGAGATAATAGCCTAAGCTAGTTAATTGCATTAACTTGCTTAGGCATAAGGTAACAGTTAACACTTTTGTAAAACTAAACAACCCACTGAGTAACCCGCACCAAACGAGCATAAAATACCGTGATCGCCAGCCTGCAGCCCTTGTTTATATTTATGAAACGCAATAATCGACCCCGCTGAGGCAGTATTAGCATAAGTATCTAATACTAGTGGTGCCTCTTCAGGCTCGGGTTCACGGCCTAAAATTTTCTTTACTGCAAAAACATTCATATTTATATTGGCTTGGTGTAACCATAGTCGCTTTAAATCGCTGGCACTCAGTTGCTGCTCAGCCATTTCTTCTTGAATGACTCCAGCCACTAAAGGCAGTAACTCTTTAAACACTTTACGTCCTTGTTGTTTAAAAAATGGCATTAAAGGATCTGGCTCGGTAAAACAATGTTCGGTATAGCCTACTTCACAGCGAATATTATTAGAAAACTGGGTTTTTAAGCGCATACCTTTAATACGAAAGGCATTATTGCTAGTACAGTTTTCTTCAGCTTCAATAATGGTGGCAGTACAAACATCACCAAATATAAAATGGCTATCTCGGCTGCGATAATTGACTTGGGGGGAGGCAAATTCGGGATTAACCACCAACACTACTTTAGCTGTGCCGCCACGAACGGCATTTACCGCATTACTAATAGCAAACGTGGCAGATGAACATGCCACATTCATATCAAAAGCATAACCCGCGGTACCTAACTGTTGCTGTAATTCAATTGATAAAGCTGGATAAGAACGCTGCATGTTTGAAGCAGCACAGATAATTAAATCGATATCAGCGGCGGTTTTATTAGCCTGTTGCATTGCTTCTTTGGCGGCAACTAACGCCATCTCGACCATTTCTGGCACCGCTTCTTCAGTAGGCCGGCTAAATACTGGATGCATGACTTTCGGATCTAAAATGCCATCTTTATATAAGACATGTCGTGATTTTATGCCCGAGGCTTTTTCGATAAACTCAGTACTGGAATGACCTAACGCTTCTACTGTACCGTTTGCGATATCACTGGCATGTTGTGCATTAAATTCATCAACATATTGATTAAAACTGGCCACCAATTCATCGTTAGTAATAATGCTGGTGGGTGTAAATAAACCTGAACCACTTATGACGACATTTTTCATTGTCAGAAACCTTACGCAAAGTTTAGTGTCAATCTGTTATGACTTAGTATTCGCAGTATAACGTAATTTACGCCGCTATTTTATCGGTTTTAAGTTAACTATCTAACTATTCAGCTGTTATTTAGCGGCTGCGCTATACAGTGTTCCTTACTCTGGTTCATAATAACCGCTTATGCCAGTGTTTTGTTTCTTTGCCACACATAATTTAGCTACACTTTAATTAGATTAACCATAGGATATTTGCTTACTTTGATGTTAAAGCCTGCTTCTACTTTGTTCTTTTTAGCCCTGTTAGTGTTATATAGCTGGCCGGTAGCTGCACAATCAACCAGCATTAAACTGGTTGGCGTTAAGGGTGCTTTGAAGGATAATATTAATCTATATATTGAGCCAATATCGCTTGAGCAAAGCCCCAATTCAATCCGTTTACAAGCTCAATTGGAACAAGAGATAAGTACCGCTTTACAAGCTTTAGGCTATTACCAAAGTAAAATAAGCTTTAAGGTTGATAACGATAATAAA
This sequence comes from Rheinheimera salexigens, assembly GCF_001752395.1. Lineage (NCBI taxonomy): Bacteria > Pseudomonadati > Pseudomonadota > Gammaproteobacteria > Chromatiales > Chromatiaceae > Rheinheimera > Rheinheimera salexigens. Next base: position 1,720,395 of record NZ_MKEK01000001.1, on the reverse strand, counting down.
CACAAGCTGATCATTACGGTTACAGCAGGTGAGCAAGTTATAATCCGTCTCGCTGATATCCAATTAAGTGGTGATGCCCAACACGATAGTGACTTTTTAGCCATTATTAACAAAGACGCCCCAAAAGTGGGTGATCCCTTGCATCATGGTCGCTACGATAATCTTAAATCCTCTTTAAACAGTTTAGCTATTCGTAAAGGCTATTTTGATGCCACATTTAGCCAAAATAAACTGGAAATTTCACCATCTTTAAATGAAGCTTATGTCCGAATACATTTTGCTTCTGGTCAGCGCTATAAATTTGGTAAGGTTAATTTTGATAGCGAACAGATTGACCATAAGCGGTTACAATCTTTAGTTCCCTTTACCCCTGGCACACCTTATAAAGCCAGTTTATTAGGCAAGTTTAATCAAGATTTATCGGCGACAGGCTGGTTTTCTTCCATTTTGGTAGAAGCCGATGCCGATAATGTTGAGCAAAAAGTGATTCCTTTAGATGTAAGGCTTGAACCACAAAAGCGTAATATTATAGAAACTGGTATTGGCTTTTCAGATGATGTTGGTCCGCGCTTTCAGTTAAATTGGCAAAAACCTTGGCTTAATAGTGCCGGTCACAGCTTTAACAGTAAGCTACAAATCTCTCAAGTCGAACAAACCATTGAAGCCAGTTATAAAATTCCGCTTGAATCGGTGAGTACCGATTTTTATCAAGTTCAATTTGGTTTGAAAAATAAAGATAATAAAGATACCCAAAGCCGCGAATCAAACTTAGTGTTTGAACGCCATTGGTTGCTCGAGAGTGGTTGGTATCGCACCGCGTCATTACGCTGGTTAACAGAAGATTATGTTCAAGCTGACAGCTCAGGTAATTCCAATTTAATTATGCCTGGCATTAGTTATAGTCGTAGCCGAAGCGATCAAGCTAAGTCTAGAATGCCAACCTCTGCCGATCGGCTTTTAATTAGCATGGAGGTGTCTGATCCTAGTTGGATGTCGGATTTACGTTTTATCCGTTTTCGTAGCCGAGTTGGCTGGATAACTACGCTTTCAAGCAAGCATCGCCTTGTGGCGAAAGCAGATGCAGGTGCCGTGTTGTTTGAGCAAGTAGAAAACTTATCACCCTCTTTACGCTTTTTTGCTGGCGGTGTTGATAACCTGCGCGGCTATTCCTATGAGTCGGTATCGCCCAGAGATGAAGACGGTAAGCTAATTGGTGGTCGTTATATGGCAACGGCTTCATTAGAGTATCAATACAATGTGAAACAAAATTGGTGGCTTGCTACATTTTTTGATTATGGTAGCGCCTGGAATGACTCACCCGATTGGAAAAGTGGTGTCGGTGTAGGCATACGCTGGGCATCTCCCGTTGGCCCTATTCGTTTAGATTTTGCCTTCGGTTTAGATAAAGTTAATGAAAACGCCTTCCAGTTACACTTTTCATTAGGACCAGAAATATGAATTGGCGTCGTGGTTTAAAGTGGTTAAATTTCACTCTATTTATACCGTTTTTGGTAATAGTCTTGCTGATGTATATGCTGCTATTTACTCAATTAGGCTTAAATTTTACTGTTTGGCTGGCAGAGAAGTTTGTTCCTGAATTAACGGTTAAAACCAGCTCTGGTCATTTACTTGGCCAGTTACAATTACAAGATGTGCAATGGCAGCAAGATGAACACAATAGCATTGTGCTCAAACAGTTAGACATAGACGTACAAGTAAGCTGTTTACTCAGCGGCAAAGTTTGTATTAACCAGATACTTGTTGATGGTATAACCGTCAATATCAACAGTGCTGAAACCACAACTGATGAACCGAGCACTAGCCAAGCTATTTTCTTACCATTACCAGTTGCGATAACAACATTAGCCATTACTGATGCTAATATAAAGTTGAATGGACACCAGCTTACTTGGCAACAATTAAGTGCTAGCATTGATGCCTGGGGCAGTAAGCTACAACTTGATGATGTATTATGGCAACAGGTTAACTTTACCCCAGCCCCAGAAGATACCAGCGCTGTCACCGTTGCAATCAAAAGCCAGCAAAATAGCCCTGCTGAGCCCTTCTCTTATCAAACTTTACAACTTGACGATATTAATCTGCCGTTAGCGGTGTATATTAGTCAATTTACCCTAACTGATTTCACTTTACACACTGCAACCCCGCAATATATTTCGCAATTACAATTTGCAATGCAAGCACAGAAACAGCAAATCAATGTCACTCAACTGCATGTGCAACACCCACAATTAACGGTTGATGCTAATATCAAACTTAACATGACAAATAATTATCCTGTCAGCGGCCAAATTGATATTTTAGTGCTAGATAAACTCTTAGCGCAGCAGAAGCTAATGATTAATATTGATGGTGATCTGGCTGATTTAAATATTAACGCCATTGCGACTAATAACATTCAAGCCCAATTGGCAGCTAACTTGGCGTTATTAACCGACAATTTACCTATCCGCGCGAGTTTCACAGCTAATGAAGCGAACACCTTTACCCTAGATGACAATACCACACTCAGTGTTAAAGCGACCAAACTTGAACTGAACGGCGATTTACAACAATTATTGCTTAGCGCGAAAACTAACTATCATTTAACAGGCATTCCAGCCGGCTCTATTGATTTAATCGGCTCGGTAACGCCTATTAACGCTAAAATTGATAAATTATTAATACGCGGTTTAGGCGGTAAAACCCAGATTTCAGCAATAGTAGATTGGCAACAAGAACTACAATGGCAAAGTGATATCCAATTTAATCAGATTAATTTGGGTATATTATTGCAAGATTATCCTGGGCGGATTAATGGCCTGCTCAGCCAACAAGGAAAGTTAGCCAGTGATGGTAGCTGGTTGGTCAATATGTCTAAATTGGATATTAACGGTGAAATCCGTGAATTACCTTTTACATTGCGCGGCGATTTACAAGCCCAAGCTAACAACAACGCTGATGCAGATAAAATTAGTCAAGTTGCTAATACTCATACTAATACTAATACTAATACTAATACTAATAATCTTGTAAATTTAGAGCTGCTTAATAACATCAGTTTTAACACCAAAAAACTTAGCTTAATCCATGGTGACAACAGTATTAATTTTAACGGTGGCCTAGCAGAGCATTGGCAGTTAAATGCGGATATTAACATCCCTGATTTAAGTAAATCTGTTGCCGATGCAAACGGTAATGTCAGTGGTAAAATAACCGTATCCGGTGCCAGATTAACACCCAATATCGCGGCTGGCCTTCAAGCCGCCGACCTTCATTACCAACAATTTTCCTTAGATATGTTGCAACTTGATAGCCAAATACAGCTTGCAGAACAAGTATCAGCAAATATTAACCTTGTGGCAAAACAAGGTCGATATCAACACAATACCCTAGAGCAGTTAACTATTAATGTTCAGGGTAATGAACAAAAACATAAGGCCAACATTGAACTGCAAAGTAATATTGCCCAAGCTGATATTACATTTTCCGGTCAATTAAACAGTGATACAAACTGGCTGGGTCAATTGAATCAAGCACGGTTAAGCAGTGCTCAAGGTGAATGGAAACTACAACAAGCAACGGCAATCCAATACGATTTAGCCCAGCAGCAAGCCACGATAGCGCAACACTGCTGGGCGCAGCAACAAACAATGTTATGCCTAGAGCAACAAGCTATTGTCAGTGCTGCCCAAGGCCAGTTAGCACTGACGCTAGATGATTTTGCATTGTCGACCCTAAACTCATTACTCCCTGCAGCGATAGAAACAGACGGCGAAATACACGCCAAAGCAACCGCGAGTTGGCAGCCTAATATCGCACCTAAAGTAGCTGTAACGGTGCAAGGGGCTAACGGTAATGCCAAACTAAATGATGCTGAAGTGATTAATTTACCTTGGCAAAGTTTTAATCTGCAACTAGATAGCGCAGAGCAATTAACCGCCGATTTTGCTATTGATTTCACTGACAAAGCTAGCATTAAAGCCCAAGCAGTGATCTCAGAGTTAATGCAAGCCGAGCGTAAATTAGCTGCACAGCTTAATATCACGGCTTTTTCGTTAGACTTTTTGCAGCCGCTGTTAGATAGCAGCAGCGATGTCACTGCAGAGGTTAATAGTGAATTGCAATTTAGCGGATTATTAGCTGCGCCAGACTTAACCGGTAAACTTAGTGTCGACAACATTAAGATTATGGGAAAACGTGCGCCAACGTCGATAGAAAATGGCAGCATCAGCTTAGCGTTTTTAGGTGAAACGGCGGCTATTACCGGCAACTTAAACACCCCTGATGGCAAAATATTGTTAACCGGTGATGCTAATTGGCAAGATATTACTGACTGGCATGCCACGATGAAACTGGCAGGTGATGCCCTTAGTTTACAAGTACCTAATGTTAGCTTAAAAGTAAAACCGGATCTAACAGTTGATATTACGCCACAATTAACCCTTATAACCGGTGTGGTTGAAGTGCCCAGCGCCAATATCAGTATTGATGACTTACCACAAAGTGCGGTGGGTATTTCTAGTGATACTATTTTACTTGATGAACAAGGTTTACCTACGCAGGAAACCGATGCTGCACCTATCCCCATTCACACTGATATCAAGGTTATATTAACCAAAGGCGTTCAATTACAAGCCTTTGGCTTAGTCACTAAACTATCCGGTGAACTTTCGGTAAAACAACAAGATAAAGGCCCACAAATTTATGGTGAAGTGGCGTTAGTTGACGGTACTTTTCGCTCTTACGGCCAAGACTTACTCATTCGCCGCGGTAAACTAAAATTTAATGGTCCGGTTGATCAACCTTATTTAGATATTGAAGCCATCCGTAACCCAGAAAGTACTGAAGATGGGGTGATTGCCGGTATTAAAGTGGTTGGGCCTGCGGATGAGCCTATCGTCACCATATTCTCTGAGCCCAGTAAGCCGCAGGCTAATGCTTTATCTTATTTAATTGCCGGTCGTGATATTGGCAGTGATTCAGGCAGTACCTCAGATGCACTCACTACCAGTTTAATCGGCATGAGTATCGCGTCTAGCAGTAAGTTGGTGGGTAATATTGGTGCGGCGTTCGGTATTAATGACTTAAGTTTAGATACCGCCGGTGCAGGTACTAACTCGCAAGTAACGGTCAGTGGCCATTTATCTCGCGATTTAGAGCTTAAATATGGCTATGGTATTTTTAATGCTGTCGGTGAATTTACCCTGCGTTATCGAATTATGCGTCGGCTGTATTTAGAGTCGGTTTCAGGCTTAGATAACACTGTCGATTTATTATATAAATTTGAATTTGATTAAACCGTCGGTACAGCTACTACCGACGGTTAGGTGTAGAGTCGTTATGTATTAATCGTCACTTTAACCTTGTAACAACAAGTGCTGATAACGGCCTAGCGAAGCATAAGGCTCAATGCGGTTATAGGCTAACTCTAAGGCTAATAACTGTTCAAATTCCGTTTGTTGCTGCTCTAGATTACGCAAGTAATCGTGAAAACAACGCACCCCGGTTTTAGCGATTAATGTTAAGCCTGCCGCCTGACACCAAGAAAGCACTGCATTAGGTTGTAGCGGATTTTGCGGGCTTAAACGTACTTTTTTCTTAACCTGCATATCTGCAGCCACATAAGCAAAGTTACCATAAATAATATTACTTAAACGCTTGGCATCTATATTATAAAACATTAACGATAGTATACCGCCAGGTGCTAATAGCTGCTTAAGCTGTGCAATGGCTTGTTCAGGCTCAGCTAACCATTCCAACATAGCGTGGCATAAAATTAATTTATACTGCGCTTTTTGTTGTTGTTGCTGCACTAGTTCAGACAATGATATTTGTTGAAAATCCACTGTAGTTAAATTTAATGTATCAGCCGCTTGCTTAGCTGTCGCCAACATTTCACTAGAGATATCGGTTAATAATACTGAATGACCTTGTGCAGCTAGATGCAAGGCTATTTGGCCCTGCCCTGCACCGACATCTAAAATATGACAAGGCTGTTGTAATACCGCTAATTGGCCAAGATCACGTAACAATACTTGCTGGCGTATTTTACCTTTGGTGGTGTCATAAATATTACGACCAAATTTGGCCGCTATATCATCAAAATTACGATCGGGCTTTTGCATTAGGCTGGATTATCAATATCAATAAAATCAACGTTAACATCAAACTGCTTAGCAATATATTCACCTAGTGCTTTAATACCATAGCGCTCCGTTGCATGATGGCCCGCTGCAATAAAGTGTATTCCTAGCTCTCGGGACACATGAATGGTTTGCTCAGAAACTTCTCCGGTAATAAATAACTGTGCACCTGCCGCTACCGCTTGTTCAATATAGCCTTGACCACCGCCGGTACACCAAGCCACTTTTTTAATCATGCTATCACCGCCTTCGTGCAACAATACCGTACGCTGTAATAGCTGTTCTAATAGCCGCTTCACTTGTATGGCAGTTTGCGCAGTAACAAATTCACCTTGCATCACAATACCATTCGGCTCTAAGCCTGCTATTGGCGTGATATGTTGAACATCTAACATCTTACCCAACTGTGCATTATTGCCCAAAACTGGATGGATATCTAAGGGTAAATGGTAGGCTAGTAAATTAATATCATGCTGTAAAAGACTTTGTAAACGGCGTTTTTTCATCCCGGTAATAACAGCGGACTCACCTTTCCAAAAGTAACCATGATGCACCAAAACCGCATCGGCTTTAGCGTTAATTGCGGCATCAATTAAGGCTTGGCTTGCCGTAACACCAGTAACAATACGTTGAATATTTTGCTTTCCCTCAACCTGCAAACCATTCGGGCAATAATCTGTAATCCGTTCTGTTTGCAATTCTGTTTGTAAAAAGCTGACTAATTGATTTCTATCAAGCATAACCACTCACTCTTTTAAACAACTAATTAGCCTTATTGTACTGTAATAGCAGAAATAATCAGGCGAATTTGTACTAAGTCGTAAATATGTTGTATAAATAACAAGCAACCTGTTTAACTAAGCCTCATCTAAGGATAATTATGACAACATTAGATAAAACAAAAGTGCTTGCTGAATTCACTGCTGCTTATAAAGCGGCTTTTAATAAAGCGCCTAAGATTGAAGAGAAACCGGGTTGGTATAGTGTTGATGGTAGTAAAAATATGCGTTTGGCTGAATTAGAAGAACTCGGCCAAAGCTATAGCACTGACACAAAATCAGCAGTAAAAGACAGTGCCAAACCGGTTAAAAAAACCACCAGCAAAGTTGCAAAAAAGAGTGACAAAGCAGCTAAAAAACCAAGTAGCAAGGCGGCTAAAACTAGCGAAACAACGGCTAAAAAGCCAACTAAAAAAGCAGCTAAAAAACCTGCCACTGCTAAAGCAAAAAAAGCCAAAGCTGACAAGCCAAAAACTACTGCATCAGGTAGCGGTGAAACACCAGAGCATGTATGGCAGCAGCACATAGAAGGCAACAAACAGCGTATGCCTCGCGGCTATCGCGAATAAAATTGCTTTTTGCAATTAGTTGAACAAAAAAAAACCATCTAGCTAGCAGTTTGCAGTAGATGGTTTTTTTATTAAATAACTCAAAATAATTAAGCCTATTAACGCTGTTGTTCAATTTTTAAGTTTAAGCTAATTCATCTCAATAAATGCTAATCCAAGCTGATAGCAATCTTCTTGCTCTTGACTACAACGCATAACTTTAGCTGTTGCATCTAAGGGTGGCACACTGGCATTAGCTGATTCCAGTCTGACATTAATCAAGGTGCCCATTTCTAGCGGCTCATCAACGTCAACCGACATGCCAGACGCACTTAAATCCCGACAAATACCGTCTAATTCTCGGCCAACTTCAGGATGATTAATCATTAGCTTAACGCTAGCATTAACCATCATCCGAAAATAATTACGGTTATCACTTTTAGTTAACATACTTCCTCCATGAGCAACGCTAGCTGTGTATTACAATTATCTAAATGCAATACTCTAAATATAATGCTCTTAATGCAACTCTCTTAATGTAATAGTTATAAAACCTTAGCATGCTTAAGTAAAGCTTATCTTAATTTAGCACCAAAGCGTTATTGCTTTTAAACGGCACAATTGTAACAGTATAGGTTAACTTTTTTCATTTGATGGAAAGCTCTATTATGAACCTAAAAGCAACGGTTATCCTAAGTGTAGGCTTAGGCACCTTGTTGTCGGTAGCGAATGCCGCCTCAGTTGAAGAAACTGCACTGCCGATATTACAACTTGTCCCGCAAATCACACTCTCTGGGCTATCAAGTGGCGGTTATATGGCTGCACAATATCACCTAGCTCATGCAGAGCAAGTTTCGGGAGCTGCAATCTTGGCTGCAGGTCCTATTTATTGTGCCCAAAATAGTTTAAGCACTGCCCTTGGCCATTGCTTTAATAAACCAGAAAGCAGCCCTGACTTAGCGGCAATACAGCAGTATTTAGATAAGCAACAACAAGATGGCAATCTCGCTAGTAGCAAACAACTGCAAAATGATAAAGTTTGGATATTAAATGGCAGTAAAGATACAACGGTATTACCAAAGTTAGGTCAGTTACTAGCCCAGCAATATCAGCACTTTGTGTCTGAAAATAATATTCAACTGATAAGCGATAAAGCTTTCGCTCATACCTTTCCGACCGACCGTGCTGAATTAGGCAGTTGTGACAGCTCTGAATCACCTTTTATAGCGAATTGTAATTACGATGCAGCGGGTAATTTTTTAACCTATTTATTAGCTGAAATAAAGCCTAAAGTAGCGACAACCACCGGCAATTTAGTCAGCTTTAATCAACACCAATTATCAGATGCTGCCAAACAAAGCCTAGCAGAAACGGGTTATGCTTATATTCCGCAAAGTTGTGCTAGCGGTGAAAGCTGCCGCTTACATGTCAGCTTTCATGGTTGTAAGCAAAACGCTGAGTTTGTTGACCAGGCGTACGTGACGAATACTGATTTAAATAACTATGCCGATAGTAATAATTTAGTGATTTTATATCCACAAACCACAAAAAGTATGTTTAACCCTAATGCCTGCTGGGATTGGTGGGGCTATAGCGGTGAAAACTATGCCACTCGTGAGGGAGTACAAATTATTGCCGTTAATGACATGGTTGATAGCTTGTTAAATAATGGCCGAAATTGAGAGTGAATTTTAAGTTTTAAAAACACACTGCCATCAGTATTACCTTTGATGGCAGTGTGCTTTAATTAACCTGTCAGTAAGTTTTCATTTTAAAACTTTTCTATTTAAAACATAGTTGACCATGATGCTGAAAAGCTAAAGCCGGTATCGCGATGGGTTAATGGGCTATTGCTAATACCGCTGCCATACCAAGTATGTTTAAAACCTAGTCGTGACATACCATTAAAAAATAACGCTGTACTCATCGATAATCCAGCAGAATAGTTTATTGTGCCTTCGCCCCGATAAGCGGCACGCGTAGCCGTAGCTTCGTTATCGCGTACACCATAGTAATAATCAACCAAGTTGCTATTACTATAATCAACAGAAAATTTAGGCTCAAACCTTACCGCGCCCACTTGCTGACCATAACTAATGGCTGTTTTAGCTTCAAATCCGTTAGAATTATCTAAAACATCGAATAACGTTGAAACTTCAAGTAACCAATTATCTTGGCGCAGTGAAGCGCCCACTCCGGCATCAAGCGACATTTTTCGCTTTGCCATACCCAAAAAATAGTCACTGTCGGAAGCGTCAAAACCAGCAAACCGTGGTGCTAGGTGCCCTGTTACCGTAAAGTTGCCATATCTAAGTATGTCATAAGTCATAAAAGGACCAAAAACAGTTAATCTGTCTCCTTTGTAACCTATAACAGGGATGGGTATTATGCGTTTTTTAAAGCCACGATAAATCTCTTGGTTAACACCACCCCCTAAGCCGTATAAAAAACCTTGTGCTGGTGATTCTGCAACAGCTGGCGCGCTCAGTAACGCTACACCCAAAACACTTCCTACCGATACTACGCGCATTGACTACCTTCTTAATTAGTATTGCTCATTTTCATTAATTGATTGAAATCCATTCCGCTTGTTCCTGCCAGGCCTGACATATCAGTGGCTAACTGCATAATACGTTGTTTATGCTGGGCCAATGCTTGCTTATCTTCGTTGGTTAAACAGCCTCCAACGGTTTTATAATAACGATTACTTTTGTTAAACGATTGCTGTAATTTTTTACGCTGATCTGCAGGCATAAAAACGGCGGCTTGTTGTGACATTTGCATCATTGGCATTACCGCATCTAACATGGGCCAACTAACTTTTGCGCTTAATTCTAAAAACTGTTCTGTTTTAAATCCATTTTGCTGAATTAGTTGCTCTGCTTGGGCAACAGAAGCACTGTCAGGTTGTTGCGCTTTTAAATCGGTATACTGTTGCTGCCAATTACAATGCGGTTGTAAAGTAACATTTTGATTAAAACGAACTTGCTTGTTATTTTCTAACGCCGTTAATTTAGGTAATAAAATTTCAAGTTTAGTTAAATTGTCACTGGTAATCAGTGTGTCAGCCATAACCGGTAGTTGTATTAATAAGCCGATTAAAGCCGGAGCGATTAAACGTTTCATAGCAATCCCTTAATGTTGAACGATAAAATAGCAAGATTAAACCGCTATAAAAACACGCTATAGATTAACGCCCACTGAAACCCTTTCATTTTACCGCTGCACTTTACCAGCTGTATTTTATCTATGCAGCTACTTTTACTTTTCTTAACATCAAACTCAGATAGCCGGATAAAGTGGACTAATAACTCTCTGCCAAACAATGGTTCTTTGCTTGTTGCTTTTAGCATAAGTATTGCTTATTAGGCTTTAAATCGTGACAAAGCCTAAACTACTGTTTGAGCCAGTAATAGCTTCGCGGTACACTCTGCGCCCGGTTAGAGTATTAAGGTTAACGCTATGGCTTTAAAAGCGACCATTTTTAAAATTCAGTTGCAAATTGCTGATATGGATCGACATTATTACCAAGATCACCAACTGACATTAGCCCAACATCCTTCAGAAAATGATCAGCGCATGATGGTAAAACTATTGGCATTTGTTATTAATGCCAGTGAAAACATGGCCTTTACTAAAGGTTTAAGCTCTGAGGATGATGAGCCTGAATTGTGGGATAGAGATTTAAATGGTGACATTGCGCTATGGGTTGAATTTGGCCAAAGCGAAGAGAAGTGGTTACGCAAAGCCAGTGGCCGCGCTAAACAAGTGCAATTGTTTTGTTATGGTGGTCGAAGCGTGCCAGTTTGGTGGAAAAACAACCAACAAGCATTAGCCCGCTATCAAAATTTAACTATATTTGATATTCCTGAAGCAGCCGTTACTGAGATGGCGCAATTAGTCAGTCGCAATATGGTGCTGCAATGTAATATTAGTGAGGGGCAAATTTGGCTATCTAATGACGAAAAAAGTGTGCTTATTGAGCCTGAAGTTTTACAACGTGCGCAAAACAGTTAAAAGATTACCTAATAACAGCTAAGCGCACGGGTTTTACCACACTAAAAAAGCTAACCTAGTCTAGGGTCACTCTCAGCAACAAAAGGCTGTTGCTGATTTTTCTGATGAAATTGTTCTAAATGAATAAAGGCATCTAAAGATATAAGCTCACGATACAAAGCCCAGTCCAATAAACAGTATAAAGCTATGGAAGAGTAATTCCATTGATCATATTGCCCTAAGATAACTTGTTGCTCAAGTACCTTAAAAGCCCCTTCTACCCGCTCATGTTGTAAACTATAAAATAGTTTTTTGGGATCAATGTCCAAGCCTGAACGCTTACAGAGCAATAATTCAACCATAGAATCATTGGCGGCATTAATTACCGTAACCTGATTTTCTTCTGCCCAGCTTAATTTAGGCCAATCAAATTTTTCAGCCAAATAGCGATAAATGACTCCTGAATCAAATACCAATTGGGCGCCATCTAATAACATCGGTACTTTTCGTACCGGATTATATTTAATCAAGGTTGCGCGATCAGGGCCATCAAAAATATTTAACATGATCAGCTGATAAGGGGTATCCGCTAGCGCTAAACGGATCCGACGAACATAAGGTGAGGTTTGAGAACCAAAAAGTTTCATATTGCATCCTTAATACGGTAGTGGCGCCGAACGTTGCAAGTGGTAGGTCTACATTAATGTAAACCCACTCTGACTTTTTTGCTATTTTGTTTAGGCCTAATTTTTATCATCATGGCCAATACGGCTGGCTACTGCGCCTGTCTGTTGTTGGTATTTAGCATCCAGTCTCTTGTTATAAGGTCTGGCTGCTGAACCGGTCATTAATTCAAAGTTAAGCGCCCCTATTTTCATTTGCGGACGCAAGGCTAAAGGTAATTTGCCGCTATTTATAAATTCTAAAACAATATTGCCAGACCAGCCTGGATCTATTCGATGTGCCGTAACATGCACCATTAAGCCTAGACGAGCCAAAGAAGATCTGCCATCTAACCATCCGACTATATTGTCAGGTAGTGTGACTGACTCTAATGTCATTGCTAACGCCAATTCACCTGGGTGAAGAATAAACTTATCACCATCGGCAATATAAATTTCATCACTCATTACATTATTTAAGGCTTTGTCTACTTCAGCTCTGGGGCCACTTAAATCAATATAAGGTGCGGTATGCGCTTGAAAAACCCGAAATTTATTTCCTAAGCGAATATCAACACTGACACCACTTATCATATCCGCATCGGGTGCTGGCTCAATAATAATTTTGCCGTCAGCTAAATGTTGTTCAATATCGCGATCACACAGTCTCATATTAGTCGTCCGTTATAATTATTTCTGTTTGGCTAGTGTGCAGCTGCGCAAGTTGTTGATACAGCGTAAATTGCAACTGTTGACTGATTGTACGGTATATTTCTGCTACAGGCTGATTTTTTAGCGCAATAGGTTCACCTAAATCAGCCTGCTGGCGAATATCTTTCTGTAATGGCAATTGGCCTAATACCCGAACTTGATAACGCTGTGCCAGTTCTACTCCACCTTTAGTGCCAAAAATATCATCTTGCTCGCCACAATGGCTACATTGGTAAAAGCTCATATTTTCAATTAACCCCAGCAATGGGATCTTAACTTGGCGAAACATACTTATGGCTTTTTTGGCATCGGCCAATGCAACATCTTGCGGCGTTGTCACCACTACAGCACCCGTGACGGGTAGTTTTTGCGCCATGGTTAATTGAATATCTCCAGTACCTGGCGGCATATCAACAATCAAATAATCAAGCTCTGGCCACAGCGTTTCATTTAATAATTGCTCTAACGCTTTACTGGCCATTGGGCCGCGCCATACTGAAGCTTGTTCGGCATCAACTAAAAAACCAATCGACTGTAAATAAATGCCATGAGCAAATTTAGGCTGCATAAACTTATTATCGGGCGAGGTAATTTTCTCACCCGACAACCCTAGCATAGTAGGTATTGATGGCCCATAAATATCGGCATCTAATAAGCCAACTTTGGCACCATCTAATGCTAATGCACACGCCAGATTGACCGCAGTAGTCGACTTACCTACGCCGCCCTTTCCCGATGCAATTAAGATTACTTGTTTAATTTTCTTAAAAACCGGCTGTGCTTGATAGTCAGCATTCAGTATTAGGCTATAGTCAAAGCCTGCGTCGTTAAGCGCTTGTTGTAAAGTCGGTTGTATGGTCGCTAACGGCAAAGCCAAAGTTAGGGTTAATTTGTTATCTTTAAGTGTCGCTTGGCTGATTACGCTGGCTAAGATGATATCTGAGCCAACTACTAACCAACTTTGAAAAAACTGCTGCAAAGCAGCAGGAAGCGGTGTGGTTTTAGACGATTTAAACCAGTTAAACATCAGCAACTTCCTGTGAGTAATTTTATTATCAATTTTTTGCTTGTTCTACCGGATGGCGGATGCGAAGCAATGCCGGTTAGTGTATCATTTAGACAAATTTTTTCAGTTATTTATGTAAAAGAGCAGCATTTAATGTCAAGACGAAAAATTCTGGTTACTAGCGCGCTACCCTATGCCAATGGTCCTATCCATTTAGGTCATTTACTCGAGTATATTCAAACCGATATTTGGGCTCGCTTTCAAAAAGCTCGCGGCCACGAGTGTTATTATGTTTGTGCTGACGATGCACACGGCACCCCTATTATGCTTAAAGCGCAAGAGCGTGGCATAACGCCTGAGCAAATGATTGAACAAACTAAAATTGAACATCAAGCAGACTTTGCAGATTTCGCTATTGGTTTTGATAACTATCATTCGACTCACAGCAAAGAAAACCGTGAGTTATCTACCATGATATATAACCGTTTAGACGAAAAAGGTTATATAAAACGTAAAACGATTAGCCAATTATTTGATCCGGAAAAAAACATGTTTTTACCGGATCGCTTTGTTAAAGGTGACTGCCCTAAATGTGGCGCCTTAGATCAAAATGGCGATAGTTGTGATGTATGTGGTGCAACTTATAGCCCGACTGAAGTAAAAAACGCTCGTTCGGTAATTTCTGGTGCTACGCCCATTCTAAAAGACAGTGAACATTACTTTTTTGATTTACCTGCTTTTAGTCAAATGCTGCAAGACTGGACCCGCAGCGGTAGTCTGCAAGAAGAAATGGCTAACAAATTACAAGAATGGTTTAAAGATGGCTTACAAATGTGGGATATCAGTCGTGATGCGCCCTACTTTGGTTTTGAGATCCCGCGTGCACCCGGTAAGTTTTTCTATGTTTGGTTAGATGCGCCTATTGGCTATTTAGCCAGTTTTAAAAATTTATGCGATAAAACGGGTATCGATTTCGATAGCTTTTGGCAATTAGACTCAACTGCCGAGGTGTATCACTTTATCGGTAAGGATATTATTTATTTCCACAGCTTATTTTGGCCTGCCATTTTAGAAGGTGCTGACTTACGTAAACCTAATGCCGTTTGGGCCCATGGCTTTGTGACTGTCAATGGTGCCAAAATGTCTAAATCTCGCGGTACCTTTATTAAAGCTCGTACCTATTTAGACCATTTAAATCCTGAATATTTACGTTATTACTTTGCCTCTAAGTTAAGCTCTAGCATTACAGATTTAGATTTAAACTTAGAAGACTTTACCCAGAAAGTTAATGCGGATTTAGTAGGTAAAGTGGTTAATATCGCCAGTCGTTGTGCTGGGTTTATTACTAAACGATATGACGGTAAATTATCGGCAACCCTCGCTGAGCCTGCATTATTGCAAGAGTTTACTGATGCCGGCAACAGTATCGCTGATAGCTTTGAAAAGCGTGAATTTTCGCGGGCGATTCGTGACATTATGGCCTTAGCCGATAAAGCCAACCAATATATCGATGCTAAAGCACCTTGGGTATTAGTTAAAGACGAAGCTAAACAACAAGAAGCACATGATGTTTGCTCTATGGGTATTAATCTATTTAGGGTTTTAATGCATTACTTAAAGCCAGTACTACCGGTAATGGCGACAGAAGTAGAGCGATTTTTAAACTCAGAATTACGTTGGGACAACTATCAGCAACCTTTAGTTGACCATGCTATAGAGCCGTTTAAAGCCTTAATGCAACGCGTAGATCCGGTAAAAGTAGCTGCTATGGTTGATGATTCTAAAGACAACCTACAGCCAGCTGTTACCGTTACAGCAAAAGATACGCTAAAAACAATCGACACTACTAGCTCCGCTAAAACAGCTGTACGTGAACCTATTGCAGATACTATTAGCATTGAAGACTTTGCTAAAATCGATTTACGTGTTGCCAAAATTGTTAAAGCACAAGCGGTAGAAGGTGCTGATAAGCTAATCCAGCTACAATTAGATATTGGTGAAGGCGAAATGCGCCAAGTGTTTGCTGGTATTAAAGGGGCTTATCAACCTGAGCAGCTAGAAGGCCGTTATACAGTAATGGTCGCCAACCTTGCCGCACGTAAAATGCGCTTTGGTTTGTCTGAAGGTATGGTATTAGCTGCCGGCCCTGGCGGTAGTGATTTATTTATACTATCCCCAGATTCTGGTGCAGTTGCCGGTATGCGAGTCAAGTAACGCTTGTTAACATGTAGCAGCGCAAGCTGCTACATTGTAATCTATTGAATGGAGTCTAATGTCTAGTCCATATCGCAGTTTTAGTGCATTATTTTTAACCACCTTGATCATGCTGATTGCTCAAGGTTCTTTGTCTACCTATCTCGGTTTATCGTTGGCCCAAAAACAAGTTGATTCAATTTGGATTGGCGCCATGATGTCTTGTTACTATTTAGGTCTAGTTTTAGGCTCTAAGTTGGGTCATAAATTAATCTCTCGTGTTGGCCATATTCGCGCTTTTGTAGCTTGTGCCGCTATTGTAAGCGCTTGCGCTATGTCACATATTTTAATTGACCAATTAGAAGTTTGGCTATTATTGCGCGTGTTAGTAGGTATGGGCATGATGTGCCAATACATGGTGTTAGAAAGTTGGTTAAACGAGCAAGCCGAGAACTCGCAGCGCGGTGCGGTATTCGCCTTTTATATGCTTATTTCCTATCTTGGCATGATTGGCGGCCAATTAATGCTAATGCAATTCCCAGAATTAGGCTTAGCGCCCCTGTTGATTATTAGTATGTGTTCTTCTTTGTGTATCGTGCCTATCGCACTCACTAGCCGGATACACCCTGCACCATTACAACCGGCCCCATTAAAAATTCTTACTTTTTGGCGTAAAGTGCCGCAGTCTTTAACCGCCATTACCATTGCCGGTTTAATTGCGGGTGCCTTTTATGGTTTAGCGCCGGCGTATATGGCCAGTAAAGAATTTTCTACTGAACAAATCACTATATTTATGTCGGTGACTATATTAGCGGGTTTATTAGCGCAGTGGCCTATGGGTAAAATATCTGATCGAATACCTCGCAGTCGTATTTTGCGTTTTAATGCCGCCTTATTAGCAATTTTAACCTTACTGATGACGATACTGCCGCTTAATACCGCTTTCTTTATGCTTACCAGCTTTTGTTATGGCATTCTCGCTTTTACTATTTATCCTATCGCAAGTGCGTTTGCTAACCAGCACATTGAGCAAGACGAACGTGTTGCGTTATCAGCAACCATATTACTTACATTTGGCTTAGGTGCTTGTTTTGGTCCGCTGATTGCGGCCGGTTTAATTCATGTTCTAGGGCCTGATATGTTATATGCCTTTATCAGTGTTTGTTCATTACTGCTATTTCTTCGTTTAATGCGGGTAAATTACACCCTGAAAATGACCAAACGGTTACTGGATGAGCAACAATTAGCCCAATTTAAAATGGGCTCAGGCGATTTGGTTTCTTCTCCCTTAGCCGCAGCATTAGATCCGCGTGTAGACGAAGCAACGGTATTAGCACAAATGCATGATGAAGATGCCGCTAAGGCACAAGGTTATGTTAGTAGTCATTATGATGAAGATGTTGAACCAGAGCCTGAAACAGACGATCACTTATGGGATTATACTCCAGAAAATATGGTGTACCCTGAGCCGGCTGCCCCTGAAGAGGTTGAATTTAAAGCACAGCCATAATGGCTGTGCTTCGCTGCATGCCTAGTTGTTGTACCTCGTTGCTGTGCCTAATTACTATGAATAGTCACTTTATTCCATAAATTTTGGTTTTTGATGATAGAAAAATATTCATCAGGATGCCAACACTTAGGTAATAATGGCATGTTTTTACGCTCTTCAAAATTAGAGACTAATAATTCTAATATTTCTAATAGCCGCTCTTGGCTGACAACAGCTAATTTTTTACGTGCTAACGGGTAATACAAATTATTGCTGGCACTGATAATACAGCCTTGAGCTGAGACATTATAAGTTAAATTACGCGTGACCATACGACACATCGGTTGCTGAGGCTGTATGGGGTATAATCCGGTGACTATAGCGTATTCATAGCGATCGAGATCCTGATTGTCAGAATCCTTTGGAATATAAGTAATACCAAAGCCTTGTGGGAACACGCCAGTAATCGCTAATAAGCTAGATACAGCTGTCGCGCAATAAACGCCTTTTTCTACCCCTTTTTCTAAAACCAAGGCCACTCTGGGTAGGGTTTCATAAACAAAGTTATGCTTAGTTGATAACACCACCGATGTATAAACTTGGGGTATTTTTAATAAGTTACCAATTCCATTTTCAGGTTTAATTGCGCCTTTAAGTAAATTTTGGATGAATATTTTTTTTGTTGATTGTTTTGATTAAAAAAGTCGCGCTCAGCTTTACTATTACCTTGATAACGATCTTGAATTTGCTCTAAGGTATATCTAATGCTTTGGCTATAACTAACCTGCAGCATGCTGGCACGCTCTTCTTGACTCATGACTCGAAAAGGATCCGCCTTACCATCTTCGCCATAAATAACCTGTTGGGCTTGAGGATGGCAACTGCCAATATCTTGTAATAACGCTGCCATTAATAGCGGGATCTGGACGTCATCTCGAAACGGATGATAACGGTTAAAATCTGCATAAGATCCGGCTGCTGCATGAAAGCGCTGTAAAATATATTGATCAGTAATATGGTTATCTGCCAATAATTTATCTAGCAAGCGTAAACTTAATACTGCTTTATAGAGGTGTTTACTTTTTTGATTGGTTATCGCGATATGGCGGCCTTCGGTGGGCGATAACAACTGAATTGTACCTAACATTTTTGCCGATAATTGTCGCGTTTCTTCCTCAGTTTCACCCTGTGTTAACTGCAAAATAGTAATACAAATCTGTTTTAAACAGCTAAAACGTTGCAACGCTTCATCTGCACATTGTTGCTCATACTGCTGTAGTTCTGCTTTTGCTTGTTGCAACTGGCGCTCTAGGCTTGCTATTTCTTTGTTCGCCCCTTGGGCACGACGATGTTCAAATAATGTTAGTTGTTGCTCTAATTCAGTTTGGCGTTTTTGTTTGGCATCAACAAGACTAAAGCATTGTATTGCTTGTTCATAAACAGAATCAGCGACCAGAGTATTATCGTAAATCTTAGCAATTAACACTAATATTTGCTTACTGTAGTTAGACTTACCAATAACCTCTATTGCCATATTTTTAACTGTTCCTGTACTTTCCGATTATATTTAACAATGCTATTTATATGACTATATCGCCAATGGTTAAAAACGTAAAACCAGTTTACCTTGGGTTTGATTAGACGCCATTAACTGATGCGCTTCAGCCGCCTGATGCCAATGATATTGCTGTTGAATAACCGGCTGCAACTTTCCTGCAGTTAAGGCAGCTCCGCAGTTCGCGATAAATTGTTTGGTTAAATCAGCTTTATAAACATCTGAGCGATTTCGCAAAGTAGAACAAATAATGTGGCCACGTTGCTTAAATAAAGGGGCTAAGTCTAATTCAGGTAGCCGCCGCCCCCCCATCATGGCATAAAGCACTATCTTAGCGTCTAATGCCAGTATGGCTATTTCCCGTTGCACATAGTCTCCAGCAACCGGATCCAGTACTAAGTTAGCGCCTTTGGGCCAAAGCTGGGCCAGGATCTGCTCAAAGCGTTGCTGTTTATAATTAATGGTAATGTCTGCACCAAGTTGCTTACATAGCGCTAGTTTTTCATCTGTACTGGCTGTTACAGCGACTTCCGCGCCAAAAAATTTAGCTAATTGAATCGCTGCTGTGCCTACCCCACTTGCACCAGCATGGATTAGTACCTTTTGTTTAGCTTGGATTTGGCCATGTAAAAATAATAACTGATAAGCCGTTAAAAACACTTCAGCTGTAGCAGCAGCTTGCACCATGGTAAAACCTTCAGGTAGCAACATGGCATGTTGATGATGCAGTACTGCATATTCAGCATAGCCCCCACCTGGCACCAAACCAAACACTTGTTTTCCTTGCCAATGTTGTAAATGGGCAGGAGCAGCAACAACAGTGCCTGCTACTTCTAATCCTAAGACATCACTTTCGCCGGCTGGCGGTGGATAAAGGCCCTGTCGTTGCACTAAATCAGCCCGGTTAACACCAGCTGCGGCCACTTTAATCAGCAATTGTTCAGCGTTAGCTGTTGGTAATGCTAGAGTTGTTAACTCTAAACTGCTGTTTTTACCCGGTTGCTTAACTATGATTGCTTGCATGCTCGCTGGTATTGTCATTTTATCTCTCCTACAACTCAACCTTAGCGTAAAATCGCTATTAAGTTGTTTCAGAATATTGGTTAAAACATTGATATAAACTACAGGCTCAGAATTCGAGAGCAGTAGTTAATTTAAACTTAATTCAAACTTAATTCAGAACTTATCTCTGGATAAGTCTATCATAGCTGTTAGCGTTGTTGTTTTACCGGCTTAATTTACTGCTAATACATTGGTATAAATAACTATTTGTTTTATGCTAAGCAGCCTACTTTATAAGGAGCAAGTAATGAAAAAACTATTATTGATACTCGCCACGACGAGTTGCTTTGCATCTGCCGCTAATTGGCAACTCAATCCTGAGCAATCTAGCCTTAACTTTGTTTCGATAAAAAACACTACGGTTGCTGAAACCCATCAATTTAGTAATCTCAGCGGCAGTTGGTCTGATCAAGGCCTAGTAAAAATACAGATCCCAGTATCTAGTTTAGAAACAAATATTCCTATTCGAAACCAACGTATGCTCGATTTTGTGTTAAAAGCTAAGCAATACACTGAAATTACCGCTCAAGCTGAAATAAAACCAGACACTATTGCAACATTAGCGGTTAGCAAATCCATGGTTATCACCTTACCAATAACGGTAAGTATTGCCGGTGAGTCTACTACTTTAATGGCTAATATCAGGGTATTAAAGCTAAATGCCTCGACCATTCAAGCTTCTACTGAGTCACCGCTGATACTAAATGTTGATAGCGCTAATTTAACTGCCGGTGTCGATAAACTACAACAACTTGCCCAATTAAATGATATTAGTAAAGTTGTGCCGGTGACCTTTAGTGTCAATTTTAGTACTGAAATATAATTAGCCCATTTTGAATTGCTTACCGTTAATCTTATGATTATTGAGGCGGTAAGCGATTTTTAGCTTCAATCCATTGGCCCATAAACTTAGTACTGCGATAAGCATGATGTTGCAACATAATGCCGGTAAAATTATTAGCTCTGTGTTGCGCTAAGTTGGCGCTGGTCTGTTGTATTTGTTGCCAAATCACGGGTTGCAATTTAGCGGCTGAAAACTTTTGCTGTAAAATCCGTGTTCCCTGCTGTTGCGCCGTTAACCACAACTGCTGATCTTGATATAAAGTTACCGCCGCCGTTGCTATTGCGGCACTGTCATTAGCAATAATGCCACCCCATGCTTCATCTGCGAATGTCATCCCTTCAGCGCCAATGTCGGTAGTGACGCTAGGTGTGCCAAACTGCATGGCATCGAGTAACTTTCCTTTTAATCCCGCGCCAAAAGCTAAGGGCGCTAAACACACCTTGGCTTGTTGCATAACGTCAGCCACATCTTCGGCCCAACCTTTCACGTAAAAGCCTTCTTTAGCATTATGCAATGCTGTTGCTTTAGGTGGCGGATAAGCACCATAAATATATAAATGACTTTGCGGTAGTTGTTGCCTGATCAGTGGCCAAATGGTCTGCTTTAACCATAATACCGCTTGCCAATTTGGTGCATGACGAAAATTGCCTATGGCGACAAAATGTTGCCGTTGATCATAGCCAAGTAGTGTTTGCTCATTATCACTATCAATAAAAAAGGGGCAATAACATAATAAAGCGCTGGGTACAGAAAAATGTTGTTGCAGTAACTGCATTTCATGCTGCGAGATAACGAGGGTAATATCACAACGATAAATAGCCGCAATTTCGCGTACGGCAATATCAGAGTTTAAATCTGCGGTATTTAACGGCCGGTCAGCCTTAAACGCTTGATGGCGAGCATGTCTTAGTGAATGCATATCTTCCATATCTAAAATACGCAGTGCATCTGGACAGTTTAATTCTACCCGCCAGCCAAATTGCTCTTCAATCATAAAACGATCAAACATTACCGCCTGTACTGATAATGTGCTTAGCCATAAATCGAAGCTGTCATCATTTAATACAATTTGCTGCTCTTGTACGCCTAGTCGCTGTAAATCAGCACGATGGTCAGTTTTCTCAGCTGCACTGGCAAAAATAACCTGCCAACCTTGTGCTAAATACAATTCAATTAAGCTAAGCATACGATAACCTGCCGCTGACGACTTCGGCTCTGGCCAAACATAACCAATTATCACTAATAAAGGCACAATACGGCTCCAAATAAAACGGCTATGTTAACGATTATTTTGCCTAAACAACAGCTAAGGCTTGGTAAAAACAACAGTGTTAAAAATTACCGGTAAACAAAGCAACAGTCATGCTAAGATTATGTACCGAAAGATTTAATTGCTGCCTTATGTCTACTCCAACTGCTTATTCTGCAACCGAAGAATTATTCCATACTATTAGTCATGCCATAGGTGTAGTGTTAAGTTTAGCTGCACTGGTCTTTATGCTTAAACTAACTAATGCTCAGCAAGATATAACCTATTTTATTAGCAGTATTATTTATGGTTGCAGTTTAATTCTAATGTACAGCAGCTCAACGCTTTATCATGCCACCAAAAATATTGCGCTTAAAAATAAATTGCGTCAGCTAGATCACGCTGCCATTTTTGTGCTTATAGCCGGCACTTATACCCCTTTTACGCTAATAAGCCTCCATCATGATTGGGGTTTAGTATTATTTTGTATTATTTGGGCAATTGCGCTTTTGGGCGTTATTATCGAGCTAGGTTCAGGGTTAAAATTTAAAAAATTATCTTTAGCCTTGTATTTAGGCATGGGCTGGCTGGTTATTTTCGCCATAAAACCTATGTTAGATAATGTCGCTGTACCTGGCTTGTGGTTGTTGTTAGCCGGCGGTTTAAGCTATTCGTTTGGGGTAATATTTTATGCAGCCAAATCTATGTATATGCATCATGTTATTTGGCATTTATTTGTATTAGCTGGCAGCATTTTTCATTTTGCAGCCATTTATTGCTATGTTTTATAAAAATAAACAGGCTGAGTTTTCAGCCTGTTTATTCCTAATGGCTTACTCTACATACTCTACATACTCTATTTACTACTTTTACAACTATTAGTACTGATAACTATAGGTTAAGCCGCTAAAGCTTTGGTAAGCGCGAATGCCAACGTGCCAAGTTCCTGCCTGAGGGTTAGCAATAGTACAAACTTCCTCATTTCCATATTTATATGGCCGACACGTGTAGGCATTAGTCGTTGGCGCCGAACCATAACGAACATATAAATCGGCATCACCGCTACCGCCTGTTATTTTAAAGGTGATAGAGGATACACCTGAAGGAATAGCGTAATTGCCACGCAACCACTGCCCCGTACCTGCCGATAAGTTAGGGAAAGTAGCGCCATTACTTGGTGGTGGTGTTGTCCCGCCACCATCGCCATCACAACCATTATTAGTTATATAATCATGGGCTGCTTTTGCTTTAACAATACCCCAACCATAAGAGCTATCTCTACCACTTGCACCACGATCTTGTGCGGTACTATTTAATGCATTCCTTATTTGTGCAGCACTACATTGTGTATGATTGCTCCAAACTAATGCTGCTACCGCTGCTACATGAGGCGAAGCCATTGAGGTACCACTGATACTATTGTAACCACCATTATTCCATGTTGAATTAACACTGACGCCGGGGCCGGCAATTTCTACTTGCGAATTACGCTGCGAAAAGCTGGCTAGATTAGCACTTGAGTCTACCGCTGCGACTGATACCACAGCATCATACGAAGCTGGGTAAGAAAAAGAAGTATTTCCTGAATTACCTGCAGCAGCAACTAATAGCATGCCGCTATTATAAAAGTTATTCATCGCCGTTTTTTCGGTTTGGTTAGATGAACCGCCACCTAAGCTCATATTAACCACTTTAGCGCCAGCATCTTTGCAAGACTGAATACCTGCCACTAAGTCAGATGCATAACTCCAATTACCGGCATCATTAAAAATTTTCACAATATGCACATCGGCTTGACCAGAACCAATAACACCAACAACCCCGGTATTATTATTTAACGCCAGCATAGTGCCCGCAACATGAGTGCCGTGGCCGTTACCGTCTGAATACCAATTACCGTGACCAGAGAAAGCGTAACCCGTAACACCAGAGCTTTGTAAGTCCTCATGATTAGACTGATAACCAGTATCAATGATACAAACTGGGGTATTACCCGCACTGCTATCACTAACGAGGTTAGCTTGAACCATGGTAATACCGTAAGGAGTACTTTGGGCCATAGGTGCTGGCAGCGCCATTAAATAGCGCTTGTGATCCAGCTCGATGTATTCCACATTGCTATCCGCTAACAACAGCTTATGCTGCTGCGGCGTTAGCTCAACCACACTCGCCTGAACCATAGGTAATTGTTTTAATGCTTTTATACTATGTTGGGCTAATACTTGCTGTGCGCGTTGGTTAAAAACCGCTGCAGATACGACATTCGCATCTTGCTCATTGTTATTGAACATTGTCTGTGCTGCTGATTTAAACTTAACAATGTAGCGTTGCTGGGTATCAATTTCGATTAAATTAAAAGCGGGGCTTATAACTGGGTTAGGTTGTAGATTAGATTGATATAAACTATCTGCAACAGCCGTTGCGGTTAAACTCATCGCACATAAACTGGTAGCTGCAGCGATTAAGGTAGTTGATGTTTTCATTATAATAGCCTTAATAAGTTTGTCCGATCCTTGTGTTAATTATGCATCCTGCGTTAATTAAAACTATCCGACATATAGACCAAAAATAAAGCACAAAAACCTTATAAATTCATTACAAATAAATGACATTTCCTAATCTAGATAATTAACAATACTCTTAGGTACAAATTTGGCTTAAATTGACCACTATCTGGTCAAGATTTCGTTGTAGAAATAGCAATAACAATTAGAAGTTTCACTCTGATATCAAGGCTAGCTTAAACCAAAATTGGCTACCGCGGCCTACTTCTGAGTTAAAACCAATTTGTCCTTGATGATTAATGATGATTTTTTTACATATTGCTAAGCCAAGCCCTGTGCCTTCTTTAGCGCGACTATCAGAACCATCAGCTTGAGAGAAGTTTTGAAATATATGCGCTCTAAATGCTTCGGGGATGCCACTGCCTTGATCTTCAACTTGTAACTTTACGTAAGATTGCTCGACAAAAAGTTGCACCGTAACTAAACCTTGCTCGGGTGAAAACTTAATTGCATTCGAAATCAAATTATCCATAACTTGACGAATACGCAAACTATCCGCATTGACCAATAATTTTGCATCATTGTCATCATTTAAGTACAACTGAACCGAGTAACGATCTGCATAAGGTTGCATGGCATGCACAGCTTGTTGAGCAAGTTGAGCTAAATCAAATATATTGCGACTTAAAGTAAAGGTACCTGCAGCAAATTTTTGTAAATCTAATAAATCATTAATCAGTTGCGCTAAACGCTCACTATTAAGCTGTGCAGTCGTTAGCATATTTTTATACGCTGGCGAATCGGCTTTAATCACATTTTGGGCTAACAACCCTACCGCCCCTCGTATTGCCGTTAATGGGGTGCGCAATTCATGGCTCACCGTCGCGACAAACTCATCTTTTAGTTTATCTAAACGTTTTAGTTCTTC
This sequence comes from Rheinheimera salexigens, assembly GCF_001752395.1. Lineage (NCBI taxonomy): Bacteria > Pseudomonadati > Pseudomonadota > Gammaproteobacteria > Chromatiales > Chromatiaceae > Rheinheimera > Rheinheimera salexigens. The sequence continues at coordinate 1,694,726 of NZ_MKEK01000001.1, read as the reverse complement.
GTTTTTTGTTGCTAAAGCCGCTAAACTTTTTTCTAACTGTTTACTGCGTAAAGACAAGGTCATGGAGCTTTCTTCTAAAGCATGGGTGCGCTCTGCTACACGCGTTTCTAACACTAATTGGGCTTTAGCTTTAGTATCGACAGCTACTTGCAGTAATCGGTTAATGTGTCGAATATGCCGTAGCCTGTATCGATGGATTAAACCTAAGACTAGTATCGATAATAATATTGCTAAATAAATAACCCAAGATTGCTGCCACCAATGGGGTAAAACTTTTAATCGAGCGCTAACTTCTGGTGCACTGAACACACCATGATTATTAGAGGCTGTTAACCATAATGCATATTCACCTGGCGGTAAATTAGCATAAAAAGCACTATTTCGTTTATCAGCAACCACCCAGTCTTGGTCAACCCCTTGCAACTTATAATGAAATTGATTTCGCGCTGGATCATGAAAATCTAGCGCACTAAATTCAAAATTAATGGTGTGTTGTTGTTGAGTGAGTTCGATAACCGGCCAGTCTTGTTGAAATGGCATCACTTGTAAATTTTCATGGTCGATAGTTAAGGCCGCTAATACTGGTTTGGGTGCGCGACGATTACTTTGTAATAAAGCTGGATTAACTATAATTAGACCGTTAATACTGCCTATATAAAGTAAGTTATCATCAGCAGCAACGGCATTACTATTTAGCTCAGTACCTAACATGCCGTCATTACGATTATAATGAATAAAGCTGTTTGTCTGCGCATCACGAAAACTTAACCCGCTAGCTGACAAGGCCCATATTGTTTGATTTTCTTGCTGTAATAGGCCTAAAATATTGGCGTCAATTAACCCCTCTTTTTCATTATATAAGGTTTGCTTATGCAGTTTCCTATCGTAAAGCACTATGCCTTGTTTAGTACAAATTGCTAACGTCTGCTGGTACTCTTTAATACAATGTACTTCATTATGCGGCAGCTTAATGCTGTGTTGTTGCTCGGTACTTTGTTGCGGCTCGGTACTGTGTTGCTGAATTACGCCGCTATTAAGATCAATTTGAAATAAACCACTATAACGGGTAGCCACCCATAATTGTTGATCAGCAGTAACCAGAAGGTTTTGTACCGTGTTACCCATATCTTGCTGACGCAAATTAGTTAGCCATTGGCGGACGGTATTCGCCTCTGGTTGCCATTCAATAACACCTTGCCCCCATAAACCTAAATAAAAAGTCCCCTGCTCATCAATCACGATATCTCTAACATTTCGATTGGCGGCATTTGCGATTTTAAAGGGAGCATCGATGGTATGTAATATTTGATGTTTATATTGATACAAGCCATTATCAGTCGCGATAAAAACGCTATTATCTGCATCTTGAGCAAATGCATTAATACGGCTACCCAATTTAAACTCTTGAAAACTTTGGCTAGTTGGCTCAATTAAATACACACTCTCAGTTCCGCCTAACCAAATAGCATCTTTGGTTTTTAGCACACTAGTCACGGTGAATGGTTTCTGAGCTAAAGCTAAATTGGGTAAAATATCGGCAAGGGTTTGAAAAGCCGCACTGGCATTATTACTACGATACAAACCACTTTCTCGGGTGCCTAACCACAGTACACCAGAGTTATCTTCAATAATGCTACGAATATTAACATTATCTAAAGCAGTAACTCCGCTACTACTAATATAGTGTCTATTTTCGCTATCTACCCGATAAAAACCATCGTAGCTTCCTAACAAAATTTGGTTATTACCCGATTTTTTCAACACATTAATTATCGGTTCTGGGCTGGTATCATGCTTAAGTTGAACCGGTATAAAACTATTATTTTCATAAATAAATAAACCATTTCGGCTACCTATCCAAATAGTGTTATCAATTGCGAGTAAAGCTCTTATTTCATTGTTACGGCTGAAAGTATCAGCTCCGGCCACTAATTCATAAACTTCGGTTAATCCAGTGCTTGACCGCCACGCTTGTAAACCTGCCGAAGTACCAATCCATAGGGTACCGTCTGCCGTTTGGCTTAGACTCCACACTCGAGGGTGCGCAAGAGCAATCCGGCTGATATTGTTAACTTCTGCTTCAGAGCTAGCTTCTACTGAACTTGCTGAGTCTTTAATACTGCTTACACTAACTGTATTTATAGTATATATACTGCCGTCAGGGCTGATTCGACTTAAGCCTTCCGTCGTCCCAACCCATACTGCCTTATCAGCACTTTGAAACAGCACTTGTACTTTATCGCCCGCTAAGCCATTTTTAGTAGTAAAGCGTTGTAGCTGACCGGTTTCACTATCTATTTTTGATAAACCAAAGCCCCAAGTGCCAGCCCATAGGTTATTGGCTGTATCAATTATAATAACGCCCACATCCGGTGTTTGTTTGGTACTGAGTTCTGCTTCACTGAGTACGGGAAATTCATGGAAACGGTAACCATCAAATCTTAATAAACCAGAGTTAGTAGAGCCTAGCCATAAAAAGCCGCGTTGATCTTGAGCCACACTGTAAATGGTGGCGTTGGGTAAGCCATCATCAATACCAAAGCGTTTAAAGATTTCTGCTTGAACGTTAGTCGACGAAAAAGACCACACTACAACGCAGAGCAAATGCAAGATGAAATAATAGGCAATGTTTTTGCGCTGCAAGTAAACCTCGGGGGTATAAGTTAACAATTAAACCAATGATAATACTAACGGTACAGCAGATAACATTTTGTTAAACAATAGCATATGCTATTTAGTTTTACAGCCCAGCTGTGACTAAATCAGGTCTAGCACTTTCACTCTGGGTTGCATTCTTTTAGAATCAGCACCATTAATGATTTTAAAGCAGTTTTTGGAGCAATCAATGTCAGATATTAAACACAATCGGCTACTTATTTTAGGTTCTGGGCCAGCAGGTTATACCGCAGCCGTGTATGCAGCACGGGCTAATCTTAAACCTGTACTCATCACTGGCATGCAGCAAGGTGGTCAACTTACCACCACTACAGACGTAGAAAATTGGCCGGGTGATGCACATGGTTTAACCGGCCCAGCGTTAATGGACAGAATGTTAAAGCATGCTGAAGCCTTTGATACTGAAGTCGTATTTGATCATATACATACTGTTGATCTTAACCAGCGGCCTTTTATTCTTACTGGCGATAACAGTGTATACAGCTGTGATGCATTAATAATTTGTACCGGTGCATCTGCCAAGTATTTAGGTTTACCGTCGGAAGAGTTATACAGTGGCCGTGGTGTCTCGGCTTGTGCAACTTGTGATGGTTTTTTCTATCGCAATCAAAAAGTAGCTGTTGTTGGTGGCGGTAATACTGCCGTTGAAGAAGCGCTATATTTATCTAACATAGCCGCAGAAGTGCATCTGGTTCATCGTCGTGACAGTTTTAAAGCAGAAAAAATTCTGGTTGACCGTTTGATGGAGAAAGTTAAAAACGGCAATATTATTTTACACACTCACCGTCAATTAGATGAAGTATTGGGTGATGATAGTGGTGTAACAGGTGTTCGGCTTAAATCAACTCTAGGCGAGTCGGATCAAGAATTAGCCCTGCAAGGTGTGTTTATAGCAATTGGTCATAAACCTAATACTGATATTTTTGCCGGCCAGTTAGACATGAATGGTGGCTATATAAAAGTTCACAGTGGTTCAGATGGCAATGCAACTCAAACTAGTTTACCGGGAGTTTTTGCCGCAGGTGATGTGTCGGATCATATTTATCGCCAAGCAATCACCTCTGCCGGCACCGGTTGTATGGCCGCATTAGATGCCGAGCGTTACTTGGATGCGCTAATTAAGTAAGTATTAACATTGCCAATTTACTTACCCCAACTGGCGGTAGCAGACGTGCTGTTTCCGCCAGTCGAACAGGCGCTTAACTCGCCTGATGGCTTGCTGGCAATGGGCGGCGATTTATCCGCAAAACGGTTAATTCATGCTTATCGTCAAGCAATATTTCCTTGGTTTAGTCAGGGCGATCCTATTCTATGGTGGAGCCCGTCACAGCGTGCAATTTTTGCACCCCATACGTTAAGCTTAAATCGAAGCCTTAGAAAGCAACTGCAAAAACAACCGTTACAATTTAGTATCAACAAATGCTTTGAGCAGGTTATTCGGCATTGTGCTGCGCCAAGGCCAACTCAGGCTGAAACTTGGATCTTATCTGATATTCAGCATGCCTACTGTCATTTACATCAGCTTGGTCATGCCCATAGCCTTGAGGTTTGGCATAACAATCAGCTTGTTGGTGGTTTATATGGCATCGTCACTGGCAGTTTGTTTTGTGGCGAATCCATGTTCAACTTAGCGCCTAATATGGCTAAGTTTGCCTTAATCGCCTTACAGCAATATTTACAACAACACGCATCTGGCTGGATAGACTGTCAAATTCCTAATCCATTTTTAAGCCAAATGGGGGCAAGCACAATTGCTCGTAGTGATTATTTGACGTTATTACAGCAACAGCGGGATAATAAAATTGACCCAGCTTGTTGGCAACCCAGAATGATTACTCTGGCTACAGAAACTCCATAAGCAACTTAGGCAACATAGGCAACATAGGCAACACAATGCAAAGCATCACGTTAGGTTTAACCTATGACAATCCCTGCAGTTACATTGCGCAGCAGCAACGACTGGCTTTTGTGTTACCAGCAACGCCGCTTAGCCCCGAGCTTTATCAGCAACTGATTGATGCTAACTTTCGTCGTAGCCATCAGCAAGTTTATCGGCCACATTGTTCAGCCTGTGATGCTTGCCAATCGGTGCGTTTAAATCCTCGTTTATTAACACTTAGTACAAGCCAACGCAGGTTAGCCAAAAAAGCCCTCAATGCCGCGTGGCGTTTCCAACTTGTCGATACGCCATCGCAGCCCTACTTTGGCTTGTATCAAGCTTACATCGCGTTTAAGCACCGTGATAGCAGCATGTATCCTGCATCAGAGACAGACTTAAATAGTATGCTGGAATGTAGCTGGCTTGCGGTACACTTTTTAGAACAGTACCTTAATGACCAATTAGTCAGTGTTACTGTGGTTGATGTGTTGCCTGATGGGCTATCAGCGGTTTATACCTTTTATTGTCCAACGGTTAGCCCGTTTTCTCCTGGCAAATTAGCCATACTTAATTTAGCCCAAATAACCCAGCAATTAGACAAGTCATGGCTTTACCTTGGTTACAGTATCGATAATTGCGAAAAAATGGCTTACAAAGCTAATTTTAAGCCTCAACAGCGCTTTATTCAGGGACATTGGCACTCATTTGGCTAAAAAAGCGCTTCTTACTTTACTTCTGCCGTCGATTTCGGCACAATCTGCGCAGATTTTTTTATGGTTCATCCAAATTTAAAGAGGCAAATGCGCTGAATGGCGAAAGAAGACGTTATTGAAATGCAAGGTACCATTTTGGATACCTTGCCAAATACCATGTTCAAAGTTGAACTGGAAAACGGCCATGTCGTTACCGCACATATTTCTGGTAAAATGCGTAAAAACTATATCCGCATTTTAACAGGCGATAAAGTGACTGTAGAGCTAACACCATACGATTTAAGCAAAGGCCGAATTGTTTTCCGCCAACGTTAATTGATGTTAAGTGCTGTTTTATCTACATGGCAAAATATAATAAACCCGGCTTAAACCGGGTTTTTAGTTTTGGCTAATTGTAAATTTCTACTCCAGCTTAATCGGTTAACGCCGGTTCATTAGCAACTTGATATTCAAAGTGTAATTCGTCATTAACTAACGCCACTTTTACATCCCCGCCATGCACTAACTGCCCAAACAACAATTCATTAGCCAATGGCTTTTTCAAATGCTCTTGCACTGCTCGTGCCATCGGTCTAGCGCCCATTGTTTTATCGTAGCCTTTATCTGCTAACCACTGTCTTGCATTAGCATCAATTTCAAGCGCCACTTGCTTTTTATCCAGTTGCACCTGTAGGTCACAAATAAATTTATCCACAATCTGTAAAATAATATTTTCAGATAAGTGTTGAAACCAAATAATACCGTCTAAGCGATTTCGAAACTCAGGGCTAAAGGTGCGGTTAATTTCATTAAGTGCATCATGACTATGGTCTTGCTGTTTAAAGCCGATAGACTTACGTACAGTCTCTTGTACGCCTGCGTTAGTAGTCATAACTAACACCACGTTTCTAAAGTCAATTTTACGACCGTTATTATCGGTTAAGGTACCGTGGTCCATTACCTGCAACAAAATATTGTAAATATCACTATGCGCCTTTTCTATTTCATCCAGTAATACGACAGAATAGGGGTGCTTGGATACTGCATCCGTTAATAAGCCACCTTGATCAAAACCAACATAACCTGGCGGCGCACCTATTAAGCGGCTAATAGAATGGCGTTCCATATATTCCGACATATCAAAACGCAGTAATTCTACTCCTAACACTTTAGCAAGTTGCTTGGTGACTTCTGTTTTACCGACACCAGTTGGGCCCGCAAATAAAAAGTTACCAATCGGCTTTTCTTCATTGCCTAATCCAGACCGCGATAAACGAATGGCTGAGGTTAATACCTCTATTGGCTTATCTTGACCAAAGACCACTAGTTTTAAATTACGATCGAGGTTGGCTAACACATCAGTATCCGATGCTGATACCGACTTTTCAGGAATTCGCGCCATTTTTGCAATGACATGCTCTATTTCAGCGACATTAATTACCTTGCGCCGCTTATTTTCGGGTAATAAGCGCTGGCTGGCCCCCGCTTCATCAATAACATCAATCGCTTTGTCTGGTAAATGCCTGTCATTAATATACTTAGCAGACAGTTCAGCCGCTGCACGGATGGCTTTTTGGGTATAGCGCACATTATGATGTTGCTCGTAACGTTCTTTTAAACCTAATAATATCTTGGTGGTATCTTCAACACTGGGCTCTAGCACATCAATTTTTTGGAAACGACGGACTAAAGCGGTATCTTTTTCAAACACCGATTTATATTCTTGATATGTAGTTGAGCCCATACAGCGTAATTTGCCACTTGATAACAAGGGTTTAATTAAATTGGATGCGTCCATAACACCACCTGACGCAGCGCCAGCACCAATGATAGTATGTATTTCATCTATAAATAAAATGGCATCTTTTTCCCGTTGTAACTCTTTTAGTAACGCTTTTAAGCGCTTTTCAAAATCACCACGATATTTTGTGCCAGCTAACAATGCGCCCATATCTAACGAGTAGATAGTTGCATTAGCAATAACTTCTGGCACCTCATTTTTTACAATTCGATAAGCTAAGCCTTCGGCAATAGCCGTTTTACCTACGCCAGCTTCACCCACTAACAGCGGGTTATTCTTTTTACGCCGACACAGCACTTGTACTGCACGCTCTACTTCTTTATCGCGGCCAATTAACGGATCAATTTCACCATTTTGAGCTAAAACATTTAAATTTGTGGTGAAGTTCTCTAAATATTTACTGTCATCGCTTACCACTTCAGTCACGTCATCTTGACCATGCTCATCATGCTGCTCTAACTTTTCAGTTTTAGTCACACCATGCGAAATATAATTAACAACATCCAAGCGACTAATATCAACTTTTTTCAGTAGATATACCGCTTGCGACTCTTGCTCACTAAAAATAGCGACTAAAACATTGGCACCAGTTACTTCAACCTTACCCGATGACTGAACATGAAAGACAGCCCGTTGTAATACTCGCTGAAAACCTAATGTTGGTTGCGTGTCACGCTCTAACTCACCTTCGGGTAATACCGGTGTAGTTGAATCAATAAAACTAGCTAGCTCTGCCCGTAACTTATCAATATTTACAGCACAAGAGCGCAGCGCTTCACCTGCTGCAGGGTTATCTAACAGCGCTAACAATAGGTGCTCTACTGTCATATATTCGTGCCGACGCTCACGAGCAAATCTAAAGGCTAGATTCAGCGTTAACTCAAGATCTTTATTCAACATAAACAACTCCTAAACTACCTGAGTAACAATAATTGACCATGCTAAGAGTGCACTTATGCACGCTCCATCGTACTCAGTAATGGATGCTGATGCTCTTTTGCATACTGCATCACTTGCTGAACTTTGGTCTCGGCTATTTCTGCAGTAAAAGTGCCACAAATGCCTTTCCCTTCATAATGTACTTTTAACATAATTTCAGTGGCTTGCTCATACTGTAAATTAAAAAATCGACTTAATACATCAATAACAAAGTCCATGGGGGTGTAATCATCATTATGCAACACCACCCGATACATTGGCGGCGGTTCAACACGCTGCCGTGTTAATTGCTCTAATCCAATATCTTGATCTTCTGTTTCTTTATTACTATTCATAAACTTTTCTTTATTACTGTTCATAAACTATAGCCATAGCTGCGTCATCCATCAAAGGGTTAAGGTTAATATCTAGTAAATTTTAAGTTTATTTTTGCAAACAACTTGACTGTTTGCTCAAATTATCTACAGTAGTTGATGGAGGTGACGCATTTCCCCCCACCATTTAAACTAGAATACAGAATTTAGCTAACTTAGAGAAGGAAGTAAGTTGTATGGCTACCGGTAAAGTAAAATGGTTCAATAACGCCAAAGGATTTGGGTTTATTCGAGAAGATGGTCGCGATGAAGATATCTTCGCCCATTACTCCACCATAAGTATGGATGGCTACCGTACTCTAAAAGCGGGCCAAGATGTTCAGTTTGATTTATCAGATGGGCCAAAAGGGCTACATGCGGTAAATATCAAGCTTCCTGAAGACTTGGTAGAATAAACAAGCCGCCTAAGGTACAAAAAATTAGGGTCAAGGATATAATAAAAAAGCAGGCTTTAAGCCTGCTTTTTATTTATCAGATGCCACTAATGCTGTCGTTAATGCTGTCGTAAATTATAACGACGCTAACGATGCATTTAAGGTTTGGCTTGGACGCATAGCGGTTGATACTAAATCGCTATCAGGACGATAATAACCATTAATATCGACCGCCTTACCTTGGGCACCATTTAATTCAGCAATAATGGTCGCTTCTTGCTGATTAAGTGTTTGTGCTAATTTAGCAAAACGACTTTGCAATTCAGTGTCAGCCGTTTGATTGGCCAACGCTTCAGCCCAATACATCGCTAAATAATAGTGACTACCACGGTTATCTAACTCACCTAGTTTACGACGTGGTGATTTATCATTGTCTAAAAACTTCGCTGTCGCTTGATCTAAAGCGTCGGCTAAAATTTTTGCTTTGCTGTTGTCGGTTACTTGGCTTAAATGCTCTAACGATGCGGCTAAGGCTAAAAACTCACCTAGTGAATCCCAACGTAAGTAGTTTTCTTTTAAGAATTGCTCAACATGTTTAGGTGCTGAACCACCCGCGCCAGTTTCAAATAAACCGCCACCGTTCATCAACGGAACCACTGACAGCATTTTAGCACTAGTGCCTAATTCTAAAATTGGGAATAAATCTGTTAAGTAGTCACGTAATACGTTACCCGTTACTGAAATAGTATCTAGACCCTCTTTGATCCGAGCTAAAGAGAAACGCGTTGCTTCAACTGGCGACATAATTTGTATGTCTAAGCCGTTAGTATCGTGCTCTTTTAAATAGCTATGCACTTTTGTCATTAATTGACGGTCATGAGCACGGTTTTCGTCTAACCAGAATACGGCTGGGGTATTGCTTAAACGAGCACGATTAACCGCTAATTTAACCCAATCACGGATGGGTGCATCTTTGGCTTGGCACATACGCCAAATGTCACCTTGTTCAACAGCGTGTTCAAATACAGTTTCGCCTTGGCTATTTAATACTTGTACAACACCGGCAGTAGCAATCTCGAACGTTTTATCGTGCGAGCCATATTCTTCTGCTTTTTGCGCCATTAAACCTACGTTTGGCACTGAGCCCATGGTTTTAGGATCAAATGCACCATGCTTTTTACAGAAGCTAATCGTTTCTTGATACACACCGGCATAGCAGCGATCTGGGATCATAGCTTTAGTATCTTTTAGGTTGCCTGCGGTATCCCACATTTTACCTGAGCTACGGATCATGGCTGGCATAGAAGCATCAATAATCACATCGCTTGGTACATGTAGATTAGTAATACCTTTATCTGAATTCACCATCGCTAATTCAGGTTGCTTAGCATAACAAGCATTTAAATCAGCGATAATTTCGTCTTGCTTAGCTTGTGGCAAACTAGTGATTTTACTATATATATCACCGGCACCGTTTTTAACGTCAACGCCTAACTCGGCAAATAATGCCGCATGTTTATCAAAAGCAGATTTAAAGAAAGTAATAACGGCATGACCAAACATAATGGGGTCAGATACTTTCATCATGGTGGCTTTTAAGTGCAACGATAATAATACGTCTTGCTGCTTAGCTTCAGTGATTTGCGCTTGATAAAACGCACATAACGCGGCTTTACTCATGGTAGCAGCATCAATTATTTCACCGGCTAATACTTTTAACTCGGGTTTTAATACCGTAACGCTACCGTCTTTAGCAACCAGCTGAATTTTTAAAGTATCATTTTGTTCTAACGTAGTTGACTGCTCACTACTATAAAAGTCACCTTCAGACATATGGGCAACATGTGACTTAGACTCTGCAGACCACGCCCCCATGCTATGTGGGTTTTTACGTGCATATTGCTTAACAGACGCTGGAGCACGACGATCTGAGTTACCTTCACGCAATACAGGATTTACTGCACTGCCTTTAATTTTATCGTAACGAGCTTTAATATCGCGTTCTTGATCAGTCTTAGGCTCAACAGGATAATTAGGTAACGCATAGCCTTTTTGCTGTAATTCTTTAATTGCGGCATTTAACTGCGGTGTAGAAGCACTAATATTTGGTAATTTAATAATGTTGGCTTCAGGCTGTTTTGCCATCTCACCCAGTTCAGCTAACGCATCGGCTATTTGCTGCTCTGGTTGTAAAAAGTCAGGGAAAACGGCAATAATACGCCCTGATAGCGAAATATCACGTGTTTCAACTTCAATGCTAGCTGCTGCGGCAAAAGCCTGAACTATTGGTAAAAAAGAGTAAGTCGCCAGGGCTGGCGCTTCGTCTGTTTCAGTGTAAATAATTTTTGCAATTTTGTTTGACATGTTTATTCCTGTAATGTGTTCGCGATCATCTGCAGCGTTATCAGCACTGAGTACTAATAAGTGTGCGATGTTGATGTTTTAAACGCATTTGTTGCAAAGCGGCCGTAGTATAGCAGCATGACATTTAATAAAATAGGCGACTATAGGCTAAGGCTTACTGGTCATATATGCTAAGTCGCCATTGTTATAGCGCGATCGGTTAGATTAAAGAACCGCGATTTTAGTTAACTATAAGATTACCCAATATGAGTAGAAGTCAGTTACATCTCACTGTAGCCGCTGTGGTGCATTACAATAATAAGTTTTTATTTGTCGAAGAAATTGATAAACAAAGCCAGCTACGCGTGTTAAACCAACCCGCTGGTCATGTTGAAGAAAATGAAGATTTAATCAGCGCAATCTGTCGTGAGTTGTTAGAAGAAACCGGTTTAAATCTAGCGCCAACTCATTGGCTAGGCATCTCTCAGCTCCATGCAGCCAATGATCATCGTTATGTTCGGGTTAACTTTATTTTTGAGCCCAGCCAGTTACCTGAGCACTATCGTTCGCACGATCCGGATATTTTGGCTTTACATTGGTATAGTCAGCAACAACTTATTGACTCTGGTATGGCGGTACGTAGCCAACTGGTGCTAGATGCCATACAACTCTTTCAACAAGGCGTACGTCTACCCTTAAATCTGATCCAGCCAACGAGATAACATGCTTTGCCAGTAAAAAGAGTGCTATAATGCGCGCCGAGATTTTAACTAGTATAAAGTACGGTGTAATGGCAGAAAACAGCAGTAAAAAAGTCATTGTCGGCATGTCCGGCGGGGTTGATTCGTCAGTATCAGCTTATTTACTTATCCAGCAAGGCTATCAAGTCGAAGGCCTGTTTATGAAAAACTGGGAAGAAGATGATAATGATGAGTATTGTGCTGCAGCAGAAGATATGGCAGATGCCCAAAATGTCTGTGACAAGCTAGGTATAGTCCTGCATAAAGTTAACTTTGCTGCTGAGTATTGGGATAATGTGTTTGAGTATTTCCTGGCTGAATATAAAGCCGGTCGTACGCCTAATCCCGACATCATGTGCAATAAAGAAATTAAATTTAAAGCCTTTTTAGAATTTGCCGCTGAAGCCTTACAGGCCGATTATATCGCTACCGGGCACTATGTCCGTCGACGCTTTATCGATGGCCATTGGCAGCTATTACGCGGTTTAGATAATAATAAAGATCAAAGCTATTTTTTATATACGCTTAATGAACAACATGTCAGTCAAACCTTATTCCCTATTGGTGAATTAGAGAAGCCAGAAGTTCGCGCTATTGCCGAAGAACAAGGTTTAATCACACACGATAAAAAAGATAGCACCGGTATTTGTTTTATTGGTGAGCGTAAATTCAAAGACTTTTTACAACAGTATTTACCAGCACAACCGGGCGATATCGTCAGTGTTGATGGTGCGGTAATTGGTCAGCACGACGGTCTGATGTATCACACCCTTGGCCAGCGTAAAGGTTTACGTATTGGCGGTTTGCGTGATGCAAGCGAAGAGCCTTGGTACGTGGTTGATAAAGATTTAGTCAATAACCAACTTATTGTAGCTCAAGGCCACGATCACCCACGGTTATTATCAACCGGTTTAATTGCCAAGCAATTACATTGGACAGATCGTAAAGGCCCCAGTGCTGAGCTAAAATGCAGCGTTAAAACCCGATATAGACAACAAGATATTGGTTGCACCCTAATCCCGCAAGAGAATGGTGATGTTATGGTAACTTTCGATACGCCGCAAAAAGCCGTGACACCTGGTCAATCTGCGGTGTTTTATCTGAATGACGTCTGCCTTGGTGGCGGCATTATTGATGTAGCAGTACACTAATGGACAAATCACTAAGTAATCAAATTATCGCCCTAGCTGGCTTATGCCAAGCTGTAAAGCTAGTACAGCACAGCGCTCGCAGCACTAGCAGTATGCAACAAGAACTTGCTGTCTGCCTTGGCAGTGTCGCTAAATTAGACGCGGCAAGCCCACTGGATGTTTATGGCGGTGAATTAGCCAACTTAAAAATGGGCCTGCAGTTAATTGTCGACCAATTAGGTGATAAGCCCGAAAAAGACGTAGAACTCACCCGCTACCTTGTGGGTGTATTTGCGCTTGAGCGAAAACTGCACAAAAACCCAAAGCAAATGGACCAGTTAGCGAATAAGCTGCAACATTTAGAACGTCAGTTACAACATTTTACCGTTACCGATGACAATGTCATTGCTAACCTTGCTGATATTTATAGCAACTGTATTAGTAGTATGGGCAGTCGGATCCAAATATATGGCCAGCCTGAAATACTAAAGCAAAACAATGTACAACATAAAGTTCGTGCTTTGTTATTAGCCGCTATCCGGGCTGCTGTATTATGGCGTCAAGCCGGTGGCAGTCGCTTACATTTTATCTTTAAACGCCGCAAGCTGGTGGCAGAAGCCAAACAGGCTTTAGCACAGCTGTCCCCTTCGAGCTTATAGGAGCCGACATGCAACTGAACGCACTTACCGCCATTTCCCCTGTAGATGGGCGTTATGGCAGCAAAACAGCTGATTTACGCCAGTATTTTAGCGAATTTGGTTTAATAAAGTACCGGGTTACCGTCGAGGTACGGTGGTTACAGTTTTTAGCCACTACCAAGGGTATTACTGAAGTACCAAATTTATCAGCAAGCGCAAATGAAGTGTTAGATAGCATAGTTGCCAACTTCAGCCTAGAAGACGCCCAACGGGTAAAGGATATTGAAGCGACCACAAACCATGATGTTAAAGCGGTTGAATATTTATTAAAAGAAAAAGTGGCTAACAATGCCGAGTTAGCGGCTATTAGCGAGTTTATTCACTTTGCCTGTACTTCTGAAGACATTAATAACTTATCGCACGGTTTAATGTTAAATGATGCCAGAAGCAAAGTATTATTACCGCAATGCGATGCCTTACTCGACGCGATAAAAAACTTAGCTAACGAACATAAAACCATTCCTATGATGGCGCGCACCCATGGCCAGCCTGCTTCACCTACTACGATGGGTAAAGAAATGGCCAACGTTTATATGCGTTTAAAACGTCAACGTGACCAAATTGCCGCAGTTGAGGTATTGGGCAAACTAAATGGTGCCGTGGGTAACTATAATGCCCACATATCAGCTTACCCTGAGTTAGATTGGCATCAATTATCTGAACAGTTTGTCACCGGCTTAGGCTTAAGCTGGAACCCGTTCACTACCCAGATTGAACCACATGACTACATTGCAGAATTATTTGATGCGGTAGCCCGTTTTAATACCATTTTACTCGACTTTGATCGTGATATTTGGGGTTACATCGCGCTAGGCCACTTTAAACAGCGCACTATCGCTGGCGAAATTGGTTCGTCTACCATGCCGCATAAAGTTAACCCTATCGATTTTGAAAATTCAGAAGGTAACTTAGGTATCGCAAACGCGTTATTTAATCATTTATCGGCTAAGTTACCGGTATCACGCTGGCAGCGTGATTTAACTGACTCTACCGTGTTGCGTAATTTAGGTATGGGTTTTGGTTATACTATTATTGCTTATCAAGCAACGTTAAAAGGCATTAGTAAACTTGAAGTTAATGCTGAAAACTTATTAGCTGAGCTTGATAAGAACTGGGAGTTATTAGCCGAACCAGTACAAACGGTGATGCGCAAATATGCGATTGAAAAGCCGTATGAAAAGTTAAAAGAATTAACGCGTGGCAAACGAATTACCGCAGCTGACTTACATACCTTTATTGATAGCTTAGCGCTACCAGACGACGTTAAGCAGCAGCTAAAACAGTTAACACCGGCCAATTACATTGGTGCCGCCGTTAGTATTACCGACACTTTGTAATTTGATTTAGCGGTTTACACTTAAGTATTTATACTAGGCGCTAATCTATTAGCGCCTTTTTTATCAGAACTTTTTTCAAAGCATATGTCAGGAATAACTATGTACACACTGAATTGGGGCGAACTTAGCGTTAGTGATTTTTTACAACATTACTGGCAACAAAAGCCGGTACTGATTAAAGCGGGCTTTAAACAATTTGTTGACCCATTAACAGCTGACGAAGTCGCTGGTTTAGCACTAGAAGATGAGATTGATTCACGTATAGTCAGTAACTTAAATGATGACTGGCAACTACATTCGGGGCCCTTTACTGAGTTTGATAGTTTTGGCGAAAAAAATTGGACTTTATTAGTCCAAGCCGTCGATCACTGGCATGCAGAAGCCGCAGAATTATTAAATCCTTTTCGTTTTATTCCTAACTGGCGCATAGATGATTTGATGGTTAGCTTTTCCACACCTGGTGGTGGTGTTGGCCCGCATTTAGATCAATACGATGTGTTTATTATACAAGGTCAAGGTAAGCGGCACTGGCGTGTCGGTATGCCTGATGCCAGCTTACAACAACACTGCCCTCACCCACGTTTATTACAAGTCACGCCCTTTACCGACTGTATAGATGTCATTACTGAGCCAGGTGATATCTTATATATTCCACCAAATTGCCCACACGAAGGCACGAGTGTTGAAAACAGTCTAAATTATTCAGTTGGTTTTAGAGCCCCGTCGCAAAAAGATTTAATTAATGGTTTTGCTGATCATTTATTAGATCAAAACCTTAGTGGCCAACGTTTTAGCGATAAAAACCGTCAAGCCGCTGAGTCAATTGGTGCTATTACTTCTGCTGATTTACAGCAAGTTAAACAACTAGTTAGCGCTATGGCCAATGATGATGCGTTATTACCGCACTGGTTTGGTGAGATGATTAGTCAAGCAAAGCACGAGTTAGATATTAACCAACCAGATCCGCATTATACTAGCGAAGAAATTGCTGAGTATATTGAAGAAGGTTCAGTATTAACACGTGTTGGCGGTTTACGTAGTTGCTATTATCAAGCAGACAACAACAATGAAATTTTACTGTTTATTAACGGTGATAAAGTCGTGGTCCCCGCTACGGAATTGGCAACAGTTAAACTATTAACCGATCAAGATAAGCTATCTGCTGCCGATAATCTGATTTTCTGTCAGTCTGAATCTCGATTACAATTATTAACCCAGTTAATTAATCAAGGTTATTGGTACTTTACTGAATAAGCGCTTTGCTAAAAATTTGCTGTAAAACAATTTAATTCGTCGCCAATAAAAAAACCGCAGTAATTGCGGTTTTTTATGGCTGTAATCAAATGTTTACGATTAAGCTATCTCAGCCTGCCAAAGCTGCTCATCTTCAAACATGTTATATAAGCTTTCTGCGCGGCTAATAAGTAGCTGTGCAAAGTCATGTTTAGTTTTATCATCAATACCGGCATTAATAATTTGTTGAGCTTTCATCTGCCATTGCAGTGAAAAAGCACGTACGGCTTCTCGAGCATTCTCTGCAGCTGATAACGCTATATGATCAGTCGGCAAGTCACCACTAATTACCCAAAACGATTGTTTTTGCAAAGTATTTAGCTTCCAAACGGCCATATATGGCGGTAAATAGCGGCTATCTTGTACGCTGACATTATCTGGCACTATGCCTTTAGAGGCTAAATATTCATTGGCCTTTTGAAATTGCTTACGCACCCACTCGGCCCGTGCTTGTTCAATCTCTGCTTGTTCTGCTTGTTGCTCTTGAGTTAACTGCTCACTCATTGTACGACTTCCTAGGGTTTAGTTTTCCTTACTTTAGGGCAGACGTTAATGACAATCAAGCACTGATATATTTTGTTAGCCTTTAACTGGCATGACCAGCTTATATTTTACGGCTACAGTGGTGAAAGCTGACATGAAATGCTACATTGCGCCGCAGAAAATACGCTGTCATCTGGGACAGTGGTCGCACCTATCGCAGTTAAAAGCGATAAGCTTATCTTATTAACGGAGAAATCAGTCGTGGCAGTATTTAATCATTCTGAGTTCGATAATCATGAGCAAGTTGTTTATTGTAGTGATGCTGAAACGGGGCTAAAAGCCATTATTGCAGTGCATAGCACGGCCTTAGGCCCAGCAGTGGGCGGTTGTCGACTATGGGATTACGCATCAGATGAAGCGGCATTAAACGATGTATTACGCTTATCTCGTGGTATGACTTACAAAAATGCGATGGCTGGTTTGCCGTTAGGTGGTGGTAAGGCCGTAATTTTAGGTGATGCCAAAAAGATCAAGTCAGAGCAGCTATTTCGCGCATTTGGCCGTATGGTGCATCGTTTATCAGGTACTTACTACAGTGCTGAAGACGTAAATATTACCACTAGCGATATTATGCAAGTGCATCAAGAAACTCCTTATGTTGCTGGTTTAGAAGGCAAAAGTGGCAACCCTGCCCCTTTTACGGCTTTAGGAACTTATCGCGGCGTTAAAGCTGCAGCAAAACACTATTTTGGTAGCGACGACTTATCGGGTAAAACCATTGCCGTTCAAGGTTTGGGCAGTGTTGGTTTTTACTTATGTGAGCACCTACACAAAGAAGGTGCCAAATTAATTGTTACCGATATTAATCAAGAAGCCGTGCAGCGTGCAGTAAATCAATTTGGCGCGACAGCCGTTGGTTTAGACGAAATTTATAGCGTCGAAGCTGATATTTATTCGCCATGCGCACTAGGCGCCACGCTTAACGATGACACTATTCCTCTGTTAAAAGCTAAAGTAATAGCCGGTTGTGCCAATAACCAGTTAAAAGAAAAGCGTCATGGTGAAGTGTTAAGACAACAAGGTATTTTATATACGCCTGATTACGTTATCAATGCCGGCGGTATTATTAACGTTGCCTTTGAAATGCGCACTGAAGGTTATAACGCGGATGAGTCTACCGCGAAAGTAAATGAAATTTACGATACCTTATTAAACTTATTCCAACGTGCTGATGAGCAAGCATTACCTACCAGTACTGTTGCCGATTTAATGGCTCAAGAAATTATCAGCCAAGGTCGTAAAATTTAATCATCTTACCTAGTATTAAACCAGCCATT
This sequence comes from Rheinheimera salexigens, assembly GCF_001752395.1. Taxonomy (NCBI): domain Bacteria; kingdom Pseudomonadati; phylum Pseudomonadota; class Gammaproteobacteria; order Chromatiales; family Chromatiaceae; genus Rheinheimera; species Rheinheimera salexigens. The sequence continues at coordinate 1,676,630 of NZ_MKEK01000001.1, read as the reverse complement.
TAGACAAGTGGCTGGTTTCCTTTCTTAGACTAAAAAACTATTTTGCTTTTATCATTTCAACTATTTTCTATTAATTTCAATTCAGGTAAAAGACTAATTGATTACAGCAATTTGGCTTAACTTACGCTAAGATAAAATGGCAACATAATATTGTAGATATGGAGTGTCTAACTTATGTTAAAAATTTTATATAGTGCATTGCTTTTTCTTGGCTTATTTAGCTTTTCTGTCAAAGCCGATCTGGTACAAGTTATCAGTGACATTAAACCTGCAATTGTTGCCATCGGTATCCACAACCCCTTAGCTGCCCCACGAATTCGTTTAGTGGGTACTGGTTTTGCGGTAGCTGATGGTCGTAAAATCGTAACAAATTACCATGTTGTTTCCGCCCTATTAAATACCGAGCGCAATGAAAGTTATGTTGTACTTTCTGGGAATGGTAGCGACATTAAAATGCACTCGGTGTTATCTACCAAAACTGACTCTACCCATGATTTAGCCGTGTTAAGTATTGGCGAAAAGCTACCGACCGTTAATTTGGCTAATAACAAACTGATTGCCGAAGGCAGTTCTATTGCTTTAATAGGTTATCCGATAACAGCAGTATTAGGCCTATATCCCGCTACCCATACTGGTATTATTTCCGCGCTCACGCCCATTGCTATTCCTGCTGATAACTCCAATAGTCTTAATAGCAGAGCTTTGCGCCAATTACAGCAGCCATTTTTACTTTATCAATTAGATGCTACTGCCTATCCAGGTAATAGCGGCAGCCCTTTGGTCGACATTAAAACGGGTAAGGTTATTGGCGTGGTAAATAAGGTGTTTGTTAAATCGACCCGAGAAGCGGTATTAAGTGATCCCAGCAATATAAGTTACGCTATTCCAATCCACTTTTTACACACTTTATTAAAGTAAAAAATTGATGCCGGATAAACAGCCTAGATTTAGGGTAATGTAAATGGATTTTTTTACTCAGTTGGCACTTGACCGAATTACAGTTTAGCCACTTTTGGCACAAGCGCTATGTGCAGGTCTTTAGCTTAATCATGATTGTCTGGGCCATTATGTGCAGTTGGCAATTAGTCTCAGCTTATATGATTTTCACCGGTAGCTTGGTACTTTGCGTTATACAGCTCGCACTACTAGAAACCTTATATCGCCGTGCTAATAGCAATAAATGGCAATATAAACCTTTAGTGTTAGGCTTTACTATATGCGTATTATTTGATTTTATTTTATTTGCCGAATCGGCATTATTTGCTCAAGTTAACAATCAACTTTGGTCTGCGCGCGGCTTTGTTTATGCTGCTATGGTACCGCTGTTAATTATTTCAGTACGGCGTATTCAAGCTTGGGGCATTAATGTTTATATTTCTCGCGATATTGTGCTACAAAGCTCGTTGGTGTTTGCTGCAGGTGTTTACTTAAGCTTAATTGCCATCGCAGGCTTTTATATCCGTTATATTGGTGGCCAGTGGTCACATTTAATCCAAGCGACATTCTTAGTACTCGGTTTTGCCATGTTGGCGGTATTGTTATTTTCTGGTGCTGTTCGTCGCCAACTTAGGGTTTACATTGAAAAACACTTTTTTGCCAATAAGTTTGATTACCGCCAAAAATGGCTAGAGCTAACACGACATTTACGCCAAATAGATATAAGCCAACCCGATCAATACCAAACAATTCTAAAAGCTTGGCTAGATACTATTGGCTATAGCCGCGGTTGCATTATTCGTTATACCCAAGGTCAAAACTTCATCCCCTTAGCGCGCTACGAACGGGCTGAACTTAATACCGCCGAAACTCAACTTATTACTCGTTATGCCGCCACATTTGCCGATAAATACTGGTTAGTCGATTTACAAGATCCTGCTGATGCGTTTGTGCAGCAACTTAGTAATAGAAAGACTATTGACGCCCAATTAGCCATACCTATACAGTCAGAAGGCGAATTATGGGGCTTATGTTTACTCAATGCGCCAGATGTAAACCAACTGAATTTAAACTGGGAGTTACGCGATTTTTTAATGCTGGTTTCTGAGCAAGTAGGTAGTTATTTACTGTTAATGCAAGCCAGTGAAACGCTGAGTGAAAATGCGCAATTTGCCGCCTTTAGTCGTATGTCTGCCTTTGTTGTCCACGACTTAAAAAATGTTAAAGCTCAACTCGATTTACTGTTAAAAAACAGTATTAAACATCGTCATAATCCTGAATTTATTGATGATAGTTTCACCACGTTAGCGGCTATGCAACTGCGCTTAAATAATATGTTACAACAACTTAGCTCTAAACGAAGCCAATCAAGTGAAGATAGCATTTTTAGCGTCAATACTGTTATTAGCCAAGTTGTCAGTGAACGTTGTGCTACTAAGTTGCCCCTACCGTCATTTACGGCAACGGCTGAAGTTCAGCTATCATTAAATAAAGAACGCTTTGCCAGTGTGATATATCATTTAATTGATAATGCTCAGCATGCTACTGAAGAGCAAGGTGAAGTACAGGTCACTTTGGCAGTTAAAAAAAACCATGCCATAATTAGTATTAGCGATACAGGCTATGGTATGTCAGAAGAGTTTATTCGCTTACGTTTATTTAAACCCTTTGATTCAACCAAAGGAAACTCTGGCATGGGCGTTGGTGCTTATGATGCGCAACAATTTGCTGCTCAGCATCAGGGCGAATTATTAGTCAGCAGCACTTTAGCAGTGGGAACTACTTTTACCTTAATGCTTCCATTACACTAACTACTGTATAGTTGTTATTACAAGGACGGTTAGATGAAAACGATACTAGTCATAGAAGACGATATTGGTATTCAAAAACAACTAAAATGGAGTTTATCTGAATTTGAGTTGGTGTTTGCCCAAGATAGACAATCAGCACTCACTCAACTTAGGCGCTATGAACCTGATGTTGTCACCCTCGATTTAGGCCTACCACCAGATGAAGCAAATGCTACTGAAGGCTTAGCCTGTTTAAACGATATTTTAAACTTTAATCCTAATTGTAAAGTCATCGTTATTACCGGTAACACCGATAATAGTCATGCCCTTAAAGCTATAGCTTTAGGTGCTTATGATTATTATCAAAAACCAATAGATGCTGACGTCCTAAATGTGACATTAAATCGTGCCTTTAAACTAGCGCAACTAGAGGCTGAGAATCGTGCCTTACGCAGTAGTAACGTTGCCGCGCAAGAAATAATTGGCAATAGTGATGCCATGATTAAAGCCTGCCGCACAGTAGAGAAAATTGCTCCAACTGAAATCACCACCTTATTACTGGGTGAAAGTGGCACCGGTAAAGAAGTATTTGCCCGCGCCATTCACAAACAAAGCCCAAGAGTCAAAAAGCCTTTTGTGGCGATTAACTGTGCTTCTATTCCTGAAAACCTGCTAGAAAGTGAATTATTTGGTTATGAACGGGGTGCCTTTACTGGCGCCAATAAAACGACTCTAGGTAAAATAGAATGCGCCAATGGCGGCACCTTATTGTTGGATGAAATTGGTGATATGCCGCTTAGTTTACAAGCTAAAATGTTACGCTTTTTACAAGAGCGTGTTATTGAACGTATCGGTGGCCGTCAAGAAATAGAAGTCGATGTCCGAGTTATTTGTGCCACTCACCGTAATTTATCCGAGATGGTAGCCGAGCAGAGTTTTCGTGAAGATTTATACTATCGTATTAGTGAAATCACTCTAGTGATCCCGCCACTACGTGATCGCGGGCACGATATTATTGTTATTGCCAAAGCCTTACTACACCGCTTTAATGATGAGTTTAATAGTAAAATTCAAGGATTTAGTGATTGTGCAATGCAAGCCATGATGCAACATAGTTGGCCTGGTAATATTCGAGAGTTACAAAACAAACTAAAATCAGCTGTTATTTTAGCTGATAGTAAACAAATCTCGGCAGAAGACTTAGGCTTAACAGCACAAAGCAGTAAAACAGCTACCTTGCGGATGGTAAGAGAGCAAGCAGAAAGCCAAGCGATTCGTCATGCCCATTCTTTAGCTAGCGGAAATCTGTCTAAAACTGCAGATATTTTAGGTGTTACCAGACCCACTTTATACGCTTTAATTGAAAAATATAAATTACTCGACTTACGTACAACTGAAAGCGAAACCCAGCAATAAACCACTTCAACCATACTCTACAGAACCTAACGCTAAATCGCTAGGTTCTGTAGATTACTAGGGGCAAAAGCTATTAAGCGGCAAATAAACTTTGGTGTAACTGTTTTACTACATCTACCGCTTCAGTATCTTGAACTAAAAAACATAAATTATGTTTAGAGGCACCATGGCAAATTAAGCGCATATTTATCCGCTCTAAGGTATTAAATAGCTCGCCGGTTACACCTTGGTTGCTATGTAAATGATTGCCAATTACCGCCACTAAACTTAAACCGCGCTCGACTGTTACATCACAAAACTTTTCTAGTTCAAATAATGCTAAATCAATATCGGAACTAAACGCCGTTGTCATTCCACCTTGGTCTAAGGTTAACGCGACACTTATCTCAGAGGTGGTTACTAAATCGATAGATATTTCATGCCGACTCAAAATATCAAATACACGAGTTAAAAAACCAGCTGCGTGCAGCATCTCAGGGCTTTTTAAAGTGATCAGGGTTTGCGATTTTCGTAGCGCTATCGCCCGGTATGCTGGTCGTTCAGCAACCTCTTTAGCAATCCAGGTTCCACCGGATTCAGGCTCCCGACTAGATCCTACAAACACTGCTATATTTTGCCGTATTGCAGGCAACAAAGTGGCCGGATGAATTACCCTAGCGCCAAAGGTTGCCATTTCTGCGGCTTCATCAAAGCTTATTTCTTTAATACAGCGGGCATGTTCGGTTAAACGCGGATCAGTGGTGAAAATGCCAACGACATCGGTCCAAATTTGTACTACATCCGCAGCTAACGCCTCGGCTAATAAAGCCGCACTATAATCTGAGCCGCCTCGGCCTAAGGTCGTTGTTTGGTCTAATTCATTGGCGCCAACAAAGCCCTGAGTAACCACGACTGACTCGGCTAATAAAGGCGTAAGCTTTTCTAAACAGAGTACTTTTATGGCTTTGATATTAGGCTCGGCTTTACCAAAATGGCTATCAGTACGCATGACTTGCCTGACATCAAAACAGCAAGCGGCAATATTCCGTTCAAGCAAAACTTGACTAAATAAAACTGAACTTAAACGCTCACCAAAAGACACTATTTCATCTTTTTCTGCCGCTGAATACACATGATCATGCTGTTCAACTAGGTGTTTTAAGCGCTGTAATAATGCTTGAGTACTTGCCATTACACCATCAGTTTGTTTTAACTTGGCAATAACAGCAAAGGTAATATTTTCAATACCGCTGTAAGCAGATAAACGTGCGTCCACACTGGAAAACTGGGTAATATCCACTAACAAATTAGTCACGCCTGTACAGGCGCTAACCACAACTACGCGAATAGCAGGTTGACTTAAAACAATATCGGCGCAGCGTGACATAGCAGTATAATTAGCGACGCTACTGCCACCAAATTTGGCAACGGTTAAATTAGGCAAGGTTCTCTCCTTATAAAATACAATAAGCAGAGCGTGGCATTTGCTAATAGCAAAACGAGATTGGTGTAGATCGCTTGTGAAATTAACAAAGGCCAGAAGCTCTCCACCAAGTACTAGGTGACAGTCGTCAGGATTCAGCCTAAACGACCGAAAACAACAGTTCTATAGCTGATGTTTTCTCGGCATTAGTCCCCCTTATTGCCGCTACGAAGTATAGACTTCTAACAACAACTACCTGGCTAATGCGCCTCTTCTGGTCTATCGTGTTCGATTGACAGCGCTACAATATCGCGTTTTTTAACTATTAGCAACAGCCCTTTAGCCGTCTAAATGCATTAATTTTGCATTTACTACCTATGTATATCGTTATCGAGCATTTTAGAGAATTTTGCTGAACGACACCTGAGCAAATGCATATATAACTAATAATTATTATTGATTTTATTCAACATATTCATAAATTCATCAAATGCTATTTCATTTTCAGCATTGGTATTCCATTGATTATGGAAGCCCAAAGTCAATTGTACTTTACCGTTGTCAAAGTAAGCTTCGTAACCGTCAAACCCTGAGTTTACCGTCACGCCATCTAAAGTAAAACCAGCACCTAAATCATTGGTTATTGCACTACCGTGTTTTTCTACTTTGGCAAAAACAGTTAATAAAAACTTTCCATCTATTTCATTTTTCATTATTTTTCTCCAGCAAGAATAAAGCCTCTCAGCGCGAGTTCAGTTTGCAGCTATACTAGGTTCTGGGTATAGTCATGCTTTTTCACAAGGAAATAAACATGAAAAAGCATGCATTAATCTTAAGTATTGCATTAGCCTTTAGTGCTACTGCTGTTGCAAGTACAATACAAGAAGCACCTTTAGTTTCAATCCCAAGTCATGATAACTACTTTGATAACTTACGCCAGCATTGTGGTAAAGCCTTTGAAGGCAAGGTCACGGTTAATAATCCTGCCAGCGATGGTTTTGAAGGTAAATTAATCATGCATGTTCGCAAATGTACCGATCAGCAATTACAGATCCCATTTCATGTCGGCGATGATCATTCTCGTACTTGGATTATAACTAAAACCGGTTCAGGGCTTAATTTAAAGCATGATCACCGTTTAGAAGATGGTAGCTATGACCAGTCAACAATGTATGGCGGCCATACTGTGGATGCTGGCTTCGATACCATGCAAAGCTTCCCTGCCGATCAATACTCAAAAGAGTCGTTTGCTAGACTGGGTAACCCGCAATCAAACAGCAATATTTGGCAGATGTATATTTACCCTGAAACGTTCACTTATCGTTTAATCCGTGAAGGTCGTGAATTTAGAGTCGATTTTGATTTAACCAAGCCAGTGGCTGTACCTGCTACTCCTTGGGGCTATAAAGACTAACGCTTTACGATTAAGTGACTGGTTCAAGCATACTGCTTAGATTACTATATAGGATGTCGCTAATAGCGGCATCCTATAATAACAATGATTACGGAGCGACTATGACTACCCTTTCCAGGTTCTCAACTATTGCCGCAGCTTTAGCAGCCTGCGTTGCACTAAGTGCATGCAGCGATAATGAGACAGTAACACAAGCGAACAGCCAAGCTAAAAAGCATGATAGTGTGGCCAGCTTAGAACAAGCCAGTTTCCCTAAATTAGCAGAGCATATTAAAACCTTGTCTTCTGATGAGTTTCAAGGCCGTGCACCTGCAACTAAGGGTGAAGAATTAACCGTTGCTTATCTTGAAGATGATTTTCGACGCATCGGTTTAAAGCCAATAGATGGTGATAGTTATAAACAACCCGTATCTTTAGTCCAAATCGACCCGGTTAAGGTTTCTGCGTTAACGCTTACGGGTGATAACCTACCGGCGCAATTTAATTATCGTGATGATATGACTGCTTGGACTAAGCAAGTTACTGAGCAAGTAGACGTTAAAGACAGCGACATGGTGTTTGTTGGCTACGGTATCGTGGCACCAGAATACGACTGGAACGATTACGCAGGTATAGATGTTACTGGCAAAACTGTGGTGATGTTTGTTAATGACCCTGGCTTTGCAACCCAAGATGAAAACTTATTTAATGGTAACGCCATGACTTATTATGGCCGTTGGACCTATAAATATGAAGAAGCAGCCCGCCAAGGTGCTGCTATGGTATTAATTATTCATGAAACTGATGCCGCAAGTTATGGTTGGGGTGTTGTTGCTCATGGTTCGCCAATTAAATTTGATTTAATTAATGAAAACAAAAATGCTGATTTAGCCAAAGTAGAAGGCTGGATCACTACTGAGTCGGCAGAAAAACTGTTTGCAAATGTGGGTACTGATTTAGCGACTATGCATAAAAAAGCGCTAGAGAAAGACTTTGCCCCAGTCGATTTAAAAGCTAAAGCATCAATCAGTGTAAAAAGTAACTTACGCGAATTAACCTCGAGTAATGTGGTCGGTTATATTGAAGGCAGCAAATATCCAGATGAGTATGTGTTGTATATGGCCCATTGGGATCACTTAGGTATGGATTTCTCTAACCCTACCAACAAAGTATTTAACGGTGCGCAAGATAATGCTTCAGGCACAGGTGGTTTAATGGCACTTGCTGAACATTTTGCTAGCCAACCTCAACCTGAACGTTCAGTGGTATTTGTGGCAGTTACCGCTGAAGAGCGTGGTTTATTAGGTTCGGCATGGTATGCAGCTAACCCAGTCTTTCCATTAGAAAAAACCGTGGCGGCGATTAATATGGACGTGATGAACGTCTATGGTCCAATGAAAGATATGGTTATTGTTGGTTTAGGTAATAACGAAGTTGAAGATATTTTAATCAAATATACTAAACAACAAGGTCGTTATGAAGTTCGTGAGCCTAATCCTGAAGCCGGTATTGCTTATCGCTCAGATCACTTTAGCTTATCGAAAAAAGGCGTGCCTATTTTGTATGCTAAAAGCGGTAATGATCATGTAGAGCATGGCGTGGAATGGGGCAAAGCCCAACGTGCTGAATTTAATAAGTGCTGTTACCATAAAGTACAAGACCAATATGATGATAACTGGGATCTAACCGGTGCAAAGCAAGATATGCAGTTATTCTATCAAGTGGGTAACGAGCTAGCGAACAGTCGCCAGTGGCCAAATTGGTACAAAGGCAATGAGTTCCGCGCTATTCGTGATGCTTCAGCAACCGAACGTAAATAATCAGTTGCCCAAGCAGCTTTAGCGGATTAGCAGCGCTTACCTAGTTAGCAATAACCGCTAACAATACTAAGGACTACTTTAGACAACTAAGGTAGTCCTTTTTTTATGCTGCATTTACCCAACACAGAAACGTGGTTTGTAGTTTGGTATCGTTATCAATAGCAATAGGTATGTTTAGGTATAAGTAGTTATACTTAATCAGCACTGCTATATTCATAAGCTATTCATAGCATTCTAATTAAACTGTTTAAAGCATTCTCAGATTGCGCATTATTTTAAGGCATAATTATGTTTAAGCTGGTTAAAATACTTTTCATTGTTGTCCTGCTATTGGCGCTAAGCCTAATGGCAGGCTATGGGTATTTGCAGCATAAACTTAACAGCTTGCCCATAACAAATTTAAAGTATGATATTAGCGAAATGGGTCTGAAGCAGATTAGTTTTAGTCAACTCAGCTTTACCCTGCACCAACCGGAACTCGATATTGAACTGCAAAATTTAACCATCAACTGGCAATGGCAAAGTGTGTTATCTCCCCGTTTAGATTTGATTACGCTTAAGCAAGGTAAATTAGCGCTAAAACAATGGCCAGAAGCGACTGAACCCGCAGAAAGTAGTAATAATGAATTTAGCCTACCGCAACAGTGGAAACTGCCAGATACCCTGCCTAATAGGGTTAAGCTGAATAACGTACAACTGCAGTTACCTTGTGCTAAGCAGCAATGTACTTATCTCGTTAATACTGAACTAAGCAAAACAGCGCAACTAGTAGATTATCGGATCCAGTTAGCTGAATCTGCACAGCCCGATATCACTCGAGTCACCTTATCCGGCCAGGTAAATACTGAAAATGAGTTACCGGAGGTCAATACTGAATTAAATATTGATGACACTATCGTATTAACCTTGCATCAACAACTGGCGCAAACAGTGAATATACTTAGTGCCAATAGCAACATAGCGCTCAATGCTAAGCCGGTATCACCTTGGCTGCAGCAACAACTTACTAAGTGGCAAATAGACATGCCTACACAGGCAGTAGAGCAATTTACCGCCCCGGTGAATATACAAAGTCAAGCTCAGCTATCAATCCCATTACCTTTACATAAAGAAGACTGGCGACAACAGTTAAGTGGCAATTGGCAGCTGAATGCTAACTTGCCCACTGAACTTAGCATTCCTAATATCGGCTTACTTAAAGGTGATTTAAAAGCAGAGTTAAGCTTAACTCAAGGTAAGGTGACCAACTATCAACTGCAATCTGCGTTAATGCTTAGCCAAACTAAATTTAGCCATAATTTTAAACCCTTCGGTATTGCGATTGAAGATATTATGCTTGAGGTAAATGCTGATGGCAGTGCCCAGCCTTCACTCGATGCCCTACCCTTAATCGTTAACATAAAAACAGTCGGTGCGACTAAAGCTGAAGTTAGCAGTAATGTCATTGTTAATGCCAGTGAAAACTTTAGTGTGCAATTGCATAACGCTAAGCTAAAACTGCAGCAACAAGCCTTAAATTACCAACTGTCTGCTGAGCAACAAGTTGCTGTTACCAAACTGGCTTTAAACGCAAAATTTAGTGCCTTGTGGCAAGCTGCAACATGGCAACTCGACTTAAGTCAATTGGACGCAAATATTGCCAGTGTCAAGTATGATGATATTACCGCGCAGCAGGTTAAGCTGACCTTGCAGCCCAGCCAGTTTAGTAGCGTTCAGGATTTAACCCTTAGTAGCAGTGTAAGGCTAGATATCGCGACCTTATTACAACCAGAATTGTTACCACAGCGTTGGCAGTATCAGGCTAAGCTCAGCGGTAATATTAACCAGTTAAGTTTAGACGGCCGGTTAGAAAACGCGGCAAATTTAGCCGTTAGCCACCAAGCCAGTTATAATCCTCAGGACATAAAAGTGCAGTGGCAGCTTGATGATATTTTTATATTAGGGGGTAATCCGCTGGCGGCAAGCTTTAAACAATGGCCTGCCTTGTTAGAATTTTCTCGCGGTAAAATCTTAGCTAACGGTAGTGTTGACGTTAATAAGGGCCAAGCATTAATAAAGGCTAATATAAATTTTAATGAGCTATCAGGCATTTATGATCGCAGTGTTTTTAAAGCCTTAAGCGCTGACATGCACTTAGAATACTCAGCAAATAGTATCTATATTGAAATTCCTCAAGCTAAGCTGGCGGAATTTTCTCAGGGCGTTGAGTTGGGGCCGGTTATGTTTAGCGCTAGTTATCAAGCGAATACTACCGAGTTACTGGCCGGTGTAGTAGATTTACAGCAACTGGACATTGCAGCCATGGGCGGCAAAGTAACGGCAAATCCTGTAAAGCTAGATTTTAGTCAGCCGCAACAAGTAATAACGCTACAGTTAGATAAAATAGAATTAGCTAAAATATTACAGCAGCACCCTACGTCTGATTTAAAAGGTAACGGCCGTATATCAGGTACTATTCCATTATTAATTAGCCGTAGCGGTGTTAGTGTGGAAAAAGGCCATATTGCCGCAGAAAGCCCTGGTGGTGCATTACAATACCGCCCACCTGCAGCATCGAGTATGGCCGCCGGTAATCAAGGTATGAAAGTGGTACTAGAAGCATTAGATAATTTTCAATACTCAGTGTTATCTAGCAATGTTAGTTACGATACCAATGGCAGGCTGTTTTTAGCGTTATCGATTCAAGGTAAAAATCCGACTCTTGAACAAGGCCGTGCGATTAATTTTAATATTAATTTAGAGGAAGATATTCCAGCATTAATTACTAGTATGCAATTAAGCAGTCAAATCAGTGAAAAAATCAAACGACGCGTACAACAGCGTTTGCAACAAAAAGCCGCTAAGGCTTCAAATGGAGAGTCCCCATGATAAAAAAATGTGCCATAGCCCTATCCTTGGCGTTATTGGCCGTTGCTTGTACGCCCAAAGTGCAAGTGGCGCTACCAGCAGAGCCAATCAATATAAATTTGAATGTCAAAATTCAACATGAAATTTTTATTAAAGTCGATAAACAACTTGATGAGTTATTTAGCGATTCTAGCGGCTTATTCTAAGGAGTAATTATGAAATACTTAACCAGCATCAAAACTCTATTGTTCACGGCTGTTTTTGCCATCAGCTTGCCGGTATTGGCGATGAACTTACAACAAGCCATGTCGGCCCTGAGCCAAGTGAAATCTGAAGGATTAGTTGGCGAGCAAACTAATGGTTATCTTGGGTTAGTCAGTCCTAATGCAAATGCGGAAGAGGTGATTAAACTAATAAATGATGCCCGACGCGCTGAATACACCAAGTTAGCGCAGCGCAATAGCATTGCCGTATCTGATGTTGAGGCTTTAGCGGGCAAAAAAGCCATAGAACGCACGAGCTCAGGACAGTTTATTTTATTAGATGGCCGTTGGGTAAAGAAACCTTAACTTAACATCTTGCAACCACTCTTTAACCAGACCCAAACCACGCCTTAACGAGGCCTATACTGCTCGTTAGGGCTTTCCCCTGCCTAGTTATTTTCATTTCGACTTAAGTCTAATACCTCATTTTCATTATTCCTGTACTATTATTTAATCACTAAAAATACAATAAAACCCAACGAGGCAGTAGATGAACGCAATTCTGTTAATGTTAATGGGCTTAGGTGCTATGGCTTTAGGCTATTTTGTCTATTCTAAGTTTATTTGCGAAAAAATATTTAAAGTGGATCCTCACTTTAGAACCCCAGCTCATACCATGCAAGATGGTATTGACTATGTTCCTACCAATAAATATGTCCTTTGGGGCCACCACTTTACTTCTGTTGCCGGTGCAGCACCTATTATCGGCCCTGCTATAGCAGTAATTTGGGGTTGGGTACCCGCTTTTTTATGGGTGGTATTTGGTACTATCTTTTTTGCAGGTGTCCACGATGCCGGCGCTATCTGGGCCAGTAATCGCAATAAAGCCAAATCTATCGGAGCCTTAACCGGCGAAGTGGTTGGTAATCGCGCTCGTAGTTTATTTATGATCGTCATTTTCTTAGTATTACTAATGGTAAATGCCGTATTTGCTGTTGTTATCTCTGGCCAATTAATTAACTTTCCCAGTGCTACCATTCCAGTCTGGGGTGCCATCTTAGTCGCGTTAGTAATAGGCCAATTAATTTATCGTAAAAATATGAGCTTATTGCTGGTCACGATTATCGGTGTTGTTTGTTTATACGGCATGATTTATGTTGGTCCAATGATGCCAATATCGCTACCTGAAATGATTGGTCCAGTCACTGATAATCAGTCATGGATTATTATGCTGTTTGTTTATGCTGGTATTGCATCACTGCTACCAGTTTGGATGTTATTGCAACCGCGCGATTATATTAACGGTATTCAATTATTTATCGGTCTAATTTTATTATATGCTGCGGTGTTAATTTCTGGACCTGAGTTGGTAGCCCCTGCCTTTAATAATGATTTACCTGAAGGCACACCCTCGATGATCCCGCTGTTATTTGTCACTATTGCCTGTGGTGCTATCTCTGGCTTCCATGGTTTAGTGGCCAGTGGTACTACGTCTAAACAATTAGATAAAGAGCCTGATTTACGTTTTGTTGGTTACTTTGGTGCGGTTGGTGAAGGTTCTTTAGCCTTAGCCGCTATTATTGCGGCAACAGCAGGTTTTGCAACCTTAGCCGACTGGCAAGCTATTTACCATCAATTCGGTCAAGGCGGTGTCTCAGCCTTTATTCATGGTGGAGCCAATATTCTACAAGCCGGTGTGGGTTTAGATACCGTATTATCTCAAACCTTATTAACGGTAATGGTGGTGCTATTTGCGGGTACTACTATGGATACCGGTTTACGTTTACAACGCTATATATTCCAAGAATGGGGTGCTATTTATAATATCGGTTGGATGCAAAAAGCGTTTCCAGCAACCTTATTAGCGGTAGGTTCGTGTTTATTATTATCATTCGGTGCCGGCGGTGATGGTTCTGGTGGTTTATTAATATGGCCATTATTTGGTACTACTAATCAACTGTTAGCCGGTTTAACCTTGTTAGTCATCACGGTTATGTTAGTGAAAAAACGCCGCCCGATGTGGTATACCCTAGCACCGTTAGTATTTTTATTATTTATGACTATTTTCGGCTTACTAATCCAACTAAAAAGCTTCTATATTAAAGAAGATTGGTTCTTATTTAGCCTAGACTTAGTAGTATTAGCTGCAGCAATTCTTGTTACCTTAGAATCTGGTGCTACCTTGGCCAGACAGCTAAAATATAATAAAGAAAACCCTGCTGAAGCGACATGAAATTAGAAAAAGTTAAAGCCTGGCTACGCCAGGCCAGCTTTTACGCTGAAGAAGCCTACAATGCCCCCTATCGCTCTGCGATAGCGCGGGCAAAGCGTGAGCAAGACGACTTATTTATGTTACTGATTTTTTCCGAAATGATGGGCGTGCCTAATCCTGCTAGTTATTACACTTTAGAGCTACAACCCTTATTAATGGAACGTTTTCATGACTGGCATATCCGTATGGGTATGGAGCATTCACCACTGGATAACTTTAAATGTTGTTAACTGATAAGCGGATACTTTTAATTGGTGGTAAAGGTGGCGTGGGTAAAACTACTACCGCTTCAGCCCTAGCAGTGCTGGCTAGCCAACGTGGCAAAAAAACCTTATTGGTCTCAACCGATCCGGCGCATAGCTTAGCCGACGCTTTTAATCGGGATATCGGTGACAACATTACCCGTTTAGCCGCCAATTTAGATGCCTTAGAGTTAGATCCAGATAAAGAAGTTGAACAGCATTTAGCTAAAGTTAGTGCCCAGTTAAAACGCTTTACTCGGCCTGAAATGTATACCGAGATAGAACGACAAATGCGCCTTACCCGTCAGTCACCCGGGGCACAAGAAGCGGCAATTTTAGAACGCTTATCGCATATTATTGCCATGGGCTTAGAAAAATATGACTTGGTTATTTTTGATACCGCGCCTACCGGTCATACGCTGCGCTTACTCAGTTTACCTGAAGCCATGGCAGCGTGGACCCAAGGCCTACTTAATGCCAATAAACGTTCAGAAAAATTAAATGATGTATTAGGTCATTTAGCGCCAAAAGCTGGCCGTGATGTTGATAATCCGTTGACCGATCCCAGTGAGAATGCCACTGCCGGTATGGATGCTCGTAATAAAGCTATAACAGATACCCTACTCACCCGACAGCGCTTATTACAAGGTACTCGTGAAGTATTAACGGATCACACGTTAAGTGCATTATTATTTGTTTTAACTCCAGAAAAACTACCTATTTTAGAAACTGGTCGAGCAATCACCAGCCTACAGCAAGAAAAGCTACCGCTGGCGGGTTTAGTGATAAATCGGATATTACCCGATAGTGCTGACGGTGAGTTTTTAGCCCAGCGTAGGGTACAAGAAAAAGTGCATCTGCAACAAATAGCCGATGATTTTGCTAATTTAGCCCATTATAAAGTGCCTTTACAGGCTACTGATATTCAAGGGATAACCGCCCTTGAACATATGGCGACATTGCTTGAGGCTGCAGGATTATAAGCACTACTTATTTGCATAGCATTTAAATTAAGTAGTGCAGCTTAAAATAGTTTATTCCCAAAAAACTGATTCTTGCTTCTTTACTGCTTTTGTTAGCAAGGTAATTAAGGGTTGAGCGCGAGTCTCAATTGACACATGCTCGCTTTTCACTTGCTGTTGGTTAATATCAGCTTCATCTTCTTGCGGCTGTTCTTGTTGTTGCTCTTGTTTAAGCTTGGCTAATGCTTGCTGTAATGACTGTAATGCCGCAGGCACGTCTTCAGCATAAAAAGCTGACGGGACCTTGTCATCTCTACCCATCATCATTAACAATTTAAGTGCGATATTTTTAAAGTAGGCAGTATCACTACCCGCTTTAGATTTAAAAGTTACGATCATAAACGCCTCTTATACTATAAAGAATTTGATATAGGCACTGTGCCTGATTACTGCTAGTCTGAATATTAATTATTAACCTGATAAGCATTTATTACATTATACGATATGTCTGAATATATTCTTGCAATTGATCAAGGCACGACGTCAAGTCGCGTTATTATCTATAATAGACAACTTAAGGCTATCACAATAGCTCAACAAGAAGTCGAGTTAATTTATCCACAGCCCGGTTGGGTCGAGCAAAACCCCGAGCAATTATGGCAAAGTGTTTATAATTGTATGGTCACTGCACTGAAACAAGCCCAACTTAACGCGACTGATATTGCCGCTATTGCTATAACTAATCAGCGCGAAACAAGCTTGCTGTGGCATAAATGCACAGGAAAAACCTTATATAATGCCATTGTCTGGCAAGATAGACGTACTGCACAAACTTGCCTGCAGTTAGAGCAGCAAGGTCATTTAACTGATATTCAGCAACGTACCGGCTTACGACTTGACCCGTATTTTTCCGCCACTAAATTAGCCTGGTTACTGGATAATATACCGGATGCGCGAGTGGCTGCCGATAATGCCGAACTTTGCTTTGGCACTGTTGATAGCTATCTTTTATGGCGCTTAACCGCCGGTAAAGTGCATGCTACGGATGCCACGAATGCCAGTCGAACCTTATTATTTAACTTACATACCCAAGAGTGGGATCCTAAGCTACTAAGCTTATTTGATATTCCGGATTCATTACTTGGCGAAATAAAAGATAACGCAGCTGAATTTGGTTATACCGATACTAACTTATTTGGTAGTGCTATCCCCATATTCGCCATGATTGGCGATCAACAAGCGGCATTATTAGGTCAAGCTTGTATTACCCCTGGCATGGCTAAAAGTACTTATGGCACGGGTTGTTTTAGTATGCTTAATACCGGCTCTAAGGTATTCATTAGCCAGCAGCAACTAATCAGCACCCTTGCTTGGCGACTTAACGCTAAACCAACCTATGCCCTTGAGGGTAGTATTTTTATGGCCGGCGCTATTGTGCAATGGCTGCGGGATAAACTGGGTATTATCCAGCAGGCTGCAGACACCGAAGCATTAGCGCAACAAGTGCCTTATCAACAATCTGAATTATTAATTCCCGCTTTTACCGGCCTTGGCGCACCTTATTGGCAACCCAATGCGCAAGCCGCAATATTTGGTATGACCCGCAATACCGGTAAAGCAGAGCTAGCCGCCGCCGCTTTATTAAGTGTCTGTTATCAAAGTCGCGATTTATTACAGGCAATGGCAGCAGATGGAATTGCCCTGGATATACTCAGAGTGGATGGCGGGATGACGGAAAACAGCTGGTTTTTACAGGCTTTAGCCGATATTACTCAACAACCCTTGCAACGCTGTCACACGGCTGAGACCAGTGTATTAGGTGCAGCATTTTTAGCAGGGTTACAATTAGGCTATTTCACTGACCTAAGTGATATACAGCAAGTTTGGCAAGCTAATCAACAGTACAATCCTAAAATTCCCCCGCTACAAGCTGATAGCCTCTATCAACGTTGGCAAGATGGCGTTACAGCTATAATTAACAAATAACTACAAGTTTACGATTGTACTTGCTTATAAAATCAGCAGTGATTAGAATGCGCGTCCAAGAAAGGCAAGTCATCTGAAAAGGTGTACACGCAAAGCCTCAGATCTAAGGCATTATTACAATGCTAAGATAGCTGGGCTACCGTCGCCAAAGCGATGTTTAATCTGTTTGTTCCAGAGTTAAACGGCGTTAAAGCTGTCCTTTCATATGATTTCTTACATTGATAACTCTTTTGGAGCCTGATTATGAACATTAAATTTGCTGCGCTTGCTGCTGCTTTCGTTGCTAGCTCATTCGTAAGTACTCCTGTATTAGCTGATGACCAATTAGCTCTATCTATTTGCTCTTATGTTGCAGCTGATAATAAAAATAGTTTAAGAAAAACATTATCAGACAATCGCTTACGTTTACGTAATGTGTATGAAGGTATTGTTTGTGACGGTTTACCATTAGTTCGCCATGCGATTAAAAATAATGCTGTAGATGCTGCAGGCTTTATTATTAGTCAGTTACCTGGTAGCCAAGTTGCTGCTGCGGGTGATGTTGAATGGGCACAAAGCAATGGTTTTGCTGCTTCGCCAATTATTGGTGCAATTAAAGAACGTAGCGCAAGCTAAGCTCGTTGTTTAATTCAAAAAAGACGCCTAATGGCGTCTTTTTTATTTTATAAAATGTTCAAGGCTAGTATTTAAGCTGCATCAACATCTTTAGTAAAACAACGTTGTTTAACATGCTCTGCAATACCCACACCGGCCTCAGACATGGTTAAATAAGTTTCATTTGCTCCCGCAGCAATAATTTCATTGGCTTCGTCATTATGCATACTGTGCGAAACTACTTCACCGCTAAAACCAATTTGCCTCAACTTTCTGGCGGCTATCACTTTAGCTTCAACATCATTCATGCTTAAAATAACCGCTTGCACCGAACCAAAATTAAGTCCCTGCCAAAACACCTGATCTTCTGCATCAGCATAAAACACATTAAAGCCTTGCTGCTGTAACTTGGCCACTTTCGCGGGATCTGAGTCCATGGCAATTAAGGAAATATCGCTTTGCAGATAATTATATGCCGCAGTTCCGGTGCGGCCCATGCCCATAATTAATACTTGAGCGGCACCTAATGAGACAGGTTGTTCATCGGGGTGATGAATATTACGCTCAAATTTCATCAGTCTATTACAAATTCTATCGTAGATAGGGTGAGCAAAGCGATTTAACGGCGCAGAGATAACAAAAGATATTGCTACCGTTAAGGCTAATGGGATCAGCCACTCTGGTAACACCACACTGGCTACAATTAAACCAAATTCGCTGTAATTGGTTAAGCTTAAACTGGTTAAAAATGCGCTACGAGAGCGTAATTTAAACAGTATTAATAATAAGAAAAACAATAAGGCTTTTAGCGGTAATAACAATGTCATTACGCCGGCAAATAACCAGGCATTGCTATCGGGTAAACCATCTATACCTATTTGTAAAAAGAAGCCGACTAAAAACACCTCTTTTATACTCCAAAGCGATTTAGATAACTCCTCCGCTCTAGGATGCTTTGCCAACATGGCCCCAAATACCAGTGCGCCTAATTCAGAGCTTAATCCTACCGCTTCAAAACCCGAACCACCAATGACTAAGGCTAAAAGTAAACCGAATAAAATTAATAAATCTTCATGACCACTGGCATCAAATAGTCTAAATAATAATGGTCTAAATAAGGGTAAGGTAAAGACTAACAACGCCCAAGGTGATGGCGCTGTGCCATTAGCTAGGCTCATCACTAATAACGCTAGTAAATCTTGCATAATCAAAATGCCAATAGCCACTCGACCATGAAAGGCCCGTAACTCTCGTTTACTTTCTAATACTTTAGCGGCTAATACCGTACTAGAAAACGCCAATGCCACTGCTAACATTAGGGCTTGATACCAACTGACATTGAAAATGAAAAAAGCAGCAGGAAAAGTTAAAATAATAGAGACACTAAAGTGTAAAAGGCTGGAGCCTAAAATTTCGGGCTTACCCAAACTGCGAACATTGAGTTTTAAACCAACGGTAAATAACAGTAATAACACGCCTAGATGGGCAACATGATGAATAATTTCCGTACCTTCTGCTGGCATACTTAAATCAGAAGCGGTTGCCGAAATCATAAAGCCCGCGAGCAAGTAACCAATTAAAGGCGGCAAGCCTATGCTTCTGACTATTAATCCTAACGAGAATGCAAACCCTATCCAAACTGCTTCTAACATCTATAACGTCCAATTTTTCTTTATGTCAGCACAATCATTGTGCATATTTTGTTATTTTTATTTGCTTGTTTATTTATGACTATTAACAAGCCTTACTCTGTACATATATCAATCAGATTTTGGCGTTTTATTAAGTTTTCGGCGGCGAAATAACCGGCCTTTTTTCCGCCCAAACCAATCTTGGTAAGTTTGGTGTACTCCACGGCGCATTGCTGACGAAGAGTCTTCAAGAAAATCTATACCGGTCAAAACAGCAATCACAAATAATGATAACTTAATGGCAACTACACCATGACCAATGCCTATAGACACCCCTATTGCCGCTAATACCCATATTGTTGCCGCAGAAGTAACGCCAACCACTACGCCATCGCGCGTTAACATGACACCTGCACCTAAAAATCCGACACCGGTAATAACTTGACCGATAATACGTGATGGATCTGTCATATCGCTATTGATAGACATCGACGTTGCGATAAATAGATAAGTACCCACTATAATCAAAATCGAGGTTCTAATGCCCGCCGGTTTACCTCTTAATTGGCGCTCAATACCGATGATGCTACCGCATAATAAAGCGATACCAATATCACTCCAATTATAGGGGGCAATACTCAATAAAACCGACCAATCCAACATCTTTTTTTCCTTTACCCGACTTTTAGTTTTTGGTAATTGTGGTGTGATTTTTATATTGTCTGTAATCCAGCCATACTTAAAACCTGATGTCGGCTTAAAGCATTCAGCTAAATTTTAAGGCTTTATAATAAAAACCCAGACTTATCCCCATTTCGTGCAATTCTAACGCAATAGCTTACTTTTCGCCTTAACTCAATGCTATGTTTATGCCACTCTATGAGGTAAACCTACTAACGATGCTAAGAAATTATAGGAACGCTACCATGAAGCTACTTAAACCCTCTCTTATAGCGCTAGCCCTGAGCAGCTGTATGCTGCAAGCAGAGCCACAAAGCGTTAAATGGGATGTAAATGCCCCGCAAGGTGAGTTTAAAACCGTTAATATTAATGTCTCGCAAGGCAGCTGGATGAATATTGATGTCAGCCCAGACGGCAAAACAATTGTCTTTGATTTACTGGGCGATATTTACACTATGCCTATTAGGGGTGGTAAGGCGACAGCGTTAACTCAAGATATCGGTTGGCAAATGCAGCCCACCTTCAGCCCTGATGGTAAGTCCATTGCTTATACTAGCGATCAAGGCGGTGGTGATAATATCTGGATTATGAATGTCGATGGTAGCGAACCTCGTGCCGTAACCAATGAAACATTTCGCTTACTTAATAGCCCCGCCTGGAGCCCAGATGGTGACTTTATCGTTGCTCGTAAGCATTTTACCGCCAGTCGCTCTTTAGGCGCTGGTGAAGTATGGCAATACCATAAGGCTGGTGGCGAAGGTTTAAAGTTAACCACTCGTAGTAATGATCAAAAAGATTTAGGCGAGCCCGCATTTTCGCCAGATGGTGATTATATTTATTTTTCTCAAGACGATACCCCTGGTAAAACCTTTCATTACAGTAAAGATTCCGGCGCAGGTATATATGCCATTAAACGTTTTGAGCGCAGCACGGGTAAATTCGAGACTGTATTAAAAGGTCCTGGTGGCGCGATTAGACCAACGCCATCACCAGACGGTAAATATTTAGCTTATATTCGCCGTGTCGATTTTCAAACCAGCTTATTTTTATATGACTTAGAAAGTGGCGAACATAAAAAGCTATATGATGCTTTAGATCGCGATATGCAAGAAACTTGGGCTATCCACGGTGTATACCCTACCCTAAGTTGGACACCTGATAATAAGGCTATCGTATTTTGGGCCGGTGGTGAAATTCACAAACTAGAAGTCGCCAGCAAAAAAATAACTAACATTCCTTTTTCAGTGAATAGTGATAAACAAATTCAAACCGCGGTCAGAGTTAAACAAGATCTGGATCAAGATATTGTTGAAAGTAAGATGCTGCGTTTTGTACAAGTATCGCCAAATGGCAAACAAGCGGTATTTTCAGCCATGGGTTACTTATATATCACCGATGTAAAAGATCCTAAACCGCGTCGTTTAACCAAGCAAGTAGAAGAATTTGAATTTTATCCGCAGTTTTCTCGTGACGGTAAACAACTAGTTTATGTCACTTGGAATGACCAGCAGCAAGGCACAGTAAAAATAATAAACTTGCGCAATGGCCGAGTCACAAAGTTAACTGAACAGCCTGGTAAATATGTCGAGCCGGTATTTAGCCCAGATGGTAAAACCGTCGTTTATCGTAAAGTCGCAGGAGGCAGTTTATTAGCCAAAGAATGGTCACTAAACACTGGCTTATATCAAGTCAGCCATAATGGCGGTGTTGCCACGTTAATTAGTAAAAATGGCTATGCGCCCATGTTTACTAACGATAATGCTAACGTATACGCCATGGATTCTGGCACTGCGCCTAGCTTAATTCGTATTGATTTAACTAAGCATAGCCAACAAACCCTGTACACGGCTAAGTTTGGTACTGAGTTTAAATTGTCCCCAGATGGTAAATTCTTAGCTTTTGCTGATCGCTTTAAAGTGTTTATTACCCCTTTCACTGAGCGTGGAACTGCCATTGATATTAGTGGCACAGATAAACAATTCCCAGTGAAGCAACTATCAGTTCGCGCGGGTGAATACCTAAGCTGGAGCAGTGATAGCCGTAATTTATATTGGAGTTTAGGCCCAGAACTGTATCACGCCAGTATTAATGGCATTTTTGATGATACTAAATCAACTGACTTTGCCGTAGAAAACGGCACCAATCTTAGTGTTAAAATAGCCGCAGACATACCTAAAGGCACTGTTGCTTTTGTTGGTGGCCAAATCATTACTATGCACAATGATCAAGTGATCCAAGACGGCGTAGTCGTTGTGGAAAATAACAAAATTATAGCCGTGGGTACTCGGCAAGATATTGCGGTTCCGGTAAAGGCTAAGGTGATTGATATTAGTGGCAAAACCATTATGCCTGGCTTATTTGATGCCCACGCCCATGGTGCCCAAGGCAGTAATCAATTAATTCCGCAACAAAATTGGCGAAACTATGCCTCGTTAGCCTTTGGTGTTACCGCTATCCATGACCCTTCTAACGATACTCGAGAAATATTTACCGCCAGTGAAATGCAAAAAGCCGGTATTATTGCCGGGCCGCGTATTTTCTCAACCGGAACTATTTTATATGGTGCTGAAGGCGCAGGTTACACTTCGCATATTGATAGCCTAGAGGATGCTAAATTTCATTTAGAACGGCTAAAAAAAGCCGGTGCTTTTAGTGTTAAAAGCTATAACCAACCAAGACGAAATCAGCGCCAACAAGTTATTCAGGCAGCCCGTGAATTAGACATGATGGTAGTGCCTGAAGGCGGCTCGTTAATGCAGCATAACTTAAGCATGATAGTCGATGGCCACACCACCATTGAACACTCATTACCAGCGGCAGTGATATACGACGATATCAAACAGCTATGGCAAGCCAGTGAGACGGCCTATACACCAACATTAGTGGTGGCCTATGGCGGCATTTGGGGTGAAAATTACTGGTACGATAAAACCGATGTCTGGGCCCACCCTAAGTTACAAAACTTAGTACCAAAAGATCCGCTAGCCGCCCGTAGTATGCGTCGCCCTAAAGCACCAGAGCACCATTACAACCATTTTTCTATTGCTAAAACGGCAAAAGAATTATCTGACTTGGGCATAGTCGCCAATATTGGCGCCCATGGTCAACGCGATGGTTTAGGGGCGCATTGGGAAATATGGATGTTTGCTCAAGGCGGCATGACACCCTTAGAAGCATTAAAAACCGCGACGATTAACCCAGCTAAAACTTTTGGTATGGATCATCAACTAGGCAGTTTAGAAACGGGTAAGTTGGCCGATCTTATTGTGATTGATGGTGACCCACTAAAAGATATTAGGGTTACCGATAAAGTGACTCATACCATGGTTAATGGCCGTTTATTTGATGCCAATACGCTAGATGAAATTGGTTTGCGTGATCACAAACGGCAACCTTTCGCCTTTGAAGAAACACCTAACTAGCCTAAACTATTTAGCTAGGCTTTAAACAAAAAAGCTAACCCTAATCGGTTAGCTTTTTTTTAGCTTTGCTTACTACTCAGAATAACTTACTGCTCAGTCTTACTTAATAATAATATTAAGTGGTTACGCTGCTGCTCAGTATCTTGACTAGAGAAAGGTAAAATAATATCTTGTTTATTGTCGTTATTTAAATCAAGCACGGTGACTTGCTTAGCATCACGAGGTAAGGCAACACTAATATCTATACTACTACGTTGAAATAAACGTTTACTATCGGGTAAGTAAAACTTCAATTTATTGGCGCCATCTCCTAGCAGCAGGCTGCTTTTACCATCTGCGTCTAAATCAGCTAACTGCAGTAATGGCATATCAAAGCGAAAATTACTAATACTGACATCTATCGTCGCCCCTTGGCGAAAATCAGCCTTAGTGTTGTAACGCCTATTTTCATTTAACAAATAAAAATCGACATTTAAACTAGCACTTCCACGCAATAACACCCGAATAATAGTGCCGACACCAAAATGGGTGCTAGCAATATAAAAATCTTGCCGACCATCACCGTTTATATCCGCAATTTTAACGTCTATTGGCGAAGAGTCAGTATTAATACTGGTATCAGGTTCAGGCTGAAAAACCAGACCGTTAGTGGTTTTTTGGCCATAGTGCACCCTAAAGCTGGTTTTACGCTCTAAAGCATCAATAAACTGCTCGCGTTCAATCACAATATCTACAATTCCATCGCCATCAATATCTGTGACCTTAGCGATACTATCGATATTCTTACCGGCATAAGTGGCACCAGCATCGTTACGTTGATCAGCCTCTTGCTCAGTGGATAGCGTTATGGGCCACGCTAATTTTTCTGCCTTGGTTAAAAAACTGCCATCTTGTTGTTGTAAAAAAGCATAAAACTGGCCTTGCAATACCATTACAATATCAAGTTTGCCATTAGCATTAGCGTCTACTACATAATAAGGACGCGGTTGATAGTTAAGATCTTTGCTCCAGTTTTTTACTAAGGCTGGCACGCTAAGCGGATAATGGTTAAATTGACCATCCGGTTGTTGGCGAAATAACTGAAAATGATTAAAATCGGGGATTAAAAAATCACTTAATCCTGAACCTAAAGCAATAACAAAATCATTGTCTCGTAAACGGGATTTATCAACAACTCGGTATAATGAGTCGCTGCGAACTAAAGGTGTAACCTCGCCGGTCTCACTTAACCAACTTACGCCTTCTGTCGTAAAGAAAACTAATTGTTCATGGCGCTGATTAGCTAACGTAGCGCTAGCAAAAAATTGCGCTTGAGCCGGTATAGCAACTTGGTTAGCAGTAAAATCGGTTAACGAGATCCGGCTTAACCAGCGCTCATACTGATTAAATCCCGAGACCCATAGTTGTTGGCGTTTTGGCATAGCCAGCAAGCTACCATTAGCGGGATGAGCTAAGGTAATATCAACTTTATCTAAGCGTACTTCTGCAGCACCTAAGCTGAACATTGCAAACACACACACACTAATAAATAGATAAATCCGCATTCTGCTTAATCGCTCCATTAAAACAGCCTGTAGAATTAATAACATAGTGCCTATACATTTACTAGCGCAACAAAAAAGCCAGCAATATATTGCTGGCTTTTGCAGGTAATTGCAGAAAGTACGGCTTAATTAACGCGCATTGGTACTTTCAAATATTTTGTCTGCTGAAGCAGCAACAAAACCTGTATATAAGATACCGTTGCTCATTGGGTAACGACGGGCAAACTCATAAAAGCAGCTAGGAATAGTCGCAGTTACATCACTAAATTGCACCGGATGTAAGTCAGCTAATGTTGATGATTGCTCTAAGTACACCTCTGGGGTGCCTTTAATTTCACCACCTGAAGTATTTAATAAATACCCGGCCGCTTTTAATGCACTATTAACTTGCTCTAAGGTTTCAAAGCTATCTAAATCATTTACGTTAACGGTAAAGTGATTGGCACGATAGCCCCAAGCAGCTACCCAAGCGGCATATTCACTTTCTGCTAACAGCTTTTCATACGTAGCTTGATCAACCTGCCAGTGCGTACCAGAGTATAAGAAGTTATCAGCGGTTACTGCAGACTCAGGTATTTTTGCCACTAACGCAGTAATGGTTTCGCGCAAATAATCTGAGCACTTATCTAACAGTAACTCTGAGATAAACACTTTAGGCAAAGTACGATCGGCATGTTCATAATGCTTAGCGTATAATTTCTTTGCTTCAAAATGGTATTCACCACACTCTTCATAACCTAAAGCTTTAAAATGAGCAGCCAGTTTTTCTAAACCTACTTTTTCAATATTAAAAGTACGCAAAGCAATGTGATCATTAATAATATCGTCTTGTTGCGACGAGCCTAAAAGCTTATGTACGCTTTTTGCTGAAGGGGTAACTTCAACATAATTTTGCCACAAGTTTTCAAAAAGCGCTTTTACATCTGTATGCATGGTAAATTTATTTCCACTATTAAATATTAATACGACTTAGACCTAAACTGCGCCTAAACAATACCTAAACAACACCTAATTTATAGCTAAGCAACACTTACACTAGGCTGACACTTTATCCAAATAGATAAACCTAGCCATATCACCTTGCTCAAGCTGCAATAATTCAGCAAACTCTGGGCTAATAAGCAGCACGCCTTGCTGTGCATCATATTGCGCTTGCTTGGCAAAGCTGGCTCTAAAGTTTTCTAATTTTGTATTTGCCACTGCCAGCGTATAATCACCTTGGATCGGTGTGATCTTTACCGGCACTTTTTTACTTTCTGCTACCGATTTAATTTGCTTAAGTTGAGCTTCAACAGTTGGCCCAGCATCAAATAAATCAATATAACCTTTATGAATAAAGCCTTCGCTTTCCAGCATTTTAAGTGCAGGTTTGGTGTTTTGATGCACCTGGCCAATTACTTGCTGTGCTGCTTCAGGCAACAAACCAACATAAATGGGATGTCTTGGCATTAATTCAGCAATAAAGGCTTTTTTACCAATGCCTATCAGGTGATCGGCCGTGGGAAAATCAATAGTTAAAAATAGCTGTTGTAACCAGTGCCAAAATGGTGGCTGGCCGTTTTTATCTGCCGCCCCACGCATTTCTGCGATAACCCGGTCAGAAAAGCGCTTAGGGTGCTCGGCCATAAACAAAAACCGTACTTTAGACAAAAACCGTCCAGCATGATTACGGCGGTAACTTTCGCGTAAAAATAAGGTGCAAATTTCTGATGCGCCAGTGTAGTCGTTACATAGCGTTAAGGTTCTTAATTGGTTAAAAACATTAAGCTCAGCGCTATGATGCACTATGGTATTTTGTTGAAAGTGATACAACGGCGTGCTAGTGCCTACTGCCGCTTCAATACCCGTAGTCCCGACAATTTCACCGGTTTCGCTATCTTCTAACACAAATAAATAGCCTTGATCGCCCGGCTGGCTAACATCAGCAATAATGCTTTGCTCGGCATGGCTGATTTTTTGCGTTAAGCGCTGATCATTCACTGGCAATGACGTAAAACCATGGCCAGATTCAATCGCGATTTGCTTTAACGCCGCAAAATCAGCCTTAGTGATCGGTCGGATCACTAGCATCTGTTTAAGCCTTAACCATTTTAGCGATAGCTTGCTCAAAACGAGCTAAGCCAGCTTCAATATCAGCATCTGGGATCACTAACGAGGGTGCAAAACGCACAATGCTTGCGCCCGCTACTAAAACCATTAAACCTTCGTCAGCCGCGGCAACCATAAAGTCACGCGCTTTACCGCTGTATTGTGCTGTTAATTCGGCACCAATTAATAAACCTTGGCCACGTACATCAGCAAACACATTATATTTTTCATTAATTTTGGCTAAACCGTCACGGAATAATTGTGCTTTGGCCATTACACCGTCTAAAACTTCAGGTGTATTGACGGTATTAACTGCAGCTAATGCTACCGCACAAGCTAATGGATTACCGCCGTAGGTAGAACCATGAGTACCAGGTACTAAATGCTTAGCAATGTCGTCTGTAGTTAACATAGCGCCGATTGGGAAACCGCCACCTAAGGCTTTAGCAGTAGTTAAAATATCAGGCACAACATTATATTGCATATAACCATATAATTTACCGGTACGGCCGACACCTGTTTGCACTTCATCAAAAATTAATAATGCATTATGGGTATCACATAATTCACGAACCGCTTGTAAAAACTCAGGTGTAGCAGGTAAAACACCGCCCTCACCTTGCATCGGTTCAATCATTACCGCACAAGTTTTATCGCTGATTAACGCTTTTAAACTGTCGATATTGTTAAATTCTGCATGTTCGATAGCGCCCGGCTTAGGACCAAAACCATCAGAATACGCAGGTTGGCCGCCTACGGTGACGGTAAAGAAGGTACGACCATGGAAACCTTGTTTAAAGGCAATAATTTGGTCTTTTTGCTCACCGTATTTATTTTTAGCATAACGACGAGCTAATTTTAACGCCGCTTCATTCGACTCGCCACCCGAGTTAGCAAAATACACTTTATCCGCAAAAGTGTTATCCACTAATACTTTGGCTAATGCTAATGCTGGCTCGTTAGTTAATACGTTTGATAAATGCCACAATTTATCCGCTTGGTCTTTTAATGCGCCAACTAATACTGGGTGGCAATGACCTAAACAAGTAACGGCAATACCGCCGGCGAAATCAATATACTCACGACCTTCTTGATCCCAAATCCGTGAACCTTCGCCTTTAACCGGAATAAATTTAGCTGGAGCGTAATTAGGTACCATTACTTCATCGAATAAACTTCTTGTAATTTGCATCGTTACCTCACTGAATAGGTTGAAAGTGACATCACTATAAACGGTTCTAATTATAACGCTTTTAGTTATAACCTTAATAGTGGTCAGCATGATTGTTATCAATTATATTGGTTTAACGCGCCAATTTGCAGTAGCATTATTAGCAATATAACGAGTTTAATGTGCATTTTAACGGATATAAAAAGCAAAATGATAACTAAAGAAGATGAAAGATTATTAGTGCTATTAAAAAGCAATGCGCGCACTAGCATTTCAGACTTAGCAAGGGCGCTAAATATATCACGTTCTACCGTGCAAACCCGTATTGCTAAATTAGAACAAACTGGTGTTATTAAAGGTTATTCTGTCGATTATGGTGATAAATATTCTGCCGAATTAGTCTCTGCGCATGTCAGTATTAAGGTAAAACAAAAACTCACTGCAAAAACCAATATCGAACTAAAACATTTACCGCAAGTCTCGGCTCTGTATGCAATTAGTGGCGAGTATGACTTAATTGCCATAGTGCAAGCCCAAAGCACCGAGCAGTTAAGTCATATCCTTGACGACATTGGTAACTTAGACGGTGTAGAGCGCACCAATTCATCGGTGATTTTAGAAACTAAATTTAAGCGTTAACACCTTAAAACTATACAGCTTAAAGCGTTACAGCTTACCGTTGTAACGTCACGGTGGGTTGGCGTGGTGTTTGCCATAGATTAGGCTTAGCTTGTAAATAGTCGATAAAGGCTTGAGCTGCAGCTTTGCAATCAGTATTTTCTGCTTTGCAGGGTAAGCTGGGTACATCTTTATATTCAGCTAAATATGACATGGCGCCACTGCTGTCTTGCTTGGCATTCACCCGCTTTACGGCAAACACACTAGGTTGTTGTATTGCTTGAGTCGACTGTAAAATAATATCCACTCGATCACTGTGCTGCTGTTGGATATGCTGTAAATGTTGCCAACCATCATTGCCATCAGCTAGATAGCTGGTCGTTGCCATGGTATAGACAGTATCCGCTGCAATATCTTGCCATTGTCCATTATGCCAGACTTGCAGTTGACTTAACTTAGCTTCACCGCTTGCAGTTTGCTGGGCGACATAACGTAAATTACCGCTATAAGGGTATTTACCGGTATGCGCACCCGGCACTAAGCTAGCACTGATAATATCGGTTAATAATTTTTCGATATCAGCACCAAGAATACTCATTACCGATAATGGCGTGTCAAAAGGCAGTACCTCTAAGCGAATATTGCCTTCATAAACTGTCCCTGCTTCCAAAGCTGCACGTATATTACCGGCGCCTATCAGCGCGAAATCGACTTTTTTACCGGTTTTAGCCTGTAATGACGGTTGATTAAGCCAAAATGTCATGCCATCAGCAATATATCCCGCTAACTGTGATCCATGCTGATCACTACCGCCCGTGCCTGGTAATCTCACATGATTAATAACCGTTTCAGTGTAGCTAATTGCTGCACCGTAAGCCTGTTGTACTGCCGGTAAATATTGGCTATTTAATACTTGCCGCATCGTGGCATCTTCAGCCATGATGGCTGTGCGGGGTAAAGCGGCAATATAACGCTCAGTTTGTTCTTGTTTCTCTGCTGCAATACGGCTCGCGACATCACGAGCAGCAGTAACATAAAATTCATTACTGGCTAAAATAGTATTATTACCAACACAAGCTACTAGCTCACCTGCTGGTGTAAACTCAATAATAGCGTTACCCATCGCTTGGGCAAACTGTCCGGCTTGGAGTACACAGGTTTTACCTTTGCCGTCAGGGTTAGTAATCAACTCAGCATACGCCGGCTGCTGGCCTAAATGCCAATGACTAAAGTCTCCTAATAAACTATGAGAATGGCCCCCCACAATGGCATCAATACCATTAACACCAGCCGCTAAGGCTACATCACGCTGACTCCCCAAGTGGGTGAGCGCAATAATGTGTTTAATACCCATATTAGTTAACGCATTAACAGTGGCTTGAGCACTAGCTATTTCATTATTAAATACTAAATGGCCCGTATTCGTAGCAATAGCTCGCATATCTTCTAATGCTAAGCCAAACACTGCGACTACAGGCTGATCTGCCGCCTGCTTAATATCAGCTAGCGGCATAAATTGATTATTCTTTACTATAAACAATTGATAAGGCTGTAAATTAATACTATTACTTAAAATGGGTTCAGCTTGGCTGTCAATATTCGCGGCAAGTATGGGAAAATTAACCTTAGCCATAAAGTCAGCTAATTTAGTTAGGCCAATATCAAACTCATGGTTACCCATTGCCATCGCATCTAACTGTAAGCGATTTAATATATCAATATTAATTTCTTGCTCAAACAATTCAAAATAAGCACTCCCCTTAAACGCATCGCCGCCATGTAAAAATAGCGCCGGTATACCCTGTTCCGTAGCCTGTTGGCGCAGAATAGTAGCTTGGGTTAATAAGCGTGGATGGCCACCAATATAGGTATAGAGTGCTTGTTTATCAGCATCGCTGACAATTGCTGGGCTGGGATCAAAATGTGAGTGAGTATCATTAATATGGATAAGGCTTAAACGCAAACCCACTTCTGACTGGGTTGGTGGTAGCTGGCTACAGCTAAGTAATATAAATACAGATAAAAATACTGAGATAAAGCGCATAAATAGCCAGCCTAAGTATAGTGTTGAGTAATAAGTGTTTAGTGTAGCGTTATCAGCTTAGGCTTATAACACCGTACTGATTTTTTCAGCTAAAGCTTTAATTTGTTCCATATCGCCCATTTCTGAGCTATGGCCCTTTAATTTAGCTAAATGTTCTGGAATTAAATGAAAATGCAAATGGGGTACAGTTTGCCCTGCCTCTTTACCGTTAAGCTGCATTAAAATAATGCCTTCCACCCCTAAGGTCGATTTTTGAGCTGACATCACTTTTTGCACTGTCGTCATGGTATGGGACAGCATATCAGCAGGAATATCCAGTAAGGTTTCGGCAGCAAATTTAGGTATCACTAAAGCATGACCGGTTGCCTGCGGCATAATATCCATAAACGCTAAACTGTAATCATCTTCGTAAATTTTAAAACAAGGTAATTCGTCGCGAAGAATTTTAGCAAATACATTATTGTCATCGTAGCTACTATTTTGGTTCATAGAATGCTCCTACTTATTGATAATATTTGATTATACCTGCGTTATAAAAAAATAGTTACAAGCAAAAAAAAGCAGCCATAGCGTTACTTACCTTGGCTGCTTTTATCTGGTTTGCGCTAAATATACTTAATAATAGAACAGTTCTATCCTTTAACATATTAGCATTTAACGTATTAGCACTTAACCGTTTGGTTATCTCAAAATTAAGTTTTTAAATGCTTAGCGTGAAAGCGTAAATGTGACTCAATAAAGCTAGAGATAAAGTAATAGCTATGATCATAGCCTTCTTGATAGCGTATTTCGATATCCGCTTGCTCATGCTGTTTAGCCGCGGTAATTAACGTTTCTGTGCGCAGTTGATCTGGAAAGAAGTTATCTGCGGTGCCTTGGTCAACTAATATTGGCAATAAGGTTTTAGCTTCTGTTAATAACAAAGAAGCATCATATTGCTGCCATTGTTGCTTATCTTCGCCTAAAAATCCGGTTAACGCTTTAATACCCCAAGCAGCATTAATGGGATTACAGATAGGTGAAAACGCTGAAATACTGCTGTAACGCTCGGTATTACGTAAACCAATCACTAAAGCACCATGACCACCCATAGAGTGACCACTGATCGCCCGCTTATCTGACAGCGGTAACTGCGCTTCAACTAATTGCGGTAATTCATTTAAGATATAGTCATACATTTGATAATTCTTGGCAAAAGGCGCTTGGGTAGCATTAACATAAAAACCAGCGCCTAAACCAAAGTCATAAGCCGCATTTTCATCATCAGCAACACCTTCACCACGCGGGCTAGTATCTGGAATTATTAACGCTATACCTAATTCAGCAGCAATACGTTGCGCGCCAGCCTTACTTGAGAAGTTTTCATCGTTACAGGTTAACCCCGACAACCAATAGACAGCTGGCACTTTTGCCGTTTCTGCTTCTGCTGGTAAAAACACTGAAAACTGCATCTTACAGTTAAGCGTGTTCGAGCTGTGCTCATAGCGGATTTGTTTGCCACCAAATACCAGATGTTCACTGACTTTAGTTAATATATCTTGACTCATAAAACCTCCAAAAACACCGAAATAACTAAATATGAATATGAAAAATGAAATTATTAATACTTAGCTAAAAGATAGATTTCTATAAACAAAGATTAGAACCCCAAGCTGGTTACACAGGATGTCTGAACGAGCACTTGCGCGAACCAATTACTGTGACAAGTACTGTGGCTAACCAGAATGGGTGTTGTAATCTACTTACTTTACAAAAATCTTAAAAATGAATAACAGTACGGATTGACTTACCTTCATGCATTAAGTCAAACGCCTTGTTAATGTCTTCTAAAGGCATAGTGTGAGTAATAAAGGTATCTAACTCAAACTCACCTTGTAAATAACGTTCAACATATTCAGGTAATTCAGTACGGCCTTTAACACCACCAAAAGCGGTACCACGCCACACCCGGCCAGTCACTAACTGGAAAGGACGTGTAGAGATTTCTTGACCGGCACCCGCCACACCAATAATCACCGACTCACCCCAACCTTTGTGACAGCACTCTAATGCTGAACGCATCACGTTAACGTTACCAATACATTCAAAAGAAAAATCGACACCGCCATCCGTCATTTCAACAATAACGTCTTGAATTGGCTTATCAAAGTTCTTAGGATTAATCACATCGGTTGCGCCAAGTTGCTTCGCAATTTCAAATTTATCTTCATTGATATCAATCGCAATAATCCGGCTAGCTTTAGCCATAACTGCACCAATTATTGCCGATAAACCAATGCCACCTAAACCAAATACAGCAACAGTATCGCCTGGTTGTACTTTCGCCGTATTCATTACCGCGCCCATACCAGTCGTCACACCACAACCTAACAAGCAGACTTTTTCTAAAGGCGCTTCTTTATTAATTTTGGCTAAAGAGATTTCAGGCAAAACCGTGTATTCAGAGAAGGTCGAGGTGCCCATGTAATGATAAATTGGTTGGCCATTTTTAGAAAATCGAGTCGTACCGTCTGGCATTAAACCCTTGCCTTGAGTCTCACGAATAGCTTGGCACAGATTGGTTTTACCTGATAAACAATACTTACACTCACCACACTCAGGCGTATACAAAGGAATAACATGATCGCCAACAGCAACTGAGGTAACACCTTCACCAATGGCTTCAACAATACCACCACCTTCATGGCCTAACACTGCAGGAAAAATACCTTCTGGATCATCGCCCGATAACGTAAAGGCATCAGTATGACAGACGCCAGTGGCGATAATCTTCACTAAAACTTCACCTTTTTGCGGTGGCATTAAATCAATTTCTTCAATTGATAATGGTTGGCCTGGGCCCCACGCAACAGCAGCACGAGTTTTAATCATTTCCATTTTAGTTTCCTTATAGATACAGCGAAAAAATGACAGATAGCTGAGTATACCCTGAAATAGACTTTTTCTATATGCATGTAAATACTACATAGTGGTAATTCAGTTTTACTCAGTGGTAACAGTTGTTTTTCCTTAAAAAAAACACCACAGCCTTAATGGGTAGCTTGTGGTGTTGTTAACTCAACAATATTCAGTCGAACTAAGGTGCCTTTATCCAATGCTTAAAGCTGCACTAATAACCGGCTCTAAAATTTAATTGCTCTAGCAATAGGCTAATTTGCCTTGCCAAACAATTTGTTGATAGCGCTCTTGGTTGGTATCCCCTTCGGTGCTAAACAGCAAGATACTAGAGTCTTGATTCAAACCTAACTCAGACGCGATTTGTTTGCCTTTAGGATCAGTCGCCAGCAAGTACAGTAATCCCATGCAAATTGCGCCTGACTCGCCACTGATTACTTTATTATCGCCACGCAACGGATTCCCTAAGATACGCATCCCCAAGGCAGAAACTTCATCGGCAACCGACACAAACTGGCTGCTGCTCGCTTTAAGGATCGGCCAAGTAACAGGGTTAGGTTCACCACAAGCTAAACCGGCCATAATAGACTTTAAGTCGCCGCTCACATTAACAATATCGCCTGCTTCGCCAGAGCGATAAATACAATCGGCAGCATCAGGTTCAACGATGACGCTTTTGAAGTTTGCACTGCCTAAAGCATCCACTAGATAGCCTAAGATGCCCCCGGCCATTGCGCCTACGCCAGCCTGTAAAAATACGTGAGTCGGTAGGTCAGAATCAGTATCCTGTAATTGCTGTATGGCTTCATCTGCCATGGTCATATAGCCCTGAGATATCCAGGTTGGGATCTTAGTATAGCCTTGCCATGCTGTATCCTGAACTAAGATCCAATCCTTTTCATCGGCCATTTGGCTTGCCAAGCGCACGGTATCATCATAGTTCACGTCAGTAACGATACACTCAGCGCCCAAACCTTTAATCCGCTCAACACTGGCCAGAGATGAACCTTTTGGCATATAAACTACCGCTTTTTGGCCCATTTCCCGTGCAGCCCAAGCAACGCCAGTACCATGATTACCCGCTGTAGCCGTAATAAAAACTACCGGTTCAGGCAGCTTGCTACCTATCGTTTTCATATCTATGTCTGCAATATCCACGTTCAAATGCTCAGCCAGCAAGCGCGCTAAAGCATAAGAACCGCCAAGCACTTTGAACGCATTCAGGCCAAAACGATGCGACTCATCTTTCACCTGAATCGATTTCACGCCTAATTTCTTGGCTAAATGCGGCAAAGAAACCAGAGGTGTCGGCGTGTACCCCTCTATCTGGCCATGAAACTGACGGCACTGCTGGGCAATTTCCCGAGTGAAAAGCGGACTGCTATCACCAGTATAGAAACGGTTATCGGTTACTTTAAACATAGAATTCTCTTTAATGTGAGAGGGCTAACAAGAGGTCACGTTAATGGCCTCTTAAGTAAAACTGCTACTTAATAAAAGCAATAGCTTCAACTTCAACCAAAGCATCTTTTGGCAATCTGGCCGCTTCAATGCATGAACGAGCAGGCGCAACGTCAGTACCAAACACTTCAGTGTACACTTCGTTAAATGCAGCGAAATTTTCCATGTCTGATAAGAAACAAGTGGTTTTTAACACGCTGTCTAACCCAGCTCCTGCAGCTTCAAGTACAGCCTTAAGGTTGGCTAGCGATTGCCGAGATTGCTCTTTAATACCGCCTTCTGCAAAAGCCATAGTGTTTGGATCAAGTGGCAGCTGGCCAGAAGTAAATACTAAGTCTTTAAAAGCCAAACCTTGTGAGTATGGACCGATAGCAGCAGGGGCATTTTCTGTGTGTATTTTCTGTTTCATCATTTTCTCATTATTTCATTATTTCAGGGTTACAATTTAAACTCACGGATGTATTTATAAACGGCGTGGCGAGTTACTCCCAGACGTTCAGCAACCATTGGGGTTGCATCTTTTAACTCAAAAATGCCATTCTCAAGAAAGTTGCTTGGCAATGGCTTTATTCTTACCTTTCAGTGTAATAGTCGGATCATTTTCGATATCGCGTATCGTATTATCTAACGCCTGAGTAATCACATCGGTTGCATTTGAGTTAAAGTTTTCAATCACGGCACCATTGTGCTGCGCTATATCCGGCATTAAGGTTTGCATGATTTCCGAAAACGGATAAGACAAGTTCATATTGATGCAAAACATGCCTATAGGTCTGCCGCCCTCACCCGCTAGCACACAAGTGGTCGACTTTAATAAAGCACCGTCTTTATTTTTGGTAAAATAACTTTTAGGCGTTAACTCTCCCGTCTTTTCGACATGACGTAACATCTTCAAGCCTAAATCTGTCATTGGCGAGCCAACTTCTCGGCCGGTTTGATGACCATTAATTATTTTAACTACTGACTGTTCAAAGTTTTCAAAGGAATGGATCACCAACTCACAATGAGGACCGATGAAATCGGCAATGGTATCTGCTAATCGAAAATAACCGACCAAACATTCCCTGTCTTTATCTGATAACTCTGTATTAAACGATTTATACGCGGAAAAACTCATTTCATAGGCCACTTTAGTAAACTCTATTTGCAGTGATTGTAAACTGCAAAAAAGTAAAACTCAATACGCAAAGTTAACTTTATATGACTTTAGTCGTAGTTAAGAAACTTAAACTTTCCGCATTAAATATATAAATCCTTTGTTTTCAATGTGTTAAGCTAAAAATCGAAATTAATCACGAAAAGGACTATCGTCAACAAAAGTTAATAGTGTAATCTTCGACTTAATAGTTAACTCGGTGACTAGTAATACGTACCTATATCAGAGTAAACAAAAGTTAACTTTCATATTGATAATGACTAGCACAGGGTTATAGACAAGCCTAAACACTATTAATAAAAAATGAGATCAACTATGGCTAATAATTTACAGCGTGGGTTTGAACAAGCAGAGTTTGAACACAGAACCAGCCGAGCGCAGCAGATGATGCGTGAACTAGAGTTGGACGCTATGCTCTTCACTACCGAGCCTAATGTCCGCTACTTCACCGGCTTCCATACCCAGTTTTGGCAAAGCCCGACTCGGCCTTGGTTTGTTATCGTACCCGCACAAGGTAAGCCCATTGCCATAGTGCCAGAAATTGGTGCCAGTGGCATGGCAAGCACCTGGATTGATAATATTATCACTTGGCCTTCACCACGCCCTGAAGATGACGGCATTAGCCTAGTTGCCAGTACGCTTAATTCACTTCCTTGTCGCTTTGGCCGTGTTGGCGCGACCTTAGGTATAGAGTCGCATTTGCGAATGCCAATCAATAATTATCTACAATTGACCACGCTGATGAAAAAACAGTTTGTCGACGTGTCCTTGGCTGTTCATGAACTGCGCCAAATTAAATCACAAGCCGAGATAGCTAAAACCCGGGAAATTTGCCGGATTACTAATCTGGCTTTTGACAAAATCCCGCAAAATGCTCGTATCGGTATGTCTGAGCGAGAAATTTGCAAGCAATTGCGCATCGATCTGCTGCAAGCTGGGGCCGATGAATGCCCCTACATTATCGCCGGCTCTGGCCCTGATGGTTATGACAGCATCATTATGGGGCCAACAGATCGGATAATTGACTCCGGCGATGTGCTTATCATCGATACCGGAGCCGTGCGTGACGGTTATTTCTCCGACTTCGATCGCAACTGGGCCTTTGGTCATGCGAGCGAACAAACTAAAGCCGCTTATCGCGCCTGTTACGAAGCGACCACTCAGGGCTTTGCCGCTGCCCGCCCTGGTGCCACCACTTCAGACATTTTCAATGCCATGTGGCAAGTGCTCGAAGCAAATGGTGCCTTAGGTAATGATGTCGGTCGACTCGGCCACGGACTTGGCATAGAGCTAACAGAACGTCCATCTAATACCGCCACTGATAACACTATGCTTAAACCTGGCATGGTCATGACGTTGGAACCCGGCATGGTCTATGCGCCAGGTAAGTCTATGGTCCATGAAGAGAATATCGTCATCACCGAAAATGGTGCTGAATGGCTTAGCCGTCGAGCAGAACCCGAACTGATCATTATCGAATAAATAGAGACAAGACTATGAATACCAAACAAGAATTGACTCAAGGCCGGATGCTTTTTCTAAGTACTATGAGCTTTATATTACTTATCGTGCTGTCAGGGATCTTATTCCCAGAGCAACTGTATACTGTTGGGATAGGCACCATGACCTACCTAACTGATACCTTTGGTTGGGTCTACATTGGCGGGTCTTTTACCTTCGTCATGGCCATGTTTTATTTAGCCTTCAGTAAGTATGGCCAGATCAAACTCGGTGCCGATGATTCCAAACCTGAATTCAGCACGTTTTCTTGGATAGGCATGCTGTTTTCTGCCGGAATGGGCACCGTGATGCTGTATTGGGGTGTGGCTGAGCCGGTCTATCACTATATGAACCCTTTGGTAACTACAGGTATCGATGCCCAAACAGCACAAGCCGCTGAATTTGCCATGAAACAAAGTTTTATTCATCAGGGCATTCAAGCCTGGGCGGCTTTCTCTGTAATTGGCTTAGTGGTTGGCTACTTGATGTACCGTAAGAATGAAAACGGTCTTATTAGTAATATTCTTATCCCTTGGGGCCGCGATAAAGCTAATGGCAACTTAGGTAAAGCAATCAACCTGATCTGTGTATTTGGTGCTATTGCCGGTATTTCAACGTCTTTAGGTCAAAGCGGCTTATCGTTAGGTATTAGCTTTACCTATCTTTTCGATACCCCTGTGTGCCTTGGGTTATTTTCTTGCTTGTCGGTGTAATTGCCTTAATCACTATCCTATGTGCCACCACTGGGCTAGAGAAAGGCATCAAGATGTTTTCGGACTATAACGCTTATTTGCTTGTAGGCTTAATTGCTCTGGTGGCACTGGTTGGCCCCACTACCGCTATGTTCAATGTCTATTTTGATACTATGGGTAACTACATTAATGACTTCTTTCAAGACGCCTTAATGTTACCTACCTTTGCTGCTGTAGAGGAATCGCCTTGGTTACGCGGCTGGCCCATCTATTACTATGCTTGGGCTATTGCATGGGCACCTTTTGTTGGACCTTTTATCGCTCGTGTCTCTAAAGGCCGGACAGTTAAAGAGTTTATTTTAGGTTCTATGTTATTGCCTTGCTTAGGTATCTTTGTCTGGATCGCCTTCTTCGGCACTATCGGTATTATGTCTGAACCCGATGTATTAGCCGCAGCAGCTGCTTCTTCAAAAGCCGCCACCTTTATCGTGCTAGAAAACTTCCCAATGGGAACGGTTATTTCTATTGGTGTCGTTATTGCACTTTTCACTTGCTTTATCACTTCACTGAACAGCTCTACCTTTACCTTGGCCAGTATGTGTGAAGACGGTAGTGAAAACCCGTCTAAAAAGATGAAGATAATTTGGGTTATTGCCCAAGTTGCCATGGCGCTGACCTTAATGATGGGTAGCCAAACCGGGATAGAACTGTTGCAGAGTATTAGTCTTATCTTCGCCTTCCCACTGATATTTGTATTGTTCCTTTGCATCATTAGCACCTTGAAGATGTTTAGAGCCGAATTTGAACCTGTTACAGACTCTCAACCTCAGCCTTTAAAAGCTGCCGCTAGAGAAAAGCTTTTAAGCGAGTAAAGCATTACCTGTTGGCTGCGGGTTAGCGCAGCCATTCACTACTAAAAGAGAAAACTTACAATGACTATAGAACAACAAGTTATTGATTGGCGTAAGCACATTCACAAACACCCAGAATTTGGTTTCGAAGAAGTAGACACCGCAAAAATGGTGGCAGAGAAACTGGAGGAATTTGGTTTAGAAGTGCACCGTAATATAGGTAAGACCGGTGTAGTGGGCATTTTAAAATGTGGCGAAAGTGCCCGCTCTATTGGCCTTAGAGCCGATATGGATGCCTTACAAATTACCGAGCAAAATACCTTTGACCATGTATCAGTCAATAAGGGCCTAATGCACGCTTGTGGTCACGATGGTCACACCGCTATGTTACTGGGTGCTGCCCATGAACTGGCACGAACCCGTAACTTTGACGGTACCGCCTACTTTATCTTTCAGCCTTGTGAAGAGCATGGCCTTGGCGCTAAGGCCATGATTGACGATGGTCTCTTTACCCGTTGGCAGATTGATGCCATCTATGGCATGCATAATTTACCTGGCATCCCCGCCGGTCAGTTTGCCACTCGCCCAGGCTCACTTATGGCCAGCGAAAGTAGTTTTGAAATTGATATTATTGCTAGTGGTGGTCATGCGGCCATGCCACATACAGGTACTGATCCTATCGTGGTGGGTGCCCAAATTGTTACCGCCATGCAAACCATCGTTTCACGTAACTTAAGTGCTATCCATGAAACGGCAGTGATCTCTATTACGGAATTTAGCACTAACGGTACCGTTAATGTGATCCCTTCTCGAGTGAAAATTAAAGGCGATACCCGCAGCTTTACCGATGCCGCCTTAGCCAAAATTGATGCCGCAATCGAGCGCGTCGTCGCCGGACAATGCATGTCAGCTGGCGTTGAATACAAGTACCACTTTAATAATAGCTTCTTATCCACTATCAATGCTGCCAAGGAAACCCAAGCTGCTGTCGAAGCTGCGGCTAAAGTCGTTGGTGCAGAAAATGTCAATGGCAGTTGTCAGCCCTTCACTATCAGCGAAGATTTTTCTTTTATGCTGCGCGAAGTAGATGGCTGCTACATTCTGGTGGGCAATGGTGAGGGTGAATGTGGCGGTACCGCTTTGCACAATCCACTTTATGACTTCAATGACAATATCTCAATGCTAGGTGTACGTTACTGGCAAGCTTTGGTTGAGCAAGAATTGAGTCTGTAATTAATCTTTTATACAACTACGCAGTTCTATGGGCTGCGTTTAGGAAAATCCCATGATAAAACCGGTAAAATTTACTTTATCCGCTTTAGTCACTGCACTGTCACTAAGCAGTGTTAGTGCACAGGCCGAAACTGAAGATGGCATTGATGTCACAGGTACGCTACGGATTAAGTATGCCTATAAAGATTATAGTGCAGACTCTACAGCGAAAGGCGGTGAAATTGGTCTAGATATCGCTGCCATAAAATTTAACGGCAAAAAAGGCGACTGGGGCATCAGTGCCGAGTACCGTTTTACTGCAGACAGCCACTTTATCAAACATGGTTACGGTTATTACGATGCCAGTCCTGCTTGGCAAATCCAATTCGGTATGACTAAAAACCCTTTTGGTAACCCCGGTTTTATTTCTAACAGCTTCTGGCTGGGCATGCCTTACTATTTTGGTATGGAAGATGACAGCGACATGGGAATTAAGGCTGTTTATAACAAAGATGGCTGGCAAAGCGATATTGCTTTTTTCAAAAATTCTGAATATGCCGGCAGTGAAAATAAGCAATATGCCGCAGACTTGTATAGCGGTAATATTAATGGCACTGATTACAGCAACGAAGAATCGAATCAGCTTAGCCTGCGTCAAACCTATACTATGCAACATCAAGGTGGCTCCACAACCCTGGGCGGCTCTTTGCAAATAGGCCAAATCTACAATAACCTCAGTCAAAATAATGGCGACCGCTATGCAGCAGCTGTTCATCTTGACTCAAGTTATCACGGCTGGAATTTACAGTTGCAGGCAATTCAATATGAATTTAATGCCGCCGACAGTGTCGATCCGAATAAAGTCGCGCTTGCTTTTCTTAGTTGGCAATATGAAGTTGCTGCTAAAGGCCAGATATACAGCCTAAACATAGCCAAAACTATTCCAACCTCCTTTGGCAGTGTTAAATGTTATAACGATTTTGGTTTAATGACACCCGATGTCGCAGACGCTAGCTATGATAATAGCAAACAGAACGTCATTGGTTGTGCCGTTGCTGCCGGTCCAACCTATACCATGTTTGATTTTATCATGGGCAACAACATGGTTTTCGCCACGCCACTAGATGATCATATTGGTTTGGCACAGATCGGTAAAGGTTGGGACAAGCGGATTAATATTAACTTTGGTTATTACTTTTAAACCGATTATTAGCAATCATCCTTTCAGGTCAATTTAGCTGGTATTCAATCAAGCTGCTAAGCAATTAAATCTTTAGCAGCTTTATTCTCAAGAAATTTCTGCCGGACCCTAAATAATAGCATCATTGCTATTTAAACCTAAAAAGCCAACAGTATCCAGTTCACTCAAATCCACTAACTACTCTAGTAAGCCTTTTTTAGCTGCATAGCGCACTAGCACGACTTGAGCCAAAGATAAAAAAAGCCTATGCTGAACAAATAACCCGCAATATCTTAATAACATAACAAATTTTATATAGCTGTATTAGTTAGCGCATAGCTGTTGCATAACTAACAAACAAATAATTATCTAGCTTGGAGCTCGCCTATGACCACGATTAAAATAGATTTAGTTTCCGATATTGCCTGCCCTTGGTGCGCAATTGGCTACGCTCGACTACAACAAGCATTAACTACAATACCTGACATTTCTGTCGAGTTGGAGTGGCATGCCTTTCAACTCAATCCAGATAAAAATGCCCCTCAAGAACCTATTTTACAGGCGCTAAGTAAAAAATATGGTCGGGACGAAAACGAAATGCGCGCTTCACAAGAGCATATGATCCAAGTTGCAACTGAGCTTGGGCTTAACTTTAGTCAATTGCAGCAGCGCTATACCTGTAATACTTTTGATGGCCACCGCTTAGTGAAGTGGGCGGCAACGCAGAATAAAGCTGACGCGATGAAACTCGCGTTATTCGATGCCTATTTTGGTCATGCTAAAAACGTCGCCGATCATCAAGTATTGGCACAATGCGCAGAGGATGCTGGATTAAGTAAAAAAGAAGCCGCGAAAATTTTAGCATCTGACAAATTTGCTGCAGTAGTGACGGCAGACATTGCTAAATACCAGCAAGCGGGTATTTCATCAGTACCGGCCTTTATTATCAATAACCAATATTTAATTTCTGGCGCACAAGAACCGGCACAGTTAGCAACCGCCTTACAAAAAGTAGCAACTGAGCTAGCTTAGTAACGCCTATGCTATAAATCGATATAAGCTTCTGCAGCGCTGTAAATTAAGCCGCTGCAGAAGTTTTAAACAAAATTACTGCTTAGTATATTTATCCAGCCATTGAAACACTTCGTTATACCAACGAACGCGGTTATCTTTATTTAAGATCCAATGATTTTCATCGGGAAAAATCACCAACCGTGAGTCTATGCCTTTACGCTGCAAGTTAGTAAAAGCACCTAAGCCTTGGGCATAAGGTACCCGGTAATCTTTTAAACCATGGATCACTAGCATAGGTGTTTGCCATTTATCGGCCAACGCTGCTGGATTAAACTTTTGATAATCCGAGCCCTCTTGCCATACTGGACCACCTAAGTCACGCTCAGGAAACCATAACTCCTCAGTGCTACCATAAAAGCTTGGCATATCGTATAAACCAGCATGGTTGATTAAACAATTAAAACCGGTTGGCCAATTACCAGCAATCCAGTTCATCATATAACCACCGTAAGACGCCCCTAACGCACAGG
The DNA here is from genome assembly GCF_001752395.1 of Rheinheimera salexigens. Taxonomy (NCBI): domain Bacteria; kingdom Pseudomonadati; phylum Pseudomonadota; class Gammaproteobacteria; order Chromatiales; family Chromatiaceae; genus Rheinheimera; species Rheinheimera salexigens. The sequence goes on along the minus strand of NZ_MKEK01000001.1, from coordinate 1,633,077 downwards.
CACGATCGCCATCAATCCAAGGTTGGGTTTTAACAATATGGGCAAAACCTTTTTGTAAATCTTGTAACGGTTTATCGCCCCAGTCGCGACTAATCGAGTCAGTAAACGCTTGGCCATAACCGGTTGAACCATGAAAGTCGACCATAACAACGGCATAACCTTGAGCGGCATACATTTGGGCATTCCAGCGCACATTAAACATATTACCAAAACTGCCCTGCGGCCCACCGTGGACTAAAAATGCCATTGGATATTTTTTCTTAGCATCGAAATCCCACGGTTTTACCAGATAACCATATACGGTTTCTTCATTAGCGCCGCTAAAACTAAATTGCTCATAGTCGCCAAACTGCACCGCATTACGCCAATCGGCATTAATATCGGTTAATTGTCTCAGTTCAGTGCCATCTAAATTAAGTTGAAATACTTCAGTAGGAAAATCTAACTTATGATTAGTGAAGACCAGTTTATCTGCCGCAATGTGCAATGAACCTGCTGTACCCTCGCCAAACACTTTACGCACATCACCAAAACTGGTGCTAATAGCATAAATACTGCGCTGACCCACATCTTGAGTCGTCACATAAATACTGCGATTATCCGGGCCAAATTTATATTCAATAATAGAGCGATCAAATTCAGCCGCTAACTCTTTACGCTGCCCGGTCACCATATCCAATAACATTAAACTAAACCGATCCGCTTCGGCTTGTGGTCGTTGCATGGCTTTATAGGCCATAAAACGGCCATCTGCTGAAAATGTCGGTGCGGCATCCCAAGCCGGGTTTGCTGCGGTTAAGTTTTGTTTTTCACCACCATTAATAGATACCATAAAAATATCAAAATTGGTGTGCCAAGCTTGATCTGCTGCAGGAATTTTGGCACTGAAAACTAAGCGCTGATTATCTGGAGAAAATGCGACTTCTGCCATGCCAGCAATATCGGTATCCCACTCTGGCATTAAATTACGCGCTGCAGTGACTAAGCCTTTATCTAACGCTGCAACATGCAACTGATTACGGTAACCGTCTAACCAGGTATCCCAATGCCTAACCATTAATTGGTCATAAGCCATAGCGCTATCTTTTTTAGTGCTATCTGCATGCTTTGCCGCCACAGTGCAGGCTAAGGTTTCACAACCAGGCTTAACCGATAACGACAATGCGATTTGTTTTGCATCCGCTGAAACAATAAAGCCGGTTACCGGTAACGGTAAATCGGTTATTTGCAGGGCCTCACCGCCTGCTAGCGATAATTGCCATACTTGAGCACTACCACTACGATCGGTAATAAAATACACACTATCACTCTGTGCTGACCATTGCAGTTGATGCTCACGGCCTTTACTTTGTGTTAAGCGGGTTAATCTGTTTTGCTGTTCTGATTTCGCTAAATCAATTAAATATAAATCGCTGCTGGTATCTGCGGGGCTAAAACCACCATTAGTTTGCCCATAAGCGACATACCGACCATCAGGAGATAACGTCACATCATAAAGATTATTTACTTGATTTAAATGCTCGACACTTAAGGGCGCCTTAGCCAAGGCCGTACCACTGAGCAACAGCGATACCAGCAATGCTGAATATTTCATTCTGACTCCGTTTTAAAAGTTTTTTATTTCTAGTTGTTATTTGTTGTTTTATTTCTAATTGTCTTTCTAGTTATTTAGTTATCACTAATCACATAAAGCTTTAAAGCACATAAAAAAGGCCACTAAGAATCTAGTAGCCTATGAGTAGTTATTATTTTGCTGCCATATTTTCGATATTTACTTTCCAGATAGCCGGGCCTTGCTGGTGAACGTTGTTCCCTTCAGAGTCTACAGCAACCGTTACCGGCATATCTTCAACGTCAAACTCATAAATCGCTTCCATGCCTAAATCAGCAAAAGCCACTACGCGAGATTTCTTAATGGCCTTTGACACTAAATAAGCTGCACCGCCTACTGCCATTAAATATACCGCTTTATGCTGCTTAATACTGGCGACGGTTTCCTCACCGCGCTCAGACTTACCAATCATACCCAGTAAGCCTGCTTGGCCAAGCATCATATCGGTAAACTTATCCATCCGCGTTGCGGTAGTTGGGCCTGCTGGGCCTACAACTTCATCGCCGACTGCATCAACTGGGCCGACGTAATAAATAAAGCGGTTGTTAAAATCAACGCCATCTGGCAATGCTTCACCTTTACTGAGCATTTCAGCGATTCGCTTATGCGCCGCGTCACGACCGGTCAGCATTTTACCGCTTAATAATACTGTTTCACCAGCCCGCCATGTTTGCACCTCTGCTGGGGTAATTTGATCTAAATTAACCCGGCGCACTTTGCTACCCAGTTCCCACGTCACTTGCGGCCAATCTTCTAACTTCGGCGGCTGAATATCTGCAGGGCCTGAACCATCTAAATGAAAATGCAGGTGGCGCGTAGCGGCGCAGTTAGGGATCATCACAACCGGTAAACTTGCCGCATGGGTCGGCACGCTATTAATTTTAACGTCAACCACTGTGGTTAAACCACCTAAACCTTGGGCACCAATACCCAGTTTATTCACTTTTTCGTATAGCTCTAAACGTAACTTTTCATCTGCCGTTTCAGCGCCTTTATCAATTAACTGCTGAATATCAACCGGCTCCATCAATGACTCTTTGGCTAACACAGCGGCTTTTTCTGCCGTACCACCAATACCTATACCTAACATCCCTGGCGGACACCAGCCGGCGCCCATTTTTGGCAAGGTTTCTAATACCCAATCGACAATGGAATCTGATGGATTAAGCATAGCCATTTTAGTTTTATTCTCTGAACCGCCGCCTTTAGCCGCAATCATCACTTCTACTTGATTACCCGCGACTAAATCAATATGCACCACCGCAGGGGTATTATCTTTAGTATTTTTCCGGCCACCGGCTGGGTCGGCAACAATAGAAGCGCGTAATGGATTATCCGGATTCAAATACGCACGACGGGTACCTTCATTTACCATTTCTTGCACGGTTAAGTTGGTCTTATCCCACTTAACGTCCATACCTATTTTAACAAAACACGTTACTATGCCGGTGTCCTGACAAATGGGTCGATGGCCTTCTGCCGACATGCGCGAGTTAATCAGTATTTGGGCAATGGCATCTTTAGCGGCTTGGTTTTGCTCTTTATGGTAAGCAGACTCTAGCGCTTTAATAAAATCTAAAGGGTGATAATAAGAGATATATTGCAATGCATCTTCAATGCTATCGATAAAATCTTGCTGGCGAATGACCGTCATATTCAAATGTCCTCTAACGCTGTCTACGCTATCTAAGCTTATAAATAGCGCCGTATTTAACTATTGTGGTAAGTGCTGCTATGATAACCCGCATCAGAAACAGCGGCTAGTCCCATTCATGCAGCAGCATCTAATTCAAGACAAATTACCTAAAAACTTACTCGATTACTTTAGCCATTTTGCTAACCAACCGTGGTCTATGCTTTTAGACTCGGCCGCCTCGCAACATGTTAATAGCCGTTACGATATTCTAGTGGCAGAGCCAATAGCGACCTTGCAAGCGGCTAGTGGCCTAACAACGTTAGTTGATGCTCAAGGCCAGCAGCAAACAAGTAGCAATCCCTTTGCACTATTGCAGCAGGGACTAAACCGCTATTTTCCCAACAAAGTAGTCACTGATCTGCCTTTCATTGGCGGTGCTTTGGGTTACTTTGGTTATGATTTAGGTCGTTATATTGAAAAACTACCCACATTAGCCGAGCATGATATCGACTTACCGGATATGGCGATTGGCTTTTATACATGGGCGTTAATATTAGATAAACAGCAACAGCAGCTGTGGTATGTCGATTATCATGGTAATGCCGAAGCTGAATGGCTAAAGCTTAAGCAAAAATTGCTAACGCCACCTAATGCCAGCGTGCCTTTTAGTTTGACCAGTGACTGGCAATCTAATATGGATAAAGCCAGTTATCAGCAACGTTTTGAGCAAATTCAACAATATTTACTTAGCGGTGATTGCTATCAAATAAACTTAGCCCAACGTTTTAACGCCCACTATCAGGGTGATGAATGGCAAGCTTATGTTAAGCTACGTGACTCCAATGCGGCTCCCTTCTCGGCGTTTTTGCGCTTAGAGCAAGGTTGTGTATTAAGTGTTTCGCCCGAGCGCTTGTTACAGCTGCACGATAAACAGGTTGAAACTAAACCTATTAAAGGCACTCGGCCACGTGGCTTTTGCATTATGACCGATGAGATTGAAGCCAATAACTTACGCAACTCAGCTAAAGATCGGGCTGAAAATGTGATGATAGTCGATTTGCTACGTAATGATTTAGGTAAAGTTTGTACTCCTGGTAGCGTGGCGGTACCTAGCTTATTTGCCATAGAAAGCTTTCCAGCGGTGCATCACTTAGTGAGTACCATTACCGGTACCTTAGCCAACAATTATACTGCCTGCGACTTATTGCATGCTGCTTTTCCGGGCGGGTCAATTACGGGTGCACCTAAAGTGCGGGCCATGGAAATTATCGAGCAACTCGAACCGCATCGACGGTCAGTCTATTGTGGTAGTATTGGCTATATTAACGCTAATGGTGATATGGACACGAATATCACTATTCGCACCCTAGCCTGCAACCAGCAACAGATTTATTGTTGGGCTGGCGGTGGCATTGTCGCCGACTCAAATGTCGACAGTGAATTTCAAGAAACCCTAGATAAGGTCAATAAAATTTTACCTACACTGCTACCAAATAAATAATTTACTGAGCGTTTGAGTAAACCAACATGCAAGCAAATGAATTTCGGCAACGTTTTATGTTACATCAAGCTGCACATGCTGAACGGCGTGCTGTGACTGATATTCATCAAGCTGCCGTTTTAGTGCCGGTTATTAACTATGGCAACGAATTAAAATTACTCTTCACTCAACGCGCATTGCATTTAAGACATCACCCTGGCCAAGTCAGCTTTCCTGGCGGTCGTATTGAGCTAAACGAAACCACCGCAGATGCGGCCCTGCGCGAAGCGCATGAAGAAATTGGATTGCTTAGTAGCCATGTTGATTTACTTGGCACCCTGCCGCTGCAACCCACCAGCACCGGTTTTACCATAGTGCCTTGGGTCGCGCTAGTTACACCGCAAGCTCGTTGGCAACTTGAACCTAATGAAGTCGCCGATATTTTTGAAGTCCCCTTAACCCACTTTTTACAGCAACAAAATCGGCATCAGTTTAGCTTACCGCTAGCGGGCAAAACTAGACTGCTACATGCTATGCCTTATCGCGGCAGATTTATCTGGGGAGCCACCGCCGCTATTATGCACCAGCTATGTACCCAGTTGCTTTAGCCGTACAGCTAAGCTGACATGGCGATTTATCGCAACAGTTAGATGGCTTACACATTTGCACAGCTTCAGATACAATAACTTTATTACAGCTACATCAACTGAATAATTAAGCGGAATAAAATGATTATTAGTGCATTTGATATGTTTAGCATTGGTATTGGTCCTTCGAGCTCCCACACTGTTGGCCCTATGCGCGCAGCAAAAAAGTTTACTGACGAGTTATTAGAAAAGCAGTTGCTCGACTCCGTGGCTACCGTGAAAGTCGAATTATTTGGCTCTTTAGGCCAAACCGGTATTGGTCACGGCACAGGTAAGGCCGTCATACTTGGCTTAGCCGGTTATTTACCCGAGACGATTGATCCTGATTTAGTGCCAGCATTATTAAAACAAGTTAATGATGAACAATTATTACGTTTAGCTAAACAGCATCCGGTTAAGTTTCCGCGCGAAGGTGCCATCGTGTTCCATCGCCGTAAAACTTTAAAAGCGCACTCTAACGGCATGGAATTAATTGCCTACGATAGCGCCAACAATATCGTAATGCGGGATATCTACTTTTCAATTGGCGGCGGCTTTATCGTTAAAGAAGAAGAATTTGCCAAAGAAAAAGAAGCAGCTACTCAATTTGCTACTAGTAACCCGCCACCATTCCCTTTTGAATCTGGAGCCGAAATACTGGCGCTATGTAAAGAGCACGGCTTATCTGTATCGGGTTTAATGCTAGAAAATGAAAAAGTGTTGCGCACACCGGCAGAAATTACCGATCAGTTAAATAATATTTGGCTGACCATGCGCGCCTGTATTGATCGCGGAATTAAAACCGAAGGTATTTTACCTGGCGGGCTTAAAGTAAAACGTCGGGCACCGGCATTATATAAACGCTTAATCGCCGAAAAAAGTAACGACCCACTACAAGTCATGGACTGGGTTAACTTATATGCACTGGCGGTTAATGAAGAAAACGCTGCTGGTGGCCGTGTTGTAACTGCCCCCACCAATGGTGCTGCTGGCATTATTCCTGCCGTACTAATGTATTACGATAGATTTATCCAGCCGGTAACGCCCGATATTGCCGTACAATATTTATTAACGGCTGCCGCTATTGGTATTTTATATAAGAAAAATGCCTCTATTTCTGGTGCCGAAGTCGGTTGCCAAGGCGAAGTGGGTGTAGCTTGCTCAATGGCCGCAGGCGCCCTTACTGAAATTCAAGGCGGTACTCCACTCCACGTTGAAAATGCGGCAGAAATTGGTATGGAGCATAACTTAGGCTTAACGTGTGACCCCGTTGGCGGCTTAGTTCAAGTTCCTTGTATTGAGCGCAATGCCATGGGCTCGATAAAAGCGATTAACGCCTCTCGCTTAGCACTTCGTGGCACGGGTGAGCAAAAGGTCTCGTTGGACAAAGTGATTAAAACCATGTGGGATACCGGTAAAGATATGCAAACTAAGTATAAAGAAACCTCTCGTGGTGGTTTAGCGGTTAATATTATCGAATGTTAGCAAACATAAACGGGGCTTAAACTGCCCCGTTTTTATTGCATAATTTATTATTTCAATTGTATTGCTACGCTGGTTTTTGCGCCCATGCGGCACACCAGCCATCACTGTGAACTAACTTGCCTGGGAATATTGCACAAGGCCGCCACTCTTCACCTTCAGTACCTTGGATTAAAGCACAATTAGCACAATTAGCATCTTCTTTTTCTGACTGGTGCGTGTATTGTAATGCCTTCGCTTGTGGGTTTTCTGCATCCAATTGCTCATTGGCAAAAGCCTTAAGACTAACACCACCCACACTTAAGCCTACCAAGCCACCTGCGGATAACTTTAAAAAACGCCTTCTATTAGTTTTCATGATATATCCTCTGTGTAATGTCGTTGTATAACCGCACGCTAGAGTTATTATTTTTATTAGTCATTGCCGTTACCTAAGCATTAAAATAAGCAATAAAATAAGCAATAAAATAAGCAATTAATTAATGCTGTTTTTATTAAAGCACAATTAAGCCATAAACCGAAGCTAGCCAGTACTTATAATACATTAACTATAGCTTTATACTTAGCCTAGCTATGATTTGATCATCTTTGTTCTTATTTATTAAGGTTTTATAATGAAAAATGCATTACTCATTGTTAGCTTAGCCATGGCTAGTAATTCTTTTGCTGATGAATTAGCCGTTGCCGGCCAGTGGCTAGTTGATACCCAAGGTGTAACCCTACTTGATCCGCAAAGTTCAGGTTTAACGCTACGCCATAATGAATTACTGCATATTGGCGATAATAAAGCCGATAAAACCATGCGTAACGTGCTACTGCGTATTGATCCTACTACCGCACAATTAAAAGCCGCGCCCATTGCCATTACTGTTGCGCCGAGCTTACAACACAGTTGCTTTGCTGATTTATTACACGGCGATCCAGATTTTGAAGCGCTTACTTGGGATCGCATTGACGACACCACGTTAATAACGGTAACTGAAGACTCGCGCGCTTATTCTTTATCAGCCCAATGTCAGGCTAAATATGCCCATAGCTATTCAACGGATTACCCAAGCTTATTACTGAAAATAATAGTAGATAAAGCACTTAGCCAAGCCCAAATTGTTGCAGTGCGTCCGATACAGTTTCCTAAATCAGCTAAAGTAGGTAATTTTCCTAATGATGGCATCGAAGGGTTAGCATTTGATAATAACCGCAATTTATATTTAGCCTTAGAACAAAATAGCGCTAATGCGCCGATGATATTTAGCAGCCCTTATGGCGCTGACTTTTGGCAAGATGAGAGTTTTATTGCCGTCACGGATGCCGGTCTGCATTTACCCAACATCGATAATCAAGATCATCCCATTAATGCCTTAGATTTTTTACCCAGCGATAAACCCAACCATCCCGGGTATTTAATTGCCATGGCACGCAATGACGATCAATTATGGATTATAGATTTAGCTAAGCAAGCACCGGCTGTGGTGCAAAACATTGGTTTTTATGCCGCCACGCCGGCCACTAGCCAGTGCCCAAGTTATGAAAGAATGAGCCAAACCGCAGCAGAAGGCATTGCGGTTAAAGGTAATCAAGTGTTTATTGTTAATGACCCTTGGCAGCGCCATTATGCTGATAATATTCAATGTCCAGAAAATGCCATAAACTTTAATCGTTTTAGCCCACTGCTATTTTCACTACAAATAAATCCGCAGTGGTTTATACCGCAGAAAGCCGTTAAAGAGTTGCAAAATAGTCACATAAACTAAGTTTGTATAACACGCACTGTGGCTATTCTGCTATTATGATTAATGGCTGTGAATGTAACAGCGCGTTCTTATTCAATTACTTTTGTGTGCGCAGGACAAATAATGATTAATCACTTTCGGGTACTTGGCATTAAAACCAATGCCACAGATGATGAGATTAAAAAAGCTTATCGGCGACAGGCAAATAAATATCATCCCGATAAAATACTAGGTTTATCAGAGCCAGAGCAGCAATATGCTTCCGCTCAGTTGCAACGCGTCACAAGCGCCTACAATGTGCTTATTGATCCAAAACAAAAAGCGGCTTTTATTAAAGACTTTAACAACGTAATTGTGCCCGACCCTGCCGCAGCCATGCAGGAATTATGGGATCAATTTTACCCGTGAGTAATTTATGTCAAAAAAATTAAACATACCGCGTCTTGAGACCTTAAAAACGGAAGCGCTAGAGAACATTCATTCTTACGATGATCCTGAATCACCGACGGCGTTGGCGCAATTTACAGCAAAAATGAAAGCTATTTTGTTGCAAGACCCTTCTATGCTGGCCGACTTACCAGAATATTTACCTATTGCTTTGTATGGTCAAATTAAGTTTCCACCCGCGGCAATAAAACAATGGCAACAATGGTTAACCACTGCCACTTTGCCAAGTTGGGATCAATTTAAAACCAGTGTTGCGTTTAACAATGCTGATTTACCATTAATTAAAGCGATTAGAGATTATTCTGAGACGGTATTAATCGAAGCTTGTGCCGTGGTATTTATGATTAGCCATGACAACAGCCCAGCAAGCAGCACTGATTCAGACCAGTACGGCGATGATGACCGTGACAATGATGACGACCGTAATAATGACTATGCAGACGATGCTGATAAGTTCGCTGATGATGGCGATAACGATGAAGACGGCTATGACGATCAATTTGATGATATCCGCTTTAACGGAGAAAATTCTTAATGACCAATTTAATTGAAGTTGCTGCAGCAGAAATAAAGCAACTAGCGGTAATTGAACCTAAACAAGCTAGCAAAAAATTCGAACTCATCGCTAATACCATGTCAGATCAACAGCTAGTTGAAGTAATTGAAAATATAGATATTGTTACGTTAACGCAAATCAATAGCCAACATGATTTATCTTTTCCTTCGATTATTTCAGAGTTAATGTCGCCAGAAAAAATTCGCGATATCGTTTGTCAGCAACCGTTATATTGGGAAGAGCAAATTAAAAGTAATGCTGAAGAGTTACAACAACATACTTTTGATTTTTTAACCTACTTAATTCGTAATCAAGACAGCGAAGAAAAGCAGGCGGAAATACTGCATTGCATCGCTGATGACCCAGCTGGACTGTTTTATTTATCTATACCGTTTATTGAATTGTATCGCGGTGAGCAATTGCACGACGATGATGTTTATAATGATAATCAGCATGACGTCGAAGAAGATTTAGAAGAAGCGAGTCGTTTTACCGAACGTCATCGTAATGAAGACGTCCATAACATTAGCTTTGATGATCCGCGCAGCCTACTGGCGTTAATTCGTTATTTAACCCCAAGTGTTGAATCGGCCATTAAAGCACTTATCCGTAACGAAAACTCCGGTTGGGAAGGTATTATCAATAAGTTTGCTACCGAATTAGTGATGCAAGCAAAAGAAAATAATAAAGCCACTGACGAGTACGCCGAAGTCGACGATATGTTTAGCTTTTTAGATTAAGGGTTATTAGCATGCAGTTAATGCTTCGTGATGGCAGTAATGGACCATTTTTAACCCAAGTTATTGTTAAAGCCCAAGCCGAACAACAACTTGATGCCGCTAGTTTAGTGCAATTAAAATCCAAAGCGATTTTAATGAGCTTAAAATTTGCCGATAAGTTTTATAATAAATATAAAATGCATTTATTAGAGCAAGCCGCCAACGATATTATTGGTATTGCTAGCTTAGGCCTTCGAGAACTAGCCGATAATGATCTTGATAGAGCGCTCACAATTTTATTAGCCCCTGAAAGCATTGTTAAGCCGTTTCAAAAAGGCTGGAGCATGCTAAGCAGTGTCAGTAAAAACCAGCATACCAAGTCGTTATACGGTGACGTTCAGCAGCAGTTAGTGCAAAGCATATCAACCCCGCCTGATGCCGAAGATTGGTTCGGCTGGCAGCATTATCAGCAAGCTTTACGTGAACACTTACAAAGCGAGGCTCGGCAATTACTGCATCAACAATTTTTTATTCGTACCCAGTACGACGAATATGAGCACTTTGGTTTAGAAGATGTGTTAGCAGAAATTGTGTTTTACCGCGCCCTAACCTCGGGTGATAAAGTAAAACATGATTTAAAACAACGCTTGCGTAATATCACCTTGCAACCGCATTGGTTTAATACTCACTATTTCGCCATGCAAACCGAGTCAGTTTACGCCGAGCTGCCCCCTGCTATAGCGGATGCAATCAAAGCCGATTTAGGGCCACATTTTATTCCGGCTTTAGTACGCACCTTAGAGTTTGCCAAAAGCTATCAAGCTCTAGCGCTTGAAGATGCCTCACCCGAGAAGCTTGATGCTTTAGAAAGTGAACATGGCTTAAGCAACCCGTTACTCGGTTGGCCGCAATATTTAGACTTATAACGTTATCACCCTACCAAGCGTGTACATGCTTGTACGCGCTTATAACAGTGACGACCTGTAATTGTGACTAACAGCGTCGAACCGCAGCGTTCAGTGCTAGGAGCGACATTAATATGGACATCATTATCGGCAATAGCACTGAGCTTATAAAGCAAGCTCATGCGATCCGCTATCAAGTGTTTACCGTAGAACAAAAAATACCCCGTACCTTAGATCTTGATGGATTAGATCCAATATCTAGCCATGCCTTAGTGACTAAGCAAGGTGCGTTAGTGGCAACCGCACGATTAACGGTTAATGACGACGGCTCTGCAGTAATGGCTAGAGTGGCTGTTATCCAAGCCTACCGAGGCCAAGGCGTCGCAGCGAAAGTTGTTACCGCGCTAATCGAACATGCCCGAGAAATGGGCATAACGGCTATTAAAATTCATGCTCATGACTATTTACGCAATTACTATGAAAGGTATGGCTTTACCTTTATTCAAGCAGTAGAAATTGTTGGTGGCCATCAGTTAATAGCAATGCAGTACCAAATAGACCCCGCCTAATATAGCCTAACTTGTAGTTGAACTGCCCCCTAAAAGTAACAAAGCATAATCTAATCTGACTGTAGGCAATGTGCCACGTGCGGGCATTGCTTTCTCGCTATTCAAACGGTGTATTTTTCTTGTTTTAGCGCTATTTCAAATGAAGTGAAATTGAATAAGGGAAAGAAAAATAACACCTAGTGGCGAAAGTAAAAGTATCTAAGAGGCCTATTCTTAAAATGGCAGCAGAATTTTAACGCAGCTCACAGGTTGACTTTGATCGTATCTTAATCTAAGTTTTATTCTGACAAACTATAGATGTGCTTAATCCTATACACTAATGAGGTGATATTATGGATATGCTATCAAACCGCGTTGTCAGTCCCTTTGTATTGCTCCTAACTTTTTGTTTTTCATTGTTTTTTATTCCAGCAAACGCTTCATTGTTAGGACTTTCTGTTTTAGGCTCCGGCTCGTGTAGTAACGTTAATTCTAGACTAGAAGGTCAAGAAATATTTCTTGACAAGCAAATGAACGCCATTGCCCCTTGTGATTTGGAATTTACTCTATTCGGTACTTCCAGTTTTGTCGTTGATAACTTGTTATTTTCAGAAAGGGTTTTCAACGATAGCGGTATTGCTTGGGGAGACTATCATTTAATACTAGGTATTGGTTTCGGAATAGATTTTGAAGAGTCCGACAATAACGACAGTCGTCACTTTAGAAGAGAATCCGGCATGCTTCCAAGTAATTCAGATTTCGCACAGATTCTTCTCGATCCGAGTGATCTTGCCCCTGACTCTCTTGATTTTGGCGGTGGCACTGGTGTAGATTTCGGAGCTTATACTGAGTTTAACTTTGCACTAGCAGGATTATTTGACAGTGATGGCGATGGTGAAATAACTTTTACAATCCGCCAAATACCTACTATATCAGAACCATCAACTGTAAGCCTACTCGGCTTTTCAGTAATTGGTTTACTTCTATTAAATCTGAAACGCAAAGTATGATAATAGTTATCTTAAAGGCTATAAAGGTAGTTTTCTAGGCAGTTGAAGTGTTATACCTTTATAGTAACTTTTATTCGTTTAACTGGAATCAATTGGATTATCAGTTTTCCTATATCTAGCACTTGACCACCAAGTACCATACGTAGTGTGATTCGATACAATGATCTCATTTTAATAACCAAAAAATAAAGCAACTAGCATGTGCCTCAAGACGAGTTCATATTGAGAATGTTAACGTCTACTACTCGCTCACAGCAACTATTGCATCTCCGTGCCAATTGCTGGCATTAACGCGGCAATAAAGCGCTGTGTTAGTCGTCGGCGGAGTTAACTTGTTATCACTAGCTTGTTCTATGGCAGTGAGCTTTAGGTCTCATTCGCCTTACGGTAGTTACCTTGATAATCAAAAATTCGATCTTTGACCTGCCAGTAGTGTTTTACTTTACGGGCAATAACAAAATCTGGGGCTGGCAGTAAGGTTTGCACTGCTAGCACTTGTTCTAGCTTACTGAATTCTTGCGGTACTTGGCTATTGGCTAAACGCCGGCCAAATAGCTTATTGAACATAGTGCGTTGTGCTGGGTTACTGAAATCAAACCACTCACTGAGCTCTTCACCCTCTTCACCGTGATAAGTAATTTTAAGCTTACTGTTAGGGTTACTAAGCTTATTATTTACGGCAGCTTCAGTATTTAAGCTGATGGCTGTATTTAAAGTATTGCCGGTATGTAAAGTAATACCGGCGCAACGAATGACCATAGCGTCTTTTAGTTTTAGTGCATCGCGTAGCTTATCATCGGGGTCAATAATGGCTTTTTTACACTGCTGACAATTGCGGGCGGCAATATCATTCTCGCTGCCACAGTGCGGACACTCTTTAAAACGAAAGCGGTAGTCGCACTGCTCTGGCCGCTGGCTCTGCACTACTGACTCGTCATCGTCATCTGCATCCGCCCCTAACAGCCCCTGACAACGTCGGCCATAGTGTTCAATCACTTGACCTGCACTGTCGGTTTTGCCCCAAAATATATTGGCATAACCACAGCCTGGGCATAATACCTGCACTGGATTACTGTCAGGGTTGGGTTTCTTCTCCCCCACTTCTGGGTGATACAAATTGACATTATTGCCTGCGTAATCAATCACTAGGCAGTCTTGTTTACCTTCTGCTAAACGTAGGCCGCGACCGACGATTTGCTGGTATAAACTGACCGACTGAGTTGGACGCAGAATAGCAATAAAATCGACATGAGGGGCATCAAAGCCTGTGGTGAGAACAGATACATTGACCAAATACTTTAATTGCCGCTGCTTAAAACGCTGGATCAGCTTATCTCGCTCTCGCTGATCGGTAGCGCCGGTTATTAATGCGGTTTGTTCTGGTGGTAGATAGCCGGTGATCTCTTTAGCATGATCCACCGTGGCGGCAAAGATCATCACTGCTTGGCGTTTAACCGCTAGCTCCATTACTTGTTCAATAATGGCTTGGGTAACACGCTGATATTTGCTTAACAGCTGATTGACCTCTTTGTCAGCATAATCGCCAAAGCGGTTCGGCATCAGCGCAGAGAAATCATATTGCGCTACGGCTGCGTCAATTAATTCAGGCTTAGTCAGATAGCCTTTATTAATCATATAAATTAACGACAGCTCATTAATACAGTGGATAAAAGGCTTGTTCTGCTCGCTACTCTTACTGCTCTCTCCACTCTCTTTGCTATTGCTACGCACAAAGCCGCGATAGTGATAGCGATAAATCCAGCCCATACCTAAGCGATAAGGTGTGGCAGTGAGCCCAAGCACTTTTAAGCCGGTATTCTGCTGCCGCAATTGCTCAATAATCCGCTGATACTGGCTGGTATCATCACCACTAACGCGATGACACTCATCGATGATAAGCAAAGAGTATTCATCTTTAAATTGATCTAGATTCGCTGACACCGACTGCACACTGGCAAAGGTCACCTGATAGCGATTATCCTTACGTTTTAACCCAGCCGAAAAAATACCGCCCACTAAGCCATAACTCTGGTATTTGGCGTGATTCTGTTCAACCAGCTCTTTTACATGGGCCAGCACCAGTATTTTACGCCGAGCAAGACGAGCTAGCTCGGCAATTACTAGACTTTTACCGGCACCGGTCGGCAGCACTATCACCGCCGACTCATCAGATTGGCGAAAGTGTTTTAAAGTGGCAGTAACGGCTTCTTGTTGGTAAGGCCGCAGTTTAAAAGGCGCGTTCATTGGTTATTGCTTAAGTATGCTTAAGATGAAAGCCGCCATACTAACAAATTCTGCTGCCGTTACAACTCGGTACAAAGCTCGAGACTTTCACCAGTTGAGCCATCAGCTTGATGTTGGAAAAGCGTGCCTTCAGCGCCTTGACTCGTCGTTTTTGTCCACCATTCAAATCCGCCACCAACGTAACGCGAGCCACTGCCTGAAACGTCGATTTGCATATGGTGTTTTTTGCCTTGGTATTGAACTTGTGCTGTGTCAGTAGAGTTGTACGTTGCAGCAATTTGTTCACCGCTCTCGCACTGATAATGAACCATAGCAGACGGTGCTACCTCAGGCGTTTGCACAGCAACTTTGTCTTGTGTAGCGTTGTCACAGCCAGACATTAATAGCGTTGCAGCTAACAGGCTAGGAATAAAAATTTTCATATTGTTCTCCACAAATTGGGTAAAAGGGTAACGGTTTTGGCTAAATTAATCAGCCAATTGGCGTTAATGATGCTGCCACCCCGTTATTAGAAACAATGCCATTATTGCGTGGTTAGCTTAACTTATAATTAACGGCTAGTCGTTAACGGCTCAGAGCTAACAGCTAAACATTGTTAAATTGCTCAGCTTTGCTGGTTCGCCAGCAGCTCCCTCACCTTTTGCTGTAATAACGGTAACAATGCGTCGTTAAACCAAGGGTGTTTTTTTAACCAAATATTATTGCGTGGACTAGGATGTGGTAACACTAACTGGCTGCAGTTATCTAGGTTCGCCTGTTGCTGAATGTGGTTTAAACTTTGTTCTACCGCTGCTGTTACTGTGCCTTTGTAGTCTGGCAGGTGCCACTTAATAGCATATTGGCCGATAATAATGCTTAACTGTATCTGGGTCATTTCGGCTAACAGTTTATGTCGCCAAGTGGGTGCGCACTCAGGTCTGGGGGCTAAGTCGCCACTTTTTCCGGTTCCTGGATAACAAAAACCCATCGGCAAAATGGCAACTAAGTTGGGATCATAAAATTGTTCTGTTGTTAAGCCTAACCATTGCTGTAAACGTACGCCGCTGGCATCGTCAAAGGGTACCCCGCTATCGTGCGCTTTACGGCCTGGCGCTTGGCCAGCGATTAATATTTTCGCCTTAGCACTCGCTTGCAAAATAGGTTTGGCTGCTAGCGGTAAATTATTCTGACACAAGGTGCATTGCCGGACATTTTGCATTAACTCAGTAAAATTGATCATAAGGTTTTTACCTCAATTCAAACTTAGCTAGCTAACGTTGCCCCTAACCATGTTTGTTCAAACTCTATCGCGGTTAAAGGCTTAGCATAATAGTAACCTTGGGCATAATTACAGCCTAATAGCCTTAATTCTTCTGCAATGGCCTTATCTTCAACACCTTCTGCTAAGGTTTGCATGCCAAATATTTTTGCAGTTGCAATAACAGTTTTAACAATAGCGTGATTAGTGTTATCCGACAGTAAGGTTTTAACAAAACACATATCAATTTTTAAGATGTCGGCATTAATATTTTTTAAATAACTTAGTGAAGAATGGCCAGTTCCAAAATCATCAATCGCCAATTTAAAGCCTTGCTGTTTTAACTGATGTAACACATTAATGGCTTGAGTAGGATCGCGCATAATGCCCGTTTCAGTTAATTCAATCTCAAAATCTAATGGTGTTAAACCTAACTGTTTAACTTTATCTACAAAACGCGGGACAATATCTGGGATATCTAAACTTTTTGCTGAAATATTGACAGCTAACTTTATATTCATATCCGGTTGAAATTGATAACCAACTTTTTGCCATTTAATCAACTGCATACCCGCAGTATCTATCACCCAAGTGGTAATCGAATTAATTAACCCCCGCTCTTCAGCTAGCGGGATAAAAACATCTGGCGTAACCCAGCCCAATATTTCATCAAACCAGCGAATAAGTACTTCTGCACCACAGAGTCGTCCTGTCGTTAAATCAATTTGTGGTTGATAACGTAGGCTAAAACTAGGCTTAGCTGCCATCAGCGTATGCTCTAAGCGTTTAGTGATTAAAGCACGGCGCTGCACATTGTCGCCTAACGCAGAATTATAAAAACAGTGGGCTAATTGCTGCTCTTTGGCGAAACCAAGCGCTATATTAGCGCCGCGTATTAGCATTTCTAAATTGGTAGCGTCATCTGGATATATGGCCACCCCGGCTCTAACTGAAACCGTTAATTCATGGCCCATAATGTTAAGCGGTTGCTTAATAACTTGTTGAATACGTTCGATTAAAATTGATGCTGCAGCAGTATCGGTTAACACGGCGGCTAATGAAAACTTATCAGTATGTATTCGCGCTAGTGAGTCAAATTCTCGATTAATATCATCAATATTAATCTCAACATGGCTATTGATTTCATCATCAATAAATTTAGAATCCATTTCGACATTGCGAATGTGCTCGGCAAAACGTTGCGCTACCGCTTTAATGGTAATATCGCCGCCTATATAGCCCATTGTTTCATTTACTTCAGATAGCTTGATAATATCGAAATAAATAACAGCTACTCTATAGTTATTATTTTTCGCTACGGCTAATAAGTATTTTAATCGTGCTGTAAATAAGTTTTTATTGGCTAATCCCGTTAAATCATCATAATAAGCTAGCTGCTTAATTGTGTGTTCTTTTTGTTTAATTTCAGTTAAGTCTCGCCACAATATTTGTAAGCAAGGCTCAGTTTTATACAGGATGGGTGTTAACGTTACTTCCATTAAAGTTTCTGCACTGCGCGGCGTTTTATGTAACCAATTAAAGCGCTGATATCCTTCTTGCCAAGCTCTTTCAATAACAGCTGAGGGTGCAGTATCTTGTAGCTGATTTTTTGCTACACCTATATGGCGCGGGATCAGCCCTAACATTTCATGGTGATGCTTAAAGCCAAATAAATTTAGGGCAGCCTGATTACAATCAATTATCCGTTGCTGTTTATTGATAATGGCTAAAGCATCATCTGAACGCTGTAATAAGTTATGGATATAGGTTTCGGCCGCCCAATCTAATTGAGCTAAATGTTGCGGTTTCGACATGTCACGAGCAATAGCGATAATAATTTTAGGCCCAACACGACTTTCTTGTACATACATAGCGAGTTCAACCGGCATTTTTTCAGCTTTAGTGTTTAATAACCAAGAGTTGAAATGCAGTTCTTGCAAGCTGCCGTCAACTAAAGGTTTGATCAAAAATTTAAAGCTAGCCTTATCTAAGTCGGGTTGAATATTAAAGATTTTTAGCGCCAATAATTGCTGTTTTGATCTGGCCAATTGTTGTTGCAGTGCGTGATTGACGTAAAGAATTTGCAAACTGTCGATAGCAAAAAAACACACGCCATCCGCCATCTTCTCTAACACTGTTTTATAGGCTAACTCGTCAGTTTTTGAGGATAGTTTGTTGGTGTTTTTTGCTGAGCTTTTTGCTGAAGCTGTACCTTTATCATTGTGCTGCATTAACCAGCCTTTGCCTGAGCTAAGCGGCGGTTTGCCCGAGCGCTTTATTAGCTATATTCCATACATAGAATCATAGTCGGCAGTGACCAATTAGCAAATGCAGCAGCAATATATACCCGTAATGAAAGTCTCAACTTATGAACAGCTCTCACTGCTTATAATCAGCCAATCAAAACGGGGCTAAGATGTAGAATGAACCTGTGCAGGCTGTTGTTGTAACTGCTGATTAAGTTGTGTTAATACTTCATTATCGTAACTATAAGCCAATGATTTTTCAGCGCGCGCTAAAGCTAATTCAGAATGGCGAATGGCTTCACGCCTAAACTCACCACCTAAATAAGCTAAAGCTAAAAAGGTCTTTTGCAGTCGAATATGGATTTCCACTAAGCTCGCACCGTCTCGGGCGATAGGCGTAAAAAAGTCATCAAACAAATCAGATAATTCTATTGGCAACACATGGACTAAGGGGTACTCCACATCTTCTTTAGTTGGCACATCTTCTTTAGTTGGCACATCTTCTTCTGCTGTTATTTTCCAGTTTGACAGCACTCGCATGCCGCGGCCAATAATTTCGATGGCAGTACCTGGGTCATTCACTGCGGGTGATAAAGCACGTGAGGCTATCTCAGCCAATACTAATAAGCCAAATCGCGGGTCTTGATCAAAAGAGCGTTGATCTTGAATGGTAAAGGCATTACTTAAAATATCAGTATCACCTTCTGGTAGCTTGCTCATCCATAATAAAGGCCGGCCTAAATGGATAAAAGCTCCTGGCAAACTGGTTATAAAAACTTCTATCTCATTCGCAGCACAAAAACTATTAATTTTTTTAATATCGACATGCTGAATATAACCAATAACATCTGACATCAAGGGTTTAGCATTTGGGCTGATGTCTTCTGTTGAGGCTAATTTGTTGCCGCCTAACCATGGGTGCTTAACTCGGCGTTGCACCGCCGAAAAAGCCGCATCTTCCACTCTATTTGAAGTTTCACCGACCCGACCTAGCGAAGACAAATGATTAATCCAGATTAAAATGGTTGCCACTATCAACACGACTACGCCCACAGTGACAATAAATAAGATCACTCTACCCTGCTCGCCATAAGCGCCTGTGCTCAGGGCTATAATACCGACAATGCTATATAAAAAAGAGCCAACAAAAGTGGCTAACGCATTTTGAGTGGTACTATCTTCCATTAATAAACGGGTAGCGCGAGGTGAAACACTATTGGTCGCCGCACTAAAAGCGGCAATCATAACGCTAAGAGAAAAAGTTGTTACCGTTAACATGCTTGACGCTAGGATAGTCAGTATTTTATCTACTGCATCGGCACCAATCATTCCGGCTAATTCGGGAGGAATAATATCTTTAAATAAAATAGCCGCTAAAGCAGTTACGTTAGCTAGCACAGCAAACAATACCGTGCGCATCCACAGTTTTCGACTTAGTTGCAATAATACCCAGCCCCACTTTGTAATCATTTTGCCATCCTGTGATTATTGTTATTATTTGCTTAGCGTCTATGATGAGGCATATTCACCTTTGTCGCACCTGAGCTTAACACAACTGATGCAGTTGTCAGTCTGTCGGTTAACCGCTTGTCGCTACCAAGATAATCGCATTACACTGCAAATAATAAAACAACAAAAGGTCTGCTTTTATGTCAATTCGTCATCATCTGTTTGCACTTTCTACTTTGGTTTGTACCTCTGCATTGGTTTTCAGCCCTACAGCCCAAGCTAAAGTGACCGACAATCTTACTTATGCCAATTATGACCAAGTTAACGTTAACCATTTATATCTAGATTTGACGGTAAATTTTCAGCAGAAATCTCTGTCTGGCTTTGCCGACTTATCGCTAAATTGGCTTAATCAGAATAATAAAGAAATATATTTAGATACTCGCGATTTAATCATAGATCGGGTTTATGCCAAACGTGCAGATGGTAAATGGCAAAAAGTGCCTTTTAGCTTAGCTAAACGTGATGATGTGATGGGTTCAAAGTTAAGCATTACCCCTAAGTTTCAAGCTGATACGGTTAGAGTTTATTACAGCTCAACCGACAAAGCATCGGGCTTACAATGGCTAACACCAGAGCAAACCGCCGGTAAAACCCAGCCGTTTATGTTTAGCCAAAACCAAGCAATACACGCCCGCAGCTGGATCCCGATCCAAGATACACCCGCAGTACGCATGACCTATAAAGCACGAATTCATACCGATGATAATGTGTTAGCAGTAATGAGTGCCAACAACGATCCTGATACGGTGCGCGACGGCGATTATACTTTTGATATGCCACAAGCTATTCCGCCTTATTTAATTGCCATTGCCGCCGGTGATTTACACTTTAAAGCCATGAGCGAGCAAACCGGTATTTACGCTGAACCTTATATTTTAGATGCCGCAGCAACCGAATTTGCTAGTACTCAGCAAATGATTGATGTGGGTGAAAAACTGTATGGTGCTTACCAATGGGGTCGCTATGATTTATTAATGTTACCGCCAAGCTTTCCGTTTGGTGGCATGGAGAACCCTCGCTTATCCTTTATCACGCCTACCGTCGTGGCTGGCGATGCTAGTTTAGTTAATTTAATTGCTCACGAATTAGCCCATTCTTGGTCTGGCAACCTAGTTACCAACGCAACATGGCGTGATTTATGGCTTAACGAGGGTTTTACCTCTTATGTTGAAAACCGCATTATGGAGCAAGTATTTGGCACTGAACGAGCGGTAATGGAGCAAGTGCTTTCAGTGCAAGATCTTAAAGCTGAATTAAAGCAGTTGCCCGCAGATGACAGTATCTTATTTGTTGACTTAAAAGGTCGGGATCCAGATGCCGCTTTTAGTGGCGTGCCTTACAGCAAAGGTCAATTATTTCTAATGTTTTTAGAGCAAAAGTTTGGCCGTGAAGTGTTTGACCCATTTGTTAAAACCTACTTTACCGAGCATGCCTTTCAAACTATGGACACTAAACGCTTTCAAGCTTATTTAAACGAACACTTACTTGCTAAGTACCCAGGTATTGTGTCGGAGCAAGAGGTTAACGAATGGATTTATAGCCCAGGTTTACCGGCTTCTACGCCTAATCCTACTTCAGATGTATTTAATAAAGTACAACAGCAAATAGAGACTTGGATGGCGGGCTCAGTCAGTGCTGAACAATTAACTACAGACGCTTGGACAGTTCATGAGTGGTTATATTTTATTAATAATTTACCGCTAAATATCAATTTGCAGCAAATGGCTGCGTTAGATAGTGCTTATGATTTAACCCATTCAACCAATACTGAAATTGCCCATGCTTGGTATTTATTAGCGTTAAAAGCGGACTATCAAGAAATAACTGTGCCACTTGAGCAGTACTTAATTAACATTGGTCGGCGTAAATTAATTATCCCTTTGTATGAGCAGTTAGCAAAATCAAGCCAAGGCTTGGCGTTTGCTAAAGAAGTATACAAAAAAGCCCGCCCTGGCTATCACCCATTAGCTCAAGGCACTGTGGATGAAATTTTAAAGTAATATATTCGAGATTAATAACTTTGTAGCAATAGCTTTTCAACCCAACATTGCGGTTTACCGTGATGTTGGGTCTTTTACATCTTTTGCATTTAGATCCGAATCTAATAACCAGGCTGCATCGACTATTTCAGCTAAATGCTGATCTATAAATTGAATTAAAGTACTGCTAGCATGAGACAGCCTGCGCTGACTACTTCTCACTAGATACCAATGGCTATTTATAGGAAAGCCCTTCACATCTAACACAGCTAGTTTTTCCCGGCCTTCTACTAACGTATGCGCTGAGATAACAGATAGACCTAACCCCGATACAACGCCTAACCGAATAGCCTCATTACTATCTATTTGCATACTATGCGATAACTCAATACCTTGGCTACTTAACCAAGACTCAAACATTAATCTACTGGCTGAACCAAGTTCACGCAGTAAAAAACGTTCTTGTTTTAAGGCAGTAAAATCAATTTGTTTGATTCCCGCGGCCCAATGACCTAAAGGCGCAATAACTTGTAATGGATTTTTTACTATAGGCTTAGCAATAACCTGCTCACCACTTGGCGGATGACTAAATAAATAGATATCATCAAGTTGGTGTTCAAAACGATGTAAAATTTGCGCTCTATTGGCAATATGTAAAGTGACATCAATATTTGGAAATTGTTGGTAGAAAGGACCTAAAATCCGCGGCATTAAATATTGTGCTGTATTAACAATGGCAACACTTAACTTACCTTGTCTTCCGCCGCGTAACTCCGTTAATTCAGAGTTGAAATCATCAAAGCGACTTAAAACATCGCACGCTGCTCGATATAAAGCTTCACCTGATGATGTTAACGTAAACTGTTGTTTCTGGATGACAATTAATGTTTCGCCAACTATTTCACTGAGTTTCTTTAGCTGTAACGAAACTGTCGGTTGAGTTAAATGCAGCTGCCGTGCAGCTGCCGAAATATTTTCTACCTGAACAACCCTGACATAGACTTGCAAAAGACGAAAGCTAAGATGACGCACATCCATTTTAATACCCTAAACTTATTTACAGATGAGACTTTAATTTACTTCACACTATAGCGCTACGCTTAGCATTGTTAGTAGTAAAGTTTACAATTGCTTGGTAATTTTTCCTCACACAGCATTTGAATTTATTGATTAATGCCCTTAGCAAGCCTATCACACACTAATTATAATTAATTTATTTATCAAATTATCAATTACTTAACGTTAAATTATCTTTCTTAGTCAGCTTGGCTCAATTTCTGCTTTAGTTTATTGGACACCTACATTAGCCCCACTAATTAATCAGTAGAACGTGCTAATAAGTTAAAATTTTTTAAGGAGGTATAGTGTTATGACTAACGTATCGACAACTGACGTAAAACATGTATCCGATATTGTTCAAGTATTAAATAGTGGTATTGAGTTTTATTCAGATGCCAAAGAAAAAGTTGATAACCCGCAGCTGACTCAATTTTTTGATCGCATGATTAATGCGCGTAAAACGGTAAAACAAAAACTGCAACCGTTTGCTATTGCTGAAGAAGGTAAAGTTGAGCAAGGCTCTGCTTTCACCGTAGAAGTGCGCAATATATACACCAAAATTATTGGTAGTATGTCTAGCGATAAAGAGCACACCTACATCAGTCAACTGGAAGAAGTTGAAGATAAAACATTGGAAGAAATTCGTACTGCTTTACACAAAAAACAACCCGTTGATTGTGAAGCCGCTTTACTTAGCGCTCTTGCCACTATGCAAGAATGCCACGACGAAATGCGCGCACTCAAACGCAGCAGTTAAAAACTTTTAAATCTGTGGACACCAAAATAGCCAGCATGTACTGGCTATTTTTTTATGCGCTCCTCAATCCATAGATAAACATCTATACATTTATGCATAAGTATTAATTTCACAAATTATTAAAAGCAAGGCAGGATAGCGGCCATAAATTCTTGGAGTTCACTATGCCTGATATTGTTATTGCTTTCTTTGCTCTTGGCCTGATTGCCGGAATAGTCAAATCAGATCTTAAAGTACCAGTAGCAATCTACGAAACTCTTTCCATTCTTCTAATGCTAACGCTTGGCTTAAAAGGCGGTATGGCACTGCATGGTGTAGCATTAATGCCCCTGTTACCTGAGCTCAGTATCATCGCTATGACAGGGGTTATTATTCCTCTACTGCTGTATCCCGTTTTACGCCATGCCGTGCAACTTAGTCAAGATAACGCCACTAGCGTTGCAGCTCATTATGGCTCAGTCAGCGCAGGTACTTTTGCCGTGGCTATTGCTATGGTGGAATACAGCGGTTTGGCTATTACGCCCCAAACCACATTATATTTAGTGTTATTAGAGCTACCGGCCATAGTCACTATGCTGGTGTTACATAGTAAACACAGTGGCACTAAAAGTAGTCTTTTAGTCATTTTACAAGAGGCATTAACTAGTCGAGGCGTTTTGCTGCTTGGTGGCGGTATGATTATTGGATGGCTATATGGTCACAGTGGTTTAAGTGCTATTACCCCAGTATTGCTTGGTGGTTTTAAAACCCTGTTGGCGTTATTTTTACTTGAAATGGGCTTATGTACGGCAAAAGTTTGCTCACCCTTACCGTTTAAACAATGGCGTTTAATGTTGTTTGCTTTAATTGCCCCTTTTGTTTTAGCCAGCGCCGGTATTGCGCTGTCTTTGCTACTGAGTTTACCGACAGGAAGCGCATTAGTATTAACGGCTTTAATGGCTAGTGCCTCTTATATTGCAGCGCCTGCAGCCATACGCAGTGCCATTCCCAACGCCAATATTGGTTTAGCACTGCTGGCCTCATTAGGCATTACCTTTCCACTTAATGTGCTTATCGCTTTACCTTTATATCAACAATGGATTATTGGTTAAGCAATGCCTAAGTTGTACTGGTTTAAAAAGGCAATGGATACTGCTGCAGAAAACGATTGATATCCGCTTGTAAGGCCGGTGTGATGTCAAGCTTAAAAGCCGCGATATTTTGCTCTAACTGAGCCATAGTTGTCGCACCAATAATGGTCGAAGTTATGGCTTCTACCTGGTTAACCCAGGCTAAAGCTAATTGCGTTGCAGCAACGTTGTGGCTACTTGCTAGTTCCACAAATGCCGCTATGGCTTGGTTAGATGCCGCAGTGTCACGAAATAGTCCTTGGCGTTGCAACATACTCCAACGCGTGCCTTCTGGTCGTGCACCATCTATGTATTTCCCGCTTAAAGCCCCACCCGCTAACGGCGACCACGCTAAATAAGCTACTTGTTGATGCTGGCACTGTTCCAGTAAATACGGCCAGTCTTTAGTGTGCAGCAAACTAAACTCATTTTGCATTGAAACTATACGCGGCAAAGTATATTGCTGACTTAACTGCAGATACTCACTTAGTCCCCACGGTGTTTCATTGGATAAGCCACAGTAACGAATTTTACCGGCATCAACACAGCTTTGTAGGGCTTGTAATAACCCTAACATTTGTTGTTGTTGCTGTTCAGCATCAACTTGTTTAAAGCTAATTCTACCCGGCAAATGCTTGGCAAAATGTGGTGTAACACGATTCGGCCAATGTAATTGGTATAAATCAATATAATCTGTTTGTAGCCGCTGTAGGGACTGATCTACCGCTTGAATTAAACTCGCCGGCGTCATATCACTACCATCACGGATGTAAGCTAAGCCATTACCGGCCATTTTTGTGGCTAACGTAATATTTTTTCGCTGCTGAGGATGACGAGACAACCAATTGCCAATAATTTTTTCGGTTGCCCCATAAGTTTCTGCTGAGGGCGGCACTGAATACATCTCGGCCGTATCAATAAAATTTACGCCTTGGCCTAATGCATAAGCTAATTGCTGATCGGCATCTTGCTGGGTATTTTGTTTACCCCAGGTCATACTGCCTAAGCACACCCGTGATACTGAGATACCACTACTACCTAATACTGAATATTGCATTATATTACCTAAGCTTAATTTAATATTTGCACCTTAGCGAAATTGTGTTTTACAGGCAATGCTAAAAACGTTTAGTTGGAATACGGTATCGTTGTAATCCGGATCCTAACTACACGTTTAACTGCTGTCAGGCGTAAACTATTATGCTAATCTTATGGGCAATATTAGTAACTTATCGAGCCAAGCATGACTTATAAATCAATTTTTTCTCTGTTAATCGCAGCAACGCTTTTAGTCGCCTGCTCTGATGTTCCTAGCCAACGTAATATTGAACAAGCATTACAGCAGCAATACAGCCATTTATATCCCGATTTAATTGAAGTAGAAGATGTTAAAAAGATTAATGGTTGGTCTGATAATGAACAGCATTATGCTGCTGAAGTGTCTTATAGTTTAGAGTTTAAAAAGTCTTATAAGCAGTATATTGAAGAAAAAACTGACCAGCCGGGTAACCCGCTAGAAAAAGTAACCGCCGGTATTACTGCAGGCTTGCTGAAATTACAATATGGCGATTTTAAAAAAAATGATCAATATAAAGTTAAACAGGAAACCCTGACCTTTCGCATGACGGAAAATGGCTGGGCACTTGTCGAGTAAAAAATTGCCCAATACCTATTTAGCACTTTTGTACTGATGCAAAAAAGGCTTAGCATTGTAATAATGTTAAGCCTTTTATCTATATCACTACCTGTATTTTTTATTCTGTCTTTATTACTAACTTCATATTGCTTACTTATGTTGCTTAACTCAATGTTTAGAAAATTTAATAGCGCTACTTAATTAACTGATATTGTTGCGCTGCTGTATCGGTCTGCAATCCAAAATGACCCAAGCTATAATTGTAAGTGGCATTCTCGTTCCAAATTCTACTGCTATGCACGCCATACACATAACAGTTTCCGGTTGAGCAAATTATTTGGTCGCTATAACTTTTAATTGAGTACACTCGTGTCGCTAAATAAGTACCATATAAGCCGTCTAAAAAAGGGCTAGACACCGACAAGCCAGCACTGCCACAAGTGGATGACCAAACGTTATAGGGATACACACCACAGCTTTTTAAGCCTCTAAAGGCGCCAGCAATTCCCACAAAACTATCAACATAAGAAGACACTGCTAATTTATCTATCTGCTGAGCCGCTAGCGTCGCGCCCATAGAGTGGCCTATAACATCAATTTTACCGGTACATGAATTAGCTATGGCATTGCTAATGGCTTGGCGCACCGGAGTTTCTTCTGAACCACTATGGTCGTTACAGGCAGCACAAGACTTAGAGCCCCAGTTAGGCCGATAAATATCTGCCGACGTATAGCCTTTGTTTAATAAATAATTGTAAGTGTTATCCCAGCTACTAGGTGTAGCGGTATTGCCATGCACCAACACGACGGCATCGACACAAGCAGCAGCAGCGTAGTTGGCGACGACGGAAATACAAAGTAATAGTAAAAATTGAAGTTTGCGTTTTATTGTTATCATTAATTTCGCTCCGCTTAGATCAATACTTGGGTCTTGTTGTTTAAACTCATACTTTAGTAACAAATAACCTTGGCAGCTAAGACCAAATGCGCCATAACGCTTTAGTATTATAAATTGTTATAACTGAGCTATATCACTGGTTAATATCCCAAGCTTTAAGTAGAACTTTAGCGGTTAACCTGCTGCCACGGTTTATCTACTCCCTAGCAGCTGAACCATATTGCACTTTAGCAGTGAATACATTATGGTAGCTTCATGCATACCTTTATTACATTTTGTGCCAAAAGTGTTAAAACTTATAGCCCCATTGATGTCAATCCTGCCTGCCATATTTTGGCCGGTTTCGCTATGGGCGAAGCCGGCTGAGTGCTGTTTTATAATTACCCTGCTTAATTAAAAACACTTAACATCACTAAATAAAAAATATCACTTAATAAAGAATCCGATGAATAACTCATCACCCCAAAATTATCTGTACTAACTCGTTGCACTAACTTAAAGCGTTAGCCTCGAAGTGGTGCTATAGGAGCTTATTATGTCTACACCAGAATTAACCATTTCTACTACCGATTTTGATCGGTTAGAAAAATTACTAGATAGCTTGCCTGCCGATGCAGTAGGCGTTGATACACTTAGTAAAGAACTTGACCGCGCGAATATTGTCGAGCCACAAGAACTTGCCAATAATGTTGTTAGTATGAATTCAACCGTTCGTTTCTCTTGGGGTAATGGTAAAAGCAGTAGCCTTACTTTAGTTTACCCAAAAGATATCGACAAAACGGGTACAACCATTTCAGTACTGGCTCCTGTTGGCAGCGCATTACTGGGTTTAAAAACCGGTGATACCATTAACTGGCCTTTACCAAATGGTGACATGTCAACCATCACTATCGACGAAGTGCTGTATCAGCCAGAGCGCGAAGGAATCTTCCACCGCTAACGATAATGCCGGGAAATTAACCCGGCATTATTGTTTTTACGATTTAAAATTGAATATTTTCAGTACTTTGGTTGTTTTTGTCTATTAATGTTATCATTGCCGCCGCGTTAAGCTATCGCATCTTATCGCGGGTAACATTATCTTCCGGTTCGTCCGGCTTATTGCTGTCAGTTTAAGCTTGCATCCACAGTGTTACGGTCTTTTTAACCGTACACATTCGCTCTCGACAGTTAATCTTTAGTGCCAATGCATACGTATTTAGGTATTTATTCATTGGCGCTGCGCAACACCGTCGCATGCAACAAAGGTCCTGCTTGGGCTTAGCGGCAGTTTAGGAGTAGACATGTTTCAATTTAGTACTACCAGTGCGCTGTTAATCCTATTTGGATTTTATGGGCTCACTTTTCTTTTAACCTTAAGCATAGGCAAAAAACAAGAAAACGCTGACGGTTATATGGTTTCCAACGGTTCTGTTGGTTTTAGTATGTCAGCAGCAAGTATGACCGCAACCTGGATTTGGGCCGCTTCTTTTTATGCCGCCGCCAGTTCTGGTTATCAATATGGTTTATCCGGCGCTATCCATTATGGTTTTTGGGGCGCATTAATGATTCTGTTCATTTATCCTTTCGGTCGTCGTTTTCGTAAATTAGCCCCTAATGCTCATACCCTCGCCGAGATTATGCACGCGCGTCATGGTACCTCGAGCCAAATGATTCTGGCCGGCTCTAATATTATCGGTAGCTTAATTAGCTTAATGGTTAACTTTACCGCTGCGGGTGCCTTAGTAGATATTTTATCTCCTCTTACCTTTAGCCAAGGGGTGCTTATAGCCGGTGCCGGTGTCTTAACGTATACCTTCTGGTCAGGCTTTCGCTCTTCAGTCTTTACCGACTTTGGTCAACTAGTGGCCATGATTGTGGCAGCCGTTGTCATTATCCCGATGATTTTTTTCCAATTAGGTGGCCCTGAACTGTTCGAGCAAGGCATGCAAAACCTAACACCTGAGCAAGCCAGCTTTTACTCCCCTACAGCAATTTTAGAGCAAGGTGCGCCATTTTTTGTTGCCGTGTTAGCTTATGCCATTGGTAACCAAACTATTGCTCAGCGTTTATTTGCTGTACGTGAAGATTTAATTAAGCCTAGTTTTATTACCGCTACTATTGGTTATGGCTCTATAGTTATCGGTTTAGGCATGCTGGGGTTATTAGCGTTACTGGCTGGAGTTACGCCTATTGATGGTGATATGAATAACTTAATTCCACAAATGGCGGCAACTTACTTACCGCCAGTGATGGTGGTATTGTTATTTGTAATGGTGATTGGCTCCCTATCTTCGACTGCTGATTCAGATTTATCGGCACTATCCGCGATTATTATGACTGACGTGTATGGCAAGCATTTAAGCAAAAACAAGCCCAACCCTAAAACCATGCTCTGGGTTGGCCGTTCCACTATGGTCATTGCGACGACGTTAGGCGTTATATTTGCAAGTTTAAAATTAGATATTTTATCTATGCTTATTTTTGTCGGGGCGTTATGGGGCGCTATCGTATTCCCAGTTATATCCAGCTTATATTGGCCCCGAGTCACCAACACTGCCTTTACGGCTTCTGTTGCCGTGGCATTTCTGTTGTTTGTACTAGTACGGTTTGAAATTGTCGCAATTAGTGGTGTTACTGCTATTGCCTTTGAAGTGTTGGCAGCGCTGGGCGGTGCTGTCGTAATTGGTCTTATGAGCTTCGGCTTCTTTGGCCGCAAAGTGGGTTTAGTCTTAGGTACAATTGTCGCATTCGTTCTGGTCTTTTATACCGTTGGTTTCTTACGCGACTATATTGTGTTGTTAAGCTCACTTACCGCCTACGGTGCAAGCGCTTTGCTTTGTACTGTTATTACTTTACTCAGCAAAAAACCGGATTTCGATTTTGATAATATCGATAAACGGGTTGTTGAATTCCATGAAGAAAAATACGTTTAAGGAGAATTAAGTATGTCAGCATTAATGCTTACCGCTTATGTTTTAGTTTGGCCGGTAATAGCCAGTTTAGTGTTTTTTACTTTATGCGGTGCTTTAATTATAGATATTAAGAATGCCAATAAAGAAGGTAAATCTTTAGTTTAAGCAGCCTAAACAAGCCCGCCAAGGATGGCAGCTTGTTTAATCGTTAATCTGTAGTTCCGTTTAAATAACAGTTTTAGATTTATTAAGAGTTTAGATTGAGAGTTAAGACTGAAGGTTTAGACTGTGCGCTTAAGCGCTTAGCTAAGCTTTATATAACACTGGCCAAGTCACCGGCTGCTTAACCTGCTCGGATAACAGCACGCCAAATAATGTCAGCCCTCCTCCAACAATATGATACATCGCCAAACTTTCCCCTAATACTATCGCTGCTATCACTGCGGTAATAACGGGCATAGCATTAAAGAATATAGATGTCCGACTCGGTCCTAAATGCTTTATACCTGTCATCCAAGCTAACGGTGCAGCAATAGAAGCAAATACACAAGCATAGGCAATAAGAGGCAGATTTTCGGCAGTTAAACCCGCTTTTGGTGACACATAAAAAAGTGGAAATAGCACCACAACAGCGACTACTACCTGCAGGTATAATAACGGCATAGCAGCTAGTGGTATTTGCCATTTTTTTAATAGGGTGCTGTAACAAGCATAAGCAAATACCGCCACTAGCATCATGCTATCGCCAACATTCATGCCTTGGCTGCTAAGCTGGCTAATATTGCCGGCACTTACCACATACAACACACCGACAAATGAAAAAGCCGCGCCTAATAATGCGCCCCAAGTTAAACGTTGGCCTAACGCCATAATGGCTAGACATAGCGACATCATTGGCATTAACGATAATACGATACCCATATTATTAGCCGAGGTTTTTACTGCTGCAAAATAAGCTAAGCTTTGAAATATGGCCATACCAAATAAACCGAGTATAAATATTTTGCCTAGGTGCGCTTTAATAATGGGCCAAGCCGTTATACAGGGTTTACACATAAAAGGAGTTAAGACTATTGCGGCAAATAACCAACGATAAAAGCCAATTTCAGCTGGAAAGATCACACCTACCGCTAATTTATTGACGATGGTGTTACCCGCCCAAAACAATACTGCCAGTATTGGCAATAACAAATGCTTATTCAAAGCTTAATCCAAAAAATAGTTAATATGTTCTCTATTATGCCCTAGGCTGCTTGCAGGTTATAATGAAATTCTACCAGTTAAGGCTAATCTAAGTTAGGCTGCTTACAGTTTATATAATCTTCCATTTTACTAGGTCTATGGTAAAGCGTTAAAAGGAACTCAGTACCGTGTCAGATGCCGTCTATTTTCAGCCGCTTGCTGCAGCCGAAATCAGTTTGGAAATTAAAAAAAGCCGCTTTATTGCCAGTGCACTCCCCGTTAGTACTGAATTAGCCGCGCGTCAGTTTATTCAACAACATAAAATATTAACCCCGTCAGCGCATCATCATTGTAGTGCTTATATCATTGGCGCCCCTGCTCTGTCTCAACAGTTTGGCTATAACGACGATGGTGAGCCCGCCGGCACAGCTGGTAAACCTATGTATCAAGTATTACATGGCCAAAAGATAGGAGATATTTGTGTCGTAGTCACACGGTTTTTCGGTGGTGTAAAGCTGGGAACCGGAGGTTTAGCCAGGGCTTATGCTGACAGTACTAAACAGGTTATTAGCCAGTTAGCATTACAACAAGTCTCGCCTACTTGTACTCTTAAACTACACTATGCTTATAGCCAATCAGCAACGATAGATGCTTTATTGCACAACGCCAACATTAGCCGGCTGGACAGTGATTACACTGAATCAGTTACCTTATCTATTCGTCTACCTGTTGGCGACGTTGATGCACTTATTGTCGATTTAAAGCAACGTACTAGTGGTGATATTAAGATTGAAAAGCTGCCGTGATAATTATTAAGCATAAACCTACACTAACTAAAGCTACATTGCTGCTTAAGCCAACGGCCTAAATTTATCATATCGCTTTGATTGGCTGCGCTTTGCCGATAAACAAAATAAAAATCGTCACCGGTTATCAATTCATGCATAGGTATACGCACTAAGCCTTGGCCTTGATCTTGAGCACTTAAAATAAAGTTATCAATTAAGGTAATACCCAAATTATAACGTGCAGCCTCAACCGCAAGTAACACATGACTAAAGTGGCTAAATTTAGCTTGCTCAGGCAACGTAAATCCTCCGCGCTGACACCATAAGCGCCAGTCATCACCTAGCTGTTGTTGTTTAGCATATTGCACTGATAACAACGGAAATTGCCATAATGCTTCGGGTAATTGTTGCTGCTTAATTTGCTGCCACAGTTTTTGACTACAAGCGGGAAATAGCTTTTCAGTAAATAAAAACTGACGTACGGCGTCTTGTTGTGGCGGATCAATAGTAATAAAACAATCTGTAGTATGGTCATGAAAATCAGGATCATCCGTCACCATATGTAAACTTAAACTTATATCAGGATATTGTTGCCGAAAGTCTTCAAGCTTGGGGATCAGCCATTTAACGGCTAAAGAACTATATAGGGCTAACTTGATACTGCCAGATTTACCATGCCGCACTAATTGACTGGCGTGCGCGACTTTATCTAACGCGGTACTGATTTCGGCATAATAGCGCTCTCCTACTGGCGTTAAAGTAAAACTACGGCCTTGGCGAATAAATAAATCAGCACCTAAATATTGCTCTAACAACTTTACCTGATGGCTAACAGCACTTTGGCTAACATGTAATTGCTTAGCCGCAACCGAAAAACTATTTAAGCGTGCTACGGCTTCAAAATACTGTAGCGCTCGTAATGGCGGCAACTTCATTATTAGTTTATCTCATACTTAAATAATTTTAATCATTATACATCATGCATAGCCTTACCCTATAATTTAACAACTAATCCTGTCTGGATTAACAATTTATGACCTCCCTATCATTAATGCTTTAGCGGTTATTCCGTCGCAAAGGCATTACTGCTTCACATAATTAGAACTAAGCAATAAGGATTATCAGTGTCAAAAAACTCTGTCGGACTCGCTATTTTCTTATTAATCATCGGTAATATTGTTGCCGTATTTTCTGATGCCTTAATTAAAACCTTATCTGCCGATGGTGCTGTATTTCAGTTTGTATTTTTTCGTCAATTAACCGCTATTATCATTTTATTACCTTTTTGCCTGTTTAATCGTGCTGAAAATTTATTAGTTGGCTTAAAATGGCATATTTTACGCGGCCATATTTGGTTATTTGGTGCCATTTTCATGGTATTAGCCATCAATAGCATGCCACTGGCGACCGCTAATGCCATTTTTTATGCTGCACCTTTATTAATGCTGCCCTTAGCGCTATTGCTGTTTCAAGAGCGCTTAACTAAAACCACTATACTAGCGGCTATTCTTGGCTTTATCGGCGTTTTAATTGTGATTAAACCCACCGAAATAACTTGGGCGGCAATTTTTGCCTTTATTGTGGCGCTTACCATGGCTTTAAATAATATTTTGGTTCGTAAGCTACCTAAACAGTTGTCTGTATTCCAAGTATTATTATTAACCAATATTGTTGGCACACCCGTAGCCTTGGCATTAGCCATTTGGGAGGGCAGAACTTGGGATTGGAGCGCTATGCTAACGGCGGCTGGTTCTAGTGGCTTTATTTTAATTTATGCTGGTATCTGCGTTATGGTATACCGCTCTATTGAAGCCAATAAAGTGGCCAGTGCCGAATACACCGGCTTATTAGCCGCAGTAGCTGTCGGAATTGTCTGGTTTGATGAAATACCCGACTTAAGTATGGCATTGGGTGCTGCTTTTATTATTTTACCGTTAATTTGGCTGGCTAAAAACGAAGCCAAACAAAACAAGTTAGCTAAACTTGAAGCAGTAAATTAATATTTCTAGCTTAATATACGTTTATGAAATGAAGTTAAACACTATTAATAATCAGCTTATTTAATCTTAATCGTTTTTATCAATCGTACTGATGAAAACAAACAATTGGAGCTTAAGCTTAAACAACACCATAATAAGCCCAACTTAATAAAGAAGGAATTAATCATGCTTAACGATATTACCGGCCAAACTGTACCTAATGTCACCTTTACTCTACGTAAAAATGATGAATGGCAGTCTGTCACTACCGATGATATTTTTAAAGGTAAAACAGTCGTAGTATTTGCTTTACCGGGTGCCTTTACCCCTACTTGTTCATCAACTCACTTACCACGTTATAACGAATTAGCCAGTGTATTTAAGCAAAATGGTGTCGACGACATAGTGTGTATCTCGGTTAACGATACTTTTGTTATGAATGCCT
Source organism: Rheinheimera salexigens (assembly GCF_001752395.1). Lineage (NCBI taxonomy): Bacteria > Pseudomonadati > Pseudomonadota > Gammaproteobacteria > Chromatiales > Chromatiaceae > Rheinheimera > Rheinheimera salexigens. The sequence continues at coordinate 1,598,361 of NZ_MKEK01000001.1, read as the reverse complement.
GGGCTGATAGTCAAGAAGCTAACAACATCACTCTTATACCGGACGGTAATGGTGACTTCAGCGAAGGCATGGGCATGTTAGTTGAAAAGAAAGACTTAGGTTTTGGTAAGCGTAGCTGGCGTTATTCTATGCTGGTAAAAGACGGCGTAATCGACAAAATGTTTATCGAAGCCGATGTACCAGGCGATCCGTTTGAAGTATCAGATGCCGATACTATGCTCAGCTATGTTAACCCAAAACAAGTTAAGCAAGATGCCATTAGCATGTTCACTAAACCTAATTGCCCGTTTTGCTCTAAAGCTAAAGCCTTATTAACCGAAAAAGGCCTAGTATTTGAAGAAATTGTTATGGGTAGCCAAGCGTCATTAACCAGTCTTAAAGCAGTTTCTGGCCGCGATACTGTGCCGCAAATATTTATTGGCGGTAAACATATCGGTGGTTCAGATGATTTAGCACAGTATTTTGCTTAATCCCCTTTCCTAGTGACTATTCCGCTTGTAGTGTTCTTTTAAACAGAATACTGCAAGCGGCTTTCTCTAAAGTAACCGACAGCAACTACGCTTGCATCTAATAATCAACATTCAACATTCAACATTCAACATTCAACATTCAACACAAGCATGTTGACATTTAGTCTCTAAATTGAAAGAATTGCTATCAATGTTAAATTATTGTTTAAATCAGTAATTCTAAGGGACTTGCATGCCAGACCAAGACTACAATGGTATTATTCTGGAAGATAAATGGGGTAAAACCTATCTATGCAGCAATTGCCTGTTTGCTTACGCTGATTTAGGCCAAAGCCCTATTACCGAGCTTAAAGATAACATTTACGGACGCTATTTTTTACATGATTTAGAGCCCGCTACTGAACAACGCAGTATCTGGGCAAAAATGTACCAGCAAGCCCGCCCTTCCCAATTCGATCTATCCCGTTATACCAATCTGCAACTCCGTGACAGCTTAATTGATATTTTTAGTAATAATGAAATGTGGGTTTGGCCTCTAAGCGACGGCTGGGGGCAACAACCGGAAGGAATTGGCATTGGTGACGGTGGATTAGCGCCAGTGGCCAGTAGTGGTAGTAGTGCCCCACCAGTAGCGAACCCCGCTTTACCCAGAGGTGGTGGTGTTGTAGCAGTAGACAATGCGCCAGCTAAAAGGGCAGAGCATAATGTAAGGGTAGCCGCGACTGATATAAGTGATAACTCACTAAAATCATTAACCAAAAATGATATTAATATTGCTAAAAGTGAAGGCGATTCCAAACTACACATTCATGCAAGAGAGAAAGTAGCCAAAGATTTTTTAGAGAAGAATGGTTTTACCGAAAGTCAGATTGCTAATGCGATTGGGGATGAAAAAGCAGGAATAGAGGGTGGTATAGATTTTACCAGACCGGTTGAGGTGATCAGTTTTCCTCCCCCTGAAGAAATGTCACAGTATGTTAAATCACATGGTTTTCCGGGAAACTGGTTTGATCCTCTAAGTACTCAAACACCAAATCAACTCGGACTAAGTGGCGAGGGACGTAAAGCAACTTCATTTAAAGTACCAAAAAGCCAAGGATTACAATCACATTCAAAACCCATTATTGATAATTGGACAAATCCAAGTAATCCAGTTAATACTTCTGGTGGTGGTATACAATTATTTATAAACGACGATACAAAAAAAGCTGTTATCTCGATAAATAAAGTCGGAATTTAAAATGGATTACAAATTACTATACGCTTCAGCAAATAATGTTATTAAATTTATTAACAATAATACTTTGGAGTATGTGTCTACAGAAATACTGACATCAATTAAAAGTCAGATGCTATTTATATGCGACAATGCTGCTAATGGAGTCAACCCGTCAGAAGTATTACCACCTGAAACAAAGTTTACTTATGCCATTATTGCATCCCGTGAATTATCTAGCCCTAGTGAATTGGTTTTAAAAGGGTTGATAGATGAAGTCACTAAGTTACTTATCAATAGATAAATTGATTTTGAATATGAAGACTGAATCTGATATTGCCTGTAACAGAATATGTGTAACTGTTAAAATTATTATAGTCTTAAAAATTAGTACCAATGTTCAAAAACTAAAGCCTTACTGATTGAACAAGGTGTCACTTTCCCCCCCCTTTTCTCCTAAAGAGGTTAGAGCGCTTCTCAACACAGAGCTAAGCCGCTAGGTAAAGTGTATCAATAATAGTGTTCATTACTATGCCAGTATCTAGTACGATACTAGCACCGTTAACCTTCTCAAGTTTCTCATAAAAATATTTACATCATATCCATAGTTGATATTCTGAATTCTCTCACAAAACGTTTTGATTCAATTCTTAGTGAACAATTAATCGCTATAAATAATCAAGAGTTTGTTAATTGTATAAACATACTAAACTTGAATAGTGATAATGCTTTAGCTATCACACCCAGCCAAATTTAATGAGAAAAGTATGACGCCAGATCAACAATTTGCCAGATTAGTTAAAATTGCCAGCGCAGTATTTGTAGTACTTTTTGGCTATTTTTTATTCGCAGATGCCCTGATGCCACTCACACCGCAAGCCATGGTAACTCGAACCATCACTAAAGTTGCACCGCAAATAAGTGGTAAAGTCACCAATATCGCCATAACTAATAGCCAAGCGGTACAAACAGGCGATATTTTATTTGAAATAGAGCCCACTTCTTATCAACTTGCCGTTGAACAAGCCCGTTTAGCACTCGAGCAAGCACAGCAAGAAAACGCTGAACTAGATGCGGCTTTGCAAGCAGCTGAAGCTGGCGTTAAAGCTAATCAAACTATTGCTGAACAAAAACATATTATTGCTAAACGCTTAGATAAACTGTATTCAACCCAAGGCGTTTCCCAACAACTGGTTGATCAAGCTGACAGTGAAGCAGCCACAGCTGATGCCAATTTACTCGCTGCACAAGCCCGATTAGCCCAATTAAAAGTACATCGTGGCACCTTGGGTGAAAACAATTTAAAGCTGCGCCAAGCACAAAACCAACTCGAACAAGCTAAGCTAAATCTGACTTATACTCAGATTAAAGCCGACCACAACGGTATGGTGACGAATTTACAACTCGTTGCCGGCAGCTTTGCCAAAGCGGGTCAGCCATTAATTGCCTTAGTGTCGGATGAAATAGATATTGTTGCCGACTTTCGAGAAAAAAGCCTGCGTGGTATTAGCACTGATACTCAAGCGTTAATTGCCTTTGATGCTGATCCAGGACGTTTGTATCCAGCCTATGTTAGTACTGTTGACGCTGGCGTTAGCGCTGCTCAATTTGACGCTAATGGTTTACTCGCCGCCCCACAAGAGTCCGATCGTTGGGTGCGTGATGCCCAGCGTATTCGGATTCATTTGCAGCTTCTAGAGTCACCAGATTATAGCCTAGCCGCTGGTGCTCGAGTAACCGTACAACTTATGCCAGATAATAAGGTGCTACGATTTTTTGCTAGGTTACAAATTAAACTGATTAGCCTTTTGCATTACATCTATTAGTGATTATTCCTGATTATCAGTGATGCCGTTTATTGTTCATTACACAGGCTTTGTTCATGCTATTACGCCATAGTCCTTTAACTGCTAATGAATTTCGCCAGTGCCTACGTATCGCCACGGGCGCCACCTTAGGCTTTACTATTTGTAAGCTTTTTGACCTCCAATATGGCGTGTTTTTTACCGTTTTCCCTATGTTGCTATTGGGTTTAGTGCCGGTAATGAATGGCCATGTTATGCGCCAGTTGTTAGCGTCTGCAGTATTAACCGGACTGGAAGTGGGTATTATTGGTGGGCTATTTGGTCGCCATCCAGGACTAATGTTACCCATTGCTTTTGTTTTGTTTTTATACCGCTTTGCGGCAATGTCGAAAGGCAATTTATTTTTATTTGGCGCCACCGGTGTAATGAGCCTCAGTATTATGCTGCACTTTGCCAGTTATCCGGGTACCAATATTAACGAGATCATTTTTAATAATTTTTGGGCTGCAGTATGTGCCGGTATTATCGCTTTTATAATGACCGCAATCTGGCCCGATATTAGCCCGCGCCAGCCCACCCCTCCCATCAACAAAAGCCCGAATAGAGTTCGCCATGAAACCTTATTAGGCGCCTCTATTGCTACCGCCGCATTTATATTATTTCAGGTACTAGATTTACGTGATTCACTTTCTGCACAAGCCACTATGTTACTGCTACTGTTTCCTATGCATTGGAGTGGTAGTTTAGCTTCTGCCCGCAAACGGGCTATTGGCACAATATTTGGCGTCAGTTTTGGCATGCTGGTGCAATTGCTATTATACGATTGGTATAACTTATTAATTCTTATTCTACCCATATTATGGCTTGGTGTGATGCTGTTCGCCCATATCCATGTCAAAGAAGCCAGTGGTTCAGGAGTCGGCTTTGGTGCTATGGCCACCCTAGGCATTTTATTTGGTCAATACCTAAGCCCAAACCACGATTTTCTGTACAGCGCCTTATACCGCTTTAGCAGCACTATCACGGCTATTATTGCCACTCTATTTCTATGTTACCTCGTCCATCGCCTACTAAACCGCTTCCAAGCCACTCGTTTTGGTACCTCATAAAAACATAATATGGGGTCGGAGCTAATTAATTATTTGTTAATTAACTTAGTCCCCTTTTCTCGTACTGTTCAGCGAGTTGCAGACGTTATATAGTGCTAATTCCTAAGTTGCTCAGTAGAGCTACAAAAAATAATAAATTTAGATAATTAAAAAGGATTCAGCATGAAGATGGTTAGCCTGCTTGGTCTACTCGTGCTAGCACCAGCACTCTATACTACGACCAGCGTCGATGCTGCTAGTGTTAAAAACAGCTCGACTGTCTCAGCAAAAAATACAGTTTCAATCCAGAGTTTTACCCAAGGTATGCAACATCAAAGTGGCTATTTTGATGTCTACTACGATGCCAATAACGATAAACTTTATCTACAAGTCGATAAATTAAGCCAACCCTTTATTTTTCTAAGTTCATTACCTCGGGGTATTGGTTCGAATGATATTGGTCTAGACCGCGGCCAACTAGGTGCCACTCGTTTAGTTCAATTTGAGCAGTTTGGTAACAAAGTGTTATTAAAACAACTAAATACCTATTACCGAGCGGATACAGACAATCCAGCTGAGCGGTTAAGTATTGATGAAGCCTTCGCCAGTTCAGTCATAGCCGGCTTACCGGTGGTGGCTAGCACTAAGTCAACTGTATTAGTCGATTATACTGATTTTTTAAAAAGCGATATTCACCAAATTAGTGCTAGCCTTGCCCGGCAAAAGCAAGGTAACTATAAAGTAGACAGCAATCGCAGTGGTGTTTACTTACCGCGCACTAAAGCCTTTGTTCGCAATACCGAATTAGAAGCGCTAGTCACTTACAGTGGCGATAACGCTGGTAATTTTATTCGTCAGGTTACACCTTCATCTAATGCCATTAGTGTGCATTTGCATCATTCTTTAATTGCCTTGCCAGAAGAGGGCTATCAAAGCCAACCTTTTCATCCTTATTCCGGTTATTGGAAAGTTGAATATATGGATTACGGCACCGCTTTTGATGCCCCTATTATAAAGCGCTTACTACCTAAGCATCGGTTACAGAAAAAAGATCCAACCGCCACTATTAGCGAAGCCGTTGAACCTATCGTCTATTACCTTGACCCTGGTGTGCCAGAGCCCGTTCGTACTGCTTTAATTGAAGGTGCTATGTGGTGGAATAGTGCGTTTGAAAACATTGGCTACAAAAATGCCTTTCAAGTAAAAGTATTACCTGAAGATGCCGATCCTATGGATGTGCGTTACAACGTGATCCAATGGGTACACCGTGCGACCCGCGGTTGGTCTTATGGCGCTAGCGTGACTGACCCGCGCACCGGCGAAATTATTAAAGGTCATGTTACGCTTGGCTCTTTACGCGTTCGCCAAGATTTCTTAATCGCCACAGGCCTTACCGCGCCTTATACTAGCGATAACCCAGATGTATCGAAACAAAAAGCCATGGCTTTGGCCCGTATTCGTCAACTCTCCGCCCATGAAGTAGGCCATACCCTAGGCATTATTCATAACTTTGCTGGTAGCGCCAATGGCCTCTCCACCGTTATGGACTACCCGCATCCACAGTTTGATATTACCGATGGCAAAATCACGGTCAATAACCCTTATCGCGAAGGCTTAGGGGAATGGGATAACTATGCCATTGCTTTTGGTTACGGTGATTATTCAGCCAGCCAATTAACCCAGTTAGTGCAAGATGCTAAACAGCAAGGCCTAGAGTATATGGCCGATCAAGATGCAAGGCCACAAGGTGGAGTCAGTGCTATTGGTCACTTATGGGATAATGGCAGCGATCCGGTCGCCGAGCTAAACCGATTAGGTGAAGTGCGTAAAATTGCCCTAGCAAATTTCGGTTTAAATAATATTGCCAACGGCCAACCGCTATCGTCACTTGAAGAAGCCTTAGTGCCGGTGTATTTATTACATCGCTATCAAGTTGAAGCGGTGAGTAAGCTATTAGGCGGTGCTTTTTATGAATATGAATTAAAAGGCGAGCACAGCTCACCTAAGGGCTTTCGTTGGGTAAACAGCAAACAACAGCAACAAGCCCTGCAAGCCTTACTCAGTACATTAGAGCCAGAATATTTAGCTCTACCTGACTCATTGCTTGCCCTTATTCCACCTAAAGCCTATGGCGATAGTATTGGTCGCGAAAGCTTTCAAGGCCGCTATGGCTTAGCCTTTGATCCGCTATCAGCAGCAGAAGCCTCTGCTAATTTAACCTTACAGTTAATACTGCAGCCACAACGCTTAAACCGTCTTAGTGGTCAGCAACAATTAAACGGCGTACTCGATACCGTTCTAGCCAACACCATTAAACAAAAAGCGGCTAAAGGTAATCATTTGCTTATTCAGCAACGCGTTGCCCATGTTACGTTTTATCAACTGATGCAAAGCCTAACTAATACTGAGCTTGCGCCTGAGGCTAAAGCACAGCTACAAAGTAAATTAACAGAACTTGGGCGTTGGTTAGGCAAACAAAAAGATGCTAATCACCAGCAACTTCATAGCCAATGGCAAGGCTATTTAGAAACCGGTCTATGGCAGTCCAGCTTCAAGCCAAAAGCCCTACCACCAGGTTCGCCTATTTAACTCTTTGAAAAAGAATAGGTATTAAAAGGGTCAGAGTGATTTATCGAAAAGTTAAATCACTCTGACCCTTTTTATTTACTAATTACTATACGTTTTCTTAAATATTTACGTTTCAACATCATACCCCGCGTTTTGCCAAGCACCCATCGATCCCATAAATACTTGCACGTTGTTAATACCTTTGGCACGTAGGTAAGCAGCTGCCACTGATGCTCTCATACCACTGGCACACATAGTGATATAGTTTTTGTTGGCAGATAATTCATTCAGCTTTTCAGGTAAATGACCAAGAAAAATGTGCTTACTACCTTTAATATGGTCTTGGTTATACTCGGTAATTTTACGCACATCTAAAAGCTGCCAGTCTTGCTTAATCAATTCCTTTACTTGCGTTGCACAAACAGTATTTAGGCTAGCAACCTCACCTCCGGCAGCTGCAAACTTAGCAAATTCTGCTGGAACATAACTGTGCGTATGATCAAAACCAATACGAGAAAATTGCAGAGCTGCTTTATTAGCCATCGCTTCACTTTGAGCAATAAGGGTAATTTTATCTTCCGGTTGCAGTAACCAAACTCCATAAGCTGTAAGCATTGCAACGGGTAAGCAAAGGCTACCGGGATAATGGCCACCAAGAAAAGCTTCTACCGGCCTAACATCTATTAACCAGCCAAGATCTTGTTTAGCTTGATCCACATGCGCTAGTTGTTTCGGGCTGACAATACGCGGAGCGTTATAAGCAGAAGCACCGATAAGATTTAACCGCTCCATTGCAGAGAAATATGGCGGTTGATAATGGTGCTCTGCGACTTTTTTGCTAATAAATGTATCGCGTTGTTGAATTTTCAACATCGGATTATTGTTCATTTCATGGCTAATAGTTGAGAACTCACGCTCTGCCATACCATCACCACAGACTGACCCTGCACCATGAGCGGGATAAATAATAGCTTGTTTGGCTTTGCTTTCAATTAATCGCAAACTGTCGAACAACATTCCCGCCATTTTTTGCACTTGGCCAGGATAAAAGTCGGTTCGTCCCACATCACCAATAAAAAGTGTATCACCGGTAAAAATGCCAACTGGCCCATCATTAAAGTCGCTATCAAATAACAAGATACTGATACTGTCTTTGGTATGGCCAGGTGTTTCCAGTATTTCTAAGCCAATATTGCCGACGTTAAAACTATCGCCGCCATGCACAACATCGGCATACTGCACTTCACCATCGGCGTTAGGACCATGTTTTACTTCGGCATGGGTTAAGTTGGCAAGAATAGCTGCACCACTAATTAAATCTTCATTGCGATGGGTTTCAAAAATATACTTAATGCGACAGTCGTGTTGTTTAGCAATACTAATGTAATCATCAACATCCCGCCGCGGATCAATTACCGCAGCCTCACCTTGCGAACCAATAATATAAGATAAATGTGCCAAACCAGGGGTCTTGACGGTTTGAATAAACATATTCACCTCTCTTTGTTAGAAAAAGAAAAGTGTAGTACAAAATTTACTGATTACAGCTAAATTCTTGATGGCGCAAGGTTACACTCACCTGCTCGCCCAGTTCTACCTGATATAACATCGTGTAATCTTGCTCCGTTAGCGGCGATACCTCGATACCCGTTAGCATAGTTACCAATTGCGGCACGGTATTACTATGCCCTACTACCAACACTGGGGCAGTATGCGCATCTAATTGCGCATGCATCAACTCTGGTTGGCTCGGATCATATTGCTGTATTGCCAGTTGTTTGCTAATTGCTATCGGCTGAACCGTTTGCTGGGTACGTTGATAGCCTGTGCTGTAAACGGCTTGTAACTTTATATCAGCAAAATAAGCCGCCAATGCTTCAGCTCTGCCTTGACCACAGACGGTTAAAGCAGGATCAGTACCGCCATGTTGTTTTTCAGCGTGCCGAACTAAATAAATGGTATTTGCCGCAACAGGCCAAGTTAGTGAACACAATACTGCACTTAATAAGCAGATACGTTTTAAGCTCATTACATTCTCCAATTAAACTCTTACAAAAAGGGCCTTAGCGTTTTAACCATAGGTTAATATACTACGCTGCCTTTAAAATTTATAATATGGACGGGCAAACACTTCTACGCAAAAACCGTTTTTTTCTATATCACCTAGTATATTTATCGAATAACGCGATTGAATACATACAATATTTTACAAACCTAATAAATTTTTTTGCCATTTTTTGGTAGACCTTTATAGATCGCTCTGGTATCTTTGTGCCCACAGCCCTGAGTGTCATTAAATAATAATTTTTTAGCGGAGTTAGTCGCGTAGGGCTCATCTATAAGGTGCTTCACTGCATGACAAATCTTTCCTTTGTACCCGTTCAAAACCCGGCAACTACAGATTCCGGACATCGCTTCGATACTAGCCGCCATTGGGCAGCCTCTTTAACGTTAGGCTTCAGTGCTTTCACTGAAGGTGATACCAGTATCACCCGTATGAATATTGCTCGTCATTATGGTCCTTTACGTGTGCAACGCCCTTTTTATCCTGAAGGCCGCGATGGTTGTTGCCATGTCTATATTTTGCACCCGCCTGGCGGTTTAGTCAGTGGTGATGCGCTTAATATTGATGTCAGCGTAGAAGAAGACGCTCATACCTTAGTTACAACGCCTTCGGCGAATAAGCTTTATAGAGCTGACAGTAATGATGTGGCTTGGAGTCAGATCACAAACTTGAAAGTTGCTAACGGTGCCACTCTCGAATGGTTACCCCAAGAGTCTCTGGCTTTCGATGGCTCCCGTGGTCAGCAAACTTTTAATATTGACTTGGCTGAAAATGCGAAATGTTTGGGCTGGGAGATCCTTTGTCTTGGCCGGCCAGCTAGTAACATACCGTTTGCAACTGGTCAGCTTGAACAACGTTTTCAACTTAGCCGTAATGGCCAGCCCTTGTGGCTAGAGCGCCAGACTATAGATCCGAACCACCCTCGGTTTACCGGCAAGTGGGGCCAAGGCGGTTCGACAGTGCACGCCACTTTGTGGACAGTGGGTCTAAGTGACCCAGATCAAGCTATAACAGCGTTGCGGGAACAGCTACCTACGGCCAATCATTGGGCTGTAACTTATCGCCGTGGGGTATTATTGCTTCGTTATCTTGGTGATGATCGGAACCAAGTCTGGGCATTGTTTCAACAAGCACGGGACATCTTGCGTCCCCTACTTACCGGACATCAGGCCACAGTGCCTCGGATCTGGTTAACCTAAATTTAAACGTCTCAGGTATCCCCTGGCTGTGGCGACTAACACCTATGGTATCACTGCATAGGTCATAAACATTATAACTTCGCGGACTACAGAGTTGGCGATGTCATTGATAGCGAAAGATAACGCGTAATAGCTGTACTATTTATTGTAGTAATGGCGCCTAACTGATTTGAGTTTTCATGTCTTAGCCTTTGGGCTTTGGCAAACATACTCCTTATGCCTTCACGGTAAGGGTCTATACTAAAATAACATCGAGGACTATACAGTTACCGATGAAGTTTAAAGCGAAAATTTACCTATTACTTTTGCACTAAGTGCCTGACTAAATTGATTTTCACGCCGAAGCTTCTATGCTTTGGCAAACTCACCCCCTATGCCTTCTCGGCTTAGGTCATTATTAAAGTAACATCGAGGACGATGGAGTTAGCGATGGAATTGACACCTAGAGATAAAGATAAATTATTGTTATTTACCGCAGGCTTACTTGCAGAACGGCGTAAGGCAAAAGGGCTTAAACTAAACTATCCTGAAGCTATTGCATTGATCAGTTGCACCATTATGGAAGGCGCTCGCGAAGGACGTACGGTGGCAGAAATGATGTGTGCTGGCCGTGAAATTTTAAGCCGTGACGACGTAATGGATGGTATTGCCGAGATGATTCAATCTATTCAAGTCGAAGCAACTTTCCCCGACGGTACCAAGCTGGTCACCGTTCATAACCCTATAGTTTAAGGAAGTTTGTTATGATTCCTGGTGAATATCAGCTACAAATCGGCGACATTGAACTGTGCGTCGGCCGTGTCAGCATCACCATTAATGTTGCCAACACAGGTGACCGTCCCGTTCAGGTCGGTTCCCATTATCACTTTGCCGAAGCTAACTCTGCGCTGCACTTTGATCGTGAACAAGCTTACGGCCATCGTTTAGCCATTGCCGCCGGTTTATCAATTCGTTTTGAGCCAGGCCAGAGCCGTGAAGTGTCATTAATCCCGTATGCCGGTTTGCGTCGACTGTATGGTTTTAGGGGTGAGGTTATGGGGCCAATAGATCAAAAGACTAAATCTAAACAGGAGGCGGTTAAATGAAGATTTCTCGGCAAGCGTATGCAGATATGTATGGTCCCACTACCGGAGATCGAATTCGCTTAGGTGATACTGAACTGTGGATCGAAATAGAGCACGATCATACTCATTACGGTGAAGAGGTCATGTTCGGTGGTGGTAAAGTCATTCGTGATGGCATGGGCCAGAGCCAACGTTGCGACGATGCTGTAATGGATACCCTTATTACTAACGTCATTATCATTGATTGGTGGGGTATTGTTAAAGCCGATGTTGGTTTGAAAAACGGCCGTATCGCCGCTATTGGTAAAGCCGGAAACCCTGATACTCAACCTGATATTGACATCGTTATAGGTCCTGGTACTGAAATAATATCCGGTGAAGGTCGAATTCTTACTGCCGGCGGCGTTGATACTCACGTCCACTACATTTGCCCACAGCAAGTCGACGAAGCGCTAATGAGCGGCCTAACTACCATGATCGGTGGTGGCACTGGTCCCGCTACCGGTTCAATCGCTACTACTCACACGCCTGGGCCTTGGCATTTAGGTAAAATGATGCAAGCTGTGGATGATTTACCCATCAACATCGGTTTTCTAGGTAAAGGTAGTGCCAGTACACCAGAAGCACTAGAGCAGCAGGTTATAGCCGGTGCCATGAGCCTAAAAATTCACGAAGATTGGGGCGCAGCACCAGCCACTATTAGCAATGCTTTAGATGTGGCTGACCGTTACGATATCCAGATTGCTATTCATGCCGACAGCCTTAATGAATCTGGTTTTGTTCAAGACACGATTGCAGCCTTTAAAGATCGCTGTATTCACACCTATCACACCGAAGGTGCTGGTGGTGGTCACGCGCCCGATATTATTGTCGCCTGTAGTATGCCTAACGTATTGCCGTCGTCTACAAACCCAACCCGGCCCTATACCATTAATACTATTGATGAACATCTCGATATGCTAATGGAGTGCCACAACCTAGACCCAAATATCCCAGAAGATGTCGCCTTTGCCGATTCGCGTATTCGCCGTGAAACAATTGCTGCTGAAGATATCCTGCACGATTTGGGGGTCATTTCTATGATGTCTTCTGACTCGCAAGCCATGGGTCGAATTGGCGAAGTAGTTTGTCGCACATGGCAAACCGCGCATAAAATGCGGGTTCAGCGTGGCCTGTTACCGGAAGATCAAGAGCGTGGCACCGACAATTTCCGAGTAAAACGTTACATCGCTAAATATACCATCAACCCCGCTATTACCCACGGTATTGGCCATGAAGTTGGATCTATTGAAGTAGGTAAATTTGCAGATCTGGTGTTGTGGAAGCCCATGTTTTTCGGTGTTAAACCGTCGATTATTCTAAAAGGCGGCATGATAGCCGGTGCTGCTATGGGCGACCCTAACGCAGCAATTTCCACCCCACAACCTGTGCATTACCGTCGCATGTTTGGCGCCCTAGGCAGAGCTGCAGCAGCAACCCGAATGACCTTTGTTAGCCAAGCAGCCATGAATACTGGACTGGAAGAAAAGTTAGGCTTGAAGAGCCCACTAGTGGCGGTTAAAAACGTTCGGCAATTGCGTAAATCTGATATGAAATTGAACGATGCTTGCCCCGAACTGACCGTGGATCCACAAACCTATGAAGTTCACGCTGATGGCGTGTTACTTACTTGTGAGCCCGCCACTGAGTTACCTTTAGCTCAGCGCTATCACTTATTTTAAACCGCTTGCAAGGACATTAAGATGCTTGAATTAATACAAAGAATTGACAGTAGCAGCCAAGCCGATGTACACGACACTTTAAGCCTACCCTATGAATTGCGTATTCGTGGTCGCCTAAAAGCCGTCACCGATAACGGCCACGACGTTGGCTTATTCCTCGATCGCGGTCCGGTACTACGCCATGGCGATCTACTGCGGGCTAAAAGCGGTGAAGTTATCCGTATTTGTGCAGCCGATGAACCGGTAACAACCGCGTATATCGACAACGGTCTACCACTGGGACGACTATGCTATCACTTAGGTAACCGCCACGTTTCTTTGGCCATTGGTGCTGATGCTGACGGTCGCCATTGGGTACGTTTTCCACCCGATCACGTATTAGAAGAACTCGCAGTTCTGTTAGGAGCGACCCTTAGTCATCATCAGGCACCGTTCGATCCGGAGTCAGGTGCATATGCCCATGCCGGTCGTGAACAGTCGCACAGCCATAGCCATGGCCATTCGCACGCCCATGCTGATGAACATGACCACAAACATACTCATGATGAAGAACACGGCCATGCACACTAACAGTTTGCCAACCGTGGCCAGCGATCTGGCGTTGTTAGGGCTAATGCAACTTATTAGCCCTGCGTTGCCAATCGGTGCTTTTGCTTGGTCACAGGGTTTAGAAAGCGCTTTTGAACTAGGCTGGGTGAGCAACGAACAGGAGTTGGGAGAGTGGTTAGAAGGCGTGCTGGACGATGGTCTTACCCGTTGCGAACTACCCTTATTGGCACGGTTGCAACACTGCTGGGCTAATAACGACAGTGAAGGTCTAGCCTATTGGAACTCGTGGCTACATGCTAATCGAGAAACCGCTGAACTGAGCGATGAAGACACTCGGTTAGGATTAGCATTAATGCGTCTGCTGACCAGTTTATCGCTGCAGCCACAGATAGAGCTTGGCCATGCTCAGCTACCGCAAGAGCCTGGTTACGTCACAGTGTTCGCTTGGGTCGCTCTGCAACGGCAAGTGCCCGTGCGGCAATCCCTACTCGGTTTTGCTTGGGGCTGGCTTGAAAACCAACTGGCGGTTGCCTGTAAAGCTATGCCTTTGGGCCATACCGCCGCGCAACGCCTAAACGAACAACTGCGGCCTAAACTAGTTGCCGCTATTGATAGCGCACTGACATTAACAGATGACCAGTTGGGTCCCATTCTTCCGGGTTTAGCACTCGGCAGTGCCCAACATGAAACCCAATATTCAAGATTATTCCGAAGCTAATAAGCTTAAAAATCACATAAGGAACATTTTAATGAAACATTGTTTAAGAGTAGGCGTAGGTGGCCCGGTTGGTTCTGGTAAAACCGCCTTGTTACGCCAGTTGTGTAGCGCGCTAAAAGATCACTACGACATTGCTGTAGTGACTAACGATATTTATACTCGCGAAGATGCCGACTTCTTGCTTAAGCACGACGCACTTCCTGCTGATCGCATTATAGGTGTTGAAACTGGCGGCTGCCCACACACTGCCATCCGTGAAGATGCTTCGATGAACTTAGCGGCAATTGATGATTTGCAACAACGTCATCCCAACCTAGAACTCGTACTAGTGGAATCCGGCGGCGACAACTTAGCAGCCACCTTCAGCCCAGAATTATCTGATCTAACGCTGTATGTTATCGATGTTGCCGCAGGCGATAAAATTCCACGTAAAGGCGGTCCAGGCATTACTAAATCTGACTTGTTAATCATCAATAAAATCGACATAGCCAAATATGTCCATGCTTCGCTAGATGTGATGGAGCGTGACTCAAAAAAAATGCGTGGCGAACGTCCGTTCATTTTCACCAACCTATACGACGGTGTTGGTGTAGAAGAAATAATTAGCTTTATTCTTAAACAAGGTATGTTGCCAGAGCGCAGACCTGGAAAAGTAGCCAGCATGGCTTAAGCGGTTCTGCCTCAATTAAAACAGCCTAAACACAATAGTTAAAACAAAACAGTCAAAATACTGTAATTAAAAATCACATAGTAAACTAAATAAACGGAGTACAACATGAAAATAATGTCCAAATTGCTGATGGCAGTAGCCCTAATGTTAACCGCAACTGCTGCTATAGCCCACCCGGGCCATGACGTGCATGTCCACAGCGATTTCCTCAGCGGTTTGTTACACCCTATGATGGGGCTTGACCACTTGCTGGCTATGGCTGCTATCGGTTTTTGGAGTATCCGTCAAAGCACTGCAATGAAAAATGGCGCGCCTTTATTTGTAGTAGGCGGCATGGTAGTAGGTGCAGCTATTGCTTGGGCTGGTGTTAGCTTAGCTGGTATAGAAACGGGTATTGCTATGTCAGTATTATTAGCAGGTGTCTTGATCGCTACTATGGCGAAACTACCTACCGCTGTCGGTGGCACTTTAGTTGCTTTGTTTATGCTTACGCACGGCTACGCTCACGGTGCAGAAATGGCCGCAGGCGCCAGCTTACTGAGCTACATGGCTGGCTTCGTTGTTGCTACCTTAGTGATTACCTTTGCCGGTCGTGGTTTAGGTGCCTTAATGCTTAAAGCTGACAACCGCGTTAGCCGTGCTTTAGGTGGCGTAGTGGCTGTAATTGGCGGTGTATTAGCAGCAGCCTAGTTTTCTCTCAACATCTTAGAAAAAGCCGTGCGAATGTCGTGCGGCTTTTTTATATCCTCAGTTTAAACTTTAAAAGTCAGTCCCTTCTTAAAATATGGAGGTTTTACACTAATGCAAACAGTTGGCCGTGAAGTACCCGCTGTATAGAGTAGAAGAAAAAAGCGGCCAAAGCATCAAAGAAATCTTCCACTAGTGTTTAATGTTCACTAGCGTTAAATTCACTGTAATACCAAGTTAAAAATCAGGTTTAACAGCTTTTGCTTCCCGCTCTTTCCGTGCTTTATCTGCCAGACCCTCTACCCACTCGTTTGCTGACAACTCCCCTTCAGCTGTCCCTGCAACATCTACCATTACAGCAGTAGCAGTAGTAACAGGGCTAGCATCACCAGTTGGCATGGCATAAGTAAGATAACTGCTGCATTGTTCAAGCGAATTTACGGTTCTTATATGGAAGATACCATCACGACTACCGACATTTGCACCATAGATCTTTTTTAGGATACTAGGCTGGTCTGGCCTATAACCGCCAACAGCGCCGGCTATACATTGAACTTTTTCAGCTGGAAAGCTCCAATAAACAGTAGAGATGTCTTCAGATGTCGGCTGACCATATTTACTTTTTAGTGCGGTAAGAAATTGACTTCGGGTTAACGGGTTGGTTCGGTTTTCTATAGTTCGGGTGATAGCCACGACTTTGCCACCAGGAGGGCCAAAGGAAAAAAAAATAGACAAGTTTTCAAAGTTATTATCTTTGTTTCTATTGGCATAGATATAGGCAACAAAATCATCAGTTTGGAATAACTCGACGCCATCAGAATAATTAAAATATCGTCTACGTTCTTGGATATTCTTTTTATCTACACCATAGCTTTTAAGAGCTGCTTGAACTTGCTCTACACTCATTCCTAGTTTAAGACCAACAATATCATAATCTTGGCCATGGGCAGATAGTCCATATATACTGAAGAACACAAAAAAAAGAATTTTTGATCTTAATGCTTTCATTTTGTTTGTCCTTGCAATGACTTAACGGTAAACAGTCTCTCTTTGAACGTCCCTAAAAACAATAAATTGTGCTGCCTATTAGCAACACACTACAGACTTTTTAATTAAAAAAAACATACTGCTCAGCAGCGCTGATTATTAGTTATAGCAGCAGCTTTAACTTCGTCAATACCGACTGCATAAAAAATTAATTTATACAAACCGTCGGCGGAAATGGTCTAATTCAGCGCTGACCAACACCATGGCCATACAGAAGGGTTAGATTATCTAGGCTGGTATTGGTTGTTATCTGCATATCAAATTACTTCTGATAACACTGTTATAACCATTAGATGACTCGAACCTTGTGTCCGTTCCCAATTTATCTCAGCTTATGCTTTTTGCTGGCAGTTCGGGATAAAACGTCGCTGTTGCTACCATTCAATCACTAGGTGCACAATCAACTTTCATTTTATACACCGAATAAGATAACGCTAATAATAAACAAATACCGGCCGGTATGTAGAGTGCTTGAAATTTCAAAATATTAAATAAATAGGCGCCTAAAGTAGCACCAAAAATAAAGCCGCCAAGAATAAGCAAAAATAATAAGGCTTTCCTTTGATCAAATTCCTCACCTCTTAATTTTGCACCTAGCATTATTCCTAAATCAGTAAAAATACCAGTAACATGGGTCGTGCGGACAACCGCTCCACTATAGGTGGTGGCTAGGGCATTTTGTAAGCCACAGGCGGCTGATGCTAAATAATGACCGTATAAAGAATTATCATCTAAAAAATAGACAGCAGCCAATAAGAGTACGGCCTCTAAACACAGCAAACCACTATAGTTACTGCCTAACTTTAAAGCACCACTACGCAAAAAATAGCCCGATATGGCCGAGCCGATAACAAAGCTCAACAACACGATTAATAAATGAAACACATCCGACCAAGGTGAATTAGCAATACCCGCGCCTAGTAGCGCTGCAGTGCCCGAAATATGTGAAATGGATTGGTGCTTAAAGCCTAATAATCCAACGGAATTAACCAGCCCTGCCACTAATGCGAGTAGAAAAGAACCGTATTCTACCCAGCGAGGTAACTTTGAAATCACGATAGCCCTTATTAGTTAATAATTGTGGAAAAGAAGCACAAAATATACTGAATGTTGATAGCTTATCGACTCTTACAGCTTAAAGCTCAGCTCATAGCTGTGGCCGTTAGCATCTTGAATAATACGCATAGTGCCCGAAATAGCCTGCAGCTCCCCGTTACCTGATCCCTCAAGAATACTAATCTCTAAAGATTGCGAATCCTTGCTCATATAGCCTTGATGAACCAGAGTAAAACCGCCGTTTTTGCCCTTAACTGAACCTAAAAATTCTTCAATGGCATAATAAACAGCAACGCCATTGTCGAGTCTTTTACTGATCATCTGACCGCTGCCCTGACCTTGAATATCTCCTAAATAAATTTTATTAATTAGCATCCGTCCTGCTGGGCAGGCAGCATCTTGTTGCGGAGTTAAATCTACTTTGAAGGTTCCGTTGGCAAACAGCATAATGTAATCCTTATTGTTATAAGCAAAAATTAACTTATTGACCGGCCGGTGGTTGCCATAATTCGACTTTATTGCCTTCCGGGTCGATAACCCAGCCAAATTTGCCGTATTCAGACTCATCAGTTTTCTCCAATACTTGGCAGCCTTCCGCTTTTAGTAGCGCCATTAAGGCATCCAGATCTTGTACTCGGTAGTTAACCATAAACGAGGCCTGACTTGGCGCAAACTGCTCAGTCTCTGATGAAGCAACAGACCAAATCGTCGTTCCGCCAATAGGCTGGCCATTCGAGTCTGCCCAAGTAAATGCTGTGCCACCCCAATCTTGAACATCAATACCAAGATGACGCTTATACCAAGCCTGTAATGCAGCTGCGTCTTTAGCTTTAAAAAAGATACCACCGATACCGGTTACGCGCTTCATATCTACCTCCAACCTATCTTAAAAATGGTTAACTTTATAGCCATAATTATTTTGCTAAAACGGGCAAGTGCACTCGCCATGAAATGGCTTACAGTAGTAGAAATACGCAACTAATGAGCTAGTGCAGACTGGGCAATAGATTGTAGATGCGCTTCATAGCGCTCCAGCACATCGTCTATTAATTGCGGCTTAGTTAGCCCCATTAAATCGTAACCGCCCGAGCCTTTTTCGGTAAACACCTCTAGCCGATAGTAAACGTCAGTTTCAATCGACATCTTGCCGCTGAAAGTGGGTAACGGCATCTCGACCATAGACACTTGATAATGAAAGTCTAGTACATCTTCCATCGACACTCGCAAAAGCGGTCCCTCTCTACCAGTGGCATTAGTTACATTGCCCCGCTCGACTTCGTAGCCTTGGTTACGAAATTCAACAGCAATATCATCCAACGCGGGGATCACGGTGCGTTCTAAATACTGACTGACCTCTCGCCGCGACGGGTAAGTCAATAGGCGACCAAGCCGCTGCTTCCATGACCGTTCGGGCACATGGCCACCCGTTGGCGCCATCGACGGTCTCCGTAATACCTTGCCTTCACGCTCGGCTCGCTCTATTCGTAGTGCCTTAAAGAACGAGGCCATTACCAAATAAGCGATAATTGTTACCGGTAAAGCAAAGATTAGCGTGGCGTATTCCATGGTCAGCACCCCACCAGCCAGTAACATGGCAACCGTCAGCACAGCGGTCAGCACCGCCCAGAAGATACGCAGCCATTTAGGGCCATCTTGAGCCGGATCAGGGATAGAGGCTGAGAAGTTTGACATGACCATAGCACCTGAGTTGGCACTGGTTATGTAAAATAGAAACCCAGAAAATGTAGCCAGACAGATCAGAAATATCGCACCCGGGAACATCTCCAGCAAAGCATACCAACCTTGCTCAGGACTTTGTACGGCAAGTTCGGCGAACGCCGTATTACCTTGCAGCACTTGATACAAGGCTGAGTTACCAAAAAATGACACAATAATAAAATCACAAAATACCGGTACAGTGATTGCCGCAATCACAAACTCGCGCAGCGTTCTGCCGCGGGAAATGCGGGCCAGAAACACGCCGACAAAAGGTCCCCACGCCAACCAGAACGCCCAGAAAAACAGGGTCCATCCTCCCATCCACTCACTGCTGCCTGGCACGTAAGCAAATGTCTGCAACATACGTGAAGGCAAGGTCACCAAGAACTGACCAATATTCTCAACAAAAGCATTCAATAGAAATGCCGTTTGCCCTGCGATAAGGATGTACAACATCATCGCCAAGGCGCTCCACAGGTTTAGTTCAGAGATCCAGCGAATACCACGATCAACACCTGAAGTAGTGGCCGCTATTGTTAACACAACCGCGCCAATAACCAAGGCAATTTGCAACGTCAAGCCTTGTTCTAAGCCAAATATTTTCGAAAAACCGACGTTTAATAGCACGACGCCGATACCCATAGTCGTCGCAACACCAAACACGGTGCCAACTAGGGCAATAATACTGATGCCGTCACCCAAGGAGCCACGCACTCGCTTGCCTAGCAATGGATACAGGGCCGCTCGAATTGATAACGGCATATTCCAACGATAAGCAAAGTAACCCATTGCCATACCGAGCAGCGCATACACTGCCCAACCGGCAATGCCATAATGAAACATGGTCCAAACAACCGCATCTTGCAACGCTGCAGCGGTTACACCATCGCCTGATGGCGGATGCAGGTACTGCACCACTGGACCAGTAACCGAGAAAAACAACAGATCGATGCCGACGCCTGCAGCGAACAACATTGCCACCCAAGTACCTAGTTTATACTGTGGCCGCGAATCATCTGGCCCTAGCCGAACATCGCCTTCTTTGGAACACGCCACCCAGACCACAAACCCGATCACCAGTGCCATTGTTAGCACGTAATACCAGCCCAGATTTGTTGCAATCCAGTCGACTATCGACTTCATCGTAATCTGAGCAGTTTGCGGCATCACCATCACCCAGACCGAGAAAGCAATTATCACTAAAGATGAAAGCAGTAAAATGGTCCAATTAATGTATACCGTACTGTGCTCTAATAATTCTTCGGCCGCTTTACTAAGGTCACTGCGAGACACCGGCGCGTCGTCATCTTGTCGGTGTTGCTTATGTTGGCTGCCGCCAAATCGGCTGCGCTCTAAGGGCGGGTGAGGCTTATTTGATTTTTCGTTCGGTGTTGGATTGCTCGACTGATTAGTGTCGGAGAGTTTATTGTCGGATGGCTCGTTTGCCATAGGCTAATTCCCTTTAATCATTAGATATAGCTATTGCTAGTTATTATGCTGTTATTGTAATGCGTAACCATAAATGCAAATAAACTGACTTGAATTTAAAATATTAATTGTCTACTTAATTTTTCTCAATAATTCTTATAAATTATCATAAATTGTCAACTAATAAGATTCATCTCAAGCTTTATTATGAAATGCGAGCGGCTGTTAAATTTTGTTTTAAGTTGCTAAGAATGAAATGCATTTGGTTACATTAATAAACATGACAACAGTGACTTAACTTGATATCAGCGCTGTTGATTCAACACAAAAGTTTACTCCTAATCAAAGCAAAAATCATTCTTAAGAGCTATCTGCCCCATAGCATACTTCAGTGAGTTAGTTCAGCCTTGCATTTTAGCTAGCATATGATCCATTACTTGGCCATGCTCATGTTGTGGGCTAAACAAAACCACCTCAGCATCTTCAACCACGCGTAACGTGTGACCGGGAGGCCAATAAAATAAGTCGTGCTCCTTACAAGTATCTTCTGTGCCATCTAGATACGTTACCACTAGTTCCCCCGCTAGCATGTAACCCCAGTGTGGTGCATGACAGACATCGTCTTTAAGGCCTAGCAATAAGGGCCCCAGATCGGTGCCGGCGCCGAGAGAAAAATATTCACCTGCCATTTTGCTAAAGTTACTGACATCACCAAAATTAGCGGCAACACGCCCGATAGCACCTGGAACATTGATTTTAGCAGGGATTTCACTTTTGGAAATACGCATGGCGATTACCTTTTTTCAGGCTCAATTTCGAGCGTTAATCCGCTACAGCGCCTAATCTTAGCTACCTGCGCTTTGCAGTCTTATACAACTGAATAAGTGTAGTTCATCTAGTCAAACTGTGGGGGTTTAGGACAGCGAAAATTGAACTGTTTTTTTTGGGGAAATCTGCGTGAAATTGGGCTATAAAATGGACGCAAGTATTAAACTAGAAAATTAATAAAACCGACCGCAACAAGCTATATGGCTTATCGCGGTGGCTTTTAACATACAAGCATTATTTGGCTTTGTTTGCCTATATAGCTTTAACTTACCTTCTTATAATGCTGGAGGTGTACCTTCAGCATTAGACACTACAGCATCAATTTGCACCAAAGCGTCCATCGGTATAGCTGAAACACCTATAGTCGTTCTAGCCGGTAATTCGCCATTGAAAAACGCAGTATACACCTGATTAACAGCTGCAATATCGGCAACATTTTTAAGTTGAATATTTACTTTAACGATATCGTCCATAACGTGGTCGATACTTTCTAAAATAGCTTTAATATTAGTTAAGCATTGTTTGGCTTGCGCTGCTACATCACCTGCAACCACTGCACCTGATTTAGGATCTACCGGTAATTGAGCTGAGATGTGATTGTAATGAGAAAACGCGACCGTTTGTGTAGAGAGCGTACACTTAGGCGCATTGATCGTATTATTAGCTTTAATCACGATACCATGTCTGTCTTCAACCGCTTGTGGCGGAGTACCATCACCGTGTGACACAACTGCATCAATTTGCACTAAAGCATTCATAGGTAACGCCGCTGCTACCACCGTTGATCTTGCAGGGACATAGGCGACAGCTCTAGCGATAGACGAGTCTGGAAAGAAAGTGCTATACACTTCATTTACTGCGTCCATATCCGCTAAATTTTTAACGTAAATATTTACTTTAACAATATCGTCAAATGGCACGTCGATACTTTCTAAAATGGCTTTAATATTTTTTAAGCACTGAGCTGTCTGTTCTTTTACGCCACCTGGCACTAATTCACCGGTTGTCGCATCGATAGGTAATTGGGCAGAAATATTGTTGTAATGAGAAAAAGCAACAGTGTGGGTAGAAAGTGAATTCGTAGGGGCATTTTCGCTATTTTTTGCTACTTTGATCAAATCACATGGTGCTTGTGGTGCGGTACCTTCACCGTTAGAGATAACAGCATCAATTTGTATCAAAGCACCTTCCATTGGTAAAGCGGCTACCGCTACGGCTGTCCGTGTAGGAAGATAATCTTTAAAGAAACTTGCATATACCGCGTTTACTGCATCAATATCAGCAATATTCTGCAAAAATATATTCACTTTAACCACATCATCCATTACATGGTCGATGCTTTCTACTATGGCTTTAAGATTCACTAAACACTGTTTGGCTTGAGCTGTTATATCGCCCGCCACTAAAGCACCAGTGATAGGATCTACCGGTAATTGAGCCGAAATATTATTATAATGAGAAAAAGCAACAGTCTGTGTAGATCCAATATTAGTTGGTGCCTGTTTGGTGTTTCTTGAAAGTTTTATAATTTTGCCACTCATCTAGGTATATCTCCTGTTAGATATAGTTTTATGCGGTCTCTAAATAGATCACATTTCAAATAAATATAGAGTATGCCCAAGCAGTTGCTTAATGTTGCTTACGTAAACAACACGACATCTTCTAGAGTTTTTTTAAATTTCAAATTTTAGGTATAGCTAAGGTTTTGTAAAAACTATCTTTAAATATTCTTATCCATAAGAAAGTTCAAACTGGTGCAAATGTCACTGAAGTGATGTTGAAGAACTTAGAAATATCGCTTAATGCTTGTTGTTATTAGCGTGTATAGAATGCTGGTCGATCACGCGTGAGAATAACTATCCTGACTTGCTGTAGCCAATTTAAGCTATATACATGTTAGGTTGCTCTAAGAATGCTCTTAGACGAAAAGTAAACAGATTAAAACTACTAGCGGTAAAACAGTTGCACGTGGTGCACTTTAAGCGGCTAATTAACCAAGCCGTTTATGTGCGGTGTTATAGATTATAGATAAAATGTTTAATAATTACGTTGTTGACGATTATTAATATTACGGCTGTTTTTGAGATGCTTTAAATTTTGATATCTTATAACATAACTAGCGCTATTTAGACAACTCTGACCATTAATTCAATGCGGAAATTCTGTACAAGCTGTCTAATTATCACCCATTTAGCCGTTAATGGCATGCTGATAAAGCTGAAGATGGAGATTAGTGGATTCCAATACAACAAAGAAGTTTAGGCTATTAATAATAAAGGGCCTTTCGGCCCTTTATTTAAGTTATCAGTCTAGTCACAAACTTTATTCCATACTGACAACAAATCGCTTCTTAACGATACGCTTCCGGACTTGGGCAGGCGCACATTAAGTTGCGGTCGCCATATACGTCGTCGATGCGGCTTACGGTTGGCCAGAATTTATTTTCGGCTATGTAAGCTACCGGGAACGCAGCATATTGTTGGCTGTACGCACGATCCCATGCTGGGTCGAACACATCTTGCATGCTGTGTGGTGCGTAAACCAACGGGTTGTTGTCTACTGTCCACTCGCCACTTAACACTTTGCCAATTTCTTCACGGATGGTTGCCATCGCTTCAATAAACTTATCCAGTTCGGCTTTGCTTTCTGATTCAGTAGGTTCAATCATTAAGGTGCCAGCAACAGGGAAGCTCATTGTTGGTGAGTGATAACCAAAGTCCATTAAGCGCTTAGCAATATCCATTTCCGTAATACCGCTGGCGTCTTTTAACTGCCGAATATCAATAATACACTCGTGACCTACGCGACCGTTAGTACCGCGATACAGTACTGGGAAGATTGGGTCGAGTTTATTGGCCATATAGTTAGCGTTTAAAATGGCAAACTCTGTGGCTTGTTTTAAGCCATTAGCGCCCATCATAGCAATATACATCCAGCTGATAGGTAAGATACCTGCGCTACCAAATGGTGCGGCTGATACAGCGCCGTTTTGCTCACCTGTGCCGTCAATTTTAACCACTGAGTGGTTAGGTAAGAACGGAGTTAAATGGCTTTTCACGCCGATAGGTCCCATACCTGGGCCACCACCGCCGTGTGGAATACAAAACGTTTTGTGCAAGTTTAAATGCGATACATCTGACCCGATAAAGCCTGGTGATGTTACGCCAACTTGGGCGTTCATGTTGGCGCCGTCCATATAAACTTGGCCACCATGAGCATGCACGATATCGCATAATTCGCGGATACTTTCTTCAAAGATACCGTGAGTAGACGGGTATGTGACCATGATAGCCGCTAACCTATCGCCCACTTCTGCCGCTTTAGCTTTTAAATCAGCCATATCAATATTACCTGACTTATCACAGTCAACTAACACGATATCAAAGCTAGCCATTGCCGCCGTTGCTGGGTTAGTACCGTGCGCAGACACTGGAATTAAGCAAATGTTACGATGGGCATCACCACGGCTTTCGTGGTATTTACGAATAGCGACCATACCGGCATATTCACCTTGCGCACCCGAGTTTGGTTGCAAAGATATATTGTCATAACCAGTGATGTTGACTAACCAGTCGCCTAGTTCGCCTAACATCTGATAATAACCTTGGGCCTGATCACGTGGCACGAATGGGTGTATTGAAGCAAACTCTGGCCATGTAATTGGGATCATTTCTGAGGTTGCATTAAGTTTCATGGTGCATGAACCTAATGAAATCATCGAGTGGTTTAAGGCTAAATCTTTGTTTTCTAATTTTTTGATATAACGCAGCATCTCAGTTTCACTGTGATACTGGTTAAATACTGGGTGACCTAAAATAGTGTCGGTACGCAGTAAATCAGCTGGAATAGAGTTTGAACCGTCTGCAACAATAGTGGCATCTAATTTTTCTACGTCTAAACCGTGGTTATCACCTAATACAATAGCAAATAACTGGGCTAAATCGGCCGCAGTGCTAGCTTCGTGGAAGCTAACAGATAATGAATCTGCAACGTCTGTACGTAAGTTAACGCCAGCGTCTAAACCACGTTGAATAACCGCTGCACGATCACTTACCGTAAAGGTAACCGTATCAAACCAATGCTTATTAACGATATTAACGCCTTTAGCGGCTAAGCCCGCAGCAAAAATATCAGCATGACGATGAATACGCTCGGCAATATTTTTCAAGCCGATTGGGCCATGATATACCGCATAGAATGACGCCATATTGGCTAATAATACTTGAGCCGTACAAATATTAGAGTTAGCTTTTTCACGGCGAATATGTTGCTCGCGTGTTTGCATAGCCATACGTAAACCGGCATTACCACGGCGATCTTTTGATACACCAATAATACGACCTGGCATAGAACGTTTATAACTATCACGTGTAGCGAAGAACGCAGCATGTGGGCCACCAAAAGCCATAGGCACGCCAAAACGCTGGGCAGAACCTAGAACAACATCTGCACCTAACTGACCTGGTGATTTTAATAACATTAACGCCATTGGATCAGTTGCTACCGCAACGACCGCTTTTTTGGCTTGTAACGCAGCTATTAACGCACTGTCATCACGAACATCACCATTGGTTGTTGGGTACTGGATTAAGGCACCAAATACATCGTGGTTAGTCGCATCAGCAGCTTTACCGATGATAATGTCAAAACCAAACATTTCGGCGCGGGTTTTTACCACGTCGATAGTTTGTGGATGGACATCATCTGCAATAAAATAGTAATTCGATTTATTTTTGCCTACTCGCTTGGCTAACGCCATGGCTTCTGCAGCCGCGGTTGCTTCATCTAATAATGAGGCGCTGGCCAGTTCCATACCCGTGATATCTAACGTCACTTGTTGGAAGTTTAATAATGCTTCTAAGCGGCCTTGAGCAATTTCAGGCTGATACGGCGTATAAGCGGTATACCAACCTGGGTTTTCTAACACATTACGCAGGATAACATTCGGCGTTAACGTTGGGTGATAGCCCATACCGATGTAAGATTTAAACATTTTATTTTTGCTAGCTGCCTGCTTTAAATAAGCTAATGCTTCTACTTCCGAGCGCGCTTTGCCTGTGGCTAAAGGCTCTGGGAGGCGAATATCGGCAGGAACAGTTTGGGCAATTAGTGCTTCCATACTGTCTAGGCCAAGCTCATTTAGCATGGCTGCAGTTTCAGCCGCATCAGGCCCTATGTGGCGCTGAATAAATTCTTCGTGGTTCGCAAGTTGCGACAGGGTTTTCACAGCGGAGTTTGTCATGCCTGGAATGTCCTGAAATAAAGGTGTCATTTACTAAAATTAAACCCCGCAGCTAAACTTAATTAGTCTACTCGGGGTTTAATTGCGATAGGCGTTTAGCTTACTCGTCAATCGAGTTTTGGTAGCCAGCTGCATCTAACAAGTTCGCTAAGTCAGCTTCGTTAGCCGCTTTAATTTTAAATAACCAACCTTCTTGGTACGGGCTGCTATTTACTAATTCTGGCTCGTCAGTTAAAGCTTCGTTAATGGCAACAATTTCGCCAGCGATAGGCGCATAAATATCTGAAGCAGCTTTTACCGATTCACACACTGCACAGTCATCGCCTTGGCTATAAGTGGTGCCAACTTCTGGTAACTCAACAAAGACCATATCACCTAATAAGTCTTGAGCATGTTCAGAAATACCGACAGCAAATACACCATTGCCTTCATCACGCACCCATTCATGGCTGGCTGCATACTTTAACTCTGTTGGGATTGAGCTCATTTTAAAATTCCTTAGCTGTTGTCACTATTATATCTGGCCTAAGCAATAATAGAATAATATTACTGTAGGCCAATTTTATTTAAAATCTGGCTTAAACCAGTTTTTTACCCATGCGCACAAAGCCAGGTTTAACGACTTTAACTGGGATCATTTTACCACGAATATCTACTTCAGCACTGTCGCTGGTGGTAGCAGGAACTCGTGCCAATGCAATACTAAAACCTAATGTTGGTGAGAAAGTACCTGAAGTAATAATACCTTCGTTACCATCAACTACCACACGTTGACCATGGCGTAATACGCCTTTTTGTTCCATAACTAAACCGACTAACTTTTCAGTACCTGCCGCTTTTTGTTGCTCAAGTGCAGCGCGTCCAATAAAGTTTCGTTCTTCTGGTTGCCAAGCGATAGTCCAAGCCATGTTAGCGGCTAATGGCGATACATTATCATCCATATCTTGGCCATATAGGTTCATACCGGCTTCTAATCGTAAGGTATCGCGTGCGCCCAAACCTGCAGGCTTAACACCGGCGCCAATTAGTTTTTGCCAAAAATCAGCCGCCTGCTCGTTGGGTAATGCTATTTCGTAACCGTCTTCCCCGGTGTAACCCGTGGTAGCTATAAATAAGTCGCCGCTTTGTTTACCAAAGAATGGCTTCATACCATCAATATCAGCTTTTTGGCTATCGGTTAATAACGTCGCCACCTTTGCTTTAGCATTAGGGCCTTGTACCGCAATAATTGAGAATTCACGACGCTCGGTCACGGTGACATTAAAGTCGGCAGCTTGTTTGTTTATCCAAGCTAAATCTTTTTCCCGAGTACCTGAGTTAGAGACGATACGGTAAAAATCTTCTTGCATGAAATAAACAATAATATCATCAATCACACCGCCTGCTTCGTTTAGCATTCCACTGTATAAAGCGCGACCAGGTACGGTTAACTTTGCTACATCGTTTGCTAATAAAAAACGTAAAAAATCGCGACTGTCTTCACCGTTAATGTCGATGGTTGTCATATGAGACACATCGAACATACCCGCGTCTGTACGAACGGCGTGATGTTCTTCAATTTGAGAGCCGTAGTTAATTGGCATATCCCAGCCAAAAAAATCTACCATTTTGGCACCAGCTTCCAGATGTTTAGCATGTAACGCTGTTTTATTCGCCATTATCATTTTCCTGCTTATAGTTGAGCCCACACTCTAGATTTCAAGTTCTAGATTTCAAGTTCTAGGTTTCAAGTTCTAGGTTTCAGGGCTATTACTGCACCATTTAACGCAGCAACGGATAAAAAAGTGTCTGGATTATAGCGCAAGCCAAAGCTGTCCAACAGTCCCATTTAAATTAGATTTAGTAATGCGACAAGTCTTGTTTGCATTGAATGACATTATAACTTAGCAAGTTGCGGCAAATCGCCACTATTACCAAGCGCTGCAGCCATAATCTTCTGCTTCAGCCAGGGTGCTTTATCAACCCCAGTCATACCTACTGCTCTGATCAGTTTGAGCAGCGGCTGTTTATTACTAAAAGCCCGGTTAAAAGCCTCCATAGCAACAATCAAACTTTGCGCTTCTGCTTTGCGCCAGCGCTCGTATTGGCGCAACATGCGCTGCTCTGTAATATCTTTACCCGCGATTAATTGTTGTTCAATTAGTTGTGCTAATGCGGCGACATCCATAAGGCCTAAATTCATGCCTTGGCCCGCTAACGGATGCACACTATGGGCAGCATCTGCCACTAACACAATACGCTGGTTCAACCATTGGCTAGCATAGCGCATTTGCAGTTCAAAATTACGTAGCGGTGTTTGTAGGGTTAATACACCTAGTATCGACTGACTAGCGGCCGTTAGCGCGTGATTAAAATCGGTTTCAGCTAGCGCTAGTTTAGCGGCGGTATCGGCTGCAGGTACTGACCAAACGATAGAGCATAAGTGTGGATCTGGCAGTGGCAATAAAGCTAAAGGACCACCAGGTAAGAATATCTGCCGTGCAGTCGCTTGATGCGGTTGCTCGGTCTTAATGGTTGCGACTAATGCTTGTTGATTATAGTGGCGATGAACTTGCGGTAATTGTGCGGTTTTACGCACTAAAGAATGAATACCGTCTGCGCCAACCACTAAACGGCTTAATAGCAATTGCTGTTGATTGTAGTTAATTAACACTTCGCGATCGCTTTGCACCAAGCTGTTAATGCTACAATTAAACTGACAACTAACATTGGCATGCGATTTTAGTTGTTGATATAACGCTTGACGAATTTGTTCGTTATCGCAAATCCAGCCTAAGGCCTCTACCCGTTCGGCTTTGGCATTAAAGGCAATCTTGGCAAAACTATCACTATCCCAAACCTGCATATCTTGATAAGCCGCTGCGGTTTTTTCAATGCTAGACCAAGCCCCTAAATGGACTAATAAGCGCTTTGAGGCTAAATTTAAGGCACTGACTCGTTGGTACTTAGCATCAGTTATTTCAGGTGCATTGCCTTGTTCTAACAACACAACATTTAGGTTTAGCGGCGCTAATAACAACGCTAATGTTAAACCGGCACTGCCTGCACCAACGATGGTGATATCTGTATTTTGCATATTAACTCCGATATCCCATAGCATGCATGGCAATTGGCTGCTTTAACGGTTTGCACATTAACAGAGCAAACAACCCCATATTTCGCGTTAATGCTAATAAACGAGAACGATTGGAAAATAGCCTTACCAGCGCATCGGTGGCTAACGCCACTTGTTTAATATCGGCTTGCCTAGCTTGCTGATAAGCCCGTAACAGCCCATAACTACCGGCATCATCCGTTGTGGTTAATAGCTGCACTAATTGCTCAATATCGCGCATGGCTAAATTAAATCCTTGGCCGGCTATAGGATGTAAATTATGTAGGCTATTGCCCAACAAAGCGACTCGATGACTAACAATAGTGTCGGCCATGCCTAAACTTAACGGATACATAGCGCGTTGCCCTGTACTACTAAAAACGCCCGCTCGATAGCCAAAAGCTTGCTGCATCTGGGCTAAAAAGTCAGCCTCAGCCAGCTGCATTAAGCGCTCTGCTTCAGCCGTGGTTGTAGTATAAACCAATGAATAACGTTGTTTAGTTAACGGTAATAACGCAATAGGCCCATGTGCGGTAAAACGCTCAAAAGCGGTAAAGTCATGTGCTTGGTTTATCGCTAAATTGGCAATAACGGCACTTTGGCCATATTGCTGTTGCTTCATTGTAATACCGGCTAACTCGCGACTTGGCGACGCCCCACCCTCAGCGATAACTAATAATTTACACTGTAGTTGATGACCATCATTCAGCTGCAGTTGTTGATAGTCTTGCTCTGGGGTAATGGCGGCAATAGTATTAGGCTGAAACCACGTTACCTGTGGGCATTGGCTTAACTTAGCCTGGAGTAAATTACCTAAATGTTCTACTTCAAGCACATAACCTAAGGCATCGCGCTGATAATCTTGATGCTGTAAACTCACTTTACCAAAATGACCGCGATCAGACACTTTTACCTGTTTAATCGGGCAAGCATCCGCTGCTAACGCTGACCACAATTGCCATTGTTGTAGCAAATCGACACTGGCTGCGGCTAACGCAATACTTCGGCTATCAAAACTAGCTTGGCTTGCTTGGCCTAATTTGGACTTTGCTTGTTGCTCAATAATCGCAATTTTAAGCCGTGGGTTTGCTTGGGTTAAAGCCCACGCTAACGTGCTGCCAGCCATACCGCCACCAGCAATAACCAGATCAAACGTGTTAATACTGTTAACCATAGTGTCAGCCGTAGTGTTAGCCGCACTGCTAGCCGATGAGGTTTTGGATAAGGTTTTATTAGCCATTTAATGCACTGTTTTATTACTTACAGCTAAGTTGCTAAATTTTTGGCCTACTTCGGCATGGCAATTTAATACCATGATCCGAACATGCTCTATGACTAAAAAATACGCTTCTTCATTTTCTTCAGCACTACTATCGTCGTTACCATGAATATCAATACGGGTAACATCTGATAATTGCTCAATCGCTTCGCGCACATCTTCAGGCAGTAGCGATAAATCTGTTTGTTGTACAGCAAAGCCCACTAAAAAAGCTTGAGTCCACTCTACCATCGCTTCTAAGCGATCTGCTAAAGCGTCTTCATCAGAAGGCAGTAATAAACTAAAACTAAAATCGGCATTATTAAGATCAGCCGCTGTAGCAACAATTAATTGTTCAATTTGTTTTTGTAGCGCTACCGGTAAGGCTTGGCCATCATTTAAAAAGTCATATAAAATAGGTAAAACTTGATCGGACTCGGCTTTAACACCTGCGCTTAATAAGCCGGAAATTAAACCGTGTACTTCCGCCATAGCGGCCATTACACCGGCTTGATCTAACAAATGGGACCATCGC
Source organism: Rheinheimera salexigens (assembly GCF_001752395.1). Taxonomy (NCBI): domain Bacteria; kingdom Pseudomonadati; phylum Pseudomonadota; class Gammaproteobacteria; order Chromatiales; family Chromatiaceae; genus Rheinheimera; species Rheinheimera salexigens. The sequence continues at coordinate 1,566,334 of NZ_MKEK01000001.1, read as the reverse complement.
TCGTAAGTCAATTCAGATTGCTCGTTCATAATAGGATTCTTGCTGGCTAACTTAGTGCTTATGCTACCACTGCCAAGACAAAGCGCCAAGTTTGCAAGCTGGCTTTTGTTAGTCAGCCGCGTTTTACTGTGTCCAAGCACTATAATTGCATAAAAATCAAGCGAATGAACTGAAAACCACCTTAGAAAGGGCTTTTGGCTTAGACACTCTCAATCAAGCTGTTATACTTAACGTGTTCTCTGAGTTGTTTGTGATTGGACTGACGTCCCTGAGCCGATAATTGTTTATACAAAGGGTTTTATATGTGTTGTCAGTGTGCAGGCCCAGCTTGTACTGGGAAGCCTAAGCCAACCACTTTAACTCCCGCCTTGAACCCATGGTTCAAGGGCAACAATTCGACACGGCAATTTGGAGAATCCTCTTTCTTTTTTTCCTTTGCTAATGTTTTATGCTTTAAATTAAAGTTTAAATACAGTAACTTAGCATGACCAGTCGCAGCGTAATAAGACAACAAATCCGTTTAACACGCCAGCAATTATCTAGTGCTGAACAGCAAACTGCGGCAAAAAAACTTGTTTCTCAGATTACTAACCTCCCCCAATTCAACACTAGTCAGCATATAGCGTTATATCTCACCAATGATGGCGAACTCGACACATCCTTGCTTATTCAAACCTTATGGCAATTACATAAAACGGTTTATATACCGGTGTTGCATCCGTTTACAGCCGGATATTTAGTATTTGTCCGTTATGAGCCAACCAGCCCGTTACAAACCAATAAATTTGGTATTAAACAGCCTTTATTGGCTTGTCAGAATATTATTCCAGTAGCGGAATTAGATTTAATATTTACGCCATTAGTCGCTTTTGACAGCCAAGGTAATCGATTAGGTATGGGCGGAGGCTTTTATGATCGCACTCTTGCTCAGTTACCTGCAGATTATCGCTCTCGCTTTGTTGGTTTAGCCCATAGTTGTCAGCAAGTCTCTGCGTTACCCATAGCCAGTTGGGACATTCCTCTACAGACTATTGTGACGCCGGATAAAATTTGGCGCTTTAAATAACAGCCTTTTACCGATACGCATTTAATAATAAATCATTTTAGAATAAGACATTTTAAAAAAAGCCCCTTTCATTAATAACTTGCCAATAATCACTGCAAATCTATAGCAACTGCTGTATTACACATAATGTAAATGCTGCCAACATTGCCAAAAGTCAGGCTTATCGTTATTACTAAGCTTTATTTCTGCATTTGCCCTTTTGTCTAGGCAACGTTTCGTTATAATGACCATCTGTATGGCTAAAAGCTTATTGGATATAACAATGACGCAAGATGAAATGAAAAAGCAAGCTGCATGGGCAGCACTAGAGTTTATTCCTCATAACACTATTGTGGGTGTCGGCACTGGCTCCACTGTAAATCATTTTATTGACGCTCTTGCTAGCATTAAGCAGCATATTCAAGGCGCAGTTTCTAGCTCAGTACAATCTACCCTCAAACTTGAAGCGCTGGGTATTCCAGTGTTTGAACTAAACGATATAGACAGCTTTAGTGTTTATGTTGATGGCGCAGATGAAATAAACCCCGCTAAACATATGATTAAAGGTGGCGGCGCAGCATTAACCCGTGAAAAAATTGTCGCTGCTGTGGCAGAGCGGTTTATTTGTATAGTCGATAGCAGTAAACAAGTCGACACGCTAGGCGCGTTTCCTCTACCGGTTGAAGTGTTGCCTATGGCTATTGCTTATGTTCAACGTCAGCTAAATAAATTAGGTGGCGAAGCCATATTGCGTAAAGGTGTTATTACCGATAACGGTAATGTTATTTTAGATGTGCATAACTTGCACATCACTGATCCACTGGCTTTAGAAAACAGCATCAATAATATTGTTGGTGTGGTGTGTAACGGTATTTTTGCCCATCGCCGTGCAGACACAGTGCTTATTGGCACGGTGACTGGCACCAAAATTATTAATTAAATAACAATAATTATAATAATAATACGATTACTAAAATCGAAAAACTCGAATGAAAAACCAAGGCTAGCTTTAAAACAATCATAAAAATAATTGTGCATAAAAAACTTAATTTATTTTAACGCGACTTAAAGAGAGCAATATGGAAAAATTTTCACTGGCCAAAGATAAAATTAAAATTTTACTGTTAGAGGGCCTTCACCAAAGCGCTGTGCAAAGCTTTAAAAGCCTTGGGTATAGCAATATTGAATACCTTAAAACTTCATTGCCCGAAGATGAGCTAATTGAACGTATTAAAGATGTGCATTTTATTGGTATCCGCTCGCGCACTCAGTTAAGTGACAAGGTATTAGACGCTGCTAGCAAATTAGTCGCTATCGGTTGTTTTTGTATCGGCACTAATCAAGTCGATTTACAAGCTGCCCTGCTACGGGCAATTCCGGTATTTAATGCACCGTTTTCTAACACCCGCTCGGTGGCTGAATTAGTGTTAGGCCAAATTATTATGTTATTACGTGGTATTCCACAGCGTAACGCAGCTGCGCACCGGGGTGAATGGCTAAAAACCGCCAATGGCTCGTTTGAAGCGCGTGGTAAAACACTGGGTATTATTGGTTATGGCCATATCGGTACTCAATTAAGCATAATGGCCGAAAATATTGGTATGCGCGTGCAATTTTATGATATTGAAGCGAAGTTAGTGCTGGGTAACGCTCATCAAGTCAGTTTAAGCGAACTGTTAAAAACCTCTGATGTCGTCACCCTTCACGTGCCTGAAACCGCACAAACCAAGAATATGATTGGCACCGCTGAACTAGATCTAATGAAACAAGGCAGTATTTTAATTAATGCCTCACGCGGTACTGTGGTTGATTTAGATGCCTTAGCCGAAGCGATAACCAGTAAGAAAATTGCCGGTGCTGCGGTCGATGTGTTCCCTGTTGAACCAAAAGGTAACGACGAAGAGTTTATTTCTCCGTTACGTCAGTTCGATAATGTGATTTTAACCCCGCATATCGGTGGTTCTACCCAAGAAGCACAAGAAAACATTGGCTATGAAGTTGCTGGTAAATTAATTAAATACAGCGATAACGGCTCAACTTTGTCAGCAGTTAACTTCCCAGAAGTATCACTGCCAGCACATAAAGGTCGTTCACGCTTGCTGCATATTCATAAAAACCAACCAGGTGTACTAACCAAAATTAACGAAGCTTTTGCTAAACATAATATTAATATCGCCGGTCAGTATTTACAGACTAACGCTGATATTGGTTATGTGGTAATAGATATCGATTCTGATGATGTGGAACAAGCTTTAAACGAGTTACGTAATATCCCTGCGACGTTAAAAGCGCGCGTATTACACTAAAAGTAGTTATACCCTTAACTAAAAGCTGCTAACTATTAGCAGCTTTTTTATTGAAACAGAATGAAGCTGAAGGGTGTTTTAAAATGCCAGTCACAATTAAACTGCATTTATTATCGAGTGTTAACTTAAAACGTATAGACAATAGAAGCTGAGGTTTCGGTTTCTAACCCTTCCAGTTTTGCTTCAGGCTGCGAGTTATATTTCATCACAAAGTTTAACCGCATCGACAGTTTATCAATCAATTTTGAGGTGATACTACTGCGGCTTAAAAACACCGAGTTCTGGCTATTTAATGACATAGAACCTTCCAATGTCTGCCGAAACTTACTATTTTCATTTAAAGCAAAATCCAAGTTAGCTGACAAATACCACAACGCACCAGATTTACGTTTACCTTTAGACGACTCTTGAGAACCAAAACCTGGGCCTGTTTCTATATCTAAGTAACTGGCTTGCTTCTCGTATAAACGATTACCATAACCCACCACTAAAGAGGCTTGTTCGGTATAGGCACCAAATTTATCATGCAGATAAGCGCCTCGGCCAAAGATAGTTTGGCGGCCTGTCACAATTTTATAGTTGCTTTGGCCAGTAAAACCATAGCGGTTAGCAGTCGTTTTGCGGTGTTTATCACCGGTAGTTTTATCTAATATATTATTTTTTTGAATTAAACTTTGTAGCTGATACCTATTACGAAAATACTCTAAATCATGCACTAGCTCACTGTTCAGCCGAATAGCAAACGAGTCTGTATTACCCGTGGTATATAAGTAACCTAATTCAACATCTCCGGTAACAGTACCAAAAAAGTCGAATGGCTGTAGTGGCTCTTCACCATCAGGCAATATATCTGTTTCTGCGGCTTGCGCAGTAAATAAACTAAAGCCGATTAAAAAGCAGATAGCAGATTTAAAAAAATGCATCGTGTAGTAGAGAAACTCCCATCGGGTAACAGAATTAAGCTATTATTTAGCTATTAGCTAGTAGTTAAGTTATTAGTTAAGCTAATTAATACAGTGATCGTTTAACGGATCGTAAAACTTATTTTAAAAGCGCCACTAGTTTATCAGCTTTGATGTTCAACCCAAGTAAACTGAGCTGAACATCTTGGCTTTTTGCCGCGTACTAATGGCTATCACTACACTTTACATTAGGAGTTAGTTTCAGCAATACGTTGCTCTACAAACGCAATGGCTTGCTGTAAACGCGCTAAGCTGCGTGTTTTGCCAATTAAGCTTAGGGTTAAGTCTAATGCCGGCGAATTACCGCCACCCGTAACAGCAACACGCAGTGGCATACCAATTTTACCCATACCTACACCTAAGGCTTCAGCCGTATCATTAATGGCTTGGTGCAGCGTAGCTTGGTTCCAATCTGTTAATTCAGCTAGTTTGGCTGCAATGGCTTGTAAAGGTTCCAGTGCTACTGGACGTAAATGCTTTTTAGCCGCATCCGCATCTAGCTGCTCAAAGTCTTCATAAAAGTAACGGCTGACTTCAACCAGTTCTTTTAATGTTTTAACCCGTTCAGCTTGGGCTGCCACTAAATCGGTTAATGCAGGGCCATTACTGGTATCTAACTGTTGCTCGGTTAAATGCCATTGTAAATGGGCAACGACCTGCTCAGCGGGTAAGGTTTTCATGTAATGCTGGTTTAACCAAATTAACTTATCAGTGTTAAACGCTGATGGCGCTCGATTACAATCACTTAAATCGAACATTTGGATTAACTCGTCTTTACTAAAAATCTCTTGATCACCATGTGACCAGCCTAAACGAACTAAATAGTTTAAAAGGGCTTCAGGTAAAAAGCCGTTATCACGGTACTGCATAACACCTACCGCACCATGGCGCTTAGATAAACGCTTACCGTCATCACCTAAAATCATTGGCACGTGAGCATACTTTGGAATGTCGGCACCTAAGGCGGCTAAAATATTCATTTGGCGTGGCGTGTTATTAACATGGTCATCACCGCGAATAACGTGGGTAATACCCATTTTCCAGTCATCAACTACTACCGTTAAATTATAAGTTGGTGTGCCATCGCTACGAGCAATAATTAAATCGTCTAATTCGGCATTAGCAATTTCAATTTTACCTTTAATCATGTCATCAATCACCACTACACCTTGTTGTGGATTTTTAAACCGGATGACAAAAGGTTTATCGGTTGGATGATCCGTACGGTCGCGCCACATACCGTTATAACGAGGCTTTTCACCCGCTGCACTTTGCGCTTCGCGCATAGCATCTACTTCTTCAATAGTACAAAAGCACTTATAGGCGTGACCTGAAGCAACAAGCTGGGCGACCACTTCTTTATATAAATCGAAACGCTGGGTTTGGTAAAAAGGGCCAGAATCATGATCTAAACCTAACCAAGCCATGCCTTCTAAAATAGCGTCGACAGAAGCTTGAGTAGAACGTTCTAAATCAGTGTCTTCAATGCGTAAAATGAATTCACCTTGGTTTTTACGCGCATAAAGCCAGCTAAATAATGCAGTACGAGCACCACCAACGTGCAAATAGCCAGTAGGGCTTGGAGCGAAACGAGTAACTAAAGACATAATATATCCAATGCGGGATGAAATTAGCGCTATTGTAGCAATGACACAGATTTGATGCACCCGCTATACCTAACTGATTACAGCAGTTTTTTAGGTTTTGCATCTTGCGGCTCTTAAAACAGCCTAATTAGCCGCAGAATGTTTACTTTTGCAGCAAGCAGTGCAGAATTGCGAAAATAATGTTGACAGCTTTTCTCTGCTCCCTATAATGAGCGCCATCAAACAGCGTGGATTGTTAGCTCAGCTGGGAGAGCACCGCCCTTACAAGGCGGGGGTCACTGGTTCGAACCCAGTACAATCCACCATATTTGGTTGAGTCATGAAAGAGCACCGCCCGCTCCTAATGACAAAACGGTTGCCACTGGTTAAACCCAGTACAATCCACCATATTTTGATCTTCATATAAGCACTATTTGTTTTATGATGAACAACTATAAAATGTTGTGATATAGTAATTTTCCCATGGATTGTTAGCTCAGCTGGGAGAGCACCGCCCTTACAAGGCGGGGGTCACTGGTTCGAACCCAGTACAATCCACCATTTACTATTTATAAGTTATACCGCATCCCATGGATTGTTAGCTCAGCTGGGAGAGCACCGCCCTTACAAGGCGGGGGTCACTGGTTCGAACCCAGTACAATCCACCATTATCTTCTTATCCAATTTCCAAAATAATATTACATCGTTAGCTCAGCTGTGAAAGCACCGCCCTACTCTTTGCTAAGACACGGTTGCCACTGGTTCGAACCCAGTACAATCCACCATTATCTTCAGCACCGCCCTAGTCTTTATTAAGACACGGTTGCCACTAGCTCGAATCTAACAGTAAATTTGCCCTAATATACGAGACAACCCTAATGTTAAACGACTACTTTTTGAGCTGAGCTTAGCTGCATTCGTTTTAACAGTGCATTGAGTATAAGGCCATACATAGGCACAAAAATCAGTAGGCTTATAAGTAATTTTATTACGTAATCCACTACGGCAATTTCTACCCAGTGCTCGGCCATAAACGGGTTACTACTGTGCCAAAAGGCAATAAAGAAGAATACAAAGGTATCGATTAAGTTACCTAATATGGTTGAGGCGCTTGGAGCAAGCCACCATTGGCGCATTTGGCGTAGGCGGGCAAATACGTGCACGTCAACCAACTGTCCTACTACATAAGCCGCGAAACTTGCTATAGATATTCGCAGCACAAAAACGTTTAATACTAGCAATGTTCCCCAGCCATGAAAGTCACCTTCGTGAAATAGCGCCGATACGCAATACGACACCAGCAAAGCAGGTAGCATAACGTAGCCAATAACTCGTTGGGCTGGCTGCTTGCCTAGCAAACGCACGGTTAGATCTGTCGCGAGGAAAATAAACGGGAAACTAAAAGCACCCCAAGTGGTTTGCCAACCAAACAGCTCAATCGGGAATTGAACCAAGTAGTTACTAGAGATGATAATTAAAATATGGAACGCAATAAGCGCAATTACAGTTTTCATTACAAAACCTTTTTGAATGGGGCAAGGGAACCATTGCTGTTGCCAGCATAACGAGGCGCGAATTATACCCATAATATCCCGTCGGGTATAGAGCACTAGCTTTCTTTGAGGAGGAATGCCTTAGTTGCTGATAATGACCTACAGGTTTAAAAGGCTTATGTCATCGCAAATCGTGCAAAATCGATTAAGCGCAACTAGTATTAGATAGGTTGCCAGTGGAATATGCGGCTTCAGCTTAAGCCTCAAAGCTCGGTGTGAAATAAGCACCTAACAGAATTCTGGTTAACTGGCCGTTAGGTTATAAAATATTGCAGGTTAACTTTTAAATGGAAAAGCATTTTTTAAAGTTTATCTTCTCAGGTCTATTTGTCCTTATTCTTGCCGGGATATTCTATGTGATATACAGGCCAGAATCGCTAATTGTATTACAGTTATTTGGTGACACTCGTGTTTTAGACCCTATGTTTTTGTTTTTTGGTACTGGCTCGCTGCCATCCTTTTTGCATACTTTGGCTTTCTGCCTTTTGACCACGGCATTTGTAAAAATAACTCGAAATAATGTTATTTTTGTTAGCCTATTCTGGTTTTTAATTAATGCCAGTTACGAATTATTTTCTGCTTCACAGTATGCTGAGCAAGTAGGAATGCTGTTCTATGGCGATGTATATGATGTTATTTCTTCATTTTTTGGTGCTTTCGCTTATTTGGCTTTTACGTTTCGTTTTTGCGCCGAGTTAAATCCAATTATTAAGGAGTAGTTTATTATGAATAATCTCAAGATTATTGGTATTGGGTGTATTGTAGTTATTGGGCTAGCTGCAATGTTGGGCTCACAAAGCACCCCCCGCTCAAGTCCAGAGCCTGTTTTTACCTCTTTCTCATTAGTGCCTCAAGTTGTCTGCTTGAATCAAGGGATCCCACTTGTTCAGGTCAATTATGAATTTGACCCAGATGGTTGGAACAATGAGAACACCTTATGCACAACAATATATGCTAATGGAGATACAGTTCATCCTACTTTGAGACATCAGTGTCTTAGTGACGGTACAACGGGTAGCTATACCTTTAATTTACAGGATCACTTTGGTACCAATATTCCTCAACAAGTTACTGTACGTGTCGAGTTAACCCCATCTGTTGCAGGTGAAACCTATGATTTTAGAGAGGGTGTGGTTGACACAAGAGTTGATTGTCCACCTGCAGGTGGCGTTCCAATTCCATAATATAGGATGACCGATCAAAATTTAATATATGACTATGGCGCCATAAGCTGCTTAAAGCTTTTGACGCCGCCTTTAACATAAAATTATCGATTCAACCCCTAATTGATTACAGCTCCAAGTTAGCAAGTTACCTTTTACAACACTGGGCCTATGGTCGCGATAACGTTGTGCCAAATACGCCGGTAATAGCGCCAAGCTAGTACAGTGGCTAATTCAACCTTTTCTGAGTTATTAATATAGACTTGCTGGCGTTGCCGAATAGACATAGTAGTGGCGTGATCCTGTAACAGGATATTGTTTTCGTAATTTAAATCAAAGCTGCGTAGGTCTATGTTTGAAGAGCCTATTAGGCTGACACAACCGTCAATGGTCAGGGTTTTAGCGTGCAACAAGCCACCTTTAAATTCATAAATAACACAACCAGCATCAAGCAGCTGATGGTAATAGCTTCGACTCGCTGCGGATACAATCCAACTATCATTCCTCTTAGGGAAGATCAAGGTCACTGCCACCCCCCTGTGTGCGGCTGCGCACAGCGACTCTAAAACCGTAGCATCCGGCACAAAGTAAGGTGTCGTTATTATTAACTCACTTTCTGCACTCGCTATTAAGTTAGAAAAAAGCTGTGGTGTGGCGCCTCGACGTTCCGTAGGCCCTACGCCCATTACCAGGGCGGGAAACCCTCCAGCAATCTGCTCTGTCTTCAGTTCGAACTCGTCCAGTGACTTGCCAGTGGTCTGCATCCAGTCACTTGCAAACAACAGCTGATTCTGGGCCACTACTGGCCCTTGAAACCGCAGCATGATATCCACCCAAGGCCCGTATTTTGCTTTGGGCAAAAACTCCGGATCGGCCGAGTTTCGGCTGCCACAATAGGTTAAGCGCCCGTCAATAACAGTAATTTTACGGTGATTTCTTAAGTCTAAGCGGCTAAGTAACATGGTGAGAATCAGGTTTCGAAACGACAGTGCTACTGCCAGTTCAACACCAGCCTGTTGCATACGTTGCCAAAGCTTAGATTTAATAAAGGCACGAGAACCAAGTCCATCGGCCATGGCACGGCAGCTAACGCCTCTTTGTGCAGCTCGAATTAACGCTTCGGCGATATCAGTCCCCATATTGTCATTGAGCCAGATATAATAGAGCACATGTACATGCTCGGTGGCAGCGTCAATATCTGCGATTATCCGTGCACGTGTGGCATCGCCATCTGCCATCAGTTCAGCAGTATTACCCCCTACAGTATGAAAACCATTAATCGAGCCCGCATAGCGAAACCCAGGGCGATAAAGCGGATCAATCAAACTTTCGACACTCGACTTATCTCCCATAAAACTCCGTGCTTTGGCTCTAATTTCAGTAAAAATATCGTCGTGTCGTCTAATAGCACGATTGCCAATATCAATTTCACCAAATAAAAAATAACTGGCAACGCCAAAATACGGTAATACGTTTAAGACAATAAACCAAGCCAGCCGCCCCGGTGGTGATAAATCATCACGAAGTAAAATTCGAGTTGTAAATGTCAAAACCAACATAAAGTGAAGAGCAACAACTACAGTCATTTATATTCCTATCAATACTGCGGTGGGCTGTTAGCAAATTGACCAGCTTTAATTACCACTGTTTGCTCTGGTTCGGTGGCGGCTTCATTGGCAAAGCCGTAAAAAGTAACCGTACCTTGCATTACACAAATTTGACCAAACACACCTTCAGCGGTGTTGTGATGAGTTAATAACGCTTTAGGAATGTTATCCTTGGTAAAAAAGTGAGTTGAACGCTTAATTTTCCAATGGCTTGGAATAATCAAATGACTCATGGTAACTCCTCAGTTAATGAGATTAAAGCCTAGACGCTTTGCTAAGCTATGGTCAAGTAGCTACTTGCTAACATAAACTTATCTGACAGACTGTTTTAATGATTAAAACCTAAACATTCGTGTTTAGCCTATAGTATACCCAATATAGTATGCTGAATAATTTATAATGTTAAAAAACAATTATTTATAGATAAATATCATTCGCTACAAGATTAAGATTTGAAACATTTAATTAAAATCAATTCTTCAAGCTAGGAGAAGCCTAATGTTTAAACTTATACAAAAGATAGTAATATTGCTGGTGGCTTTGTCTTTTATATTCGTTACTGGTTGTGCCAGCAATCCATTAGGCATGAGTGATGATGAATGGGTATTATTAACCCCTACTCAACAATTTGAAGCCCGTAAGATCCAAGATGCACGAGATGAAGCGGCTAGAGTGCGTCGTGCGGAGCAAAAAGCACAAGAGGTAGCTGAACAAGTTCAGTTAGTAGAACTTCGCCGCACAGCCCCCTTAGGTGATGTAGTTCAGTGTACTATTACCAATGCGCTAGGTCACTTTGCTAAGAACGAATGGCACCCAGCTCAGCCTATCAGCATTGAAATGCACCGCTCCGAATCAGCACGAAAATTAAGCCTACAACGCCAAAATCATTCAAACTTAAGCAGTATCTTACACATGGGGTTTGATGGTCTGAATGTTAAGGTGTGCCGTTGGCAAAACCGAGATTGTAATGTTTTAGCGGCCACTGAAGCTCAGTTTCGCCATGGCATCTCAACAAAAATTAATGTTAAACAAGCGGTAGAAGGCACGCTTTTTTGTTCCTACCCACTACGTAGGTAGGCTGCCTTAGTGAGTCTTTTGTATTAGCGAGTGCACAGTTCTATAACTCGTAGCTTAACGTTAGTATCCATAAGGAAGATTATAATGGAATCAATCAGTGTATTTGAAATCATCAAGGTAGGAATTGGCCCTTCAAGCTCACATACCATGGGGCCATGGAATGCTGCAGAGTTGTTTTTAAATCTTCTTCGTAAAGATCATAAATTATCTGAAGTAAAAGAAGTATTTGTTGAGTTTTTTGGCTCTTTAGCTAAAACAGGTATTGGTCACGGTACTGATATTGCCGGTATGTTGGGTCTGTCTGGTGAAAACTTTAAGACCATAGACACCACAAAAATCACAGAAAAAATTCAGACAATTAAATTAGCAAACAGCTTAAAACTAGGTGCTGAAGTCGATATTCCCTTTGTATATGGTCATCACCTTATTTTAAATAAGTTAAAGAGTTTAGACTTTCATCCCAATGGGATGATTTTTAAAGCCGTTTTTAAGGATAAAACTGAACTAGAGCAAGATTATTACTCCATTGGTGGCGGTTTTGTTGCAACCAAAGAGGAAACGTCGGCCGATGAGGCTTGTACTCGCACTTTATATCCCTGTCATTATGGCAAAGATGTACAGTTTTATTGTGATAAATTAGACGTCTCATTTTCAGATTTAATTTATTTAAATGAAGAAAGTTGGCGAACTAAATCAGACACAGATGCTCTTGCATTAGACATTTGGGAGAATATTAAAGACTGTATTTATAAAGGTATAACTCAAGAAGGTATATTGCCTGGAGGGTTGCGGGTGGTTCGTCGTGCTGCTGGCTTAAACCGCAGATTATTAGGCGAAGACAAACACTATTTCAATCGAGATCAATGGTATCAGATGGTAGTTGAAGCAGAAGCCAATTTTGTTAATATTAATAAATGGGTTTCTTGTTTTGCATTGGCAGTTAACGAAGAAAATGCCAATTTCGGCCGTATCATTACCGCGCCAACCAATGGTGCCAGCGGCATTATTCCTGCCGTTTTAATGTACTCACAAGCTTTTACAGAATTTACCGGTAACGATAAAATTATTCGTTTTTTATTGGTAGCCGGAGAAATTGGTACCTTGTTTAAAAAGAACGCAACCATTTCTGCGGCTATGGGAGGATGCCAAGCAGAAACGGGTGTGTCATCAGCTATGGCTGCAGCAGGCTTAACTGAAATTATGGGCGGCTCACCAGGGCAAGTGTTAATGGCTGCCGAAATAGCCATGGAACACCACTTGGGACTAACCTGTGACCCAGTAGCAGGCTTGGTACAAATTCCCTGCATAGAGCGAAACTCAATGGGGGCGATTAAAGCCATTACTGCGGCCAATATTGCCATAGAAAGCGACCCTGCCAATGCCAGAGTAACCTTAGATGAAGTAATTCAAACCATGTGGGAAACTGCGCAAAGTATGAATAATAGATTTAAAGAAACTTCAGAAGGCGGGCTGGCTATTGCTGTTAATATTGCAGAGTGTTAATTAATATCTGTAGCAAAAAACATTCAGCAACAGATACCTACAATAATGTACCTTTTAAACACAAGTTTTGCAGACATATTCTTTATGAACTTATCTTCACTAATTGAACAAGCGTTGCATACACAATATCAAATTAGCCAGCAAACCAAAGAGCAACTGCCAGGTGTGACCGCGACAGTTTCTCTGCCTGATGGCAGTCTAATTAGCCATGCCTGTGGTTTTGCAGATAAAGAGTCACATATACCTATGACCTGTAATGCACGCATGCCAGCGGGTAGCATTGGTAAAACCTTTGTTGCCGCTGTGGTACTTAGTATGGTGGCTGATGGCGTAGTCGAACTTGATACACCTATATCTAAGTGGTTTGTAGACGCGGACTGGTTTTGTCGGTTGCCAAATTATAACGTCATTACCTTACGTCATTTGCTGAATCATAGCAGCGGTATTATCGATCATGTTTATGACACTGGTACAGACTTTGCGAACTATATAAAGAACATCCTTAAGTCTGACAATCCAGCTCAAGCCATTGAACCGCATAAACTGCTGCAATTCGCGCTAGATCGCAAGCCGCTGTTTTTGCCTGGCACAGGGTTCCATTATAGTGATACTGGTTACATACTCATCGGCATCATTATCGAGAAAGCCAGTTCACACAGTTATTATCATGAGTTGTCTAAGCGCATTCTAATACCGCTGCAATTAACCGATACTGTTCCACTTCATCGCCGCGACATCCCTGGCATAGTGCAAGGCTATGCTAGGCAGAGTCGGCGTTTATTCGGTATACCAAAACGGGTGATTGCAGACAACCAACTTGTGTTTCATCCATCAATTGAATGGACCGGTGGCGGTATCGTTAGCACATCATCAGATCTGGTTCGTTGGGCCAAAGGGCTTTTCGAGGGTAAGGCTATTACGCCGCATTTACTAAACCAAATGCTGACATCTATAGCAAAACCTGAACAGCCGCCAAATACGTTAGGCCCAGTGCTCGGTTACGGTTTGGGCATTAACATAATAAAAACAGAATTCGGCAGCTGTTATCGTCATCATGGATTTTTTCCAGGCTATAACTCCCTACTGGCTTATTATCCTGATAAAAAAATCGCCATTGCCATGCAAATTAATACCGACAATGCAAAAATTGAGCGCTATTTTAATGCTATTGCGACAGAAATATTTAGGCCACTGTGATTTGGTTAGTTTATTTATTAGCTGTTTTCTTTTTATCTTCAGCAGTTGGCCATTCGGCAAACACTAAACCTAAAGTACGCGAGCGCATTAGCCACAAGATGCCAACACTTATTGCGATAGGAGCAAGTATGCGCCATGGCGCATCTAGCATGACTTGGTCTGGCAGGTGTTTAATGGTTAGCAATAAATCAATTATCGCCACCAGCAATAATATGATTCGGCTGTGCCGCCAGACTTGAAACCACCACGCTTGACCTTTGGGTTTACGTTGGCTAATCGCGGCTAATATCAGTAATAATGGGCTGGCAATGGCGCAAGCTATGATAAAGTCGAATTGCAACGGATAGATTAACGACAATATATCGCGTTGCGATTCGGGCAAGGTTAGCACTAACACCCAGCTTATATAGGGCCGCAACAATAGCAATAATAACCAATATAAACGCATAGGCACTTTATGCAGCCCATGATCGTCTAAGACTGGAAATATATTATATTCTTTCACAGCGAGAGCGTCATACTAAATACTTCATAGCTGGCGTCTGCGCTGGGCCAAACTGCCTAGTATTATAAATATGGCTAAACAAAACCAAGGTAACCACTGATTACTAAATTTAGCTAATTGCTTGGCCACCACTGGGGTTAACAATATGGTTAAGGCACCATAGCCAAAAGCACAAAGTAGTATAAAAATACTGGTACGCCAAAAAAAGTGCATATGGGCAATTTGCCGTCTAACGGCTCGGTTTAAGTCATCACCAAATACCACTAAGCAAGTAGCAACCATTGCTAAGGCGATATCTCGTACATAAGGCCGAAACAAACTGCCCCACTCGTTTAGTAATGAATTTAATAAATCGGCCAATTAATTTACTCCATACTGATTAAATACATCCAGCATCTCTTGCTCACTCCAAACAGTCACATTTAGCTCATTGGCTTTGACTAATTTAGAGCCCGCATTATCACCGGCGATTACCGCGTGGGTTTTCGCCGAGACAGAGCCCGATACTTTAGCGCCTAACCGCTGTAGCTTAGCTTTAGCATCATCGCGCCCCATACTGGTTAAGGTACCTGTTAACACTAAGGTTTGACCGGCTAAGGGCTGCTCCGTCTGCTCTAATTTAGCTATTTCTGGCCAGTGGATATCCGCTTGGCATAACTGCGTGATCACGGTTTGATTATGCTCTTCGGCAAAAAAGCTCTGCACGCGCTCGGCTACGACAGTGCCCACGTCGTCTACTTGTTGTAACTGCTCGATACTTGCCTGCTGAATAGCCGGTAGCGTAGTAAAATGATTAGCTAAGCTTATAGCTGTCGCCTCGCCCACGTCACGAATACCTAAGGCATAAATAAAGCGCGCAAGCGTGGTTTGTTTTGACTGCCTAATAGCATGCAGCAAGTTCATCGCCGATTTTTCTGCCATGCGCTCTAAACCCAATAAGCTGGGCATATCTAGCTGGTAAATATCGGCAGGGGTTTTTATTAACCCTTGTTCAACTAATTGCTCGGCTAACTTATCACCAAAGCCATCTATATCCATCGCTTTACGCGAGACAAAGTGCTTAATAGATTCTTTTAATTGCGCGCCGCAGAATAAACCGCCACTACAGCGGGCTGCAGCTTCTCCGCTAATGCGCTCGATATGAGAATCACAAACAGGACACTGGGTTGGAAACACAATGTCACTGGCATCATCAGGGCGTTGCTCTAACACCACTGAGACAATTTGCGGGATCACGTCACCTGCTCGGCGCACAATAACTTGATCGCCGACTTTAATACCTAAACGCGCTATCTCATCTTGGTTATGTAAGGTGGCATTGCTAACAGTAACACCACCGACATTGACTGGCGCCAAACGGGCAACAGGCGTAATAGCGCCGGTGCGGCCCACTTGAAATTCTACGGCTAATAACTTGGTAAGCATCTCTTGGGCTGGAAACTTAAAAGCAACGGCCCAGCGCGGCGCTCTGGCAACAAAGCCCAAGGCTTGCTGTTGCGCTAATGAATCCACTTTAATAACCACGCCGTCAATTTCATAAGCTAATGAATCGCGCTGCTGCATAATATGCTGATAATAATCTAGTGCCGCTTGGCTGCCTTTGACTTGGCGTACTTCAGGGCATATTGGCATACCCCATTGCTTTAATTGCATCAGTTGTTGGTAATGGCTGTCTGTCGCTAACTTTTTGTTGCTATCAATTACTTCACCTATACCATAAGCATAAAACATTAGTGGTCGCTGAGCGGTAATTTTGGCATCTAATTGGCGTAAACTGCCTGCGGCGGCATTGCGCGGGTTAGCAAATATTTTTTGCCCTGCTTTAGCCGCTGCATCGTTCATGGCATTAAATCCGGCCAGTGGCATAAATACTTCACCGCGCACTTCTAATACTTCTGGTACATCACCTTGTAAACGCAGCGGAATGGCCCGGATAGTTTTAACGTTTGTGGTAATATTTTCACCGGTACTTCCATCACCACGAGTGGCCGCTTGCACTAATTCGCCATTTTCATAACGGATACTGACGGCTAAACCATCTAATTTCGGCTCAGAGCAAAAACTAAATTCCGCGCTGCTATCTAAGCTGTCGGCGATGCGTTTGGTAAAGGCAAAGAATGATTCGTCATCAAAGGCATTATCCAGCGATAACATGGGTATCTGATGTTGTACCTGGCTAAATTTGGCTAATGGCTTAGCACCCACGCGTTGAGTGGGTGACGTGCTGCTAATTAACTCTGGATGTTCAGCCTCAATGCGTTGTAATTGCTGAAATAATCGATCGTATTCTGAATCAGGCACCGTTGGCTGATCTAACACATAATATTGATAACTATATTGCTCTAATTGCTGACGTAATTGTTGTAATTGTAAGACAAGAGACTGAGACATGATGGGGATACTCTTAAAAAAGCATCACTGATATTAACCTAACAAAAACGGCAGGGAAATAACCTGCCGTTTTATTCATAAGGCTAGCAGCAGTGATTAACGGTTAACCATGGATCAACTTTTGACGCTGAAACTCACGTATTTTATCGACATAATGGCGCACAGTTTGTACGGTTAGCACGCTGCGTTGACCATCTAATACTTGGCCTGAAAACTCGCTGGCCAATTTTTTGGCTGCATTATGCATTAAGTTAAAGTTTTGCAACGCATCGCCAGGGCCTGGCAATGTCATAAATAAACTAACACCTCGGGTGTTAAGTTTGTCCATGTTATCTAAATCGAAGGTGCCTGGATTAAACATATTGGCCAAACTAAATAATACTTCGCCAGAACCTGAGCTATCGGTGTGACGATGAAAAATATCCATATCACCGTATTTAAAGCCCAGAGTCAGTAATGTACTTAATAGGTCTTCACCTTTAATTTCTTCATTTTCAGCCAATAACACATATAAAATTAATACTTCACTTGGCTGAGACAGCGTATTTTTTTCATCAGTATCATCCTGCAGGTACCCAGAGTCATCTTGCTGGTACCCAGTATCATCTAGCGGCAAACTTGACTGATCATCTTCGGCTAAAGCGGAAAAATTCAGCTCAGGCTCTTCGTTAGCAGTAAAAGCTAATTCTGTTTGCTGTTCTGGCCTAGCGGTTACAGGCCTAGCCGTTATAGGCTGAGTCGCTGTTGGTCTAGCCATAGCGGGTGTTGATAAAGCTGAATTGGCCGGCACTTTAGCACTGCTCTTTTGAGCACCTTGCCTAACCACTCTTACTTCACCCAGTCCTAACTCATCAAAGCCTTCGGTTTTAGTAGGCAGTGCTTCATCAGGTTGCTTGCTTTCATCATAATAGCGATGCTTAGGTTGGCCGCTATTCTTACGCACCGTCCACAGACCATGCACTAGCAAGGCTGTTAACACTAACGCACCAATGATAATTAATACTATACGAAAATCACTCATTAGATTACCTTTGTCTAGGAAGCTGTTGTCATTTTAACAGCATCGTCCACATCCACAGCCACGACGCGTGACACGCCAGGCTCTTGCATGGTCACGCCCATTAACTGTGTCGCCATTTCCATAGCAATTTTATTGTGGCTAATATAAATAAATTGTACTGTTTCTGACATTTCTCGCACCAAATTACAAAACCGTCCGACGTTAGCATCATCTAATGGGGCATCAACCTCATCTAACATACAAAACGGCGCTGGATTAAGCTTAAATATCGAAAACACTAATGATAAAGCGGTTAGCGCTTTTTCACCACCGGATAATAAATGTATTGTACTGTTTTTTTTTCCCTGGCGGGCGCGCCATAATGCTGACCCCCGTTTCCAGCAAATCGTCTTCGGTCAACGCTAAATAAGCACTACCACCGCCAAATACTTTGGGAAACAAACTTTTTAAACCTTCGTTTACCTGATCAAAAGTTTGCTTAAACTTTTGCCGAGTTTCTTTATCTATTTTACGTATAGCAGTTTCTAATGTTTCCATCGCTGCATGTAAATCGTCATTTTGGGCATCAAGATAATTTTTGCGCTCAGCTTGTTGCTCATATTCATCAATCGCAGCTAAATTAATTGCTCCAAGGCGCTGAATGGCTTCAGTAGTCAACTCTAATTGCTGCTGCCAATGCGCTTCATCCGCTTGTGATACTAATTCTGCCAATACTTGCTTTATATTAGCTTGTTGTTGTGCTAATTGCTCCAACATATTATTAGCCCGAACCCGATAACCTTCAGCTTCTACTCGTAAAGCCTCTAACCCAGCACGTTTATTTTGCACTAATTGCTCAATACCCTGCTGGCCTTGCTCTAGTTGGCGAATTCGCTGTTCTAGTTCAGACACGATATCTTGTTGGCGGTGCATATCCTGCTCTGCCTGTTCCAGCGTTAACAATGTTTGCTGCAACTGTTCTTGCAATAATAATTCGGGCTCATCATCTTGCTGTAACTTCAGCTTAAACTGCACCACTTGCTCATGCAACTGCTGCTGCTGTTGCTTAGCTCGCTGCAGACTTAGGGCTAACGTCTGCTGTTGCTGCTGACTCATCTTACATTGCAACACTAACTGCTGATGCTGCTGACGTTTTTGCTCATAGTGAGCTTTATGCTGGGTTAACTTATGCTGATACTGCTGTTGCTGCTCTGTTAATTGCTGTTGCTGCTGTTCATGCGTTAGCAATTGCGCTTCACACAACGCTAACTGTGTTTTATATTCTGCAACTTTCTCCAGTAGTACAGCGTGGTTTAACGCCATAGCTTCACTGTCACTGACTAACTTCGCGTATTGTTTTTCAGCTTGCTGTAAGGCTTGCTTTGCTAACAGTAGCGTCGTTTGTTGCTGATGCATCTGCTGCTGAGCTGTGCTGAGTTGCTGCTGTTGTAATCGCTGCTTTTCCGTTAACAGCGTTAATTGCTGTTGTTGCTTTAGCATGCCAGCTTCAGCTTGCTGAAAAGATAACTCAGCAGTATTAAGTTGTGGCTTTAATTCAGTAAGACGCTCTGAAATTTGCAAGTAATTATCTTGCTCAGCGCCCGCATATAGCCCCCAGTTAGTTCCCAGCCAAACACCATCAGCGCTTATAATAGACTGCCCCAAGCTTAACGAAGACTGAAGTGCATAGGCGTCTGCTGCATTTCTAGCCAATAACACTTGATCAAAGCTTTGTGGATAGACACCGCTGACAATAACACTGCTTAAACAGTTTTCAGTTGCAGAGTTTGTAGCAATCGCTGTTGCAGCACGCACAAAGCTTTCTTGGCTCTGAGTAGATTTAGAATCAGCATCGGCTACAACATTAGCGTGCTGTAATTTTCCTAGCACCATAGTGACAGCCAATGCCCAGCCTGGTTTGACTTCTAACTGGCGCAATAGTTGCTGCTGTTGGTTATCTTGTTGTTGCTGCTGTTGGGTTAAGCGTTGCTGCTCTAGTTGTAAACTCTGCCTTAGCATAGTTTGTTGTTGCAACTGTTGTTTAACCTGCTGCAACAACTCAGTTTGCTGCGATACTTCTTGTTCGATAGCAGCATATTGCACTTGTTGTTGCAGATAATGTTGTTCAGCTAATTCAAGCTGTTGCTGTTGCTGCTGACATTGCTCGACTAACGGTGTTATCGCTAACTGGGTAATATCCTGTTGCAATTGCAGCTGTTGTTGATTTAATTGCTGTTGCAGTTGTTGCTGGTTTTGCAGCTGCATACTTAATTGTTGTTGCTGCTTTTGCAATTGAAACTGTTGTTGCTGCCATTGCTGATAAGCTTGTTGCGCATTAAGTTGTTGTTGCTCTAGCGATGCTAATTGCAGCTCTAACTCAATCAGTTGCTGATCCAGCATGGCGATTTCGGGTTCATCTTCTGCTATTTGCAGTGATACCTGCTGGTATTGCTGCTGCTCACTAGCCATAAAGCTATCGCTTTGTTGTAAGCTTTGCTCGGCTTGCAACAGCTGTTGACTGAGCTGCTGCTGCTGCTGGCGTTGATGTAAGATTTGCTGCTCTAATCGCGTAATAACGCTGCCTAATTGATAAAAGCTGGCTTGTAATTGTTCAAATTTTTGCCGTGATTGTAAAGCTTGCTCTTTTAAGGCGACGAGTTGACGTTGCTCACTGCTTTGATCAGCATGATACTTTTCTAGTTCGGTGGTTTGTTGGCTAAGCTGGAGCTCTAGTTGCTCTAATCGGGTGTTATAGCTCAGCCATTTGATGCTGGTTAGTTCTGCTTTAAGCTTGCGCTCTTGGGCTTTAAGTTCTTTATAGCGTTGTGCAGATGTAGCTTGGCGTTTTAATTTTTCTATGTTTTTAGCCAGTTCATCTCGAATATCACTTAAGCGCGCTAAGTTTTCGCGGGTGCGTTTAATGCGGTTTTCAGTATCACGGCGACGTTCTTTATATTTAGATATACCGGCGGCTTCTTCAATAAAAACCCGTAACTCTTGTGGTTTAGATTCGATTAAGCGTGAAATCATACCTTGTTCAATAATGGCATAACTACGCGGACCTAAGCCGGTACCGAGAAAAATATCGGTAATATCACGACGGCGACATTTAGTGCCATTAAGATAGTAAGTGGATTGGGCATCACGGGTAACAATACGCTTAACGGCAATTTCGCTACGATCGGCTAAATTGCCGTTAATATGACCTTGAGTGTTTTCAAATAATAATTCGACAGAGGCTTGTGATACCGGCTTTCGCTGCGATGAACCATTAAAAATAACATCTGTCATGGCATCGCCACGCAGGTTTTTAGCTGAACTTTCACCCAGCACCCAACGCACCGCGTCGATAACGTTAGATTTACCGCAGCCATTAGGCCCTACTACAGCAGTCATTTGCTGCATAAAGGGCACTGTGGTTAAGTCCACAAAGGACTTAAACCCAGAAAGTTTTATATGTTTTAAGCGCATTTTAGCTAAGCATTAATTATTATTGTTTTGCCAACTTGGCTAAATGTAGCAGATTGCTAAAAGTACTGCTATCAGTAAAATTAATCATTTTTCTGATTTATCAGCACTTTACGCCGCCATTTTTGCGCTTTCTCTACCACTTTATGTTGGGTAGAAATTTTACGGCTTTTATTCGGCAGTACAATAACCGGCCGTGAGACGATTAGGTTATTGGGATAAACCACTAATTCATTATTTTCTGTTTTTAATACGGTACTAAATAAATTAATTTCAACTATGCGACCATCAATGTAATTAGCCCCATCCACTACCCGTACTTCAGCACCTTGCGAATAGGCTTTATGGCCTAATAAAATAAAAAATGCGGTTATATTACTTAGCAACGACCAACTGGCAAATAACGCCACACCGACGATAGCTATAACCGACGAAGCCAGTACTAATAAGCCGCGAATATCTAAGCCCCAAACCACACTCAGAACAATGATAAGCACTATCATTAACAAAATGTGCATCACGACGACAGCACGTTTATTCATGTCATCTTTAAGCCGACTATGCGCAATCAGCTGATATAAAACCGGTAGTAAACGTCGGCTAAACACAAAATATAAGCCAATCGACAATAAGCTAAACAAAAACTGAATAGTGGCTGGACTAAAGTGTTGGGTTATTTGTTGAATCGATTCAAGAAGCGACACTAATACCTCGCAAGCTAAGACTAATCTATATCGTTAAGTGGCCAACGCACTATATAGTCTTCAAAGTCATTCATATCGACTTTTAACTCGCTAATGCTTTTATTACGTACCGACATTTGCTTTTTATGCATTAAACTTTTTTTGCCATCATTTAACAATGGATGCCAATGCGGTAATCCTCTACCTTCGTGTAAACGACGGTAGGCACAACTCGTTGGCATAAAGAATATGTCTTTTAAATTTTCTTTAGTTAATGCAATACAATCTGGCACTAATACCGTGCGCTGAGCATATTCTGTGCATTCACAAGCCTGGCTATTTAAATAGCGACAGGCAATATTTGTAAAGTGCACTTGCTCATTAGCATGTAGCACATCAGTTGGCCCTGCTTCATCATCATCTTCAATAAACTTATTTAGGCAGCATTTACCGCAGCCATCACATAAGGCTTCCCATTCTTCGCTATTCATTTCTGCCAGCGATTTATGTTCCCAATATTTCTCGGCTAACGCCATGTTTAACTTACCTGTGTTTGTAGAGTGAAAAAGTCATCGAATTGCACTTGTAGTTGATCACCTTTATGTAAAGGTCCTACGCCTGCAGGTGTACCTGTTAACACCATATCGCCTGGCTGTAACGTAAAATGCTGAGACATTTCGCTAATTAAGCCAGTAATAGTACGGATCATATGGCTGGCATCACCGGTTTGTCTAGCATTACCATTCACCTGAAGTGAGAATTTAAGCTTTTGGCCATCAGCAATATCGCTGCTAGCGATAAAACCGGCGACGGGACATGCATTATCAAAGCCTTTAGCAATTTCCCATGGCCGACCCAATTTTTTTAACTCTGCTTGACGATCCCGCAGGGTTAAATCTAAAGCTAAACTGTAGCCCCAAATTGCTGCGGCAACTTGGCGCTCATTGGCATTTTTAAGCTCAGATTTAATTAAAACAGCTATCTCTATTTCATTATGTACAGCGCCTTGATCACTTGGAATACTGATAAAAGGCGTTATTGGGCAAATGGCGGTACTAGGCTTAATAAAAAATAATGCTTCTGGTGCCGTAATGCTGCTCATTTCAGCAATATGGTCTTGATAATTTTGGCCAATACATACCACTTTACCAACGGGTAAATCTATAATCTGCCCGTCATGTTGTAGATGCTGATATTTATGCATTAACGGCAACATTAGTTTTGATCCTTAGCCACGATTAAATCGGCTAAATAGCCGACACTAGTAACAAAGTAATAAGATCTATTCCAATGCATAAGCACTTTGTAATTATCATAAGCTAAAAAGGCTCGACCGTTTTCACCATCTGGAAAGATTAAAGCAGCTGTAATATCGCGCTGCGGTAATTCAGTACCATTTAATCGTTTAACCCCTAAGGCATGCCATTGGCTTAAGCTGCGCTCAGATTGCTGCCATCTCTCTAACCACTCACTGCGTTTTAAACTACCACGAGCAATCGCGTTAGTGGCATCAAAGTCTTTTGGCAATAATACTTCGCGGCCCCAGGTTTTATCACTATCCCATCCTTGTTGTTTTAAATAGTTAGCTATAGAAGCAAATACATCTAATTGATTGGTCCAAATATCTTTTTTACCATCGCCATCACCATCTTGGGCATAGGCCATAAACGAGCTGGGCATAAACTGACTTTGGCCCATAGCACCTGCCCATGACCCTTTCATATCAGCAAAGCTGATATGGCCGTCAGCTAAAATATCTAAGGCGTGAAAAAACTCTTTTTTGAAAAAGGTTTCCCTGCGACCATCATAAGCCAGCGTTACCAATGCCGATGGCACTGAATACGAGCCCATAAAACGGCCAAAGCTACTTTCTAAGCCCCACAATGCAACGATAAACCGCGGATGTACGCCGTATTTTTTACCAATTTCAGTTAATTCTGGTAAGTATTTTTCATAGCGCTCTCGCGCCATAGAAATACGTATCTCACTTACCCGTTTTGGTAAATACGTATCCAGTGTTTCCACAAACTCTGGTTGGCTCTTATCGGCAGATACTATGCGCTCATGATAAGTTAACGAGCTAAATACTTCGTCTAACAATTCGCTTTTATAGCCTTTGCTTTGGGCTTCAACTTTTAATGCTGTGGTGTAATCGCTAAAACTTGGCTTAGCGTCTTCGGCTAGCACTGGCATGCTGAGCAAAGCAGCAACTGAGAATAGGGTTCTAAACATATTGATTCCTAATATTCATGGCCTAAGAAATTCTTAGCCTTAATGCGTTGTTTTAATAAAGGGCAATAACATTGCTTGGCTTTATTAGCGTTCTACCACTTCGATTTGAAACACTGTGCGCTGTACTATTTATCAGTTAATTGCTGCGCTTTATGTTTAGTTAATAGGTTTTCAACCGGTGGCGGTACTTGTAAATAAAAACCTTGGCTTTGTAACTGTTGTTTAACTTTATCTAAATCTGCCAAAGCTAAATATTGCCGTGAAGCTAGATTAATTATGGTCACTAATTTAGGCGGGCCAAAACTAGTTAATAACGCTTCAGGCACAGCACTGAAGTCGTCACGCCGCTCTACATAAAGATAAGTTTGCTCTTTTTTGAGACTTTTATATACCGCACATAGCATAGAATAAAACCACGTTCCAACCTTGCTTAACGAAGGCCTAAACTATAACATGAAGCCTCTATATTGCGTACCTGCAACTGTGTGGCAACGCGAATAAATTCGAGGTTTCAGCTGATGAAACTTTTATATAATATTTTATATAATACTTTTATATAAAAACTGCGCTAAGAACCGTTATGTCAGAACAATTGTTAGAATTAAAAGGTAGCTTATTCCCTCTATCAGTACTCTCTTATAAAGAGCTGTCTGTCAGCGCTTTGCAACAGCAGTTGAGCCAAAAGCTGGCGCAAGCACCGGCTTTTTTTTATCAAGCTCCTATTATTCTTAACGTAACAGATTGCCAGCAAGCGCCAGATTTTAATGCGATTAAACAGCTGTTTTCAGAGTTAAAACTAGTTTTAGTTGGCGTTTGTGGTGCTAATGCCGAATTAAAGCAACTGGCCCAACAAGCCGGTTTAGCGGCATTGCAATTAGGTAAAGAAGCTAAACCCACGGTCTCTAAACCAGAGGAAGTGCCGGTAGAAGCTGGAGCTAATGCTCCGATGGACAGTAAAATTGTTGAACAAGCAGTGCGCTCTGGGCAACAAATTTATGCAAAAGGTGCAGATCTTATTATTAAAGGTACTGTGGGTGCCGGCGCCGAAGTGATTGCCGATGGTAACATTCATATTTATGGTACTTTACGCGGTAAAGCCATAGCGGGTGCCGCTGGTGATAATAGTAAACGAATTTATTGTTACAACTTGCAAGCTGAACTTATTTCAATAGCGGGTAATTACTGGTTAAGTGAAAGCTTACAAGGTGAATTTTGGGGCAAAGCGTCTTGCATTAAGTTGCAAGACGACCAGCTAGTCTTAGCAGAATTAGTATAAGGATTAAACTATGGCAAAAATCATAGTCGTGACGTCAGGAAAAGGCGGAGTCGGTAAAACCACCTCTAGCGCAGCTATTGGTACGGGCTTAGCGCTAAAAGGTAAGAAAACAGTTATTGTTGATTTTGATATTGGATTACGTAATTTAGATTTAATTATGGGCTGTGAGCGTCGGGTAGTTTACGATTTTGTTAACGTAATTAACGGCGACTCTAATTTAAAGCAAACTTTGATTAAAGATAAACGTACCGACAATTTATTTATCTTACCCGCTTCACAAACCCGTGATAAAGATGCCTTAACTAAAGAAGGTGTAGAACGCGTTTTAAATGAACTGGCAAAAGATTTTGATTTTATTATTTGTGACTCTCCTGCAGGCATTGAAGCAGGCGCCATGATGGCATTGTATTTTGCCGATGAAGCCATAGTTGTGACCAACCCTGAAGTATCCTCTGTACGTGACTCGGATCGTATATTAGGTATGTTATCTAGTAAGTCACGCCGTGCTGAAAACAGCCAAGACTCTATTAAAGAGCACTTGTTATTAACCCGCTATAATCCTGAACGCGTTGAAAAAGGCGAAATGTTAAGCGTGGAAGATGTGAAAGAAATTCTTTCTATCGATCTACTTGGCGTTATTCCTGAGTCGCAGGCTGTATTAAATGCATCCAACTCTGGCCAACCTGTTATTTTAGATACCGACAGCGATGCTGGCCAAGCTTATTTAGATACAGTTAATCGTTTACTTGGCGAGCAAGTGCCTTTTCGCTTTATTAATGTTGAAAAGAAAGGCCTGTTAAAACGGATTTTTGGAGGGTAATTAATGTCATTACTGGATTATTTTCGGTCAGCGAAGAAAAACACTGCAAATACAGCTAAAGAGCGGTTACAAATTATTGTTGCCCATGAACGAAGAAAACGTAATAGCCCTGACTATTTACCGCAATTAGAGCGCGATATTTTAGAGGTAATACGTAAATATGTTGATATATCTCCTGAACAAATTGCCGTGTCTTTAGAGCAACGCGATAATGAATTGTCGGTATTAGAATTAAACATCACCTTCCCTGATGAAAAAAGCTAAGCGATAAACTAATTTTTTAATAAAAAAGCCGGTAACAGTATATTGCTATTACCGGCTTTTTATTAGCAATCTGACTAGTTTTACAATTTTACTCTACAACAAAATCATCAATTTTTATCAAGCCAAGCATAGTGCTATCTAAGTTTTCGCCATCTCGAGTTATGGCTGTGTATATTCGATTTGTCGTTAAACTGACGGCAGTTTCAATCACTACAGTTTTTTCAGCCGCTTTAGTTACTGTAATCACATAATCCCCTGCTGGCAACGACATATAACCAACGTCAGTTTTATACGCAACATTACTAAAATTTGCGGTTGCTTGGCTGATATCACCATTGGCCGTTATGTAAATATCAACATTCCCCGACAAAGTAGAACCATGAATAATTCTTAGTTGCGCTTCTGTGGCAATACGCCGTGATTTATCGGTATAGATTAAAGCCTCGATGGCAGCATCATCACTTTCATTAACAGATCCGCTAGCAAGCAAGCTGTAATACTGTCCCGCTGCAACAGTAATACTATTAGTACTACTAGAATCTAAAATGATGCTTACCTCATATGTTTTAGGGACCACTTGCAGATAATCAGAAAACTCAGTAAAAGAAATCACATTTCCTAAGCTGGTATCACTACTGGTTTTAATTTCAAAAGGCTCGGCATCGGATGCGTTATGCACAATCCGTATTGAAGCATTAGCGTTGACGTCAAAAATATTTTTTTGACTGCCATCTTGCGCTACCGCTAAAAGTGAAACCGGTGAGGCGCCGGAAAACTGGCTATCAATTGCCGCCAACACTAAATCTGTACCCACTGCGGTATAATCTAAGCTAGCACTGTCAAAAAGTACGGTTTGATTATCTGTTAGCGTAATGCGTACCTGATAGTTAGCAGGATCTAGAATAATTGGCTTGCTGTAACCTTTAAAAGAAAATGTGGCTTCTGGCGTTGCTAATTCAGCACCTGGTACCGTGACATGGACACTCACTTCAGGAGCACTTGCAGCGGCATGAACTAATTGCAGTCGAATTTTATTTAAGGGTATACCACCCAGTTGCCCCGGAACAATTAATGCACTTAGACTGGCATCCGCCACTTTACCCACTGTGAAAACGGTATATCGTTTCGCTTCGGCTACGGTTAAGTCAACAGGCTCAAGTATAGAAAGCGTATTATTATCACCAGGCAAAATGGCATTTACGCTTGCTTGATAGGTTTTTGGCGGCACTGAAAGCACGGTAGAAGCATCTGCATACTCAAGTTCGGTAATCAGGTTTTCGTCTGCAATAACAATATTGATATTTGGGGAATCAATTGCGGTATTAACAACTTGTACTGTGCCATTAACCACAACGGGTGGTGGTATTGTTGGAGGTGGTGGTGGTGCTGGTTGTGATGTTCCAGGCGTTGAACTGCCCCCTCCGCCACAGCCGATTAATAATAAAGATAAAACCATCAGCAGAGCAGAGTTGTTTATTCCCATCATTATTGCACCCTTAAGTCAGAAATTAATCAGTTATTAGAGTGTAACGTATAATTCTTAACTTGGATCACTAAAAAAAATAACGGCTAATAAATTTGCCGTTATTTTAATGTTACGTGACTGTCTTATTCTAAAATTTCATCAATTTTATTTAGCATTAACAGTAACATGATCAGGTAGGGTTAAAAATGGCAATAAATACTGGCGACGCCAACCTTGGAAATATTCCGGTACCGGCAAGGCCAAACGTTGTTGATCCGACACCCGCCAACACCAATTAACAAATTCGTGTAATTGCCGTTTAACAGACATAAATTCTGCGGGGATTTGCTGCTGTTCCGCTGCCTGCTTAATTATCGCGGTAATAGCAGCAACTTGTTGTTTATAACCAATAAACTGATCTTGATGATAAAAACGCTGTGGGCAGTCTTCTGGCGGTAATGCTTTAGCTTGCTCAATGAGCTGGATCACGGTTTGGCCATGTCGACGCACTTCTCGAGCGGGTAAATCAGGAATATTAAATAAGCTTTCTACTGTGCTAGGCCGACGTTTAGCTAATTCAAATAACTGAGCATCTTTTAACACTAAGCCTAATGCTAAATCTTTTTGCTGCGCATACTGATAACGCCAGCTAACTAATTCTCGCAATACCGCTAATTCACGCGGAGTTAGCAACCAACTATTTTTAATTTCTAAATACTTAAACTCTGGCGCCAGTTTTTGCTCTTTACGCAGCATTAACTGCTCGCCTTCTTGCAACAGTAAACTCAACTGTTGCTCGTTTAGCTCTTGCTTTAAAGTTTGATATAAAGGATATAAAAATAAAACATCATTAGCAGCGTAATTTAACTGTTTATCCGCTAATGGCCGAGCCAGCCAATCGGCACGGGTTTCACTTTTATCTACTAATTGTCCAGAGATACGCTCAACTAAATTAGCAAAACCAATACTGTTACCCCAACCCAAAAGTTGGCAGGCTAATTGGCTATCAAATAAAGGCGTAATATTTGTAATACCAATAGTGGCAAAAGCTTCTATATCTTCATTGCAAGAATGTAATAGCTTAACCGTATTAACATTTGCGAAAATATCAATTAACGGTTGCCACTGAGTAATGGTTAATGGATCAACCAACGCTAAATGTTCGCCATCATAAAGCTGGATTAAGCCAAGTTTAGGATAAAGCGTGCTTTGACGAATAAACTCAGTATCAACAGCAAGTAAAGTGCTTTTAGCAATACGCTGGCAATAACTTGCCAGCGTTGCATCGTCGGATATTAATGGAATCATTTACAACCTAATGTCACGTGGTTTTTCCTATGCTTTTGTTGATTTTTTTATCTCTTCATCACGTAATTCACGACGCAGGATTTTACCAACATTAGTTTTGGGTAGCTCTTTGCGGAATTCAACAGATTTTGGTGCTTTATAACCGGTTAAATGCTGACGACAATGGGCAATCATTTCTTCTTCGGTTAGCGAAGGATCTTTTTTTACCACAAACAATTTAACTACTTCACCTGAAACGTCATGCGGCACGCCAACGGCAGCCACTTCCAGAACTTTTTCGTTCATGGCAGCAACTTCTTCTATTTCATTTGGATAGACGTTAAAGCCAGAAACTAAAATCATATCTTTTTTACGATCGACGATATAAAAGAAACCTTCATCATCCATTCGGGCAATATCACCGGTATACAGCCAACCGTCTTTTAATACCTTAGCTGTTTCGTCAGGGCGATTTAAATAACCTAGCATAACTTGCGGCCCGCTCACCAGCATTTCGCCGGACTCACCTTTGGCAACGTCATTACCTTCTTCATCCACCAAGCGAATATCAGTAGATGGCGCAGGTAAACCAATGCTGCCATTAAAGCCTGCTAAATCGTATGGACTGACTGTAACTAATGGACAGCACTCAGTTAAGCCATAGCCTTCTAGTAAACGAGTACCTGTCACTTTTTGCCAGCGCTCCGCAACAGGACGCTGCACTGCCATACCACCGCCTAAAGATAACTTAAGCGTGCTGAAATCTAGTTGGGCAAAACCCGGAGTATTTAATAAGCCATTAAATAAAGTATTAACGCCGGTAATAGCAGTAAACGAAAAGCCTTTTAACTCTTTGACAAAGCCTGGCATATCTCGCGGATTGGTGATCAACAAGTTAGTTGCACCGTATTTAAAAAAGGTAAAGAAGTTAGCCGTTAATGCAAAGATATGATAAAGCGGTAATGCCGTTACCACTCTTTCTTCACCTTTCACAAAGAAGGTATCAAGACAACCCGTTACTTGCTCTAGATTAGCAACCATATTGCGATGGGTTAACATGGCGCCTTTAGAGACACCCGTCGTGCCACCGGTATACTGCAAAAAGGCAATATCACTGCCCACCAAAGTAGGTTTTTGTAGGGGTAATTCAGCGCCCTGCTTTAAGGCATCATTAAAACTAACAAAACTTTTTAAATTATAGCTTGGCACTAATCTTTTCAGATATTTAACCACGAAATTGACAATATTGCCTTTTACACAACCCAGCATGTCGCCCATTTTAGTTAATATAATATGCTCAAGTTGAATATGATCTTGAATATCACTAAGAGTATGGGCAAAATTTTCGACAATAATAATGGTTTTAGCTTTAGAATCGGTTAATTGGTGTTCTAGCTCTCGAGGGGTATAAAGTGGGTTAACGTTTACCACCACACAACCAGCACGTAAAATCCCCATTAAAACGACAGGATATTGCAGTAAATTCGGCATCATAATTGCCACTGCATCGCCTTTTTTCAGGCCTAAACTTTGTAAGTAGGCTGCAAAAGCGATACTTTTCTGATCAAGTTCACGATAGGTAATTGATTTTCCCATATTGATAAAAGCTGTTTTATCAGCATATTGTTCAATACTTTGACTAAATATATCTAATAATGATGGGTAATGATCAGCATCAATTTGCGCTGGTACACCTGACGGGTAACGTTTTAACCAAACTCTTTCCACCGTCTACTCCTTTTTCTAAGGTTATTATTTTATTGGTATATAACCAGCCTGATGCAATCTAATATGGGTTGCAAGAAACATGGGCTGCTAATACATTAGCCTTATTGCATGGCTTGAAGTATTGCTTGTTATATGAACACTATAAATTTGAGTTATTACTCTAGCCCTAATCTTCCCACAATTAACGGCTATTCACAATTACTCTACTCGTTCGGTTTAATAAATTTCAGTGTCATACGATCACTTTCACCAATGGCTAAGTAATATTCTTTATCTTGGCCACCCATAGCTAATGTTGGCGGTAGCGTATAAACCCCTTTAGGATAATTTTTACTGTCTAGTGGATTGGCATTGATCTCACTGCTTGCAACTAACTGAAAACCTACTGATTGAGCAACCGCGATAACATAAGCCTCATCTAAATAGCCAACACTAGCAGAGCTGGAAATATCGGATAAACGAGAAGCTCTATGCTCGACCATACCCATAACACCACCTGGTTTTAGGGCATTAAATAACGTTTCTATTGTGGCATGTAAATGACCATCTTCGTTCCAAATATGGGCATTACGAAAACTTAACACCATATCAAATTGGTCTGTCACCTGTGGTGTCAGGAAAGGTGGCTCAAGTTCTAGCGTCGCGACTTGGCCAAAACGCTGCGGATTTTCTGCAATATAGTGCTCTAATTTAGCACTGATTTTAGCCCAAAACACATTGCGTTCATTACGGAAATTATCGGTATCTTTTGAAAATTGTGCCAGAGTTAATTTGCCCTGCGCTTTTAAAAATGGCGCTAAAATTTCGGTATACCAACCTTTACTTGGCCAAACTTCCAGCACTGACATCTGTGGCTCAATACCAAAAAAAGTTAAGGTCTCAGCAGGATGACGAAACGCATTTCGCTGAATATTGTCTTCAGCGCGAGCCGGATCATTGGCAATATGATCTAATTCTGTAAAGTGATTTTGCTGGGGTACATTAGCATAAGCTGGAATAGTGAATGCTATAGCCAATGCAAAGAGCGCGGTATTAATCGTTGTTTTTATATTTATAATCATCAATATCTTACCAACCTTTGTAGGATAAACACCACTTTATCTATGTCTCTACAATAGATAAAGATATGTTATGTAATAGTGTTTGAACACCTTTAATCAAAACAGTTCCACTACCTATAATTAAGCCTTAGCTGGCCTCAGTTGTAAAGTTTAACAGTCAGCCTGTAATTAAGGGGCTTTATCGACATATTTTTGTCATTTAGTTGCTATAAAGTACACTATCGAGCAATAACATCAAGCAAGGTTAATAAGAGGCCTTTAAATGCGTAAAAATTGTCTGCGTACAAACCTATTATCATTATCGTTACTATTAATACCAACCGCTTTATTTGCTGCACCTAAAAATATTATTTATATGATAGGGGATGGCATGGGGCCAACCTATTTAACCGGTTACCGCTATTATAGTGATGATGTCACGACGAAAGCCGTAGAGAACACCGTATTTGATCAACTGTGGTTAGGTATGGCAAGTTCTTATCCAGATGATGACACTTATGTAACTGACTCTGCCGCAGGTGCTACGGCCTTAGCTACTGGCATTAAAAGCTATAACGGTGCTATTTCAGTTGATCATAAACATATGCCGCTTAGCACTATGATGATGCAAGCAAAAAAGCTGGGGAAAGCCAATGGTATTGTGGCTAGCTCACAAATTAATCATGCCACGCCAGCCGCGTTTTTAGCTCATAATAAAAGTCGGCAGAATTACAATGAAATTGCTGATATGTATGTAGATTATCGTATTAACGGTAAACCGGTTGCTGACGTTATGTTAGGCGGCGGCAAAAAGTATTTTATTCGTGAAGATCGTAACCTCGTTAATGAACTGCAGCAGCAGGATTATCAATATGCTGAAAACTGGCAACAGTTAGACCAGCTTACCCGTTCACCTGCCATTGCTTTATTAGCTGATGTCGCTTTACCGTCAGCGATAGATAACCCTGTGCAGCAGCCATTAGCTCAATTAACCAGTAAAGCTTTACAATTGTTAGCAACAGCTGAAAAGGGTTTTGTATTAATGGTTGAAGGTAGCCAAATAGATTGGTGTGGCCATAGCAATGATATTGCTTGTGCCATGGCAGAAATGGACGATTTTGGTCATGCTATTCAAGTGGCGAAAGACTTTGTTGATGCTAATCCAGATACGCTATTAATTATTACCGCTGATCATGAAACCGGCGGCTTATCTTTAGGTGCCAATGGCGTTTATGAATGGCGTACCGACAAAATCAAGAAAATTCGTCATTCCGCCCTGGTTATTGCAGAAAAAATGTTAGCCGCCACTAACGATGAAAATGCGCTACAGATATGGCAAACATTAACTAGTATGGCTCTGTCAGAAGAAGAATCTAAGCTATTGCTAATGGCAAAAACCGATAGTAATAAAGCGTTAACCTCGCAAATTAAAGCTATTATTAATAACAGAACTAACACCGGCTGGACGACTGGTGGCCACAGTGCTGCGGACGTACCCGTATTAGCTTATGGTAAATGGCAAAAAGATTTTATTGGTTTCCAAGACAATACAGATATAGCCAAAAAAATAATGCAGTATATTCAGCAAACTAAATAAGCCTTTAAACCCTAATGCGTCGTCAGTAATTGGCGGCGCAATTTTTTTGCGCTGGTATCGGGCGACAGCCAAATATCAAAAAATGCTGGACCAAATTTCTTATCTTCAATAGTGCCAATTTCTTGCTGATTAAATAAAAACGTCACACTGCCCTTGCCTATTGTCTTGTAGTCAATAGTCACGTATTCAATAGCAGCAGCATTGAATATCATCAATAAAGCCAGCACACAAACACTAACACGGCCTTTAATATTAAGCATACCATCTCCTGCTGCAGCCTAGCGCGATGGCAATCAGCGCCCACACTATACTTAAAATTAAATAAGACCATTGGCCATAATAAAACTGTAATATCCCGCCACTTAAACCTGCGCCAGCAATATAAGAAACAGGCCCTCCGATACCGCCTAATAGCGCGGCTAGCCAAGGTTTAGTTAACATAGCGGCCATTACTTCAACTGCGGCTAAGGCAAACACCGCCCAAAGTAGAATAAACCACAGTGGCAGCCAAATATTGTCACTAAAGCCTATTACACCCGCTGTTACTAATGCGCTATCAATCAGTAAACCAGCGCCAATAACGTTCAGCACGGCCAACCTAGACTTATTGTTTAGTTGGGACATGCCATACAGCCAATACATTAATACCGGTATCAGCACAGTTTGCTGCCAATAGGCCAATGCTAGCCAACAGATTTCAAAGCCTATTACTGCGCGCCAATTCATTTATCGGCCATTTTTGCCGCTAAGCGACAGCGTAAGCCATAGGGTAAACACGCCATTAGCTTTAACATCACACTTAGCCTTATAGGAAAGCGAATACGTAATTTATTGTTATCTAAACCGTGGTAGATACGTTTTGCTGCAGTATCGACCGACAGCAAAAATGGCATTTTAAAATCATTTTTTTGAGTTAAGGGGGTATCAACAAAGCCGGGCTCAATTAAGCAAATTTGTATCTCCGTTTTGGCTAAATCTACCCTTAAGCTATCAACAAAATAACTTAATGCGGCTTTACTGGCACCATAAGCTTCAGAGCGCGTAAAGGGGAAAAAATGAGCCATAGAACTGACCACCGCAAGTTGCGGTTTTTTAGATAATGAAAGTAGTGGTAGTAAATATTTTATGGCTGCAACGTTGGCGTGAAAATTAATAGCAAAGGTGCGCTCAAAGGCGCTTAAATCAAGATTTTTTGCTGTTACATATTCACAGCTGCCTGCATTGAGTAAAACTAAATCTAAGGCAATATTTTTATTAGCCAACTCTTTAGCAGTGGTTATGATGGCATGGGTATCGGTCAAATCTAATGGTAAGGCGATAATGCCGGGGGTTATGGCTAACTGCTGTAACTTTTCAACAGAACGTGCCACCGCATAAACGGTCCAGCCTTGACTAGCAAAGTACTTAGCTGTGGCTGCGCCAATGCCAGAGCTAGCGCCCGTGATTAAACAAGTGCTAGACATAATTTTAACCTTATATATTAGCCGTGATATATAAGGTTACGCTTTAGTAGTGGAGTTGGTTTAGTTACTAGGCGTAAAGATCGACACCCAGCATAGATTGGATTTCATTGCGCCGTTGTTGATGTTGTAAACTTTGATAAGCGGCGACCGCACGTTCGGCATGAGCATCATTGCCATTACCATTACTGCGAAAGCTAGGCTTGTGTTGTTCAGCATCTAAAGCAGATAAAACTCTAGCATTACTGCGTATGCCACTACCTTGCGGGGTTATAGCCGCTGTTTTTGGCTCAGCAGAAGGCCGCCGCGCTTCGGTACTATTGTACACCGTAGCAACATGAGCAGGAGCGTTTAAACTTTGCTTAACTGTTAACGTCATAGCTACACTCTACTTTAAACATGGGGTAATTATAACCAGTGCTAAAATTTAACCAAGTACTATTTTTTAACGCCCTGGTAGCTTTTGCCAGGTTACCTCATCACGCACATAAATCGGTTCGGCTAATTCAGCAGCAATAAAGTCACCCGCGGCAAAAGCCGGCAGTGCTAGGGTTAGCATATCTTGGGCAGAAGGATATAAAATATCAGTATAGTAAGTGGCAGCTTGTTTTAGCTGTAACTGATCATAATAGGTTTGCCAGCCCGTACCCACTGCAGCAACATTACCTTGCAAACCTAATTCAGTTAGCACGTCAGGTTTTACCGCCCGTTCTACCGTTATCGCTTGCATAATGTTACTACTAATCTCTAATTTATAAGCCGCAATATACACTTCAGCCATGCGTGCATCTATCGCCGACACCACCTGCGTTGCACCATGTAAACGATAAGCCGCTTGCGCCATGGCAGCTAACGTTGAGACACCATATACAGGCAAATCGGCACCAAAGCCTAAACCTTGGCAAACACCTGCGCCAATTCTAACGCCGGTAAAGCTACCAGGGCCACGACCAAATACTATGCCGTCTAGTTGTTGTAAGCTAAGTTCGGCTTGGCTAAGTAATTGCTGGATCATCGGCAAGATCCGCTTACTATGCTGCTGTGGACACACTTCGTCCAAAATTAGTCTTTCATTATTAATATAAAGTGCAACCGAACAGGCTTCGGTTGAGGTATCTAAAGCCAGTAGCTTCACTTCGCCCTGTTTTTGCACGTATCCTTGATTTTTCAAGTATCGGTTTCCTGTTTTATCTGTTTTAAAAAGGTGACGGCATCGTCCAGCGAACGGGTTCGCCGCATCGGTGGCAAACTGGTTAAAAATATTTCACCATAAGGCTTGGTCACTAAGCGATTATCACATATCACCATAACGCCGCGATCGGTAACATCACGAATTAAACGGCCCACGCCTTGTTTAAGGGTAATAACAGCTTGCGGTAATTGCACTTCAAAAAATGGATCTTGGCCTCTGCGCACACAGTTTTCACTTCTAGCTTGCAGTAGCGGCTCGTCAGGTGAGGCAAAAGGTAGCTTATCAATAATAACGCAGCTTAAAGTATCACCGCGAACATCAACCCCTTCCCAAAAGCTGCTGGTACCCAGTAACACCGCGTTTTCTAATTTCACAAATTGGTCTAACAATAACCGCTTACCACTACTACCTTGCACTAATACTGGCTGGCGAATTAAATCTGGTAGCTGTTTTGCCACCATTTGTAACATACGATGGCTGGTAAATAAGAAAAAACAGCGACCATTATTGGCTTCAATTAATTGACAGGCAATATCAATTAATGTTTTTGCCATCAATGGCTGATGCGGCTCGGGCATAAAACGCGGCACACATAATAAGGCTTGCTCGGCATAATTAAACGGGCTTTCAAGTAACAAAGTTTTCGCTTGCTGTAAGCCCATTTGCTCGGTGTAATGGCTAAAACCATTATTAACCGACAACGTAGCAGAGGTAAAAACCCAACTACGCTCGTCGGCTGCCACAATAGCGCTAAATTTGTCGGCAATGCTAAGTGGTGTTAGATGCAAACTGACGTGCAAGCGGGTAGTTTCATACCACAAACTGACCCCTTCCTGCTGCATATCCACCAGCTTGGCTAAGCGTAACTTAATTTGCACTAAGCGCTCAAACACATTATCTATTTGTTCACTGCGGCCTAAACTGGATTTAAGCACTAAGTACAGCATATCAATACTTTCACTAACCCGATTTAAGGCAGTTTGCATCGGCAGTTGTTGATAAGCTTCGCGCCAATTTCCTTTAGTTGAGTCGCCAGAGAATTGTAAGCGCCAATCTTTAACTAATAAAGCCAGCTTTTCGGCCACTTTAGCTAACTGAGGATGATCGCGTAGTTCGGTTTTGCAAGCCAAGTCGATATCTCGGCATAAATCTAATAATAACCGGCTAGAAACATGCTCACCAAAATAGTCACTGGCAATATCGGGTAGCTGATGGGCTTCATCAAAAATAACCACATCCATATCCGGTAATAACTCGCCAAAACCGGTATCTTTAAGGGCTAAATCAGCAAAAAACAGGTGATGATTAACCACCACTAAATCAGAAGCTTGGGCTTTTTTACGCGCTTTTAATAAATGACAATCTTCATAGACGGGGCATTCTTTACCTAAACAGTTGTCTGTAGTGCTAGTAACATAAGGCAAAGCTTTAGAGTCTTCAGCTATATAACCAAGCTCACCGATATCACCGGTATGGGTTTCAGCTGACCATTTTTTAATTAAGCTTAAATCTTGGATCAGCTTATCGTCTTGCATTGGTACGTGATTATAATGCTGCTCTAAGCGGAATAAGCACAAATAGTTACTGCGGCCTTTTAACAGCGCCAATTGTAACGGGCTAGCTAACGCCTTCACAACAGTAGGTAAGTCTCGGTAATATAATTGCTCTTGCAGATTTTTAGTGCCCGTAGATAACACCACTTTTTTGCCACTAAGCAAAGCCGGTACTAAGTAAGCGTAAGTTTTACCGGTACCCGTGCCCGCTTCGACGACTAAGGCACCTGATTGCTCAATGATATCGGTAACGGCTTTAGCCATATCTAACTGGGCATCACGGGCATTAAAGCCGTCAATATGCTTAGCTAACGCGCCTGTTGCGGAAAACGCAGCGCTGACTTGGTTATGCATAGATAACGAGTAGGAATAAAGAGAAATAGTGCGGCACAGCAAATACCATCTTAGCCAATAAAACGGCTATTATGCCTGTTTTGCTAACAAAAATCAGACAAAAATATCTAACCGGCCATCATCGCCTACCCGTTGCTCTTCTTCTGGCGTGGTGTAAGGTGCTTCTGGCACACCTTCGACTGCCGACTTCTTGCCAAAGCGCTGTCGGCGCAGGATCAGATATTTATGTTCATTGGCTTTTAATGGGCTAAGTTTGGCCTCTTTAAAAACCGGTACCACCAGCTTAGCATCTTGCTCAACTGGACCACCTGGTACACGTTGTACAAATGGCATAAAAGCGTCCATAAATGGCTCCCTAAACTTTTATTAGCTAAACCTGTATCGGCTAGCCCAGCTTAAACTTAAGCTAATAGTTAAGTTTAAGCCAAAATTCAGTTACTTTATGCCAGTCTGTACCTGCAAACCGCTATTAATCTTGCTTAATCAGTCTTACTTGATCTAACTTAATCAAGATTGGCAAAAGGCGCATCTATGGCGTGACTCGGCTCAGTAAACCAACGTGGTCCAGAGTCAGTCATATAGAAGTGATCTTCTAACCGAATACCAAACTCGCCGGGCAACACTAACATTGGCTCATTACTAAAACACATGCCTGTCGCTAACGGTAAGGTATTGCCTTCAACCAGATAAGGCCATTCATGGATATCCATACCAATACCATGCCCGGTACGATGTGGTAAGCCTGGTAATTGATAACCCGGACCATAGCCTTGTTGCTCTAAATAGCCTCTTGCTGCCCTATCCACTTCTTGACAAGCAACCCCTATCTTAGCTGCATTAAAAGCGGCAATTTGCGCTGATTTTTCATGCTGCCAAGCATCACGCTGCTTCTGAGTTGCTTCGCCAAAAATGTAACTACGGGTTATATCAGACAAGTAACCATTTAATTTGCAGCCGGTATCAATTAGCACCATTTCATTGTTTTCTAATGCTTTTGGTTTATCAACACCATGCGGAAAAGCCGTATCGGTGCCAAAGAGCACAATACAAAAATACGAACCTTGTTTAGCGCCCACTTTACGATGGGCTTGGTCAATAAACTCGGTGACTTCAGCCGTAGTAATGCCAGGATATAAAATGCTAGCGGTGGCTTGATGTACGGCTAAGGTCATATCCATTGCGCGTTGCATAATGGCTATTTCGGTATCACTTTTGTGCATCCGACAACCGGCAGTAATCGGCTGGGCATTAACAATATCACCGTTGTTGGCTAAAGCTAATTTAATGCCATCGGCTATAAAAAAGGCTGCGCCTTCATCAATAGCGACTTTTAACGTGGTTTTACTTAACTGTTGCTGGATTAATTGCACGCACAGCTGATATGGGTTTTCATGCTCTTGCCAGCCATGTAATGACCCTGCCATTTTAACCATTGGTTTAATAGTGCCAATTTCAAATGCAGGCAGCACATATAATATCTCGCCATTAGCCAGTAATAACGCACACACTAATCGCTCACTGGCATACCAGTTTAAACCAGTAAAATAACTTAAATTAGTGCCCGCATTAAGTAATACCGCATCAACGTTATGTTGCTGCATTAATTCGCAAGCACGAGCAATACGTAGTTGATATTCTGCTACTTCAATAGTTGCTTCACCTGCGGTCATATCGGTTAAGCCAGCTAACGCTTGCTGTTTTGAAACCCCACCAATACCGGCATTTTTTACTGACATTGTTGCTCCTCATTTTTATAGCGTAACGTTTAGACTAATGTATAGAGTAATGATTAGCGTCACTCAGCATTAAATTCCACCGCAGTTTACCAGAAAGAACCATAACGCGCACAATAGCAAGATCAACAATGACTATACAACTTGAGCAATTAACAAGCATTAATTAAGACTAAAATAAAAACAACAGCTTGATTTTTTATATCGACTGAACCCCGCCAAAAGCAAAAACCTATAAAATCAATCAGTTAACTACATTAGCGTTTTCAGATAATTAAAAATAATACTTGTGTTGGTATTAAAAACATTTTAAGTTGTATAGAACGAACTTAGCGATATTGAGTATTATGAAAACTGTATACCACCATCATCATCATAGCGACTAGCCAGCCGATATCTCGGAGGGCTATTGTTTGGCGCTCCGGTGGTACAGTGAATATAAACCCCGAGCTCAGACTCGGGGTTTTTTATTTAAGTTAATGTATTAGGAAAAAAAAATGAATTTAGCAGCAGAACCGAAAAGACTACGTATTGCCATGCAGAAATCTGGCCGTTTATCCATTGAATCTCAAGATTTATTAACTAGCTGCGGTTTAAAAATTAATTTACGTGAACAACGCTTAATTGCCCATGTCGAAAATATGCCTATTGATATTTTGCGCGTTCGTGATGACGATATTCCAGGTTTAGTAATGGATGGCGTGTGTGATTTAGGCATCATTGGCGAAAACGTTTTGGAAGAAGAGTCCCTGCAACGCAAGTTAGATGACGATAGTTTTGATTACACCATATTAGCCCGCTTAGATTTTGGCTCTTGTCGCTTGTCAATTGCGGTGCAGCAAGAAGAAAACTATAGCGGTGTCGCCTCGTTAGAGGGTAAAACCATTGCCACGACCTACCCGCGTTTACTCGGTCGCTATTTAAAACAGCAAGGTGTTAATGCCCGCATTGTTAATTTAAAAGGCTCGGTTGAAGTTGCGCCTCGTGCCGGTTTAGCCGACGCAATTTGTGACTTAGTCTCTACCGGTGCCACGCTGGAAGCTAATGGTTTAAAAGAAGTTGAAGTGATTTATCGCAGTAAAGCGGTATTAATTCAGCGCAAAAATTTAACCGAGCCGCGCCAGTTGAGTTTAATCAATAAACTGATACCAAGAATTTCCGGTGTCATGCGTGCCCACGAAAGTAAATACATCATGCTGCACGCGCCTCGCAATCAATTGGATGCCATTATCGATTTGTTACCGGGTGCTGAAAATCCAACTATTCTGCCCTTAGCCGGAAACGATAACGTCGTGGCGATACATGTTGTCAGTAGTGAAACCCTGTTTTGGGAAACCATGGAGCAATTAAAAGCCTTAGGCGCCAGCTCGATATTAGTGTTACCCATTGAAAAGATGATGGAGTAGCTATGACTGATATGACAGTTATGATGGATATGATGGATATGACAGATAAGACTGTTTTCGATTGGTCAACGTTATCTGCTACCGAACAAGCAGCGGTATTAGCTAGGCCAAAACTGGATGATAGTAGTGATATTCAGCAAACCGTTGCCTCTATTATTGAAACAGTAAGACAGCAAGGCGATACCGCATTAGTCGCGTACAGCCAACAATTTGATGGTTTATCTAATAATGCCTTAGTGCTAAATAAACAACAGCAGCAACAGCGGATAAACGATTTATCTGCGGATAGAAAAGCCGCCATTGATTTAGCCTACGGCAATATCCGGCGCTTTCATGCTGCGCAATTACCGCAGGACATTGAAGTTGAAACCAGTCCTGGCGTGGTTTGCCAATTAAAAAATCGGGCTATTAATGCCGTGGGTTTATATATTCCAGCCGGCACAGCACCATTACCTTCTACGGTATTAATGCTAGGTGTTCCGGCGCAACTAGCTGGCTGTGAACGAGTTGTTATGGTCACCCCTCCAGGCAAAGCAGCGGCTGACGCTATTACGCCTGAGATTGTTTATGCGGCTTTCTTATGTGGTATCACTGAAATTTATACTATTGGCGGTGCCCAAGCTATTGCTGCATTGGCCTATGGCACAGCAACTATAGCTAAAGTAGATAAAATATTTGGCCCAGGTAATCGTTATGTTACCGAAGCAAAACAGCAAGTGAGTCAACAACAGTCTGGCGCCCAAATTGATATGCCAGCAGGCCCTTCTGAGGTGTTAGTGGTTGCTGACAGTGCAGCCAATGCTAGCTTTGTTGCTGCTGATTTATTATCTCAAGCAGAGCACGGCGTTGACTCGCAAGTATTATTAGTCAGCGACAGCGCTGAATTAATACAACAAGTGCAAGTTGAAGTGGCTTTGCAGGTTAGTACTTTACCTCGACAAGCTATCGCTAAAGCTGCTTTGCAACATAGCCGTTATATTTTAACTGCAGATATACAACAAGCTGTGGCGGTAACCAATGCGTACGCACCTGAGCATTTAATTATTCAAACCAATAATGCAGAGCAATTAGCACTGCAATTTACCAGTGCTGCCAGTATTTTTGTTGGTGCTTGGACACCAGAGTCTGCCGGTGATTATGCCAGTGGTACTAACCATGTATTACCGACTTACGGCTATAGCAAAACCTTATCCAGCTTATCGTTAGTCGACTTTTACCGACGTTATACCGTGCAACAGTTAACTAAAACTGGGCTGCGGAATATCGGCCCGGCCATTGTGACATTAGCCCAAGCTGAAGGATTAGATGCCCATGCTGCCGCTGTCAGTAAACGATTAGCCGTTTTAGCGCTTAGCCAAGAATAGAGTGTGAGGAGTCAATAATGAGCGACTTAATTAACGATACAGTCAGTGACTTAGCCCGCAAAAGTGTTAAAGAAATTACCCCTTACGCTTCAGCTCGCCGCAGCATGAGTGGTGGCGCCATTTGGCTTAACGCTAATGAAAATGCCCTTGCAACAGAGTATCAACTTAGCGGTGACTTTAATCGCTATCCTGCTTGTCAACCTGCTGCCCTTATTCAAGTCTATGCGGACTATGCGGGTGTTGATGCTAACCAGGTATTAGTCAGTCGAGGTGCCGATGAGGGCATTGAATTACTAATACGCAGCTTTTGCGAGCCGCAACAAGACAGCATTACTATTTGCCCTCCCACTTATGGCATGTACGCGATCAGCGCCCAAAGCCAGCAAGTTAAAGCGAACATAGTGCCATTAACGACTGATTTTCAATTAGATTTACCGGCCATATTTGATACTAAACCAAAATTAATTTTTATCTGCAGTCCAAATAATCCGACGGGGAATATTATTCCAACAGGCCAAATTATTGCGGTATTAGAGCAGTATAAAAACACTGCTTTGGTAGTGGTTGATGAAGCTTATATTGAGTTTATAGCCCAAACCTCAGTGGCGGGTTTAATTGGCCAATATGCCAATTTGGTGATCTTGCGTACTTTATCTAAAGCTTTTGCTTTAGCCGGATTACGTTGCGGTTTTACTCTGGCTCGAGCCGACGTTATTAACGGCTTAAAACAAATGATTGCCCCCTATCCACTTGCAGAGCCAGTGGCACAAATTGCATGCCAAGCACTTCAGCCTGAAGCCATTAACCGGATGCAACAAAATGTCGCCCTTATAAATAAGCTACGCGATGAATTTATACGCTTTGCAGCAAATTTAGACGGTATTCAGAGGGTTTGGCCTAGTGATGCCAATTTTGTGCTGCTGCAAGTGCAAAACGCCTCTAGCCTTGTTATCGCCCTGCAGCAGCAAGGTATTTTAGTCCGTAACCAATCTAGCCAATTAGGCTTATCCCAAGTGGTAAGAGTCTCTATTGGTAGTGCTACAGAAATGCAGGCACTGCAACAAGCCCTGTTAAACATATTTACCTTAAAATTAGAAGAGAGCATATAAATGAGTGGCCAACCTATTTTATTTATTGACCGCGACGGCACTATGGTTGAAGAGCCGGCGATAGATAAACAGCTGGATAGCTTAGAAAAGCTGGTGTACGAACCCAACCTTGTGCCGGCGTTGCTAAAATTACAAGCCGCCGGTTACAGCCTAGTGATGGTAACTAATCAAGATGGCTTAGGCACCGCTAGTTTTCCGCAAGCAGATTTTAATGCGCCACAACAGAAAATGATGCAGCTGTTAACGTCGCAAGGTATTCACTTTTCTGATGTGCTAATTTGCCCGCACTTCGAGTCAGACAACTGCAGTTGCCGTAAACCCAAGTTAGGCTTAGTTAAAGATTACTTGCAGCAAGGTAAAATTGATTTCACTAACTCTTACGTGATTGGTGATCGAATGACCGATGTGCAACTGGCTGAGAATATGGGACTAAAGTCATTTCTATATCAACGTGAAACCCTAGGCTGGCAAGATATTAGCCAAGCTATTTTAAGCCGTAAGCGCCAAGCTAACGTTACTCGCACTACCCGCGAAACCGACATTAACATTAGCGTAGATTTAGATCGTACTGATAAGTGTCTGTTTAATACCGGCATTGGCTTTTTTGATCACATGCTAGAACAAATTGCCACCCATGGCGGATTCTCGCTGCAAGTTAACGTGGCTGGCGATTTACATATTGATGATCACCACAGTGTTGAGGATACCGCTTTAGCGTTAGGCCAAGCGTTAAAACAAGCCTTGGGCAATAAACGGGGCATTAATCGCTTTGGCTTTGTTTTACCTATGGATGAATGCCGTGCCGAATGCGTGCTGGATTTATCTGGCCGACCTTTATTTAAGTTTGACGCCGATTTAGGCCAAGGCAGTGTTGGCGGGTTAAATTTAGAAATGGTGCCACATTTTTTTCGCTCGTTAAGCGATGCCATGATGATGT
Source organism: Rheinheimera salexigens (assembly GCF_001752395.1). Classification (NCBI taxonomy): domain Bacteria; kingdom Pseudomonadati; phylum Pseudomonadota; class Gammaproteobacteria; order Chromatiales; family Chromatiaceae; genus Rheinheimera; species Rheinheimera salexigens. The sequence continues at coordinate 1,521,471 of NZ_MKEK01000001.1, read as the reverse complement.
CATTACATTTATCCATTAGCCCGGGTAATAAGCACCACATGGTAGAAGGCTTATTTAAAGTGTTTGGTCGCGCGTTTGGCCAAGCCATTAAAGTATCGGGTGATGCCTTACCCAGCACTAAAGGTGTGTTGTAATGGCTGGTTTGAGTAACGTAAGTGGCTTAGTCATTGTTGATACCGGCTGTGCCAATATTAGCTCGGTGTATTTTGCCTGTCAGCGCTTGGGCGTAACAGCAACGGTTAGCCGTGATATTAAAGCCATTAAACAGGCTCAACGCGTTATTTTACCCGGCGTTGGCACGGCTAATAATGCTATGGCGCAACTGCAGCAAGCAGATCTTATTGATACCCTACAACAACTGCAGCAGCCAGTATTAGGTATTTGCTTAGGCATGCAATTACTGACGGAGTCTAGTCAGGAAGGCAATGTTAGCTGCTTAAATTTAATCCCCGGTAAAGTAGCAGCGATGCAAGTCGAAGCTAGCCAAAACAATAAGCTACGGCTGCCGCACATGGGCTGGAACACCTTAAATAACATTCAGCCGCATCCGCTATTAACGGGTTTTACCGAGCAAGACTATGTGTATTTCGTGCATAGCTTTGCACTTGCCGTAAACGATTACACCCTCGCCAGTTGTCACTATGGGTGCGATTTTTCAGCTGTGATAGCTAAAGATAATGTCGCTGGCGCGCAATTCCACCCCGAGCGTTCAGGTAAAGCCGGCGCCCGATTAATTGAAAATTTTTTAAAGTGGCAGTTATGATTATTCCAGCAATAGATTTAATAGACGGCAATGTGGTTAGGCTTTATCAAGGCCAATACGATAACAGCACGCAATACAATGTTGATGCCTTAACCCTACGTAATCAATATGCGACAGCAGGCGCAAGTTGGCTACATTTGGTCGACTTATCGGGGGCCAAAGATGCCCAGCAAAGGCAGATGACATTACTTAGCCAACTGATGACAGCCTCCCCGCTATCTATTCAAGTAGGTGGTGGTATTCGCTGTGAGCAAGATATTATCGATTTACTACAAGCCGGCGCCAGCCGTGTTGTTATTGGTAGCTTAGCTATTCGCGAACCCGTCTTAGTACAGCAATGGTTGCAAAAGTATGGCGGTGAAAAAATTGTGTTAGCACTGGATGTAGCCATTAATGCTCAAGGTGAGAAAACCCTGCCCTCGCACGGCTGGATTGAACAATCATCGATTACTTTAGAGCAGGTTTTAACCGACTATATTGCGGCAGGTGCTCGGCATGTGTTATGTACCGATATCAGTAAAGATGGCACGCTAACAGGGGCAAATGTCAGCTTATATAAAGAGCTTACTGCTGCCTATCCACAAATTCAGTGGCAAGCATCTGGCGGCATTGGTCAACTTAACGATATTAAAGCGCTTCTAGGTAGTGGTGTTGCCGGCGTCATTTTAGGCCGCGCCTTATTAGAAGGGAAATTTAGCGTAAGTGAGGCAATTCAATGTTGGCAAAACGGTTAGTCCCTTGTTTAGACGTTCGAGATGGCAAAGTGGTTAAAGGAGTACAATTTCGTAACCATGAAATTATTGGCGATATTGTGCCTTTAGCCGAGCGTTATGCCGCGGCAGGCGCTGATGAGTTAGTGTTTTATGATATCACCGCCTCTAGCGATAACCGCACTGTAGATAAATCCTGGGTACAACGCATTGCTAAAGTTATTGATATTCCCTTTTGTGTTGCAGGTGGCATAAAAACGGTGGCTGACGCAGCTAAAATTTTAGAAATGGGTGCGGATAAAATTTCTATTAATAGCCCGGCTTTAGCCAACCCAGAACTAATCAGTGAGTTAAGCCAAGCCTTTGGTAAGCAATGCATCGTTGTAGGTATTGATAGCTTTTATGATGTGATCTCAGGCCAATATCAAGTATATCAATTTACCGGAGACGAAAGTCGGACTAAAAAAACCCAATGGCTAACCCGAGACTGGTTAGTAGAAGCACAACAACGGGGTGCAGGTGAAATTGTACTTAACTGCATGAACCAAGATGGTGTACGTGAAGGTTATGATATCGCCCAATTACGTTCGCTGCGTCCACTGTGTAAAGTGCCGCTGATCGCCAGTGGCGGCGCGGGTACTATGCAACACTTTACCGATGTGTTTCAGCAAGCAGATGTGGATGCAGCACTGGCCGCTAGCGTATTCCATAAAGGTATTATTAGTATTGCTGATTTAAAAGCGCAGCTAATTGCTGATGGTATAAGTATTCGGCCTATGTAATCTTTATCAGCTCTAACAAATAATTCACTAAACTAAATACAGTAAATAGAAAACAGATTTAAAAGGCTCACTATGAACACCCAGCAAATAAGCCAACTAAAATGGCCAGAGAATCAATTATTACCGGCAATAGTGCAACACGCTATTTCGGGTAAAGTATTGATGCAAGCTTATATGAACCCAGAAGCGTTAGCCCAAAGCTTAGCAAGCAAAAAAGTGACTTTTTTTAGCCGTAGTAAACAACGTTTATGGTGCAAAGGTGAAAGTTCGGCTAATTTTCTCAATTTAGTTAGCATAACGGCAGATTGTGATGCCGATAGTTTATTAGTATTAGCCCTACCGCAAGGCCCTACTTGCCATCTGGGTAATGAAACCTGCTGGGCAGATGCTGACAAAAACAGTTCACAACTGAGCTTTTTATACCAACTAGAACAAGTCATAAAATCGCGCCAACATGCTGATCCTAACAGTAGCTACACTGCCAGCTTGTTTGCCAGGGGTGTTAAAAGAATGGCGCAAAAAGTGGGTGAAGAAGGCGTTGAAGCTGCATTAGCCGCCACAGTAGGCGATCGTGATGAATTAAAAAACGAAGCCGCTGATTTACTGTTTCACTTGTTAGTGCTGTTGCGTAGTCAAGATTTAGATTTAAATGATGTTATTCAGGTCCTGCAACAGCGGCATAAATAAGCTAATAAGCTGTACTTTAAGATTAAGTTGCATGCTGCACTATCGTTTACCGCTTTGTAATTGTCGAAATTAAAATGTAACAGGGTTTGTCTGCACCTTGACAAGCCCCTGCTCTGGCGTGGACTATAAGCCCGATCTAATGTTGTATTTTTTTATCTTTTATTTTGCATTATTACTAGAAGAGCAACCATGAAAAAAACCATTCTAATGTTGGCCTTAGCCAGCAATTTTGCCCTTGCCGATGAAGGCATGTGGATGCCACAGCAATTACCCGAGATTGCTGATCAATTAAAAACCGCCGGTTTAGCGCTGGATCCAGCCAGTTTAACTAAATTAACTGAATTCCCTATGGCCGCAGTTGTTAGCCTTGGTGGTTGTTCTGCCTCTTTTGTTTCTGATCAAGGCTTAGTGGTGACTAACCATCACTGTGTTTATGGCAGTATTGCTCATAACTCTACACCTGAAAATGATCTATTAACTAATGGTTTTTTAGCCAACAACATTACTGATGAAGTTGCAGCCGCACCAGGTAGCCGGATATTTGTTACTAAAGCCGTGGATAATGTCACCGCTACAGTGATTGACGCTAAAACGGCGAAATTAAGCGGTAAAAAGCGTTTAGATGCTATTGAAGCGAATGAAAAAATCTTAGTGGCTGACTGTGAACAAGATTTAGGCCATCGCTGTACCGTAGCTTCCTATTACGGTGGCTTAGAATTTTATTTAATTAAACAGTTAGAAATTAAAGATGTTCGTTTAGTGCATGCGCCAGCATCAGGTGTAGGTAAATTTGGTGGCGATACCGATAACTGGATGTGGCCACGTCATACTGGCGATTACAGCTTTTATCGTGCCTACGTAAGCCCAGAAGGTAAATCAGCTGACTTTAGTGCCGATAACGTACCCTATAAGCCTGATTACCATTTAAACCTTGCTAGCGATGCGCTAGAAGAAGGTGATTTTGTCATGGCCTTAGGTTACCCAGGCCGGACTAACCGTCATCGTTTACCCAGCGAAGTAAGCGAAACCTTCCAGTGGAGCTACCCAAATACCGTACAGCATTATAAAGATACCTTAGATATTATTGCCCGCGAAACCGCAAACAATAAAGATGCAGAGTTAAAATATGCTAGTCGTAAGGCTGGTTTAAATAACTACATGAAAAACCGTCAAGGCATGTTAGATAGCTTTGCAGATAGCGATTTTTTACAGCGTAAAACGGCTGAACACCAAGCACTTACGCAATGGGTTAATAGCAGCAAAAGCAATAAAAACGCTTACGCTAAAGATTTAGCAGCCATTGAAAAATTACTTAAGCAACGTCAACAACAAAGTCGTGCTGAATATTTACTGGATAATGCCACCCCACGTTTATTAACTCTTAGCCGTGCCTTACACCGTTTAGTGCATGAGAGCACTAAGCCTGATGCCGAGCGTAAAGCGGGTTATCAACAGCGTGACTTACCGCGCTACCAATCTTTTATTGCCGGTATGGAACGTAACTTTGATGTCAACGTTGAAAAAGCCATGGATCTGCATAACCTGACTAAATATGCCAGCCAAAGCAAAAAGCAGCGTAATGCCCAGTTTGATCAGGCTATGGGTATTAAAGATAATATGAACCAACAGCAATTAACTGCGTTAATTGATAGCTGGTATAATGCGACGGGTTTAACTTCTTTAGACAATCGCCAAGCTTTACTGCAAGGTTCAGTAGCTGACTTTAAAGCCAGCGATGACTTTTTTGTTAAAGCCGCTATTGCACTGTATAAAACCGATTTAAAACAAGAAGCCGCAGATGAACAGTTAGCCGGTAAAATTCAACAAGCCTACGCTAACTATATGCAAGCTAAAATTGCCTTTATGCAATCTAAAGGGCAAGCCGTATACCCGGATGCCAATAGTACCCTGCGGGTAACTTACGGTAATGTTAAAGGCCGTGCCCATGGTAATGAAGACGGCAATGCATGGTCACCGTTTACGACTTTACGTGGCATTACAGCTAAAGCCACCGGTGAAGGTGAATTTAATGCGCCGCAAAAGCAACTGGAAGCCATTAAAGCCAAGCAGTTTGGTCAGTATAAAGTGGATAGCTTAAACTCTGTACCGGTCAACTTCTTAGCTACCTTAGATATTACCGGTGGTAACTCTGGTTCAGCAGTCTTAAACGGCAAAGGTGAATTAGTTGGCTTGGCCTTTGACGGCACCTTAGACTCAATCATTTCTGATTGGGATTTTAACAATGACAATACTCGCTCGATACAAGTAGATTCACGTTTTATGTTATGGCAAATGCAGCAGGTTGATAATGCTGATAGCTTATTAAAAGAGCTGAATATTAAGTAATTTAGGACGGGTCACAGGTAAGAAAAAAGCCCTCTATTGAGGGCTTTTTTCTGCTTAGCGGGTTTAATCATTTGGCTTTATATTCAGCCTTAATCAAGCAGACTGTTTAAGCAGCATAGCCGCTAACCGAACAAAATCTGACGAGGTTAAAATACCTTTAATTTTATTGGTTTTATCTACTATTGGTAAACAACCATGCCGATTTGCCACAAAAAATTCTGCAACTTCAAGTAAAGTAGTCGTTGCCAACACACTGGCAAAATCGGTCAGCATAATATCGGCAACCAATTGCTGTTTTTCTTTACGTTCTAATTCAGATGAGCCAAATTGGGCCACTAACGACATCACTTTAGCCACTAACACTTTTTGCGTCAGCATACCCACCAGCTCGCCATTAGTGTCAATCACTGGGATATGCCGAACATTTTTAGTGCGCATTAAATCATGGGCGTCTTTTAAGTTTGCACTACGATCCAGACAAAAAGGATCAGCTGTCATTAAATCAGCAACATGCTTCATTAGGTTTCTCCGTTAGACTCTATTGAAATACATTATATTAACTGACATTATCTTAACTAACATTACCTTAACTCAACACAACATAACCTAAGTATCGCTATTGAGTATTGCAGTAGATCAAAGCTAGGGTCGAATCGAATCTATTAAAGTGTTATCGGCCAATTACAGCCTATACCCGCATTACCAAACCGTTAACTTCACTACTCTGCTTTTGAGGTTATAGCACTGCCTAACGATGCGCAAATAACTAATAATATGGCAAGCCATTGCCAAAAGGTTAATAGTTCGCTAAGGATTAAAAAGCCAGCTAATGCCGCCATAGCCGGCTCCATACTCATTAATACACTAAAGCTTTGTGATGACATATTACGCAATGACACCATTTCTAACGAATACGGTAACGCGCTGGATAAAATACCGACGGCAAACCCCAGCGGAATAACCTCCCAACTTAGTATTGCCATGCCTTGACTAGCAAAACCAATTGGCACTAAAAATAACGCCGCTACCGTCATGCCTAATGCAACGGTAATACCACCTGATGCTTGGCTACCGGTTTTTTTACCAAATAATATATAACCAGCCCAACAGGCACCGGCAGCAAGCGCTAACACGACACCCAGAGGGTCGAGTGCATCTTCACCATGCATATCAGGTAATAATAATAAAATGCCGGCAATGGCTAAGCCTACCCAAATTAAATCCCGTTTTCGTCTAGAACCAATTAACGCCACGGCTAAAGGACCGGTAAATTCTAATGCGACAGCTATACCTAAAGGAATGCGCTCTATGGATAAATAAAACAAAATATTCATGCCACCCAAACAAATTCCATAAAAGGCAATTGCCCGTAAATCTCGCCCTTTTGGCATGGATCGCCACGGCCTAAATATCAGCCATAATACGATAGCGGAAAAACCCAACCTTAATGCTGTTGTGCCTTCAGGGCCAACGATTGGAAATAGTTGTTTGGCAATAGAGGCGCCAGATTGAATAGTTGCCATTGCCAATAGCACACCAGCAAAGGCAATAATAACCGTACGGTTGAATCTTAATGTCATAACGAAATAACTTTCAGAGAAGAGTGAAGCGAGTATCAATTATTTTAGCCCAGACTGGGGCAAAAGGATATTCATTGTATCGCAGCTAGCTTGAGTTCTAACCTTGTTAATGCTTTACTGGCCTTGTTTACCTTATTGAGAAATCATTGAATTGGCAAAATTCTGTTATGTTTATATTACGCTAGTAGCCCTTAGCGTAATACCGCTGCAGCTGTGGGCTAAAGCAGCTGAAAAACCGGTGCATAAGTTATCGCCCTCTACAACGGAGGCGACACCAGCTACACCGACAAGAAAGGTAAATACCGCTGCCCATTTCGCGGTGTACAGTGCAGAAAAAGCCGATGGCAGTGGTTTTTTTTCTGATCGACAGCCGTTAAATATGCGTTACAAAATTCTGCGTTACGATTGCTTTGCGTGCGATCCTAGTTCAAACATTAATTGGTTTACCACGCCTTTATTTATTCGACCCTATAATCAACTTATCAATGCAGCTGCTATTGAGCATAAGCTTGACCCGGCATTAATCCGTGCAGTTATCCATGCTGAATCGGCTTTTAGGCCTAGCGTGATATCAAAAAAAGGCGCAATGGGTTTAATGCAATTAATGCCCAAAACAGCTGAATCATTAGGTGTAACTGATGCCAGTTTACCTGGTCAAAACATTCCAGCTGGCAGCCAGTATTTAGCCGGTTTATTACAGCAATATGAAGGTAATGTAGACTTAGCACTCGCGGCCTATAACGCCGGCAGTACTAATGTAAGAAGATATAAAGGCATTCCACCCTTTGCCGAAACCCAAGCTTATGTAAAACGGGTTAGCATTTTACATAAGCGTTATCAGTCGGCCATTTAGTCGGGCTCTTTTTCAAGGCCCTCTACTCTTTTTCAGACCCCTCTAATGTTACGCCCGATAAGAAACCCGCCCCTTTAGTGTCCCCGCTGCGTAACTTAATCATTAAACGTAAGTCATTTGGCGAGTCAGCATGGTGGATAGCATCGGTATAACTGATGATGGCATTTTGATACATATCAAATAAAGCTTGGTCAAAGGTTTGCATACCTAATTCACGAGACTTACTCATTAGCACTTTAATCTCGCCTATCTCACCCCGTGCGATAAGGGCCGCTACTAAAGGTGAATTAAGCAAAACTTCAATCGCAGCAGTACGGCCTTGACCATCAGACGTAGGTATTAATTGCTGAGCAACGATAGCGCGCAAGTTAAGCGACAAATCAAATAACAACTTTTGGTGCATATCTTTGGGCACCAAATGCATTATCCTATCAATGGCTTGGTTAGCATTATTAGCATGCAGTGTCGCAATACATAAATGCCCGGTTTCAGCAAATGACAACGCATATTCCATGGTATCTTGGCTACGGATTTCACCAATTAAAATAACATCCGGCGCTTGACGTAAAGAGCTTTTAAGTGCCGACCCAAAAGATTCAGTATCAATGCCCACTTCACGCTGAGTCACTATGCTTTTTTGGTGATCGTGAACAAATTCTATTGGGTCTTCAATGGTTAAAATATGGCCCTTGCTATTGCGATTGCGATAACCCAATAAAGCCGCCAAAGACGTTGACTTACCAGTACCTGTACCACCAACAAATAACACTAGGCCGCGTTTAGACATGATAATTTCTTTCATTATCGGTGGTAAGCCTAGTTCATCTACCTCTGGAATACGGGTGATAATGCGTCGCACCACCATGCCAGCACAGTCACGCTGCCAAAATGCCGATACCCGAAACCGGCCTGATTCATTAGCAATAGCAAAGTTGCACTCTTTAGTGCTCATAAATTCTTGCTGTTGCTTATCATTCATTGACGCTAACACTATAGTTAACGAACCCGCATCCGTCAGAGGGGTTTCATCAATCGGTGTCAGCTCGCCATTTATTTTTGCTGCTACCGGCATACCTGCAGTAACAAATAAATCTGACGCTTTCAAGACGACCATTTTGTCTAGATAATCGGTTAATTCCATCATCAATTACATCCTGCCCATAGAGCCAAAGGTATTTTTATCCTGTGCTTTAGTTGCCGCATCTTTTTGTGAAACTAAACCGCGGTTAACTAAATTTAATAAACATTGATCCATAGTTTGCATACCATGAGCGGCTCCGGTTTGAATAACAGAATACATTTGAGCAATTTTATCCTCACGAATTAAGTTACGTATCGCCGGTAATCCAACCATGATTTCATGCGCTGCTATACGACCTCCACCGACTTTTTTCAGTAAGTTTTGCGAAATAACCGCTCGTAACGATTCTGATAGCATAGAGCGAACCATGGCTTTTTCTTCCCCCGGAAAAACGTCAATGATACGGTCAATGGTTTTTGGTGCTGAAGTGGTGTGCAAGGTGCCAAACACTAAATGGCCGGTTTCTGCTGCTGTCATAGCTAAACGAATGGTTTCTAAGTCGCGTAATTCACCTACTAGAATGACATCAGGATCTTCACGTAAGGCAGAGCGTAAGGCATTACTAAAGCTATGCGTATCGCGATGTACTTCACGCTGGTTAATTAAGCTTTGTTTATTGCTATGCACAAATTCAATCGGATCTTCTATAGTAAGAATATGATCATGGCGCATATTATTAATGTAATCGATCATGGCCGCTAAAGTAGTAGACTTACCCGAACCGGTTGGGCCAGTTACTAGCACTAAACCGCGTGGGTTTTCGGCAATGGTTTTGAATATATCTGGCGCACCTAAATCATCTAAGGTTAATACTTCGCTTGGGATGGTACGAAATACTGCCGCAGCACCGCGATTTTGCACAAACGCATTGACTCGAAAACGGGCTAAGTTAGGTACTTCAAAAGAAAAGTCAGACTCGAGGTTTTCTTCGTATTCTTTGCGCTGTTTATCGGTCATAATTTCATAAATTAGCGCATGCACTTCTTTATGGCTTAAAGGCGGAATATTTAACTTTCTAACATCGCCATCCACACGTATTAAAGGTGGCACACCAGAAGAAAGGTGTAAATCTGACGCTTTATGTTGCACACTAAAGGCTAATAATTCGGTAATATCCATGACAATTTATACTCCAAGATGCCAATTTTATGAATAACATAGCAGAACAACTTCGCCTCGCCTATCAGAACCTTACGCAAAAGTGTCAACAATTTAAACTTAGTAACAATAACGTACAATTAATTGCCGTTAGTAAAACTAAACCTGCGACGGATATTCTCAGCGCCTATGCTGCAGGTCAGCGTAAATTTGCTGAAAACTATCCGCAAGAATTAGTAGAAAAACAGCTGTTGTTGGCCGATAAAACAGACATTGAATGGCACTTTATTGGTCCATTACAGTCAAATAAAACCAACTTAGTCGCACAGAGTGCGCAGTGGGTTCACAGTATCGACCGCTTTAAAATTGCCAAACGCTTAGCTCAGCAACGCCCCGTTGCTTTAGGTAAACTTAAAGTGTTAATCCAAATTAATATTAGCCAAGAAGCCAGTAAAGCCGGTATAGCGCCCCAGATGATGTTGGAACTAGCAGGCCAAATAGCTGCCCTACCGCAATTAGCCTTAAAAGGCTTAATGGCTATCCCTGCAGCGGGTATAAACGATGAATCCAGCTTTAAAGCTATGCAGCAATTATCATTGCAATTACAACAGCATTATCCCGATGCCACAGAGCTTTCGATGGGCATGTCGAATGACTGGCCATTAGCTCTGAAAAATGGCGCAACTATGATACGATTAGGCACAGTTATTTTTGGTGAACGGGCTTATAACAAGGGACCAAACGAGGAATGAAATCAAATATGAATGACAATACCGTCGCTTTTATTGGTGCAGGTAACATGGCACGCTGTATTATTGCCGCTATGGTTAATAACGGCTATCCAAGTAACAATATTATTGCTGCCAACCGCAGCCAACCCAAATTAACCGCCTTAGCCGACGATTACGCTATTCAAACTACTTTAGATAATATTAGTGCCGTACAACAAGCCGACATTATCGTATTAGCGGTTAAGCCACAAATGATGCAACAGTTATGCGAAACTTTAATTACAGCCGTACCAGAAATTGCGGATAAGCTTTTTGTTACTATCGCTGCGGGTATTCCAGTGAGTCGTTATAAAGACTGGTTAGGTAACGTGCGCATTGTTCGTAGCATGCCAAATACACCTTCACTGGTTAGCTTGGGTGTAACTGGTTTATATGCAACTGATTGTTCAAACTATGAAAAATCTTTTGTTGATCATATGTTCAGTGGCACAGGTTTAAATGTTTGGTTAGATGCTGAAGCTAAAATTGACCATGTTATTGCCGTTACGGGTAGCTCGCCTGCTTACTTTTTCTTTTTTATGCAAGCTATGCAGCAAGTGGCTGAAGAACTGGGTTTTGATGCCGCAGAAGCAAAAAAAATGGTCGCACAAACGGCTTTGGGCGCAGCGACTATGGCGTTAGACAGTGAGCATAGCTTTGCTGATTTACGGGCTCAAGTGACCTCTAAGGGCGGTACCACCCATGAGGCAGTAACAACTTTTGCTAATCAAGGGCTTGAAAAAATGGTCTCAGACGCCATGTATGCTGCAATAAACCGTGCCAAAGAAATGGCTCAGAGTTTTTAATAGCGCCTAGTTTTAAGCTAAATAGGTTTGACTTGCCATATATTTTATCTGCAATAGTGCTTTTGGGAGCCGTTCATGCAAGCGTTACAATTTTTAATTAACACCGTATTTAATCTGTTTTTAATGGTGGTTATTCTGCGCTTTTGGCTGCAATTAGCACGAGCAGATTTCTATAATCCTTTTAGCCAATTTGTAGTCAAAGCCACTAACCCTATTGTGCTGCCACTACGACGCATCATTCCGAGTATTGGTAGCATAGATACTGCAACGCTGTTGTTAGCCTACCTGGTGGCTTTAGTTAAATTGTTATTACTGCAATTTGTTATCATTAAAGGTGTTGTTTTACCCGACAGTTTACTGTGGGCGCTGATGGTCGTGGTCAAAGAAGCGTTTTCATTGCTGTTTTGGATTTTGGTGATCCGAGCGTTATTAAGCTGGTTTAGCCAAGGTAATAACCCGATTGAACAAGTTATGCATCAATTAACCGAACCATTATTACGGCCAATCCGTCGTATCTTACCGCCTATGGGTGGCTTAGATTTATCAGTACTAGTGGTATTAATTGGTTTACAGTTTTTAAATGTATTACTTAGTGATTTATTCCGCGGCTTTTAATGCCAGCTAAACGTGAGCAAAACAATATTAGACTTAGGCTGTATTTACAGCCTAAGTCTAGCCGTGATGAATGGGTTGGCCTTTATAATGACGCCATTAAAGTTGCCATTACTGCACCACCTATTGATGGTAAGGCTAATCAACATTTACTCAAGTTCTTAGCCAAAAGCTTTAAAGTCGCCAAATCAGATGTTGTACTTGAAAAAGGGCAATTAAGTCGACATAAGGTAGTACTTATTACGGCTCCAAAAACTTTCCCTAGCTTGATAGAACAGCTATTAACTACCAGATAATTTTATCTGCTTCCACTATAATAGTAAGTTACTAAGCCAAAATAAAAAGGTCAGATCATGAAATTGTTATTAGGTGTAATGCTCGCAATATTATTTACTGCCAGTGGTCAAGTTATAGCTGATCAAAAACAACAGCTTGGTGATTGGGATGTGCACTATATTGCCTTTCCTGCCCCGTTATTAACCCCCGAGATTGCCCAGCAATATCGGATCCAGCGAAGTAAGTATAATGCCGTAATCAATATCTCAGTGCTAGACACGCAATCTCAGCAAGCGCAAAAGATAAATATTAGCGGTATCGCCAAAGATATTCAGGGCCGACAAATTGCTTTAGAATTTACTGAAGTGGTTGAAGGTAAAGCCGTATATTACTTAGCCCAATTGCCGTTTAGAGATCAACAACGCTTTGATTTTACGTTAACATTAGCGCAAAAAGACAGCTTGCAACAATTAAAATTCAAACAAACATTTTATGTCGACTAAGGCCGTAAACGGACCGTTTATTAATGCAAAAAATCGTACTAGCCACCAGTAATAAAGGCAAAGTTGCCGAGCTTTCAAAAATGTTAGCTGGGCGTAATATTGAAATTATCCCGCAAACCGATCTTGGCGTAAGTGACGCCGAGGAAACGGGTTTAACTTTTGTTGAAAATGCTATTATTAAAGCCCGTCATGCCGCTTTGTCTTCAGGCCTTCCTGCCATTGCCGATGATTCTGGATTAGCGGTAGATGCCTTAGGTGGCGCACCGGGTATTTACTCAGCTCGCTATGCCGGTGAAGGCGCGACTGACAAACTCAATATCGACAGGTTATTAGCAAATATGCAGTCGGTACCTGTTGCTCAGCGTAGTGCACAATTTCACTGTGTTTTAGTCTATATGCGTCATGCTGAAGATCCGACCCCGCTAATATGTCACGGCATTTGGCGCGGTGAAATCGCTACAAGTGCTCAAGGTGAGCATGGTTTTGGCTATGATCCTGTTTTTTGGTTAAGCAACGAAAACTGCAGTGCAGCTCAGCTAAAACCAGAGCAAAAACAACAATTAAGCCATCGCGGCCAAGCCTTAAAGACTTTGCTTCAGCTGCTACGTTAAGTGTTTAGTGTTTAGTGTCGACCGACTAAGATAAATAGTTGAAGAACGGTTTTAGCCTAAACTAACCATTGCAGCCCCGGACGGGCGGAAATGAGCCCCCAGGGATGGGTTTACGGCGTGTTAGTCTGGCTAAACCGATCCTTATATATACTTAAGTTTTTAGTGTGGGCTGAATAAGATAAATTAATGAGGAACGGTTTTAGCCTAAACTAACCATTGAAGCCCCGGACGGGCGGAAATGAGCCCCCAGGGATGGGTTTACGGCGTGTTAGTGTGGTTAAACCGATCCTTATATATACTTAAGTGTTGAGTTTTTAGTTTTTAGTTTTTAGTTTTTAGTGTGGACTGAATAAGATAAATTATTGAGAAACGGTTTTAGCCTAAACTAACCATTGCAGCCCTGGACGGGCGGAAATGAGCCCCCAGGGATGGGTTTACGGCGTGTTAGTGTGGCTAAACCGATCCGTATATACACTTGAATGTTGAGTGTTGAGTGTTGAGTGTTGAGTCTCTCCTATTTTTGGGCCAGTCCAGTGTTTAGTGTAATTTTATTAATAAAAAGGATCTATTTTTGAGTCTGCAGTTACCGCCTCTGGCGCTTTATATTCACATTCCGTGGTGCATCCAAAAATGTCCGTATTGCGATTTTAATTCTCATGCTGTTAAAAAAGGCATTCCCGAACAAGAATATATCTCTCATTTGCTAGCTGATTTAGATCAAGATTTATCCTTAGTGGCTGGCCGTACGTTAACCAGTATTTTCATCGGTGGCGGTACCCCCAGTGTGTTTAGCGCCGAAGGCATAGCACGAATTTTAACCGGTGTTAAACAACGGCTTACTTGTGCAGACACTATGGAAGTGACCATGGAGGCCAATCCAGGCACCGTTGAAGCGGCTCGTTTCGCTGGCTATGTTACTGCAGGCGTTAATCGCTTTTCTATTGGTGTACAAAGCTTTCAAACTGCTCAATTAAAAGCCTTAGGCCGTATTCACGATAGTCAAGAAGCTATCCATGCTGCTGAACTGGCGCAAAAACTGCCTTTAAACAGCTTTAATCTAGATTTAATGCATGGTTTACCGGATCAAGATGTCACAGCTGCCTTAGCTGATTTACAACAAGCTATTACCCTAGCACCACCTCATTTATCCTGGTATCAACTGACTATTGAGCCCAATACCGCTTTTGCCTCTAAACCGCCACTTTTACCCGCTGATGACACCTTATGGGATATTCAACAACAAGGCTTAGAGTTGTTGCAACAACATGGCTATCAGCAATATGAAATATCAGCTTACTGCCAACCCGGCTTTCAATGCCAACATAACCTAAACTATTGGCGCTATGGTGATTATTTGGGGATTGGTTGTGGTGCGCATGGCAAAATTACCCTACCGTCACGCAATAGCATTTTACGCACGGTTAAAATTAAGCACCCTAAAGGTTATATGGATATGACTCGAGGCTATGTAGATAGCCGCGAGCAAGTCGAACCTGAAGATCGGCCTTTTGAATTTTTTATGAATCGTTTTCGGCTAATAGAGCCCTGCCCTAAAGATGACTTTATAGCTTATACCGGACTGCCTATTAGTTATATTGAACCCGCTATCGCTAGCGCAATAAACCAAGAGTTATTAATTGAAACCGAACAGCATTGGCAAGTTACTGACAAAGGCAGTCGGTATTTAAATGACTTACTCACGTTGTTTATCTAGCCTACTGCGATAGGTCGCCTTTTCATCGTGTTTTAACTGCGTAGAATAAAGTGATAACTTAATACATTGTTCTTTATTCATAGCGCAGGTACCAGATGATAAAATTTACAGCAACAAAAGTGGCGTTACTGCCAATGGCGATCAGTTTAGCGTTATTAGCAGGCTGTGGTCCAAAAACAGTTGACCCGACAAATTCTACCGCGAATAATTCTGCAAATAGTAGCGCTATTACTAGTGATACTACCGTGTCTGAATCTGAAAAAGCCAATACCCTGTTTGAACAAATCTTTATGGAGTCGGTGCGACGTAATCCGGCTCGTTTAACCCGTCTTGGTATTAAAGATGACTATGATAAATGGCAAAATTTATCAGAAGAGCATTACCAAGCTGGCTTAATGCTACAGCGCGATCAATTAGCCCGTTTAAACAACATTGATAGCACTAAACTAGATGACGCAACGCGAATCAGCTACCTATTAATGCAGCAAAATTTACAGCAAAGTCTGGACGATGCTAAGTGGCATTTATATAGCTACCCGGTTAATCAGATGTTTGGCGTCCATACCCAAGTGCCTTCGTTATTAATAAACCAGCATATGATTGATAACGAAAGTGATGCTGCAGCCTATATCGCAAGATTAAACGCTGTACCTCAGTTATTTAAGCAATTACAGCAGCAACTAGAGCAGCGTGCAGAACAAGGCATCATTGCACCAAAATTTGTATTTCCGCATGCTATATCAGCGAGTAAAAACATCATTACCGGCGCTCCCTTTGATACCAGTAACGACAGTACTTTATTAGCCGACTTTAGTAAAAAAGTACATAAACTTGAGATAACGGAACAGGCGAAAAAACTGCTGATCGATCAAGCAAAAGTAGCATTAATTGGCAGTGTTAAACCTGCCTACAGCGGTTTAATTAGTTATTTGCAGACCCTAGAGCAACAAGCAGGCACCGATGACGGTGTTTGGCGCTTAAAACAAGGTGCCGAGTTTTATCAACATGCCTTAAACCGGACCACAACCACTGACTTAACCTCTGAGCAGATCCATCAATTAGGTTTAGATGAAGTCGCGCGCATCCACACAGAAATGCGCCAAATTAAACAACAAGTTAACTTTTCTGGTAATTTACAGCAATTTTTCGTTCATTTGCGCGAAGATAGCCAATATTACTATCCTGACAGCGATCAAGGCCGAGCTGATTACTTAGCCGAAGCGAGTCGGGTTATTGAAGATATGAAAGGCCGTTTGGATAGCTTATTTTTAGTTAAGCCTAAAGCCGATTTAATTGTTAAAGCCGTTGAACCCTTCCGTGAAAAATCTGCGGGTAAAGCGTTTTATCAGCAGCCCTCTATGGATGGTACTCGCCCTGGCACCTACTACGCCAATTTGTACAACATGCGGGATATGCCAACATACCAATTAGAAGCCTTGGCCTATCATGAAGGTATACCCGGTCACCATATGCAATTGGCTATTAATCAAGAATTAGAAAACATGCCTAAATTCCGCCGCTTTGGTGGTTACACAGCCTACATTGAAGGCTGGGGCTTATATACTGAACAATTGCCCAAAGAGATTGGGTTATACCAAAACCCATATTCAGACTTTGGCCGCTTAGCCATGGAGCTATGGCGCGCTTGTCGCCTAGTGGTCGATACCGGTATTCATAGTAAAAAATGGACACGCCAGCAAGCGATTGATTATTTAGTAGAAAACACCCCTAACTCGGTAACAGATTCAACCAAAGCTATTGAACGCTATATCGTAATGCCTTCTCAAGCCACAGCTTATAAAATAGGCATGATTAAAATGCTTGAGCTCCGCGAAAAAACTAAAACAGCCTTAGCCGATAAGTTTGATATCCGCGAATTTCATGATGTCATTCTAA
The DNA here is from genome assembly GCF_001752395.1 of Rheinheimera salexigens. Lineage (NCBI taxonomy): Bacteria > Pseudomonadati > Pseudomonadota > Gammaproteobacteria > Chromatiales > Chromatiaceae > Rheinheimera > Rheinheimera salexigens. Next base: position 1,504,383 of record NZ_MKEK01000001.1, on the reverse strand, counting down.
AAAATGGTGCTGTGCCATTAGATGTATTAGAGCAACTTGTTGATGAGTATATTGCGCATAAAACAACTGCAATCTAAATCGGTTATTCAATGATTTACCCGACAGCCTAAGTATTAGCTTTACTGTACTTCGATTACAGTACTTAGGCTGTCGTCATCTAAAAATAATATTTAATTATTGTGCTTTAACATTCCATCATTAAGCGTTAACGTATTACAGCTTCTTAAAGATACAAAATAATAATTAGAACGCTATAGATAGTTATAGTAGCGTTAAAAACTCTGGGAAGATGTTATGGGCTTTTTAAAATTAACAACAATAAGACAAAAACTATTAATTAGTATTGGTAGTGCCGTCGCCGTATTATTATTACTAACCTCAATTTTAGTGGTCAATCATTTAAAAAACATTACCCAACAACAGGTTAATAGCGATGTTGCCTCTTTAGTGCAACAAGAGGCCTTAAATGTAAGCAGCTTCTTTGCTCAATATGGCCAAGTGACGCGGACGTTTTTAGAAAGCCCGCACTTTATCAATTGGTATCAGCAATATCCTAACCGGGGCACTGATTTAAGCCAGATTGCAGGATATGCAGCCATCAACAACAGTTTTATTAATGTTAGCCAGCGTGATGAAAATATTTTATCGGCATTTTTTGCTTTAGATCGTACCGGTGAGTATTTTCGCGAGAATGATCGCACAGGGGTTGATACAACAGGTCCTGATGCTGGCGATAACAGAAAAGGCTACTTTGCCACCAAACGGCCTTGGTATCAGCAAAGCTTGCAGCAAAATCGTTACTTTGTAAATTCACCCTCAGCAGATTTGACTACAGGTATTATTTCGGCAGTAGTGCAAGGTCCAGTTTATACAGCAGAGGGTAAATTGTTAGGCGTAGGCGGTATCGATTTACATATTAATAAAGTCGGCGACAAGATTGAGGCTATTCGCTATCAAGGTCAAGGCTTACCGGTACTATTAGATGATAAGGGTAATATTGTTCACTTTTCATCTCAAGCCGGTATTAAATACCTACCCAACGATCCTTTAGCAAAATTTGATGACTTAGATACCAATAACCAAGGTTTTACCGAGCTTGCCGCAGCCGCTAAAGAGAACAAAGCACAACGAATTGAAGTGCATTTACAAGGCAAAACCTATTACGCATACAGCCAACCGGTTAGCTTAGATTTTCCAAAAATGGAATGGCTAGTAGCATTATTAGTACCGGTCGAATTAATTGATGGCCCGGTGCAAAGCGCGACTAATTGGGCCATTTTTTTAACCCTATTAATCCTGGCGATTATTCTTGCTGTAGTCTGGTTAATGACCCGAATGATCACATCGCCATTACAACAACTTATTAATAGTATGCGTGATATCGCCAGTGGTAATGGTGATTTAACCCGAGAAATAAATATTGACAGTCAAGATGAAGTCGGTGCACTTGCCAACCATTTTAATCAGTTTATTGCTAAGCTACGCCTATTGTTATTGCAAACCTCTGAGCAAGCTAACTCGGTAAATAACAGTAGCAAAATGCTGTCTAGTGTTACCGAACAAACCAATCATGAAATTCAGCAAGGTAATGTTCAGTTAGAAAATGTGTCTTCAGCAGTGCATGAAATGACCGCGACAACCCAAGAAATTAGTAATAATGCTGATCACGCTAGTAGTGCGGCTAATGAAGCTGAACAACATGCGCTACATGGTCAACAGCTGTCCGTTGCGGCATTAAATGATATGCAGCAACTGGCTGAGCATATGGCACAAGCTGTTTCTGTTGTGGTGGGCTTAGCTAAAGAGTCTGAAAGTATCGGTACTGTGGTTGATGTTATTAAAGGTATAGCTGAACAAACAAACTTGTTGGCACTAAACGCTGCAATAGAAGCCGCCAGAGCTGGCGAACAAGGCCGAGGCTTTGCAGTAGTAGCAGATGAGGTCCGCTCATTAGCAGCTCGCACTCAAGAAAGCACTAAAGATATTCGTAATATGGTAGAAAAGCTGCAACTCATTGCTCGCGAAGCAGAAAGCAGTATGCAAAAAGGACGAGCTCAAACACAAACTAGTACTGAGCGCGCCCAAACTATGCAAACTGCCCTCGCCGATATCAGTGCAGCGATAAATAATGTAAAACAACAAAATAGCCAAATTGCTGACGCGACAGGCCAACAAACGGTAACAACAGAAGATATCAACCATAACTTGATGGCCATTACGGAGTTAATGAGTCGCTCTGCCGTCCATGCAAAAGAGCTAGCTAAAGAAGCGGCAACCCTAAGTAATGCCGCAAAAGGGCTTAATACGGTTGTGGGTGAGTTTAAAATTAAGCAATAAAATTAAACAATGACGCTATATCATTAAATTAAACCAGCAAACACTTTGTTTGCTGGTTTTTTTTCAGTGCTTATGATGCTATCGCTTTCTTCTGGCGCTGACGCAAAAGTAAAATAACCGCCAAAACGACAACTAGGGCCTGAGCCGCTAAGCTCTGCGCAGTTGGGAATATACCTAACCAGCTTATAGTTGGCGCATTTAATTGATTAATAGCGATTACACCCGCTTCTTGTAATGCCGTAACACCCTTGCCTATCATAACAAAAGCTAACACTATCATTAACAACGCTGTCGAACCAAAGAAGGCTTTTAACGGTAACTTTAAAGCAAACTTAAACAGGGCCACACCTAAGATTGCTAATAAGGCTAACGCAGCCAAAATACCTAAACTAAAGCTCATATGGTGGGCTGCACCGCCTTGTAACCATAGTGACTGATAAAACAGTATGGTCTCAAAAATCTCTCGATATACGGCTAAAAACACCACCGCTGCTAACCCTAAATACGCACCCGATTTTAATGCTTTACTGACTTGGCCATTAATAAATTGCTGCCATTGCACTGCAGAGGTTTTACTATGCATCCAAAAGCCCATATAAAATAATATACCGGCAGCAATTAATGCTGTGTACCCTTCCGTCATTTCCCGTGAGGCACCCGATATAGTAATCACGTAACTGGCCACAAACCAAGTAACAGCACCTAAAGCGATTGCGCTTATCCAACCATAATGTACAGAGCGTTTTAGGCGTGGCTGTTCTGTTTTAACCGCCACTGTATAAATTGCCGCTACCACTAATAACGCCTCTAAGCCTTCACGTAATAAAATAAGTAAGGCTAATAGAAACACATTACCTGAGGCTAAATTACTATTATTTAATGCCTGCTCAGCTTGAGATAATAATTGTTGAATTGACTGTATTTCAGCCGTTAATTCACTTAATGCGGCTTGTTGCTGAATATTTTGCCGTAAACCCAGCATTCTGGTTTCTATTTGATCTTTTAAAGCTGCATCGACAGCGGATAAATTATTTTCAATTAACTCAAAGCCATCTAAATACGCTGCAACCGCTAAATTATAAGCTTGGCTATAGTGTTGCTGCTCTAACTGAGGAATAACCAAGGCCAAAGTATCTTTAGCAACCTGGAGTGGATTAGCTGTATTAGCTAAAAAGAAACGCTCAGGCTGTTGGCGAAACACAGCCATTAGCGCTTCACCTTGCTGGGCATATTGCTGTTTTAAATCTTGCGAGGTGGAGGTTAATAACATCGAAATATTTTTGACGTCAATTAAACTATCGGGTGTATTGGCTAAATCAACTTGCTCACTAGCGATGGCACCCACATAAAAAGCCAGATCCCAGCGACTTTGCTCATCTAAATAGCGAAATGAAGTCATCGCCGTGTCTTCAACGCCTAATGTTATGGTATTAAAAAGACCAAATACACTGCGGGATTCATAACGATCAAATTCATGGAAATTGGTCGGTGCTGGATCCAATCCCTTCGCAGCAGGACCATCACCACTAGCCGTTGCACCATGACAGGCCGCACAGTGAGTTTGATATAATGCTTGGCCTCGTTGTAAGTTTGGTACTGTTGTTGGCAAAGGTATTGTCGGCATAGTAGCAATAATGGAATGGCGCATTTTTGCCGTCAGTTGCTTAATCTCTGTGGTATCAGCTTTGTCAGAAATCAGTTGTTGTAGTTGCTCAGCCTGTTGGGTTAATTCAGAATCGGTTCCAGCTAACTGAGCCGGAATTAAACTGGCAAATTCAATCATTTCGCCGTATTCAGCCTTATTAATGACTTGGCCTTGCTCGACTGCATTTTTATAATCTGCGCCAATGTATTCAATCAACTGAATTAATTTATCTGAAGCCTGTAGCGGCATGGCAAACAGCACCATTATTAAAGCAACCAACATTCTTTTCATACAAATACTCACCAAATAGTAAAGAGGAATGATTCTCATTATACATAATGTAATGGCAGAAAATGTGATTTTTTAGCTAAACTTAGCGTTTTAACCCCTATTTTGTTGAATAAAACAGCAATACAGCAGCTAATTTGCACCGATAGAATTGTTCGGTTTATGCTGTGTGGATTATTAACGGAGATTTATATGATTCAGCTAAGTTATTTTGAACCTGAAACCGCACGCTGGCAGCACGGTGATATTACGCAATTACCGAAACAAGTACCTGCTGATGCTCGTTTATGGATAGATTTAAATAATGCCACTGTAGAAGAGCAACAAATGGTATTACAGCGCTTTGGTATTTTAGATAATTTAGTTGAAGATTTTATTAGAGAACGCCATCCGCCAAAATGCGAAGGACAAACTGATTTTACCTTATTAGTATTACGCGGTTATGCCGATATTGACTTCAGTGAATACACGGCGAGTGCCCAAATTAACTTGTTATATTCACGGCAGGTGTTAATCAGTAAAATAACCAGCCATAACTCCAGCTTACTTGAGCAATTAAAACCTAAGATTGAGCAGGCTAAAACAGCTAATATTAGCGAATGGATTAAACAAATTATTTTAGTAACCTCTAGCAGTTACTTAGAAAAGTTGATTGCGTTTGAAGATGAGATCAGTGATTTAGAAGATGCCATGTTACAACGCGGTAATGATGATTTAATGGCGTTAATTATGCGTTACCGCTCGGTTTTGCGGAAAATAAACCGTAACTTAGCCTATCAAAAAGATATTTTTGCTGAGGCGTTTGATGAGCAGCAAAGCCCCTTATTAGCCCATTTTGATACTATTGAGCTTCGTGACTTTTATGAAAAGATTGAACGTTCTCACAGCATGACAGATATGTATTACGATCAACTTAGTGATTTAGTCGACAGCTATTTATCGACCACCTCGCACCAAATTAACGAGCGAATGAAGGTGCTTACTATTGTCAGTACCATTTTTATTCCGTTAACTTTTATTGCCGGCATTTACGGTATGAACTTTGTTAATATGCCAGAGCTAGCAATGACCAATGGCTACTATATCGCTATCTCTGCCATGGCTGTCGGTGGCATCTTTGGCTTAGCTTGGTTTAAGTATCGCGGTTGGTGGTAAGGTTAAAATAGCGAATAAAATTAGGGAATCCTATATGGCTGATAGCCAACAACTTGATATTGATGAAATTGTAAGAGATAGCTTTAATTTAGAAGATGCTATCCAACTTACTGATAAATTAAGTCAATTAGAACCAGAAGAAGTCGCCATTGCTTTAGAGGCCATGCCGTTAGAGCAGCGTGTTAGCGCTTGGCTAAGTTTACCGCCGGAAGAGCAAATAGCGGCTTTAACTTACATGCGGGTGGATGCGCGGGCCAACGTCTTTAAGCAATTAACAGAGCAACAACTAAAAACCTTAGTTGAAGAGATGGACGTTGATGATTTAATAGAACTATTAGACGAACTTCCTCCAGCAATTTATGATTATGCCTGTTCAAGGCTAGATGTTAGCCAACGTCGTTGGTTAGATACCGCCCTAACTTATGATGATGAGCAATGTGGTCGTTTCGCTGATCATAATATGTTAATTATTAATAAGAATGCCAAAGTACGCGATGCACTGCGTTTATTTCGCGAACTCGCGGCAGATACCGAATATCACGAAGCACTCTTTGTGGTTGATCGTAATGGTTGCTATGTCGGATTAGTCCATGCCACTCAGTTATTAGGCTTAACCGATTTTCAAGCCATTGAAAATATTATAGATCAAGACGCACCTTGGATTGAAGGCGAAGTTGCGCTAGATCAAGCCTCCGATATGGTTTCTCGCTCAGGTTATAATGCTTTAGCGGTGGTAGATGAGAATCACAAATTATTAGGCCGACTATCTATTAGTCGTGCCTTTGATATTGTCCGGCGTAACCTAGAAAATCAGTTTATGCTTACTGCCGGTTTAGACGAAGATGAAGATTTATTTTCACCAGTTATAGCCAGCGCAAAACGGCGTGCGCTTTGGTTAGGTATTAATTTACTAACTGCGTTTCTTGCAGCATGGACTATTGGCTTATTCGAAGCCACATTAAACCAAGTCGTTGCCTTAGCGGTATTAATGCCGGTTGTTGCTAGTATGGGCGGCATTGCAGGCAGCCAAACGTTAACCTTAATTATTCGTGGCTTAGCCATGGAGCAAATAACCCCTAGCACTTATATGGCCTTACTACGTAAAGAGCTAGGTGTGGGTACGCTAAATGGTATTTTATGGGCTTTAGTTATCGCTGTAGTCACTTATTTTTGGTTTGGTGATTGGGTAATAGGCGGCATTATTGGTTTAGCCATAGTCATCAATATTATTGTTGCGGCAATTTCTGGCGTCATGATCCCAATTTGGTTAAAGAAATTTAATATTGACCCTGCGCTTTCTGGATCAGTTATTTTAACCACGGTTACCGACGTTATTGGTTTTTGTACATTTTTAGGTTTAGGAACGTTATTTTTGCTTGGCTAACAGTTTAATCTTTAAGCTTAACCACATCATAATGCTGCAGTTCGGGTAATCTTTGCTGCAGCATTTGTTCAATCTTTTCAATTTCTTGCATCCGCTGGCAAAACAAGGCGGTTTTCTGCTCTAACTCCACCGCTTTTTCATCTAAACTTAAACTAAGTTTATCAACCATATCGCCCACTGATTGCCAGTCTTGGTTTTCGCTACGCTCAAAGTTACTATCTGAATGGCGCAAGGCATCTCGCAATGCTCCCCATACCGCACCTACCGTGCGTCTGGCCAAGTTATCGAGTTGAGGCTTAAGCTCGCCATGTAAAAAATAATCTAGCTCGTTAAGACTTTGCGGTGCTAAATAGAAGTGCTCATTAGAGCGAACAAATCGAGACATCCATTGGAAAGTGGTTTCGCGTACCAACGCTCGCCACTCAGCTTGCTGTGATTGACTTCCAATACCGCTAAACATGGCTTCTATACTGGATAAGCCCAGCTCTACACCATCAACAGCGATACTAACAATCTCGGGTACAAAACGGCGTAAGCCTTGACTATATTGACGAAGCAAAGCGGTTTCTTCAGCATCTAATGCTATCCATTCACCCCGAATAAACAGTTGTTGATCAGCATTGATCTGCACATGGGTGCGGTTGTTTTGCAAAATACGAATATGATCAGGCGCGATTAAAATACCATGGCCAAATGCCATATTGCACTCAGCCGCTAAGCCACTAGCAGAGAATAAAAATAGTAGTACAGCAAAAAAACGATTCAACACAACTCATCCATAATATTCAACCAAGTAAAGCTTAAGGTGAATTTAAAGCAAAATCACTACCATATAGCGCAGCTTAAACACCACTCAACCCCTTTATAATTGCAGCCAGCTTAAAAGTAAGGTTCAACTACCGCAGCGGCATCAACTAGCAATATTTTACTTGGCCCATATTCACGGCGAGTACGTATTTTTTCAGAACCAAAATGCACTTCTACTGCCGCAAACAATTGCTGTTTGGCAACAATAATAGTTTGGTCTAAAATAGTTTTGCGCTCTAACTCTAAGGTTTTAACCTGATCAATCAACTCAATTGCAGCATCTCGCTGGTCATTAAACTCTTGCTCTAACTCAGCACAACGTTGATCTATTTTTTCACTGCCTTTAAGCTTTTTAAGGGTTTCTAACTGTTCTTTATTTTGCAGCATCTGAGTTTTTGCTGCAGAAATTTTACTGCGTAAACTTTGCTGTTGCTCAGCAATAGGATCAATTAATCTATTGAGTTTAATTAAAATATGACTACTAGAGGCGGCACCTAAACAACCGGTGTAAATGGCATAATCCACATCAAAATCACCGCCAATAATTTTACCGTTGGGGTTAGCTTCAGGACCGGCATACACCTTCGCTGCACTCACCGAGCAATGCATCATTTGTTTATTAATATATAAATTGCCGCCACAACTCATTTTGGCATATTGTGCCAGATTGGCTTGAATATCGCCGGTAGCTTTTAACTCGGTACTATAAATAAAAGTACTGTCAGCTAAATTAATTTGATGGCCTATAATGGAGCCATTAATTTTAATATCCCCACCAGCTTCAATCAGCGTACCTTCAACAAAGCCTTTAATAAAGATATTACCACCGGCTATTACTTTCATGCCTTCGGTAATGTCACCATTGATAATAACCGAGCCTCTAAATTTAATATGCCCTGTAGTTAAATCAACATTTTTGACCGTAAACACTTCATCAACTGTTGCGCCAGCCTCTAAAACGCGTGGTAAACCACTTCGAGCTGCAACTAATAGATTGGCATCACTCGCACTGATCTCAGTGCCCTCGCCCACATTCCAGTCCACATTTTGCCCTGGTACCGCTTGAAAGGCTGTACCTGTAACACTTATACCATCGATACCCAGAGTCGGCGGGTGACGCTGCATCACAACATCCCCAGTATTTACGGCAGGAATTTCACCAAAGTCACGCAGATCTGCTTTCTCATCTGACTGAATAATAGGTTTATTCCGTCTACTTTCCATATTGGGTATTTTGGCTTCAAAGCGTGAATTTAAGCCGTGTTCAACGGCTCGGCCTTTAGCTATTAGTAGTTTTAATTTTGCCCCTGGTTCCGCTTTACTAGCATGGGTGACGAGTCTAATAATATTTTCTTTACTAAAGCCATAAACAATTCCACTAGCTTGGGCGGCTTTAACCAGCTTATTGGCGGATATAGACTGACCACCCCAAGCTGTAGTAATAATAGCGTAAGCTTGCATTTGCTCATCGGCAATTTCAAAGCTTATTTCAGCATCAACCATTTCAGCAATGGCATAGCTTAAATTAGCTTCAGACTTCAGCTTAGACTTGATTTTTTGTTGTAATGTTTGATATTCATGCAACAAATTAGTGAGCTGCTCTGCTTGGATACGACAGCGTCCATAACCAGCTTGCTCTAAATTTTTTTGAATCATATCAACGTTAAGCGCCTCAAGCGTCACTGGCACGAGTATTTTTATTGTTTTATTGTGCTCGATAAATTGCATTTAATTCCACTACTTTAGATTACAGCATGACAGCCTGACAGCCTGCCCTAATGAAGCAAATTAAATCAAAGAAGGCAAGCCCTGAATAATAACAGGGCTAAATTAGCGACTAAATATAGCTATCTTGATGAATACGGATAAATAAATCAGTACCCGCTTTACTGTAATCAATTTTATATTCTTTATTATTGATAGCTTGAACAAATAATAAAATTTTAGTCTCGCCAAATACTTCTGCACCAGAAATATCAACAACTTCCATATACTGTTCTTTTGCTTCGACGCGGTTGGCAGGCACTTTATCAGTAAACTGCTTAACACCATTTCTAGTAATAATAACGACCGGATCACTTTCTTCATTAATAACAATTAAATCTAGTTTTTTATTTTTATGTATTAAAGTATTACGTCCACTGGTTAAAAAAGCCTTTTCATAAGTGCTCATCTGTATTCTCGCTAAAAATTCATTATCGCCAACATTATGATACAGTCACCCCTGAGTGTCTAGGTTGGTGTACCTGCTACATATTGCAATCTCGCTGCATTAATTTGTCGACATAAGCTCTGCACATCTGCTTTGGCTAAACTAATTGGCACAAACAACTCATAACCGGTGCTGTCTGCTAAGCGTCGCATCCGCCAGCCAAAAGCAGCTTTAATGCCCTTATACACTTGTTGAGCAGTAACAAAGTTATCTACTTCAGATAAGGCTTCAGTACCGCACTGCCCAGTCTCACAACCTTTTCGTACCGCGTCAAGATACAAAGGCCTTTGCTCGGTAATAATTGCCACAGCTAAGCGTAACGGTAAATGCTGCATAAACTGGTCGTAATTAGTGACTTTAAAGCCAATAAAAGCTAAATCATTATTATTATATTCCGGCACGCCACTGTACAAAAAACATGACCAAGGTAATAACCAACTGCCCTTGCGATGAAAGTAACGCACACCTTCAGCATCTAGTTGTAATAAGTAAGCTGGCTCAGCTAATTTGGCCCAACCGGCAAAAATACCAATACCTGCAATAATTATCGCTAGAGCGGCGATTAAACCAAACTGTTGCTGCCATAGTATAATGATGATAATAAAAATTAAACAAACACTGCTGATAAGGAGTAGTTTAGCGCCGCCTTGACTTGCAGGACTGTCAATAAGTTGTTGCTGCATTTAGATATCCACTTATTTAATTTAATTATTAATGACGCTTTTATTTTTACATTTTTCACATAAATAATAAGGTTAATACTTACATCTGCCCTTACGATACGACCAATACCGTTACGAGTGCGATAACAGGAAATTACTTGTTGTGTTTTTTCCATACAATAAGCTCGATAATAAATTATAACTATTAAAACGATTTTGCGGAGTTTATGTGACAAGAGTTCATTCTAGATTAATTTGGGTGATATTAATTAGCCTATTAGTGTTTATTGCTTATTTATATTGGGATCCCTCTGCGCAAAATAATCAGCGTCGAGGTGGAGACTTTCCTGTCGCTGTAACCACTGCCTCGGTTAGCACCAGCGCAATGATAAAAAGCGTTTCAACATTAGGCACTGGAATTGCTAACCAATCGATTAAAGTGACCTCGCCTACCAGCGATTTTATTATTGAGCTCAATATACAAGAAGGTAAAGCGATAAAAAAAGGCGCGGTGATAGCCCGTTTAAATGATATTCAAGAGCGCGCTCGTGTGACAGAGCTTGAAGCTATTTTGTCTGATCAAAAACGTCAATTAGGCCGTTTAAAAAATCTAGCCAGCACCCAAGCCACCGCTCAGTCTTTAATTGATGAACAACAAACCCGAGTTAATACCAGTGTCGCCCAACTTGATATTGCTAAAGCGCAATTAGCCGAAATGACCATCACTGCGCCTTTTGACGGTTATTTAGGTTTACGCCAAGTTAGCAAAGGCGCTTATTTAAATAGTGGCTCTGTTATTACCACTTTAGATGATTTAAAAACGCTTAAAGTCGAATTTAGTGTCGCCGAGCATTATTTAGCGGCGATTAAATTAAACATGCCGTTTAACATTAAAAATGCGGCTTATGGCGATATTGCTTTTACCGGTAAAGTCAGTGCCATTGATACCCGCTTAGATCCTGTTACCCGTACCGTTACCGTGCACGGTTTAATTGATAATAGTGATTTACGTTTACGTCCTGGTATGTTGTTAAATGTCCAGTTGGTACTTGATCAGCGTGAAGTGATGCAAATTTCTGAAAAGGCCTTAGTGCCTCAGCAAGATAAGCAGTTTGTATATTTAGTTAATGCTGACAATAAAGTGTCGCGCCGGGAAGTCAAAATTGGTCAACGTATTCCTGGCTGGGTTGAAGTTATTTCCGGCTTAAACAATGGCGATGAGATTGTCGTTGAAGGCATTCAAAAGCTCCGCGAAGGCAGTATCATAAATCGGGTTGGAGCATAATATGTGGCTATCTGATACCTCAGTTAAGCGGCCGGTTTTTGCCACTGTCGTCAACTTATTGTTAGTTGTATTTGGCATTGTCTGCTTTACCATGTTACCGCTGCGTGAGTTTCCTGATATTGATTCACCTATTGTCAGTATTAGCACAAATTACCCTGGTGCATCGGCAGAAATTATTGAATCTAAAATTACGCAATTGATTGAAGATCGGATCAGCGGCGTTGAAGGCATAAAAAACATTACTTCAAGTAGCCGTAATGGCCGCTCTAACGTCACGATTGAATTTAATGTTGAACGTGATATTGATGCTGCCGCTAACGATGTTCGAGAACGCGTAGCCCGAGCCTTAAATAACTTGCCGGATCAAGCAAACCCACCTGAAGTTTATAAAGCCGGTGATGATGAAAGCACCATTGCTTGGTTTGTATTAAACAGTGAAAATATGACCTCACTTGAACTTACCGATTATGCCGATAGATATATTGTTGAGCGTTTTTCGGTGGTCGATGGTGTGGCACGTTTACAATTAGGCGGTGCCCGTGATTATGCCATGCGCGTTTGGCTAGATCATGACGCCATGGCCTCTCGCGGGGTAACAGTACAAGATATTGAGACTGTGCTACGCAATGAAAACGTTGAACTGCCTGCGGGTAATATAAAGTCGACTGAACGCGACTTTACCGTGCGGGTGGTTCGTACTTATAAAACCCAACAAGACTTTCGCCGTTTAGTTATTAAGCGCGGTGACAACAATTATCTAGTCCGGTTAGGTGAAGTAGCAGAAGTCATACTGACAGCCAAAGATATAGAAAGTGAGTTTCGCGGCGATGGCAAAAACTTACTGGGTATCGGCATTATTAAGCAATCTAAAGCCAATACACTAGAGGTAGTTAGGAATGCACGGGCTGAAATGGAGCGAATTAAAGCTTCTTTACCCGATGGTACCACCATAGAGCCTGGTTATGACTCTTCGCTATTTATAGCCGAGTCAATTAAAGAGGTTTATAACACTTTAGCTATTGCGATGGCGTTAGTGGTTTTGGTTATTTTCTTATTCTTAGGTAATATTCGAGCCACTTTTATCCCAGCGATTACCGTACCTGTCGCACTAGTATCCGCGGTCACCGTTTTATATGCACTGGATTTTTCAATAAACTTATTAACTTTATTAGCCATGGTTTTGGCTATCGGTTTAGTAGTAGATGACTCCATTGTTGTACTCGAGAATATTTACCGTCGCATTGAGCGCGGTGAGCATCCATTACTGGCCTCTTATCGCGGTGCCCGTGAAGTTGGCTTTGCGGTTATTGCCACTACCTTAGTACTGATTTCAGTATTTGTCCCCCTTATCTTTATGCAAGGTCAGTTAGGTAAACTGTTTACCGAATTTGCCCTCGCTATCGCTGCAGCGGTGGCTTTCTCTAGTGTTGCAGCTTTAACCCTTACGCCCATGTTATCCAGCAAGTTATTGGCGCATAAAAAGCGCGACAGCAAATTAGGTCTTTGGTTACATGCGGGATTTAATAAGCTTGAAACCGCTTATCAACGCCAATTAGATGTTGTTTGCGCCACTAAGTGGCCAGTGATGATAGTGGTAGTGTTATGTTTTATTGCTAGCTTTTTACTGGTGAAAATTTTGCCTAGCGAATTAGCCCCCTCAGAAGACCGCGGGACCTTCTTTGTGATGATGAGCCCTGCCGAAGGGGCAAGCTATACCAGCAATAGCCGTAATATGCGCTTAATTGAAGATATTTTAATGCCTTATTATGAAAAGGGTGAGTTTAATCGCTTATTGCTACGCGTGCCAGGCTGGGGTAATAGCGGTGGCGTGGCCATCGTTGGTTCAGAAAACTGGACTAATGGTAAGCGCAAAACTCAAGAGCTGATGACAGAAGTTAGCCAAGAAATTAATCTGCTACCCGATGTTCGTGCATTTACCTTTATGCGCAGCGGTTTAGGTGGCGGCGGCGGTGGCAGTCGACCTATTAGCTTAGTGTTGCAAGGTAATACCTATGAAGAACTAGCCCGTTGGCGAGATATAGTTATTAACAAAGCGGCCGAAAACCCGAATATTTTAATGCTAGATCACGATTATAAAGAAACCGTACCACAAGTATTAGTCGAAATTAATACCGAACGTGCCGGTGACTTGGGTATTTCGGTTGGTGCTATTGGTCGCGCTTTAGAAGCCATGTTAGGCGGGCGTCGCGTTACCACCTTCCTCGATCGCGGTAAAGAGTATGACGTTATTATCGAAGGTAAAGATGATGATTTCTCAGCTCCTGGCAGTATTTCTAATGTGTATTTAAGATCAACTGTATCTGGGCAGCTAATCTCGCTAGACAACTTAGTGACATTAAAAGAAGAAGCGACATCTTCCAGCTTAAATCGTTATAACCGTATGCGAGCGATTACTTTAAGTGGTGGTTTAGCCCCCGGTTATAGTCTAGGTGAAGCGCTTGAGTATCTTGAAGATGTTGTTAAAACAGAAATTCACGATACGGTAGGTATTGACTACAAAGGCGAGTCATTGCTGTTTCAAGAAAGTGGTGATGCTACGCTAATGGTGTTTATTCTGGCATTGCTTATTACTTACCTAGTATTAGCAGCTCAGTTTGAAAGCTTTATCCATCCATTGGTGATCTTAATTACCGTACCACTGGGCTTAGTCGGCGCCTTATCGGGCCTATATTTTAGTGGCATGACACTGAATATATACAGTCAAATAGGCCTAGTGATGCTGATTGGTTTAGTGGCAAAAAATGGTATTTTAATTGTTGAGTTTGCTAACCAACTACGTGATGCTGGTGTTGAATTTAGTCAAGCCATTAAACAAGCAGCAAGCCAACGCTTACGACCGATAGTGATGACAGCTTTTACGACCTCGATGAGTAGTATTCCGCTTATTGTTGCCAGCGGCCCAGGCTCAGAAAGCCGAATGGTTATAGGTATGGTTATTTTCTGTGGTGTAACGTTAGCCACTTTAATGACTATCTATGTAGTACCGGTGACTTATATGGCATTTGCCCGTAATACAGGCTCACCTAAGCGCTTAGAGCAAGAGCTAGCAAAGTTAGAGCAACAGCATCAAGATGAACATGCCGCAGATGAAGTCGTTAGCGAAAGATAATAAATCTCTTTGGTAGCGATTCCTAACTAACTAGCTCCATGATAAAAGCGCCCTAATTTATATTAGGGCGCTTTTTGTTAAGTTCTGCGACAATGCAATGAGCTATAGTAAAATAGCCGTTGAAAAGTTTAAATTCTGGAGAAAGTCATGTCATTACAAACCGCCACCTTTGGTGCAGGTTGTTTTTGGTGTTTAGATGCTGCGATGAACCAACTGAATGGCGTTAAGCAAGCCTTAAGTGGCTATATGGGCGGCCCTGCTAATTTAGCTCATTATCAAGCTGTGTGTTCTGGACAAAGTGGTCATGCCGAAGTGGTGCAAGTGGTATTTGATCCGAGTATTGTTAGCTATGAACAATTATGCCTAGTGTTTTTTAGTTTGCATGATCCAACCCAGCTCAATCGACAAGGTCATGATATAGGCACTCAATACCGCTCAGTCATTTTTTATCATTGCCCTAGCCAATTAGCTCTAGCCGAAAAACTAATTAAAAATTTAACAGAACAAGCGGTTTTCAATAAAACAATAGTGACGGCTTTAACGCCAGCTAGCGAGTTTTTCGCTGCTGAGAAACAGCATCAAAATTACTTTCAACAACACCCAGAGCAAGGCTATTGCCAAGTGATTATTGCGCCTAAAATGGCAAAGTTTCGCCAACAATATTCAGAATTACTTAAAAGCTAAATTTTTAACTATTATTTCAAAGCCGAATTTAAGTGTATATACGGAACGGTTTACCCACACTAACACGCCGTAAACCCATCCCTGGGGGCTCATTTACGCCCGCCCAGGGCTGCAATGGTTAGTATAGAGTAAAACCGTTCCTCAATGCTTTATCTTTTCAGCTTTCATTAAACACTCAAAAGCCAACATTTAAAACTTAAGTGTAGATCCGGTTCGGTTTACCCACACTAACACGCCGTAAACCCATCCCTGGGGGCTCAGTTCCGCCCGTCCAGGGCTGCAATGGTCAGTTTAGGGTAAAACCGAACCTTAATAATTCACCTTAGTCAGTTATTTCAATTAACTAAACACTCAACACTAAGCACTTAATATTATCTCTCAAAGTGAATAGCTAAGGCTTAGGGTAAAATTAACCCCAGCTGTGGCATAACCGGCACTGGTTTGGTATTGCTTATCCAATAGGTTATTCACCGCGCTACGCAACACTAAGTTAGTATTAAGCTGATAGCTACCACCAAGCCCCCAGACGGTAAAACTGGGTACATTAGCGACAGATGCAAAAGCGCCTTGATAGGTTGAACTTTGATAATCTGCAGTCACAAAAGCAGACCAATTTGTCGCCATATAACTCCCGCGCCAATTTAAAGTGTTTTCTGGCCGACGTTCTAATTTATTACCTGTAGTACTATTTTCAGTATCTAACCAAGCGTAAGATATTTCGCTATTAAACTGCTGCCATTGCTTGGCGATACTCAATTCTATGCCACTAATTTTGGCTAGTGTGACATTTTCAGCTTGTTCGATACCTTGAATAAGGTTAGTGATATCGCGGCTAAACCAGTTTAATTCTAACTGCAACTGCGCAGTGTTATAACGCACGGCTAATTCATCCGCTAAAGATTGCTCAGGCTTTAAATCTGGATTGGCAAAACCTGGATAATATAAGGCATTAAATGACGGTATTTTAAATGCAGTAGCCCGGCTTGCTCGCACTAACCACTGCTCAGTAAAATGGTATCCGGCGGCGAGTTGCCAAGTGTTTTCACCACCATATTTATCAAACACATCGCGCCGAGCAGCAGCCTCTAATTGCACGCCGTGCTGCTGATAATTAATGCCGGTAAAAAGCGCCCGATTAATCCGACTGGTTTGCTCATAAGGTGTGGCAGATTGACCCACTTGTTCTTGATACCAGTTAACGCCCGCTAATACCGTGAAAGCGTCGCTTAACGGCGTTAAGGCTTGATAGTTAAATTCATCGCGCTCGGTAATAAATGGTGAGCGTGAATTTGGACCAAAAGTAGTATCAGCATCCAAACTACGGCTTAGCTGTAATTGATGCTGCCACTGACCGACTTGATGCTGCCAACCCAGAAGATAACTACGATTTAAGGTATCAGACTGATCTTCATCACTCCAAGCTGTATCAAATTGATAACGCCCAGAGCTAATATCGCCTTGTAACTGCCACAAGCCAAAATCGGTATGATAATCTGCAGCTAATTTAGCAAATTTTTGCTGATAACCGTCTTTATCGGCATCTAAATCTGGCTGGACATTAAAGCCATCTGCTCTGCTTAGGCCAACCGTCGCGCGTAATGTTAAATCATCCACAGCATGACTAACGCTAACATCAGCACCGACTTGGCCATAACTACCGGTATTAGCGTTCATTTCAACGCCGTTGCTGCGTCTAGTGGTAATGGCAATAATGCCGGACAACGCATCTGCGCCGTAAAAAGCCGCTCTTGGGCCACGGATAACTTCTATCCGCTCTATTAACTCAAGCGGTAACATGGAGAGGGTTTTATAACCTAATGTAGCCGACCCTAAACGCACCCCATCTATTAACACCAAGCTATGGCCGGTATTACCACCGCGGATGTAGACACTGGCATTTTGGCCACGACCACCATCACGCGATAAATTAATACCAACAAGTTGCGCCAGTAAATTAGGTAAATCGCCAGCTTGGCGAGCAACTATATCATCACGCTCTAATATTGTTACGCTAGCTAACAGTTGTTGTTGTGGTGTCGCCGTTCGATTGGCATAAATACTTATATGTTCTATTTCAGTAGCGATAACAGAAGGTATAAAAGTGCTACTACACGCAACTATGGCAGTCGCAAAAACAGGTTTAAACATGAAAACTCCAAAAGTGTGCCCACCGCACCTTTGCAATATAATGAATTTTTCGGCCGGTCTCCGGGCTGACAACCTGCTTGCGCCTACTCTTGCCTTCCCATCATTTGACAGTGGCTGTTAAGAGTATTCAGTAGTTTACCGTTGCGGGGGCAGCTCTGGATTCACACCAGATTCCCGTTTACCTGCAGTTTACTGCAGCACCAGAAAAAGCGGCTTCCTGATGAAGCCGCGAGCAGTTTAGCCTGAGCAATTTATAGCGTCAATAGGCTTCTAGACGTCTTTATGTAAAAAAACAATAAATCAGCGTATAAACTATTAGTCACGGAAGTTATTGAACTGAAAAGCTTGTTCTAATTCAGCACCACGCACAACGGCCATAGCATCTTGTAGATCATCGCGCTTTTTACCGGTTACTCGTACTTGTTCACCTTGAATTGAAGCTTGTACTTTTAACTTATTATCTTTAATGAGTTTGACTAACTTTTTTGCCATAGCCGCATCTATACCCTGCTGTAAGGTTAAATTTTGACTATAAGTTTTACCTGAATGCACCACATCCTCGTCTTTAAACGAGCGCACATCTAAGCCGCGCTTAATTGCTTTGGCTAAAAATATTTCGAGCATTTGTTGTAGCTGAAACTCAGCTTCTGCCTGCATAGTGATCAGCTTTTCTTTGAGGGTAAATTCTGCCGTTACGCCACGGAAATCAAAACGGGTCGCTAACTCGCGATTGGCGTTTTCCACTGCATTTAAAACTTCTTGCTGATCGACTTCAGAAACAATATCAAATGATGGCATGCTAACTCTCCTAAACTTAAGCATTTTTGTCTGCTAGCGATTATAACCACAAAACTGCTACAATCCGAGCTTGTTCTGAACCAGAAAGCTGAAATAGGTAGCTTATATAGGAGCCTTTGTGCCACAACAATTTTATCGCATCCTCTGCATCTTAGGTTTTGCTGTTGCAACAGCAAGCTTTTTAGCCGAGCTACAAGGTTATCGAGTGGCTGGCGGACTAGCCCATTTAGATAAACTCGCCCATTTTATTATTTTTGCGGTGCTAAGCGGTTTATTATGGAAAGGCTTTAAATTAAAGTTGATACCTGCGGTTATTTTCTTAAGTAGTTATGGTGCCGCCATAGAATTGGCCCAGCATTACTTTACTCGTCGCAACGGTGATTGGCTGGATTTATTGGCCGACATTGTTGGCATAATCAGTTTTTATCTCTGTAGAGCACTATGGCATTATATTCGACCACGCCGTCAGGCTTAACCTGGACCATTGTTGGCCAAGGCGCAATAGGTTTACTAGCCGCAACTCATTTACAGCAACAGGGAGCGGAAGTAGCCCTACACTTACGCCAAGCTAAACCGGTCGATTTACTCTTTACCGCTCATAATGGCCAGCAACAGCAATATTGCTTTTCTGCGGCAAGATCTGTCACTGCATCTTATCAAAATGTGTTAGTACCGGTAAAAAGTTATGATGTCATTGCCGCGGTGCATCAGTTACAACCGCTGCTTAGCAGTCATGCTCAATTAGTCATAACTCATAATGGTATGGGTATTATTGAGCAAGTTTTACCCCTATTGCTACCAACGCAAGGTTTATGGTTTTTAACCACTACCCATGCGGCGCTTAAAACGTCTGCCAGTGCCTTGCAGCATACCGGCCAAGGCCAGTCAGTATTAGCGCCTATAAACTCTGCCGCGCAGCAGGAATTAATTAACAAAACAGATGGCAACAAAACAAGCATAAGTAATGCTATGGCAATAGCGTTAGGCCCGGTGCAAGTTGTCAGCGACATCCAACCCTTTTTATGGCAAAAATTACTCATCAATGCGGTAATAAACCCGTTAACGGCAATTTACCATTGCAAAAATGGTCAGTTATTAGCACCGCAATATGCGGCAGATATCTTGCAGATTGTGACTGAGGTATGTGCCGTTAGTAAAGCAGCAGGCTATGCGCTGTCGGTTGACGACGCCATGCTACGCGTCCAGCAAGTTATGCTGGCAACCGCGAATAATTTTAGTTCAATGCAGCAAGATGTTGCCCATCAGCGCCGTACTGAAATTAACGCTATATCAGGATTTATTGTTAGCCAAGGCCAGCAGTTAGCTATCGATACACCGCGCAATTTGCAGCTACAACAACAGGTATTGCAGCTGCAACAAGCTTATGGTCGATAAACGGCTACATTACTAAAGCCTTGATCTTGCATTACCACCGCTTGCAACCGGCTCATCACGCCTTTTTCGCAGTAAAAATAATACTGTTTGCTTTGATCTAAATTAGCGAACTGACTACTTAAGCGGAAGAAAGGTAATTCAATCACTTCTACTTCAGGTAATTGTAATGGTTTTAAATCGGTTTCTTCTGGCGGACGAATATCTAACACTATGCCATTAGCCGCTAATTCACTTAACTCACTTACAACGTGCGCTTGCTGATCAGCTTGATAATCAATAGTGCGAATATCTAGCACTTTTGCTTGTTGTACCGCGTTATCTAATACTGAAAAGTCAAAGTTATCTTCATTAGCCAGCACCTCAGATAACACTGCATTTATGGTGGGCTTGCGCGAAATAACACCACAATATTCAGGCATACTTTTAGCAATATCTTCAGCACCAATCTGCTTTGCTAGATCAATAATCTGTTGTTTATCATGATAAATTAACGGCCGTAAAATCAACATATCCGTCACGCGATCAATGGCATTTAAATTAGCGATAGTTTGGCTAGACACTTGGCCTATACTTTCGCCGGTCACAATCGCTTTAATACCCAGTTTTTCAGCTACGGTGCTAGCGGCACGCATCATCATACGCTTTAGCACCACGCCCATCAGGCCGTTGTCTATTTTCTCTAATATTTCATCGACTACCGGAGCAAAGTTGACACTAACAAACTTCACTTTATGTGACAGGCTATATTTATGCCAAATTAGATGCGACATTTCACGCACACCGGCTTCATGCGCGGCACCGCCCAAATTAAAAAACACATAATGGGTGCGTAGGCCTTTGCGGATCATTAAATAACTGGCAACGGCTGAATCATAACCACCCGAAATTAATGACAATACATCAGACTGTGATGGAAGCGGGAACCCGCCCATGCCGGCATGAGATTGCCGAACCATAATGAGTATGTCACGTTTAATTTCGATATTAACCACGACATCTGGTTTTTTAAGTTGCACTTTAGCACTGGCAACCAATTGATTTAAGCCACCGCCAATATAACGTTCAGCATCGATAGAGCTAAAGTCATGTGTGCCCATGCGCCGGGCTCGAACACAAAAAGTTTTATTTTCTAATTGGCTGGCATAAACCGCTTTAACTTGCTGATAAATATCATCTAACGTACTAAATTGACTCGACTGCATTTCAGAAAAATTGACAATACCGGGAATACAACTTAAACGGTCGATCAGTTTTTGCCTTAATGCTGCGCTGTCGCTATCACAACGGACGATTAAATGATCAAAATTATTATTCACGCGCACTGATGGCTCAACTTGAACTAAAATCGTTTTTAAGTTGCGCTCTAATAATTTAGTTTGACGTTTACGGACAGAATTGCTTTTAATAACAATTTCCGGGTGCAGCTTTATAATAAATTCAATCATGATTCGCTAGAGTTGAAACAGAAAAAAGTGGCGCAGATTATAGCGGATCTCTGACTAAAGACCTAATCTGCGCGCAAAATTTTAGTTTGTTTCGCCTTCTAAACTCACTGGATTAGATTCTTTGGCCTTACCTTGCATAATAGAAATTTCTACCCGACGGTTTTGCCGACGATTAGCATTGCTATCATTTGCCACTAGTGGCTTGGTATCAGCATGGCCGACCACCACTAAGCGCATGCGATCAAAGCCTTGAGCTTTAACCATCTCGGTTGCTACCGATACTGCGCGCTGCGCTGATAAGTCCCAGTTATTACTGTGTAACTCATTTGATACTTGAATATCATCTGTATGACCGGTCACGGTTATTTCACCGGGAACATCATTTAATAGTTGACCAATACGCTGCACTATTGGCTTAAAGCGGGGTTGTAAAAATGACGAGCCGGATGCAAAGGACCCATTCTCGCGAATGCGAATTATAATTTGTTGACCTAACGATTCTAACTCAATAGCACCATCTAGAATTTGTTGCTCTAACTGCTCGGCAAGTTTTTTAACTTGTTGATTAGTTTGTTCTTGAGAGGCTTGTTGTGCGGCTTCAGTATCAGACGAATCTTCAGCATTGCTGGCAGACTCGCCACCGGTCATATCATCACGTTGCTCTTTTCTGCCCCCGGCAGAATCTTCATCACCGGCCTGAAACTCTATCACCTGCTGGGTAATTTCCATGGTTTGTTGCTGCAGGGTTTCTATCGGCGTGGGTTCAGGACGACCCGGACGAAACTCTAAGGCAATAACACTAGTACCTTTGGGGATATCATCGACTTCTATTTTGTTTTGCACGCCAAAAGCGAACTTCATTGAACCGGCTATTTGCTTAAATTTAAGCACGTCCATTTCAGAAAATGCCAATAACAACACAAAGAAACACATTAATAGCGCCATTAAATCAGCAAACGTCGCCATATACATAGGTAAACCTGGTGGTGGGCATTTACACTCTTCAGCTTCTTCGTTCATCACTTACTCCACTACCGCCACTTCTCGCTTACTTTGGGCTAAATAATTACGCAAGATGCCTTCAATTATCTTCGGATTTTGGCCATCTTGAATACCCAAAATCGCATCAACTATAAGTTGATAGTTTTGTTTTTCTTGTTGGTTACGAACGGCCAGTTTATCGGCAATAGGGATAGCAATAACGTTGGCAATAAAGGCACCATATAGGGTCGTTAATAACGCCACGGCCATGGCGGGGCCTATGGCTTTAGGATCGTCCATATTGGATAGCATAGCGACTAAACCAACTAAGGTACCTATCATACCCATTGCGGGGGCAACTTCACCTAAACCTTTAAATACGCCAATGGCAATTTCATGGCGCTTTTCAGTTAAGCTGATGTCTTTTAACATGGTTGCTCGTACCACGTCAGCGTCATGGCCATCCACCAACATATTGACGCCTTTTTGCATAAACTGATTGGGTATCTCTGCTTCTTCTAAAGCTAAGAACCCGCCTTTTCGTGCTGAGTCTGCAAGTTGCACCGCTTTTTCAATTAGTTCTTCTGGCGGCTCAATTTTATACATAAAGGCTTTCGCTGCTGCTTTAGTTGAATCAAAAAACTGACCTAAAGTAAATTTAGATACCACCACAAAAATAGAGCCGAGCACCACGATTAATATAGAAACAGTATCATAAAAAATACCGACATTACCGGCACTGCCTAACACCATAGCCATAATGACAAAACCTATGGCGCCTAACATGCCAACAATGGTTGCTATATCCACGTATAATCTCCTTTACCCAATTACTGCTACAGCGTGTTTGTACGCTAGTTTATATCAGTGCATTACACGTTATCGACAACAACAACGAATGTTTAAGTATAAAATACATTAATTTATACATTTAAGCTTTCACTTCTGCCTTATGATTGACCATAATAGTGTGCTGAAGATAAGTTTTCACACATTTTCCGAGGGCATTAATGAGTAAAAAAAAGCCGACTTAAGCCAGTTTGAACAAACTTTGTCAGAACTTGAGCTAATAGTACAACAATTAGAGCAAGGTGATTTGTCACTTGATCAATCTTTACAACAATTTGAACGCGGCATCACCCTCGCAAGACAAAGCCAACAATTATTGCAAGCTGCCGAGCAAAAGGTTCAAGTGTTAATGCAACAACAGCAACAAGAAAGCTTATTGCCTTTTGATGCCCCTGCAGGAGAGTAAGGTGTCAACAAAAAATTTAGCGTTATACCAACAAAGAGTAGAACGCCATTTACAGCAGTTTTTGCAGCAATATCCTGAAACTGAACCTAAATTATTACAAGCCATGTCTTATAGCTTGTTAATGGGTGGCAAACGTATTCGGCCATTTTTAATCTATAGCTGCGGTACTCTGTTAGGGGCCAGTCTAGAAGATTTAGATGGCCCCGCTGCGGCAATTGAAGCGCTGCACAGTTACTCATTAATTCATGACGACTTACCGGCGATGGATAATGACGATATGCGCCGTGGCAAACCCACTTGTCATAAAGCTTTTGATGAAGCTACAGCTATATTAGCCGGTGATGCTTTGCAAACTATGGCGTTTGAAGTATTAAGCCAACATCCCTATCAACAGGTTGATGCCAAAAACATAGTGGCAATGTTGCAACATTTTAGCCGTGCGTCAGGCTACAGCGGTATGTGTGGTGGCCAAGCAATTGATATTATGCAAACCAATCAGCCTACTACAGTTAGTCAATTAGAACGCATGCACCGCTTAAAAACTGGGGCGCTAATTGAAACTACGGTACGGTTAGCTTGGCATTGCAGCCCTAAACAAGATCCTACAGAATTAGACAGTTTGTTGCGTTTCGCCTCAGCACTAGGACTAGCATTTCAGGTGCAAGATGATATCCTCGATATAGAAAGCGATAGCCAAACATTAGGAAAACCGCAAGGTTCAGATAGCCTAGCGAATAAAGCAACCTACCCAATGTTACTTGGTTTACCCCAAGCAAAAGCAAAAGCACAACAACTTTATCAAGATGCACTTAATGCGTTAGCATCATTACCTTATAATACCGATGAATTGCGCCAGTTTGCGCAGTATATAGTCGACCGCAGGTTTTAATACAGGCAAAGAATATGGCGTTAGAAATTAACGATTACCCGTTATTAGCGAAAGCAAATCTTCCAGAGCAACTCAGACAGTTGCCCCAAGAGCAATTACCGGCTTTAAGTAAAGAGCTACGGCGTTTTTTATTGCACTCTGTTAGCCAAAGTAGTGGTCATTTTGCTTCTGGCCTGGGCACTGTTGAACTTACGGTTGCACTACATTATGTCTATAACACTCCGTTTGATCGGGTTATTTGGGATGTTGGCCATCAGGCCTATCCGCATAAAATTCTTACTGGTCGTCGAGAACGGATGCAAAGTATTCGTAAAAAAGAGGGCTTACATCCTTTTCCTTATCGCGAAGAAAGTGAATACGACGTCTTAACTGTGGGCCATTCTAGCACGTCGATTAGTGCAGCTTTAGGTATGGCGATTGCCGCTAAACAAGCACGAAACCAGCGTAAAGTGGTGGCCGTTATTGGTGATGGCGCTATTACCGCCGGTATGGCTTTTGAAGCTATGAACCACGCCGGTGAAGTCCGACCAGACATGTTAGTTATCTTAAACGATAATGAAATGTCTATTTCTGAAAATGTTGGCGCGTTAAACCGTTATTTTGCTCGGATATTATCAGGCAACTTTTATACTAGCTTACGTGAAGGCGGTAAAAAAATTCTGAGTGGTGTTCCGCCTTTACACCAATTAGCCAGTCGGGCTGAAGAGCACTTTAAAGGCATGGTGACACCGGGTACCTTTTTTGAAGAATTAGGTTTTAATTATATTGGCCCTATCGATGGTCATGATGTTGTCGGTTTAGTTAATACCATTCGTAATATGCGCAACTTGCAGGGACCACAGTTACTGCATATTGTAACGAAAAAAGGTAAAGGCTATGCGCCAGCTGAAGCGGATCCTATAGGCTTTCATGCCGTATCTAAGTTTAACCCTGACGATAATCAGCAACCCGCTAAAAAAGCGAGCTTACCTACTTTTTCTAATGTGTTTGGTGCTTGGATTTGCGATATGGCAAAACAAGATGAGCGCTTACAAGCCATAACACCGGCTATGCGTGAAGGCTCGGATTTAGTGAGGTTTTCTAAAACCTTTCCGCAGCGTTATTTTGACGTCGCTATTGCAGAACAACACGCCGTAACGTTAGCAGCAGGTATGGCCATCGAAGGTTTAAAACCGGTTGTGGCTATTTATTCCAGTTTTTTACAACGCGGTTATGATCAACTGATCCACGATGTAGCTTTGCAAGATTTAGATGTGCTATTTGCTATTGACCGAGCCGGTATTGTCGGTGCAGATGGCCCAACCCATCAAGGCGCATTTGATATAAGCTTTATGCGTTGTATCCCTAATATCGTGATTATGGTGCCGTCAGATGAAAATGAATGCCGGCAAATGCTTTACACGGGCTATCAATATCAAGGCCCTGCCGCTGTGCGTTACCCAAGAGGCATTGGCACCGGTATCGCTACTGAAGCCAATATGCAGCTGTTACCGCTAGGTAAAGGCCGTCAGGTACGTCAAGGTAAGTCTATTGCCATCCTAGCCTTTGGTACCTTGCTTAGTGCTTGCCAGCAGGCTGCAGAGCAACTCAATGCCAGCTTAATTGATATGCGTTTTGTTAAACCACTGGATCAAGAGTTGTTAAAACAATTAGCGCTTAAACACGATGTGTTTGTTACGGTTGAAGACAATGCGATTATGGGCGGTGCGGGTTCAGCGGTGAACGAGTTTATTGCCGCAGAAAACTTAGCGGTTCGTAGTGTCAATTTAGGCTTACCGGATCAATTTATTAAACACGGCAGTCAAGAAGAAATTTATGCTGAGTTAGGTTTAGACAGTGCTGGTATTTTAGCTAGTATTCAAGCAAAAACCCAATAAGCTTAGATATGTATAAAAAAAAACACTAGCCTAGCTAGTGTTTTTTTATGTCGCCAACGCAGCTTTCTAACGTTATAAAAAACTAGCTTTAAGCTGACTTATATAAATTAAACCGCGCTAAACCTACTGCTAATAAACGTTCAACTTGGGCTTCTATATGCGACGAATCTTCAAATTCAAAGGCATCCACTTGTTGATCAAAGTGGATGCTTGCCACGCCATTTTTACCTGAATGTTTAACGTGGTATAACGATATCCCCGCTAATTGCAATGATATTTCCCAGTTAATTAACTGGCCACCTAGTAAGGCTAACGGATACAAGGCATAGCCAATAGAACAGGTTAAATGAGTACGATGGCCATCTGGTAAGACAAAAGCGGTCCGGGCAATTTGATCATTTAATTGATGACAAAACTGCTCAACTAAATCAATTTGGATATCTCGCAACACTAAGACAAACTCATTGGCAGAATACCGTACGACATAATCTGAGCCACGGGTTTCTCTTATCAATAACCACGCCACTTGTTGCATACAACTATCACCGGCTAAATTTCCGTATTGATCATTTATTTGCTTAAAATTGTCTAAATCTAGCTGTAACAGCGCCACCCCTTTACCTTGGGTTTGCATAGACTCACGGTTACGTTGAAAGTGTTCAATATCTTTTGGCAGTTGTTCAAACATAAAGCGCCGATTACGCAAACCGGTTAAATTATCTTTATAGGTTAACAATGCCATTTGCTCATTGAGCTCGTTTAATTTCAGATTACTGTTTTCAAGCTCTTGGGTACGTTGTTTGACTAATTGACCTAGTTGCAGTTGTTTATTAATGGCATTACGCCGTAATAGCCATAACACCCCATATAAACAAAACAACACTAGCAATAACCATAGACCACGGTACACCAAGGTTTCGTCAAATCGTTTGGGGACGACTATCGCTAACTCAGTGATGGTATTTGCCGACCACGGTTGATTATCAAAGCGACTTTGCACCCGAAACACAAAATTGCCAGGCGGTAGATTGGTGTAGATGGCTTCTCGTCTTGGGCCAACGTCATGCCAACTTGATTCAAAACCTTGTAATTGATAACTGAACTGTAGAGCGGTCGGTTTTATATATTCTAGTGCCGTGTAATGAATAGTAATACTGCGGTCATTAAGCTCAAGTAATAATTTAGGTTGGCTACTATTCAGAGGGTAATTACTCTGGCCTTGGACCATTTTTATCACAGGTTTAGTCGGGCTGTTAATTTGCTGATTTAAATCAGCCGCTACCGACACCACCCCCTTTAAAGTTGGATACCAATAACGCTGATGCCATAACGCCACTTTGCTTTGCCCTGCACCATTACAGCAGCGACCTGGAATAGTCCCTAGCTGGCGATCATAAGGGCTTAATACTTCATCAATCGTTAATAAGGGGAATAGTGCGGCGTCCGTTATTAAAGCTAATTCTTGATGCTTAATCCGAAAGATACCTTTTAAGCTACTTAACCAAATTACATTATTAACGCTATCATCAACCATACTCACCACCGGACTATGCGGTAAGCCATTACCATGATGCAGTTGATACCAAGCTTGCTGTGGTGGTCGAATAAACACGCCATCATCAAGCGTGCTAGCTAATAAGGTATTATCGGCTAAAACTAATACGGCGGTAATATAACTATTAAATAAAGCGGTGCCACTGCCTAAGCGGGTCAATTTTTCTTGTTGATATTGATACAGCCCTCGCGTCGTCCCTAACAGCACTAAATCTTCTTGTTGCTGCAGCGCCGTGATATGCCGCGTTTCTAGTTGTTCCATTAATGCAAAAGGCGCTAGTTTGCCATTTTGATAATGATATAAACCCATCACACCACCGACCCACAAGCCACCTTGATGATCGGGTTGCAATACCCGAACTAAGTTATTTTCTAGTTGATCAAAGACTAAACTCACGGATTTAGTTTGACGTTGATATGCATGAACACCCTTAGTACTCGCTAGCCATAATTCATTTTCTGTCGGCCAATATAAATCAAAGATTGCGCCTAGCCCCAATTGATCTGTATTCAGTAAAGTATGGTAGTCGCCATTGGCGTCTAACTCACCCAACTGAGACTGTCCGGCTAATAACAAGGTATCCTGAGGCGTAACAGCAACACTACGAATAACGTCGTCTGCGCCGGGTGCTAACACCCGATTAATATTACCCAGCGATGAGCGATAAATACCGTCACTAAAACTGGCTAGCCAAATATTGTGCTGTTTATCCTCGTATATATCGCTAAACCAAGGAGAGCTGCCTAACTCATCGGCAGTAATATATTGCCATTCCTGTTTATCATGCTGATGAAATAATTTGCGGTTTGCAGAAATCCAATTATTACCAAAGCTGTCTTTAAGTAATTTATAGACTGCGGTATTGGTTTTATCGGGTAGCTCACACTTACTGATTTCACCCTTGGCGTTTAGGGCAAAAAAGCCCGACTCACTGGCTAAATACAGCTGTTCATCAGCCCAGTACAAATCATAAATAGGTATTTGGATTAATTCGAGGGGTAACGCATAGCTAGTTAATACATCAGTGGTTAAATCGTAACTATATAACCAATGGCTACTGGTTATCCAAATCTTATCATCGACTTTTTCTAACTGATTGACTTGCTCGCGGATCTTATCAACACGCGTGACTTGACCGTTTTTCACCCGAAATAGATGATCGGCAGCCAGCCAAACTTCACCCGGTGCAATTTCAATAATGGCCGTGACCTCAGACAAAACGGGGTAGCGATCAAACTTTAAACTGACAGGATCAAAGCCGGTTAAGCCCGATTTAGTACCGACCCAAATATAGCCTTTACTATCTTTAAAAAGTTGGGTGATATTATTACTGACTAAGTTATGTTGATTAGTCGTGGTGAAATGTTCGAATTGGTTGCCGTCAAAGCGGTTTAAACCATATAAGGTACCTAACCAAATATAACCTTGGTTATCTTGGGTGATAGCCCGAACGGAGTTGCTAGATAAGCCATCACTACTGCTCCAATGCTTAATATCAAAATCATACATAGATTGCTGGCTAAACGCCTGCAATGACCCAGAGCAAAGTAACAGTAAAAACAATAGTAAAAGTGTATGCCGTTTCATTAGTGCCATCCCTTGCTACCATCCTTTGCTACTAAATATTAACCGCCGCTAATTAATGTGATAATAAGGTGTACACTGACACAGGCTGCAATACCCGCTACAACATCATCAAGCATAATACCCAAGCCGCCATGCACCGTTTTATCAAACCAACGGATTGGCCAAGGCTTGGCAATATCAAATAAACGAAATAATAAAAATCCTAACAGTAAATATTGCCAAGTTAAGGGCACTAAAAACATGGTAATGGCAAAACCTATAATTTCGTCCCACACGATAGCAGCATGATCAGGTTGGCCAATATCTATGGTCGTGACTTCACAGACATAAATACCTAATAGCGTACCTAGCATAATAAAGCCTAGTAAGTAGGCACTGCCCAGCCACATCAATAAGGCTACAATAGGCACTGCCACTAAGGTACCTACCGTGCCTGGTGCTGTTTTAGCTAAACCAGAACCAAAGCCTAAGGCTAAAAAGTGCTGCCATTTAGTTAAACGAAAACGGGATAATGTCATGCGAAATGTTTAAATCCTTGCGGCTGATAACTAAACGTTTGTTCAGATTTTTTTAATTCTAACTTACCAATGGCGCCAGTGATACGACCAATACAGGTTATCGCCACACCATAAGGTGACAATAATACATCTAACGAACCGCGTTTATTTTCTGATACCGTGAACAACAATTCATAATCTTCGCCACCAGAAAGTGCTAAACCATAAGCCGTATTATTATCGCAACTATCTTTTAATGCCTGAGATAACGGCAGTTTTTGTACGTCTATGCTAGCACCGACAGCTGAGCGGTGTAAAATATGCTGAATATCACCGTATAAGCCATCAGATAAATCCATCGCACTATTGGCAATATTACGTAACGCTTGACCTAAAGCAACCCGTGCCGAAGGATATTGAAAGCGCTGTAATATGTGAGTTTGATGTTTTTTGCTAACTTGATGCAAGCCTTGCTGTAATTTTAGGCCTAAAGCAGCATCACCTAAGGTGCCCGTAACATAAATATAGTCACCCACTTTGGCACCACTACGCGATAAAGCCTTTCCTCTGGGAACTAACCCTTTGGCCGTCATCGTTAGACTCAGTGGACCACGCGTAGTATCGCCGCCGACTAATTGGCAATTATAATATTCCGCGGTTTCATTAATTCCAGCACTAAATTGACTTAACCAATGTTCATTTACTTCTGGCAAGGTTAACGCTAATGACAGCCAAGCAGGCTCCGCACCCATAGCAGCTAGATCACTAATATTAACCGTGACTAATTTATGGCCTAGCGCGCGCGGATCATCATTAGCAAAAAAGTGAGTTCCTGAGACCATAGTATCTGTTGTTACCACCAGATCATGACCATCACGGACTTGGATCACAGCACCGTCATCACCGACACCGGTAATCACATCACTGCGCTTGGCACCTACAGCGGAAAAATACTTTGCGATGAGTTCAAATTCACCCATAAAAATTAAAAAGCCGACTAAAAGTCGGCTCTCCTTTTAACTAGGCCGTAAATCACGTACCGCTTTATCTAAGATACCATTAACAAACTTATGGCTATCATCAGCAGCAAAGGCTTTAGCAAGCTCAATTGCTTCGTTTATAATGACTTTATAAGGTACGTCCAAACGATATTTGAGCTCATAGGCTGAAACACGCAAAATTGCTTTTTCAACAAAATCTATTTCTTCAAAAGGCCGCGCTAAATAAGGCTTTAACATGTCATCTAATACACTATGGTTTTTAACAACACCACGTACTAAATCTTGAAAATAGCCAACGTCAATATGCTTAACATTGTTTTCAAGTAACAACTGCTGTTCAATTTCAGCAATTGGATTTTTACTAACATGCCAGCTATAAATGCCTTGCACTGCAAGTGAACGCGACTGACGACGAGCGTTTGGTTTCATGTAAAATTTCTCTTTTAATTACAGCTGGGCAAGCAAATTAACCATTTCAAGCGTAGACATTGCCGCTTCACAGCCTTTATTGCCCGCTTTGGTACCAGCACGTTCAATGGCTTGCTCTATGGTATCAACCGTTAATACGCCAAACGCAACTGGGATATCATATTGCATAGCGACTTGGGCAATACCTTTAGTACACTCACCAGATACATATTCAAAATGCGGTGTGCCGCCACGAATGACTGCGCCAAGCGCAATAATACCATCATATTTTTTACTGGCAGCAACCCGTTGAACAGCCAAAGGCAATTCAAAGGCACCTGGTACCCGAATAACCGTTATATCTTGCTCATCAACATTGCCAATACGTTGCAATGTATCTACTGCACCGTCTAATAAGCTTTCAACAATAAAACTGTTAAACCGTGCTACCACAATAGCGAATTTGTTACCGTTAGCAGAAAGTCCTGCTTCAATTACCTGCATTGCAAGCCCTCTAAAATCAATAGCTGCTGAAAATAGCCGTGCATAATAACACAACTATGTTTAAATCTGCATAAGCTTTAATCACAAACATAATCGACCACTTCTAAGCCGAACCCTGATAAAGCATGATACTTTTTCGGTTGGCTTAATAAGCGCATTTTTTTAACGCCTAAACTGGCTAAAATTTGTGAGCCAACACCGACAGTACGAGACGTACCGGCCGCAGGTGTACTGCGCGGCATAGCACCTTTATCTTCAGCTTCAAAATTTTGCACCGTTTGAATTAGCGTATCGGTAGACTCATGCTTGCTTAACAGCACTAACACGCCACCTTCTTTAGCAATACGCGCCATAGCAGTATGTAAAGGAAAGCTACGATTAGCGGCGCGATTGGCCATTAATAAGTCACTAAACGTATCGTGCAAATGGACCCGAACTAATGTTGGTTGTTCCGGTTCAATTTCGCCTTTAACTAACGCAAAGTGGACTTGATTATCAATAGTGTCTTTAAACGTTACTAATTTAAATTCACCCACTTCAGTTGGCAGCTGACAAGTAGCCACTTGCTCAATGGTCGTTTCATGTAAATTACGATATTCAATAAGATCGGCAATAGTGCCAATTTTAATTTGATGTTTGTTGGCAAACACCTCTAAATCAGGACGACGGGCCATAGTGCCGTCTTCATTTAAAATTTCAACTATCATCGCTGCGGGCTCTAAGCCTGCTAAGCGAGCTAAATCACAACCTGCTTCGGTATGGCCAGCACGAACTAAAACACCACCATCTTTAGCCATTAATGGAAAAATATGGCCCGGTTGTACAATATCACTTGGCCTAGCATCACGTGCCACAGCGGCTTTTACCGTACGTGCTCTATCGGCTGCTGAAATACCGGTAGTTACACCTTCAGCGGCTTCAATCGATAAGGTGAAATTGGTAGAAAACGGTGATTTATTGGCATCAACCATCAACGGCAATGCTAACTGCTGACAACGCTTTTGGGTTAAGGTTAAACAAATTAAGCCTCGGCCATGGGTCGCCATAAAGTTAACGGCCTCAGGCGTGACATACTCAGCCGCCATCACCAGATCACCTTCATTCTCTCGGTCTTCATCATCCATCAAAATAACCATTTTACCTTGACGAATATCTTCAATAATTTCAGCTGGGGTATTCAGTTGCATAATAAACCTTTTATAAAAAGCCGCGCTGGGACAATAATGCCTTAGTCACACCTTGCTCTTGCTCAGGGTGATTGACATGGGTTAATCGCTCTAAATATCGGGCGATGACATCTACTTCAAGATGTACCATAGTGCCAATTTTAAGCTGAGACACTGTAGTTTGTGCTGCTGTGTGCGGCACGATAGTCAGACGAAAACAATCTGCAAGCACGCTATTTACTGTCAGACTAATGCCATCGACGGTAACCGACCCTTTATGGGCTATATAACGTGCTAAAGCTGCTGGCATTGATAGCCAAACCTGCAGGGCTCGCCCTTCAGGCTGTAATTTTATCACTTTACTCACACCATCAACATGGCCACTAACAATATGGCCACCAAAGCGACTCGTCGCTAACATGGCTTT
The DNA here is from genome assembly GCF_001752395.1 of Rheinheimera salexigens. Lineage (NCBI taxonomy): Bacteria > Pseudomonadati > Pseudomonadota > Gammaproteobacteria > Chromatiales > Chromatiaceae > Rheinheimera > Rheinheimera salexigens. The sequence goes on along the minus strand of NZ_MKEK01000001.1, from coordinate 1,470,861 downwards.
TTCTAAGTTAATACGTTGGCCTATTTGATATTGGCCAAATTGGGTATACGCTAGGGTTTCAGCGGAAACATCAGCAGAGAAACTCTGATGTGTTAACGCAGTAACCGTTAAACACACCCCGTTACTAGCGATACTGTCGCCTAATTTCACATCAGAAAAATCTAAGCTCTGGCTGCTTATTGTGATCGCAATATCATTGCCATGTTGTTGGATTTGACTAACATGACCTACTGCTTCAATAATTCCTGTAAACATAAATCCTCGTCGGCCTAATTAAACCGAGCAGTCAGGCGAATATCGGTACCAACCATAGCCATATCTTGCCAAACCAGTGTTGGCACCTGCTCTAATGCAGTAAAGTTGTTTAGCACGGCCAATGGCTGAGCTAAATGCCCTAATAATTTTGGTGCAATATAAATAATTAACTCATCAACTAAGTGTTGGCTAATTAAACTGCCGGCTAATGTAGCGCCTGCTTCTACCCATAACCGATTCACTTGCTGCTCTGTCGCGAGTTGTTGTAATAACGCGGCAAGGTCAAAACGACCATCACTAGTTGTTTGACAGCGTAATTGACTAGCGTTATGGGGCATTTTATTGCCGTTTTCAAGCATCGGTATGCACTGGATCACGTTAGCAGCATCAGCAAATACCGCTTCATTGCCTTTTAGCAATTGCTGTCTATCTAGAATAATTTTTTTCGGTTGTCGCAACTGACCATTGTCTAATCTTGAAACAGCGGTACTAAGTTCCTCTACTCGAAGATTTAATCGCGCATTATCCGTTAAAACGGTGGTCGCTGTGGATAAAATCGCACAACTTTGAGCACGATACAGTTGCACATCGGCTCTTGCTTCGGCGCACGTTAGCCATTTACTCACGCCGTTTTCTAATGCGGTGCGACCATCTAAACTGGCCGCTAACTTTAATTGCACAAAAGGTCTTTGTTGCTCCATGCGGGATAAAAAGCCCAGATTAATGGCACGGCTCTGTTCGCCCAGCAAACCCACTTCGACCTCGATCCCCGCAGCCTTAAGTAACGTTATGCCCTTGCCCGCTACCTGTGGATTAGGATCTTGCATTGCGATTACCACTCGGCTAATGCCTGCCTTAATCAGCGCTTCAGCACAAGGCGCAGTGCGACCGACATGACTGCACGGCTCTAACGTCACATAACAGGTGGCACCCTGAGCCTGACTACCCGCTTGGCGCAAAGCAAACACTTCGGCATGTGGCCCACCCGCTTGTTGATGATAGCCTTCACCAATACATTTTTCGTGTTTAACAATAACCGCGCCCACATTCGGATTAGGGCTAGTAGTAAAACGCCCTTGCTCGGCTAATACAATAGCGCGATGCATCCACTGGCTATCTTGACTACTAAACATTACTTGTTTTCACTCAATTGTTCTCGCCAAGCCGGGCAATTTCCTCACCAAACTCGCGGATATCTTTAAATGATCGATACACTGAAGCAAAGCGTACATAAGCCACTTTATCTACCACCATTAATTCATCCATAATCAGCTTACCGAGTAATTGACTAGACACTTCGCGCTCACCGGTAGCACGGAGTTGAGATTTTATTTTGTGGATTAATTGTTCAATTTGCTCGGTGGGTACCGGCCGCTTTTCTAATGAGCGTAATAAACCACTGCGAAGCTTGTCTTCATTAAAAGGCTCACGAGAACCATCTCGCTTAATCACTCTTGGTATCACCAGCTCAGCGGTTTCAAACGTAGTATAACGTTCGTGACAGGCTAAGCACTCTCTGCGACGACGCACTTGGTGGCCGTCGGCTACAAGACGCGAATCGATAACTTTAGTGTCATCTGCATTACAAAAAGGGCAATACATAGTTTAGCCTCATCCAGATAAAAAAATGGCCGCAAGTGCGGCCATAATAGCAGTTATTTCTAAACTAAGTAAAAACTAAGCATAAACTGGAAACTTGCTACATAATTGGGCAACGTCGGCTTTAACTCGCTCGATAACACTTGCATCACCCATATTGTCTAAAATATCACAAATTAAACTGGCCACTTTACGTGATTCAGTTTCTTTAAAACCACGACGGGTAATCGCTGGCGTACCAAGACGTAAGCCACTGGTGACAAAAGGTGAACGTGGATCGTTAGGTACAGAGTTTTTATTCACGGTAATATGGGCTTGACCTAAAGCCGCATCAGCATCTTTACCGGTAATATCTTTATCAATTAAGTCTAATAAAAATAAGTGGTTTTGCGTGCCACCCGAGACAACTTTATAGCCGCGCTGTTGAATTTCATCACACATAGCAACCGCGTTATCTAATACTTGTTGTTGATAAACTTTAAATTCAGGCTGTAATGCTTCTTTAAAGGCAACTGCTTTTGCGGCAATTACATGCATTAATGGGCCACCTTGGGTGCCTGGGAATACCGCTGAGTTTAATTTCTTTTCAATCGTTTCATTGCTACGCGCTAAAATTAAACCACCACGCGGGCCTGCTAAGGTTTTATGGGTTGTCGTGGTGACAACATCCGCAATCGGTACTGGGTTTGGATATAAACCAGCAGCAACTAAACCCGCTACGTGTGCCATATCAACAAATAAATATGCACCAACTTTATCGGCGATATCACGAAAACGTTGCCAATCAATAACGCCTGAATAAGCAGAAAAACCGGCAATAATCATTTTCGGCTTATGCTCAAGCGCCAAGGCTTCAGCTTGTTCGTAATCAACAACACCTGTTGCTGGGTGTAAGCCGTACTGGATTGAATTATATAACTTACCTGATGAGCTCACTGATGCACCGTGGGTTAAATGACCACCATGGGCTAAGCTCATACCTAAGATAGTATCGCCAGCATTAAGTAAGGCTAAAAATACCGCGGCATTAGCCTGAGAGCCAGAATGCGGTTGCACGTTAGCGTAATCAGCTGAGAATAACTCTTTCGCCCGAGCAATGGCTAAATCTTCAGCGATATCAACATATTCACAACCACCGTAATAACGCTTATGCGGGTAACCTTCAGCATATTTATTGGTTAATTGTGAACCTTGAGCCTGTAAAACACGTGGACTAACATAGTTTTCTGACGCTATTAACTCAATGTGCGCCTCTTGACGGGCGTTTTCATCTTCAATAGATTGCCATAATTCCGGGTCGAAATCGGCAATATTCATATCACGCTTTAACATGCTCTCTCCTGGCGCGGGCTTCACGCTTAGTTTTATTAAAATTCAGTCAGCACAACATTGGTTTAATAAAATACAGCTTTATAAATTACTGATATATCGAGTAGGCTTTATAAAGTACTGCCTTATTAAATAACAGTTTAATAAATTCGCCGCTATTCTACCTTTTAAAATAGCTTTTTGCATCTAGATTTTAGCCATCCAGATATCTACTAAGTAACATTTGAGCCTGATATACGTCCAGTATGCATTCCGTTGCGTTGCTTTACATTTAACCTACTGCAGATTAAACTACTGTTTAAATAAACAGCCTAGGCAGTACTGTGCGCAAAATTATACATATTGATATGGATTGTTTTTTTGCGGCGGTCGAAATGCGTGATAATCCGGCGCTTCGCCACATTCCAATTGCCATTGGTGGTTCACGCGAAGCCCGTGGTGTTATTTCAACTTGTAACTATCCTGCCAGAGTATTTGGTGTCCGCTCAGCGATGCCAACTCACCAAGCGTTAAAGCTTTGCCCGCATTTAACTTTGCTTAAAGGCAATATGGAAAAATATCGCATTGCCAGTCAGCAAATAAGACAAATATTTCAGCGCTATACCGACAAAGTTGAGCCATTATCCTTAGATGAAGCCTATTTAGATGTGTCTGATTGTAAAATGTTTGCCGGTAGCGCCACTTTAATAGCAGAGAATATTCGCCAAACCATCAAGCATGAAACTGGACTTACCGCTTCTGCAGGCGTCGCACCCAATAAGTTTTTGGCTAAAATTGCCAGTGATGAAAATAAACCAGATGGTATTTTTGTTATTACGCCAAACCAAGTCGAACACTTTGTTGCTACTTTACCGTTAAAAAAGTTACCTGGGGTTGGCGCAAAAACGGCCGAACGTTTAGCAAAACTAGGCTTACATCTTTGTGCTGATATTCAAACTGCGCCATTAGCAACGTTAATTAAGCACTTTGGTAGCATGGCAGACAGTTTACTAAAACGTAGCCAAGGTATTGATGAGCGTGAGGTGTTTCATAATGTGCAGCGCAAATCTATTGGTATAGAAACCACGGTAGAGCATGATTTAACGGAGTTTACTGCCTGTGTTGCAGCCTTAGACGCCTTACTACCTAAGTTAGCACTACGCTTAGAAAAGTATCAATCTAGTAGTGCCGGTCAATATTCACCCATTAATAAAATTGGCGTTAAATTAAAGTTTAGTGACTTCAGGCAAACTACAGTAGAAAAACAAGGTTTGTCTTTAACCTTAGACCAATTACTACCGTTGCTAGAAGAAGCTTGGCAACGCAGGCAGCAACATAGTGTTAGGTTGGTTGGCGTACAAATAGGCTTTAATACCGGCGTATTGCAGCAACTTAATTTGCCGTTTGAGTGATGAGGGTTAGTACAGTATATATTCTAGATACAAAAAAACCGACTAGTGTCGGTTTTTCTTAAACTTGATCGGATTAACCGATTGGCGTTACGTTTTCAGCTTGTGGGCCTTTTTGACCTTCTGTTACTTCAAAAGTAACTTGTTGGCCTTCAACTAAAGTTTTGCGGCCAGTGCCATTGATAGCGCGGAAATGGACAAAAACATCTTTGCCACCTTCACGTTCTAGGAAACCATAACCTTTTTCTTCGTTGAACCACTTCACTGAACCTGTAATTAAATCTGACATAGCACTCTCTTACTTTAACTAAATTTGCCAACTTAATGGCGACTTATATAACCGGTCTTCCCGACCGTGCTCAGCATTAAAATCACTTAAAGCTAAACGTTTCTGACAACAATTACCTTGTAACAATTACCTTGTAACAATAATCTTGCTATCAAAATCAGTGTAGCAGTTATATTGCTTAAAAAACGCGCACCTGCAAATTTATTTTTTCTTCCGCTTTGGTGGTGTCAAGCCATCATCACTAGGTTGAAAAAACGCCGGAGCGGCTTTAGCGACTTTTTTCTCTTCGGTTGGTTTTTGGCTTGGTTTGGCTTTTGCTGGCCGCTTTTTAATGACTTTCTTAATCTCAGCTTTAGGTTTCTCTTTGCCGTCAAATTTGCCAACTAAGCCTGGTACTTGGCTATATTCGGTTTCTAAGCGTAAAAACGCTTCAATTTGCTGCAAACTAACAATATCTTTGGGCCCCACTAATGAAATAGCTTGGCCTTTTGCCCCAGCACGGCCCGTGCGACCAATGCGGTGCACATATTCTTCCGCATACTTAGGTAAATCAAAATTCACCACATGTGAAACGCTTAATAGATCTAAACCACGTGCGGCTAAATCCGTCGTGACTAAGACTTTATATTTTGCCGAGATAAACGCCTGCATCACACTATTGCGGCCGGCTTGATTCAACTTACCACTTAAGCCTACTGCTGTTATGCCCAGTTGCTGACAAAATTCGGCCAAACGCTCGGTATCACTGCGCGTAGCGGTAAAGATGATCATTTGATCAATATTTTCGGTGGTTAAAAAGTGTTTTAACAAGGCTTCTTTATGCGGTAAGTGATCGGCATAATAATAGCGCTGCTTAATATCTTGATGCTGCTCATAACCAGCGCCGATAGCAACCCGAAACGGATTCTTTAATAAGCCTAATGCCAGTTGATTAACCTGAGCATGATCTAAGGTAGCTGAGAACATTAAGGTTTGACGCAAGCGATGATCAGCGGCTTTATTAATTAGGGTTAATTGCTCTAAAAAGCCTAAATCTAACATCCGATCAGCTTCATCTAAAATTAGCATTTCTAAGCCATTAATAAAAACTGATTTATGCTCTAAATGATCAACAAAACGGCCCGGAGTTGCCACTATCACATCGGGTTTGCGCTTTAATATTTTATCTTGATCGTTAAAGTTTTCACCACCCACAATAAGTGCTGATGTTATCGGTGTATTGGACACAAATAAGCGTAACTGAGCATAAACTTGCTTTGCCAGCTCTCGGGTCGGCGCTAATATCAGTGCTCGAGCATCTTGCTTAGTTAATGGCCGGCTTTTTAATAACCGCTGCATCATCGGCAATAAATAGGCTAAGGTTTTGCCCGAGCCCGTTTTAGATGACACGATTAAGTCACGCCCTACCATCACAGCTGGTATAGCTTCTAGTTGAATTTCTGTTGGTTTAACAAACCCTAAATGCTGCACTGAACGCAACAGTCTTGGATCAAGCGATAAATCTTTAAATGGCAAAGTGGACCTCGTAACCCTAAATATACTGCTATATGATAACCGATACTGCTACAAATCGGTTAGTTTGATTTATCCTTATGCCCTGTTTAGGCTACTTTTGGGTTATTATAACGCCCATACACTGCATTGTTTGCATATTAACCGCTTACTTTAATAGGAATCATCATGAGTAATGCATTAAAAGATCAGCTACTTAAAGCCGGTTTAGCCGATGCTAAAAAGTTAAAAGCCATTAAAAAAGATAAACATAAACAAAAAGTTCAAGCCGGTAAAAATACTGTTGTTAATGAAGCTAGCTCATTGGCTGAGCAAAAACGCCAGCAACAAGTTGAACGTGATAAAGAATTAAATCAGCAAAAACAAGCATTGGCGCAACAAAAAGCCATTGCTGCACAAGTTAAACAATTAATAGCAACTCATACTATTAATGCAAAAGGTGAAGTAGCCTATAACTTTACTGATGGCAGCTTAGTGAAGCGTTTATATGTAAACACTAAACTGCATGATGAACTAAGCCGTGGTTTAGTGGCGATAGCCAAACAAGATGAGCAGTATGCATTAGTCCCCGCTGCGGTGGCCGAAAAAATTAGCCAGCGCCAGCCTGAAAGTATTGTATTACTCAATACTAAACAGCAGCAAACTGATGAAGATGATCCTTACGCCGAGTTCCAAATTCCAGACGACTTAATGTGGTAGCACTAGCTCGTAGTACTAGCGCTTAGTACTAATTAGTAGCATTTGCTCGTAGCATTAGCTTGTAGCATTAGTTATTAGCACTTCCTTGCCGCGCACTTACGCCCTTTACTTGATTATTGTATTGCGGCGTAAGTTGCCATTTAGGCCTTATGGGCGTTAACGGTAGTTCACGTTTTCTGGCTACTAATAAGTAACTGGCACCAAACCAAGATAAGTAATTTTCAACCCAACGCTGTACCCGGCTGTCGTGATTATTTTCACCCAGCATGGTTGAGCAAAAAAAACGTTGTTCACTCAGCACTTCAAAACCGACTAAATGTAGCCAATCTTTAACTCGCGACACGCTAAAGAAGCGGCCACTCCAAGGAAATTTAGTTTGCAACCAAGGCATAGCACTTAACGCTCCCACCATGCTAATGGGGTTAATTCCGGTTACAATTAAATAACCATCAGGCATCAATACTCTGTGCGCCTCACGCACAACATGGTGCGGATCAGTTACAAACTCTAAACAATGCGCTAATAATACCGCATCGACACTGTGTGCTTTAATCGGCAGTGCATCAGCTTCGGCTTTGACTAAAATTTTAGCACTGCTATTACCAATATTAACATGATGCTGAATTTTACAATTTTGAGTATCTATACCACTGCTTAAATCACCCACTTTTAATAAATAATAGCCAAATATTTGCTGCCACCAAGGTTGTAATAACTGATTAATCTTTTCAGCCAACAGATCACCCTGAGCAAACTGCTGCCAATCTGCGGGTAAACCGCTATCTTTTTCATTCAGTGCTGGTTTCATGTTAAATTATGGCTCAACTTAATTTGCTTGGTGATTATTATGCATACTATTACGCCTATCGCTGCATTTCAGGATAACTATATCTGGGCCCTATGTCAGCCTGACAACGATCTGTGCATTGTGGTCGACCCCGGTGATGCTAAGCCGGTTCAAGCTTTTTTACAGCAGCATAATAAACAGCTGACTGCTATGTTAATTACCCATCATCATCATGATCATACTGGCGGTATTGCAGCTTTACGTCAAGATTGGCCAAACGCCCGTGTTATCGGTCCTGCTGCAGAGCAGGATAAAATTGCAGATTTAACCGAATTGGTCAGTCATAACGACATAATTACTATTGATAATATGCAGCTTAACTTCACTGTTATAAGTGTTCCTGGGCATACTCTAGGCCATATAGCCTTTTATTCAGCTCCAGTTCTGTTTTGTGGTGATACTTTGTTTAGTGCTGGCTGTGGTAGATTATTTGAAGGTAGCCCTAAACAAATGCTTAATTCATTAACCATATTGGCCACTTTACCTGACAACACTCAGGTTTATTGTACCCATGAATATACATTATCTAATTTAGCGTTTGCCGCTTATGCTGAACCTGATAATATCGCTATAACAGACTATAGCGCTAAATGTGCCAAGTTAAGACAACAGCAACAACCAACACTGCCGTCAACACTAGGTATTGAGAAACAAATAAACCCTTTTTTACGCTGTAATAACAAAGATTTACAGCAATATTGGCAGGCTAGTTCTGCACTTGATTTATTTAGCAAAATAAGAGCCGCTAAAGATCAGTTTTAACGCTGAAATGCCCGTAAACGGCCAGTCGGTAATACTTATATTTTAAACTCGGAATGAAGTCATGTTTAAAAAATTTTCTGCATTAGCAGGCATCGTAATACTCACAGGTTGTGTTAGTCAAAATGCTAGTGAAAACAACACCGACAACACTGCTCCAACTGTAAATACGGTGAAAAAGAAGCCTGCTGCAGATTTTTTTCGTCATGCTGCTAGCGCCGAACAAATAGCTGAGCAACTGTGGTTATCGGGTGTGCCGCCTGATAGCAACCAACTAGATGCCGCTGAGTTAGAAGATTTATGGCAACGGATCCAATACCAATTAAGCTTTGAAGTACCGCAAACTAGACCTATCGTTGAACAACGAAATTTATATACTGCTAGCCAAACATATCTTGATCGCATCTCTACCCGCGCCCAACCATTTTTATATTACATTGTTCAAGAGCTAGAAAAGCGCAACATGCCGCTAGAGTTAGCGCTTCTGCCTATCGTTGAAAGTGCTTTTGACCCTTACGCTTATTCTCATGCTTCAGCAGCAGGTATGTGGCAGTTTATGCCGGCTACCGGTAAGCGGTTTGGTTTAAAGCAAAACTTTTGGTATGACGGTCGTAATGATGTTATCACTTCTACCAACGCAGCACTGGATTATTTAAAGTATTTGCATGACACCTTAGAAGGCGATTGGTTAAATGCGATTGCGGCATATAACTCGGGTGAAGGCCGCATTATGCGCGCTATAAAATTAAATAAAAAACGCCGTTTACCTACCGATTTTTGGTCTTTAGATTTACCAGCAGAAACCACTGCTTATGTGCCTAAACTATTGGCTTTAGTTGACATTTTAAAGCGCCCAGATGACTTTGATGTCGTTTGGAAATTTATTGCCAATGAGCCAAAGTTAAGCTTAGTTGAAGTGGATAATCAAATTGATTTAACCATAGCAGCTAAAATGGCCGGTATTAGCGTGGCGGAATTACAAGCCTTAAATCCGGGCTTTAAACAATGGGCTACCGACCCTGAAGGTCCGCATGCTTTAGTACTACCTATTGCCGCTGAACAGCAGTTTCAAAGCCAATTAGCCCAGACTCCAGAGCGTGATTGGCTTCGTTGGCAACGCTATACCGTGGTTAAAGGTGATACGTTAGGCAAAATTGCCCAGCAACATAATACTGCTGTTAATGCTATTCAGCGTATTAATAAATTAAGTAATAACACCATACGCTTAGGCCAGCATTTATTGATACCCAGCACTGCAGAAGGTGATGTTAATAGCAGTATTGCTAAAGCTAGCCAATTAAACGACCGAGCCAATGCTCACACTATTGACCAACCGAATATAAGCAAAAAAACTCAATATACCATTAAGCACGGTGATACCTTATGGGATTTAAGCCGTGAATATAAAGTCAGTGTCGATGATATTGCAAAATGGAACGGCATTAATAAAAACGCCGGGCTGAAATTAGGCCAAAAAATTGTCATTATGCAAAATGCTGCCGATATAGAGAGTGTAACGCGAACGCTAACTTATAAGGTGCGCCAAGGTGACTCGTTAGCGCGTATCGCCCAACGCTTTAGTATTACTGTTGCCGATATAGTAAAGTGGAACCAAATTAATAAAAGTAACTTTATTCAACCGGGTCAAAAGTTAAAATTGGTCGTTGATGTTACTCAAGTTTAAAAATTTTGCTTAGTTTAAATTAGTCGTCGTTTAAACGAGTCATCACTGGCGGGAGAGAAATAATGTCTGTATTACGCTACTGCATACTATTGCTATTATTCACCACAACGTCAGTTATGGCCCAGTTTGAGCTCGATGGTAGCGGCTCGGTCTTGTTAACTAACGGCCGCACTGAACACTTTGATTTTGGTTTTAGTTACTTTCGCCAAGACGGTGATTATCGTTTTATTGTCGGCAGACAGAGTATTACCGTACCTTCAGTACCGCAAAAATACTCATTAGTATTAATTCTGCAAAATAATGAATTTGTCTGGGTACCCGATTTTATTAATGAACCTCTCGATGGCTTCGAATTCAGTTTACAACAGCATAATATAAAACTGTATAAAGATGAGAAAAGCCAAGCTCGCGGTAAATATATCCTGCTAGTCAATGATGAGAGGTTTCAATTTAGTACTGGCCCTGGTCAAATAAACTTTTATTTTACCGAACAGGGCATTAAAGAAATAAGAGTTGAGGGCATGTATAAACCACGCCGTTAGGCGCTTTATTTAATAGCTTAAATTTAAGGCTTAGATTAAGGGCATTAGTTTAAAGGTTTAGTTAAAGGTTTAGTCAGGCTCTTTCTGCAACTGTAACGCCGGTATAATACCCGATAAGATGCATAACAAGGGTGCGGCCAAGGTTAATATCCAACTTGGCTGTAAACTAATACCGTGCCACCACGCGAAAACAAACGCGACAAGCTGAAATAAAATACCAAAAAGACCCGCATAAACTAAACCAATATTAATAATTCGCTTGGGCATTTTAAATTTCATGTTAAGTACCTTTTACTTACCTTATTTACTCACTCAGCCATTTTTGCACTGCTGAGACTAATTCATCTGGATGAAATTTAGCGATAAATTGATCTGCACCCACTTTTTTCACCATAGCTTGATTAAATATGCCACTTAACGATGAGTGCAATACGACATGAATTGATTGTAAATCCGGATCAGCTTTTATCTCTGCCGTTAGCGTATAGCCATCCATTTCTGGCATTTCAATGTCAGAAATAACTATAGGCACTAGTGCCTCGATATTACCTTCCAGTTCAGCCGCTTTAGCTTGTAACCAATTAAGGGCTAACTTGCCATCGTTGACCAACTCAACCTTAATTCCCACGCTGGTTAATGCCCGTTTAACTTGGTTACGTGCCACAGCAGAGTCATCAACCACTAATACCGTGATATTGGCAAGATCACGATCAACCGTATGGGTTTTAACTTTTTCGCTTACTTCTTCGTTTACAGGGCTTATTTCAGCAAACACTTTCTCAACATCGATAATTTGCACTAAGGCTTTATCAATTTCTGTTACCGCCGTTAAATAGTGACCACTGCCCGCTCCTTTTGGTGGCGGTAAGATTTGATCCCATTTCATATTAACAATGCGATCCACTCCATTAACTAAAAAGCCTTGGGTATGCCGATTATATTCTGTCACTAAAATAAACGCTGTAGATAAATCTTCAATCCGCTTACCACCGGTAGCTTGATTTAGATCTATCACCATCACCGGCACACCCCGTAAATGGGCAATACCTCTGACATGCGGGCTTGCGCCAGGCATTTCGGTTAATTCAGGACATTGTAATACTTCGCGCACTTTAAAGACGTTAATACCAAATAACTGCTTACCGTGTAAGCGAAATAGTAATAACTCTAGACGGTTATTGCCCACTAAATTAGTACGTTGATTAACCGAGCTCATCATATTGCTCATTTTGAAACGCCTCAGGCTCAGCAAATTAATGTTAACAGATTACCAGAGCAGGCAAAAAATGAGACAAAAAATATTTTTATTTTTAATTTATCTAACATGTAATAAGCTAATTAAAACCATTACCTCATATATCATTCGCTAAGCAAAAAAAATGACTGCCATGGCAGTCATTTATAGTTTCTACTATTTGCTAAATTATCTCTGTAAGCTGAGTAATAATCTAGAATAAACAGTCTTTACTGCGCGTCTGCTTGTTCTTCCGGCGCAGCTAAGGCAAAAGCCGCTAACTGCTGACAATGTTCAACAATACCGTTAATACGTGGATAGGCGGTCATATCCAAACCAAATCGCTTGGCATTGTACACTTGCGGCACTAAACATATATCAGCCAAGCTTACATCATCACCGACACAAAACTTACCAGCACAAGCCACTAACCGCTGCTCAAAGGCACTAAAGCCAACCTCAAGCCAGTGTATAACCCAAGCCTGTTTTTGCTGTTCAGATAACGCCAGCGGCCCGGTTAAGTACTGTAAAACCCGCAAGTTGTTTAACGGATGAATATCACAGGCAATATCTAAGGCTAAGGCACGCACTTGTGCTTTAGCACCAGCATCGTCTGGCAGCAGTCTCGGTTGTGGATACATTTGATCCAGATACTCTATTATCGCTAAAGATTGATTTAAACTTAGCTCGTTATCCAGCAATGTCGGCACTAACTCCGTCGGGTTAAGCGCTTTGTATTCAGCACTATGTTGCTCACCGCCATTTTTTACTAAATGCACCGGTAAGTTTTCATAACTAAGCTGTTTAAAGTTTAATGCTATCCGTACCCGATACGCCGCTGACGAACGCCAATAACCATAAAGTTTCATACTGATACCTGCTTAATTCAAGAGCTTACTTAACTTTATATTGCACCACTTGTTGCTCTATGGCGCCAAAGATACTCGCACCTTGCTGATCCAGCATCTCTAGTCGAATAGTATCGCCAAACTTCATAAATGCAGTAGTAGGTTTACCATCGCGAATAGTTTCAATCATACGAATTTCTGCAATGCAGCTATAACCGACACCACCCTCAGTAACGGCAGTACCAAAATCAGTACCCTGTTTATTTGACACAGTGCCTGAGCCAATAACCGTGCCCGCACCTAAGTTCCGCGTTTTAGCAGCATGGGCAATTAACTGGCCAAAATTAAAGGTCATATCAACGCCTGCATTAGGCTTGCCAAATAATTGCTTATTATAGGTTGATAATAACGGCAACTTCACTTTACCTTGCTGCCAGTTATCACCTAGCTCATCTGGTGTTATCGCAACGGGACTAAAGCTTGAAGAAGGTTTGGAGTGGAAAAAGCCAAAGCCTTTGCCTAATTCATTTGGAATGAGACCGCGTAATGACACATCGTTGACTAACATTAATAAACGAACTTTAGTTAGTGCATCTTCAGCAGTGCACGCCATAGCAACATCATCGGTAATAACCGCTACTTCAGCTTCAAAATCGATACCGTAACTTTCGCTTTCAACCAAAATATCGTCACATGGGCCAATAAAGTCATCTGAGCCACCTTGATACATTAGCGGATCGGTCCAAAAGCTCGGCGGCATTTCTGCATTACGCGCCTTACGCACTAACTCTACGTGGTTAACGTAAGCACTACCATCTGCCCATTGATAAGCGCGCGGTAACGGTGACTCACAGTCAGCGGCATTAAATATTTGGCCATCTGATACACTGCCACTATTTAATGCTTGATAAACGGCTTCTGCTTTAGGTGCTAAAGATGACCAATTATCCAATAATTGTTGCATAGTATTGGCAATTTCTGGGATCGAGATACAGCGCGTTAAGTCGCGGCTAACTACCACTAAACTACCATCGCGACTGCCATTCTTTAAACTTGCTAATTTCATTCTAATTCCTTATACAAAACCGCTACTCTGCAACTTTCCAACTATTAACATACTCAGGGTTCTCAGTTGCCAGTGCAGCATCAGACATTTCAAGGCCGTCACGAGTATCCAACATCACTGCGACTTCATCGGTAAACTTTTTCTTATACTGCTGTCCAGCGGCAAACGCTTTAGGATGTGGGCCATGAGTAAAGCCTGCAGGATGAAAAGATACCATACCTTTTTCAATATTATCTCGGCTAAAAAAGTCACCCGCGTGATAAAATAACACTTCATCATAATCGTCATTGTTATGATAAAACGGTACTTTTAACGCACCCGGATCGCTTTCTATCGGCCTAGGCACAAAGGTACAAACCACAAAGCGTTGCGCAACAAAGGTAGTATGGGCAGAAGGCGGTAAATGATAACGATGGCTCATTAATGGCCTAATATCACGCCAATTAATCCGCATCACAGTTAAGTCACCATGCCAGCCAATAGCATCTAACGGGTTATAAGGATAAGTAATGGTAGATACTTGACCGTGTCGTTTAACATCAACTTGCCAGGTTTTTTCACTATATTGCGCTTTAAATTCAGCGTTAATTTTAGGCGTATCCAGCATCGCGGGATCAAAAATAGCATGATTACCCACTAAGCCTTTTTCCGGTAATTGGAAGCTATCATTAGTCGCTTCTATTAGCAGAATAAACATTGGCTCTTTGGGTTCTAACCGCCACATAGTTGAGCGTGGTATCACTACATAGTCACCATCACGGACAGTTAAGTGGCCGTAATCACAGTATAAATCGGCACTGCCTTGATGAATAAACAATAAATCGTCACCGTCCGCATTACGGACTAATTTGGTCATGGCCTGATCAATACGCCAAGTGCGCATTTTAACATGGGCATTAGACAATAAATTGGGCACGGACCAAGGTGAAGCGGTTTGATTGGCACCGACATCATTAAAGTTAAATAAGCGTGGCCGCAATGGGCCCTGCCAATCACTCCAGCCGGTTGGTGCATGCTGGTGATGAAAGTGTGTTGCTGGGCCAAAGAAGCCGCTACGACCGGTTTCCCGTTCGTAGATAGCTTGCTCTGGAAAATCAGCATGTGCTTGTCGTGATACATCGCCTTCCTTTAACGGAAAAGATGCCCATTTACGCATCGGTTATTACTCCACGTTTAATTTGATCTTCTTCAATAGACTCAAATAACGCTTTAAAGTTGCCTTCACCAAAACCTTCATTGCCTTTACGCTGAATTATTTCGAAGAAAACAGGACCAATCACGGTTTGGGTAAAGATTTGTAATAAAATACCGTCTTTCATTGGCGCACCGTCGATCAGTATTTTTAATTCGCGTAACTGGTCTAAATCTTCAGTATGGCCTTCAACACGCTCATTCACTTTATCGAAATAGGTGTCCGGCGTTGACATAAAGTCCATACCGCGCTCACGTAACGTGCGTACAGTTTGGTAAATATCGTCAGAAGATAATGCAATATGCTGAATACCTTCACCTTTATATTCACGAATAAATTCTTCAATTTGTGACTTATCATCTGAAGATTCATTAATTGGAATACGGATTTTGCCACAAGGCGCGGTCATCGCTTTAGACACTAAACCGGTTAACTTACCTTCAATATCAAAATAACGAATTTCACGGAAGTTACCGATATTTTCATAGAAACCGGCCCACACAGCCATATTGCCGCGCATCACGTTATGCGTTAAGTGATCTAACACTTCAAGTCCTACGCTGTGCTCAGCCATTTTAGCCTGCCAGTTATCGTAGAATTTAAAGTCAATTTCATATACCGAGTTTGCGCCATAGCGGTCAACAAAATACAGTAAGCTGCTACCAATGCCGTATACGGCAGGAATATTCAGCTCCATTGGCCCGACTTGATTTTTATATTCTTTAGCACCATTTTTAAGCGCGTGCTGTAGCGCTTTAGCTGCATCTTCTACTCGAAATGCCATCGCACAAACGCTAGGACCATGCTTAGCGGCGAAACCTTCTGCTTGCGAGTTTGGCTCAGCATTAATAATAAAGTTAATATCACCTTGCTTATATAACCAAGCTTGCTTAGAGCGATGCTGGGCAACTTCACTAAAGCCTAAAGCGAAAAACAACTGCTTTAGTTTTTCTATGCCTTGGGCATCAGCGGCGGTATATTCTACAAATTCAAAACCATCAGTACCTAAAGGATTTATTTTATCAGTCATTTTATTTTCCATCTTACGTCTATGATGGCTCTATCATGCGCTAGCAAATTTAAAAAGGAAGCCATGCGCCTTACGCTGACTCCAGCCATATTCAGCCAGATTTAGCTAAAAACTGTAAACAAATCATTACGATTTAATTTTTAATTGTAATTAAGCAACAAAAAGGCCAGCAAATCACTTTGCTGGCCTTTTATTAGTACATAATACCGCACAGATTAGTGCACAAATCGTGCTTAAATCTTTACGCTCTTGCGATTAATACCATAATCGCGCAGTTTATTGGCAACAGCAGTATGGCTAAGCCCCAACTTTTTGGCTAATTGCCGCGAGCTGGGATAAGCAGGAAACAACTTACGTAATAAATTAGCTTCAAACTGTTTTACCGCTTCATCAAGGGTGCCATCAAAATCTTGCTCTAAATAACCAAAATCATTGTTGTAACTCGGCAACTGTAAGTGCTCAATATCTAATTCAACATCATCCAATAGAGTGATGGCTCGATACAATGCATTTTCTAATTGCCTAACGTTACCCGGCCAAGGATACGACTGTAAAAACTGGGCGCAACTACTGGTTAAATGCGGCACCTTACGGCCTAGTCTGGCAGCAAACCTAGCAATAAAGAACTCAGCTAAAGGCACAACATCTTGTTTTCTGTCTCGTAATGGCGGCAAGGTTAAACTTAATACATTTAACCGATAATATAAGTCTTCGCGAAACTTACCCTCTTGCACCATGGCCGGCAAATCTTTTTTGGTGGTGCAAATAACGCGTACATCCACTTTAACTTCATTCTCATCCGCAACCCGGCGAAAACTACCATCTTGCAAGAAGCGTATTAGCTTAATTTGCAATTGCGCTGACATCTCGCCCACTTCATCTAAAAATACCGTGCCGCCATTGGCTTGCTCAAAAATACCTTTTTTAGCATCGGTAGTGCCGGGAAAGGCATTAACGCCATAACCAAACAGTTCTGACTCAGCTACGTTGTCAGGCAAAGAGGCACAGTTTAAAGCTAAAAACGGTTTATTAATCCGACTGCTAGCAGCATGACACGCACGTGCTAGTAATTCCTTACCGGTACCGGTTTCACCCATAATCAAGATGGGTGCATCTAGCTGAGCCATTTTTTTGGCTTCTCGTACCACTTTACGCATCAGGTTACTGTGCGCTTGTAAGGTATTAAAACTTTCTTGATCGCCTTTTTTAAACGCGACCATATGCAAGCCTAAGCGACTTTCTGATTTTAAATTAATCACCGCTCCGGCTAAAATTTCTACACCTGACTCACTGGGCACCATGACCGGTAATACATCAGCAACAAATCGCTTGCCGTGGATTTCAATCCGTCGGGTTTGTGCCAATACATCATCACTTTCTAACCAACGCTGAAAATTAAAGCCTTTAACCAACGTTTGCAGTGGTTGGCCTTTTAGCTCTGCTCGGCTAATCGACAGCGCTTCAAGTGCAGCATCGTTAATAACGGTTACATTGGCGCGGCAATCAATGGCTATTAAGCCATCGGGCAAGGTTTTTAATAAGGTGGTTAATTCGTTTTTTTCCCGCTCAGAGGGCAAAAAGGCCATGGTTTTAACATCATCAATACCCTCGATACGACGGATTTTAGCCATTAATTCTTGAAACTTTTCAAAGTTAACCGTTGGAAATGATACATACATTCGGTTTAACACCGGATCAACTTCAATCCCCCTTAAGTCCAATTGGTAACCTACCAATACATTTAGGACTTCTTGCGCTAATCCCAGTCTATTTTGACATTGAATTTCTAAACGCATCTTCAGCCTTGCCTCCAGCCAATAGTAATTACTGTCTATAATACGGCATCTGGGTCAGTCTAGACTAGTAATATTGTAAAGAATTATGAACGAATTAAAACGTATACAATGATGTGCAGAACAAGTAGACAAGCAAAGTAGTAGCCAAATGCTACTACTTTGAGAATAGAGTAAGGGTTAATAATTAGCTATAAGTGCTTATTAAAGTAAGGCATCCGTTTTAGCGGCACAAATAAAGTCATTTTTATGTAAGCCTTTAATAGAATGCGACCACCAAGTTACCGTTAACTTGCCCCATTCTAATAATAACGCTGGGTGATGACCTTCTGCTTCTGCAAGTTCGGCCACTTTATTATTAAAGGCCCAGGCTTGTTTAAAGTTTTTAAATTTATACTCACGCTCTAACTGCAAAATACCATCACGGGTAACGGGCGCCCAATCTGGAATTTGGCCCATTAATTGTGCTAATTCAGCATCAGAGACTTTAGGCGCATCGGCATGACAAGCTTCACATTTCATTTTATTTAAATCAGACATATCTTATCCTATCAATTTCTAACTTACTTTTTGTTTTGCTGGAAATTTAGCGGCGTGTAAACCCAAAGCTTTGGCTTGCTCAACTAATGCCATCATATCTAAATTGGCGATATCAAATAATTGTTCTATTTGCTCAATCATAAAATATATAGGCTGAATAATATCTATTCGATACGGTGTTCTT
This sequence comes from Rheinheimera salexigens, assembly GCF_001752395.1. Classification (NCBI taxonomy): domain Bacteria; kingdom Pseudomonadati; phylum Pseudomonadota; class Gammaproteobacteria; order Chromatiales; family Chromatiaceae; genus Rheinheimera; species Rheinheimera salexigens. Next base: position 1,452,071 of record NZ_MKEK01000001.1, on the reverse strand, counting down.
AATACATCAACGGCATCAAATATTTTACGCTCTGGTATATCAGACTCTAACGCGTATAGGGTTTCAGCAGGTGACGATAAAATACCGCCACCATAAATACGCAAACCATCTGCGGTATTTAATAATCCAAATTCAATGGTAAACCAATATAATCGTGCCAATAACACGCGTTCTTCTTTGCTGGCTGCTAAACCTAACTTGCCATAGATATGGGTAAACTCAGCAAATGCTGGGTTGGTTAACATAGCACAATGGCCAAATATCTCATGAAAGACATCAGGCTCTTGTAAATAATCAAATTCTTCACGGGAACGAATAAAAGTGGCTACCGGAAAGCGTTTATTGGCTAATAATTGAAAAAACTTATCAAAACTGATTAATGCCGGTACTTCAGCACATTCCCAGCCAGTGCATTCACGCAGTACACTATTCACTTCTTCTAATTGCGGAATCCGATCGGTTGGCAAATTCAGCTTGGTTAAACCATGCATAAATTCATTGCAAGCTTTACCCTCAATAACACTTAGTTGGCGGGTAATAAGCTCATGCCATATTTGGTTATCTTCATCTGACCACGCTATAAAGCCATTTTCATCAGATTGCTTTGATACATAACTGCTCGATTTGCTCATAACTAACCTGCTGGACACTTTAATCAAACATCAATTTTTGCTAAACCGCTTATTATTATATCTCGCTTGCGGTTAGCGGCTTGTGCTCGATACTAGTCGATAAGGGCCGAAGAGTTAATGATGACAGAGCCAATAGCACTGTAAAGTTATCTGCGCTTACGTAAAGATAAAGCTACAGGCTATGGCTAGCAGTTGTCTTTATTGGCGTTGCTGCATTTTTGCTAGGGCTTGGGCTAAGTCTGCAATTAAGTCATCTACATGCTCTAAACCCACAGAAATACGAATGAGACCATCACTAATACCCGCCATCTGCCGCTCTTCAGCCGTATAAGGGCTATGGGTCATGGACGCCGGATGTTGAATAAGGGACTCGGCATCGCCTAAGCTGACCGCTAAACTAAACAGTTGACACTGATTAATAAAAAACCGACCTTCATCTAAGCTAGCTTTTAATTCAAATGCCACTACACCGCCGGCGGCTTTCATTTGATTGCCTATGAATTTATGGCCTGAATGCGACGCTAAGCCAGGATAAAACACTTCGCCTATAGCCGCATGTGCTTCTAGAAACTCAGCCACTTGCTGTGCATTGCTGCAATGGCGCTCCATACGCACCGATAAGGTTTTTAAGCCGCGAATAATTAACCACGCATCATGCGGACTAATAGTCGCGCCCATATCTTTTAGGGTCGTCATCTTGATGGTATTGATTGTTTCTTTATTTGATACAATTAAGCCGGCGACAACATCACCATGGCCATTTAAATATTTAGTGGCGCTATGAACAATAATATCGATACCAAACTTAGCCGGTTGCTGCAGTAAGGGCGTCATAAAGGTATTGTCTATTACCGAGATTAAGCCATGCTGCTGACAAAACCGGCCGATAAAGCTTAAATCTAACACAATCATATTCGGGTTAATCGGGGTTTCAGCAAACAGCATCTTAGTATTAGGTTGTAGGGCTGCCGTTACCGCTTCTGGATCGGTCATATCGACAAAGCTAACTTCTATGCCATAACGGGCAAACATATGATTAAACAAAGCAAAGCTGCAGCCATAAATGGCTTTACTGGCAATTAAATGGTCACCATGTTGCAAAAACGCCATGGTACTTGCCGCCACAGCACCCATACCTGTTGCCGTAGCAGCTGCATCTGCCATGCCTTCTAACGCAGCGATTTTTAGTTCTAGCTCTCGGGTGGTTGGATTACCCAAGCGAGTATAGATATAGCCTTCTTCTTCACCAGCAAAGCGCGCGGCGCCCTGCTCGGCATTATCAAAAATAAACGTTGAGCTTTGACATAACGGCGTCACTAAAGCCCCGTGCTCATTTTTGACTTTACCTGCATGAATACACAAAGTTTCTAAGTTTTTTATGGTGTGTGGCATAACCTGCACTGCTTCTTAAGGATGATAGACGCAATATAAATAGCAGATCATAATTATTTTGGAAGCATGCCAGACATCTTGCTGTCCGGCATGTATAAATTAGATAAAATGAAAGTTAAGTTACAGCGTCTGCTTTACTGGCTTTTAAACGACCGGTTAAACTGGCCGCTAATTTGCCAATACTAACCTTACTACGTTTAGTGGCTGGCAGTGGACGTAACTGCTGCTGAGCTAAATTACCAATTCGTGCCACTAACAAACCCGCTATTAAACCCTGCCCCGCACGTAAAGACAGCTTAGCGGTTAGCTCGCTGCTTAAGACATCTGATGCCATGTCTATGGCTAATTCCGAGCCTCCGGCCCATAACAATGCCGCAAACAATTGTTTGAGTAACACTAAGCTGCGTAACTGACCAATAGCGCCACCATATAACTGCGCTAACTCGCGTAATAAACGGCTACTGCGCCATAGCACCATAATCATATCGGCTAAGGCAAAGGGACTAATAGCCACGGCAAAACTGGTATCGGTTGCGGCCCGATAAATTCGTTGTTGCGCTTGCTTATCCAGTTCAGCTAGCACGATTTGATCAAATAACTGCAATTGCTCTTTATCGCTATGCTCATCACGCACAGCTTGTTGCCACAAACCTGTTGCAGCAATTATGTTGGGTGTTTCTGGCAAGCTTTTGCTAATCGCCTGACATAAGGAATTAGCTTCACCAAATTGAACACTGTCATTAATTCGTAGCGCATTTTGATGCCATTGTTTATTTCGCGCTAATCGGCGCCACAACCTTACTTCTCGCCACAATAGCGTAGTAAATAAAACCAATAAGGCAGCACTGGTTATGCTTAAAAAAGCAGCTTTAGCTATATTGTCTTGCCAGGCTTGTTGCAGCATATCCGCCCATTGCCATAGCGACAAAACAACCACTAATAACACACTGATCTTGGCTAAGCGCCACCACCAAGTATGCGCTGGCTTTAACGCGACAGGTTCAGACTCAGTAGGCAGCTCAATAAAGCTTGCGGCATCATAATGATGCACGGTTTTAAATTCTGCAGTCTGACCTTTTATACCGTCGCGTTTAGTTGAATCGCTTTGAGCTGAATCGCTTTGGGCTGAATCGCTTTGAGGCCCATTTTTATCCAGCGCAGACTGTTCAAAGTGACGCGCTGCTTTTAATTCATTCATTCCATTTTATCTCCAAGCATAAACTGCAAAACATGATCCATTCGCACATGCGGTAAGGGTTCATGCTCAGCCCAACTGATAGGTTGCAGGGCTAAAAATTCAAATTTATGCTGATTAAAAAACTCTGCGCTAGGGATGGTTGCAGGCACTTCCCCAGGGAAATAAGTCACGCTTTTTTGGCCGAGTGTTTCACCCCGAATACACGGCTGGGCTAACCCATCTGCCTGTACATAGCCGCTGGTGCTAGCGCGGATAGCCGCTATAGCCATTACTTCGGTGATGGCCGACTGATAATGGCTTAACTTTAACGGTTGGTGCAGTAATTGCTGCAACAGCAAACTTAACGCTTTGTGTTGCTCGGGCGTAGCATGATCCGACTTACTGGCAGCAAACAGCACCTTACTGATTTGCGGTTTAAACAACCGAGTCAATAAACTCGATGGCCCATAATGAAAGCTTTTTAAAATCAGTTGTAATGCTTGTTGTAACTCTTGCATCGCCGCATAACCATGATTTAAGGCACTTAAGCAATCAACTAAAATAATTTGTCGATCTAATCTAGCAAAATGCTGCTGATAAAATGGCTCAATCACGTTTTTACAGTAGCTTTTATAATGCTGCTCTAGCTTTTTAGCTAAAGCGCTATGCTCACCGGCTTGTTCAGGCAGTAATGGAAACAACTGCAACATGGGCGCACCCGCGAGCTCGCCCGGCACTAATAACCGCCCGGGCTGATTAAGATAGGCTCCTGGCGTATCATGATATTGCTGTAATAATGCTTTATATTGTTCAGTACTATGCTGTAAGGCTAATTCTGAGCCATCTTGCAGATTTAATAACCGCAAGTGTTGCTCAAAATCGTTCGCGGCCGCTTGGCGATGGGGTTGACGAAATAAGCGCCAGCTAAACTCACACCATTGTTGATAATCCATATTAAGTAAGGGTAAATCTAATAGCCATTCACCCGGATAATCAACAATATTTAGAGCCAATTCACTACGTGATTGCAACCTAGCTCGTAAGCCTGTTGCCGCTTTATAGCGTAGGGTTAAACTTAACTGACTCCAGCCACGAGTAGACGGTGGCCATACCGGCGGTTGTTGCTGTAAATGCTGTAAATTTTGTTCAACCGGAAAACGCGGTACTGACAACCGTTGTTGCTGATTTACCTGGCCGCCTAAGTAACGTTTCTCACGTACCACGGCAAAAAACGGTAAATGAGCAGGCAAATCACCATGGGTTAATTGCTGCACTAATGAGGTGATAAAAGCGGTTTTACCTGAACCGCTTAAGCCAGTAACACCGAGTCGTAAATGCCGATCTAGCGTACGTTGGCTAAACTCACGACTCTGCTGGCGAATTTTCTGGTATAAGCTCATCTACTTCCTTTAGACTGTTTTAAATAATTAAAGCTCGTTTATAAATTATTACCGTTATAAATTATTAAACTCTTTATTTAACTGAAATTTGGTTGAAGTGACATGACGCTCCATATCTCTTAACCGCAACTCTATTTCATTAAACTCATTACTTAAATGCTTTAATACTTGGTTGGGTGCTTCGCCCCGCTGCCAAACCCGGGTTTTTATTTCAACATGTTTATCTTTAACTGCTGTTTTAGCCTGCGAGCCGGTGGTTTTTAGTTCAGCTTGCACCTGAGACTTTTTTCCTAACACCAGCCACGCCGCGATATACAGCACAAAGACAAAGCCACCGATACCTAAGAATAGTCCTGATACGGTGATAATCCTAACTAACCATACTTCCCAGCCAAAGTAATCCGCTATACCCGCACAGACACCGGCAATTTTTGCATTAGTGTCATCGCGTAATAACTCGCCTCTTTTTCTAGTCATATTGGTTTCTCCAATTAGGACTGTCGCTATCTAATATAGCTTCAAGTGTATTAATTCTGTCTGCCATTTTTTCAGCACGTAACGCTAATTCATTTAACTGCTGTAATTCTTGGTCAGACAAGCCTTGGCCTAATTTATTCTTACTTCGATAATGCATTATCACCCAAATAGGCGCGACAAAAATCATAAACAAAATAAACGGCACACCAATAACTTCTAAACCACCCATTGTTTCTCCCCAACGCCTGAAATTCAGGCGTCTTTATCTTGTTGATTTACTTTAGCTTTTAAAGCGGCTAATTCGTTATCAATTTTGTCTTGAGCGGCTAGCTCAGCAAATTCGTCTTTTAAGGTTTTCTTACCTAGATCATAAGACTCTACTTGCGCTTCTAAGCTGTCAATTTTTTGCTCATAACGCTCAAACTTATACATGGCATCATTAATACGATTGCTATCTAACGTTTTCTTCACTTCTAAACGAGAAGTTACAGTACTTTGACGCATTAACATCGCTTTTTGCCGTGCTTTAGCATCCGCTAGCTTTTCTTGCAATTGCGACACTTCACTTTGCAATTTACTGATATGCTCATCTAAATTAGCGATATCGGCCGAGACAAGCTCTGCTTTTTCTGCTGACTTTTGCCGTTCAATTAATGCCGACCGGGCTAAATCTTCCCGCTCTTTACTTAGCGCTAATTCAGCTTTAGCCTGCCAATCCGTTACTTCTCCTTGTAACCGATTAATTAAACGCTGTAAGTCTTTTTTCTCAGCGATGGTTTTAGCTGATGACGAGCGCACTTCAACTAACGTGTCTTCCATTTCTTGAATGATTAACCGCACCATTTTCTCTGGATCTTCAGCTTTATCCAGTAGTGAATTAATGTTGGAGTTAATAATGTCAGAAAATCTTGAAAAAATACCCATTGTATTTACCTCTAAGTATTATGTTGAATATCGTGTGAAATATCCTGTTAAGTAACCTATTCGCTTACATGTTACTACCACTAAGCTTATTCAGTTTCCTTGCCAACTTTTCAACAATAAATAACACGTTGAATTAAATAGATTTTATTTATTTCACCGCAATGCTTTAGCTTAGCGCCATAATGAAATACACTATTAATTAGTGAATTTAACTAACAAATAGTAGCCAATGAGTAGAAAATTCAAACAAGATAATTTATTGGGTCAGTCAAATAGCTTTTTAAACGTGCTGGATCAAGTGTCACAAATTGCACCTTTATCCAAGCCAGTATTAATTATTGGTGAGCGAGGCACGGGTAAGGAATTGATCGCAGCACGGTTGCACTTTTTATCTCAGCGTTGGGATCAAAATTATTTAACCTTAAATTGCGCGGCCTTAAATGAAAACTTACTAGAGTCTGAACTATTTGGCCATGAGTCTGGTGCCTTTACCGGCGCTAGTAAACGGCATGAAGGCCGATTTGAACGCGCCAATGGTGGCACCTTATTTTTAGATGAACTGGCTAATACGCCCAGTTTAGTCCAAGAAAAACTGCTCAGAGTGATAGAGTATGGTGAGTTTGAGCGAGTTGGCGGCAGCCGCTCTATTAAAACCGATGTCCGTTTAGTTTGTGCTACAAATGAAGATTTACCCCTATTAGCAGAGCAAGGTCGATTTCGAGCTGACTTATTAGATAGGTTAGCCTTTGATGTGATTACCTTACCGCCACTGCGGGAACGAACTGAAGATATTATGCATTTAGCCGAACACTTTGCGATTAATATGGCGCGTGAATTAGGCTTTGAGTTATTTAGTGGTTTTACAGAGAAAGCTAAACGTACTTTAGTTGACCATGCTTGGCCGGGTAATGTACGGGAATTAAAAAACGTGGTCGAGCGCAGTGTTTATCGTAATAATAATGCTTATGTACCAGTACATAATATACAGTTAGATCCGTTTGATTCGCCGTATCGACCACAATCTCGGTTAATAGCCAGCGCCACGACAGCTAATACTTCTACTGCCAACCCCTTTAACCAAAACTCTGCTAATCCAGCAAGCCCTAATGACGTAAATAGCAGCACTGCTACAGAGGTTAATCCCGTAGCGGCGGCTCAAGTCGCCAACACAGCAAAAATTGATTTTAATCATAATCAAGATTTTAAAACCTTGTCCCAAGACTTTGAGATCAGTTTAATTAAGCAAGCCTTAGCCGCTAGCCAATATAACCAGAAAAAACCGCTGAACTGCTTAATTTGACTTATCATCAATTGCGAGGCTACATGAAAAAATATCAATTATTGGAAAGCCAGCAAACATGAACCTAAATCAGGATCTCGATATCAATAATAATATCAAGCCAGCATTTAGCCGCATACCCGCGTTTAGCCGTATAGTAGTACTTAGCTGCGTCTTATTAAGCTGTGTATTTATTAGTGCCTGTCAGCCGCAACTACCGGAACAGTTTAATTCCAGTATTGTGTATTGCACTGAAGGTTCTCCTGAATCGTTTAATCCACAGTTAATCACATCAGGTACCACTATAGATGCTATTAGCTTGCAACTATACGATAGGCTGTTAGATGTGGATGTTAACAGTGGCGAGATTATTCCAGGATTAGCCTTAAGCTGGCAAGTCAGCGCTGACGGTAAGGAATACCTATTTACACTTAGACCTGGAGTAGAGTTTCACCATACCGAGTATTTTAGCCCTAGCCGGCCATTACAGGCCCAAGATGTGGTATTCACTTTTAATCGCATTAGCGATCCCGACCACCCTTATCATTTACAAGGCGCTTACCCCTATTTTCAAAGTGTCGAATGGTCGGAGTTGGTCAAGCGAGTTAGCGCCGTTGACAGCCATACTGTTAAATTTGAATTAAGCCAACCAAACAGCTCTTTTTTATCTACCTTATCCACCGATTTTAGTGCCATTTTATCAGCCGAATATGCTAGTCAATTATTAGCCAGTGATACCCCAGCGCTAATAGATTCTCTGCCAATAGGTACTGGCCCATTTGTGTTTAAAGAATATCAAAAAGATGTGTTAATTCGCTATTATCGCCACCCAAAATATTGGCGCGGTTTAGCAAAACCTGAACAATTAGTGTTTGATATCGTGCCTAATAATGCCAGACGTATGGCAAAGTTATTTACCCATGAATGCGATATTATTGCTTATCCGCGCGTAGCTGAGCTAAAACTAGTGAGTAAACGTGCCGATGTTGATATTCAAGAAAGCACTAGTATGAATGTCGGCTTTTGGGCTTTTAATACCCAAAAACCGCCGTTTGATAATGTTAAAGTTCGCCAAGCATTAGCCTTAGCTATTAATCGTGAAGCTATCATGCAAGCGGTGTATTATGGCCATGCCACTGCTGCTACCTCTCTTTTGCCGCCGACGTCTTGGGCCTATGATCCTAATTTAGTCCCTACGGAATATAACCCCATCGCAGCTAAAGCATTATTAACTGAAGCAGGTTATGGCAAAGGCTTTAGCATGAACATTTGGGCCATGCCTGTACAACGGTTGTATAATCCTAATGCGATAAAAATGGCCGAGCTTATTCAGGCCGATTTAGCTCAAGTTGGCATTAATGCCAAAATCATTTCTTACGAATGGAATAGTTTTCGGCGTAAGTTAACCAACTACGAACATGATTCTGTTCTCATTGGTTGGGCCGCAGATAACCCAGACCCAGATAATTTTTTTCGGCCATTACTTAGCTGTAGTGCGGCTATAACTGGCACTAATCGGGCGAATTGGTGTGATGAAAATTTTGATCAGCTAATTAACCAAGCTATTTTAACCGCAGATCAAAACCAAAGACGCCGTTTTTATTGGGCAGCACAACAATATATTTCGGAACAAATGCCGTTAGTTAGTCTGGCCCATTCTCAACGCTTTCAAGCTTTAAATACCGAAGTTAAAGGCGTAACCATTAATCCTTATGGTGGTATTTCGTTGGCCAACGCCACTAAGGAAAAATTATGAGAGCTTATTTACTGCGGCGACTGTTTTTATTAGCGTTTGTCTTTATCGCCTTAAGCTTATTCGCTTTTAGTTTGGCCTATTTGTTTCCAGGCAATATTTTAAATAACCTTAGTGGCTTGCACCAAATTAGCCCAGAGCAAGCGGTACAATTGAGTCATTATTACCAATTAGATCAAAGTTACTTTACGCAATATATCGCTTACTTACAGCGTATATTTAGTGGCGATTGGGGGGTGTCTTTCTCTAGCCAAGAGCCTTTATTACAAGAAATAACCCACTTAACTCCTGCCACCATAGAGTTAGCTGGCTATGCGCTTTTAATATCTGTTTTTATTGGCATACCAATGGGTATTGTCGCGGCAATTAAGCCTGAAGGCATCCTAAGTAAAAGTATCTCAGCACTGGCCGTTACGGGCTATTCAATGCCAATATTTTGGTGGGGCTTTCTGCTAATTATGATTTTCTCGTTAGGCTTAGGCTGGTTACCCACGGCCGGTAGAATTAATGTCTTGTATGAAATTCCGCACCAAAGCGGTTTTATATTATGGGATATTTATGTCGCCGACATCCCTTATAAACGCGATGCATTTTTAAACGCACTGCAGCACCTATTATTACCAACCGTGGTATTGTCTACCTTTCCCACCACCGTTTTACTGCGTTTTACCCGCGATTCCATGCTGGATGTATGGCAACAAAATTATATTAAAACCGCTCGGGCTAAAGGTTTAAACCGCGGCCAAGTGCTGTATCGTCATGGCTTGCGCAATGCTTTATTACCGGTAATCAGGCAAATTGGCTTACAATTTAGTACGCTGGTAACTTTAGCCATGATTACTGAAGTTATTTTTTCTTGGCCAGGCTTAGGCCATTGGTTAATTGACAGTATTTATCAGCGAAATTATCCGGCAATCCAAGCTGGTTTGTTGATGATTTCAACCATTGTGATTAGTGCTAATATGTCAACTGACTTACTGCATACCTATTTTAATCCACTGGCAAGGAAGCAATAATATGGCGTTTATTCGCATTTTGCCAGATGAGCAACTTGCTCGTTCACCTAGAGTGCAATTGTGGCGTGAATTTGCCCGCCAACACAGTGCGGTAGCAGGCTTAGTATTATTTTGTGCCTTTACCTTAATTAGTATTGTTGCACCCTTTCTATTATTACATGATCCTAATCAGCAAATGGATAGCCTATTATTAGTGCCACCATCTTGGTCAGAGCAAGGCTTGATCCAATATCCTTTTGGTACCGACGATTTAGGTCGTGATTTATTTTCTCGGATGTTAATTGGTACCCGCTATACCTTTGGCGTCGCCATAATAACCGTTCTAGGCTCGTTATTTATGGGGCTTATTTTAGGTGCGTTGGCGGGAATGAGCAAAGGCCTGAAGTCGAGTGTCCTAAATCATATTCTGGATTTAGCCCTAACCATACCCTCACTGTTATTGGCCATTATTATTGTCGCTATCTTAGGCCCTGGTTTAATTAATACCACCTGGGCCATAATGCTGGCGTTACTGCCGCAATTTGTGCACGGTATTCGTAATGCTATCGCTAGCCAACTGAATGAAGATTACGTTACCGCTTATCGCTTAGATGGCGCGAATAACTGGCATGTGTTTAAACGGATTATTTTACCCAACACTTGGGAACAATTAACCTTAATGTCCAGTATGGCATTATCCACAGCGATATTAGATATTGCCGCGCTGGGGTTTCTAGGCTTAGGTGCGCAATCGCCGACTGCTGAATGGGGCACTATGATAGCCGACTCCCTCGATCTTATTTATTTAGCTCCTACCAGTATAGCCATACCCGGCTTACTGATTTTCTTAGCAGTATTATCGGTTAATTTAGTCGGTGATGGCTTACGTACCGCAATCAAAAAACGGCGAGATGGCTAATGTTATTACTGGATATCAAAAATCTGACCATAGAGCTAAATACGCCTGATGGTTTAATTCGTGCCGTGGATCGGGTTAACTTTAGTTTACGCGAAGGTGAAACCCGTGGTTTAGTGGGTGAATCCGGCTCAGGTAAAAGCTTAATTGCCAAAGCCATTGTTGGCGTATTAAATCAACGCTGGCAAGTGACTGCCGATAGATTTCATTGGGCGGGCCAAGATTTGCTACGCATGAACTCTAAACAGCAACGGAAAATTATCGGCCGCGACATCGCGATGATTTACCAAGAGCCTAGCTTAAGTTTAGACCCGACCGATGTCATTATAGATCAGCTGGAAGAAGCTATCCCCGATCATCAATTAGACGGTCCTTGGTGGCGCAGAAGCTATAACCGCCGGCGTAAAGCTATAGCGCTGTTACACAAAGTGGGTATTCGAGATCATAAAGCGATAATTCATAGCTACCCCTATCAGCTATCAGAAGGCATATGCCAAAAAGTAACTATTGCCATGGCGATAGCAAAAAGTCCAAAACTATTAATTGCTGATGAGCCCACTACCGCATTAGAAACCGCCACTCAAGCCCAATTATTTCGCCTATTAGCCAGTTTTAATCAGTTAAAAGGCACCGCAATATTACTGATTAGCCACGAGCTGGAAACGATTGCCCGTTATACCCAAAGTTTAAGTGTATTGTACTGTGGTCAATTAGTTGAAGCCGGTGAAACCGCCACTATTCTTAAGCAACCTTTACATCCTTATACCAATGCTTTAATCAAAAGTGTGCCAGAGTTTCAACCTGAGTTACCGGCGAAAACGCCGTTATATGCTTTACCTGGCAGTATTCCAGTATTACAGCATTTACCCATTGGCTGTCGTTTAGGACCTCGTTGTCCTAATGCGCGTAAAGAATGTGTGAAAACGCCGAAATTAGTACGATTACAAAATCATTATTACAGTTGTCATTTTCCACTTATAGAAAAAGAAACGTTATGACCGCCCTATTAGAAGTGCGAAATTTATCTAAAAGCTATAAAACGGCTAAAGGCATATTTGGTCGGCAATCTATTCATGCCCTAACCGATATCAATTTTAGTTTACACGCGGGTAAAACCTTAGCCATTGTCGGCGAAACCGGCTCAGGTAAAAGCACCTTAGCTAAACTGTTAGTTGGCATCGAAAAACCCGATACGGGTGATATAGTGCTGGCGGGTGAAAAAGTAAAAATAAGCCATTTCCGTCAGTATAATCATGTGATCCGGTTTATTTTTCAAGATGCTGAGCGCACGTTAAATCCGCATCAAAAAATCGGCCAAATGCTGGATGATGTGTTACGTTTTAGTACTATATTTAATTTAGAGCAACGCCAGCAAAAAATTCAAACTACCTTAAAACAGTTAGGTTTATTAGATGAGCACGCAGAGTACTATCCGCATATGTTTTCAGGCGGCCAAATTCAGCGTGTAGCGCTGGCTAGAGCATTAATACTTGATCCCAAGCTGCTTATACTAGATGAAGCATTAACAGCCTTAGACCCCTCACTGCGGGCGCAAATTGTTAACTTACTACTAGAGTTACAACAAACTACTGGCTTAGCCTATTTACTGATTACTAACCATTTGCGTTTAATACGTCATATCGCCGATGACTTACTGGTGTTGCATCAAGGCAAGGTAGTTGATTATGCTGACACCATGACAGTATTTAACCAACCACAATCCGATTACAGCCGCAGATTAATTAGTAGCACCCAAGCGTAAAGTTTGCAGGCATAAAAAAACGCCGTGTTATTAACACGGCGTTTTTGTTTTCTATTGCTATCTGTTGCTAACTGTTAATAAAAGTTACTAGGCTGAATACCGCCTAATTAAACGCTTATTATAATCCGCTCTCAGTGCCTTGCGCCGCGCGTAAGTTCCGAGTGATTTCAGCTTTAGCTTTTAATGACGCTAATACAGCGGCATAAGCTTGTTGAGCATGTTGCTCCGCTAAGCGTTCAATCTGCTCGGCATTAGGCGCTACCGTTATTGCAGTGGCTTTTACTGCCACTACAGAAACTAAAGCAACATCACCATTAGCAAGCACTACCATATCAACGGCTGGCTTATTATCAATAGGTCGCGGCATTGCAAATGCTTTAGCCCGAATTTGACCATCTAAGGTGCCACCAAAGCGAGGTGTATCGATAGCCTGTTCTAAGCTTAAATCGGCAGATGTTACTAACTGAGCAAAACTCATATTAGAAAACTCAGCTAACAGCTTTTCTGCTTTAGCTTTAGCCAGTAAGGCTGTTTGCTCAGCGATAACCGCGGCTTCAACTGACGCTTTAACTTCATCTAAGCCTAGTGTACGTGCTGGTTCAGATTGTTTAACTCTAACCACGATCACGTGCTGCTTATCTAGCTCAATAACATCGCTATTAATTTTCTCAGCAATAAAATTAGCATCAAATAATTTTGCCATCACTGCAGGTGCATTTAATGGCGCAGACACAGTGGTACGGCTAAATAAGGGTGTTGAAACAACTTTAACATCAATAGCTAGCGCCGCATCTTCTAAAGTATCTGGCATTTCAAAGCTAACTTCGGCTAAACGCTGTTGTGCATCGTAAAACTCAGTAGCAGCTTGATCTTCTTGTAAGCGTTGAGCAATTTGTGCTGACACTTCAGCTAATGGCTGTTGCTGTGCAGGCTCAAGCGTAATGAGTTTAATAATGTGATAGCCATAAGCTGTTTTCACAACTGGGCTTAAGTCGCCTTCTTTGGCCAATGCAAAAGCAGCAGCTTCAAAATCTTCATCCATATCGCCAAGCGCTAACCAATCTAACTCACCGCCATTTTCAGCAGAAAAAGTATCGGCAGATTCTGTTGCCGCTAACTTAGCAAAATCAGCACCAGATTTTATTTGGGCAAGTAATTGTTTGGCTTTGTTTTCAATGGCAGTATCTGCTTGTTCTGACTCAAGCATAATATGAGCAACTTTACGCCGTGCTTCGCTGGCATATAAAGCTTGATTGTCGTTATAGAACTGTTGGATTTGCTGATCTGAGATAGCAATGTTTTGCGCTAACGTCTGGGCAGACAATTCAATATATTCCACGGCAATTTTTTGCTCAGTTTGATACTGGGCAATATGAGTGGTGTAATAATCTTCTAACATTTGCTCTGTTATCGTGACATCAGCACTGAAATCAGCGGCAACAATACGCGCATATTCAACATCGCGGCTTTGTTGTTGTAATTTCATTAACTGCTGCATATCGTTAGCAGTGGCAAAATCACTACCCAATAAACCGACTAATAATTGATTCCGCGACATTTGCTCACGCATCAGCTCACGAAATTGCTCTGGTTGATAACCAGACTGACGTAATAATGCGATATAGCGGTCATTATTAAATTGACCATCAATTTGAAACTCGGTCATATCACGGATAGCATCACGAATTTGATCGTTGCTAACACGTAAGCCAAGTTTAGTAGCAAACTGCTGTTGGAGACGCTCGTCAATTAAACGCTCTAACACTTCACTACGAAAGTTATTCATATAAGCTGGGTCTGCAGCTAAAGTGGCATACATTTCGCCAAATTGCTGTTGCAGGCGCGAACGTTCATTTTGAAACGCTTGATCAAACTCGGCTTTAGTTACTTTATCGCCATTTACGGTGGCAACATTAACTTCGGCAGGAGAACTTAAATAGCTGCCCACACCTGCCAAGGCAAATGTCAGGATAACCAAACCTAATATTGTTTTGGCAATTATCCCCTGCGATCCTTCTCTGATTTTTTCTAACATCTTGGTACGATCTCTTTATTCAACTTAGCGCCTGGGAAGCAACATCAGTAGTTAGTTGTTGCCGTAAAAAAAAACGCATCTTAACAGATGCGCTTTTTTTAGAGAAGCCTTTACAAGGCTACGGTTGCTTTATCCTACATCCGTCAATTCATTTCTGTCTATATTCGAAACTCATCTGCGGACTTAAAATCAAACTTCCGCCCAATTATTAGTGTTCAAAAACACCAACCTTTGGCTTAGTTACAGGCGTCTTTTAATGCTTTACCCGGCTTGAAAGCTGGAATCTTAGCCGCTGCGATTTGGATAGTTGCACCCGTTTGTGGGTTACGACCAGTACGAGCTGCGCGTTCACGCACACTGTAAGTACCAAAACCAACTAATGCTACAGACTCGCCTTCTTTAAGAGCTTCAGTAACCGCATCAATGAACGAATCTAAAGCACGACCCGCTGAGGCCTTAGAAATGTCTGCACCAGCAGCAATTTTGTCGATAAGTTGAGACTTGTTCACAATATCATCCCCTTCAATTGTTATTATTTTAATAGCTACACTTTACTAACCTTGTAAGTGCGTCCCAATGTTATAACAAGCAACTTGAACGCTTGCAAGCAAAAGAAACAGTAAAGCTATTATTATTGCTTTGACTGTAGCCCTTGTCTGATAAGGGCTACGCCGAAACTGCACATAACTTATCACAGCTTACGGGAATTAAAAGCCCCCTAAAGCGGATTTTTTTCGATTTTTTTACTTTTTGCTGCTTTTTTAGCGGTTTTTCCACAGAAACCCGTGCTGTCGGCTCTTGCAGTGCTAAATCCAACACCTCATCAATCCATTTTACTGGGCAAATTTCAATGTCACCTTTAACATTATCCGGAATATCTTTTAAATCTCGCACGTTATCATGCGGAATTAATACCCGTTTAATACCACCGCGGTGGGCGGCTAATAGCTTCTCTTTTAAACCGCCTATTGGCAATACTTCACCACGTAAGGTAATTTCACCCGTCATAGCAACATCAGCACGTACCGGATTACCGGTTAAGCTGGAGACTAATGCTGTCACCATACCGATACCCGCACTTGGGCCATCTTTTGGCGTTGCACCTTCTGGTACGTGAACATGAATATCACGCTTCTCATAAAAATCTTCGTTAATACGTAAGCCTTCAGCTCGGCTGCGTACCACTGTCATGGCGGCCTGAATTGACTCTTTCATCACATCGCCCAGTGATCCTGTAAAGGTTAGCTTACCCTTACCCACCACAGACGCGGCTTCAATCGTTAATAAGTCACCACCCACTTCAGTCCAAGCTAAACCGGTTACTTGACCAATACGGTTGCTGTCATCCGCTTTACCGTAATCAAAACGCTGCACACCTAGGAAATCTTCTAAGTTAGCGTTATTAATAACCACTTGCTTTATTTGCTTGTTTAATAAGATTTGCTTTACTGCTTTACGACACAATTTAGAAATTTCACGCTCTAAATTACGCACGCCAGCTTCGCGGGTGTAATAACGAATAATGCCAACAATAGCGCTATCTTCAATAACAATTTCACTTTCTTTTAAACCATTACGACCAATTTGCTTAGAGATTAAATGCTGCTTAGCAATATTTAACTTCTCATCTTCGGTGTAACCGGCTAAGCGAATAACTTCCATTCTATCCAGTAGCGCAGCAGGAATATTTAAACTATTAGAAGTAGCAAAGAACATGACGTCTGATAAATCGTAGTCAACTTCCAGATAGTGATCACTAAAAGTAGTATTTTGCTCTGGATCTAATACTTCTAACAATGCTGCCGCAGGATCGCCCCGGAAGTCTGACGCCATCTTGTCTATTTCATCTAGCAAGAATAATGGATTACGCACACCCACTTTAGCCATTTTCTGGATAATTTTACCCGGCATTGAGCCAATATAGGTTCTACGGTGGCCACGTATTTCGGCTTCGTCTCGAACGCCACCTAAGGCCATCCGCACGTATTTACGCCCAGTAGCTTTAGCCACAGATTGGCCTAACGAGGTTTTACCAACACCTGGTGGACCCACTAAACATAGTATTGGGCCTTTTAATTTATTGAC
This sequence comes from Rheinheimera salexigens, assembly GCF_001752395.1. Lineage (NCBI taxonomy): Bacteria > Pseudomonadati > Pseudomonadota > Gammaproteobacteria > Chromatiales > Chromatiaceae > Rheinheimera > Rheinheimera salexigens. Next base: position 1,435,244 of record NZ_MKEK01000001.1, on the reverse strand, counting down.
CCGCTGCTGCACGGCTAAATATTCAACAATGCGTTCTTTAACTTTCTCTAAACCATAATGATCAGCATCTAATATCTTTTCTGCCGCAGCTAAGTCTTTTTTCACTTTACTGCGGTTTTTCCATGGCACATTAGTTAACCATTCAATATAGCTACGTACCACCGTTGCTTCAGCAGACATTGGCGACATCATTTTTAGTTTTTGCAGCTCAGCTTTGGCTTTATCAGCCGCTTCAGCTGGCATTTTTACTTCTTCAATTTTTTTCGCTAAGGCTTCAAATTCATCAGGAGCATCTTCCAGATCGCCTAACTCGCGCTGAATCGCCTTCATTTGCTCGTTTAAATAATACTCGCGTTGGCTTTTTTCCATCTGCTTTTTGACCCGACTACGAATACGTCGCTCAACTTGCAAGATATCAATTTCACTTTCCATCATCGCCATCAAGTACTCAAGTCTTTCTGTTACATCTAGCAACTCAAGTACTTTTTGTTTATCTTCAACCTTAAGTGGCATATGGGCTGCCATGGTGTCAGCTAAACGGGCTAAATCTTCAATACCACTTAACGCCGTTAAGACTTCCGGTGGTATTTTTTTATTCAGTTTAATGTAGCCTTCAAACTGATTAATGGCTGAGCGTAAAAATACCTCTTGCTCACGGCCTTCAGGCTCTGCAGTGACGATAACATCAATATGGGCCGCAAAAGTATCTTCAGTTTCGGTAAATTCAGCAATACGCGCACGGCGACTACCTTCTACTAATACCTTAACCGTACCATCTGGTAACTTTAACAACTGTAAGATAGTCGCAACCGTACCTATTTGATATAAATCTTCAACGCTAGGATCATCTAAAGTGGCATCTTTTTGTGCCACTAAAAATATTTGCTTATCATTATCCATAGCGGCATCGAGGCATTTGATAGACTTCGCTCGTCCAACAAAAAGTGGGATCACCATATGGGGATAGACGACAACGTCGCGCAGCGCCAATACTGGCATATGCAAACGTTCAGCTTGTTCTACTGTCATTGATTCTCTCTCGAATTTAATTATTGCTGGCGCGAAACATAAAACTGCCGCGAAACATGTATAAGTATATGGGGTTCAATTAGCGAACTTCAATTAGCAAAACGAAAAAGGAGCTGAATCAGCTCCTTTTTTTAACTTTACATCGTTATTTTACTTTGATTCAGCTGTTGCGGTATCGGTAGTTTGATAAATTAATATCGGTTCACTCTCACCACGTATTACCGTTTCATCAATAACAACTTTAGCCACGCTTTCCATAGAAGGCAATTCGTACATAGTATCCAGTAACACACCTTCAACAATTGAGCGTAAACCACGTGCTCCCGTTTTGCGCTCCATGGCTTTATTAGCAATAGCTTTTAAAGCATCTTCACGAAATTCAAGTTCCACGTCTTCCATTTGGAATAAAGCCGCAAACTGTTTTACCAAGGCATTTTTCGGTTCGCTTAAAATCTGAATTAAAGCATCAGCGTCTAATTCAGTTAAAGTTGCCACTACCGGTAAACGGCCAATAAATTCAGGTATTAAACCATATTTAACTAAATCTTCAGGCTCAACATCACGGAACGATTCACTAATTGAACGCGTGCTTTCTTTACTGCGTACTTCTGCGCCAAAACCTATACCAGCACCTTTAGCACAGCGCTGCTCAATAACCTTATCTAAGCCGGCAAAAGCACCACCACAAATAAACAGTATCTTAGAAGTGTCTACCTGTAAAAACTCTTGCTGTGGGTGCTTACGGCCACCTTGCGGTGGTACTGAAGCAACGGTACCTTCAATCAGCTTTAATAACGCTTGCTGTACACCTTCACCTGATACATCACGAGTAATAGACGGATTATCAGACTTACGTGAAATTTTATCTATTTCATCAATGTAAACAATACCGCGCTGGGCTTTCTCTACATCATAATCACATTTTTGCAGTAATTTTTGAATGATATTTTCAACGTCTTCACCGACATAGCCCGCTTCCGTTAAGGTCGTTGCATCTGCCATGGTAAATGGCACATCTAACAACCGAGCTAAGGTTTCAGCTAATAAAGTTTTACCGCTACCCGTTGGGCCGATTAACAATATATTACTTTTGCCTAACTCAATTTCTGGCTTGTGCTGTGCATTACGTAAGCGCTTGTAGTGGTTATATACCGCTACTGCTAGCACTTTTTTCGCATGCTCTTGGCCGATAACATATTCATCAAGATGTGCACGGATCTCGCGCGGCACTGGCAATTTGTCAGCATCACGTTTGGGAGAAATATCTTTTATTTCTTCACGGATTATGTCATTGCATAAATCAACACATTCATCACAAATATACACTTGTGGTCCTGCAATCAACTTACGCACTTCATGCTGTGACTTACCACAGAAAGAGCAGTACAACAATTTACCGCTCTTATCGCCGTCGGTGCGATCAGACATCTAATTACCTCTTCACTACAACGCAGGCCGTGTTATAGGGCTGCTGAGTTTCTGTTACTTTATACTATCTCTATTAGTTAATATGGCATCTACTAGGCCATATTCCAAGGCTTGTTGCGCACTTAAAAAGTTATCGCGCTCAGTATCTTTACATACTTGCTCGTAACTTTTACCTGAGTGCTCAGCCATTAAACGGTTAAGCTTCTCTCTTATATATAAAATTTCGCGAGCATGAATGTCAAAGTCAGTTGCTTGACCTTGAAAACCACCTAAAGGTTGGTGGATCATGACACGCGCATTCGGTAAGCAATAACGTTTACCTTTAGTGCCACCTGATAGTAAGAAGGCCCCCATGCTAGCAGCTTGGCCTACGCAGACAGTGGCAATATCACACTTAATATAACGCATAGTATCATAAATTGATAAACCCGCCGTTACCGAGCCACCTGGCGAGTTAATATAAATATAAATATCTTTTTCTGGGCTTTCAGATTCTAAAAATAATAACTGTGCCACTACTAAGTTAGCCATGTGGTCTTCCACTTGGCCAGTTAGAAATATAACGCGTTCTTTTAATAACCGTGAGTAAATATCATACGAGCGCTCGCCTTTCGCGGTTTGCTCAACGACCATAGGAACTAAAGCGCTTACTAAATCGTTCAGATGTTGTGGCATAGACATAAAATGAGGTTCCCTCTAAATAACTACTAAGCAGTGCCTAAAAATAAAATGGCCCGAACTGTTGTCCGAGCCATTAAAACTGTCGTGACTCAATAAGTCAATATTACTGAGCAGCTTGCGGGTTCATAATCTCGTCAAAAGCTGTTTTTTGCTCTGTCACTTTAGCTTTAGCTAAAATCAGATCAATGGCTTGCTCTTCTAACGCAACATTACGCATGCTTTGCATTAATTCTTTATTGGTATTGTAGTACTGTACCACTTCTTGTGGATCTTCATAAGCAGAAGCCACTGATGCAATTAACTGCTGAACTTTGTCTTCATCAACTTTAAGCTCATTAGTTTTAATCACTTCACCTAATAATAAGCCCACTTTAACGCGGTCTTTTGCTTGCTCTTCAAATAAAGAAGCTGGCAATTCAGGTAAGTTTTTGGCGTCTACATTATTACCAAAACGTTGCATGGCTTGTTTACGTAATACGTCAACTTCACCTTCAACTAAAGCTGCAGGCACATCTAAATCGTTATTAGCTAATAATCCTTTGATCACTTGCTCTTTAACTTTAGCTTTAATATTTTGCTCAAGTTCACGGCTCATGTTTTTACGTACTTCTACTTTAAGTGCGTCAACTGAGGCGGTTTCTAAACCAAATAAACCAGCAAATTCGTCGGTTAATTCAGGTAATACTTGTTGCTCAACTTTATTGATGGTAATAGCAAAGCTTGCAGCTTTACCTTTTAAGTTTTCAGCGTGGTAATCTTCTGGGAAGTTAACATCTACTGTTAATTCTTCACCGGCTTTTTTACCCATAATGCCATCTTCAAAGCCTGGGATCATACGGTTTTGACCAAGTTCTAGTTCAAAGTTGCTGGCTTTGCCGCCTTCAAACTCTTCACCGTCGATTGAACCAACAAAGTCGATTTCAACACGGTCACCTGCAGCAGCAACGTCAGACTTAACTTCCCACGTAGCATGTTGCTTACGTAATGTGTCTAACATTTTGCTCATATCTTCGTCAGTAATTTCAACTGCTGGCTTAGAAATTTCAATTTTGTCTAAGTTTTGCACTTCAACTTCTGGATAAACTTCAAATGTTGCAACAAACTCTAAATCTTTACCTTGGCTTAATTCACCTGGTGCAAAAGTAGGAGTACCTGCAGGGCTTAATTTGTTTTCAATGATCGCTTCGTAGAAATGACGTTGCATTTGCTCAGACGCTACTTCTTGTAATACCGACTGGCCGAAACGCTTTTGGATCAGTGAAACCGGTGCCTTGCCTGGACGGAAACCATCAATACGCTGACGCTTGGCCAAATCACGCAGACGACTTTTAACTTCGTTTTCAATCTTTTCGGCCGGCACAGTAATGGTTAAACGGCGCTCTAAACCTTGAGTGGTTTCAACTGAAACTTGCATCTTGTTTCCTCAAATTCAATATAGGGCGTTTACACTACGCCGTAGTAATAGGATCTAGCTTCGTTTAATAACGTTTACTAGCTCTGTTATAAAAAAGGACGCGGCATTATAGCGGGCTAATTGGCCGAGGTCGAGCCCCAAACTTATGCCAAATTATAACAAAATAGGATTAAAAAAACGCAGCTTGGTGCTGACTTAACCAAGCTGCGTTTTAAAGTGTTAGAAAATTGTACTTACACTAAGGATTAGTTACGGGTTTGGCCGGTACCTGTTACCACATATTTTTCTGTGGTTAAGGCTTCTAATCCCATCGGTCCATAGGCATGTAGCTTACTGGTTGAAATACCTATTTCAGCCCCTAAACCCAACTCACCACCGTCCGAAAAACGTGATGAACTGTTATGCATAACGACTGCAGAATCAACCTGACGAATAAAGCGTTCGGCATTAGCTTGATCAGCCGTACAAATAACTTCGGTGTGCTGACTGCCAAAACGATCAATATGGGCAATAGCATGGTCCATGTCATCAACCACCCGAATAGCTATTTCAGGCGCTAAATATTCTTGACCAAATTCATCTTCTTCAATTAATTGAGCTTGATTAAAATACTCTAAGCTTTTAGCACAAGCATGCACTATCACATTATGTTCAGAAAGTGCTGCACTTACTTTAGGTAAGAAATCTGCTGCTAAATGCTTATTCACTAACAAGCCTTCCAACGCATTACACACGCCTGGACGTTGCACTTTACCATTGAGCAATAAATTAAGTGCCATGTCTAAATCTGCACTTTGGTCTATATATAAATGACATACCCCTTTGTAATGCTGAATAACCGGAATACGGCTATGTTCAGTTACAAAGCGAATTAAGCCTTCACCACCACGTGGGATCACTAAATCGATATATTGCTCTTGCTTTAATAAGCCTAACATTAAATCGCGATCCGGATCGGGTACAATACTAATCACTTCTTCAGGTAGCTTATGCTCGCGCAATGCTTGATGCATCGCTTTGGCTATAGCTAAACTGGTTTGAATCGCTTCTCGACCACAACGTAAAATAACCGCATTACCCGCTTTAAAACATAAAGCTCCAGCATCTGCAGTAACATTAGGTCGCGCTTCATAAATCATACAAATTACGCCCAAAGCTATACGGCGCTTTTCAATATTAATACCATTTGGACGCTGCTCTATAAAGCGGGCTTTGCCAACTGGGTCTTCTAAAGCAATAATTTGCTCTATAGCACTAGCCATAGCCTCAATGCGCTCTTCAGTCAGCGTTAAACGGTCAATCATCGCTGCGCTAGTATCATTACTAACGGCAGTAGCCACTTCATCTTTATTGGCGGCTAAAATATCGGTTGTGGCTTCACGGATATGATTAGCCATACTTTGCAAAACAAAGTTTTTTTCTTCTGTAGTTAAATTAGCAACCGCTTTGGCTGCTTTTGACGCATTAGCAGCAATTTTTACTGCAACATCGGTACTCATATTCTCTCCAATAACATCATTTCACTGCGGTGAATTACGGCATCGCTGCCTGTAGGGCAATAACCAATACAAGATTCAATATCTCTGCTTTGCTGGCCCTTAATCGAAAATAATTCACTCGCACTAAACCGGCTTACGCCTTTAGCAATTTTACGTTTACCATTTGAGCAGCGTATCAATACTGCATCACCTGATTCAAATTCGCCTGTAATATCCACGATACCACTACACAATAAAGAAGCACCATGTGAACGTAAAGCCTCAATACAGCCGTCATCTACCCAAATTTCACCTTTTGAACGCAAGGTATGGCGTACCCAATGTTTTTTCGCTGACATCGGTGTTTCTTGACCAAAGAAAATTGTGCCTGGATTTTCACCCAATAATAAGCTCGAAAAACTATCTTCTTTATGGCCGTCAATAATCAGGGTATCAATACCATGCGCTGCAGCTTTTTCAGCCGCTTCAATCTTAGTGCGCATACCACCAGTACCAACACTAGAAGTAGCACCACCGGCTAGGGCATAAATTTCAGGGGTAATAAAATCCACTTCTGTAATTAAGGTTGCAGTAGGGTCTTTATTGGGATCAGCCGTATATAAACCGTCGACATCCGAACAAATAATTAGTGCATCTGCATTCGATACAGTTGCCACCATAGCGGCTAAATTATCGTTATCGCCTACTTTAATTTCATCAGTGGCAATTGTATCGTTTTCATTGACGATAGGCAGCACACCATGATCTAACAAACGTTGTAAGGTGTTTTTAATATTGACATGGCGTACTCGATCACTCAAATCACCATGGGTTAATAGCACTTGCGCACAAGGAAAATCAAAACACCGGCTCCAAAAGTTCATTAATTCACTCTGGCCGACCGCTGCCATGGCCCGTTTTAGGGCAAGCGGCACGCGTTGGTGTTGAAAATTAAAATGATGACGCCCCGCAGCAACACTGCCTGACGAAACAAGAATGACTTCAACGTCTTGAAGTCGACACTGCCGAATAAATTCAGCGATTGGACGTAAAAACTGCTCACTACAGCCCTGGTTTTCTGGCGCGATTAAAGCACTGCCTACTTTTAGCACTACTCGACGCCAGGTTGGGTTAATCATAACTCCTCCCTTGGTTGTTACGAGGCGTATAGTAGCAAAAATGGTAACCCAGCACCACCGGCGAACAAAAATGCAGCAAGCAAGCTTAACCCATATATTATAAATACATTATTGATTCAATTAGTTACGACAAAGGTTAACTGTATGTATCTTTAGTATTGATGATATGAATAGTACTATTCTGTAATAAAATTACAGTTTATAGTAGTCAGCAGAGGAGAGTTTATAGCGCAATTAACAGAGAATTCTTTTTACATTGCTTAAGAAAACAGCATTACGGATTGTTGCTGCGCCGGTAACATAACGGTTTTTTCAAACTGTAAACCGAGTTTAGACAACAGGTTTATTGAATTAATATTAGCCGCACTGGTTAAGCCAACAATGCGCGGTAGCTGCAATTTATGGTAACCATAATGGATAACAGCCTTTGCGGCTTCAGTGGCATAACCTTGACCACAGAACTGTGGTAGAAAAGCAAAACCAATATCAGTTTCTTGTAAATCTTGACGGTAAATTAAACCACACATCCCCATCGACTCGGCACTTTCGACATGTTCAACTAAATACAAACCATAACCATAAGTTTGGTAGCTTTTAATTGGCCCCTCAACTAAATATTGCAGCGCATCATGCTCATTTCGTACACCACGATCGGCAATATTATTGATAAATGAAGCATCGTTTAATAATTGCAGAGTAAATTGGCTATCTGCCGCAGTAAAATGGCGAATACGCAAGCGTGGTGTCTCTGCAACAATCATAATGTAGCCTAATAATTATACAAAAATTGTATTTAGACTATATGACAACTTAAATTTTGCCTAGAACAAAAGCTATAAATGATGTGTTTTGAATGTTGAGTTTTGAGTTTTTTAAATCTTAGGGAGAAGTGGTCGGTGATGCAGGATTTGAACCTGTGGCCCGTGGGATTGAGAGTACCCAAACCAAGTGCGCTTTTATAACCTAAAGAGAAGTGGTCGGTGATGCAGGATTTGAACCTGTGGCCCGTGGGATTGAGAGTACCCAAACCAAGTGCGCTTTTAAATGTTGAATTTTAATTATGTGTTTTAAATCAAGAGAAGTGGTCGGTGATGCAGGATTTGAACCTGCGACCCCTTGGACCCAAACCAAGTGCGCTACCAAGCTGCGCTAATCACCGACAATATAGAAATGGGGTGGATGATGGGGTTCGAACCCACGACAACCGGAATCACAATCCGGGGCTCTACCAACTGAGCTACAACCACCATTGAAACCTGTACTATCTAACTTTAACACTTTTACTATACTAGTTACTGCTTAATTACTATAGCGCTTATTATGGCGCGCCCGATAGGATTCGAACCTATGACCCACGGCTTAGAAGGCCGTTGCTCTATCCTACTGAGCTACGGGCGCACAATAGAAACCCTATCAAGCTATTTTATATTTAGAATAATAATTATATCACTCTAAATTTAAAAATGGTCGGTGATGCAGGATTTGAACCTGCGACCCCTTGGACCCAAACCAAGTGCGCTACCAAGCTGCGCTAATCACCGACATAATTGCACTGGGGCAACGGGGCGGAATATTACAGCCGACTAAGCAAAGGGTCAAACCTTTTTTCACATAATACAGCTGACTGCCTATTATTTGAACCTATTGTGCAATAAACAACTAAAAATGCGGGATGGAGTTATGGTTAAGCCTATGCGAAAATAGCGCCATCAAATAAATAGCGCCAGAGACCCATTTTAGATGACAGCACAAATCATTGACGGCAAAGCCGTAGCACAAGCCACAAAAGACACTGTAGCAGCCCAAGTTCGAGCTCGCATTGCCGCAGGTCGTCGTCCACCCGGTTTAGCCGTTATTTTGGTTGGCCTTGATGCTGCTTCACAAGTTTATGTTGGCAGTAAACGTAAAGCCTGTGAAGAAGTCGGCTTTCATTCGGTGTCATACGATTTACCCTCAGACACCACTGAGAAGCAATTACTTGAGCTTATCGACACACTAAATCTAGATAAAACCGTTGACGGCATTTTAGTGCAACTGCCCTTGCCTGCCGGCTTAGATGTCTCTGCAGTGTTAGAGCGGATTCATCCACATAAAGATGTTGATGGTTTCCATCCCTACAATATAGGTCGCCTAGCGCAACGTATGCCCGCCCTACGCTCATGTACTCCTAAAGGTATCATGACACTATTACAAAGCACCGGCGTTAACGTTAAGAGCATGGATGCAGTCGTAGTGGGAGCTTCTAATATTGTCGGTCGACCCATGGCGTTAGAATTACTGTTAGCCGGTTGTACTACTACGGTGTGCCATAAATTCACTAAAAACTTAGAGCAACACGTTCGTCGCGCTGATTTATTAATTGTTGCGGTGGGCCGTGCTGAGTTTATTCCAGGTGATTGGATTAAACCCGGCGCATTAGTTATTGATGTGGGTATCAACCGTTTAGATAGCGGCAAATTAGTTGGCGACATTGAATACGATAAAGCTGCCGAACGCGCACGCTATATCACACCAGTACCTGGCGGCGTGGGTCCAATGACCGTAGCGAGTTTAATAGAAAATACTTTAGAAGCTTGTCAGCTGTATCACGATAAGCATTAAGTTAATCAGTATAAAAAAACCGCCAATTGGCGGTTTTTTTATTTAACGAATACTGTTTACTTTTACTGCTACTAATACCTAGCACTGGATTAACAGCACTAGTTTAGTTGTAGCGGTCTAGTTGTATTGGTAAAGGGTGCTTAGCCTCTACGCCAAGTCGTCACACCGTTTTTATCTTCAACGATAATACCTTTAGCGGTTAACGCGCTACGCGCAGCATCAGCTGCAGCCCAGTCCTTGTTAGCTCTGGCTTCATTACGTTGTGTAATCAAAGCTTCAATTTCAGTCACATCATCATCCGAAGTGCCTGATTGCAAAAACTGTTCAGCACTACCTTGCAATAACCCTAGCACGCCGGCTAATAATTTAAGCTCTGCCGCTAGTTTTTTTGCTTTAGCCGGTTCGGTTTCTTTACAACGGTTAACTTCACGGGCTAATTCAAATAATACCGGTAAAGCTTCAGGGGTATTAAAATCATCATCCATCGCCGCTTTAAACTGGCTGATATAGTCACTAGCCATATCAATACTTTCGCTAATACTTTCGCTGAGCTGCACATTACGTAATGCCGTGTATAAGCGACCTAAAGCGGCATGGGCTTGCTCTAAATTTTCACTAGAGTAATTCAGCTGGCTGCGATAATGGCTCGATAATAAGAAATAACGCACAGACTCGGCATTAAAGTTGGCTAATACATCTTTAACGGTAAAGAAATTACCTAAAGACTTAGACATTTTTTCTTTATCTACTTGCACCATACCGGTATGGATCCAAGTATTGACGTACTTATGATCATGAGCACAGGTTGATTGAGCAATTTCATTTTCATGATGCGGAAATTGTAAATCAGAGCCGCCACCATGAATATCAAAGTGTTGACCTAAGTGCTTGGCGCTCATAGCAGAACACTCAATATGCCAACCAGGACGGCCATCACCCCATGGCGAGCTCCAAAATGGCTCACCCGCTTTGGCAGATTTCCATAACACAAAATCTAATGGATCATCTTTATTATCGGCCACTTCTACCCGTGAGCCAGACTGTAACATCTGTAAATTCTGTTGGCTTAACTCGCCATAGGCCTGATATTTACTAACATCAAATAATACATCGCCAGCCGCTTCATAAGCGTAACCTTTCGCCACTAGCTGCTCAATCATGCTAATAATTTCAGCCATGTGAGTAGTAACTCTTGGTTCAATATCAGCTGGCATTAAACCCAAGGCAGCAAAATCGGCATGCATAGCCTCAGTAAAGCGCGCCGTTAATGCATCACAACTTTCATTGTTTTCTGCCGCACGTTTAATTATTTTATCGTCAACATCTGTAATATTACGAACATAAGTAACATCGTAGCCAGAGAAACGTAAGTAACGATTAATGACATCAAAGGCAACATAGGTTCTAGCATGGCCAACATGACAATAGTCATAAATGGTAATACCGCAAACATACAGCCCTACTTTACCCGGCTCAATAGGTGTAAACAGCTGCTTTTTTCGGGTTAAGGTATTAAAAATATGTAGCATCGTGTCCTCAAAGTGGCCTCTCTGGCCGATATTATTGCTTAATTTATTGCCCAATAGTGTATCACTGGCACCCTTGTGCCGCTATCTTTGCTTTATGATTCGCCCTAGCTCAGGTAGAATAAACCAACTTAAATTAAGAGGCTATTTTATGATCAGCTTACATACCAATTACGGCGTTATTAAATTACAACTTTTTGCCGATAAAGCGCCAATAACTGCAGAAAACTTTACCAACTATGTTAAAGCAGGTTTTTACGATAACACTATTTTTCACCGCGTGATTGATGGTTTTATGGTTCAAGGCGGTGGTTTTACTGCAGATATGCAGCAAAAAACCGCAAATGCTACCATTAAAAATGAAGCCAATAATAAAGTTGCCAATAAAAAAGGCACTATTGCTATGGCGCGCACTAATGATCCGCATTCAGCGTCTAACCAGTTTTTTATCAACGTTGGCGATAACGACTTTTTAAATCACAGCTCAGAAACAAGTTCAGGCTGGGGTTATTGCGTTTTTGGTGAAGTTGTTGAAGGTATGGATGTGGTAGATAGCATCAAAAAGGTAAAAACTGGCAACTCGCATGGCCATGCTGATGTACCTGTAGAACCGGTTATTATTGAAAAAGCTGTTATTGAAGCCTAAAACTTATAGACAGCTGCCTAACGCAAAGAGCTATCGCAATGAGCACTAACAGCATGCCGCATACGCTTTTTATCGCTGATGTGCATTTATCAGCACAGCGCCCCGATATTACTGCAGCCTTTATGCATTTTTTGCATACAACTGCTGTTAATGCCGACGCTGTATATATTCTTGGCGATTTATTTGATGTCTGGATTGGCGATGATAATCCAGAGCCATTAGTAGCAGATGTGGCAGCTGCATTGAAACAACTGAGTAACCAAGGTACTCAGTTGTTTTTTATTCATGGTAACCGTGATTTCTTTCTACGCCAGCAATATGCAACCCGCTGTGGCATGACACTATTGCCAGCCGAGCAAGTGATCGACTTATACGGCACACCTACCCTGATAATGCATGGCGATAGCCTGTGCACTTTAGATATAGCCTATCAGAAGTTTCGTAAATGGTGGAACCAACCCTGGTGGCAGTTTTTAATGCTTAATTTACCGCTAAAATTACGCCAACATTTAGCCCAAAAAGCCCGCTTACGCAGTGCCAAGCATAAACAGCAGTATACCAACAGCAATCAACAGCAAATAATGGATGTCACCCCTGCAGCCGTTATCAGTGTGATGCACCAAGCCAATGTACTTAAATTAATCCATGGTCATACCCATCGTCCAGCGGTGCATCAGCTCGAGATTAACCAGCAAACAGCTCAGCGTTATGTGTTAGGTGATTGGTATAGCCAAAGTAGTTATTTATTGGTCAATGCTGATCAGTGGCAATTATTTTTTAATCCCCTAAGCGACTGATTTTACTTTATTCACACCCACACTTTCTCATTGAAATTAAAGGAATTGTTTTGCAATCGTTGTTAGCGCCTATAAATGCATTTTTGCACTGTGCCACACCTGATAAGTGGCTTGAGCAAGCTCGTCAGCCTGAGAATCTGTCAATCTTATTAACCGACCACTTAGTATGTGAATTAAAAGCGGCGCAATCTGCCATGTATTTAATTCGCCGTTATGTGGTTGATGAACAAAGCGGTGATGCCTTATTACAATGGCTTAAGCCTTATGAAGACTTTACCTATCGGCAACAAGGTGATTGGCAGAAGCTAGCAGATTTAAGACTTAAAAAGTCTATGCTGCCTAAATCTAACTCAGGTTATGGCCAAGAGTTAGTGGATAAAATGGTGTTATTAATCAAGGAAGAATTACATCACTTTTATCAAGTGCTAGAAATGATGCAACACTATGCAATTCCGTACGACAAAATCACCTCAAGTCGCTATGCCCGAGGCATGCTACGCCATGTCAGTACTTTTGAGCCCAATGCGCTAATTGATAAATTAATTTGTGGTGCCTATATTGAAGCTCGCTCTTGCGAACGCTTTGCTAAGTTAGCGCCATTTTTAGATAAACCATTAGCCGACTTTTATTTATCATTATTGCGCTCTGAAGCGCGCCATTTTGAAGATTATTTACAGTTAGCAGCTAAAATAGCCGGTACTGATATTACTGCACGCATACAGTTTTTTGGTCAGGTTGAAGCAGAACTTATTGAAAACCCAGACACCGAGTTTCGGTTTCATTCTGGTTGTCCGGTATAAATATTAGTCAGTTCACTTGACGAACTGGTGAATATTGGTCATAACTGATACAAGGATCATACAATTGGTCCAGTCGTATTAGGAAGTGACAAGGATAATAATTATGATATTGAATCACTTATGGGGTCTGTATGCTCATCCAAAACAAGAGTGGCATACTATAGATACGCGACATGAAAGCCTCCGTTACAGCATGATCCACATTATGCTAATTGCTTTAATTCCTGCACTATGTGCTTATTACTCAGCGGTTCATCTAGGCTGGAGCATTGGTGCTGGTGATCGAATAACCTTAACAGCAGACAGCGCTAGAATTATGGCTTTAGGCATGTATGTCGCTTTAATTGCCGGCGTTTTTATTTTAGGCTTTATAGCTAACTGGATGGCGCTTACTTTTGGTGCTAAGCCCAGCCATACCCAAACCCTTGAATTAGCAGCTTATACTGCAACACCAATGTTTATGGTTGGCTTTGCAGGTTTATATCCAGAACTCTGGGTTGTCGTTGTAGCGGGATTAGTAGGCTTAACGTATTCGGTATACCTGCTGTATGTAGGCGTACCAATTATTATGCATATTCCTGAAGATCGCGGCTTTATCTATGCCAGCTCAGTCGTCACAGCAGGATTAGTGTTATTAGTGTGTATCTTAGCGGGTACTGCCATTTTATGGCATAACGGTTTAGGTCCTGCCTTTTCCCATTAACTACTCACTATTGCAAACAAAAAAAGGCAGTCTATTGACTGCCTTTTTCATTCTAAAGTTAGCTAAAATTTTATTAAGATCTCGCTTAACCTTCGTTATACATTTCTAAATCAGTTGCCATGGCCACATCGGCCTTAGCTTTGGCATCATTGTTGCGCAATTGCTCTAAGCGATTTAAATAATTTTGATCAATATCGTTAGTGACATAGTTACCATCAAAAACCGAGGTATCAAACCGTTTAATTTCTGGATTACCTAAACGTACCGCTTCAATTAAGTCTGGCAACGATTGAAAAATTAAGCCGTCAGCACCAATAATGTTACAAATGCTATCAACATCATGGCCATGGGCAATTAACTCATTAGCCGAAGGCATATCTATGCCATAGACATTAGGAAAGCGTACTTCAGGTGCAGCAGAAGCAAAATAGACTTTCTTCGCACCCGCTTCACGTGCCATATCAATAATCTGTTTAGAAGTCGTGCCGCGAACAATAGAGTCATCCACTAATAATACGTTTTTACCTTTAAACTCTTGCCAAATAGCATTCAATTTACGCTTAACAGATTTTTTTCGCGCTTCTTGACCTGGCATTATAAAGGTACGACCAATATAGCGATTTTTCACATAGCCTTGGCGATACGGTAAACCCAGTACAGTGGCGATTTTTAATGCTGTATCGGTGCTGGTTTCAGGAATAGGAATAACTACATCTATATCTAAATGCGCCCACTCACGTTTAATTTTTTCACCTAATACTGCGCCCATGGCCACGCGCGAGGCATAAACAGAGATATTATCAATGGTCGAATCTGGACGGGCAAAATAAACATACTCAAAAATACACGGTGTATAACTTGGGTTTTCTGCACACTGAAAAGTATGTAACTCACCTTCTTGGGTGATATAAACCGCTTCACCTGGTGAAACATCACGCATAACAGTAAAGCCATCGGCATCTAAAGCGACACTTTCTGACGCCACCATATATTCAGTACCAAGCGGCGTTTCACGTTTACCCATCACTAATGGTCTAATACCATTAGGATCACGAAATGCTAATAAACCGTGGCCGATAATTAACGCCATGGCGGCGTATGCACCACGTATTTTACGATGAACATTAGCTACCGCACGGAAAATATGTTCCGGCTGTAATTGCATCACACCAGTATTATTTAACTCATGTGCTAACACATTTAATAATATTTCAGAGTCAGACGTAGTGTTGATATGCCGTTTGGCAATGCGGAAAATATCATCAACTAATAAATGGGAGTTAGTTAAATTACCATTGTGGGCTAAGGCAATACCAAAAGGGCTATTTACATAAAAAGGCTGAGCTTCAGCGGTGCTAGAAGAGCCCGCTGTAGGATAGCGGACATGGCCTAAACCAATATTACCCGCCAAGCGCTGCATATGCCGAACTTCAAATACATCTTTTACCAAACCATTGGCTTTGCGTAATTTAAGGGTGTTATTACTATCAATAGTAACAATACCCGCGGCATCTTGACCGCGGTGTTGTAACACCGTTAAGCCATCATACAAGGCTTGATTTACAGGATACTTTCCGACAATACCGACAACACCACACATGGAATATTCCTCGCCCGTACTAAGGCTGTTGCATAAAACTGGAGTGATTCTGAATATAACTAAAGAACCACTCAATGATAAAACCAAACTCAGGGATCAATACAGAGCTTTTCCACCATTGCGCTGAGGCTGCAGGGGTAAAGGCATCCATAAAAAACAATACGGCACTAACAATTAGCACGCCCCGTAAGGCACCAAACACCAATCCTAACACCCGATCGGTACCCGATAAGCCCGTTGTCTGAACTAATTTGCTAATAACATAATTAACGATAGCACCCACCAATAAACTACTGACAAACAAGATGGCAATAGCTGAAGCATTGCGCAATGTCGGATCAGACATAGAAGTGAGTAAGCTGGCTAAATGAGGATAGTATTGACTGGCAATAAAAAAGGCCAAGATCCATACCGCAAGAGAGACGGCTTCTTTGACAAAACCCCTAACGAGGCTAATCACAGAAGATAAGGCTATAACTGCCAAAATGGCAAAATCAACCCAGACCATATGCTACCAAAGGTTGTTTGAAGACGGCGCATATTCTAACAAAGCTAAGCACTAGTTGGCTAATTATTTTCAGTAGGTTGATAATTAACTAAGCGTAAGCGCTCAATACCGGTTATTTTTTGCAATTTAGGCAATTGTTGTTCTAAACGTTCTTTTTTCAGTTCCGGTCCCACTAGCACGCTAGTTAATTGCAAGCCATTGCTATTCGTGACCGAGCGGGTAAAAGAAGCAAAACCCGCCTGGCGTAATTTCGCCATTAAAGCATTGGCATTTTGCTCTTTACTAAAGCTGCCGACACTGACAACCCAAGCCGCTTGGGATAGCGCAGCATTCTGCAGTTTATTACTGTTATTAACGCTAGTACTAGTTTCAGAGGGCACCGTCACTTGCGCGTACTGTTGTGCTGGTAGCTGTTCGCTTTGCTCAGTAGCAGTCGATTGATCAAGAATGGGTTCATCAACTGCATTATTGGCAATTTCTGCTCGCACAGAGGCCATAGATTGGGTTTGAACCGCTTGCTGATTAGGTACAGCTTCAAATTCTGGCCGCTCTGGGATCACTTTAAAGTCGTCTTTAACAACTTGTTTTTCGCCATCTAATAAGTCAGGTAAAAAAATCACACCAGCCAACACTAAAATTACGGTCCCTAACAAACGATGTTTAAATGCGGATGTCATTTTGTCTCCTTATAATCTGACAACACAGCTGACACGGTGACAAAAGATCCCAATACTACCAACAAGTCTTCTGCCTGTAACTGCTGTCTTAACTGCTTAAATGTACTAACAACATCGTTATGTTGTATTACCTCTGCTGTAGAGCCCGTAAGCACTTGCGCCAATTGTTGCGAAGTTGCGCCACGAGGTACCGCTAACGTTGCGACATGCCATTGACTCATTATTGGCAACAAGGGTAATAAAGTATGCTCAATATCCTTATCTTTTAACATACCCACTAAGGCAATAATACGTTTATATTGGCTACTAAGCTGACTCAACTGTTGTGCCAAATACTGTGCAGACTGCGGATTATGCGCTACATCTAGTATTATCGCAGGCTGAGATTGTAACCACTGCATACGCCCGACTAAGCTAATATTTTTTAATTCAGCGCGTAATAAGCTGGCGGTAGGTAATTGTTGTAGCTGTTGCAAAACGACTAAGCTACACGCGATATTTTGTGCTGGAATGCTAGGTAAAGGTAAGTCAGTATATGCATCATCACCGCTGTGCCAACTCCAGCTGTTCGCTGTAACGCTATAAGTATAGTCTTTATTAACCACTCGACTGTCACAATTTAGCTCTTTAGCATAGGCTATCACCGAGGGCGGCACATCTAACTCACCAATAACAGCAACTGCATCGGCTCTAAACACCCCGGCTTTTTCCCGGCCAATAACATTGCGATCATTGCCTAACCAATCTTGATGGTCTAAATCAATGGTAGTAATAACGCTAACATCAGGTTGAATAATATTGGTGGCGTCTAAGCGCCCACCTAAGCCAACTTCAATGATGCAATAATCTAGCTTAGCTTGGCGCAACAAATGAAAGCTTACTAAAGTCGTGAACTCAAAATAAGTTAAGCCAATATCACCGCGTAACTGTTCAATATAAGCAAAAGCAGCAACCCAGTCATTATCGGCTACATCTTGGCCATTAATTCGTAAGCGTTCGTTAAAGCGTAGTAAATGGGGAGAACTGTACACGCCCACTGTCGCGCCTTGCGCCAGCAATAATTGCTCGATACAGCGTGCTGTGGTGCCTTTACCATTGGTGCCAGCAATCAGCACTTTTTTACCCGGCAAATGTTGCAATTGGCCTTTATTAGCGACAGCTTCTACCCGCGCCAGTCCCAGCTCAATTTTATCTATCGGATGGCTTTGCTCTATATAATAAAGCCAATCGTCCAGGGTCTGGCACGATTGGCTATTTATGATTGTAGTTGACATAAACCCTTAAGCGTCGTCAGTCTCCGTAACTGGAGCAGGCAACTGCATAAATTTAGCGACAAGTCTGGCAATTGTATCGCGCATTTTTCGCCGGTCAACTATCATATCAATTGCACCGTGATCTAATAAGAATTCACTACGCTGAAAACCTTCAGGTAACTTCTCTCGCACTGTTTGTTCTATAACTCGGGGGCCTGCAAAACCAATTAGTGCTTTAGGTTCACCAATATTAACATCCCCTAACATGGCTAAGCTAGCGGATACGCCGCCCATGGTTGGGTCCGTTAACACCGAAATATAAGGCAGTCCTTGTTCACTAAGCTTAGCTAACGCTGCACTGGTTTTAGCCATTTGCATTAACGAGAATAAAGCTTCTTGCATCCGCGCCCCGCCACTGGCAGAAAAGCAGACAAAGGGCACTTTATGTTCTATAGCATAGTCAACACCTGCCACAAACTTAGCACCCACTACAGACGCCATAGAGCCGCCCATAAATTCAAACTCAAAAGACGCCACCACAATCGGCATTTGTTGCAAAGTACCATGCATAACAATCATGGCATCTTTTTCATTAGTTTGTTTTTGCGCTGCCACTAAGCGATCTTTATAACGCTTACTGTCTCTAAACTTAAGTAAGTCTTGTGGCTCAAGATCTGCGGCTAATTCTTTACCGCTATTAGAATCTAAAAAGTCTTTTAACCGCGTTCTTGCAGATACCCGCATATGATGATCACATTTTGGACACACACCAAGATTGCGCTCTAAATCTGCCTTGTATAATACGGCATCACAAGAGGTACATTTAGTCCAGACACCCTCAGGTATATTTCGACGAGAAGAAGATGACGATGTTCTAGGCAGAATTTTTTCTAACCAACTCATAAATGTTTCCTATAGCTAACTACCGAGTCCGCTCGATAGTAAAAACGTTAAAAACGCCGAAAATTCGATATACATTGCGTATTAAAGCACAAAACACCCCAGACAAGACATAGAAAACTGGTCTTAGTAGTGGCGGTTAGGCTGGCAAAAACAATGGGCCACCCACTGAAGCTGGAATAGCAAATTGTTCTGGATAGTCAACATCCACTAAATATAAGCCACCAGGCTTTGCCGTTGCAGCGGCTAAGGCACGATCTTTCTCCACTAATAATTCGCCTATCCACTCGGGTGGCCTAACCTGCATACCCACTTCAAGTAAGCTACCCGCAATATTGCGAACCATATGATGCAAAAACGCATTGGCTTTTATATCTATTACAATATAGTCGTTATGCCTGGTAATAGTTAGGTGATGCAAGGTACGCACAGGCGAACGGGATTGACAATACAAGGCTCTAAACGCACTAAAATCATGCTTACCTAATAAATAATTGGCCCCTTGCTGCATCAAGTCCGTATCAAGTTTTTGATGATAATGACTTAATCCAGAGCGCAAAATTGCCGGACGGTATTTATGATTATAAATAATATAGCGATAACGCCGAGCAGTCGCGCTAAAGCGAGCATGAAAATCATCTGCTACCGGCTTAGACCACCTGACTGAAACCGCATCAGGTAACTGTGAATTAGTGCCCATTACCCAAGATCTATTGTCTCGTGTTACCGGGCTATCAAAATGAACCACTTGTCCGGTAGCATGCACGCCAGCATCAGTTCGGCCCGCACAAAACACCACTATTGGCTGGTTGGCAATTTTTGATAACGCAGTTTCTAATTCTTGTTGAACGCTATTGACTTCAAGTTGCCGTTGCCAGCCATAAAACGCTGCGCCGTCGTATTCAATACCTAATGCAATCCGCATACTAACCCCTTGTGTTAAAACGCGGCGATTATAGCGTAGAACATAAATTTATACAGTGCTTAGCCTTAAGCCAGCAAATTTTTAATAATTCAGCCTAATTAGGTTTTAATGTTTTCGCTTCGGTTTTAACGTGCTCCGGTGCATCTGAAACTAAAATAGCCTGTAAAATCTGTTCAGCACTTTCTTGGTCGTCCATTTCAATATACGCCCGAGCTAGGTCTAATTTAGCCGCAAAACCATTATCATCTTTATCCACATCATGCGGCTGGTTAATACCTATTACATCGGCAAACTCATCTAATCCGACATCAACATTAAGGTGATTAAATCGCTCAGGGTCAGTTTCTTGTTGCTCGCTAGAAGCTAATAATTTGTCAATTTCAACAAAGTCATCATCATCAAAATCAAAGTCGGTATTTACGCTTTGTTCAAGTTTAGTGATATCTGCATGTTCAATCTCAAAATCAGTACTCTCGCTTTCAGTCGAGTCGTCATTACTAGCGATAGCCTCTAATTCGCCCATTAAGGTGTCAAACTGCTGTTCTGCTAGCGGATCAAGCTCTACAGCTTCGTCACCTAATTGAGCAAAATCGTCTGCATTTAAATCAGCACTGGTAAGCGCATCAATATCCAAGCTTAAATCATCATCTGATAAATCTAAAGCAGGGTATTGCTCTAACATCTCACTAGGGTTTTCTACCGATAAGCTGGCATCGGTAACTTTTATTACTGAGCCATCATCAGAAGTCGCTAAATCTGGCGCTTGTTCATCTTCTTGAGCTAAGCTTTCAGCAAATTCATCTAAACTACTGCTATCAAATTGAAACGACTCTTCATCAATAACAGTAAGATCATCAGCATCAATCCCGGTTGTATCCGTGTTACTTGCCAATTCACTGTCATATTCACTGCCTAATTCAACAGCAGGCTCGTTAGCTAATTCCTGCTCCTCTGCAGCTTTAACTAAGGTATCTGATCCAGTGGCCTGACTTAAGGTTGCAGCTAACTCTCGCGCTTGCTCTGTTAAATTATCGTCTTCCTCAGGCAAATCAATGCTGACGACTTCAACATCATCATCTGCCAATTCAGTAACAATATTGGAACTAGTATCATCTATAGAATCAATATCATCTTTAGAATCAGCATCAGCTAACGCATGCTCAATTGCAGCATCGAGCTCAGCTTCTGCAGTGCTGTCATTACTTGTATTTCTTTTATTAGTGTCATTGTCTAAATCATCTATAGCTAATGCATCTTCTGGCAATGCATCCTCTGCGAAAGCTTGTTCAATTAACTCTGCATCAGACAAAGCGCTGGCCATGGTTTCAGCTGTTACTGCTGGGTCAAAGTCAGTAGTTTCGGTAGTTTCGGTAAAAACATCACTTAGTTCTAGGTCTTCAGTTACCGCATCGGCAGTGGCCGTTTCAAGACTAAAATCATCTACAAGCTCATCGTCCAAATCATCAACTAAATCATCGGCTAAATCTAAATCTTCAGCACTAAAAGGCTGCTCTATTAACGCATCGTCATCATCAATAGTCAGAACATCATCATCTAATAATTGGTCTTCAGGTTCTGCCTCATCATCAGCCAACTCAATAATAGCGTCATCATCTTCTTCAGCCAGTAATAAAGCCGAAATATCGGTATCAGATAGTATTTGATCAGGATCAAAAGGTTCAAGCTCACTGCTGTCGGCTACAGCGGGACTGGCTGCAGGTAATAGACTATCGTCATCTAACAATAACTCATCGTCAAAATCTAACAGATCATCGTCATCTAAAGTCTGCGTTGGTTCAATATCATTCAAAGGCTCAGCTTTTAACGCTTCGGCATTTAAATCGTCCATTGCAAAAGACTCATCTAACAAGGCTTCGTCTAATTCAAATAAGCTTTCATCAATATCATCATCTGCATTAAGCGGTGGTAAAGGTGATTGATAACTTGGATCAGGTGTATCAGCCAATTGCACCGCATTTACGGCCTCTTCAGTTTGCTTGCCACGACGTTTAATAATAAATAACACACTAAACAACACTAATAAGGCCGGAATACTTGCCGCTAACACCCAGGCTAATGGGCTTTTAAGGGCTTGTTGCCAATCAAAACCATCATTAATTTTGGCTTCCATTTCGGCATTAGACCGCAACAATGCCGCCTGTTGGCTTAATAAACTACTTAGTTGTTGTTGTAATTCGCTGTCTTGGCTTAGTTGATTTTTTAAGTTCTCTAATTCTGTTTCAATGCTGGTTAAACTGGTTTTCAATTGCTGATTTTCAGCCACTAAGCCTTGTACCTGCTGCAATGAGTTATGAAACTCGTTACGCATTTCAGTTAGTTCATTACGTTGCTGCTGGGCAACTTGTTGCATTTCTTGCTGCCATTGCGCGGGGGCTTGCGCAGTCGTTACTGACTGTTGCTGTTTCGCTATGTTAGCGGCGTCGGTTGCGGCCTTAGCGGCTTGCTGCCGCTGGCTCCATGCCCTATCATCTTGCTCAGATTTTTGTTTGGCAATATTAATATCGACTTGTTGTACTTCGCGCAGCGTAGGTACATTTAATATCGCATTAGGTTTTAAATGATTTAAATTATTATCTAAAAACGCATCGGGATTTTTTTGATACAGCGCATACATAACTTGATATAAACTAACATTAGCACTGGGTTTTAATCGCTCGGCAACTCGCCATAAAGTATCATTAGCACGTAGCGGGCCTATCGTTGTTTGCTGCGCTAACGTATCAGTACTACGCGGGCCACGGATCTGGACATTATTTTCTTGCGCCAGCAAGGGTAAAGAGTTTTCTTGCGCCAGCAACGATGACGAATTTTCTTGCGCCAACAAGGGTGACGAAAAATTGACAAGCAGAGCAAAAAGTACAACGAATAACACCGGCATTGATATCCCCTAGCCAACTCTGGCAACTTTCTATACCTAAATATAGAGCAAATAACTGTAATACAACCTAAACAGATAAAAGCCAAGCAATTTATGCTCCAACTTTTTGCATTAATTAAAAAAAACAGAATTAAAATCTATATTTATAATAGTAAAACTGGGATTAAGATAACAAGCTTGCTACAAAGCTGCCACAAATTAAAACCTGCAAAAAAAATTAGCCCCATCAGGAGCTAATTTAGATATCAATTAATTGTCTTCGCTTAGCGAATAATATCGCTCTGATGCAATCATTTATAGATATTCACTTATTAACAATTCAGCAATTTGGATACTGTTAGTCGCAGCACCTTTGCGCACGTTGTCTGCTACTACCCATAAGTTAATGCCATTTTCATGCGATAAATCTTGGCGAACTCGACCAACATAGACTTGATCTTGGCCAGTGCCAGAACACACTTGAGTGGGAAATTCTTCATTGTTTTCCACTAACACCACACCAGGACTATTAGCTAATAAGGCTTTTACTTCATCAACACTAATAGGCATACGGGTTTCAATATGCACCGCTTCAGCATGACCATAAAAAACTGGTACTCGTACTGCTGTTGCATTAACGGCAATATGGTCATCAGCAAATATTTTTTGCGTCTCCCAATGCATTTTCATTTCTTCTTTAGTGTAGCCATTATCCATAAACACATCGATTTGCGGGATAACGTTAAAGGCAATTTGCCGCGCAAATTTACCTTCTTTGTCAATTGGCCGGCCATTCATTAGCTGGGCTGTTTCTTGCGCTAAGGCTTCAACCGCTTCTTGACCCGCACCACTGACAGATTGATACGTTGCCACATTAACTCGGCTAATACCTACCGCATCATAAATAGGCTTTAACGCCACTAACATTTGGATAGTCGAGCAATTAGGGTTGGCAATAATATTGCGGTTGCGATAATCAGCTAACGCTTGCGGGTTAACTTCTGGCACCACTAACGGAATATCAGGCTCATAGCGATAATGGGAGGTGTTATCAATCACCACACAACCAGCCTCAGCGGCGATTGGTGCAAAGTGAGCCGAAACACTGCCACCTGCTGAAAAGAAACCGATATGAGCTTGCGACCAATCAAAATGCTCAGCATCTAGCACCTTAATAATCTTACCTTTAAAGGTTATAGTGCCGCCGGCTGAACGACTGCTGGCTAGCGGATATAAAGTATCCACTGGGAAACCGCGCTCTTCTAATAACTCAATAATGAGTTTTCCTACTAACCCTGTTGCACCTAAAACAGCAACATTAAATTGCGACGCCATGACTGTTCCTCTTTGTTATTGTTCCAGGCTAAAACCTAATTGCAGTAGCCAATTTGGCACCGCAGTACCACTAAGCTGTAACGAGCTAAATTCACGCCGGGCTGGATACGTCTTGCGGATCCAATCAAAGCCTTTATTGTTTAGCGTATAACGAAAAATAGCATCATCACGCGCTACATCATATAACAGTCTCGCTAAACTTTGGACATCTGGAAGCCCGAAATTTGGATTTATTTGCACTTTTTCAACTGCTGGAGTGGCTAAAAACTGGCTTAGCTGATATTTAGGCGCAATATTGAGCTGCTGACACAATGATTGATAAAGCATTTCGGTGCCGCGAGCCTTACCTTCAATGCTATGGCCAGCGATATGCGCCGTAGCAATATCCGCAAAAGCCAATAATGGCATTAAAATAGTTGGCTCATGCTCCCAAACATCTAACACTAGTGGCCGTTTTTTGCCTAATTTCGCTAAGCTTTCAGCTTCGGCTAACAATGCCTTATTATCAATAATACCACCTCGGGCAGCATTAATAATGGCGCAGTCTGGCTTTAACTGTGCCAGGGTCTGTGCATTTAATAAATGTTCAGTGGCAAACTCACCTTCTGACTGTAAAGGGGTATGAAAGCTAATAATATCCGCTTCTCGACATACAGTAGAAAAATCAGTATGTGGAAAATCAGGCTCATGCTGCTGCCTTATCGGGTCGCACAGCAACACTTTAGCACCCAATATCGTTAACGCCTTGGCTAATCGGCTGCCAATATTGCCAACCCCAACAACAGCAATAGTTTTAGCGCTCAATTGCCACTGATAGCGCTGAGCTAAATACCATAAGCTACTAAGCACATATTCCACCACCGACTGTGCATTACAGCCTGGAGCGTTTACAAAAGGAATTTGCCGCTGGTCTAAATACGCCTGATCAATATGATCTAAGCCTATCGTAGCTGTGCCAACAAAACTTAATGTTGAATTTGCCTGTAATAAAGTCTGATTAACGTTAGTGACCGAGCGTACTAATAACACATCGGCATCTGCTAACTGCTGGGCACAAGCATTTCGACCATCAAACAGCGTCACTTGGCCTAAATCAGAAAAAAACTGCTGCACTAACGGCATATTTTCATCGGCATAAATGCGCACAGCTTGCTCCTTGTTACATAAAGTATGTATTGATTGCATTGCAGTGTAGCAAACAGCACAAAGCCAGCCTAATTATTAGTGTTGAGTGTTGAGTTGTAAGTGTTGAGTGCTGGCAGTCGAGAATAGACTGACTAAGAACAATTATTAAGGAGCGGTTTTAGCCTAAACTAACCATTGCAGCCCTGGACGGGCGGAAATGAGCCCCCAGGGATGGGTTCACGGCGTGTTAGTGTGGGTAAACCGATCCGTACATACACTTGAGTGTTGAGCGTTTAATTTTGAGTGTTTAATTTTGAGTTTTGAGTGATAGCAGTCGAGAATAGACTGACTAAGAACAATTATTAAGGAGCGGTTTTAGCCTAAACTAACCATTGCAGCCCTGGACGGGCGGAAATGAGCCCCCAGGGATGGGTTCACGGCGTGTTAGTGTGGGTAAACCGATCCGTACATATACTTGAAACTTGTTACTGCTTGCGCAGCAAACTTAGCCGTTATTCGCTAGAAATTCAGCGCGGGTACGGGCGTCATCTTTAAAGCTGCCGCCTAAGGCTGTGGTTTGGGTTTTAGAGTTCACATCCATTACACCACGTGATTTCACGCAGTAATGCACCGCTTCCATCGTCACTGCGACATCGTCGGTTTCTAATAATGTTTGCAACGCTACTAATACTTGTTGGGTTAAACGCTCTTGTACTTGCGGCCGCTGGGCAAAAAAGCGCACTATACGGTTAATTTTAGATAAGCCAATAATACGACCGCTTGGGATGTAAGCAACCATGGCATAACCATCGATAGTAACAAAATGATGCTCACAAGTACTGGTAAAGCTAATGTCCTTTACCTTAATCATTTCTGATACTTGCATTTTATTATCAATCAGCGACATCTTAGGGAAGTTAGCATAATTTAAACCACCAAAGATCTCGTCAACATACATCTTAGCAATACGATGTGGCGTTTCATTTAGACTGTCATCTTGCAAATCTAAACCTAGAGTGCTGACAACTTCAGACATAAGCTGTCTTACTTTAGTGTATTTTTCATCACGCGATAAGCCATTATCTAGCATCGGTGTTTCTAAACCCCGAGCGATTAGCGTATCACGTACTAACGTTGCTTCTTTTGATAACATAACCAATTCCAAAACACCTCAGATACCATCATTACGTTGTAAAAGGCTAACCAGTTTACCAATATAAAATGTTTAGCCTTTTTCAGTAGCCCATCAAGAATGAGTAACTTTGCACAACGCCACTTACTGTACTGTTACATTTGTACTGCTTTTTTGTACTACTATTTTGCGTTTTGTTACTTTATGCCGGCTTATTGAACCAGCGCTAACGCTTCTAATAACTCTCTTGGTTCAACTTCAGGACCATTTAAACTTTCGTCCCAATCAGTACCAATTAACACACCATCATCGTACATTTCTTTTAACCAACCATCGCAAAATACATCTAATGGAATAGCTTCAGGCTTATACACCGACCACTCTTCAGAGCAATGTGCTATAGCATCTGCTTCATTAGACCAAAATGGCATAACGTCAGTGTCTTCAAACTCTACTGACTCAACAACCAGTAAATCTTCGCCTTCGGCCAACACATAAACCACACCATGGGTTTTTGCTAGTTCGACAAAACGTAAAAATATAGGATCTTGCGAAAATTGACTCATATTTACCTTCTTGTGTGCAACGTATTATTGATGACTATTAGACCAGAAATCAGGCTATAAAAGCGAGTGATATCTTGCTTTGTCGCTGTTTATACCGGCAATTACCAGCAAAGGTAATCTATTGGGCTATTATAACCGCCATCAAAGCATAAAGTAAGTTACCCCTAACAACTGCTGATCTTCCCTTGTCTGGTGAAAATGGCGTACAATCATTAGTACTTATTTATTAGATTTAGAATTAAGGCATCATGGCACAATATATCTATTCAATGTATCGTGTTTCAAAGGTTGTACCCCCTAAACGCACGATCTTAAAAGACATTTCGTTATCGTTTTTCCCCGGCGCAAAAATTGGTGTTTTGGGTTTAAACGGTTCGGGTAAATCAACGCTACTGCGCATTATGGCCGGTGTTGATACTGAATTTGAAGGCGAAGCAAAACCGCTCGCCGGTACAAAAATTGGTTACTTACCGCAAGAGCCGCAATTAGATACCAATAAAACGGTACGAGAAATTGTTGAAGAAGCGGTGGCTGATGTTAAAGATGCCTTAACCCGCTTAGATCAAGTCTATGCCGCCTATGCTGAAGAAGACGCTGATTTTGATGCCTTAGCCAAAGAGCAAGGTGAACTTGAAGCCTTAATTCAAGCCAAAGAAGGCCATAACTTAGATAACACCTTAGAGCGCGCAGCTGACGCCCTTCGCTTACCACCATGGGATGCAAAAATAGAGCATTTATCTGGTGGTGAACGCCGCCGTGTCGCTATTTGCCGTTTGTTGCTTGAACGCCCAGACATGTTGTTACTAGACGAACCTACCAACCACTTAGATGCTGAATCTGTTGCTTGGTTAGAGCGTTTTTTACACGACTATCCCGGCACTGTTGTGGCTATTACCCACGACCGTTATTTCTTAGATAACGTCGCCGGTTGGATCTTAGAGTTAGACCGCGGCTATGGTATTCCGTGGGAAGGTAACTACTCTTCTTGGTTAGAGCAAAAAGATGCCCGGTTACAGCAAGAAGATAAAACTGAAAACGCCCGCCAACGCTCTATTAAACAAGAGTTGGAATGGGTGCGCACTAATCCTAAAGGCCGTCATGCTAAAAGTAAGGCGCGGATGGCTCGGTTTGAAGAGTTACAAAGCCAAGACTATCAAAAGCGTAACGAAACCAATGAGCTATTTATTCCACCAGGACCACGCTTAGGCGATAAAGTACTGGAAGTCACTAATTTGCGTAAATCGTATGGTGATCGGTTATTAATCGAAGACTTAAGCTTTAACATCCCTAAAGGTGCCATTGTCGGCATTATCGGACCTAACGGCGCCGGTAAATCAACCTTATTTAAAATGATTAGCGGCACTGAACAACCAGACTCAGGCGAAATCGTGGTTGGTGATACCGTTAATATCGCCAGTGTTGAGCAGTTCCGCGATAGCATGAACCCAAAAAACACCGTCTGGCAAGAGATCTCAGATGGTCAAGATATTCTGCAAATTGGCAGCTATCAAATACCAAGCCGAGCTTATGTTGGCCGCTTTAACTTTAAAGGTAACGATCAACAAAAGTTTATTGGTGATTTGTCGGGTGGTGAACGCAACCGAGTACATTTAGCCGCATTATTAAAAGCCGGCGGCAATATGTTGCTACTCGACGAACCAACCAACGACTTAGACGTTGAAACCTTGCGGGCTTTAGAAAACGCCATACTCGACTTCCCAGGCTGCGCCATGGTGATCTCGCATGACCGTTGGTTCTTAGACCGTATAGCTACTCATATTCTAGATTACCGTGACGAAGGCCAAGTTAACTTCTTCGAAGGTAACTACTCAGATTATGAAGCCTGGTTAAAAGCCACATATGGTGCAGCAGCATTAGAGCCGCATCGCATTAAATACAAAAGAATATAAGAGCAGATAACAGAAGATACTTTTACGCCAGCTCAACCTTTTAGTTGAGCTTTAAAACCAAAAAACCACACTGTTAATCATTATAAGTGTGGTTTTTTTTACTGCATTAACGTCACTTATGTTACTTATGCCAAATGCAATTATTTAGTATGCACCATTGAGCTTAAGGCTAATGCTTTACCTACTTTACCCAATAAATGGTTAAGTCTACGCATTTGTATTTTGCGTGAAACTGGGTTGTTTGCTACTAAATGTTGTACTGTTTTAGTTTCAGTTGTGTTTACTGTAGTGGTTAAAGCTGTGTTTAAAGTTGTCATGAAAACCTCGATAAAGTGCGATGCAGTTAAGATGGCGCTATTATGCCTACTTTTCAGCCAATCGACCAACGAGATAAACTAGCCCTAATGCATTAGATTTTCTAATCAATGTTATTCATTTAGCATTAAGCTAGGCAATTTTAATTTTTAATACCTGCCACATAAATCGCATAAATTATTTTAAATATGCAAATTAAGTCACTATTTATGCGTTATAGTAATCTGAAACTGTTACCTAGCTGCATAAAAACACCTCAATACTGGTTTGACCATGAATTCCCATGAATAACCATGAATTATTTTTTCTTATGCAAAAACTATAAATATTGAGTAATTACCTATAATTTCAAAAATTCTCAAATCAGCGACAAATATCACAATTATGGTTCAGCTGACTAATCTGCTAAGTTAACCCAATCAAAAAGTAAAATAAGACGATTACTCATATTATGCCTTTAATCCATAACGTACAATTTGAACTAAATCACTTAGTACATACCGCTTTAACTAATTGTTCTGACCTGACTATTAAAGGTAGCGCAGCACCTATTTTATGTTTACATGGTTGGTTAGATAATGCGGCTAGCTTTTTGCCTCTAGCGGCTGAGTTAGCCGATTTACCGTTATTAGCATTCGAATTTGCCGGTCATGGCCATTCAGCACATCGCAGCGCGGATAGCCATTATCACTTTGTTGATTGGGTAGACGATATCGCCAGCTTATGTCAGCAACAAGGTTGGCAAAATTTAACCATTATTGGCCACTCTATGGGCGGCATGATCGCTACCGCCTTGGCGGCAAGTTTTCCAGAATTAGTTAGTCGACTCATTTTAATAGATAGTATTGGCTTAATTAGCGAAAGCGCAGACAAGGCGGCCGAGCAATTACGCAGCGGCATTACATCACGTCAGCGTTATCGTACCCCGCGTAAACTTAATTACCGAGACTTAGAGCAAGCCGCCACCGCGCGCCAGGCTCAAAGTGATTTTAGTTATGCGCAAGCGTTGTTACTCAGCCAACGCGGCAGTATTACTCATGCTAAGGGCGTCAGTTGGCGGGCAGATATGCGTTTACGCCATATCTCGTTATATCGATATACGCCCGAGCAAGCTGATGCCATTATTAACGCTGTACAATGCCCTGTGCAGGCTATTGTAGCGACTGATAGCAAATACTATAAAGATATTCAGCAGCGCACAGCGGCCTACAGCACGCTTAAATTAGTTACTCAACAAGGTGGCCATCACTGCCATATGACAGAGCCGAAACAAGTCGCCGCTAGCATCAGAAGCTTTCTTACTGCTAGTGTTGAGTGTTGAGTGTTGAGTGTTGAGTTATAAAAAAACCGGCGTATAAACTAGCCGGTTTTTTTATAGTATCAATTATGGTTTAGCTAAGCTTTTAATACACTAGCCACGGCAGCAGCAAAGTAATCAATATTGCTATGGTTTAAACCTGCAATACTGACCCGGCTAGAATCAACCATATACACACTGTAATCGGTTTTTAACTGGGCAATTTGCGCTTTAGTTAAGCCCAAAAAGCTAAACATACCGTGTTGGCGAGTAATAAAACTAAAGTCTTGCTCTACGCCTTGCGCAGCTAGCTTATCGATAATTAGTTGACGGTAGCTATTAATGCGATTACGCATTTCGGCTAATTCTTGATACCATAAAGCCGTTAATTCAGTGCTGTCTAAAATATGGCTAACCACAATAGCACCGTGCGCCGG
This sequence comes from Rheinheimera salexigens, assembly GCF_001752395.1. NCBI lineage: Bacteria > Pseudomonadati > Pseudomonadota > Gammaproteobacteria > Chromatiales > Chromatiaceae > Rheinheimera > Rheinheimera salexigens. The sequence goes on along the minus strand of NZ_MKEK01000001.1, from coordinate 1,404,144 downwards.
TGGCATAGAATAAATGCTACGCACAACACTTAATAAGTTAGTTTTAACATTCTGTGCTTGAGCACTATTTTGCGACATTATAGTTACCGCGCCTATACGGTCACGATATAAACCAAAGTTTTTTGAGCATGAGCTGCATAAAATCAGCTCAGATACCGCATCAGCTAAATGGCGTAAACCGGCCGCATCTTCATCTAATCCAGCACCAAAACCTTGGTAAGCCATATCCACTAATGGCGTAAAACCACGCTCTTGAGCAAGCTCAGTAAAGCGTTGCCATTGGGCGAAGGTTAAATCCATACCGCTAGGGTTATGACAACACGCGTGTACCAACACCACATCACCAGCAGGTATTTTTGCTAAATCAGCAAACATGGCCTCTTCATTTAAGCCACGAGTTTCATAATCATAATAAGCATATTCTTTTACTTTTAAGCCTGCAGCTTGAAATAACGAAATATGATTAGCCCAAGTCGGTGTCGTTACCCAAACAGTAGCGTCAGGATTAGCCCGCTTAATAAATTCTGCCGCAACTCGCAATGCACCGGTACCGCCAGGTGTATGGGCCGTGGTTAAACGATCGGCTAACAATGCCTTATGGCTAGAACCAAAAGCTAATTTTTCCATATGCAGGTTAAAGTTAATATCTCCTGCCATACCAATATAGGTTTTGCTATCTTCTTGTTTTAACCGTAATGCTTCGGCCTGTTTTACACAGTTTAATACTGCAGTATGGCCTTGTTCATCTTTATATACGCCCACACCCAAGTCGACTTTATTCGGATTAGGATCTTCTTTATACGCCGCCATTAAACCTAAAATGGGGTCAGTGGCCACGGCTTTTAAATCAGCAAACATAATGTTCTACCTACGGTTAAATGAGATTACAACAACTGAAGTTAAGGCAGGTACTGCGGCACAGTAATGCAAATAGCCACAAGTAACGCGATGGCGTCAGCAGTAAAAACGTTATTATTAAAATCTTCGGCATCAATAATACCAACTATTTTGCCTGATTGGTCAAATAAGGGCAAACACGCTTCAGCACTTACTTTAGGATCGCAGGTATAATATTCCCCCCCGCCGGCGACATAGTCAGCTACATTGTTAATAACTTTAGCCACGCCAGATAAGCCCACGGTGCTATTATTACTATATTCAGCAAATTCAACTGTCAATGGAAACTCTGGCCGTGATTCTGCGCCATAATACGCCAGTTTAACTAATACCGCTTCAGATTGCTGATTCACTCTACTTTGATAAATACCAAACCAATCTAAATTGGTATGTTGCTGGTAATAATTGGTAATTGCCTGCAAGTTGGTTAACGCAGTGGTGCTGTGAATAGTGCATCTGGCACTATCCGCACTTAAGGTTTTAATCAAATCATAGGGCTCTGGCTGCAGCTGGGCAAAGATAGAACAAGCGCCGCCCTCACCTAGCTCAGGAATTTGATACTGCCATCTTAAGTTAGTCACAGTATGCTCTAGTAAAAACTGAGATAAAGCTGCCTGATGCTTTGCCACTAAAGGCTCAATATCAGTCACTAAGTCGGCATAATTCTGTATTAAGCCACTTTGTTGTAAATAGTCCGTTATCAAACTGCTCTGATCTTGCAAAGCAGCAGTGCTTGCTACAACAGTGCTAGTTTCAACCGCGCTGCCAGTTTCAACCGCAGTGTCGGTGTTAGTAGCGGTTTTAGTAGCACTGATATTTTCTAAAGCTGCACCATTCATTTTAGCCATCCAGATACCTATACGTTATTTTTGTATTCTAGCAGATACCTATAAAAAACCAAGCCTTGTATTGAAACTCTTGCTCAGTAGCGTTGCAGTGTTTAAGCTTACATTCTGTATAGAAAACCGCACAGTGCAAAGCGTACAGTAATAAACCGACTGTGCTAAAAGTGCAAATAACATGAGCCTGCAAAATGAGTAAAAAAATATCACTCGCCGATTGGCAAGCCCAAAGTAATCATACTGAGACAGCTACTTCACCTAATGCAGCTGATTCAGCTAATAAAAATCTTGTTTACTCTACAGATGGTGGCTCTGTGCCGACACAAAAAGCCGACAAAGCTGCAGGTACAGCTTACCCAGACGGTGCACTTCGGCTACGCCGAGAGAAAAAAGGTCGCGCGGGTAAAGCGGTATTAACCATTACCGGCATTGCTAAATCTCATGCTGAATTAGTCGAACTCACCGCAATATTAAAAAAGAAGTGTGCTTGTGGTGGTGCGGTTAAAGATGGCGTGATTGAAATTCAAGCCGATAAGCGCGAATTATTAGAGCAGATTTTGCACGCAGAGGGTTATAAAACAAAATGGTCTGGCGGTTAAAAGTCGGTCTGGTGGTTAAAGTCGACGTTGTGGTTAAAGTTGCAGTGCCAGCATAAGCCGGCACTGTTTTATTCTAACTTAAACACAAACCTGCATCTTAATTGATGCGTTGTTTATACTTATCGTGTAGCTGCTTATTGCGGTTATTTAAATCGACTTCACGACCATCAATCCACATATAACTAACTTTATGCGTTATATAGTCAAAGATGTCGCCATCAGATACCACTAAACTAGCGGCTTTACCGACTTCGATACTGCCTAAACTGGCATCAGCACCGGCAATTTGTGCCGCATTAATCGTTACCGAGCGTAAAGCCTGCTCTGGTGTTAAACCGTAGTTTATAGCCTGACCGGCTGCAAACACTAAGTTACGTGTATCCCAATAGCCATCCAGCGATAACGCAAACTTAACCCCAGCTTGTTGCAATACTGCAGGCGTTTTATATGCTTGGGCATAGCTTTCATCGCCACGAGTCGGCAAACCGAACGGCGCAGTATAAATGACTGCGACATTATTCGCGGCTAGTTCATCAGCAATGCGCCAGCTATCACGGCCACCCACTATGGTTAATGCCAGCTTATACTGCTTAGCTAACAACATAGCTTGCTGGATTTGCCGGGCATCATCGGCATGAACAAATAATGGCAATTCGCCGTTAAACAATGCCAACATCGCCTGCCAACGCGAATCTTTACCGTAATTCAGCCCTTCTTGCTCAGCATCATAATAGGCTTTAGCATCGGCAAAATATTGCTGCAGTTGCTTTAGCTGTTTTGCGTTAGCTTTACGTACTTCATCTGCTGGTTTTGGGTTCCAACGCGAACCGACAGTATCAGCATTAGGCCAATTAACATGTAAACCAGTATCGTCTTTAGTCACCGCATCTTGATAATTCCAAGAGTCTAACTGCATTAAGCTCGACTGCCCCATTAACATGGCGCCAGCTGGATAAATCATGCTGTGAGTAAAGCCGTTACTACGAATAGTCGGGATCACTTCAGAATCAGCGTTATACGCCACTTTCGCCCGAATATCAGGGTTAGTGTTCGTTACTTCTTTGCTGTCATTGGTGGCTCTAACGGCACTAATTTCAATTAAGCCTAACTGATTTGCTAAGGCAATTAAGCCTGGATACAAATGTTTACCGTCTAACGCCAATACTTTAGCGCCAGCCGGTGCCGTTAAGTCTTTACCAATTGCTGCAATTTTACCTTGGTCAATTAATACGTCGGTATCCACTTGCAGGCCATTAACCACGGTATGCACCGTTAAACCAGTTAATAAAATAGGTGTTTGTTGAACAGCACCTGGCACCATATCATGAGCTTGGGCCGGTGCAGTAAATGCTAAGCTTGCTACGCTGCTACTTAAAGCAAGCGCGATACTTAAGCTAATAGTATGTAATTTCATGCTGTAGCTCCTTAATGCGAATGCTGAAGAAAGTGGGCAAACTGACCTTCGGCTAACCAATCGCCTTGATCATCACAATGCCATAAGGGTTCATCTTGCTTATAACCGGCTTTTTCACCTTTTTTAGCATCATCACCACTTTGTAATACTTTTTGCATTAAGGCCTGTTTTTCAGCGGCAACTTGTAGTTGCATCTGCTTATCTGCTTCAATATCAAAGTACTTAGTACCCTCAATCCAAGTTTGTAATGCTTGGCTATACACTGATAACGGATTACCGCTCCATAACACGAAGTCCGCTTGCTTACCTTCTGCAATTGAACCTGTAACATTATCAATTTTTAGCTGTTTGGCAGGATTAATCGTCACCATTTTCAACGCTTCATGCTGATCCATACCGCAGTACATCACAGATTTAGCGGCTTCTTGATTTAAACGGCGTTGTAAACCGGCATCATCTGAGTTAATGCTCACTAATAAACCTTGCTCTGCCATTAAACAGGCATTGGTTGGAATAGCATCTTGCACTTCCATTTTATAAGCCCACCAATCGGCAAAGGTTGACGCACTAGCGCCATGCGCTTGCATTTCCTTGGCAACTTTATAGCCTTCTAAAATATGGGTAAAAGTGGTAATGCTAAAGCCCATCTCTTCGGCTACGCCCATCAGCATTAATATTTCAGATGCCACATACGAGTGAGCATGAATAAAGCGCTGTTTATTTAATATCTCGACTAAGACATCTAAGCGGTAATCTTTGCGCGGCGGTGCAATGTCAGCACGTTTACGTTTTGACAGCTTATTATAAGCAGTCCAATTCGCTTGATATTCTTTGGCCGTTTGAAAAGCATCACGCACTGTGGTTTCAACACCAGCACGCGTTTGCGGATAACGCTCGTTAAAAGCATCGCCCCAGTTAGACTGTTTAACGTTTTCACCTAAAGCAAACTTAATGCTACCTGGTGCATCTTTAAACTTAAGCTTATCTGCAGTTTCGCCCCAACGGAATTGGATAATTTGCGCTTGGCCACCAATAGGGTTAGCACTGCCGTGTAATAGCTGAGACGTAGTAGTACCACCGGCTAAACCACGATAAATATTAATATCATCTGGGTTTAACACATCGCCAATATGCACTTCAGAGGTAACAGCATCGGTGCCTTCGTTAACGCCCATTTCAATAGCAACATGCGAGTGTTCGTCAATAATACCAGGGGTTAAATGTAAGCCAGTGCCATCAATTACCGCATAACCACGTGGTGTCGATAATGACTTACCTACTTTATAAAACTTACCATTACGAACTAAAACGTCGGTTTCTTGTTGAATACCAGCGGCTTCTGCCGTCCAAACAGTGACATTTTTAATATGCACATTTTGTTGTTCGGCCAAGCTATTTAAACCATAAGCACGGTTTGGAAACGTTAGCTTAGATATCATAGTCGTATTCAATGCGCTATCAATTGCAGCTTTTTTACTGTCTGCTTTATCTGCTGCCACTTCAGTGCGGCTAGCGCTAATGTCTAACTTAGCCTGATTTATATGTAATTTACCGATTAACTGATTATCTACAAACTTGCCATTAAACTGGGCAATTTCAGCTTGTTCAGTTAACGAAGTTAAATCGACATTAAACTGCAACTGTTGCTGAGCAACGCTAACAGCAGTTAACTTTACGGCGTCTTTATCATCAGCACCTGCTAATTTTAAGCTACCTTTTGCGTCGGCACGCAAACTAAGTTGCATCGCTTTACCGTTAACATTAATTGCATAATCGCCGGTCATATCTATAGCGTGAAGCGGCTTAAAGTTATGCTGCTGGCCACGGGTCCAAGTAGCAATAATTTCACCATCAGTAAATAAATCACCATTAGCAATAACTAAGTCGGCTTGATAACCTTGGGCAATTTTACCTAAGCTTGCTGCTACACCGGTCATTTTGGCAGGCACTGTGGTCAGCGCGGCTAATGCCGTATCGCTGGTTAAACCATGTTGCACCGCTTTACGTAAGTTTGGCCAAAACTGTTTTTTATCTTTTAATTTGTACGTCGTTAACGCAAAAGGCACACCGGCATTTGCCAATGCGGCGGCATTGCTAGGTGCGCGTTCCCAATGACGCAAACTGGCTAAATCAACATCTGGCTGATCAGACACTTGCTTCACTTCAGGTGCGGCAGGAAAGTTAAGCGGTAAAATTAAGCTACGGCCACTTTGTTTAACTTCATCTAAGCGGACATATTCATAACCCGAGCCCACTAACACAGCGTTATTTAATGCAAACTCATTTAGTAATTTGTCGGCACGTAAAAATGAGCGGTCATCAGTAGTTTCAAAAATTGCGCCTAAATCGTTTAAACCACCTAATTGCTGTAATGCAGCATTAAACTCAACCGGTTCAGTATAAAAGCGGGTATCCGTTTTGCCATACGCTTGCTGATACCAATTAGCATCACTTAAAGTTTGCCGAATTAAGGCAATACTACCCATTAATGACGATGGATAACTCTGCTTAGAGCTACCTTTACTAAACGACATAAACTGAGCGCCATCGGCTTTAAGTACTAACTCATTAGCAAGACCATCAGCTAGTGAACTAACAAAAGCTTGGCCACGGAAAATACCGTCAAACTGCGCCGCTTGTACTGCGGTGAAGCCTAGCTGACGAAAACTCTCTGCCGCTTTAGCATCAGGTTTAAATTGGTTAATCCAACGTACTTGGGCATGAATAGCATCATTACTGGCGTTACCGCCTTGGCGCTTATTGCTATAAACCGGCGCATCGCGATAACTGCCGCGGTTTGGTTTTTTCGCCGCGGGCACACCATATTCGGTATAAGGGTCAATAAAGCCAGCATATATATGAAATTGGCTAGCATCAATTTGCTGATAACCTGCAGGTACAGTCACTTTAGTGCCAACAGCAGAGATTTTACCGTTTTCAATTAAAATAGTGGCATTGTTTAAGGTTTTACCCGGTTCAGTCACTACAGTGGCACCGGTTAAGGCGACTAAATTAGGCGTTTTATGTTGAATACCTTGCAAAGGTGAAGTCTGATCAGCGTAACTGCTTGTTGTCGTTAGTGTAATCAATGCAGCAGTTATTAGTGACACAGGTGGCATCGACAGTTTACGCGTCGATAAACGGGCTCGAGTCATAACATATTCCTGGGATTAAAGGTTATTGTTTTATAACAAAGTTCAGACTGGCTAATTCTTGCTCGGCCAATGGCATACTAAAGTAATAGCCCTGAACGTGGTAGCAGGCATTTTTTCTTAAAAACTCAACTTGTTCGGCAGTTTCTACTCCTTCTGCAACCACTTGCAGGCCCATTTTTTGCGCCATAGCAATAATAGCGGAAACGATATTCATATCGTTACGGTTCTCGGGAATATCTCTGACGAACGAGCGGTCAATTTTTAGCTCGTCTACCGGAAAACGCTTTAAATAACTAAGCGATGAATAGCCTGTACCAAAGTCGTCAATAGATAAAGACACGCCAAGCCGCTTTAACTGATTTAATTGGCTAATAGCCGCATCTGTGTCACCCATTAACATACTTTCGGTAATTTCGAACATTAAATATTGAGGGTCAGCACCAGTACGTTGAATAATGCGCTCGACAACTTCAGGTAAATTTTCATCTTTAAATTGCCTTACCGATAAATTAATCGCTAGAGTAATTAAGTTGCCCTGATTATGCTGCCGAGTGATAAAGCGACACGCTTCCCATATAATCCATTCGCCTATGGGTACTATTAATCCGGTGTTTTCAGCTACCGTCATAAAGCGTGCCGGCGCTACTAAGGTATTATCCGGCCGTAACCAGCGTAACAAAGCCTCATAACCCAGCAAGCTGTTATCGCGTAAATCAATTTTCGGCTGGTAATACAACATAAACTGATTCTGTTTAATTGCTTCTCTTAGCTGGTTTTCAATCAGTAAACGCTCTTTAGCGACTTCATTTAATTCTGGACTATAAAATTGGAAGGTATTTCTACCGCGTGCTTTAGCTTCATACATGGCTAAATCAGCATGTTTTAATAATAACTCTTCTTCAGCGGCATCTTCTGGTGCAATAGTAATACCAATACTGGCACTAATAGCCACCTCATGCTGGCCTAATTTTACCGGTTCAGCAAAGGCTTGCTGTAAATTACGGGCAATTAGCGACGCTTGGTTGCGATCATTAATTGCCGCTAAAATTACCGCAAACTCATCACCACCGAGACGGGCAATGGTATCTTCAGCGCGCAATCGCGACGTTAAACGCCGGGCGACTTCTTTTAATAACTCATCACCAGCATCGTGACCTAAGGTATCGTTAATACGCTTAAATTCATCTAGATCAAAATATAATAAAGCAAAGTTATAATAACCACGCTGCGACATGGCTATTGCTTTGCGTAACTGTTCTCGAAAGTAACTGCGGTTAGCTAAGCCGGTTAATACATCGTAATAGGCTAACTGCTCCATTTTTATCTGGCTTTGCTTAATAAACGAAATATCTTGCATAGCACACACGTAGTTACTGATCTCTCCCTTTTCATCGCGAATTGGCGCTATAGCTAACGACACCCAGAATTGAGTATCGGCCTGGTTATTGACGTGATTATTGGTTTTATCACCGTTTTTTTCACTACCTTCCTGACCGTGATAATGCATTAACATATCGCCACGCCAATGTTGTCGCTCTTTAAGAGCATAGAAAATCTCATCATTTAAATGATGCATTTCTGCTGAAAACAGCACACTTAATGCTTGCCTCTGCTCTAAAGCCGGCTGACACTTAAGCATTTTAATTAAGAAAGGATTAATATATTCAATCTGTAACTTGCTATCGGTAATGACAATGCCAGAGCTTAAAAACGACACCGCTTTACTTAACTTTCGCGCTAAATGCTCAGCTAATTCTTTTTCAGTTATCTTGGCATTTAAGCCAGATACTAAGGTCGTCATTTTTAACGTCATCTGATTAAAAGCCCGATTTAACATGCCTATTTCATCAGTTTTTACATCCAATTCAACTTGATTAACCTCACCTCGTGTAAATGCATAAATAGCATTAGATAACCGATTTAACCGTTTTAGAATTACTTGATAAACTATTAGAAAAATCATCAACGACACTAAAAGTGCCACTACCATAAAAATACTGACTAAGCGCTTGCGATATTCAGTTAAGCTGGCTAATACCTGCTCTTTCTCGATATGCATCGCTAAATACCAATTAATAGGCCCTATCGCAGCGGAATAAATAAGATGCTCTGACAGCTTTGCAGATTGTTTTTCAGATGTCTGGGCTATTTCACGTGGCTGAGATGCCACGTCCTTGGCATAACTTTTTAAGCTTGGCGTCACGGCTTTTACTCCAGGAAATAGCGTATTCATGGGTAACCCGGAAGGTAAGCGCTGAAATTTATCACCAATTATTTGGCCTTGGCCATCAAATAAAAACACTTGAGCATTTTGCAGTTTATTTTGCAAACTGGGCAAACTATCTAAAATATCTTGCAACAATATATCGGTGCCAGTCACGCCTATAAATTCATTATCAACATAAACCGGAATAATTAAACTAATCAGCCATTGCTTAACAATGCTGTCAAAATACAGCGAGGTCCACTTTGCTATACGTTCAGGATTTTGTTCCGGCGTGGCTAAGCTATAAAAATAATCGAGGTTAAAATCATGCCCAGTATCAAATTGCAGTGCCCAGTCAGCTGGGGTTGAACGAATAAAATGTTGTTTAGAGATAAAGTAAAAACTATAAAAGTCTTCAGTCATTAACGGGGCAAGTTGTTGCCATAACACCGCCGTATGTTCAAACAGTGCTGCGGTACGGCGATTATATTGATCCGACGCAATATAAGCCGCCGAATAATCATCTTGGCTTCTAATACTACCGTCAGCACTCGCGACTAGACTCGGCCTAGCGTCCATTTTTGTTTGGCCTAAAGCCGTAGTAACAATTTTATTCGCTACGGTCGCTTTTTGTTGTTTTTTGACAAAACTATCGGTCAGTTGCGCTGAGTAACGTAGTGTATTTAATTTAATGGCATCTTGTTGCTGCTTAATGAGTACATATTCTTGATATGACACCACTAAATAACCAACGGCTAAGCCTACAATCATAATTGCCAAAAATACCACTACAGCAAACTTTCTGCCTAATGAATCCATTCCCTGTGGTTTAATAAAGCTTATTTCCTTCACTGCTTCAGCCTATTTGTTAATACTATTGCAAGGTTGGCAAAATATCGTTATCTGTTAAGCTATTACCTATAAAGTAATACATGCACATACAAAAAGAGAGTCTTATATGAAAAAATCGTTAATTGCTGCCTTAGTGTTAGCTATCAGTTCACCAGCTGTTATTGCTGCTAGCGTGTTTAGTGACGCTAAAGATAGCGTAGAGTACCGTCAAGCTGCATTTCAACTAATACGTCATAACATGGCAGATATTGGCGACATGGTCAAAGGTGATGTTACTTATGATGCTGATCGCGTTAAAGAAAGAGCAACAGCTTTAGCCACTCTTACCACCTTACCTTGGTATGGTTTTTCAGTAAAAGGCGGCGATGCTAAAGCAGAGATTTGGGATAATTTAGCCGATTTTAAATCACGTGGTGAAAAACTAGCCAGTGATGCTGCTGTATTGCACACCGCATCGTTAAACGGTGACCAAGCTGAAATTAGAAAAGCATTTGGTACTTTTGCTCGCAATTGCAAAGCGTGTCACGATAAATACAAAGAATAATTTTACCTTAAAACACACTAGCCTATATTCTGGCTAGTGTGTTTTTTGTAATTTAATAATACCTACTTTTTGCTACAAACTTTTTGCTACAAACTTTTTGCTACAAACTTTCTGCTACATACTTAATGCTACATACTTTCACTATCCTAGCTTTGCTAATCTAGCTTTATAAATAAGCCATTAAGCGCTGCCCCTGCCAAAAATATAATGCCACTAATAACAACGCCAATAACAAAAAGAACCAACCACTATGGCGAAAGCCTGTAGCGGGCTTATTACTAGCTTTATCGCCTATGCTTTTAACATCAGCTTGGTCTTTGCCGGTAATCATCACAGCAATAACATTATGCACAGCCACACTATGCCAAACGGCAGCAATAACATGTACCGCGATGGCCGCTAATAAAATATTGATATTAATACTATGAATAGTGGATGCTAAATCGACCATATCAGCCGATAAATATTTTACTAAAGGGCCATCACTTAAATAGCTATTATCAAAAGTAGCCATACCGGTAATTAACTGCACTAACATTAAGATAATTAATAGCATAATCATATAAAACGATGCAGGATTATGCCCCACCTTAGGCGTAGGTTTAAATAAGTAACGTAGAGCTTGCATTGGCGATGCGGCAAAACGGGCAAACTGAGCATTTTTACTGCCGACTATTCCCCAAACAATTCGGCTAATAATCAAAGCTAATAAAGTAAAGGCCAGCAATTGGTGCTCTGCGGTATAACCCTCTTCACCGGTATACCAAAGCCCAGCAATTAACAGCACTTGGCTCCAATGAAATACCCGAACCGCAACATCCCAAACCTGGATTTTACCTGCTGTTTTAATCGATGTTTTCGATATCGACGCTTTACTTTGTGACATTCTAGGTTGTCTCCGTTATGCTAAGTTTATCATTTTATACTACAGAAAATTAAAGATGAATTGGTGGAAATGGCTGTTTAGCTCGCTAATTATTCTGATAGCCGTTGTCGCAATAGTGGCATCAGCGACAATATACTCGGCACTTTATATTAGCTTACCGGCATATGATACCAAACTTGCGGCAGATGTATCCGCAACTGTGCGGGTCGATCGGGACAATTTAGGTTATCTCAGCATCCATGCCGCTAACCGACAAGATGCTAGCTATGCTTTAGGTTTTGCACATGCTCAAGAACGTTTTTTTCAGATGGACTTATTACGCCGCAATGCTGCCGGCGAATTAGCCGGATTATTCGGTAGCCGGGCTGTCGCTGCAGATAAAGCCCTACGCCAACACCGATTTCGCCACCATGCCGAACAAGCACTACAGCAATTAACCCAACAACAAAACCAATTATTACAAGGCTATACTAATGGTGTAAATGCCGGATTAAACGCTTTAACCTTACCGCCATTTGAATATTGGATATTGCGCCAACAGCCACAGCCTTGGCAAGCAACAGACTCTTTTTTAGTGATTTACAGCATGTACCTCGATTTACAAGGCAAGCTAGGGCGTGATGAATATGCCATGACGGTGCTAAAAAACAGTATTGATAGCGACTGGTATCATTTTTTACAGCAGCACAGTCAGCATTGGCAAGCGGCAATTGATGCATCCATTATTCCCGCGGTTCTTATGCCCCGCTCCGCTTATCCTAGTGTGTTAACACAACAACTTAATGCCTGTGTGCAATGCGATGTTAAAGATGCAACCGACATAGGTAGCAATAACTTTGCTGTCTCTGGCACCTTAACCCACCATGGCAGTGCCATTTTAGCCGATGATATGCATTTAGGGCTGCGCGTGCCAAATACTTGGTATAAAGCGCAACTTAATTGGCGCCAAAACAACCAAATAATTCAAGTCACCGGTTTAAGCTTACCAGGTGCACCCGCCATAGTAGTAGGGTCTAATACCAACATTGCTTGGGGCTTTACCAATAGCACCGGCGATTGGCATGATTTAATAAAACTCACTTTAAGCGATGACGGCAAACGCTATTTAAGCCAAGACGGCTGGCAACCCCTGCAGTATCATTATGAAACCATTAAAGTCGCCCACGATAAAGATCAAGCACTTGAACTAGCCAGCACCCACTGGGGGCCGGTTGTGTACTTTCCAGCCAATCACTCTACCAATCCCACAGCCAAGAACTCTGCTGGTAACACCTCTAATAGCAACGATAACCAAGCTTATGCCTTACGTTGGGTCGGCTATGACTCTAAAGCAGTAAACTTTAATTTAATCGCCTTAGAAACCGCCAGCACCGTACAACAAGCCGTTAACTTAGCGCCCAACATTGGCATTCCAGCCCAAAACCTAGTGGTTGCTGACGCTGCAGGTCATATTGCTTGGACCATTGCCGGTGCCATTCCTAAGCGCTCGTTAGATTATGATTGGGATACCGCCCAAGACTGGAGCCAGCAGCCTGATTATTGGCAAGGTTATATCGACGCTACCGAGCAACCCGCCATTATCAACCCCAGCATTAAACGCTTATGGTCTGCTAACGCCCGTACAGTCGGTGCCGATATGTACGCTAAAATTGGTAATGGTGGCTATGACTTAGGTGCCAGAGGCCAGCAAATTCGAGATCAATTACTGGATAATACCGCCTTTAACGAAGCCGACTTACATCAAATTCAACTCGATAATAATGCCAAAATGTTAGCGCGTTGGCAGCAATTATTACTTAGTCAGCTAACAGCTGAGTTTATTGAAGAGCATCAGCTACAACAGTATCAAAACCAAGTATCACTAAGCTCAGATCAGGCCAACGTAAATGCTATAGGCTACACCTTAGTTAAACACTTTCGCCAGCAACTACTGCAATTGCAATTTGCGCCGTTATCGGCCTTATTAGAACAACAAGGTGCCGCCAGTAGAGATTTAAAATTCTCATTAGAGCCGGCCATTTGGCAAATGCTGCAACAAAAACGCGCCGATACCGTGGTCGCACCCTATACCGATTGGCAGCATTTAATGCAAAGCGCTATTTTACAAAGTAAACAACAGCTAGAACAGCAAAATGGCAGCATTGATAATAGCCGCTGGGGTTTAGTTAATCAGGCTAAGATCCAGCATCCGCTGGCTTTGGCCATACCTTACTTTGGCAACTGGCTAAATATGCCCAATACCGAAATGAATGGTGATAGCCATATGCCCCGCGTACAAGGCTCTACGTTTGGCCAATCTCAGCGCTTAGTCGTCGCGCCAGGCCAAGAGCACCTAGGTATATTAACCATGCCAACAGGGCAATCTGGCCACCCGTTATCGCCATTTTATCGCGCAGATCATACCTACTGGTTAAACGGCGTAACTTTACCGTTTTTACCCGGCGCAAAAAAATATCAGTTATTACTAACACCACAGCCTTGACTTTAGCCCTCTAGACCCTTTATGTTAAGGGTCATGAACCTATTAATTATCGTACGCAATTTTTTTAGCTTTACCACCCCAAGCGGGAGGTGGTGAGCTGCATGCGCAGTTTAACCAAAACCTCCCAACTGGGAGGTTTTTTTTTACCTCAAAACGGCTTCTAAAATGGGGTCAGTGTACATTAATAAATTGTTACAGCTAAAAATATCACTTAAACAACAGCATTAGCTGTTCAATTAACTAAGAGAGCCAGACATGCAATTAGACCAAATACGCACGGAGATTAGCGATACCGATCAGCAGTTATTAGCATTACTGGCTAAACGTCGACAACTGGCACTGGCAGTAGCAAACGCAAAGTTAGCGCAAAATAAACCGATTAGAGATCAAAAACGCGAGCAAGAATTATTAATATCCCTAATTGAGCACGGTAAAACCTTAAACATTGATGCCCAATATGTTACGCGTTTATATCACGTAATTATTGAAGACTCAGTGCTGCAACAACAGGCTAAAATTCAAGGCCAATTAAATAACTTAGATAGAGATATTGTCCGTGTAGCATTCTTAGGCGGTCAAGGCTCTTATAGCTACTGGGCAGCACAAAAGTACTTCACCCGTCGCGCCGAGCAATTGATTGAACTAGGCTGCGATAGCTTCCACGATATTGTCCATTCGGTAGAAACCGGCCATGCCGACTATGCCGTATTACCGATTGAGAACACTTCATCGGGTTCAATCAACGAAGTATACGACTTATTACAACACACTCGGTTATCCATCGTTGGCGAGTTAACCCACCCTATCGCCCACTGCTTATTAGGCTTAGAAGATACCGATTTATCTAAAATTCGCCAAGTGTGTGCTCACCCGCAAGTTATTGCCCAGTGCAGCCAATTCTTACAAGGCTTAGCCAATGTAAAAGTGGAATATTGCGACAGCACATCCGATGCTTTTAGCCGAGTAAAACAACTGCAAGATCCAAGCGTAGTGGCTATTGGTGGTGAAGCCGGTGGCGATTTATACGGTTTACAAGTACTAACCCGTGAATTAGCTAATCAAAAAGACAACGTCAGCCGCTTTATAGTGGTGGCTCGCAAACCCGTACAAGTGGCCAAAGCCATACCAGCAAAAACCACCTTTATCATGTACACTGGCCAGCAACCTGGTGCATTAGTTGATGCGCTGCTAGTTTTAAAACAACACGGCATCAGCATGGCCAAATTAGAATCGCGACCAATAAACGGCAACCCGTGGGAAGAAATGTTTTATGTGGACGTGTTCGCCAATTTAAACGACTACG
Organism: Rheinheimera salexigens; assembly: GCF_001752395.1. NCBI lineage: Bacteria > Pseudomonadati > Pseudomonadota > Gammaproteobacteria > Chromatiales > Chromatiaceae > Rheinheimera > Rheinheimera salexigens. The sequence continues at coordinate 1,388,964 of NZ_MKEK01000001.1, read as the reverse complement.
CCATGACCCGTGCATTAGAAGAATTAAACAAAATTACCCGTTTTATAAAAGTACTCGGCTGTTATGCCAGTGAAGATATCGAGCCAACCCAAGTTATTGCTTAACTTAACTTGGCTTAACTTGGCTAGCTTATAATTAAAACCCTGCTGGCAGCATACATTTTAGGTGTAGTGTCATCAGGGTTTCATCATCGCATTAAGAGGATCATATGACTGATAAAGAAAAACTTTATGGCCGCCATTTAACGTCAGCCCAGCAGTCTATCGACACCATAAACGCTATTAACACCTTAGAAGACTCAAGCGCCTATCGTCTAGCCTTCGCTGATACTGATTTTTTAACGCAAGATAGTTTGCGTCATATTCGGCTGCAATTAGAATACCTAAAACCCCAACAAGTATTAGAGCAGCACAACATAAACGCCACTATCGTCGTGTTTGGTAGCGCCCGCTTTTTATCTCCAGAAAAAGCCGAGCTATTATTAGAAAATGCGCAACAAGCCTTAGCCGAAATTGATAACAGCCAAAATCAAAAAGCAGTTAAATATGCTCAAGCTCAAGTTAAATCAAGCCAGTATTATACTGCATCGCAGCGCTTTTCTTATTTAGTCACCGAGCACAGCTGTAAACATCAAGACTGTGCCCTCACCATCATCAGCGGCGGCGGCCCAGGCATTATGGAAGCAGCCAATCGAGGCGCTATGGAAGCCGGAGGCGAAAGCATTGGTTTAAATATTGTACTCCCGCGTGAACAACAACCTAACCAATACATCACCCCCAAGTTTTGTTTTCAGTTTCATTACTTCGCCATCCGTAAAATGCACTTTTTACAACGCGCCCGCGCACTCGTCGCCTTCCCAGGTGGCTTTGGCACCCTAGACGAACTATTTGAAACCTTAGCCTTAATTCAAACTAAAAAATCCACCCGCGTCCCGGTGATCTTATTCAACAAAGCTTTTTGGCAAAAGCTAATCAACTTCGATCTTTTAGTAGAAGAAGGCGTCATCAACGCCGAAGACTTAGATCTAATCCAATACGCCGACACCCCAGAACACGCATGGCAACTGATCAAAGAACACTACAACCTCTAACAACTAATATGGGGTCGGAGCACATTAATTAATTGTTAACGGTCTGCCCGGCCCTAATTGCCCAAACTCGCAACCCAAACGTTGCTCTAGCTCAGCTCTAAAACGCGCATCAGCTAAAGGGTAATTATGCCTGACACATCGACGTACCTTGTCAATCTCCTCAGCCGTTAAGTGCTGCGTAAATAATGCTCGATAGGCACTACAACGATTTTGAGCATTATCAGCTAATCCCAAATACAACGGATGCGGCGTCAAGCTAGCAATATCGTTACCGACACCATGTTGCTGAAAACTAGACCAATGGTATTCCTCAGGCAATTTCACCATTCTTGCTCTTACTGGGTTCAGCTCTATATATCGCATGCACAACATAAAATAACGCTCAGAATCAATTAAGCTGGCTTTATGTCGCCCTTCCCATAACGTGCCCGAGCGTTGATAAGTATTATTGAAATAGCGCACGTAATCACGACCAACGCTTTGCAACACCCGGGAAATACCTTCGCTATCTTGAGGCGTCATTAATAAATGGACATGATTAGTCATTAATACAAACGCATGTAGCTGCACCTGATAGCACTGCAGGGCATCTTCTAGCCGGCGCATATAAAAGCCAAAATCTTCATCAGATAAAAGCAGCGTTGTCGATTATTGCCACGCTGCACCACATGACAAGGCACACCTTTCACATAAAACCTAGGTTTTCTAGCCATAAATATTTACACTTGCAACCAATTTTAAACAAGTGTAGTTCATAACCAATCAGCTTCAACTCTTAAAATGGGGTCAGTGCACATTAATAAATTGTTAAATAAAACCCACTCATAATAAATAGATCTTGAAATCAAAGCTTTTTAAGGTCTATTGCATTGGCAAGTTTTAATAAAGTACTCTGGGCAGCATTATCGCCACTTAGCGTAACCATAGCGCCTGTGGGTGTAACAAACTGGATCTCCAATTGCTTGCCATCCACCTTCTGCACTGCTTGAATACCTTGAATTTTGGTTAATTTGCCACCTGACATAGCAATCATTGATGGATTACTTAACATCATAGAAAAGGCTTGCAGCATCGGTGAGTCCATCATTAAGTCAATTTCAATCCGATAATCCGCATTATAATAGGCTCTAGATGCGCTAATTCCTCCACCAAACATCGCTGCCCCTGCGACTGAACTCTCAGCATCTTCAGCTTGCCAACCAGTTGGCGCGTCCGGAAAAAATGTTTTCACCTGTTCGCCTTTTTCCTGCCTAATCAACGTGCTGGCATAATCTAGCTGAGCAGCTGCTTGCGAATACTCGCCGGCTTTATAATGCTTAGTTGCGGCTGCAATAGCGTCATCAACATCTGAAGCGTAAGCAGTTAATGTGAGCGCGACGCCGAATAAGCTTAGTAATAACGCTTTAGGTAGCGGATTAATGACTTTTATAGCGCTAAGTTTTATAGAAACAAGTTTCATAACAAATACTCCCGTAGTTTTTAAACTATGAACAGTATAGCTATTGCAGAAAAAACTGCGGCAAGGCGGAGTTAACATTTTATTAATGTACTCCGACCCCATATTAGTAATTTTAGCGGCTGTCGGCGGCTTTTTGCAGTAAGTGTTTGCTTTCTTGCAGGAATTGCTCGGCCAGATCGCCGAAAAATTGTTGGCCTTTACCAAATTGGGCCATTAAACCGGCTTTATCTTGGCTTTCTAACAGCTGTAACAACTGGCAGAAACGCTGCTGATAACGTTGTAGCACTTGTGTCATGGCGCTGGATGACAACATGATATCAGCATAAAGCTCAGCATTTTGGGCGAATAATCTGCCTACCATCGCCAGTTCTAAGCGATAAATGGGTGAGCTTAGTTGCAATAACTGGGCTAAATCGGCTTGCTCGTCGGCTAAATGTACGCCATAAACTAAGGATGAAAAATGGCGCATGGCTTGAATTAATTGCATGGCATGATCATGCTCGTCGGCACTCTTTTCGGCGAGCTCAGCACCCCAGACATTAAGCTGGGTTAATAACCATTGATATTGCGCTTGGTCGCGGCCATGACACACCACCACCACTTGCTTCACAAGGTTGGTTACATCTGGGCCAAACATGGGGTGTAAACCCACTACGGGGCCAGAGTGCTGTGCTAACATGGCTGCTAGCGGCTTAGCTTTAACGCTGGTAATATCGGCCAACACACAATGTTTGGCTAAAACTGGCAGTTTATGGATCAATTGCTCAGTTAATGTAATGGGTACTGCCATTAGTACTAAAGCGGCATTTGCACAGATGGCTTCAGCATCTTGCCAATCATCTGGCCCTAACGTGTTAACCACATAACCTGAACGAGTAAACAAACTCGCAAAGCGTTGACCTAGCGCGCCATCTCCACCGACAATCACCACTTTAGCGCCAACTTCACCACAACACACAAAACCACTTTCTTGAGTTTGATAAGACTCACGCATCATTCGGCGCAATATATCCTCCACTAACTCAGGCGACACCCCTAATGCCGTAGCTTGCTCACGCCTTGCAGTTATTAAAGCTTGTTCACGCTCTGGCACATATACCGGCAGCGCAAATTCTTGCTTTACAATGCCTACTTGCGCCGTCACTTGCGCCCGTTTAGCTAACAAAGCCACTAATTGACTATCAATGGCATCAATTTGCTGTCTTAACGGGCTAAGCGCTTGCTGTGCTTTTTGTTGGGTCATAATACTATTACCATACTATTACATTTACCCTCTTAAGCTGCCGCCACCAATGATTGCATTTTCTGGTACAGACTCATCAGTAACACTTCAGTCGTAGGCCAGTCAATACAAGCATCCGTTACCGACACACCATAGTGCTCAGCTTTGCCATTAATTAACTCTTGGCGACCAGCGTGTAAGTGGCTTTCTAGCATAATACCAATAATGGCCTCATTCCCGGCTAAGCGTTGCGATAACACATCATGTGCCACTTCACCTTGACGATTATGATCTTTATTCGAGTTACCATGGCTGCAATCCACTACTATACCATTGGGTAAGTTAAGCTTTTGTAAGGCAGCTAAAGCGGCATTAACACTTTGCGTGTCGTAATTCGGCTTCACACCACCACGTAGAATAATATGACCATCTGGGTTACCTGCTGTTTGCACTAAGCTGACTTCACCATTTTGATTGATACCAAAAAAGCTATGACCACTGGCAGCCGACTGCAACGCATTTAAAGCGATACTTAAATTACCATCGGTGCCATTTTTAAAGCCAACTGGCATCGATAAACCACTGGCCATTTCACGGTGAGTTTGTGATTCAACCGTACGCGCGCCTATTGCCGACCAGCTAATCAAATCAGACAAGTACTGTGGGCTAATAGGATCTAAAGCCTCAGTTGCGGTGGGTAACTCCATTTCAACCATTTTTAATAATAAGTCACGGCCCCAAGTTAAGCCGGTTTCTAAATCAAATGAATCATCTAAATGCGGATCATTAATAAACCCTTTCCAGCCCACCGTGGTGCGAGGCTTTTCAAAATACACCCGCATTACTATGTATAAGCTATCGGCATATTCCAACTGTAACTTTTTAAGCTTCTGGGCATATTCAATAGCTGCTACAGGGTCGTGAATAGAGCAGGGCCCGGTTACCACTAATAAGCGCTTATCTTTGCCGTGAACAATATTGGCAATATCAGCCCGTGCTTGCTGCACAAATAGTGCACCTTGCTCTGATAAAGGTAATACTTTTTTTAACACTGCAGGCGAACTTAACGGTTTTTGCGCCACAATGCGCAAATCATCAACAATCTTACTCATTTTCTATGCTCCAGCACTTAGAGTTAAACAGAATAAGCAAAGGGAGCAGATAAAAACTGGCAAACCTTAACTGTAAACTTAAACTTACAACTCGTAATCAATTAAATACACACCTGATACTAAAGTGCCAATTAGCAGCGGTCAAGCCTTTAGTTTGTTAAGATTTGTATTTTTCAATAATGAAGACTAATCGTATAAATAAGTTTACGAAATAGCTATGCGACAAGTAGTTGATAGACGAGCTTGCTACGCAAGCAGTGACGAGTTGCCACAGGCAACGGTAACTAGCGGCTATGCCGCGGTCACTGTTTTTCAGCCACAAAAAAGGCCGACAGAAGTCGGCCTTTATCACGCTTAAATCTAACTTAGTTAAGCTTTTCGCGGATACGCGCTGATTTACCTGAACGATCGCGTAAGTAGTAAAGCTTAGCACGGCGAACTGCACCACGGCGCTTAACCGTAATACTGTCTACCAATGGGCTGTGCGTTTGGAAAACACGCTCAACACCTTCGCCATTAGAGATTTTACGTACTGTGAAAGCAGAATGTAAACCACGGTTACGCTTAGCGATAACAACGCCTTCGTAAGCCTGTAAACGTGATTTTTCACCTTCAGTTACTTTTACTTGAACGATTACAGTGTCGCCCGGCGCGAACGCAGGAACGTCAGTTTTTAACTGCTCGTCTTCAAGTTGTTTGATAATGTTTTGGCTAACTTTGCTCATAACAATCTCACTATACCTGGTATTAACTGTCTTCTTGCTGCCCCGTCTGGCACTCTTGCTGATGATGTTTTTTAAAATCAGCCAGTAACCGACGTTGCTCCTCAGTCAGAGCCAGGAGATTTAACATATCTGGTCGTCTTAGCCAGGTTCTACCAAGAGCCTGCTGCAAACGCCAGCGTCGTATATTTTCATGGTTACCGCTCAGTAATACTGACGGAACCTGTTTGTCTGATAACACTTCAGGTCTTGTATAGTGCGGACAATCCAGCAAACCCGATGCAAAAGAATCTTGTTCTGCCGACTGTTGATGCCCAAGTACACCTGGTACTAAACGCGATACCGCATCAATTAGCGTCATCGCTGGCAACTCTCCACCACTTAACACGTAATCACCCACCGACCATTCTTCGTCAATTTCGCTTGCTATTACGCGCTCATCAATCCCTTCATACCGGCCAGCTACTAAAAGTAACTTAGAATGTGTCGCCAGTTCTGCTACACCTTGTTGATCTAATTTTCTACCTTGCGGCGATAAATAAATCGTGTGTACCTTTCCTGTTGCTGCCTGTTTTGCGGCGCGAATTGCGTCGGTCAACGGCTGCACCATCATTAGCATACCAGGGCCGCCACCATAAGGTCTGTCATCAACCGTTCGGTGCTTGTCCGTTGTGAAATCACGCGGGTTCCAGCACTGCACGTCAATTAAGCCTTGTTTTACAGCACGGCCAGTGACCCCAAATTGCGTTATAGCGTTAAACATTTCCGGAAATAAAGAGATAACTCCTATCCAGCGAGCATCTTTACAACCAGTAACGCCTTCTGCCATTAAAACGCAGGATCCCAGTCTACAACAATGCGACCTTCAGTTAAGTTAACGCTTTTTACCACTGTGTCGGTTAAAAACGGTAATAACCTTTCTTTCTTACCAAATGCATCGGTACGGTTGGCTTTAACCACGATAACGTCGTTAGAACCGGTCTCCATCATGTCGCTCACTTCACCTAAGTGATAGCCTGCTTCGTTCACTACGGCCAAACCCATAAGGTCTTTCCAGTAATAATCCCCTTCGCCAAGCGAAGGCAACAACGAGCTTGCTACAGCAATATCAGCATTAACATAACGCTGAGCTAGATCACGATCACTAATACCATCAAGTTTTGCTATCAGGCCATTACTATGGCGCTTCCAGCTAGACACCTGCACTGGTTGCCAGCTACCTTGCACGTTTACTTGCCAAGGAATGTAATCAAAAATCCCTTCCGGGACGTCGGTGCAAGCGTTAACTTTAAGCCAGCCATTGATACCGTAAACTGCACCAAATTTGCCAAGAACCACTAAATCTTTCTTTTCCACGCTGACTACTCCACCCGACATATTGCTAATTAAGCCGTAGCTTTCTTAGCATTTTTTACCAATGTTGCAACGCGGTCACTTAATGCAGCACCTTGTGCTACCCAGTGATCAACGCGATCTAGGTCCAGACGCAGTCGCTCTTCTGTACCGCCGGCAAGTGGGTTAAAGAAACCCAAGCGCTCAATGTGACGGCCATCGCGAGCAAAACGGCTGTCCGCTACAACAACTTGGTAAAATGGACGCTTTTTCGCGCCACCACGTTGTAAACGAATAGTTACCATAAGGCCCTCTAATTTTTATCGTTCAGGTTTTAACAAAATATAAAGCCCTCTAACCTGATTAAGTTCAGACTAAAGGGCTGCCGTATTGTACGGATTCTGGTTCTAAATGCAAGGAAAATGCTAGCTGATTAGCGCCTACTGCCAATAAGCATCAGCAATATAGCCAACTCAAGCAAATAACAGGCTTAATCTTCGTCTTGCATCTCAGTCATTAAGGTTTCAGCTAACTCGTCAGGCAACACCACCACACCCGGACCATCAGCATCCGGTAATACAGCAATCCCTAATTCATCACCATTTAAGCCAGAAGTCCACTTATCAAACCAGGTATCAACATCTATTGCTTGAGCAATACAATGCGACCACTCACCCTCAATCCATAACTCTGCCAACTCTTCATGTGGCCATACCGGAATGCAACGCTCATCTTCAGCCGTTACCAGTACAAACCCATCATCATCGGTCAAAATCCAAATTTTTTCTAAATCTGCTACCGCTTGCACAAAGTAACTATAACGCTGCTCAGCATCTAAAGCATTGATCCGTTTTAGCTCATCGGCAGAAAGTTGGTATTCCATAATAAAATCCTAAAAAACAGTTAAGTATTGCCGCTAATTGTGACGCATCAGCCGCCATAATGCCAAATTTTTTTCAAGCCGCCAGCATAAAAATGGGTCAGAGTGATTTTTCTTAACAACGATAAAATCACTCTGACCCTTTTTATGGACTTTAATTTAAAGTAGCTACTATGCTCAGCAGTAACGCATAACGTGCTGCCTTACCTAAAAACACTAAGGCTAAAAACACACTAAAGCGCACCCGCAACACGCCCGCGACTAGGGTTAAGGGATCGCCAATTATGGGTAACCAGGCAAATAATAAGCTGAGTAAACCAAAGCGTTGAAACAATTGCTCTGCTCTGGCTAACGACTTAGCCGAAAAAGGAAACCAGCGTTTATGCGAGAACAGCCGTAGCCGAGCACCTAACCACCAGTTAACGCAAGAGCCCAGCGTATTACCGGCACTGGCCACCACCCATAACAGCACCGGCTGATAGCCTTGATTATATAGCGTTAACAGCAACAATTCCGACGAAGCCGGAAACAACGTAGCAGCTAAAAAACCGCTAGCAAATAATAGTAAGTACATCAGTGCGTCATCTTAAAAAGGGTCAGAGTGATTTAAATACAGTTAAATCACTCTGACCCTTTTTTAATAAAATAACTGCCACGCCAATCTTAACCAAATCACCCACAACACTGCACAGCCGAGCAAAAACACATTAAAACGCAAACGCACTTTATTACTGCCAATATGAATTATGGTATGCCAAATGCGTAACACGACAAAAGCACTGGCCAGAAGCACGTAACCTAAATCAGCTAGCCCTGATTGCAATACAAACAGTACACTGAATATAAACAGCATTGGCATTTGAAATTGATTATCAAAATTGCGACTGGTTGCAATAACCTGCTCGTTGGCACCAGTTAAGTTCATGGTTTTAAAGGCTGTAATGCTAATTTCTTTAGCTTTTGCGGCTTTAATCCGGCGTTTACCCATTAAAATCATCACAATACTGGTAAGCAGTACTTGCGCGAAAACAGGCAGTAAAATTAATTTTTCCATGCTTTATCCTAAGGTTATTATTTTATGCTTTAACTTTACCAGCATAAATCGGCTAAGCCTATGTTGCTAGTTTGTTTATAATTAAGATACAGATAATAACTAGTATCTTACTAAGCTTTATATTTCAGTGGCCTAAGTTGTTATACTGTGCCATCTTTATCCCAGATCATTTTTATTATAAATACACGATCTGTAACACTAAAAAACTGCAGTATCAGGAATTATTAATGGCGCAATTGTATTTTTATTATTCAGCAATGAATGCTGGCAAATCGACCGCTTTATTACAAAGTGCGTATAACTATGAAGAGCGCGGCATGCAAGTCGTGATATACACTGCCTCTTTAGACAACCGCTTTGGCATCGGCAAAGTCAGCTCGCGTATCGGCTTAAGCATGGATGCGCATATTTTTAATCCCGAATTCGATTTCGTCGCCCATATTAGCGAAATTAAAGCCCGTACCGGCTTACATTGCATTTTAATCGATGAAGCGCAATTTCTAACTAAGCAGCAAGTACGCCAATTAACCACCGTGGTTGATGATATTGATGTGCCCGTACTTGCCTTTGGCTTACGCACCGACTTTCTGGGTGAAACCTTTGAAGGCAGTCATGCCCTATTAGCTTGGGCCGATAAACTTATCGAACTTAAAACTATTTGCCATTGCGGGCGTAAAGCTAATTTTGTGGTACGTCTAGACGAAAATGGCAATGCCGCTACTGCCGGAAGCCAAGTGCAAATTGGCGGCAATGAAAGTTATGTCTCTATGTGTCGTGCCCACTTTAAACAATTAGTCTGGCAGAGTGAGTCGCCTGAAAAACCAACAATAAGTGCAGATTCAAATGCTAAAGTTTCAAGTACTTAAATTTCAAGTACTCTGACCCCTTGAAACTATTAGGTTATAAAATATATAGATAATAGAGTGAAATATGACCGAGATTCAGCAGCCGCATTTTTGGCCAATACTTGAAGCACTACCCTATCCGGTAATGTATAAAGATTTAGTCAGCCCGAGTATTTTTGCTAATAATGCGGCGCAGCGGTTATTTAATTTAAGCCCTGAAAATGCAACCGCCATGGTTAGCATGGCCGCCCTAAAAGCCGCGGCTATTTGCAATACAAATACCCAACAGCCCTATAGCTTGTTTAATAACCCACTAATTCAAGCCCTAAGTGGTAATGAAATTAGCCAACACGTGTTAGTTGCCAAGCAAGCTGCAAGCTATCACATGCATAGTCGCTTAATCTCATTGCCATTTACTCTACATCAAAGCGTTATTATTAGCTTACAGCGTACCGAGCCAACAACGATTGAGTCCAGTGATGCTTTATATAGCGAAGAGATACAAGAAGCTTTAGCTTTTGATAAGTTAATTTCACTAATTTCTACAGAATTAATTAATGTGCAAGAGCATGAGCTTGATATGCACATTAATGATGCTTTAGCCGCTGTTGGCGAGTTTTGTCATGCCGATCGTGCTTATGTATTTCAGTTTAATAACGAATTAACTGAGATGAGCAATACTAACGAATGGGTGCGGCACGGTGTAACATCGCATATAGAGAATCTACAACAAATACCGCAACAAGCCTTACCCTACTTTTATCAAATAATGCAAAATAACTTTATCTTCAGTGTCAGTGACGTCACGCAATTACCAGCAGAAGCTAAGGCTGAAAAAGAAGAGTTCGACCGTGAAGATATCCGCTCAGTTCTATGCTGCGCCATGCGCGCGGGTGATAAAGTAATCGGATTTGTTGGCTGCGATATGGTGTCTCGCACCCGAGTATGGACCAGCAACGATTTACGCCGTTTAAAGCTAGTGGGTGAAATGATCGCCAATACGTTGCAAAACGTTGCATACCGCCGATCATTACAAAGCATGCAACAACAGCTATTAACCGCCAATGCCGAGTTACAACAACAAGCCATGCAAGATGGCTTAACCGGTATCGCCAACCGACGGCAATTTGATCAATGCTTACAGCAAGAACTACACCGAAGTGCCCGTAGCGAAACACCTCTAAGCTTAGTTATGTTGGATATTGATCGCTTTAAACCGTATAACGACCATTACGGCCATCAAGCAGGTGACGACGCGTTAAAGCAGTTAGCGACTTGCTTAACAAAAGTATTAAAACGGCAAGGTGATATAGCAGCACGCTATGGGGGTGAAGAGTTCGCGCTTATTCTGCCCGATAGCACGTTAGAAGATGCCGTAAATGTCAGTAAGCAAATCCAACAGCTATTAATCGAACTTGCCATTGAACATAAGCATTCTGATATCAGCAACTACCTAACCGTCAGCATAGGTTGCTGCAGCGTTGTAGCTAATAAAGACACCGAGCCTAGCCAACTGATAAAAGCGGCCGATAAAGCATTGTATGCCGCTAAAACCAATGGCAGAAATAGAATAGAAACATAAAAGGTTAAGGGTGACTAGCTGCCTAGAGCAGCGGTGACTAGTTCGCTAGCGAACGGTAACTAGCAGCTTTGCTGCGGTCACTTGTCACTGCTTGTAACACAAGCTAATCACCACCCTTCAATCAACTAATCATAAAACGGCGATCGGCTCTCTGTCGCATCAATTAAGTTAACCGGTTTATGCAGCATTTGACCACCATCACGGGCAATTGGCACCCAAGGTAAGCGACCGCGCCCTTTAGATGGCTTTAACGAGAACAAATCAAACGGTATCGAAACATAAAAGCCTTTGGTAAAGCTGCCTTCGCCATACTGCTCTGCTGATAAGTTAGTTATTGCCGCATAAGCACCAACAATAATGCCACTATCAAATCGTTTCGCCGCATCAATAGTGAAACCTTTGTCTTTCGCTAAATACTGACCAACATTAAACGTAAACTGAGTATTTGGCAGTATTTCTGGTTTCCAATACAAATTCACAAAACCGGTAAAAGCTTTATAATCAAAAAAATCGAAATCATTTTCATACGAGCGTTGTTGCACATAGTTAACATCAAAACCAATAGCAAAATTACTATCTACCGGCCTATACAACATTTCACCGCCAACTCCACCGTACATGGTTTCTAAGTAACCACCATACACTTGGCCAAATACATTAGTTGATAACTGATCTTGCCAATGCAGAAAAAGATTTTCCATACTCACACGGCTGCGGGTCACATACTCTCGGATATAGGTGCGTACTCGTGGCACATCAGTATTTTGCGCATCAACTTTAAAATTAAACTTATCGAAGTTTTCCAGCAAGGTTACTTTAGCAGTAGCGTTGATACTATAGTTTTCACCTAAGCGATAACCTCCCCCTAAAAATACGCCGCCTTGATACATATAAAACGCTTCAGGGTTGCCAAATGTCTGGATCCAAAATGCTTCCATACTAGTATAGAAACCCGTTGAATAAGGGATATCCACCATTGCTAATACATCCGCATCGGGGTTTTGTCGTACATAAGTTGAGCGTACATCTGGTTGTAATACATCGTAGCGCGCGGCAGTAATAAAAGACTCTACCTCTATTACTTTTTCTACCATCGCTAAGTTACCAGAGTACTCTACAACTCTAATCCGTTTGATATGGCTTGGTATTTCACTTACTAACACTCTGCCTATACGTTCAGTCGCTTCAGCGTCATCACGGTAATATAATTGCTGGCCATAAATAATAAATTCATCATCCGTCAATCGTGAATTTTGTAACATAAAACCGGCTTCAGAAAATAAAGCCTTATATAAGGCATTATTATCAGAAATATTGTTTATTTCTGGCATATGCTGCGCAGTAGGTCGCATTGCCGGTTTAATCTTAATCTGGGTTGCATTATGTAAATTGAGCTTATAATGGGCGCCAAAGCCAAAGGTGTTACCGCGCTGATAATTGACATCAAAGCTAAAGTCTCGCCATTGATATACAGCACCAATATTCCATCTGCTATCTTGAATTAACTCACCCGCTCTGTCTCGGCTATAATCGTTACCTTCATATTCCAACTTAAATCGCAGTGGCTGCCAAGGCGTCTGATATTCAACACCACCATAAACCGAGGCTGGGCCTTTAAAAAACCGTTGATAATCAATTTTACCGCCGACACCACTAAAACCACCAGGCCGCTGACAAAAACCATCACTAATTTCACACAACGGGTTACTTATATTACCGGCACTACCTAAATAGCCCCATCCTATACCTAAATGAAAATCTAAGTCGTACCATGCTTTACTAAAGGCTAAAAACTCACTTTCAAAAAAACCGGTGCCACCAAAGTCACGAAAACCTACCGATACTTGCGGTAAATAACTACTCTCTTGCCATAAACGAAATTTAACATCTATGCCTTTATCTTTTAGGGTTTGATCACCACTAAAACCAGGTGATTGGCTGTATAATCGAGTCCGGACATCGGTGTAACGTACTGTTGACTCCATCCAGTCGAATAGCTGTAAACTTACCGACCAGAAACGATACTCTTCATTATCGGTATAATTCACCGATATGTCACCAGCAGGAGTCATACGCGCAGTAGGGGTTTGTATTAACCCTACACCACCATGCGCCATTTGCGACACACCCGCTTTAGGCTGTTGCCAAGAGCGCGGTTTTATAACTGATTGTTGTAGAGTAGCGAATTGTACAGGCTTAATTGTTACAGAACTATTTTGCGCGTCACTCTCTGAATCGCTTTGTGCATAGCTATTTACTATAAACAAGGAACAGCTTAAAGCTGTCGCTAAAGAAAAAGTTTTTTTACTAATATTCATACTTTTCATAACAGCACCCTATGCCGTGCTAATGCTAAAATGTCCTGATTTAATCGCTGCCATCTAGTTGAAAATAATCCAAGTTTAAAAGGCACAAATAATTGCGCTCCAGGCATAGCTTCAATTGTAGTCTGCTGCCAAGCAGCAACCGTTTCTTTGATAATACTGCCGTCAGGTTGTATTAGATATAACGTATTACTATCTGCTGCAGCTAAAGAAGAAAATTCTGTTAAGTACTGTTTAACATTTCCTGCATTTATATGCGTACTCTTTCCGGGTTGTTTCACCAACCCAAACAAAGTGATGTGTGAAGGTCGCTTATACAATCGCAATTGGTAATTACCCGGCATAAACTTAGGATTAAACTCGGCACTTACTCTAGCAAGATCATACTCAATAGGTATAAATACCCTTGTAGCTAACTGCCAACTTTTTATTTGGCTAACCATGCTGATAATTGCCTGTTGCTTATCAATATCAGCAGCATATTCTTGCTGCAATTCGTCAAGCTGTTGCAGCACTCGCTGCAGTAATAACTGTGCAGTAGTGTCATCAGTATTATATAATGCCGACACAGGCCAATACCAATTTTCAGTTAAGGCCACTGGTGATAACACATCCGTTAAACGTGGTGCCAGGCTCTTATTAGCAAATGAATACTGATAAGACTTTTGATTAATCTGTACTGCTACAAATTCATTGATTTCATTAGCTTGAACAGTTAACCCGGAGCTAAGCAAAAAATAACTAATAAACACTTTTTTTATATTTTTCAATATTTTACTAATCATAAAGCTGGGCTCTCCAAACTCTGTGGCTGCTTAGCTAATTCACGTGCTATTTCGCTAATAAATGTTAACTGCATTGGCTCGGTAAAAGGGGCTAATTGCTGCTGGCTTTGTAATAGCGCGCCACTTGTGGCGTCAAACCAAAATATATTTTGCCAGTTTTGATCAAAACGAAGGAAATTTGCGGCTGAATCATAGCTTAAATATTCAATCACTTTTGTCACGGCAATATCGCGCTGAAAAAAGCGCAAACTATGACCCGTTTGTACTGAAAAGTTAGAGTTTACACTATACCCATACTCACCTGCTGACCAATCAACTAAGCGTGTCCAGCTAGTTTGTTGGCTAATCTGTTGCCAATTAATAATAGGATCAGAAATAGCAGCGGTAACATTTAATAGATCATTTTCAAAACCTAAGGTTTTAACAATACGACCATTTTCAGTAATTAACATTGCTTCATCAGCAGAGACCCACTTTAATTGGCCTTGTTCAATAAACATTAACGCCATAACACTTTGTGGTCTATCGCCATGAGACACATATAAAAAATCAAATTTGGCTTGAGTAACTTCTTCATAACTTAAGCTAGCATCAGGCTGTGTCGTAAATGCTAATTTCAAGGTATCTTTATATGAATGATAAGTACCCGCGCAACCAGTTAAACCAAATATTAATGCAGTGCATCCCAAAAAATTCAGCAAAGTCATTGTTCATCCAACCTATTTAAAGTGAATTTTAAACTAATTAAATACAGCGCAGTTATTTACTTAATATATTTAATCTAAACAATTACACAATAAAAAAGCCGCCTATAGGCGGCTTTTTTTTAATAAGAAATATATTAAAAAGTATTTGTAACAGTAACAGTGGTTGTACCAGTAGCTGTACCAGTTACTGTGCCTGTGGTAGTTGAAGTCGCTGTAGTCGTTACAGTTACACAACCATCATCTGTTTTAACTTCACCAGGACCACACACTAATCCAGTATCTGGTAACGAAGTACCTTTACTGTTAGCTATGACAGCAACTAAAACACTAGCAGCAACTCCACCAGCAACGATATTAGAGGTTTTAACACCACCAATTGTGTGTTGTTGAACATCAGCACCACCAGCTTGCTGTGCATTAACACCTAAAGATAACAACAATGCTGTAGCAGCAATAACTAATTTTTTCATTACTCAATCCTTATGCCAATTTATAATTTACAATTTACAATTACTGCTTAGACTAAACTAAACCAACAAATTACTCAACCAATAAAGGTTAAATCCTTTAAAAATAGTGACCACTTGTTTAACAAGCTAGTTACCATACATATTAGATGCTTGTAACCACTTGTATTGCACTATTGTCACAGCAAAAAAGCAGCAAGTCACGCCTCCCTCGGCAGCTTGTCACTAATATCAACTACCGAGGCTATTCTAGCCTTTGCAACTAAATCTGTATGCTCAGAATAATTAAACTCAGTCGGCGTTTCGTGTAATAAATCAATAATTTTTTGTACAGCGAAACTATTACAGTAGCTGTCTAACTGCAACAATATACTTTCCATTTGTGTCCAAGTTAAGCACACTTCATCGGCGGCCATAATACGTGGATGCTCGGTTTGGCGTACATTATCACCAATTAACAGCTCTTCATAGAGCTTCTCGCCAGGTCGTAAACCAGAGTAATTCACTTCAATATCACCACCTGGGTGCACTTCGTCTTTTACTTCTAAGCCCATTAAGTGGATCATCCGTCTGGCTAGGTCAGCAATTTTTACAGGCTCACCCATATCTAATACAAATACATCACCACCCTCGCCCATAGCGCCAGCTTGGATCACTAATTGTGCCGCTTCGGGTATGGTCATAAAATAGCGGATAATATCTTTGTGGGTAACGGTTACAGGGCCGCCACGACGAATTTGTTCGCGAAACAACGGCACTACCGAGCCACTTGAGCCTAAAACATTGCCAAACCGCACCATGCAAAATCGTGTTGTCGACTGCCGTTTTGCTAATGATTGCAATACTAACTCAGCCAATCGCTTCGAAGCGCCCATCACATTAGTTGGACGAACGGCTTTATCAGTTGAAATGAGTACGAAGGTTTCAACATTTGCGGCAATAGCTGCTTCAGCGGCATACCAAGTACCAAAAACATTATTAATAACGCCTTCAACAATATTATATTCGACTAGTGGCACATGCTTATACGCCGCAGCATGATAAACCGTATCTACCGCAAAAGCTGTCATCACCGACTGCATGCGTTCACGTCGTTGCACCGACCCCATAATAGGCATCAATTTAACCTCTAATTGTTGCTGTTTTATTGTGGCACTTAATTCTTGTTCAATAGTATATAAACTAAACTCACAACGCTCAAATAACACTAAAGCTTTAGGTTCACATAATAATATTTGCCGACATAATTCAGAGCCTATAGAGCCCCCAGCACCTGTTACCATTACCACTTTATCGCGAATGTTGGCTAATAGCAGTTTTGTTTTTGGCTCTACCGACTCACGGCCTAATAAATCTTCAATTTTTACATCTTGCAACTCGTCTATTCGCATCGTGCCATCGACCAAATCGCTCATACCCGGAATCGACTGTACGGGTATGGGTAGTTCCTCTAGTGAATCAAGTACTTCTCGACGGCGGGATCGTGAAGCTGATGGTAATGCTAACAAAATACGGCTAACGTTATGAGTTTTAACTAAGCTATTAATCAATGCAGGGTTACCTACCGGTATGCCCAAAATAGTGGAGCGCTGTAGGGTCGTATCGTCATCGAGAAACACCACAGGATGATATTGTTCACCATTCATTAATGCTTGCGCTAATTGCCGACCAGACGATCCAGCGCCATAAATTAATACCCGCTCTTTATGGCCATTATTGCGTTGCACCAAAAACATTCGGGCTAAAAGCCGTATACCGCCTGAGCTCACTAAAGCTAAAATGGCATAAACAAAAATTAAGTTACCTTTATCCTCAACGCCAAATATATTAAACAGCAAGATAAGGATAAAAGCATTACTAACAATACCCGCTAAAACCGCCCCTAACGCATGCTGGCCAATATAACGGATCACCGCTCGATATAAGCCCAATTTAGTAAACAGCAATAACGTTAATGGCAAAGCTAATCCAAACGAAAACGCAATCCCAGGCACATCTTGCATTGTATTGTTTTGTGTTAAAACAAAGGCACCCACCAAGGAACAGGTTAAAAACACAATATCGGCAAACACCGAAATAGCGCGTTTAATATACCTCGGTAAGCCTAATAAAAATGCCAACATTTTGTAATCCAGTGTTTAGTGTTTAGTGTTTAGTGTTTAGTGTTTAGTGTTCACTCAACACTCATAACTAACAACTCAAAACTAGTTAACCAAATTTTTTAAAATTTGCTTAACATCAGCCCCTAGTATTTTATCACGCATTGCATATTCAACAAAGGCTTGAATATAGCCCAGCTTATTACCGCAATCATGGCTGCGGCCACTAATATGATGCGCTTGTACTTGCTGCTGTTGCATTAATAACGCTATAGCATCAGTTAATTGAATTTCATCACCCGCGCCTAAAGGCGTGCGTTTTAAACAATCCCAAATTGCCGGATTAAATACATAACGGCCCACAACGGATAAATTAGATGGTGCTTCAGTTTGGTTCGGTTTCTCAATAATATTAGTAATTAAAGCTGAAGCCCCCGCTGACAGGGTTTTACCATCAACATCGGCAATACCGTAATTACTGACTAGATTCATTGGCACAGGCTCAACCATAATTTGGCTTAGCTGATTTTTTGCATATAACTTAACCATTTTGGCTAAATTATCTTTAGCTAGATTACAATCATAACCATCAACGATTACATCCGGTAGTAAAACAGCGAAAGGCGAATTGCCTACTACCGGTAAAGCACATAATACGGCATGGCCTAAACCTTTAGCCTCGCCTTGGCGAACTTGCATAATAGTTACGTCTTTAGGGCAAATGGCTTGCACTTCATCTAACAACTGCCGTTTAACCCGCTTTTCTAGCATGGATTCAAGCTCAAAACTTTTATCAAAATGGTTTTCAATTGAATTTTTGAAGAATGAGTCACTAATACAATCTGCTTAATGCCCGCCGCAATGCATTCATCTACCACATATTGAATAAGCGGTTTATCCACTATCGGTAACATTTCTTTGGGGATAGCTTTAGTCGCTGGCAACATCCTAGTGCCTAAGCCCGCAACTGGGATCACAGCTTTTAACACTGTCATTTAATATCCTTAAGTTCTTGTTTCATCTAACTAGCTTAAATTGAGTAAGCTTAAGTCCATGTACTCTTTTTAGCTATCTTACTATCAATACAGCTAAGCGCCATTTACTTAACAGTAGATAATTTAACACTTTCACCACGGCCAATACCGTAATAAGTAAAGCCACGACGTTGCATCCGCTCTGGCTCAAATAAATTACGGCCATCAAAAATAACCGGTTGTTTTAATTGTGTTTTTATTAAATCAAAATCAGGCGCTTTAAAAGGCTGCCACTCCGTACAAATAATCAAAGCGTCAGCAGCTTTTAAAGCTGCTTCTTTAGTACCCACTAAATTTAAATCATTCCGCACACCATATGCACGCTGCATTTCTTCCATCGCTTCAGGATCATAAGCTTGTACTATAGCACCCGCAGCCCATAACTGCTCTATAAGAACACGACTACTGGCTTCGCGGATATCATCGGTTTTAGGCTTAAAGCTTAACCCCCAAACGGCAAACACTTTACCACTTAAATCAGCCCCAAAATGCTGTTTCACTAAGCTTGGCAATTTATCTTTTTGTCGTTTATTAACATTTTCAACTGCATACAACATCTCAGGTCTATAACCTTCGGTTTCCGCAGTTTGGATCAAGGCTTGAACATCTTTAGGGAAACATGAGCCGCCATAACCACAGCCCGGATATATAAAGTGATAACCAATTCTTGGATCCGAGCCTATGCCTCTTCGAACCGCTTCAATGTCGGCGCCTAACAACTCGGCTAAATTAGCCATTTCATTCATAAATGAAATTTTAGTTGCCAACATACAGTTAGCCGCATATTTGGTGAGCTCTGCCGAACGTACATCCATAAAAATAATTTTTTCATGAATACGGTTAAACGGCTCATATAATTCACGAATAATGTCATGTGGCCGGGCATCATAACTGCCAACAATAATACGGTCTGGCCGCATGCAGTCAGCGACTGCAGCACCTTCTTTTAAAAACTCAGGGTTAGACACCACATCAAATTGGTGGCTAACTTCACGTTGTGCTAAAGTTTCGGCAATGATATCGCGCACTTTATCAGCAGTACCCACAGGGACAGTAGACTTATCAATAACAACTGTATCACCCGTCATATACTGCGCTATGGTTTTTGCTACAGTTAATACATATTGCAAATCAGCCGCGCCATTACTATCTGAAGGCGTTCCTACAGCAATAAATTGCACTTCACCATGCTCTACTGCTAATTTGGCATCGGTAGTAAACTGTAATCGTCCAGCCTGGCTATTATTTTGCACTATAGGCGTTAAACCCGGCTCATAAATTGGAATAATGCCCTGATTTAAATCTTCAACCCGCTGTTCATTCACATCAACACAAATAACATGATGGCCAACTTCAGCCAATACAGCCGCCTGAACCAACCCTACATAACCACTACCAAAAACCGTAACCTTCATGAACAATCCTTTTGTAAGTGATGAGATGTTAGTGCTTAGTTTTTAGTTTGTGTAACTCACCACTAAACACTTAAAACTTGCGACTCAATTGCACCTAGGTTGCAATCACAGCATTTATATCCAACGACTGAAGCTCCCGCTGCAACTCCAACTTAGCACCCTCATCGCCATGCACTATCCTAACTTGTTGCGGTTTATGTCGCATTCGCTGAATAAAATTAATAAGCCCTTTTTTATCAGCATGGGCTGAATAGCCGCTTAATGTAATCACTTCAGCTTTAATATCAATCCTTTTATCGTCTATATCAACATAACCACCCCTAGGGCCATATTTTTGAATTGCTTCACCTAAAGTACCGCGAGCTTGATACCCCACAAACACCACTTGATGCGCATTATGGCCAAGCAATGCCGATAAATAATTCATCACTCTGCCACCTTGGCACATACCACTGGCAGCAATCACAATTGCCGGTTGTTTGGTAGAGGCTAAATACTGGACAAGAGATAAATGCTGACTATGGCTATCAATAGTATGCAGTTGCTCAAAGCTTAATGGATGTCGGCCTTGACGTAAGCGCTGCTTAGCTTCTGCGTCCCAGCAATGCTGAAGTTGGCGATAGCTTTCAGTAAATTTTGCCGCTAAGGGCGAATCAACAATGACCTGCAACTGATCCCAGCGCAAATCTTTATGAATTTTTTGATCACGCAAACGGTGAATAATGGCCTCTAGCTCGTACAACAACTCTTGAGTACGGCCAATACTAAATGCCGGAAACAATACGGTACCGTTATCACGTAATGCATGTAATAACACTTTTTGTAACCGTTGCTGCCGCTCTTTTCTTCCTTCATGCAACCTGTCGCCATAAGTACTTTCAATAACAACTGTATCAGCACTAAAAGGTGACTTCGGTGCGGGTAACAAAGGCGCATGCGGCGCCCCTAAATCACCTGAAAAAACGGTTTTATACCATTTTTTCTTACCTATTTCTCCAATGGCAGCAGCCGTATCATCTGCAACCTTATGTCGCAATTCAACATAAGCCGACCCTAAAATATGCCCAGCAGGCTGAAACTTAACTTGCAGGCTAATAGCCCCAGAAGAACTACTCGCATTATCGCCAACAACATCTAGCGCTAACCACTGCTTAAACTTACAAGGCACTAACTGGCGATGGATCTTCGCTAAAAAGCTTTTAATCAGCGCGTTATCCCGCGTTACACCCACTTTAAGCGCATCTTCCAATACCAAAGGCAACAAAGTAGCCGAGGCTTCAGTGCAATAAATTGGCCCAGTAAAGCCCGCAGCCAACAAATAAGGTATTCGCCCAACATGGTCAATATGAACATGAGTCACAATTAAGGCTTTAATATGATCAATAGCAAAATTAATCTGTGGTGTTGCCGCTGAACCTGTTCCCGAAACTTCGGCACCTTGGAACAAGCCACAATCAATTAAAACCGCAAAGTCATCAGCTAAACGATATTCATGGCAAGAGCCCGTAACACCATCTACGGCACCGTGGTGGAGGAAGGTTGGAGTTTTATACGCAGTCGACATCCTGTCTCCTTTGCTTAGAGTAGCTAATCCCTCTATATCTCCCTTTACCAAAGGGAGATTATGCTTTTGCGTTCATTTAACCAAAATTGTAGCGCAAAAGATTAGACGGCAGAACTCAGATTATTTTTTATTTGTGCTAATACTTCTACTAATGATGCTTCTACCTGGCTGTTTGTAAAACGTAAAACGGTAAGTCCAAGTGACAGCATAACTTGATCTCTAATTGCATCATACTGTTTAGCTTCAATTGAATTATGAATTTCGCCATCAATCTCAATAACTAACTTAGCTTTAGCACAATAAAAATCTGCAATATAACCAGCTATAGGTTTTTGGCGATAAAACTGCATGCCCATTAGTTGCTTCTTTCTAATATGCGACCAAAGCAACTCTTCGGCGACAGTTTGATTACTTCGTAAGTCTCGAGAGAATTGCTTCAGAATTTTATCGTAAGGTAGCATAAATCAAATCCCTCAATCCTCCAACCTCCCTTTATGAAAGGGAGGCTAAAAACGCCCCTCTTTAGTTTTGCTTTTTCGCCCCTCTTTAGTAAAGAGGGGAAGGGGGAGATTATTTAACCCTATCCCCACTGCCCTTACCCGCTACCGTCATAAAAATATATTTAAAGTAATCAGCTATGGTTAGTTTAGCTAACATCTTGGCATCAGTTTCAGCTAGTAATACTGGCGTAGACATATCAATTTCGTTTACTTGGGCTAAACCGGTAATACCAGGCCGAGCTTTTAATACGCCGCGCTGTTCGCGTTCGGCTATTAATTCTTCTTGGTTAAACAAGCAAGGTCTTGGCCCAACTAAGCTCATATCACCTAGTAAAACATTCCATAACTGCGGTAATTCATCTAGTTTCGTTTTACGTAAAAAGCCGCCAAACTTAGTAATAGAGCTGGTACTTGCTAAATGACTGGCTACTGAAGCGGTATCTACTTTCATGGTGCGAAATTTTATTAGTGTGAAAGGCTTTTTATTACGACCTACTCTTTGTTGCATAAAGATCGGTGAGCCAGTATCAAATAAGCCAATAATAAACAAAATCACTAAAAATGGCAGGGCAAACACTAAACCAAAGAATGAAAACAAAAAATCCAGTAGACGTATCATTAATAATCCAATTTTAAAATTTAGTATAAATTTCGGTTTGAAGATAAAGGTTATTTCTTAGCGGCCAGTTTAAAACCATGTTCCACGGAGTATGGAGGCTGCCAACTTAACGTTTGTTTAGTGTGGCTAATGTCTAACTGCAATGAGCCAGTTAACCTATCCACAACATCTGACTTATTTAACAGCTTTCCCGCTAAATTAAAACACCATAAAGGCAAGGGCAAAGCAAAGTTACGTTTACCTTGAACTTTCGCCATTAACGCCACCATTTCAGCAGTTGAAATATCGTTATCATCAGACACTAAAAAAATCTGGTTAGCCGCCTTAGGATGATCAATACACAGTTTTATTAAATCAACTAAGTTATATACCGATACCAAACTACGCTTGTTATTTTTAATAGCACGAAAAGGTAAAGGTAGCCCTTTGCCGACTAAGCTAAGTAAAGCAGCAAAATTAGCTTTAACACCTTCACCATAAATTAGTGGCGGCCGAACAATAACAACTTCCATCCCTGTTTGCTTGCCAAGAGCTATTAACTGCTGCTCAGCTTCGGCTTTAGATATGCCATAGGCATCTTCTGGGCTTGCAGTATCAAATGCAGTAAATGCTTTTTTATCTGTGGTGGTTTCACCATTCACTTTAATGCTGCTTAAAAAGATAAATCGTTTAACCC
Organism: Rheinheimera salexigens; assembly: GCF_001752395.1. Lineage (NCBI taxonomy): Bacteria > Pseudomonadati > Pseudomonadota > Gammaproteobacteria > Chromatiales > Chromatiaceae > Rheinheimera > Rheinheimera salexigens. Next base: position 1,365,476 of record NZ_MKEK01000001.1, on the reverse strand, counting down.
CTGCTTGTGCGGCTTGTGTTGCTAAATTAATCGTAGCAACAGTATTTACTTCCCGAAAAGCAACTAGCGGATCAGTAGCAGTATCATTCATAATATGCACGCGTGCAGCGCAATGAATCACCACTTCTACATCATTCAATGCCGCAGTATAACTAGCATATCCATCCAGTTCAGCCTGAAAAACCGTTCCAAAAGAGCAAGGTTTACGCCCTAACAATTGAACTTTGTATTCAGTGTGTAATACATTTATTAGATGCTTCCCTACAAAGCCTGAATAACCGGTTACTAACACTTTCATGATTGTCCTTCATAAATCATCAAATGTTTTTTTACAATATCGTTTATATCAAAAGCCTGCTCGGCTAATAAGCGCCCTGCTGATGCCATAGCTAAACGTTTATTATCATTTATGAGTAATTCAATTATGGCTTCAGCTAATTTCCCTATATTTTTAACAGGGACCAGTAAACCAGTAACATCTGGTATAATTGCATCTCTACAGCCTGGAACGTCAGTTGTGATTACAGCACGACCACATGCTGCAGCTTCTACTAAACTTTTTGGCAAACCTTCACGGTAAGATGGCAGTACCATAATATGAGATTTAGAAATAACCTCATTTACATTTGCTACATAGCCCCAATGTTCTACAGCACCACTACTAACAAAATCAGCCAATTCTCTTTGAGTGATAGAGTTAGGGTTATCAAAATCAACATCACCCACTAAAACGAACCGCACATCTAGATCCTGCTTAACAATTTTGGCTGCTTCACAAAACTCAATTAAACCTTTATCTTTAAGTAATCTTGCTAAAAACATAACTGTTTTTTTTGTAGTAAGCTCTGGTGTAAATGATAAAAGTTTTAAATCAACACCCGATCCCCTGATAATAATACTTTGCGATTTATCGATAATATTATCTAAAAAAATAGACTCATCGCTTCTATTTTGAAATATCACTTTTGTATCAAAACCTAAAGCAAAACTATATAATTTCTTAATTAATATTTTTAGGGTTCTAGCTTTTATCGAGCCATCAATAAAAACATAACCTAGACCAGAGATCGATGCTACTCTCATTTTTACTTTCAAAAAACGAGTGACAAGGCCGCCATAAACAACACCTTTAATAGTAATCGCATGACTCACATCAGGTTTAACATGATTAACTATATTCCAAACCTGCTTTAGAACTTTTAATTCACTCAATAGGCTAGTTCCACTTCTAGAAAGTGAAATCGGATGTACATTAATTCCTAGTGATTCTAAGTAACTTTTTTTATTCGTTACTCCGCATGCTATATGCACTTCATAACCATTTTTAATAGCTGCTAAGGCAATTGGTAAACGATGTGATATGAAAAACCAATCAACATTAACTATATACAATAATTTCATTGTCTTCTTTTTTCCAGCCAAGCTTGAAACATTAAAATATTCCACAGCACGGCTGACCAGTTTCGTTTCTCAGAAAGATGCTCTTGCCATAATTTATGCACCTGAATAGGATCAAGGTAACCATCTGCTTTTAACTTTTCAAAATCAAGAAGCTGCTCAGCCCAAGTTTTTAACTCACATCTAAGCCACTGTGCCAAAGGCACCGAAAAACCTTTTTTCGGTCTATCTATCAAGTTTTGAGGTACATATTTGTATAAAATAGCGCGTAACGGGCTTTTAGCCGTATTATCTTTATACTTTATTGCAGTTGGTAGCTTTAATGCAAATTCAACCACACGATGATCTAATAGTGGGATCCGCCCTTCTAATGACACCCCCATAGCGGCTCGATCAACTTTACATAAAATATCATCAGGCAAGTAAGTAACTAAGTCTAGTGCTGGCATAACATCGTGTTGAGTTAGCATATTTAAAGCTTTATCAGTGAGCATCACAGCAGACACGCCATCATCGCCATTCAGCACTAAATTCGGCACATCTCGATAACTTGCCATCATAAAGCTTCGATAGAAAAGAATAAAACTAGCTGTATCTAATAGCGATAATGCTTTACTTAGTTTATCACCTAAAAGATTGTCTTTAATTGAGAGCTTACCCACCGTATTTAATACTGTAATTGGTAAAAACCGTTTAATATACTTTAGAGAAGAGCGTGAAAACTGTGACAGTCCAGATAATTTTTGCCACGCTGATAATGTCATCTGATAACGGCTATACCCCCAGAAAAGCTCATCACCACCATCACCAGACAAACACACCGTGACATGCTTTTTTGCCATAGCACACACTAAATACATGGGCAATTGGCTAGCATCGGCAAAAGGTTCACCATAAATATCAGCCATCAAACTTACTGTGTCTAATACCTGCTTATCAGATATATACAAACTGGTATGATCGGTTCCAATGTGGCTTGCAACCTCTTTTGCAAATATGGCTTCATCATACTTAGCGTCATTAAAACCTATTGAGTAAGTTTTAACTGGCCTGTCAGAAAGCTTTTGCATTAAGGCAACAACTAAAGAAGAATCAACACCACCAGATAAAAATGCCCCTAAAGGCACATCGGCTATCATTTGGTCTTTTAAGCTTTGCAATAATAAAGTTTCTAATTCTATCTCTGCTTCATCCGCGGTTAACTCAATCTTTTCACCTTGCTCTATAATATCGCTTACTGACCAATAGGTGTTAAAGTTAGAACCACTATTATCAAAACATACATACTGGCCCGGTTTGAGTTTTTTAACCTCGTTATAAATACTTAACGGTGAAACAATATAGCCTTGGCGCATAAGCTGTGAAAGCGCAGCGCTATCTATGCTTAAGTTATCCTTATCCAAAACGGCTTCAATACAGGTTAGCTCAGAGCCAAAAATAACGTCATTGGCTATTGAAGCATAATAGAGCGGTTTTTCACCCAAACGATCACGAACTAACGTCAGGCTCTTGTCATGGCTATCCCAAAGCGAAAAAGCAAACATACCAACGAGTTTTTCTAATGTTTTCTCTAAGCCAAAAGTTTCAATCGCAGCCAATAAGGTTTCAGTATCGGAATGCCCTTGCCAATTAACATCGGTACAGGCTTCTATCTCTTTTCTAATAGACAAATGATTATAAATTTCACCATTAAAGGAGATAACAAAACGTGTAGACGCCGAGTGCATGGGTTGGTGTCCAGCTTCTGAGAGGTCAACAATAGATAAGCGGCGATGAACAAAACCAACTGATTGCTGATCATTAACCCAAAAACCGTGATCATCTGGTCCTCTATGAATAATAGCGTTACCCATAGCCTGTAGGGCATCTAAATTTATTCTGTCACTTTTAGTTGTGGACCAAATTCCAGCAAAACCACACATAATTATTATTTTCCTAGTAACAAAGAATAAAGACTTAAATATTGTTGCCAGCTTGAGGCAATTGAATAATGACTTCTAGCCAAAACACCTAGCTCGTGGCCTGTGGCTATGTTTTGTTGTTTTTCTCTTTTGAGAAAGTCAACCATAGCGCGGCATAATTGCTCTGCACAACCAGGCTTAATGCTAGGCACTATGTCAGCCAAAATGCGATTAACATCGCCAACATTTGTGGCAATGCAATATTTATTCGCTAACATTGCCTCTACCAGCACATTAGGGAACCCTTCACTTAGAGAAGGTAAAATTAAACAATCAATATCCTTTAAGACGACAGATACATCAGCAACTTCACCTATAAACTGGCATTGTTGGCGAATGATAAAGTTATCAATATAAGGCTTTAATGCGCTAGATGTGGTGATATCACGCCCAGCAAAAATAAATTTTACTTGCTCAAATTCAGCTGCAGGTAATTGCTGCTGTAGTAGTAAAATTGCTTCAAATAAATACTTATGACCCTTTACTGGCGAGTATCGTCCAATAGTACCAAACAGGGTTGACTCTATAGCAGCGCTCGCTACTGACGGCGTAGCAACAATTAAATCTGACTTAGCCAATTCGGCTTGAGAACATGAAATGGCAGGCACTGGTGGATCAAAGCTTTCAGTTACAAAACCATTAGCAATAACAGTCGATTTAGCTAAATAATAACCAGCTTGGCCGTGTGATGCTAAACCAGCCTCTGAATTACTAATAACTTGCGGTTTGACCCAGCCACTTAGCCAAGCGGAAGCTTTAGAAATAAGCCCTGTAACCCCTTGGGGTATTTGGGTGCGCCGTAATGCCCAAACTAGTTTTACCGGTAACCGAGCAGCAGCAAGAGTAGTAAAGAAATTAGCATGATACATCCAGCTCTGAAAAACCGTGCTGTCAGAATGTAGTGCCTTTAATAGCTTACGCAGCGCAAATATACTAATTAAATTAAAAGGACTGTTAAGATTACAGCTATAAATTTTGATTTTTTTTGTTCAAGCCGCTGCCACAGTTGTGTTTGCTCATTTTTTAAGCTAATCACAATATGCTCGATATCTGGTGTTGCACGCAGTGATTGGCTTATCAATAATTCCAGCTGGTTCTCTGCTCCACCTTGGTATAAGGCGCTAAATATATGAACAATGCGCAAACTATTTTACACCTGCTTTAAACCGATTAATGAGATACTGCAGTAAAGTAGGATGACTCCAAAGCTGTGAATCTAAACTGGGCTGAATAATTTTAGCCTTATTAGTTAGCAAAGCACTGACAACGTTAGGGAGTAAGCTCATCGCTGCTTGTTGCTGCATCAGTGGATAGGTCGCAAAGTTATCTTTCTTTGTAATAGACGTATAGGCATACGCAAGCACGTCACCCGTATCAATGCCGGTATCTACCCTATGAATAGTCGAGCCAAAGTTTACCGCATCTTGATTAACCAAAGCCCAATAACCGCCATGTACGCCACGGTACTTAGGGTTAATGCCAGCATGAATATTAATAACTGGGCAAGTAAAAACAGCCAATAGTTCTGGACTTAATATTCTTGTACCACTAAGTACTACAATATCTGACGATAACGTACCTAAAAAAGCAATAGATTCAGGTGAGTTAACATTCGTTGTAGTCAATACAGGTTTAATACTGTCTATAGAATCAAAGCCATTTAAAATTTCTTGACGGCGTTTTTTGCTAGAAAAGTTTAAATATTTTTGCACCAGCATAAAACACACTTGGCCAAAAACCTTTATTAGGCCCTGTTTGTTAATTCTACGCAGCAACAATTGCTTTTTATCATCACGCCGCTCTTCAACCCAGTATACAGCATAACCGGCAGCAATCATTGTTTGAATTAACATTTGGGTAGACGCAGATGCTCTGCCTAATACCACTAAACGTTTCATTGCTTACCTATTAAAAACTGTGTTGCAGCTTGCTGCATAGTGACAGACTTAAAACCATAGCGCTTATTTAACATCTGATAATGCTGCAATAATACTTCAAGTTGTTGTAAGTTTTCGTCGGTATACCGACCAAAATTATGCGGATGCCACCACAAATGAAAAACGCCGCCTTTTTTAGCTGTTCGTGTCATCGACCACTTTAATCGGCGCAGTTTCATACCATCTAAAAAGCTTAGCTTAGGCGAATATGGCCTAAAGAATATACTGGCGGGTACATCCACCATGCCCGACACATTGTCTAACTGTACTTGTTGTCGTAACGAACCACTTAAAGGAAGGTAAGTATCAATCAATCTAAATAGGCGTTTAATCAAACTACGCTCATTACGGCTCTCTGGTTTATAAGCCCAATGGATGGGATTCCCTCTGTATGCAATTAACCCCTGCTGTTTACAAACCTTCAGATAATCAGAGTTAAATTGATTGCGTGGAAAAACCAAACTTTTTAAATTAATATTTTTACTCGCAACAATCTGCGTGCAGGCTTTTAAATCTGCGGCAAACTCTGTAACTGTCTGACCGTCTTCTAAACAGTAAAAGTGCGAATAAGTATGAGAGGCAAACTCTTGATTAGGTGTATTTGTAATAGCTGTCACTAAATTAGGCGCAAATAGTAGCTTTGGGTCAAGTGTAGATAAGTATTTAAGGTCAAGAAAAGGATTATATTTACTATCCTTATAACTAGGCATAAATAGTGGTTTGTTATTAATAAATTCACCAAAATCATTTGCACATATAGCACCAACACCAGCCCAAGTACAAGCGATATCATACTGATTAAACAGATTAAGTATTTTTGGAATGACATCATGCACATTTTTTAAAAAATCGAAATACTCCTCGCCACGTGAATCTCTAACTCCCCAAAAGAGTTCAAAGTCTAAAGATATAACAAATAAATATTTCATAGCTAATACCGTTTTCTTAGAGATAATACAGTAAATTTAACATTCCAATATTAAAATCATGAATTCATTGCTCTGATGCAACCTAACTTAACGTACAATACCGTTTCAATATGCAGCATTAATATAATTTAAGAATAAATAAATTCTATTTTATAACAGTCTAGAATTTAGTTTAACTATTTAATTTATTAGTGTACAAAGTTATATTCAGCCTTCCTACTTCATAAATCACTAGATCAAAATAAATCACTAGTTCAAACAACTCAGTCAGTAATTATCTGTACTAACTTTATCATGAAAACCACAATATGATGCACAATATAATTTAAAAACCGAACCATCAACAATTAATAAATAATGTAATCCAATTGAAAAATAAAAGATAAGAAAATAAAATATAAAAAGTAATAAAAAATAAAACTTTCTCGTCTTGAAAAAAACTATTAACCAAAAAGTATAAAATAATTGGAAAAATCATAAACCCGTAGCTAGACATTCTAGTAAAGAATGAAAACTGTATAAAAAAGGGATACATAAGTACTGAAAAAAATAAAATATAAAACATTTTTTGATAAACAACAAAAGAAATATCATTCTTCACTAATACACTTAATATTCTATTTCTGAATAAAACAGATAACAGAACTATAACAAAAGAAATAAAATAATAAATTCTACCTGTCACAAATTCCGCATCAGAATTAAAGTTAACAAGTATTTTTTGAGGCAAATCAAGATTTGATGCTACCATCCCAATAAAGAGCCATACAGACTTGAGATCTAAAAAAAAAGCAAAGAACAGAAAACGCTAATAAAAACACCAATAACAATTTATTCCTAATGAAATTAAAATTCTTAAATATAAAAATATAAAAAATTAAAATAATAGATGAATAGTGAGTTAAAAAAGAAAGCAAATAAAAAACAATTTCTTTTTTAATTTTTTTTTGAACAAGACCAAACATAAAAAAAGACATGGCCAACCCCTGCCTTATAGTATTACTAGCAAAATTAAAATAAAATGAAGTTGTCGTGAGAAGCAAAAACAGTATTAAAGGAAATCTCAAAATTCGCAAAACAAAAAAAGCCAATGAAAAATGAAATATAAAAGAAACTAATGATATAAAATCATTAGCACTTAAACCTATTTTCTTAGCTATAAAGATTGAAGCACCAAATAGCGGCTCAACACGAAGAATTGCAGCTTGAAAGTTTGATGGGAAACTATCAAACATTAAAACATAGTTTTTATAATCAGTACTTAAAATAACACCATCTCTAAGAGAGAAAACAGTAGAGAAAGATAAAACAACTAAAAAAAACAATAACTTTTTAAAATTGTTATTTCTAGTCAGATATTCAACCAAACAAAGTGCACCATTTGTAACAAAGAAAAGACTAACTGTTAAAAAGCCCATAAATCACCATTACTAACAAGTTAGAAATATAACTAACAATAACTCTCTCAGTAAAATAATTACCAAAATCTCTTTCAAAACTTCCTTTAATTTTTAATTAACTTAATTATTTTAATTGACTTAATAAAATTAAAAATTGATAAAACATGAAAAGTCATGATAAATGATTTTAAAAAAGGCCACGCGGAAAACCTAAAATTTTTACCGTCGACTAATAAGCAAGTTAAATTGGCTGTATTAATTTGCAAGCGGTAATTTGGATATTTTTCACTTAAAAATTTAAAGCATTTAATTAAAATCAATTTTGTTTTAATACCCGATGAAGAAACACCAATTTCAGTTCTATAAACGCCTAAAGGTTTATTTGTTGAGAATGCCGCATACCCATCATTAACTTGCTCAACATTGATAAAATAATCTAATAATTCGAAATTTGGAGTAGCAATGTTTCTTACTTTTGCTCTATACATTTTAGAGCTATTTCCGCCAATAGCCATGAACTGGATTATATCTTTTTTATAAAACTTTTTATTATATAATAAATGTTTATTTTCTAATGTATTTTTGAATTTATCGTTAGGCATTAATTGCCTCATCGGGTGCCAAACAAAATTACACTCGGGGTTATTATCTAAATAATCATTTTGATTTTGCAGTTTACCCGGTAGTGCATAGTCGTCACCATCCATATGTGCAATATACTGCCCAACCGCCATAGCATGAGTTAGAGTGTAATTCTCCCCTCCACCAATGTTCTTCGCCCTATATATCGGTTTGATAATGTCAGGATAAATTTTGGCGAACTCACTTATTATACTTTGAGTTCGGTCACTTGAGCAGTCATCACTAACTATAATCTCAAATCTAAAATTAGTTTTTTGATCAACTAAACTTTGCAAACATTCGGCAATATATTTTTCTTGATTGTAAGTAACAACACATACTGAAACTTTGATGTCTGAAGCCATTTTAAAAAACACTCTTAATTTTTAATATAAGTTTTTTACGAAAGCTATCGGCCGATATTACAGCGGTAATTAAAGCTAATGCGCTTACTGCAAAGATTTGTAAAATAGTTAATAACCTATCGCTAGCCTGAATAGGCCACAATGATAAAAAGCTTAATAACAAAATTACAGAGCCATAAATAATTAAACCATCTTGTATCAACCATTTACTGTGTAATCCAGGCTCTAATTTATAATGCACATAACCCACCCAAACAACCAAATACAAACCATTAATTAATGCCCAGACATAACCTGCACCAATAGCACCATAGTTTATGGCCGCAAATATAATTGCTGGAATTAGCAAAACAACCATAAAGGCATTACCAATTAAGTGATAACGTAAATTACCAATGGCATATTGTAGGTAATAAGGGAAAGCAGATATTGCTAAAAAACTATTGCCAATAACATATAAACGTAAAATTGGCCCAGATTCTTCAGCTAGCATTTGTTCACCTGTCCAAGAAAATATTAATTGTTCAGCATAAAAAGCAATAACAATCGCGGCTGAACCGGCAATAACACTCACTAGTTGAGTTGCAGTGCGGTACACTTTGATTAATTGCTCATGCTTACCTTCGGCATGTAACCTTGCCATTCTTGGCATTATAGCAATGCTAACTGGGCCACTTATGACCATAATCCCACTGGCAACTAGTACCGCTAACGTAAAATAACCATATTCTGTAAGTGGCAAAATACCGGATAATATTAATTTGTCGGTTTGAGTAACCAGCACCCATACTGAAGAGGTAAAAGCGATAGTTAATGCAAACTTTAATACTGGTTTAACCGGTTTAAAAGACCAGCCAATTGCATTCTCTAACATATTTTGCTTAGGTATTAAGCCTCTGGCGGCAATAAAAAGCCCTAAAAGCTCAATAACTGCTACAGCTAGTTGGTGTATAAAAAACACTTTAGCCGTAAAACCAAAATGCCACATTGATGCAAACACCGCAATAAAGCGGAATGTAGCAATAACCACATTAAAGCTACTAAGTAGTACTAACTTCTCACTACCGGTAATTACGCCGCGATATAAACCACACAACCAACGTAAAGCAACACTAATAGCCATAATTTGCACAGCTAATTTAACTTCTGCAAGTGATAGCAATTCTACCGTTAACCATTTAGCCGCTATTGAATCTGCCATATAAAGCAAAATACCGCCGCCAATAAGCGCGATACCGATAAAGATAAGCGTTAACGCTCTTAATAACTGGCGGTAGATTAATGCTGTCATACTACCGCCATGATAACGAGCTGTCTCTCTCGCAATCGTGGGCGTTAAGCCTAAATCTAACATAGCAAACCAAGCTTGCAGCATCGCAAAAAAGCCAACTAAACCATAGGCCTCTGCACCCATATACTTAATATACAAGGGTAGAATTAAAATCCCTACCCCAGTGACATAAAGTTGACTTATATAATTGGCTGTAATATTTCTTTTTAACAATTCTCTAGCCTTTACTTAAGCTAAAATTAAATTCCGCCATTTATATCAATACTAGCGCCATTTATATACTCAATATCCATTAGCATATTTACAGCTTTATAAATTTCGTTTGGTGTACCAAACCTTTTTGCCGGTATTGTTTCTTTTATAGTAGCCAATACTGCTTCAGGGACTGCTGCAATCATTCCGGCATCAAAATAACCTAAGTTAAGATTATTAATTGTAATACCTAACCCAGCATTTTCTTTAGTAAGTGATTTTACCATGCCCCATAAGCCTGATTTTGATGCCGCATAAGCAGATGTACCAGCAACACCGATCTGAGGCACTACCGAAGATAAGTTAATTATACGGCCAAACTTTTCAGCCCTCATGTAAGGCAGAAGATATTTTATAACGTTAAAAGTACCAATTAAATTGACATCAATTACATTTTTCCACTGTTCCAAATCAGCTTTATGACCAAAACAGTTGTAATTAATACCTACACAATTTATGACTGTAATCTGCTTTAACTTAGCAGAAATTTGCTCTACCCACTGTTTAACTTCTTCTTCATTAGATACATCTAACTTTGTGAAATTGTTGTTTATTGCAGTGTTATTGTATGTACCTTTAACGTCAAACCCATCATTAATAAACGAGTTAGCAAGATAACTGCCTATACCACCAGATGCACCTATTATCAAAATCATTGTTAAGCCTCGTTTATTATTGTTTTTTTAGTAACTGCTCTTCTAATTCAAATAATTTAGCGCTTCTCTTTTTTACCACCTTTGCAGGTATCCCAATTGCAATAGCACTATCAGGTATACTTTTGGTAACAAAGGCCATTGAGCCCACTGCGCTACCAGCACCAATGGTTACGCCAAAAAGGATAGTACTTCCTGTACCTATAACGGCATGTTTTTTAATATGGACATGTTTATTAGTACATTTTCGAAACTCGAGAGGTACACAAGGATTAGTTAAATATTCACCTCCATAATCATCACTTCCACCATAGATGGTGCATCTAGCAGCCAAACCTGAGAAATCCTCTAACGTTACGCCAGCTGGTGCCTCAATAAAACAATGCGCGGCAATATGTACCCTATTACCAATTTTAACAAAACCTTCTGCACAAGCCGATATAACACAGAAATCATCAATACGAACGTCATTACCTAACTCAATACGAGATGTATTATAAAAAGACGTTTTTTTACTGATTTTATTATTACGACCTACACTTTTAAAACCTAGTTGTGCAAGTTCCTCGTCATTATAAAAATTACTCATTAAGTCGCCCTATTTAAATTCTATTTATGTAACTCAGCTAATAATTTAATTTAGCCGTCATGTTGCTCTATAGCACTTATAATGTTTGAGCATAAAAAAGTCATAGATTCTGCGTCTAACCTTTCATCTACCGGTAAAAAAAGTGTGTTATTAAAAAACTCTGTATTCAAATCTTGGCTTACAAGCGCTGGCCAATATCTAGGTAAGTAGATCCCTTTCTGAACTAAGTCAGTGCAAATTTTGCTAACATTAAACGGTAAAAATAATGGATAACACAATGGAATATTATTTTTTAATGGTAAATTAAATCTATTAATTTCATTAAATTTATCATGTAATAATTGATAATTACTTTGACGTTTATCTTTAATAAATTCTAAATCATTACAGCTAAGCAAATATTCCGACACCTTAGACATTTTTTGCGGTATGTAATCTTCTAGCGCTTGCTCGGCTTGTAAAAAGTAACTATAACCTCTTTGCACTTCACCTGCTGCCCTTAACATCAAGTGAGCTAAATGCTTTTCACCGGCAAACTCAATTTCAGGAGCTGTTATAGAGTACGACGTGTATAAAGCACCACCATCCGGTATAGCCAAGAATTTTCGAAACGAATAAATACTAGTTGTGTTTGCGATATGAGGAGAAAACAAAGCTTGCGAGTTATCGACAATAAAAGATTTAGGCTCTTTAGCAACTAACGTTGTTATTTTGTCAGTTAGTAAACCAAAATAATTGACCAATAAAAAATATTCACCCTCTTTAATCGAGTCTATTACTTTAATAGGTAATAAATTAGTACCTATTTCATACCACTCAATATCAATTTTTAATGAGTTAATGGCAGGTAAAATACTGTCACAAAGATAATTGGGTAAATATATTTTTCTAGCGCCACTCGCTTTTAAAAAGGCATATAAAGCAGCACGAGCCGATTGAAATCTACAAGCAGCATCATGAATAGTATTATTAACAATAAACTTAAATTGGTTATAACCGCCAATAGCCATATATTAATCCAAGCTATACAGCTCTAAAAGAGCTAATACATCTTGCTTACTGTTCCACATTAATACATCAATCATCGATAAATGCGGCGTAAATTCAAAGTTACTCTGTTGATAGCTATAGGGTTCTGTCTGTATAAAAGATAATTTTATACCCTTAGTTTCAAAATGCTCTTTGTTGTATAAAGCTTTACCACCAGGGCTATTTATATAGTCATCTGACTTCATTAATTCAGCAATACTAAACAGCTTATCTGTCGCAGATTGCTCTCTATCAAACTCTAATTGACTAGAGAAATAGAATGCTTTTTCAAGACCTAAATACGCAAACACCTGTTTAATGCTTTGCGCACAAATATGCTCAACTTGCCTATTAGGATCACTAAGTACACTTTCTATTATAGGAAAAATAGCATTAAAATAAGGCGCTTTTCGATAGCTTTGCTCTATACTTTTAAGCACTTTGATTACATTAATATCAAAGCGTAATTCATTTATTTTTTTATTAGATGACATACCAGGAACGGGAATAGTAAAACGTTGCGCCTTACCATTCATCAAAATATTGTTTCTATTGATATAACCACCTTTAATAAAGGTAACGTCATCATAAAATACAAACTTATCTACCGCATAAACCATTTGGTAATAGCCTAAATACGGAAACAAATAAGGTTGCATTACAGCAAAACTCATTTTAGCTCCTCGTAAATGATATTAGCTAACATCTTAATATCACTTTCGGAAATATAATTATGTAAAGGCAAACAAAGTATACTTGTTGCTAACTTTTGGCTGTTGTTACAGCCAAAACTCTTTTGCTCACTATAAGCAACATCTAACGATGGGGTAAAATAACGACGGCTTTGTATTTCATTCACATTTAGTGCGTTAATCACCTTTAGTAGTTTGGCATTATCGCGAATACATACTGGCATATATGCACCGTTATAACTTGCTAATGGATGCCAAACGGGTAATTCCACTATGTTCTCTAATGCAGCCCTATATTGTTGAAATAAATTAGCTCTATTTTCAATAATACTCTCAATTTCATCCAATAACGTCAAACCAACTGCACATTGATATTCATTAAGCTTGGCATTAATCCCAGGCTCACCTAGGCTACCATCCATTTGAATACCAAAGTTAATAAGCTGTTTTGCTTTTTCAAAATCCGCTTTATGCTTAAAAACAATAGCACCACCTTCTACGGTATGAAATACTTTTGTAGCATGAAAGCTTAATGTACTGGCATCACCAAAGCTTAAAACAGACTTATCACCCACCTTTACGCCAAAAGCGTGCGCTGCATCATAAATAATCTTTTTATTATAACGCTCAGCTACGTTTTGTATTGCTGCTACATCGCATGGATTACCATAAACATGTGTCGCAACTATTGCATCATAACTATTGTCTAATTGAAGCGCTTGGTCTACGTGTTTTGGACACAAGTTATAACTGTCGTTATCAATATCGCAAAATGCAGTATTAATCCCCTGCCAAAGTAGTGCACTTGTAGTAGCAACAAAAGTAAAAGGGGTTGTTAATGCACTTTGCACATTTAAGACTTTACAAGCCACCTGTATAGCTAAGGTGCCATTAGAAACTAAAAGAAGGTTTTCAACTCCCAAAAAGCGCTCTAATCGTTCAGTTAATTGCTGATGCAATGGACCAAAATTGGTATACCAACCACTGTCATGCACTTGCTCAAGGTATTGAATCAATTTAGCTAAATTAGGCGCTACCGGTTTATTTAATGCAATTGTCATTTAATCGTCCAGCATGCTAATTAAATATTGGCCGTATGCATTTTTCAGCATAGGCTGAGCTAGCGCGATAACTTGCTGCTTAGTTAACCAATCATTGTGATAAGCAATTTCTTCAAGACAAGCAACTTTATAGCCTTGTCTTTTTTCAATAGTTTCAACAAATTGTGCTGCTTCTAAGAGGCTTTCATGGGTGCCAGTGTCAAGCCAAGCGAACCCTCGGCCAAGTATTTCTACATTTAGTTTATCTTGTTGTAAATAAGCATTATTAAGGCTAGTAATTTCTAATTCGCCTCTCGCTGAAGGTTTAACCTGTTTAGCGACTTCCACAACTGAATTGTCATAAAAATATAACCCTGTTACTGCATAATGTGATTTAGGCTTTGTTGGTTTTTCTTCAATTGACTTTGCTTTCATTTGCTCGTCAAATTCAACGACACCAAACCGCTCAGGATCTTTAACTTGGTAGCCAAAAACAGTTGCACCATTACCTTGTTTAGCATTAGTAACTGCATGTTTCAATTTTGGGCTAAAACCTTGGCCATAAAAAATATTGTCGCCTAGCACCAAACAAACATTATCTTTACCAATAAATTCTTCACCAATAATAAAAGCTTGGGCCAAACCATCTGGACTCGGTTGTTCTGCATAGCTTAAATTAATACCAAAATCACTGCCATCGCCTAATAAACGTTGATAGCCACTTAAGTCATCTGGTGTACTAATAAGCAAAATGTCACGTATACCGGCTAACATCAAAACAGACAACGGATAATAAATCATCGGTTTATCATAAATTGGCAAAAGCTGTTTTGATACTCCACGGGTAATGGGATATAACCGCGTGCCAGAGCCGCCAGCTAAAACAATCCCTTTGGTATTACTGCTCATGGTGTCACTCCTAAACGCTGTTGTTGATAACCGCCACTTTGCACTCTTTGACACCAATCTTTATTAACTAAATACCATTGCACTGTTTTACGTAAACCTGTTTCAAAGCTTTCAACTGGTACCCAGCCTAATTCGCGTTCAATTTTACTGGCGTCTATAGCATAACGGCGATCATGTCCTGGGCGATCTTTTACAAAAGTTATTAAACTTTTGTAGTGTTGAATGTTTAATTTTGAGTTTTTAATGGGTGCCATCTCGTCGAGAATTTTGCAGATGGTTTCAACGACTTCTAGATTAGTTTTTTCGTTGTGGCCTCCAATGTTATAGGTTTCCCCTATTTGACCTTCGGTTACCACTTTATATAATGCCCTTGCATGGTCTTCTACATATAGCCAGTCACGTATTTGATCACCTTTACCATAAATTGGTAAAGGTTTGCCTTCTAATGCATTTAAAATAACTAATGGAATTAATTTTTCAGGAAAATGATAAGGACCATAATTATTTGAACAATTAGTGATAAGCGTAGGGAAGCCATAAGTGCGCATCCAAGCCCGCACTAAATGATCACTTGCTGCTTTACTGGCAGAATAAGGCGAACTTGGTTCATAGGCAGTCGTTTCAGTAAACAATGGCAGATTGTTAGTGTTTAGTTTTGAGTTTTGAGTGTTAACTTTTTGTTCTTTTAACTCATCATTAAGCACTAAACACTCATCACCTGCGTCCGCAGGGTGAGGTAAATCACCGTACACTTCATCAGTACTAATATGATGAAATTTAAAATCCGACTTTTTTTCGTCAGATAGTTGTTGCCAATATTTTCTAGCGACTTCCAATAAAGTGTAAGTACCCACTATATTGGTATGTATAAATTCTGCTGGGCCATCTATAGATCTATCAACATGGCTTTCAGCTGCTAAATGCATCACTGCATCAGGTTGATGCTGAGCAAACACCCCCGTTAATGCTGTGCTGTCACAGATATCAACTTTTGCAAAAGCATAGCGATTAGAAGACTCTACTTCAATTAAGTTATCCAAATTACCTGCATAGGTAAGTTTATCTACATTGATAACACTATCTGTTGTGTTTTCAATAATATGACGAATTACCGCTGAGCCAATAAAGCCTGCGCCACCGGTGACAAGTATCTTCATTTAAACTACCTAATATCTTAAATATATAATTACAACCGGATATCAACCGCTTGTTTTGGCAATACATATTTTAAATCATAAATAATATGCTGCGCTTTACCTAGGGCTTTAATTTTTTCAGCGCCCATTTCTCTAAATTCGTTATGGCCTACCGCTAGCACTATGGCATCGTAATGGTTTTGCTTATGCTCTGTGGTTAATGCTAACCCATACTCATGCTCAGACTCTTCACTTGAGCACCACGGGTCTAGAATATCCACTTCAATGTTATAGTCTTTTAGCTCTGTAACAATATCGACTACCTTGGTATTGCGGATATCAGGACAGTTTTCTTTAAATGTTAAGCCCATTATTAACACTTTAGCGCCATCGACATGAATGCGTTTTTTCAGCATCTGTTTTATCAACTCTGACACCACATGTTTAGCCATGCCGTCGTTTAAACGCCGACCAGATAATATAATCTCTGGGTGATAACCAATAGATTGCGCTTTATGGGTTAAGTAATACGGGTCGACACCAATACAGTGGCCCCCCACTAAGCCTGGGCGGAACGGTAAAAAGTTCCATTTAGTGCCTGCCGCTTCTAATACCTCAAGTGTATCAATACCAAGCTTATTAAATATAATGGATAACTCGTTAATTAAAGCGATATTGACATCACGTTGGGTGTTTTCGATTACTTTAGCTGCCTCAGCCACTTTTATTGATGAAGTTTTATGGGTGCCAGCGGTAATAATAGATTTATACAGTTGGTCTACCATTTCGGCTATTTCAGGGGTAGATCCAGAGGTGACTTTTAGAATGTTAGTCACTCGGTGCTGTTTATCACCTGGGTTAATCCGCTCAGGCGAGTAACCGGCAAAAAAGTCTTGGTTAAACACTAAACCGGATACACGTTCAACTACCGGAATACAGACTTCTTCTGTTGCGCCAGGGTATACCGTAGACTCATATATAATAATATCGCCTTTCTCTATTACCTTGCCTAGCATATCGCTGGCTTTAACTAAAGGCGTTAAATCTGGTTGTTTATGCTCATCTATTGGTGTTGGCACCGTAACAATATAAATATTACAGTCTTTAAGCGCATCGATATTGTATGAATAAGATAAATGTTCAGATTGTCTCATCTCTTCATCACTAACTTCAAGGGTAAAATCATGCCCTGCTTGCAATTGGGCAACGCGGCCTTGATTAATATCAAAACCCAAGGTTGGATATTTTTTACCGAATTCTACCGCTAATGGCAGACCAACGTAACCCAAGCCAATTATTGCAATTTTTATTGTTTTATTTTTTAACATGATGTCACTCAGTCTATAAATTAAGATTTTCTATTCGCTGAAAAATGTCGAAGTAATAACACGAAAGTCGCTAATAACCCGCCTAACATAGTGGCTATTATGACGATCAATGCTCTGGCTGGTTTAGATTTCTTCTCGGCGGCGACGGCTGGATCAACCGTTTTTAATACATATTCTGCGCGAACATTTGCCAGCATTACGGTTTTCGTTTGCTCTTCTATTAGTGAAAACAGCATAGTGCGGATATCTGCGACATTGGTATTTTCTAACTGGCTGGTTAAGTAGGTAATGCTATTTTGCGCTTCGTTAAGTTCACGCTCGCGCATTTCGTTATTGATGGCTTGCACTAACCAGGTTACCCATTCTTTAGCGATAAAAGGTGATAAATGCTCTACCGATAATTTAACCATACCGGTTTCTTTATCTTGCGATACATTAAGCAACTTCATAAACGCTTCATGGGTTTCTAGCAAACTTGGCTTTGGCAAAAATGGTGCTTTTACCTCACGTACCCATTGCTGTTTTTCACTGTTATAAATATCGTTATCAATTACTAAGCTGTTAGTACCTCTATTCCAGCCCTTAGCTGCCATTATTGGCACAAATAAATCATGCTGTTGAATAAAACGGCCTATAAATTCGCGTGATTTTAAAATCTCAAGCGCTAGGCTCGTTTTATCCCCACCGCCACCACCTAAATTCACTCCCGCTAATGCCGCTAAGCCACCTAATTGACCAGGGATCTTCATTCCTGAGTCTTCTGTTACTGGCGCTAATAACGCTTCGCTTTTATAAATGTTGGGCAAGCTTAAAGCATAAAACACTGCGGCTACTGCAAACACAGCAGTCACCGCAATAATTAGCCATTTACCTTGCCATATAACGCTAAACAATTCCCTTAAATCAATTTCATCATCTGCCACTATAGATGGCTGCACTTGTTGCTGTTGTTGACTCATGTTATTCCTTTTTCAAATCGCAACTTAATTAAATCAAAATTTAAAACGAATTAAGCGCTGCTAATGCTACTGCTGATTGATAGAATATTTGTGTAACTATTGCCCATGTACTTAGGCTATCTTTATATTCAGAATCCAATGGCATTACTATCGTATCGCCTGGGGTTAACTGGTTGCGATTAACTGCAAACCAACTACTGCTACTGGGAAGCATTACGGAACCATCAGCTCGGATAACATACACCCGGTCCTCGTCTGCTCGTTTACGGCTCCCGCCAGCTAAACGTAAATAGTCTTCTACTGATTTAGTACGGTCAAAGCGATGAGAACCACTATGCTGCACTTCGCCAATAATTGAGATTGAGTTGTTAGATCGTGGGATAAATAGTTTATCTTTATCTTCTAACGCAATATCAAAACTATTATTGCCGGCAATAATGCTTGCCACATCGACCACTAAACGCCCTACGGGTTCTAATTCTGCAACTTGGTTTACTAAGGTAAGTGCGTCAGGTGTAGCACTGCCACCTTGAGTAGATAACGCCTTCGTAGCGATGTCAGCTTTTAATTGCTCTAATAAGAGCAGTGTTTGCTCTTTTTCGCGTTGCTTAATGCCTTCGCGAGTAAAGATAGCACCAAACAAGAATGCTTCATCGGTAAAACCACCGGCGCGTTTAATTAGCTGTGCTAAAGTTTCACCTTTTAACACTTGATAGGTGCCTGGGAAACGTACTTCACCTTCAATGGCCACTAACCGCGTTTCTGACCAAGCGGGTGTTTCAAATACGTTTAAGCGATCGCGGCTTTGTAAGGTGATGTTGTCTGCGCTGCCTACAAGTACTCCATCTAAAGCAACATTGAGGTTTTGCTGTAATATCTTATTGCTATTGCTAGCTTGGCCAAGGTAGCGGCTAAGCTCAGCGCGAGGTAAATAAGCCGAGACATTTAAGCCGCTGGCCGCTTGAATTAACCCCTTAATACTAGCATTACGCGCTAATGGGTATTCACCTGGCACTTTAACGTCACCAGAAATAGACACTATGGCTAAATCTTGTTGCGTGCTACTTTGTTGCTGTAATTTTTTTAAGATGGGAAAGACGAGTTCACGGCGACTTAAATGCTTAGATAACTCTATATAGCTACTGTCGCTATACAGTTGGCTAAGCATATTGTTTAACTTATTTTCTAATAAGGCATAGGTATTTTTTTCAGCCTCTAACACGGCATCAAATTCAGTATAACGCGATGCTTCTATGGCGGTATTTTCTTGTTGTAGACGTTTAAAAACGGTGGCAGCAACGTCACCCGATAATAAAGCGTTTTCATTTAGTAAAGTTAGCTCTGATTCTATTTGTTTGCGCAAATAGTCATTTAATGCAGCTCGTTTATAGGTTTCATTGCCGTAATGAAATAACACTACAACATCACGTGCTTCAAGTGTCAGCGGTTGCTTTACCATGCCATTGGCATCTGCAATAGCCGTTGCCACATTAAATTGAATAACCTCAATATCACCTTGGTTATTAATTTGACGTAACACAATGGCGTAATCTAAATCAGTAGTGAGTAATAAATCGGTCCAGATATTATCAACAACATCGTGAAATTGTAGCCCTTGTTGCCAAGCATAAAAGCCTGGGCGTTCAACCGCACCGGCAATAACCACTTGATGCTGTAACCGTGCAGCCACTGCCGGTACATAAACACTATCACCCGCTTGTAATGACTGATTTAAATTCGATTTTTTGCTTAAATCAAGATTAATTAAAACCGATTGCCCTTGTTGCACGCGGTTAATTCTCGTTTTACTAACAAAGGCACTGGGTTTAGTGCCCCCAGCCATATTTAGCGCTGACTGCACCGTATCGTTAGCAACCAATTCATAAATGGCCGGTCGTTGCACTTCACCGTCAACCGTAACTAAGGCCATAGCTGGGCGAATAAACACCACATCACCATGTTGCAAATTAACGTCTTTGCTGTTTTCACCTTTTAGCAATAAGTCGTACAAGTCGAACTCAGCAACGCGTTTGCCACTGCGGTTAACAACTATATGCCTTAAGCTACCAATATCTGACACGCCACCGGCGACAAATAAGGCTTGAGTAACGGTTGTTAAAGCCGATACCGCGTACATGCCAGGGTTTTTCGCTTCACCGGCGATCATAATATTGATAGTACGCAACTGGCCCATCGACACCGCTGCATTAACACCGATACTGGCTTGTTGAATGCGATTGTTAATGAGCTCGCGTGCGGCTGCAAATTTCAAACCGGCAACAGATACAGGCCCTACTCCAGGCAAATTGATGTTGCCGTCACGGTCGACTTTTAATTCATGATTTTCAGTTTGCTTACCGTATAACTGAACGAATAAAGTATCGTCTGGGCCAAGCAAATAACTATCTGGCACGGGAGCATTAGACACAGGTGCAAAGGTGCTAATTTCGGCATCAAACATTGCCATACCAAACCGCTTTAGCTTTTGTTCTTCTTCTTTTTCGTCAGCTTTAAGCTTTTTTTCTTCAGCAAGCTTAGCTTGCTTGGTCTGGTCAAAGGGTTGGAGTTTTTCGACCTCAGCTTGCTGCACATTACTAGTACTGCCATTCAATTGGTTAATGTCGATACCATATTGTTTAGCTAACCGTTCTTGTTCAGCCCTGGGCAACTGTTTAAACTGCTCTAACATAGCAGGCGATACCGTTTGCGCTAACGCCTCGGTTGTAAACAAAGATGCCCACAAGCTAATGGTGACAACAAACAAAGTTTGAATTGCAATCTTAAGCACCTGGAAACTCCATTATTTTTTAATTAACCTGCAACTACACTCTCAAGTGATAAACACGTTGCGATAAGCACGCTACCGCCACTGAGTTATGCGCCCCAGGACTAGTATTATAAATTTTAAGCGCGAGATTATAGCTTAAATCACTCGCGCTGTATTAACTGGTTATTACTTTTTCAGCAATATATTGTTATCAAGAGATAACTGTATGGGTTGCCCTAAAAATTGCAACAATACCATACTTCGACTTTCACCATCGGCTAATTGGAATACAGCATTCAAGGCGGCGAAGGGCCCTGATAACACTTCGACCACATCGCCCTTCGTTAAATCATGTTGCTGTTTATCTTGTTGCTGTAATTGCAACTGTTGTTGTAGCAAGCTATGAATTAAGCTATTTGGCACAGTTGCAATACTTTGACCAAACTTTACTAGCCCCGCTACACCGCGAGTGCTGCGTATTTTAGCCAAACTTAAATCGGCGTTGTATTGCAAAAATAAGTACCGGGCAAATAATGGCTCGGTGACTAATTGTTTTTTGCCTGCTTTAATTTTCGTTAAGCTAACCACGGGCAAAAAGCTATTAAAGCCTTGATTTTGTAAGTGCTGCTGCGCCCGTTGCTCTTGCTTTGGCTTACAATAGACTAAATACCATTGTTGATCATCCATTTACCAACGCCATTCCCAACGTATACCCGCCTCGTGGGCAAAACTAATATTATTACGATTTATGGCATTGTCGCTAGCTTGCTGTCGAGCTAATTGATAATCAAGACTAATTAAGCCTTTAAATAATTCATGTTGGTAGCCCACTTGAATGGCACTGCTTAATTTAATACCCGTAACTTCAGCATAGCGCTGCTGTTTAAAATGAACATAACCCGCTTGGCCATCGCTGCGATACCACTGCGCGGCTAAAACCAGTTGCTCTGTGGGAGTGTGCATCGCTTCTGCTGCGGCATTAATTAACCAATTAGGATAGTCTGCCGCTAACCACTGATATTCAGCACTAAGGTTAATTTGATGTTGTTGGTTAGCTATATTGTATTCTGTGCCAACTAAATAGCCATTTTCGTTAGCAACATGACTTAAGGCACCATAAATAGCGCCGTTGGGGTTATAGCTATAACGAAAATCAATATTGGCAATAGTTTGTGAGTCGGTATTGGCTTCAGTAAAAGTTGGTAAGTTTAGCCGCAGTAATACTTCATCTGTTAAGCCTTGTTGATGGCTAATGCTGGATGATATTTCAAGCGCCTGCCAAGGTTTAATGCTTAGCCGAGCTGCGGTAAATTGATGGTGGCGTAATAATGCACTACCAGGCTGCTGGCCATATTCCAAGGTGATATTGGCTGGACCTAAAATACTTAAATAATCAGTAAGAGGTAATGCTGAATTGAGTCGGTTTAAACGGATAATTTTTGCCGCTGGGCCTTTGTTACTATAATTAAAGCTGCTATCTAACCCTGGGCCCCACCACTGATGCTGTTGCGAAGCTGAAAGCACCCAGTTACCTAAAGTATAAGCGGCATAGCTACCTTGCCAATCTTGGTTTGGCGTGTAATCAATACCATTTATGTTGTTAAAAGTATAAGATTCATGATTAAAGCTTTTTTGAATGCCCACCGCCCAATCATTACCTTTTAGTTCGGTGCCTAAGCTTAATTGACCTCGATGTGCATAGCGAGAACCAAAACCAAGTGGGGTTAGGCTATCGCTGCTAGCACTTAGGCTGAGATTTTCAATATGGTCGGATCGAACATAATTTAAGGCAGAAGTGACGCGAAGAAAGGCAAATAACTGAGCTTGGTTCATGTGCTTGGTATTCGCTTGTGCCAGCTCAGCTAAAATTGGCTGCCACATTAACGGATAAGTATTGATAGGGATATTAATATAGCCAGCATCTGCCAGTAACTTAATGCTAGTTCTTAAGTATCTGTCGTCAGTATTCACCCACGGCGAAGCAAACAGCTGGCATGAATACAGTGCAGCAATAAATAAACAGCAAGAAAATGAAATTAAACGTATCAAACTAGCTGCCATCCTGTAAGCCGAATTGAATCCCAAAACGCTGGGATACTAGCAGACAGCCCTAGGTGAAACAAGCTCCGAGCAGACTAGTTGCTTGCAAATTAACCTGATTAGGCTCATCACTTTCACTTAAGGTCACTGTAAAAAAATAAAATGGGTCAGAGTGATTTTCTATTTTATAAAAAAGGTGAAAATCACTCTGACCCATTTTATTTAAAGCTGAGTGTTAGCGTTTTCTCTAAGCCTTGTTGTAATGAATATTGTGGTTGCCAATTTAGTTGCTGGCTTATTTTAGTATTATCAATACCATAACATTGATCATGCCCTGGCCTATCGGTAACGAATTCAATTAACTCTCGCCTAGGTTGCTGGAATTGCTGACATAAGCCTTGCTCTGCAAAACTATCGATAATATCGGCTATTCGTTGAACTAGCGCTAGATTATTAACTTGACTATTACCGCCTATAGCATAGCTTTGGCCTACTTTACCTTGGGTTAGTATTAAATATAACGCGGCTACATGATCATCTACATATAACCAATCGCGTATTTGTAGCCCATCACCATATAATGGTACTGGTTTGCCTTGTAATAAATGATTAATGGCTTTGGGTATTAGTTTTTCTGCATGTTGCCAAGGGCCATAGTTATTACTGCAATAGCTTATTAATGTAGGTAAGCCATAGCTGCGATGCCATGCCTGCACTAAATGATCGGCACTGGCTTTGCTGGCTGAATAGGGGCTGCTGGGTGCGTAGGCATGGTTTTCAGTGAACAGTTTTTTATTTAAGTGCACGCCACTGTTGCCTAAATCACCAAAGACTTCATCGGTTGATACTTGTAAAAAGCGAAACTGGGCTTGTCTAGCAGGTATCAGTTGCTGCCAATAGTGGCGGCTGGCTTCAAGTAAGTTGTAGCTGCCTATAATATTGGTTTGCATAAACTCAGCTGGCCCACTGAGTGAGCGATCAACATGGCTTTCTGCCGCTAAATGCATAATCGCATCGGGCTGAAAGTCTGCAAATAAGGTTTGTAGCAAGCTAGCATCGCAAATATCGCCTTGCACAAACTGTAACCTAGCGTTTTGTTTATGCTGTTCAAGTGCTGTTAAATTGGCGGCATAGGTAAGTTTATCTAACACCAATAACTGATGAGGCGTATTAGCTAGCAGATATTCGACCAAGGCTGTACCTATAAAACCCGCACCACCCGTAATTAAGATATTCAAATTAATCACTCTGACCCATTTTATTTAAGCAGGTTACTAGGCTTTGCTGCCAAGCTGGCAAACTGAGGCCAAATTGCTTCTGCAGTTGCTGGCTGCTTAGCGCGCTATAGCTTGGCCGAGTTGCAGCAGACTGCCATTGATTACTACTTATCGCTGTAAGGGTTGTTTGTTGTTTAGTATATTTTTGTATTTCTTGCGCGACTTGATACCAGCTGGCTTCGCCCTGCCCTGCACAGTGTAGCAACTGAGTAGTAGCAAAGTGGTCAGCAGAGAGTAGTTTCAAACATAGCGCGGCCAGTTCAGGAGCATAGGTTGGGCTGCCTATTTGGTCTGCAACGACTCTTAAAGGCAGGCCTTGTTGTATTTTATTGTAAATAATGCGAGCAAAGTTATGACCAAACGCGCTATACAACCAACTGCTGCGCAGAATTAGTCCTGCTGGGGCGATATTGAGCATGGCTTGTTCGCCGGCCAATTTACTTGCGCCATAGACATTTAACGGTTCAGCCAGATCTTGCTCTGTATAAGGTGTTTGATTCTCTCCCGCATCTAACTGTCGCCCTGAAAATACATAGTCAGTACTAAAATGCACTAATAGGGTATTTGTTTCACGGCATAATTGCGCCAGCTGTTCTACTGCTGTGGCATTTACGGCATAAGCTAATTCGGGTTGTTGCTCGGCTAAATCTACATTAGTAAAAGCGGCACAGTTGATCACGGCGTAGGGTTTTAGTTGTCGTAAAAGCGCAGCCATTTGTAGCTGATTAGTAATATCAGCCAGCTTTTTATCTGCAAAGGTAAATTGGAATTGTGGCCACTGTTTAGCAATAGCAGTAAAGCTTTGGCCTAGCTGCCCCATGGCTCCGGTGATAAGTAAGTGCTTCATTACTTGTTCTTCTTTACTGGCTTCATTTCCAGTTAAATTCGCTTTGTAATTGTGATAATTTAGGTTGTTGCTGATCTTTAGTCGATATGACTAATTGCTTAGCAGATAATGGCCAATTAATAGCAAGATTGGCATCATTATAAGCTAAGCCAGCATCATGCTGGGCTGAATAGTAGTTATCCACTTTATAAACCACCGTAGCTTGTGGGCTTAAAACTAAAAAACCATGAGCAAAGCCATGCGGAATAAATAACTGATGGTTATTTTCAGCGCTTAATACGGTTTGCACCGTCTGACCAAATCGCGGACTACCATGGCGGATATCCACCACTACATCAAGCACTTCGCCTTCCACCACCCTAACCAATTTCGCTTGCGCTTGCGGCTGCCTCTGATAATGCAACCCACGCAACACACCAAAGCTTGAACGCGATTGGTTTTCTTGCACAAACTGAATATCTCGCTCTAACAACTGCTGCAACTGTTGTTGGCGGAAGCACTCAAAAAAATACCCCCTTTCATCTGAGTGAACTTTTGGGGTTAGCAGCAAAACTTCAGGCAGTTGCAAAGATTGTGAAAGCATATTTTTTCCTTCATAAAAAGGGTCAGAGTGATTTTATGAAAATCACTCTGACCCTTTTTATTCGTCACCGTTGGCGATGTAAACGAGATACTCACCATACTGATTATTTGCTAGCGGTTTGGCAAGTTCCAGTAATTGTTCTTTATTGATATAGCCCATTTCAAAAGCGATTTCTTCTAAACAAGCGACTTTTAATCCTTGCCGTTTTTCTATGGTTTCTATATAGGCAGACGCTTCTAATAAACTCTCATGTGTTCCAGTATCTAACCAAGCAAAACCTCGGCCCATTATTTCTACATCTAAACGCTGCTCAGCTAAAAACATTTGATTAACAGTAGTAATTTCTAACTCGCCGCGCGCTGATGGCAACACCAGTTTTGCTTTTGCGATAACATCGTTAGGATAAAAGTATAATCCTGTAACGGCAAACCGACTTTTTGGCTGTTGAGGTTTTTCTTCTATTGAGACAACTTTTCCTTGCGAGTTAAACGCTGCCACTCCATAACGTGAAGGGTTGCTAACCCTATAACCAAACACAGTGGCGCTATTATGTTCAATTACATTTGTTATTGCTTTATGTAATAGATCGGCCAAACCATGGCCGAAAAATATGTTGTCACCTAAAACTAAACAAACATGACTATTAGCTAAAAAGTCTTCAGCCAAAATAAAAGCTTGAGCAAGGCCATCTGGGGCATTTTGAATACAATAACTGAAATTAACACCTAGCCGACTACCATCACCTAACAATCTATGAAAGCTAGCTTGATCTTGCTCAGTAGTAATAATTAAAATATCTCGAATTCCCGCCAGCATTAATACCGAAATAGGATAATAAATCATCGGTTTATCATAGACCGGCAACAATTGCTTCGAGACACCAAGAGTGCTCGGATATAAACGGCTGCCAGTGCCGCCAGCCAACACTATGCCTTTGATGTTTTGTGATTTTTTCATAAGTGATATCTTAGCAGATAAATAAAAAGGGTCAGAGTGATTTTCTATATCCACTTAAAATCACTCTGACCCTTTTTATTGCGTTTATAATTTACTTGGCTATATTTCAATAACGTTACTTAACA
This sequence comes from Rheinheimera salexigens, assembly GCF_001752395.1. NCBI lineage: Bacteria > Pseudomonadati > Pseudomonadota > Gammaproteobacteria > Chromatiales > Chromatiaceae > Rheinheimera > Rheinheimera salexigens. The sequence goes on along the minus strand of NZ_MKEK01000001.1, from coordinate 1,338,391 downwards.
ATTTATTTTCAATTGAAATATGCCGCGTAGAAAGAGAATTTTAATAGCCGGAATGCCTTACCATATAGTACAGCGAGGCCATAATCGTTCAAATTGTTTTTATGACGATGCTGATAAAGCCTGCTATTTATCTATATTAGCTAGATATCTTACTGGTTATGATGTGCAACTACATGCCTTTGTGCTGATGAGCAATCATGTTCACATGTTACTAACCGCTAACCAAGACGGCGTAATTTCAAATCTGATACAAAATTTGGGCCGTGATTACGTTCACTATTTTAATAAGCGCTATCAGCGAGTGGGAACGTTATGGGATGGACGATTTAAAGATAGCTTGGTAGACACTGATCAATATTTTCTTACTTGTCAGCGTTACATTGAGTTAAATCCCGTTCGGGCAAATATGGTTATTTATCCAGAGGATTATCATTGGTCTAGCTACCACGCTAACGCTAAAGGCTTAGATATTAATATTGTCACTCCGCATCGCGTGTACTTAAATTTAGCTGACACGTTAGACCAACGACTAGCAAACTATCGAGCATTATTTGCACACGATATTTCAGATGAAGATCTAAACTCTATTCGCATAGCTCTAAACCATAATTATCCTTTAGCAAATGAGGAATTTATTACAGCGCTTACTGATAAATATGATATTAGCTTTGGCCGCAGGCTTAAAGGCCGGCCATGTAAATAAGCAGAGGCGTAAATTAAATAGGTCAAATAAAAAGGGTCAGAGTGATTTTAATTAAATTAAAATCACTCTGACCCTTTTTAATGTTTTCGGTTAAAGCCTTAAATCACAGCTGTTTGCTGGCAACAGGTATTTTAAGTCATATAGCACGTGGTTTTCTTTCATTAGGGCTTTGATGCCGACTACACCTAGTTCACGAAATTGATTGTGCGCTACTGCGACTATTGCTGCGTCGTAGTGTGCTGGGTTGGGTTGCTGTACTAGTGTGATACCGTATTCGTGTTCGGCTTGGGCTGGGTCTACCCATGGGTCGTATACGTCGGCTTGAACCCCGTATTCGGCTAGTTCGGTTAGCATGTCTACCACTTTGGTGTTGCGAATATCTGGGCAGTTTTCTTTAAAGGTTAAGCCTAATACTAATACTTTTGCGCCAGCTACGTGGATGCGACGTTTGATCATGGCTTTAACCAGTTCGCTAATAACATAGCGGCCCATACTGTCGTTAATGCGCCGACCTGCGAGGATAACTTCTGGGTTATAGCCAATAGATTGCGCTTTATGGGTTAAGTAGTATGGGTCGACACCTATACAGTGGCCGCCTACTAGGCCTGGCCTGAACGGTAAAAAATTCCACTTTGTACCAGCGGCTAATAATACTTCTTCGGTGTCGATACCGAGTTTATTAAAGATAACTGCTAGCTCATTAATTAGGGCAATATTTAAGTCGCGCTGGGTGTTTTCAATTACTTTAGCTGCTTCGGCCACGCGAATAGAGCTGGCTTTATAGGTACCGGCGGTGATTATGCTGCTGTACAGTGCATCGACTTGCTCGGCAATCTCTGGCGTTGAACCCGAGGTAACTTTTTTAATCGTAGTTACGCGGTGTTCTTTATCGCCTGGGTTAATCCGCTCTGGGCTGTAACCGGCAAAAAAGTCGACATTGTATTTAAGCCCCGATACGCGCTCGACAACTGGAATACAGTCTTCTTCAGTTGCACCAGGGTAAACAGTTGATTCGTAAATAACGATATCGCCTTTACGAATAACTTTACCTAAAGTTTCTGAGGCTTTAATTAACGGTGTTAAATCGGGCTGACGGTGTTTATCAATAGGCGTTGGCACTGTAACGATATAGATATTAGCCCGCTCTAAATCAGCTATTTGGCTACTAAAACTAAGCTGGGTTGCTAGCTTTAATTCATCTGGACTGACTTCTAAAGTATGATCACGGCCTTGGCTTAACTCGGTCACTCGGGCTTGGTTAATATCAAAACCCATAGTGGGGTAATGTTTACCAAACTCGACCGCTAACGGCAAACCAACATAGCCCAAGCCGATAATAGCGATGTTTACGTTTTTTAAATCTGTCATACAGAGTCGTCCATAATTATTATTAAGAGCGGTGACTTCAGCTGATCGCTGCAGTGTTTAGTGTTTAGTGTTTAGTGTTTAGTGTTTAGTGTTTAGTGACCGCAGCAACTCATAACTCAACACTCATAACTCACAACTAATCGCTCTGCTGCCCCACATACCACGGCATGGCTTGTTTTAAGCCGTCGAGAATTTTAAATTGCGGTTCATATCCCAACATTTGTTGTGCTTTACTGATATCGGCTTGTGAATGCCTGACATCGCCAGCACGGAAGTCGCCGTAATGTGGTGCGCGAGCATATTGCACGTTGTTATCGGCTAAGCAGTGTACCAAGGCATCAAACAGTTGGTTTAGGGTGGTTCTGTCACCTACGGCAACGTTAAACACTTCGCTTTTTTCTATTGGGCTTAATGCGGCGCGTAAGTTAGCTTGCACGGCATTGGCGACAAAGCAGAAATCACGGCTAGTTTCGCCATCGCCATTAATATGCACATCTTGATCGGCAATCATGGCGGCGGTCCATTTTGGGATCACTGCTGCATAAGCGCCGTTTGGATCTTGTCTTGGGCCAAATACATTAAAATAACGCAGGCCTACGCTATGAAAACCATAGGTGCGCGAGAACACATCGGCGTACAGCTCGTTAACGTATTTAGTGACGGCATAAGGTGATAAAGGCTGGCCAATATTAGCTTCTACTTTAGGTAATGCCGGATGATCGCCATAAGTAGAACTAGAAGCGGCATACACAAAGCGCTTAACCTTAGCTTCGCGCGCGGCTTGCAGCATATTTAAAAAACCACTGATATTAGTTTCGTTGGTGGCGATTGGATCGTTAATAGAGCGTGGCACTGAACCCAGTGCAGCTTGGTGGAGTACATAGTCAACACCTTCGCAGGCTAACTGGCAATCGCTAAAAGTACGAATGTCGCCTTCAATAAAGCTAAAGTTTTGCCATTGTTGCTCACTTACCAGTTGCTGCACTTGATGCAAGTTATGCTGATGACCGGTGGCGAAGTTATCAAGCCCAACTACGGTTTGATTATATTTTAATAAGGTTTCAACTAAGTTCGAGCCAATAAAACCAGCACAACCAGTAACTAACCAGCGGCCCTTTCCTTGCTGTAGGGTTGCTAAAATATCCATCTTAATCCTCTATTTCTTTAGTTGAAGTTAGGCTTGTTGGCTAATAACATCGATAATGCGCTGACAGGCTTTGCCATCACCATACGGATTATGGGCAAAGCTCATGCTGTCGTAATAGGCTTTATCTGTTAATAGCTTAGTTACTTCTTCAACTATTTTATTTTTGTCTGTGCCAACTAATTTTACAGTACCCGCATCTACGGCTTCTGGCCGTTCTGTGGTATCGCGCATGACTAATACCGGTTTACCCAAAGACGGCGCTTCTTCTTGAATACCACCTGAGTCGGTAAGTACTAAAGTGCTGCGGCTCATTAAATACACAAAGGGTAAATAATCTTGCGGTTCAATTAAGTGCACGTTTGGCGCATCGGCTAATAAACGGAATACCGGTTCGCGTACATTAGGGTTTAAGTGCACTGGATACACTAAATCGCAATCGGGAAATTGTAGCGCAATTTGTTTTAGTGCAGCACAAATATTATCAAAACCAGCACCAAAACTTTCGCGGCGATGACCTGTGACGAGCACTAAGCGCCGACCATCTTGGCCATATGGAAATTGCTTGGCGTATTGAGTAGAAAGCTCTGGGTCGCTAGATATTTTATCGACTACTTGCAATAAGGCATCAATAACGGTGTTGCCAGTAACAGCGATATGCGCCGGATTTACGTTTTCGTTTAATAAGTTTTGCTTAGACGCTTCTGTTGGCGCTAAGTGATAACGAGTGATAGCACTGGTTAGTTTGCGGTTGGCTTCTTCTGGCCACGGGCTATAAATATTGCCGGTGCGTAAGCCTGCTTCAACATGGCCGACTGCGACTTTTTCATAATAACAGGCTAAGGCTGCCGCAAAGGTAGTGCTGGTATCGCCATGCACTAATACTACGTCGGGCTTAAAATCACGCAATACTGGCTTAATATTTAATAGAATGCTGGTGGTAACGTCGTATAAGTCTTGGCCGGTTTTCATAATGGCTAAGTCATACTCGGGTGTAATATCAAAAAGTTTTAATACTTGATCGAGCATTTCACGATGCTGTCCCGTCACACAAACCCGGCTTTCAATATGGTCTTGTTGCTTTAATAAATTGACCAATGGCGCCATTTTAATTGCTTCTGGCCGAGTGCCAAACACGCTTAACACTTTTAACATTATTACACCTCATAAAATCAATACCATAAAGCTTACCAAAAGCGCTTTTAAAGCGATAGATCAAACAGGTAAACTAGGGGTTATCTGTTACTAGTGGGCCAGTTTATTTACCTTGTTATTAATACTAGATTAAATACTGTTCACTTTACGCATTATTACTATAGTAGGAACTTATTATGTTGTATTTTAGTAGCCGCGGCATTCCAGAGTTAGCCGGCTTAGATCTTAATCAGCGGATGCAAGTTATTCGGCTTACTGCGGATCAACTGCCTGCGCCAACCAAAGTAATGCTTAACATCATTAAGCTGTTAATCTTAACCCCGTTGTTTTTGTTGATTGCGCGTAGCACTGGCTGGGAAATAGTCGGTTATATGGTTTTATTGCTAATTAGCTACCCTGTAATCACCCGCCCTATCACTTTTGCGCTTTGTCGGCCCAGAATGACCGCTGTTCGGCAGAAACTATTTGATACAACAAAATAAAATTTACTCAGGTTCTGTTACATCTGCCCTTAACCAGACCTGAATCAACTGCAAATACGGCATATTTTCGACTTTAGTCGCACGTTAACGGGTGACAAGCCGCAGTTAGAAATGCATAATCCAGTGCAACTTCGTACAAATTAAGCGAAGAATATAATTCTAACAATCCTGGGGAATCCATGACTGACTCTAGCAATATTGCGGCAGTGCCCGAAAACCAGCCACAGTTTCTCGGCCATCCGGTCGGGCTTTATGTGTGCTTTCTTACCGAAATGTGGGAGCGGTTTTCATTTTACGGAATGAAATATCTGCTGTTGTTATATTTAACAAAGTACCACTTATTTAGTGATGCTGGCGGCTTAGACGTGTTAGGCAGCTATGCCGGCTTAGTGTATGCGATGCCGGTAATTGGCGGTATGTTAGCCGACCGTTATTTAGGTATGCGTAAAGCGGTAACCTTTGGTGCTATTTTACTCTGTTTAGGCCACTTAGGCTTAGCCTATGAAGGCTTTCAAGCCTATATGGTAGACGGCGAGGTAATACGAGATAACGGCGCCATTCAGGTGTTTTATTTCTCACTGGCTTTAATCATTATGGGTGTGGGCTTTTTAAAGCCAAATATCTCTACGATTGTTGGTCAGTTATACGGTAAAGAAGATGCGCGTCGTGACTCAGGTTTTACCATCTTTTATATGGGTATTAACTTGGGCTCGTTTATCGCTACTTTATCAGTGACCTATTTAGGTGAAACCTACGGCTGGGGCTACGGCTTTGGTTTAGCGGGTATTGGTATGGTACTGGGCTTAATTATCTTTTTAAGCGGCCAAAAGTACTTATTCGGTTATGCCGAACCAAGCAACCCTGCTTTATTAAAACAAAAAGTGTTTGCTGGTATTAACCGCGAATGGCTAATTTATTTTGCGACCATCCCTGCGTTAGCCTTAATGTGGCAGCTGGTGCAATATAACCCAGTAGTGCACAACACTTTAGTCGGTTTATCTTTCATTGTTCTGTTTGGTATTATTTGGTTTATGGTGACCCAATGTACTAAAGAAGAACGTGACCGTATGACAGTGTTAATTGTATTAACGGTTTCTACCGTAGTGTTCTGGGCATTGTTTGAGCAATCTGCATCATCCATGACGCTATATGCTGACCGCGTGTTAGACCGTAGCATCTGGGGTTTTGAAGCTACTGCTGGCCAGTTTGGTGCCTTAAATGCGTTCTTTATTATTCTGTTTGCACCGTTATTTGCTTGGTTATGGATTGCCTTGGCCAGACGCAAAATTGAACCTAGTACCCCAGTTAAATTTGCCTTAGGTATTATTCAAGCTGGTTTAGGTTTTGGTGCTTTAGTATACGGTGCCAACCACCCTAACGAAGCCGGCTTAGTGGGTGCCTGGTGGTTAGTCTTAGCTTATGCCTTACATACCATGGGTGAGCTGTGCTTATCGCCAGTGGGCTTATCGGCTGTTACTAAGCTTGCTGTACCAAAAGTAGTGGGTGTAATGATGGGTGCTTGGTTCTTAGCCACGGCCTACTCAGAAGTACTGGCTACCCAATTAGCTAAGTTAGCCGCTATTGACACTCAAGCGGGTCAAGTAGCCGACATCCCAACCGCCCTTGCCTCTTATAACGAGCTATTTAGCTTCTTATTCTATGTCGGCATTGGTTTTGGTGTGTTTATGCTATTACTTAGCCCTTGGCTAAGAAAACGCATGCACGGCGTGCACTAAGTTATAAATTAAAGCTATAAATTATGGCTTAAGGCTATAGCAAAAAGCCCGTGCTACTTGTAATAAAGTGCACGGGCTTTTTTTATGCGTCTACAGGGACAGATAAAAAGGGTCAGAGTGATTTAATTAAACAATTAAATCACTCTGACCCTTTTTATTTTGTTGGCCTTTATTGGCCGCGCCATTGAGCGTGACATAGCGAATCGTGTTTTTCGCGGCTGAGTAATATGCGCGCTAATACCATATCGGCTTCGCCATCTATGCCGCTTAAGCCAATTTGGGCTTCAAGTTGTAGCTCTGGCTCAATGTCTTGCATCATAATTTCAACCCAGTCTTCTGTGGGTGGCACTAGATCAACAAAGCCTCGGCTGTCGGCATTTTGTTGGTACATGGAGTAATCTATGGCTGAAAGGTTGTCAGCGGCTAGCTCTTCGAATATATCAAAGGCGTGATCGCACAGTTCGTCTAAGGTCCAGAGTTCTAGGTCTTGCATCACGGCTCCACTGTCGTAATAAAGGTTGTAACGATTTCGTCTTAAAAGACATTAAGCAAATTGTTGCTTAAAAATGCATTATTTGGCTGCGGACATTATAGCAAGGCTTTGCTTAAAACACTGCGCAACTGCTACACTTAGCGTCAATTTTTCTGTTTAGATTGTATTATGTATCAATGTCCGCTTTGCCAACGTCCTTTAACTGCCACTGATAAATTGTTTAGCTGTAGTCAGAACCATAGTTTTGATATCGCTAAAGAAGGCTATGTTAACTTATTGCCAGTGCAACAAAAAAATTCTAAAGCACCTGGTGATAATAAAGAAATGATGCAGGCTAGACGCGACTTTTTGCATGCCGGTTGGTATCAGCCGTTAGCCGATGCAGTAAGTAAGATGCTACAACCGTTACAGGTTAAGCAATTATTAGATTTAGGCTGTGGTGAGGGCTATTACAGTGGCCAAATACAGCAAGCCTTGCCGCAATGCCAAATTTACGGTTTAGACATTTCAAAAAATGCCATTAAACAAGCAGCGAAATCCAATAAACAACTGCAGTTTTGCGTTGCTAGCGCTTTTAAGCTGCCTTTTATTGATCAGTGTTTTGATAGCATAGTGCGTATTTATGCGCCTTCGGCGGCTGATGAGTTAGTGCGAGTGCTAAAACAAGATGGTTATTTATTAACGGTGACACCCGGGCCTGAGCATTTGTTTGAAATGAAACAAGCGGTATATGCGGAACCAAGATTACATGATGATGCGATTGAACAGATAGCCGGCTTTAGCCATCAGCAGCGGCAAAGACTGAGCTTTCGCTTAGACTTTAGCCAGCCGGCTGATGTGTTAGCTTTAATTCAAATGGTGCCGTTAGCGTGGAAGTTTACTGCAGAACAGAAACAGCAGTTTGCAGAAAAATTCTGCAATAACGGTAACAGCATTAGCATCGATTTTTACTAGACCTGTATCAGTTAGCTTAGTATTGATGCGGGCTCGGAGTAAATTAACAAAAATTAATGTACACTGACCCCATATTCTATGTGCACTGACCCCATATTCTGTTAATTAGGGCTAGCCCCAGAACAGGCGCCATAACCAGCCGCGTTTTAAGTCGTCTTCACATTGATTTAATTGTGCGGCATAGGTTTTTGCCCGGTTATCCACTTTTTTGCGGTATTCACTAACCAGGTTTTACTTTTGTAAGAACCGCGACGATAACCGCCCCAGCCTTCGTGATAATTTAAGTATTGGTGATAACCATCCCATTTAGAGACTTTATTTAAACGATGGGTTTTGTCGATATACCAGCCCATAAAGTCCATGGCGTCGCCAAAGTTGTCGCGACTTACCCAAAACCGATCGGCTTCTTTAACGTATTCATCCCAAGTAACGGTTTTAGCTTGCGAGTAACCATAAGCTGTACTGGCTCGGCCATAAGGGATAAAACCGAGGAACCAACGCATGGGTGGCCGGGCATTATGCTTAAAGCTGCTTTCTTGATACATGATGCTCATGGGGATATGAATAGGCACGCCCCATTTATCGCGCACTTTTGCCGCTTCGTCATACCAACTACGATGCTCATGAAAGATTTCGCAAATATTAGCGCTGTTTTTTGGCGGTGCGGTGCTGCAACCGGCAAGAATAATGGCCATTATTCCGATTAGGCTAATGCGAGAGGCGACTTTACGCGCTAAATTACGCGTTTTAGCCTGAGATTGGCTGTGAGCTATATTAGCGATAGTCTTAGCAGTATTGTGAACTATGTTTTGAACTTTTTTCATCCGGCTGATTCTAACAAGGTGTAGCAAAGCTACAAGCTTTATGTGTTATTTCTCCCTGGATTAAAGTTAGGGCTACCATTTGGTAGCCCATTTTTTTTGCCTATTATTTACGGTTTGCTTTAGTTGCTCATCAAACTATTGATTTAGTTACTCATCACAGTCGGGCATTTCGGCATAATACTGTTTTAAGTATTGCGAAAAACTGATGTCTTCTTGTTGCTCAATTTGTTGCTGCTTTTGCAGCGACTCAGCCGCTTTATCGATAAACATTTGCTCTGAATAAATCTGATACGGTTGTTGCTTTAATTGCTGTTTATACTCTGTTGCTAATTGCAGCATAAAACTGCCATTATCCACTTGTTCTGGTAGTAATTTATCCAGTATTTGCCCTGAGTAGGTTAACGCTGGGTTTAATAGTGCTTTATAAAAATCAGTTAATACTGTGTGGTACTTCTGTTTGTTGTATGCGCTATCTAAATATTTAGCGATGGGCATCATGTCGGCAAACAGTTGCTCGGCCCAATCTTGCATTAAGCGCGGATGCTCACCATCTTGTAGATCTAAATTTAAGCGACGACCATCAGTGACCACTTTACGTAAATTGGCATCAGTAATATTATGCTCTTCAATCGACAAATCAGGGCTATCTTGCAACAAGCAGAACAGCATAAAGATATCTAAGAAGTGCATTTGCTCAGAATTAATACCAATGTTGCTAAAAGGGTTTACATCTAATGCTCGTACTTCAACATATTCCACACCGTGTTTAGCTAAAGCTGTGGTTGGTCTCTCACCAGACTCGGCAGTACGCTTGGGTCTAATAGTTGAATAAAATTCGTTTTCAATCTGCAAGACATTGGTATTAAGCTGCTGGTACTGGTTATCAAACTTAACGCCAATTTTACTGTATTGCTCTGATGGTTTGCTTATTGCGTCTTGTAACCCACTTACATATTCAGGCAGGCTGTTGTAACTAATGTTTAAACTAGATTGTGCGCTGCTGGTATAGCCCAAATCACTCATCCGTAACGACGTAGCATAAGGTAAATATAAGCTGCCTTTACCTAAAGGTTTAAAGTCGTATTTAGTCTCGCGATCGGCAATAAATGACTTACACATGGCCGGAGAGGCACCAAATAAATACACCATTAGCCATACATAACGTTTGTAGTTACGAATAAGGCCTAAATATTGGGCGGAAATAAAGCTTTGTAAATCGCCGGTATCGCCAAGTAATTGCTGATAGTTCTGCCAAAATTCGGTTGAAAAAGAAAAGTTAAAATGCACGCCACTTATCGCCTGCATCATACTGCCATAGCGATTATGTAAGCCTTTGCGATATAAGGTTTTCATTTTACCAACATTCGAGCTGCCATATTGCGCCAGCGGAATAGTATCTTGGCTGTTAATAAAACACGGCATACTGGCTGGCCAAAATTGCTCGTCACCAATTTGCTGACTGACATAATGATGAATATCACTGAGTTGGGCCAAAGTGGTATCGATATCGTCACAAGCTGGGGTGATAAATTCTAATAATGATTCAGAAAAGTCTGTAGTAATTAGCGGATGAGTTAACGCAGAACCCAACTCTTTTTGATGCCCGGTTAATGCTAGCTTACCGTCTGGACAGACGCGCAAAGTTTCTCGCTCAATGCCGCGTTTTATACCTACTACCGTTTTTTTAAATGCATCGGTATTTAGTGCAGAGAGTCGTTGTTGAATAAGTGTAGACAAGTTATTTCCTTAATCGGTAAGCATCACGCTAGATTTGGGGATGAGGCTAAATAAACTCAAGGGTTACCCCCAATTTAGCTGGCAATTGGCTGAAGAACAAATATATTTGCAGAAACAGCCACCACTGCGCTTATTGGAGCGTGTTATATCACTATAAATGGTAGGGCTTTTATTTTATACTCCGCGCCAAGTATCTGTAATGGTATCAAATAATTTAGGTTTATTAATATGAGTCGTCGTAATAGTAGTGTTATTAATGAAGAAGTTACTTTTCCTGCTGATCAAGAACTGGTGTCTACCACTGATTTGCGCGGCGTAATTACTTATACCAATCCAGTGTTTTGCCAAGTTTCAGGCTATAGCCCTGAAGAAATGCAGGGTAAAAATCATAATTTAGTCCGCCATCCGGATATGCCCAAAGCCGCTTTTACCGATTTATGGCAAAAACTTAAGTTAGGTCAGTCTTGGCGTGGTGTGGTAAAAAACCGCACTAAAAATGGCAGTTTTTATTGGGTAGATGCGTTTGTAACCCCTATTTATGAAAATAACAAGTTGGCAGGTTATCAATCAGTTAGATTTAAACCAACGGCAAAAATGATTCAAAGTGCCAGCGAGCTTTATCCGACTATGATGGACGGAAAAACCCCTTCTGACTGGCGCAGTAACTTTGCCATGAAGCGCATATTGGCCTTAGTATTAAGTTTAGTGCTAGCGTTAGGCGGTGCCTATATTTTTGGTAGCCACTTTTTATGGGCGCTATTACTGCCATTATGTTGGCTAGCCTGTTGTTATGATGAGTTGTTTATTATTCCGGCGCAGTTAACCCAAACTAAAGCCGAGTTTGATAGCGTTTCGCGTTGGATATACGCTGGCGAAGGCGCTTATGGCATAGCTGAATTCCAACAATTAATGCTGCAAGCTCGCTTAAGAACTGTATTAGGCCGTATTACCGATAGCACTAGCGCATTAATGCATATTGCCGAAACCCAGCATGAAGCCGTAACCATGACGAAATCTGGTTTTGCCGAGCAGCAACAGCAACTGATTAGTATTGCCACGGCCACGACCCAATTAAGTAGTACGGTGCAAGATATTGCTGATCGTACTCATCAGACTCACTTACAAGTTAACGATACCCACAGTATTTGTGAAACAGCTAAAGTGACTATGGCGCAAACAGCTAAGACAGTAAAAAAACTCGCCAGTGAAGTACAAGGCGCGGCCTCGACTGCCGATAGCTTAGCAGTAGAAGCTGAGCGGATTGGCACGGTGATGACCGAAATTCAAGGTATTGCCGATCAAACTAACTTACTAGCCTTAAATGCGGCCATTGAAGCAGCTCGTGCCGGTGAACATGGCCGCGGCTTTGCGGTGGTTGCCGATGAAGTGAGAGCGTTATCATCCCGCACTCATAAGGCTACCGAGCAAATTAAGCTGTCTATTACTGAGATCCAGCAAACCCTATTAAACTGGGGCAAGGTGATGTTAAACACCAGAGAGCAAGCTGAGCACTGTGTAGATGAAACAGTTATTAGCCAGCAGCAGTTAAATGAAATATCGCAAATGGTTAATAACATTGCCGATTTATCATCGCAAATTGCCACCGCGGCCACCCAACAAGGTGTTGTTGCTCAAGAAGTGCAGCAGAATGTGCAACAAATTCGCACTATTGGCGATTCCAATTTAGCTAATATTCATGTTGTTGCTGATAACAGTGTCGATTTACAAAATAAAGCCGTGCAAATTGCCGGTTTAAATAAGAGTTTTGGCTAACCTAAAGCATACTGATTATTTCGTTCGACATTTGAGTATATAGACGGATCGGTTTACCCACACTAACACGCCGTGAACCCATCCATGGGGGCTCAAGTCCGCCCGTCCAGGGCTCCCGTGGTTAGTTTAGGGTAAAAACCGTTCCTTATTAAGTAATTTTCAAGGGGTCAGAGTACTTGAAATGCATTTATTTGGTTTCAAGTACATCTGACCCCTTGAAATAAAAAACGGTTTGCTTTGAGACAAACCGTTTTTTTGTTTAGCTAGATTAAACTGAGTTAACCCTTAAGTATTATCTTTTGGCTGTTCGCTTTCTGCTTCTGGTTTAGCCGTCTTTTGTACTGGCTTATCTATATCATCAGCAAAGTCTGCGTCGTCTGAGTCGCCTACTACGTGCTCTAGCTTTAATTTACGTACACTACGGATAGTCGTGATAGGCCCTGAACAGGCGTAGATTAAGAAGATACCAAATAGCATTTCAGCTGGGCGTGCGGCAATGACTACAAAGATTAACACTACCAATAAGATGGTTAAAAACGACACTCGATCGCGCCAGTTAACATCTTTAAAAGAGTTATAACGGAAGTTACTCACCATCAGCAAACCGGCTAAAATAGTAACAATACCGACGATATAACCAAAACTATGGCCATCGATTTGATAATTACTGCCGGTCCAGACCATACCGGCTACTAATGCTGCGGCAGCTGGGCTGGCTAAGCCTTGAAAGAAACGGCCATCAGTAACACCTAAGTTGGCGTTAAAACGCGCTAAGCGTAGTGCAGCACAAGCGACAAAGACAAAAGCTGCTAGCCAACCAAATTTACCTAAACCAGATAAACCCCAGTTATAAGCAACTAATGCGGGTGCCACACCAAAAGATATCATATCGGCCATACTATCGTATTGGGCACCAAATTCACTTTGGGTATTAGTGAGCCTTGCAACCCGACCATCTAAGCCGTCGAATATCATCGCGACAAAAATAGCTACAGCGGCAGCTTCAAAGTGGCCATTCATCGATGTGACGATGGCATAAAATCCAGAAAACAAACCACCTGTAGTTAATAAATTAGGTAGTAAGAAGATCCCTTTTTTTGGGCTAGTGTCATTCATTTTTGACTCGGTCATAAAACTACTTCTAATAATGGGCTATGGACTAATTATAAGGTAGCTAAGATAACATGAATAGCGAAAAGGAAGAAGTGACTGGGTTGCAGTCACTTCTTTATATAGCTAATTTATAGCTAAACTGTGCCAATAAGCCATATTTAGCCTAACTTGTTTTCGCTTTAGGCTGTTATTTGCTAGATACCACAAACTTTTCGCCATTATGATCCAGCGTAATGGTGCTACCTGGTAACACATCGCCTTGTAATAAGGCTTGAGCTAACGGATTTTCTAGGTGTTGCTGGATTGCCCGTTTTAATGGCCGTGCACCATATAATGGGTCAAAGCCAATTTCAGCTAGCTTATCTAACGCCACATCAGTAATGGCAAAGTGATATTGCCGCTCTTGTAAACGCTGCTCTAGTCGCGCCAGCTGTATTTTAGCAATGCTGCGAATTTGCGTGGTATCTAACGGGTGGAATACCACAGTTTCATCTAACCGGTTTAAAAACTCCGGTCTAAACTGCTGTACTAACACGCCCATTAGCATATCTTTCATTTGCTGATAGCTATGTTCTTTATAATGCTCTTGAATTAAATCAGAGCCTAAGTTTGAGGTCATAATAATCACGGTGTTTTTAAAATCGACCGTTCTACCTTGACCGTCTGTTAACCGGCCGTCATCTAGCACTTGTAGTAGAATATTAAACACATCGGGATGCGCTTTTTCTACTTCATCTAGCAAGATGACTGAGTACGGTTTACGACGCACAGCTTCAGTTAAGTAACCACCCTCTTCATAACCGACATAACCTGGCGGCGCACCGACTAAACGCGACACCGCATGTTTTTCCATAAACTCAGACATATCAATTCGCACCATGGCCTCAGGGCTATCGAATAAGAACTGAGCTAAGGACTTTGTTAATTCGGTTTTACCGACACCGGTTGGGCCTAAGAACAAGAACGAACCAATCGGTTTGTTCGGATCAGACAGCCCAGCACGTGAACGGCGAATAGCATGCGAAATTGCCGTGACCGCTTCGTCTTGGCCGATCACTGTTTTATGTAAAGCATCTTCCATTTGCAATAATTTATCACGTTCACCTTCGAGCATTTTACTTACCGGAATACCGGTGGCTTTGGATAGCACATCGGCAATTTCGTGCTCGGTTACTTTATTACGCAATAAGGTATTTTCTTGCATTTCAGCTTGGCTGGCTAAGTCGAGTTTTTTCTCTAGCTCAGGAATGCGGCCATATTGTAATTCCGACATTCGCTGTAAATCACTAGCGCGGCGAGCCACTTCCATATCAAGCCGGGCTTGCTCTAGCTCGGTTTTAATATTCTGGGTGCCTTGTAACGCGGCTTTTTCCGATGACCAAATTTCGTCTAGCTCGTTATAGCTGGTTTCTAACTCAGCGATTTCTTGTTGAATAATATCGCGATGTTTTTACTGCTGTCGTCCGACTCTTTGGCCAGCGCATTATCTTCTAACTTTAATTGAATAATACGCCGCTCTAAGCGATCCATTTGCTCAGGTTTTGAGTCCATTTGCATCCGAATGCTTGACGCAGCTTCGTCAATTAAGTCGATGGCTTTATCTGGCAATTGTCGATCGGACACATAACGATGCGATAGTGTAGCCGCGGCAATAATAGCCGGATCGGTAATATCCACTGCATGGTGAATTTCGTAGCGCTCTTTTAAACCACGTAAAATAGCAATGGTGTCTTCCACGCTAGGCTCTTCAACCAATACCTTTTGAAATCGACGTTCTAAAGCTGCATCTTTTTCAATATATTTACGGTATTCGTCTAACGTGGTGGCTCCAACACAGTGTAATTCACCGCGTGCTAATGCTGGCTTTAACATATTGCCGGCATCCATAGCACCTTCGGCTTTACCGGCCCCAACCATAGTATGAATTTCGTCGATAAATAAAATGACTTGGCCTTCTTCTTTGGCCAATTCATTTAATACCGCTTTTAAGCGCTCTTCAAATTCACCACGGTATTTGGCGCCAGCCAATAACGAGCCTAAATCGAGTGATAATACCCGTTTATTTTTCAGCCCTTCTGGTACTTCTTTGTTGATAATACGTTGAGCCAAGCCTTCAATAATTGCCGTTTTACCCACGCCTGGTTCGCCAATTAACACCGGGTTATTTTTCGTCCGGCGTTGTAGTACTTGAATACAGCGGCGAATTTCATCGTCGCGACCAATAACTGGATCTAATTTACCTGATTCGGCACGGGCGGTTAAATCTGTAGTGTATTTAGTTAAGGCTTGACGCGAGTCTTCAGCGTTAACATCATCTACTTTTTGACCGCCTCGCATTTGCTCGATAGCTTGCTCAACTTTTTCTTTTTCCACGCCTAGTAAACGTAAAGCTTTACCTAAGTCAGTCTTGTCTTCTGTGGCAGCTAATACAAATAGCTCACTGGAGATAAACTGGTCTTTACGTTTTTGAGCCAATTTATCGCACTGTTGTAATAACTGTGCGGTGGCTGAAGATAACTGTAAATTAGCATTGTCGCCTTCCACCCGCGGTAAGCGATCGATGGCTTGGCTGACTTTAGAACGTAAATCGTTAAAGTTGATGGCTAGCTTATTGAGTAAATCGCGAACGGTGCCGCCTTCTTGATTTAGCAGCGCAAACATTAAGTGTGCCGGTTCGATATATTGTTGATCGCGGCCAAGCGCTAACGATTGCGCATCAGCGATAGCTTCTTGAAACTTACTGGTAAATTTTTCTAAACGCATTTTTGCTCCTATTAGCCTTAATCTGTTTAAGACTGTCGCTAGCATTAATATCTGTTATTAATAACTAACATTAATGACTAGACTAGATGTGTTCTATTGATAGGTAATAAGATTGGGTAGCGGTGCTGAAATTTCAAGCAGTCAACGTCAATAATTTGACTTTTTAGTTTAAATAAGCCTTAGTCGAGCCAAATAGAACTGGCCATGCGCCCCGTTTCGCCGTCGCGACGATAAGAAAAGAATAGCTCTGATTGCTGATAGGTACAGTAATCACCACCATAAATAGCGCTAACGCCTAGGGCATGTAAACGCTGCCTAGCTAATTGATATAAATCGGCGCGGTATTTAACTTGCCGCTCTTGGCCTGGTGATAGTTGGCCTGGTGATAGTTGGCTTTGCGAAAGTTGGGTTTGCTCGGTTTGGTCTTGTAATAAAAACGCTGTAGCCGCTTTTGCATCATGTTTTATAAAAGCCGCTCGTACTTCAGGCCCGACTTCAAACGCTGCTTGGCTTATGGCTGGGCCTAGCCAAACTAACAGTTGTTGCGTCTGGGGAAAACGCGCTACTGTTTGCTCAATAATACCGCCGCAAAGCCCGCGCCAACCGGCATGTATTGCCGCCACTTGCAGGCCATTACTATCACAGATTAATAGCGGCAAACAATCGGCGGTCATCACGGTGCAAACTTGCTGTTTTGCAGAAGTAATACACGCATCGGCGATAATTGGCTCTGTACTGTTAGCCGTACTTTTAACAGTCAACTCTGCGACTGCAATACCATGTACTTGTTGTAACCATAGTGTGGGTGTTGGCATCTTCGCTAACTGATGATAACAAATCCGATTTTGCATTACGGCTTTGTCGTCATCATTAACATGCAGCCCTAAATTAAGGCTATCGTATACACCTTTAGACACACCACCAAACCGGCTACTGCTCACTGCATGAACATTTGCCGGTGCTGGCCAGTCTGGATAAATAAGCATATTGTCGTCTAGCCTTAGACTAAATCGAAGCCATGCTCAGCGGTATCAGCACGTAATATGGCATTTAACTGCACCATGTCATCTGGAATAGGCGCATGCCATTCTAAAATTTCACTGGTGATAGGATGCGCTAAACGTAACATGGCTGCGTGCAATGCTTGGCGTTTAAAAGCTCTTAAAATAGCTAACAACTCTGCACTGGCTTTACGCGGTGGTCTTGGCCGACCGGCATACACTGGATCGCCCACTAATGGGTAGTTATTAAAGCTTAAGTGCACCCGTATTTGGTGAGTACGACCGGTTTCTAGGCGTAAACGTAGCCGAGTATGGGCACGATACTTTTCCATCACCCGAAAATGAGTGGTTGCCGCTTTACCCGATTGCGTTACCGCCATATGGGTACGTTTGGTAGGGTGACGACCAATAGGTTCATCTATTGTGCCTCCGCTAGTCATAGTACCGTGGCATATCGCTTCGTATTCACGCACGATTTCACGGGCTTGCATAGCTTCAACTAAATGCGTTTGAGCGGGAATCGTTTTGGCGATAACCATTAAACCAGTAGTGTCTTTATCTAAGCGATGGACAATACCGGCGCGTGGCACTTCGCCAATACCCGGTACATGATGCAATAAGGCATTAAGCAAAGTACCGTCGGCATTACCCGCACCAGGATGCACCACTAAACCCGCAGGTTTATTAATCACCATGATATGCTCGTCTTCATATACGATATTTAATTCGATATCTTCAGCAAGAAAGCGCACTTCTTCTGGCAAGTCGGCCAGAATATCTATTTGCTCTTCGCCTAGTACTTTATCTCTAGGTTTAGTATTTACTTCTCCGTTTACCTTAACGGCACCGGCTAAGATCCATTCTTTTATTCGAGAACGTGAATAATCAGGGAACATTTCGGCAAGAACCTGATCTAACCGCTTACCAAATAAATGATCGGGCACGATTTCTGAAAGTTTTAGCTGTTTTGTCATAACGTAAGCAGTTATCCTGTGTGCAACCCCAGCGAGTCTGGAGTATTATCGCAATACATAGTATTTTAACGATTATACACCATACTAGACAGCCATTTAGCTTAAGTAGTTACGGATTTTTTAAATGAAAGCAAATTTTTTACTGATTTCTCTGTTGGCGCTTACCCTAAGCGCTTGTGCTAGCAAGCCTAAAGAGCCAGATGTGGCCAGTACGGCAACACCACAAACTTTATATCAAGAAGCAAAAACAGTGCTTGATAATGGCTTATATAATCGCGCCATTGAATTATTGCAGGTGTTAGATTCGCGTTATCCGTTTGGCCCATTAGCGCGCCAAGTGCAGTTAGATTTAATTTATGCCTACTATAAATCGGGTGACGTTGATAAAGCCATTGCCAACATTGACCGCTTTATTCGCTTAAACCCCAATCATGCTGAATTAGATTATGTGTATTACATGCGCGGCTTAAGTAACCTTAAGTCAGACCAAAATGCCATGCATAGTATGTTAGGTATTGACCGCTCAGATCGCGATTTAGCCAGTACCCGCCAAGCTTTTGATGATTTTAAATTATTAGTCAGCAGTTTTCCTGACAGCAAATATGCTGCAGAATCGAAAAGCCGCATGCTAACGATTAAAAACACTTTAGCTCAGCATGAGTTATTAATTGCTGATTACTATATGCGCCGTGGTGCATTTTTAGCGGCAGCTAATCGTGGTAAATATATAGTAGAGTTTTATCGCGACTCGCCCATGGTAGAGCAAGCATTAGAAGTGATGGTTGAAGCCTACGGTAAATTGGGCTTAACCAAGTTAAAGCAGGATACTGCAGCGGTGTTGCAGCTGAACTTTCCTGGCAATAAGCGGTTTTAGTTTATATTAAGCCATTCATGTAGTTCTGAGTTTTGATGTTATGAACACGAATCGGTTTACCCACACTAACACGCCGTAAACCCATCCCTGGGGGCTCAAGTCCGCCCGTCCAGGGCTCCCATGGTTAGTTTCGGGTAAAACCAATTCTCGTCCGTATTTTCAAGGGGTCAGAGTTGTTGAAACTGTTTTTAGTTTTCAACAACTCTGACCCCTTGAAATATTTTGTCTTAAATCGCTTCTAGTGCTTCGGCTAATTTTGATACGGCTATGACTTCCATACCAGGGATGCCATCTTTGGGTTTATTGGCGTGTGGCACGATAGCGCGTTTAAAACCATGTTTTGCCGCTTCGCGCAGACGCTCTTGGCCGCTAGGTACTGGCCGAATTTCACCTGCTAGCCCCACTTCACCAAATACCACTAAATCATTAGGTAATGGCTTATCACGAAAACTAGACACTAGCGCCAGTAAGGTCGCTAAGTCGGCACTGGTTTCATTTACTTTTACGCCACCTACCACGTTTACAAATACATCTTGGTCGGCCATTTGAATACCGGCATGGCGATGCATAACCGCTAACAACATCGAGATCCGATTTTGATCCATGCCTAAGGTGACCCGACGTGGGTTGTTTAAGGGTGACTGATCGACTAAGCCTTGGATTTCAACCAGTAGCGGTCGTGTGCCTTCCCATAACACCATTACAATGCTGCCAGATTGATCTTCTTTACCACGGGTTAAAAATATGGCGGAAGGGTTTTTCACTTCTTTCATACCTTGCTCGGTCATGGCAAAGACGCCAAGCTCGTTTATGGCACCAAAGCGATTTTTATGGCTGCGTATGGTGCGATACCGATTATCGCTGTCTCCGTCTAACATAACTGAGCAGTCGATACAGTGCTCAAGTACTTTTGGTCCTGCTAGTGAGCCGTCTTTGGTAACATGGCCAACCAATATAACGGCGATATTATGTTGTTTAGCAAAACGAGTTAAATACGCGGCGCTTTCACGTACTTGCGACACACTACCAGGTGATGATTGAATATCAGATAATTGCATCACCTGAATAGAGTCGATAACCATTAGCCGGGGTTTTTCTTGCTCGGCTAAGTGACAAATGGTTTCGATATTGGTTTCTGCCAACATATTGACATTAGCCGTAGGCAAATTTAGCCGCTGGGCACGCATGGCAACTTGTTGCAGTGATTCTTCACCGGTGACATATAACACCCCACCGCCGCTGGCTAAACCACATACCATTTGCAATAATAGGGTACTTTTACCGGCGCCTGGGTGGCCACCAATTAAAATAGCGGAACCTGGTACAATACCGCCGCCAAGCACACGGTCAAATTCAGCAAAGCCGCTGCTAAAGCGTGGCACAGCTTGTAAATCAACTTGATCTAATGGGATCACTTTAGCCACCGTAGCACCGGCATAGCCACTACTACGGCTGGATTTAGTGGGATTGCTGCCTAAGCGTACTTCGCTTATGGTGTTCCATGTACCGCATGCTGTGCACTGTCCCTGCCAGCGCATAAAGTCTGCGCCACAGTCAGTACAGACATAAGCTATTTTAACTTTTGACATGTAATTTTTTCCTAAAGCCTTTTTTATCGATCTATTTTTTCTTGAACGAAATGAAAGGCATGAATATTGCTTTTCACTTTATAACCACGTAGCGTACTATATATTATCACGATAAGGTGCCGAATTTATGGCAAGCACTTAGACGAATTATGACCGCACCAGACTTACAAGCCTATATCGGCATTATTGAGCAGTTAAAAACTAGCCTAAACTCGAGCAATTTTGAGCAAATGTTTAGTCTGTTAACTGCTGATTTACCTAAATCTAAACAGTTTATTTTAAAAATGGAGCTTAAGCGCATTGGTCAGCGCTGTCAGTTTTTTATTGATTTACGTGGTTTAGTTGATGGTGACGTTAAGCCTTATCCTTATCAAGGTAAAACACATTATATGGACGAAAATGCCATTAAAGTGTTTGAACAAGGACTAGAGCAATACGGCAGCTTTACAGTTGGCTTGTATGAAGAAGTTAGAAATACCGATAATAATTTTCGAGTGATGCATCGCAAAGACACTGAGAAACGAGTGCGAGAAGCATTGACTCGGGTGGCAAATGGTAACTCCGAACTCGAACAAAGTGCTGATGCAAATGAATTACTTGAGCAACCAAAAATAATTGAGTTTGGCAACTACATCAGTCGCCGTGACGAGCGGATGAACTTTAGTATTGATGTCGCCGTGCAAACCGTAAGCCATCGTTTTACCGCTAGCACCTCTGATTTATCCGTTTCGGGCTGTAAAATTAAAGTGCGTAAACAGCAACAAGCTAAAATCGGTCAAAAAATAACGTTGTTTTTCACTCAATTAGAGCAGGAATTTGTGCTTGAAATGTCTAACGGTGTGCCCTATACCATTGTTGATATTGAGCAACACGATCAATTTAGTTATTGGCGAATGAAGCGCCAACCCGCGACAGATGAAAACAAGTTTAGTCAGTTTTTACAAAACTTTATCAATGGTAATAAGCGCCGCTATAAAGTTAATTTAGATAATGTCAGTGCTTGCTTACTGACTAAGGGCTATGAGCAATTTTATTTACCTAAACTTACTACTCTACCCATTTTTATTGCTGTACGCGACAATATAGCCACGCCGATCAGTGTGCTAACAACCGATCATAATAAGCACTGTTGGCAATACTTTTTAGATGAGCAGCATAAGTCAGTGTTAATTAGCATTATTAATACTAAAAGACTGAAAACCCGCATAGATCAAAAATCGGCCAATAGTAACTGTATTCTGTATTGTTTTACCCATGCCGTAAAAGGTAAATTATTTTATTATTCTGCAACTGATGAAGAATTAGCTCAAACACCTGAGTTACGAGGCGTATTTTATGGTTTTGGCTCGTCTAAGCCTAGTTGGCGAGTGTTTCATTTTAACTTTTCAGCCAGCTCTGCTCAATTTGCTGATCCCGGCTCAGTGTTGCCGCAAGCAGATGAGGAAAATACAGAGCAAGTATCGGCTTTAGTTAAAGGTTTTATTCAAGATATCCGTTTTATGGTTAGCTTAACCGATATCACTTCTAGCGATAGCACTCTTTGCTATCAAAAATATACCTATCAACAGACTCAACTTAAATTATTAGCCCAATTTGGCCATAAAAAACGTTCTGATATTCCGCACTGCGAAGCCGTGCCAATGCATTATATTAACTTGCGCGCCGAGTCTCGTTATTTATATAAAACCGCTATAGAAATACAACAAGCCGATGATATGCCTAATCTTACCGGCTTTAGCCGAGATTTTTCAGCTAAAGGCATGCAAATTGAAACTGAAATACCGGTTAGCTTTGCTAAGGGTGATATTATTTTATTGAACTTGCCTGAGTTGCAAAAAATTAGTCAGAAACATCAATTATCAGCTTTAGCTTATGAAGTGATGGCAGTGAGTAAAAGCCGTACTATTATTAATTTAAAAGTAGCCGGTAACGACAATAAGCATAGCGGCCAAGTATTTTTTCAGCAGCTGATTAAAAATAATCGCAGCAAACTTACCCAAGCCCAAGAGACACCGCGCTACCCAGGATTATCGGCCGCGCTTAGAAATATGTATTTACAGTCGCAAAATAATTTGCAGTTATTTATGCAACGTAAAGGCATTCGCTATGAAATTAATACTGTAGCCAAAGGTAAAACCGCCCATACCCTGCATCATATTATGCGTTTTGGCCAAGCCAAAGCACAGAACGAGCCGCCGGTAATTGAGTTAAATAATATCCTACGCAACAGTGCAGCCAGCTTACAGTTTGCTCAGCAATTAAAACAAATGAAACGCTTTGAGCAAGGTAGTGAGTTTCTGCTATTTGTCAGTGTTGGCCATAAAGCAAAGAACAGTAGCGACATAGAGTGCAAATATAGCTATGAGTTTGCTAATGAAAAAGCCATCCAAGATTATGTTAGCACCTCATTGCAACACGGTTTATTATTTTGTTATCGCTTATGTTTAATGCGCACCAATAGACCCGACATTGAGTACTTTGCTAAAGAGCTTAATTACATAAGTACTTACGCCATTCATAAAGCGAAACTACTTGAGGAAGAGCTTTGGAGTGTGGTGGGTGTATTAGATGTTATCGATATTTCTGCTGAAATTATCCTGCGTTATGCCGTAAATGCTAACCCTGCAACAATAGCCCAAGCTAAGCTAGCATTTTTAAACAGCTAGCAGCTTAAGTCTTAGCGGCTTAAGTCTTAACATTTTAAGTTATTAGCAGTCTACTTTTACTAATCAAATAAATATAGCAATTGTAATAAAGAGCCTTGTTTAATCGCGTACTTAGCTTGAGCTTGCACTGCGGCCTTAGCATGAAATGCCACACCGTAATGAGCAGCTTTAAGCATGGGTATATCATTCGCACCATCACCAATGGCCACGGTTTGGCTTGGTTCAATTTGATATTGCGTGGCTAATTGCGCCACCACTGTAGCTTTGGTTTGAGCATCAACAATGTCACCGATTACCTTACCCGTTAACGTGCCATCAATAATCTCTAATTGGTTAGCAAAGCTAGCGGTTAGCGCAAAACGTTGTTGTAATGCTTGAGTAAAATAGGTAAAGCCACCGGAAGCTATCGCGACTTGCCAATTATGTTGCTGTAACTGGCTAACTAAAGCGGCTAAACCTGGCATGATGGGCATTTCTGCTAATACTTGAGCCAAAATAGCACTATCAGCCCCTTTTAACGTTGCCACGCGGGCAATAAGACTTTGCGCAAAATCTAGCTCACCATTCATGGCTTGCGCGGTCACTTTCGCTACTTCTGCACCCACTCCGGCTAAAATAGCAATTTCATCAATGCATTCAATCTGAATTGCCGTTGAGTCCATATCCATAACTAATAAGCCAGGCTGGCTTAGCGTAGGCCGCGTTGGCAAATATAATAACTCTAGCGTATGCATAGCAGCTAACTCAGCTAACTGTTGCTGCTGCGCTGGGTTTAATGGTTTAGGTAATGCGAGTTCAAGTGCCATGGCGAGATCGGTATGTGGTTGTATGCAGCGCAAACTCACAACAGGTTCATTTGCAGCCACTATATGCAGAATTTTTTGCAATATATGCCCGCTAAGTTCACCCGCAAACAGCCGTAATACTGGACTGGCATGGCTTGGCGTACTGCTAGGCATAGCATGATCACGCTGAGCTTTAGCCAAGTCAGCCTCAGTATGATTTAAGCCAGCAACAGCAGTAGCACTGACTAATAGTAATTGGTTATCTGTGCTGGTTAAGCGATAATGCTGATTAAGCTGTAATAACGATAACAGATTAGTCGTTGTAGATTCAGCCTGAGTGGTAGTGGCTTGCGTGGGTATTTGATATAAAAAGGACACTCGGTTACCTATACTTAAAAGGGTTAGCGTGGCATGCTGCGACCATAATACTGTTTATGCTAATGTCATATTAGTGAACAAGTACGTTATCAGTACCCATACATTATGTCAGTGAGGAATATGCAAAACCATAGCGTAATTGCGAATACTACAGCAAGTTATATTAAGCTGCTACAGGTTGCCTTAGCGGTATTAGGTATTTGGCTATTGTTGCAAGCTTGGGTAATGACTCAGCAGCAGGGCAAGGCATTACTGCAGCAACAAAGTAGTCAGCTAATGCGTGAAACGTTAATTACGTTAGCAGATACGGCTGGGTATTTAATTGAAAATGATCAGCTTGATGGCTTAGAGCAACTGACCCAAAACGTTGCCTCTAGCAATTATTTATTTGATGTTGTGGTGTACGATGCTAATGGCGTGCGTATGAGCAGCTCTGAAAATAGCGGTCCTGCCTATCAATTGTATAATCCTGACTATATTGAAGCGCTAACGCCCATGGTGCAGCCTATTGTTAAGCGCCAACAGTTGCTGGGTTATATGAAATTTAGCTTACGTTTAGATGCCTCATTAACCCCTATAGCCCAACCGTGGCAAGATTTAATGCAACAGCTGTTGTTAATGTTACTGCTTGCCGGTGTAGTGGGCTTTTTATTACGCCGCGGATTTTCACGCTTCTCACGCCAATCTTTACGCTTAAAGCCGCCCCAGGCCTAATATTTGTAAACTGTTTTGCCATAAGGTTGCTGCTACTTCAGCTGCCGGCTCACTACGGAGTTGGCAAAAGGCGGCAAAAACCTCTGCTAACCTTGCTGGCGTATTCACTTCACCTTGATACCCCGCTAACGGCATAGAGGGCGCGTCGGTCTCTAACACAAAGTGGCTTAGCGGCAATTGCTGCACCACTTTACGCGTTTTGGCTGCTCGCGGGTAAGTAATAGTACCACCAATGCCCAGCTTAAACCCTTGATCAATAAACGCTTGCGCTTGTTGCACACTGCCAGAAAACGCATGCAAAATGCCACCATGGCTAAACTGTTGACGTTTAATTTCAGCCAGTAATTGCGGCTGACTTTTACGATGATGCAGAATAACCGGTTTGGCTAATTGTTTAGCTAACGCCAATTGCTGTTCAAACCACGCTTGTTGGGCGGCAAAAGTAGCACTGGCTAAGGCAAAATCTAAACCTATTTCACCGATAGCCGCAATGTTATCCGAATGCCGCAGACAAAGCTGGCTTAATTGCTCAATGGCACTTAATGGACTCGTTACCGCCCACCAAGGATGCACCCCCAAGGCTAAGTGCCAGCCTGACGGCTGCTGTTGTTGTAAGCCTAATAAAGGCAACCAAGTAGCCGGTTCAGTTGCTGGGATCAGTAAAGCAGCAACCCCTACTTGTTGGGCATCTTGCCAATGTTGTTGCATATTTTGTAGCTGATGAGCGGGATGAGTACCGGCAAGCTCTGGCAGGTTTAAGTGACAGTGAGTATCAAATAAAGAATAAGGCGTTAAGGACATAGCCGTTCTATTTGCCATTGGCCGTTTTGCTGTAGTTTATACATAAAGCGGTCATGTAAGCGGTTATCACCACCTTGCCAAAATTCTATTTGGGTGGGTCGGATCAAAAAGCCGCCCCAGAATGAAGGTAATGGCACTTCACCTTGGGCAAATTTATGTTTCACTTCAGCAAATTTTTGCATTAATGCTTGCCGAGTTGAAATAGGTCTACTTTGCTCGGAGGCCCAAGCGGCTAATTGGCTCTCTTTGGGCCGAGATAGAAAATACTTGGCCACTTGCACCGAAGATACCCGCTCAGCAACACCATACACAATAACTTGGCGCTCTAGTGGATGCCATGGAAAGTGTAGGCACACTTTAGGGTTAGCCGTAAGCTCGGTGGCTTTACGGCTGCCTAAATTGGTATAAAACACAAAGCCATCGGCGTTGACGTCTTTCAGTAACACTATACGCTGCGAAGGCTGGCCATGTTCATCAACAGAAGCGACGCACATCGCGGTAGGATCGGTTAACTCGGCTGC
The DNA here is from genome assembly GCF_001752395.1 of Rheinheimera salexigens. Classification (NCBI taxonomy): domain Bacteria; kingdom Pseudomonadati; phylum Pseudomonadota; class Gammaproteobacteria; order Chromatiales; family Chromatiaceae; genus Rheinheimera; species Rheinheimera salexigens. The sequence goes on along the minus strand of NZ_MKEK01000001.1, from coordinate 1,311,843 downwards.
AATTGCCTGTTGTAACCAATGCTCAAACTGGATAATAGGATTTTTATCTAGTTGATCAAAGTCTAATTTTTTTAGACTATAACTACGGCGAATATCGTCTACTTTCATTACATGCGCTCCATAACCTCAATACCTAATAAGGATAAACCTTGTTTAAGCATCCGTGACGATAATATGCTTAACATTAAACGACTGTCGCGTAATGCCGGATCTATCCCCGGCTTTAAAATGGCACAGGCCTCGTAGAAGGTCATATACAAGCTAGCAAGTTCGTATAAATAGTTACAGAGTAAATTAGGCTGGGCCTCTTTAATCACTTGCTGTAGCGTTTCTTCAAAACGTAATAACTTAACCGCTAATTGCTTTTCTTGCTCTTCTACTAAGCTAAGCGGCGCGGTAAAGCTATCGTCAATTTCAGCCTTGCGTAAAATACTGCGCACCCGAGTGTAGGCATATTGTAAATACGGTGCTGTGGCGCCTTCAAAGCTAAGCATGGCATCCCAGCTAAAAATATAGTCGCTGGTACGGTTTTTTGATAAATCGGCAAATTTAACAGCACCAATACCCACTTTACGCGCTATTTCTGCGACTTCGTCTGCACTTAGTTCTGTGGCTTTTTCAGCGACTACCGTTTGAGCCCGAACAACGGCTTCTTCCAGTAAGTCGGCTAATTTAACCGTACCGCCGGTCCGAGTTTTAAATGGCTTGCCATCTTCACCCATCATAGTACCAAACGGACAATGTTGATAAGCCGTTTCAGCGCGTAAATAACCGGCTTTACGTGCCACTAACTCAACTTGTTTAAAGTGCAAGCTCTGCCGAGCATCAGTAAAAATGATCACCCGATCTGCGGCTAAGTCATGACTACGATATTGGCAAGCGGCTAAATCGGTAGTGGCATATAAAAAGCCGCCACCGGTTTTTTGCACGATAAACGGCGATGGATTGCCTTCTTTATCTGCCAGCTCTTGTAAAAACACCACTTCAGCGCCTTGATCGGCAACGGCAAGCTGCTGGGTTTTTAAGTCGTCTACTATATTTTGTAGCATACCGTTATAAGCACTTTCTGGCTTTATATCGGCATCGGTTAACGTTACATTTAACGCAGCATAAACATCTCGGCTGTGTTTAATAGAAGTATCAATAAACAGCTGCCATAATTTTTGACAGTGCGCATCACCCGATTGTAACTTAACCACGTAATCTCGTGATTTATCGGCAAAGCCTTCTTCATTATCAAAGCGTTTTTTGGCTTCGCGATAAAAATCTTCTAAGTCAGCTAATGCTACTTGAGCTAAATCAGTATTAGCATCTAACTTATCTTCTAAATGCGCGATAAGCATACCAAACTGAGTGCCCCAGTCGCCCATATGGTTTTGGCGAATAACGGTATCGCCCCAAAACTCTAAGCTGCGCACTACTGCATCACCAATAATGGTTGAGCGTAGATGGCCGACGTGCATTTCTTTGGCTAAGTTTGGTGCTGAATAGTCCACTACGATAGTTTGCGGGTTAGCATTAATATTAACGCCTAAACGCGGATCATTAGCGGCCGTTTGTAGCTGCGCAGCTAACCACGTTTTAGCTAAAGTAACATTAATAAAACCTGGGCCAGCAATTTCGACTTTTTCAGCCATATCATCCAATTTTAAATGGCTGATAAGTTGCTCGGCGAGTTGGCGTGGATTGGTTTTCATTATTTTTGCCGCCGCCATAGCGCCATTAATTTGATAATCACCAAAAGCCGCTTTAGTACTAATAGCGACTGCCGCGTTAGTGTCGGCTGGTAAACCTAAAGCGACAAAAGCCGCTTGCGTTTTTTCAGTTAAAATTTGTTTAATATTCATGGTCGCTACCTATTAATGTTCACGTGTCTTATGGAACTTAATTTTAGGATAACGCTCCATTGCTAAATTAAGATTAACCATTGTTGGCGCAATATACGTTAAGTTATCGCCACCATCTAATGCTAAGTTTTGACTGGCTTTATTAGTAAATTCATCTAAAGCTTTGCCATCATTTGAGTAGACCCAACGTGCCGTTGCAACGTTAATGTTTTCATAAATGGCATCTACGTTATATTCAAATTTTAACCGGCTAACAACAACGTCAAACTGCAGCACACCTACAGCACCCACGATAAGATCATTAGTATCTAGTGGTCTAAATACTTGCACAGCACCTTCTTCTGACAGCTGCACTAAGCCTTTAAGCAATTGTTTTTGCTTTAACGGATCGCGCAAACGAATACGACGAAATAGCTCTGGGGCAAAGTTAGGTATACCGGTAAATTGAATGGAGTCACCTTGGCTAAAGGTGTCACCAATTTTAATAGTACCGTGGTTATGGATTCCGATGATATCGCCTGGGAAAGCTTCGTCTAAGTGTTCACGATCACCGGCAACAAAGGTTAGGGCTTGAGATATAAGGATATCTTTACCGGTACGGACATGGCGTACTTTCATACCTTTTTCATATTTACCCGAGACTATGCGAAAAAACGCTACGCGGTCACGGTGTTTAGGGTCCATATTGGCCTGAATTTTAAACACAAAACCGCTAAAGTTAGGATTATCAGCTGCTACTATACCATTCTCTGTTGCACGCGGTTGTGGCACGGGAGCCCATTCCACTAAGCCATCAAGCATATGGTCAACACCAAAGTTACCTAAGGCGGTACCAAAGAAGACCGGCGTTAACTCGCCTTTTAAAAATAGCTCTTGATCAAACTCGTGGCTTGCGCCTTTCACTAGCTCCATTTCTTCGCGTAATTGTGCCGCAAAACTACCAATACGTTTATCTAATTCAGGGTTGTTGATGCCTTTAATAATATTAACATCTTGAATAGTATGGCCTAAACCCGACTTATATAAGATAACTTCGTCGCGAAGAATATGATAAACGCCTTTAAATTCTTTACCAGAACCTATTGGCCAGGAAATAGGGGCACAAGCAATATTTAAGACACTTTCAACTTCATCTAGCAAGTCGACTGGGTCGCGAATATCCCGGTCCATTTTATTCATAAAGGTTAAAATTGGTGTATCGCGCAAACGAGCGACTTCCATTAACTTTATGGTCCGTTCTTCTACACCTTTAGCGCCGTCAATTACCATTAAACAGGAGTCAACCGCGGTTAGAGTACGATAGGTATCTTCAGAGAAATCGGCGTGGCCGGGGGTGTCTAGTAAGTTAACCAGACAGTCGTTATAGGGAAATTGCATAACAGAGGTAGTAACAGAGATACCGCGCTCTTTTTCCATTTGCATCCAGTCTGAGGTAGCAAATTGGCCCGATTTTTTGCCTTTTACGGTACCCGCTTTTTGTAATAAGTGTCCGAATAATAACACTTTTTCAGTTATGGTTGTTTTACCCGCATCAGGGTGAGAGATGATAGCAAAGGTGCGTCTTTTACCGACCTCTTGCGCAATTGAAGTGTTAGCCATGAATGATATCTTCTACAGAAATAATAGCAATTAACAACTAGCCTACAATCGGCTTAAGTTATCAGCTGAAATAAATTATGAATGAGACTATTTTCGCTTATATGACGACAAGACACAATCAATGGTTGTCTATTTAATTGGCTTTTACGCTGAGTATGCCGCTATGTTCAGTACACAACTTATTATGTTGGTGGCAATTATAACAGAAGTCGGTTGCCAAGCCTTGCTGAAAGCCACAATCAACTTAGCCCAGCAAGTATCAACGGAATATATTAGGCTGCGGCGTCTTGCCCTATGCTGGTTAACACAAAATCCATTTTTCGTTGCGCTAAATCAATCGTTTTTAGGCCAACTGTCACGCTATCGCCTAAACAAATTCGTTGTTGGCTATTAACCAGTTGCTGCTTGGCCGGATCAAATACAAACTCACCCTGGCTAAAGCTAGCTAGCGGTACTAAACCTTCAATGCCTTCTACTCCAGTGCTAATTAGCTGAACAAAAAAGCCAAAATGACAAACGCCTGTGACAGTGGCGGCAAAGGGTTTGCCAACAAACTGTGCCATATACTGACATTTTAATGCGGCTTCTACTTCGCGACTGACTTCATCAGCTTTACGTGACTGGGTGGAGCAATGGCTACTTAAAGCCGTTATGGCATCAAGACTGTAAGGATAGAGCTTTTTAGGCAGTTTTTTTGTAGTAAATGCTGGCAGCTTTAAATAGCCTAACATCTGCTGAAATGGGCTAGCAGCTTTGCTTTGGATCTTGGCTTTAATTGCCCGATGCGTCAATAAGTCGGGATAACGGCGGATCGGTGAAGTAAAGTGAGCATAGGCGTCGTATGCCAAGCCAAAATGGCCTGCATTTGTGGCCGAATACTCGGCCTGACTTTGCGATCGTAACAATAAACTACGGATCACACTGGCATCTGCACGCTGGTCTATGTTGGTTAATAATTTATTATAATGGCTCGGTGTTGGTTTATCCCCTCCCCCCAGCTGCAAGCCTTTCTCCGCTAACAGTGTACGCAATAGCGTTAACTTCTTTTGTTGCGGTCCAGCATGAACCCGAAATAAACTGGGTATCTTATGCTGTTGTAAAAACTGGGCTGTCGCTACGTTTGCACACAACATAAACTCTTCAATCATGCGATGAGCATCGTTACGTATTACCGGTTCAATACTGGCAATCTTGTGCTGTTTATTAAGATTAAGTTTACGTTCTTGGCTGTCAAATTCGATAGCACCGCGCGCACTGCGAGCCTGAGCCAAACTTAAGTACAAGGCATGTAGGTTGTTAATATGCTGGGCAATTGTTGGTAATAAAGCCGTAACTTTTTTGGCCATATTTGAATTTGGTTTTGTTACTATGGCATGTGCTTGATCATAAGTCAGCCTAGCATGGGAATGGATAATTCCCTCTTTAAACACCGCTTGTTTTACCTCTCCAGCAGGACTAATGGTCAGCTCACAGATCATAACAAGTCGGTCTGTATTAGCCACTAATGAGCACAGTCCGTTGGATAGCGCTACTGGTAACATGGGGATAACTTGACCAGGACAATAGATAGAAGTTGCACGTTGCTGTGCTGCAACATCTAAGGCATCATTAGGCTTAACATAGTGAGCCACATCGGCAATGGCAACCAATAAGCGCCAATCACCCGATGCGCTTTTTTCACAATACACCGCATCATCAAAATCTTTAGCATCAGCACCATCGATAGTAACAAAAGGCAGCGCTGTATAATCAACTCGCGACTTTTTATCTTGCTCAGTCACGGTATTACCCAGTGACTTAGCTTGTTTAATGATACTGTCGCTCCATTGCTCCGATATACCGTGGCGACGCAAGGCTAGTTTCGTTTCCATGCCTGCAGAACCCGGCGGGCCCAATACTTCAGTGATTTGCACTTGGCTTGTCTGACGAAAACTGGGGTACTGTGTAATTTCGCTGTTGACATACAGCCCAACATTGGCAGCAGCTAATGGACAATTAGCCACTTGGATTGGCTGGCTAATCTTGCTGTTATCAGCAATAAGAACCAAGTCTTTACCTTGGCGTTTTAACAAGCCAGCGATATGAGTTGTTTTGCGTTCCAGCACTTTTATAAGTTTATGATACGAACGCTTATTGTCGCCTGGTTCAAGTAACACTTGAACAATGTCGCCATCAAAAACATGCGTTAACTGGTTTTTAGCTAAGAATAGATCTTTTTCTGTCGCGCTATGATTAACAAAACCAAAGCCATCTGGATGTAGACTAATAACACCCTCAATAAGTAACGCTTGATCAATCAGTTGATAGCCTTGATGCTGATTAAACATTAATTGACCATCACGCTCCATAGCGCGCAAACGTCTTCTTAGCGCTTCTTTTTGTTCTGAATTATTTAAGTTTAAAGCGTCAGCGATTTGCTGGCGATTAAGGTGTTGTTTCATCTTGCCAAAAAGACTGAGAATAAACTCACGACCTGGGATCGGGTTATCATAAATCAAGCTAGATGATGCGTGTGCGGTTGGGGTCAAATTCATAAAATTCTCTTAAAATCGCCCATCGCTTTTTACTGTGTATCTGCAAACTAGAAATTTAAACTTCTCAATATTGGCTAAGATAATAGGGAATAAAGCATCAGGCGGGTATGACTCTAACAAAGAGCCAAGTTAATAAATTGAGTTGTAACAGTACTAACTCAAATGGGGATGTTTTTGTTGTTTTTAAGGCTCCTCACGCATAACGTAACTATGAGTGAGGAGAATACTAGTACACTAATTTAATGTATTAATTCTAATTATTTAGAAGTAAACAATTTAGATACTAGCAATTTAGATACTAACAATATTTTCTGCTTGCGGGCCTTTTTGGCCTTGGGTCAGGGTAAATTGTACGCGTTGACCTTCAGTTAAGGTTTTAAAACCATCGCTAGTAATAGCGCTAAAGTGAGCAAAAACGTCAGGACCTGACTCTTGTTCAATAAAACCAAAGCCTTTAGCTTCGTTGAACCATTTAACTGTACCAATTGTTGAATTAGACATAATAGATATCCTAGAAATTAATAAAAGTGTGCCTGAAATTAGGCGGTTAAGTCGGAAAAAACATTTATTTAACTGAGGATAACGCGAAGAATTATGATTAAAACAACGAGGTATATACAAATAAACAGAACTATCTTTCAAACTAGTATTTATTAATGGGTTATTGCTAACCCATCAATTAAAAAATTAGATGCTGACGATATTTTCAGCTTGTGGACCTTTTTGGCCTTGTGACAACGTAAATTGTACACGTTGACCTTCAGCTAAAGTTTTAAAACCGTCGCCGCTGATGGCACTGAAGTGAGCAAACACATCAGGACCAGATTCTTGTTCAATAAATCCAAAACCTTTAGCTTCGTTAAACCATTTTACTGAACCAGTTGTTGTATTAGACATAATAGATATCCTAGAAATTAATATAATTGCGCCTGAAAATAGGCGATTAAGCAGGAAGAAAACAAGTATTTAACTGAGGATAACGCGAAGAATTATTACTAATAGACAACGTGGTACATACAAATAAACAGGGCTTTCTAACAAGCCAGATGTGTATACTAACAATCTAGCGTATATATTACAAGCCTTAATTTATCACAGCAAATATAAACACATAATATGGGCATCTTCTGCCCCTTGGGCATTAGTATAGTAGTTAGGCCTTATATCAGCACAAGCAAAGCCAAAGCTTTCATATAGACCTATAGCAATATGATTTGACGCTCTTACTTCTAACCATAGCTCGGTAATCTTCTTCGCGCTCAAGTCATTTATTAGCTGTTGTAGCAGCTGTTTACCGTAACCTTTGCCTTGAAAATAAGGGTTAACGCAAATATTAAATAATTCGGCTTGATCGGCAACAATTTTACAAAAAACATAACCGACTATTTGCTGTTCTAGGGTTAACTTAAAATTATAATATAGTGCGGAAAAACTGGATGTAAAGGCAGAGACTGGCCAAGGATAAGGGTTTGCGGCTAATTCTATTTTATGCAACTCAGCTATATCTTGTAGAGTAATAGCTTGCTGAGTAATGGCGGCAAAATTCACGCTGATATCTGCTGTTGAATAAACTGCCATAATTTCTTTTTACCTGAAGCATCAAAGTTAAAGCCTTGCGGTACTCGTAAAGTATCAGTGTTTAGCGCAAAGTTTTCGCCCAGTATAATGGCAGTCAGTTGAGGTAATAGCAGTTGTAAATCTAACAATAAGTTGGCATGAAGCTGCAGATTTTGCTCGATAACGGGTTCAGGCTTTGCTGGATGTACACTAACATGTAAGTTAGGCATCACAACTTGCAGTGGTGTTATAGTTAACGTTTTTAATAGGTTATTCTGACTCGGTGATAAATTCATCATCTCACCTTATAAGAAGTGGCAGGGGCGGAGGGATTCGAACCCCCAACCATCGGTTTTGGAGACCGCTGTTCTACCAATTGGAACTACGCCCCTAACGTTAGAGTGGCCATTATACAAAAGCGGGGTTAAAGGTAAAGCTAAAAGCTGTACTAACTCAACCGATTGCATATAAAACCAGCATCCCGTTTCTTTATTAAGCATTAAAATAACAATCCAGCCACTTTGGCTGGATTGTTATTAATGTATTACTGAGTTTTATCACTACGATATTTGTCGAACCAATATAAAATATAGGCCGTTTTCGCCATTAAATTACTTGGCCGGTTATAAATTGAATGTGAAGCCTCAGGGATCCGCACCATGGCAGTTTCTACACCTTGTAATTGTAAGGCTTGATAAAACTGCTCGGTTTCAGAAATAGGCGTACGGTAATCAGCCTCACCTGTCATTAACATGGTTGGTGTTGTTACATTGCCGACATAACTAATTGCAGAATGTTTTAAATAATGCTCTGGGGCTTGCCAAGGTAAGGCAGGAAACCAATATTGTGAAAAGTAGGTATAACTGTCCGCACTTAACACAAAGCTAAACCAGTTAATTACCGGTTTAACTGACACTGCAGCGGCAAACCGATTGGTATGGCCGACTATCCAGGCTGTTAATAAACCACCACCACTACCACCCGTTACAAATAATTGTTTTTCATCAATAAAACCTTTAGCAATAACGGCGTCAACACCATCCATCAGATCATTATAGTCAGTACTTGGATAGTTATGATGAATGAGATTGGCAAAGTCCTCACCATAGCTAGTGCTGCCTCGAGGGTTGGTGTAAAGCACCACATAGCCTTGGGCGGCCATTAATTGCAGTTCTAACGCAAATTGCGGGCCATAAGCAGCATGCGGGCCACCGTGAATTTCTAATATTAACGGATAATGCTTACTGGCATCAAAAGTAGGTGGATACATAATCCAGCCTTGAATTTTGCGCTGATCAACCGATGATTGATACCAAAATTCCTCTACCTTACTAATATCACGGCTTAATAATAAGTCAGCATTAAAGTCTGTAATAATGTTGGTTTTACCTTTATTGACAATAGCTAGCTCAGCGGGATGCTGTGTCGACATTTGGGTGTAAGCAATAACACCATTATCCGCTGCAGCAAACTGACCGCCACTGTAAGGTCGACTATAAGAGCCACCACCTAGATCAGACACTATGGTATTGCGTTTACCTGATAAAGCTTGACTCGCTAAAATGCCTGTTCCTTCACTATCATACTGTATATATAGGCCTTTACTATTTGCTTGCCATTGAAAATCAGCAATAGCGCGATCCAAATCTTCGGTTAGATTACGCTTATTACTACCATCAACATTCATCACGTATAAACGATTAGCTTGATGGCCTAACTTACGGTCATCATAGCCAACATAAGCGATCAGTTTACCATTTGGTGATAGTGTAGGCTTACTATCTGGGCCATTACGATCGGTTAATGCGGTTAATTCTTTGCTGGCAATATCCAGTTTAAATACTTCACTATTTACCGGTTTTGTTTGCCAATCGGAGTGTCTATTAGCAGAGATAAACAGCGCTTTGCTGTCTAAAGACCAGCTTATATCACCACTGTGGTTAAACTCGCCGTCAGTGAGTTGAATAGCGGATCCGCCATTAGCCGACATAATATAAATATGCTTAAAACCTGGTTTTGTATAGCCAGCCCCGTCGGCGCGATATTGTTTATTATCAATATAAATAGCCGGTGGTGCCCAATCTGCCTTTGCAGGTTTACCCGATAATGTGACGGGTGCTTTAACTGTTTTAGCTTTAAACATACTAAAAGCTAACCAATTGCCATCCGGTGACCAAGCTATATTTGACGGTGCATTATCCAGTTGGCCTAATTGTGAACTACGACCGGTATCAAGCCACTTAACATGAATTTGGCCATTGGCAATGTACGCCACACGATTTTGTTCTGGTGACCAACGCGGAGAGCTGGCATTAATATCTTTGTCTGTTAGCGGTTGTAATTGCTTACCATCAATCGAGCTTAGCCATAAGGTACTACGGCGGCGATCGCTTTGTTTATCCATCCAGTTGCGTACAAAGACCACATTTTTGCCTGCGGCATCTGGCTGGGGATCAGTAACGAATTCTAATTCAAATACATCTTCGTATTTCAGCGATGTTACGTTACTGGCATTGGCACTCACTGCACTCAATAGCAGTAAAGGTAAGCACAGATAATGTGTTATTTTTTTAATTTCATCTGAAGTCTCAGCTAGGTTAGGTATCTATTCGATACTAACTGATTAACTAAGTAGGCTGTATTGATTTCGATTAAGTGAGAGATTTTAGAGATGGAGAGCAGGATGTGTATGGGGTTGACCTGCCCTCCACCCTTCGGGCCGCCGCGTGCGGCGTTCAAAATTGTTCCTGACAATTTTGTCGCATGGGCTCGCCCTGCTCGAGCAGTTCACCGCCAAATCGCAGACAATAAAAAACCCCAGCTCATCGAGCTGGGGTTCGTTATTGGGAGCCTGGCGGTGAACTACTCTCGCATGGCGAATGCCACACTACCATCGTCGCAGCTGCGTTTCACTTCTGAGTTCGGAATGGGATCAGGTGGTTCCACAGCGCTATTGCCACCAGGCAAAAAACTTGTAGGGAACAAGTTTTAACGCACTTTAGTGCGGCCCGTTAGGGTCAAATCCATGGAAGGATTTGATAAAACTTTNCGGCCATTTTAGAGATTTAAGCCTTGGTGTCAAGCGTCTTTTTAAAAGATTTTTGACTCACTGTTTAAACCGCTGAAGAGCTGCTGTACTGAGTAACTATACTTAGTAATAAGTAGGTTACTGCAAGCGTTTCCCCGTTGGCATGGCGCGCATTATAGGGAGTTTTAAATCATGCGCAAGCGCTTATGGCAGAAATATTACGATAGTTGGATCGTTCGCGCAAAGTTTAAACAACCTGACACTTATTTAGGCAATTTAATACCTGAATTGGCTTTTTAACGTGGTTTTATAGCAACCGCAGCTTTTAATCTATTCTTACCATAGCTAAAAGCACGAATAAAAACCTTATGCTCTATTGGGATATACTGGCGTTCAGTAGTAGAGAGCCAAGGAATATCTTCTATATCGGGATCATTTATATACACAAAGTGTTCATCCACCGCACAAACAACTACCCAGTGTGGTGCTTTGCTTTTATCAAATTGCCAGGTACTGATTAATACTACTAATAACATACCCGCTTCCAGCTGTTGCTTAATCATACTTATGGTTAATTCTGTATGGTGGACAATAAGCTCTTGTTCTTCCATCCGCTGTTTAAAGGTGTCATGTACCCGATGTAAGATTACTTTTTTTGCCTCACTTCGAACGGAGTCAATAAACAGGGGGCCATCTTTATTAATATAGACTTCAGCATTAAAGCCACGTTGCCATGCTGATAGTGCTAAGCCCCTTGGTCCACAACCGCCATGCCCCGATGTCATAAATATAGTAGTGGCTTCGCGCCAAATATCGATTTCCAGTTGCTGTGGATTAAACTTGTTTGGTGCAAAGTAATTAAACACCATTAATAAACATGCAGGACCACAGGTAAAAGGTGTGGTTTGCGCTATATAAGGTACTTGTCTGGTTAAGGTGGTACTGTCGAATTGAATAACCTGTTTTTGCATACAGATTGCATCAGCGTGATCTTCATAAAAATCATGCTTAATAGCAAACTCGCTATAACCCAACTTTTGGTATAACGCGACAGCACTACTATTGTCGGGTCTTACTTCAAGTCGTAATAATACACAATAACGTTTTGCCGCGGCCAACTCTGCTTGCTCCATTAAGAGTTCAGCTAAGCCTTGTTTACGAAAGGTTGGACTAACAGCAATAGAATATAAGCGCGCTAAGCTGGTACCTGCCCGATACAGCAACAAGAAGTAGCCTGCAAGCTGACCGTCTTTTTCCAGTAACATTAAGTCATTACGGGCTTCTGGAATAAAACGCTTAAAGCTACGCAAACTAATACGATCACCCGTAAAGCAACTGTTTTCTAACTCAGTCAGTGCTATGGCATCTTGCTCTTTGGCATGACGAATTACTATATTAGGCTTTGCATTAGTAGCGTTAGCATTTCTCAGTTGCGACATGGTGCAATTGTACCTTCGGTAGATTATTCACTAAGGTTAGAATAACAACAGCTTATGTAGATAATAGCCAGTGAGAAATTTAACTGTTGTACTGCAAATTATTTTACTGTCTTTTCAACTGAGACTTGGGCAAGCTTGCTAAAACAACTGGAGCATTTATGGCTAAACTTATTATTGTTGTTGATAAGACTCAAGATTGGGCACCGTTTTTTAAATTCGATGGTGTAATGACCTTGCCAGACTATTTAAAATGGTCAGTTAAAAACAAACAACGCATTCGGGTAATTAATTTATGTCGCCAAGCGCAGTATCTTGGTAGTGGTTATTACTGTTCTTTATTGGCTGAAGCCCGTGGTCATAATGCTATCCCTTCCGTTCGTGCTTTTAATAAATTTAATCGCCATGAAATCGCTGATGTTAGTGAAGACATTCCAAGTAGTATTTTACAGCAACTGAATAAAGCCTTAGTTAATGAAAATGCAAACCAGCTTAGCTTTAATATTTATTTTGGTGAAACTGAATTTAAAGCCTTAAAAAAAGTAGCCAGTTACTTATTTGATGCTTTCACTGTACCGATACTGACAGTCGAGTTGCAAAAGAAAAACCATTGGCAAGTTAAAACCTTAAAAATTGGTAGTGTACATAAGTTATCAGAATCAGAGCAAAGCCGCTTTGCCACCGCACTAGAAAAGTATAGTCATAAAATTTGGCGTGTCGAGCCAGTGAATCGTAAGTTTAAATATGATGTCGCGGTATTAATAGATGCCAAAGAGAAATTCCCGCCCTGCACGCCTAAGTCGCTTGAGTTATTTGTTAAGGCAGCCAAAAAAGCCGCTATGGATATTGAACATATCGGCGCTAAAGATATGCATCGATTAGCAGAATTTGATGGTTTATTTATTCGTGAAACTACAGCGGTGAATCATCATACTTTTTATATGGCGCAAAAAGCGGAGCGTGAAGGCTTAGCTGTGATTGATGATCCTAATTCAATTTTACGTTGTGGTAATAAAGTGTACTTACATACTTTATTTGAGCAACATAAAGTGCCGATGCCTGATGGTGTGATGTTATTTAAAAATGATGAAAATAATTTAGCCCGAGCAGTAGATGCGTTAGGCTTGCCTTTAGTGTTAAAAATACCGGATGGCAGTTTTTCTCGTGGCGTAGTAAAAGTAAAAAACTTAACCGATTTTAATACTCAGCTCACCGCTCTATTTGCTCAAAGCTCTATTATTTTAGCCCAGCGCTATACTTTTACTGAATACGATTGGCGAATTGGCGTATTAAATGGCCAGGCCATTTTTGCCTGTAAATATTTTATGGCCCGAAATCATTGGCAAATATATATGCACGGCAAAACTAAAACCCAAAGTGGCGGTTTTACCACCTGTGCTGTTGCCGAAGTGCCGCTGCATGTATTACAAGCGGCCATTAAAGCCTGCGCGCCTATAGGTGATAGTTTATATGGTGTCGATGTAAAACAAGATGGCGATAATGTTTACGTAATTGAAGTAAACGATAACCCGAATATTGATGATGGCGTTGAAGACTTACACTTAGGTAATAAGTTATACGACATTATAGTGGAAGACTTTATTCGGCGGATTGAGTTAAAACGCTAGCCTACTTTAGCAGCTTAGCTAAGAAAAGCGGCTAAGCCTAGAAACAAAAAAACCGGCTTAGGCCGGTTAATTTGGTGCAGATGGAGAGACTCGAACTCTCACGCTTTTTGGGCACAAGCACCTGAAGCTTGCGTGTCTACCAATTCCACCACATCTGCTCTGCTTTTATTAAAGCAATATGTTTAATGATTTATGCAATGCATTAGACAAGGCGTGCAGTATAGCGAGTTTCAACCTTCAGTCAATAAGCATAAATAGAAAACTATAACAGAGAACATTATAAAACAATCTCGCTTATTTAACTCACTACACGCCTTACTTTTCTAACCTTGCTTTAATAAACCAATTTCTTCTAACCGCTGCATTAAGTAATCATTAGAGCTTATTGGATCTGGGTAGCGATTAGGGTTTTCGGCACTGACACAGCTAGATAATGTATCAATAACAAAATCTGGATTAGGATGCATAAAGAACGGTATTGAGTAACGAGGCTCACCCGCTGCAACTCCTGCTGGATTAACTACTCTATGAGTGGTTGACGGCAACACATGATTGGTTAAACGCTGCAACATATCACCAATATTAACCACTATTGTGCCTTCGATAGTGGTTACCGGTAACCAGCTGCCATCACGGCGTAAAATTTCTAATCCGGCTTCATTAGAACCAACCAATAAAGTTATCAAGTTGATATCTTCATGTTGACCAGCGCGAATAGATTGGGTGCTGGTATCAACAATGGGCGGATAATGTATTGGCCGCAATATAGAATTGCCATAATTTACTTTATCGGCAAAGTAATGCTGTTCTTGGCCTAGGAATAACGCTAAGGCCTCTAATACCGTATGGCCTAACTGCTCTAGCTTACTAAATAAAGTATAAGTGGCATCTTTAAAGCCTAATACTTCACTTGGCCAAATATTAGGGTACAGACTAGGATGCGGTGCTGCACCTTCGTATTCACGGCCAACATGGTAAAACTCTTTTAAGTCTGGATGCTTACTGTCTTTGGCTTTTTCTACCCCAACCGCGGTATAACCGCGCGCGCCACCCTGACCCGTTTTATGGTATTTCGCTTTTACCTCTGTTGGTAAAGCAAAAAACGCTTTAATTGCAGCATAAGTATTATCTACTACTTGATCGGAAACATCGTGACCACTAATGCCACAAAATCCAAATTCAGTGTAGGCCTTGCCAATTTCGGCAACAAAGTTTTCTTTGTCGGTGGCAAACCGTCTTATATCTAACGTTGGGACTTGCTGTGTCATATAAAAGACCTGTTTGTTTGTTGGCTTATTCAGCCTAGCCTAAATTAAAGAAGACGCCGGCAATTGCAGCGCTCATCAAGTTTGCTAATGTTGCTGCAAGTAAGGCTTTTAAACCTAACTCAGCAATATCAGCACGACGACTTGGTGCCATACCGCCCAAGCCACCTAATAAAATTGCAACAGAAGAAAAGTTAGCAAAGCCACATAAAGCAATGGTCACAATAATTTGGGTATGGGCGCTTAATTGCTCTTTGACTTGCATAAAATCTAAGTAAGCAACAAATTCATTAATTACTAATTTTTGACCAATGAAACTACCGGCAAACCGTGCTTCTTCCCAAGAGACCCCTAAAATATAAGCTAATGGCTGGAATACATAGCCAAAAATCACTTGTAAGGTTAAACCTTCAATACCAAACCAACCAGCAATACCACCAATAGTTCCATTGACTAAGGCGATTAAACCAACAAAAGCTAACAGCATAGCGCCAACATTCAATGCTAGCTGCATACCACTTGAGGCGCCGGCAGCTGCAGCATCTATTAAATTAGTATGTTGAGTTTCAGCATTTATTTCTGCTAATTCATTTTTGGTTTGTTCAGTTTCAGGCAAAATTAACTTGGCCATTAAAAAGCCGCCTGGTGCAGCCATAAAACTTGCGGCAATAAGGTATTTTAACTCTATACCAAGACCTGCATAGCCAGCCATAACAGAGCCAGCAACAGAAGCTAAACCACCGACCATTACCGCAAAAAGTTCAGAGCGGGTCATGGTAGGAATAAAAGGCCGTACTATTAGAGGTGCCTCGGTTTGGCCAACAAAAATATTGGCCGCTGCTGACATTGATTCTGGGCGACTAGTGCCAAGTAGCTTTTGTAAACCACCACCTATAATCCTGATCACCCATGTCATAATACCGATATGATACAACACTGCGATTAATGAAGAGAAAAAGATAATAATGGTTAAGACATGGATGGCAAAAATAAAGCCTTGTGATTTACGACCAATATCACCAAATAAAAACTCAATACCGTCGGTTGCATAACTGATAATATCGGTAACAAAGGTTGATATACTATACAACACATCTTGACCAAAAGGGACATACAGAACAAAAGCACCAATTAGTAGCTGGATAGCAAAAGCCCCACCCACCGTACGCCAATTAATTTTGCTACGATGTGTAGATGCTGCATAAGCAATAAGTAACAAGACAATAATGCCGACTAAACCCATCATAAGTTAGATCCTAATTATTTTTCCGCGAGTAACTGGCGAATTTTTGTTTTAATAATATCGATAGCGATTTGGTTTTTACCACCACGGGTAACGACAAGATCGGCATATTGTTTAGAAGGTGCAATAAATTCGAAAAAAGCCGGACGTACGGTATTTTCATATTGTTCTGCCACAGAGCTTATGCTGCGACCGCGCTCTTCTAAATCTCGCTTCATACGGCGTAATAAACACACGTCTAAAGGCGTATCCATAAATACGGTAATATCAAACTGACGGCGTAAATGCTTGTCGGTTAATAATAGGATGCCTTCCACTAAAATAACTTTAGCCGGTTGGACTAACAATGTTTCTTCGGTTCGGGTATGCAAGGTATAACTATATTGCGGTACTTTAACCGCTTGGCCATCACGTAACGCTAATAAATGACTGGCTAATAATTGGTGTTCAAATGCACTGGGATGGTCGTAGTTTGTAAGTACACGTTGTGCCATTGATAAGTGGCTTTGATCGCGATAATACGCATCTTCCGAGATAATGGCTATGCGCTCACAACCCAGTTCTGCTACTAACTCTTGATAGACAGTAGAAGCAAAAAGGCTTTTTCCTGATGCCGAAGCACCAGCAATAGCTATAATAGTGTGTTTACCCACTTCAATTCCACGCTGTTTAAATTAGCTGGCAATTATGGCTAATTTTGATTCATATATAAATAAAAAAATGCCCGCATTAGGCGGGCATTGCATTATTTAGGCTAAATAAACTTAGAAACGGTATTTAAGACCCATTTTTAAGCGCCAAGTAGATTCTTCCGCTTCAAACTTAGAACCGTTGTTAGCATCGAAACCACCAAATGGTGTTTCGTAGATATAACGACCTTCGCTATCTAAGCCACCAAAGTCAACTAAGCTTTTGTTAGTAAACTGCTCACGTCTTACTTTACCAGCATCGCTATCGATTAAGTTAAGTAAGTTATTTACGGTGAAGTAGAAAGTACCTTTATGGCCTTCAAAGAAGCCTGGTAAATCTTGTTGGAATTGGAAATCTAATGTCGTAATCCAAGGTGAAGTACCTGAACCTTTAGGTGCGAAACCACCGGCATAACCTTCTAAACCCGCGGCTTTAATATTGGCCATTAACTGGTCAAAATCGATGCTGCTTTCTGGGCTGTAGTTAGGATCATTTGGTCCTGTTGGGATATACGCTAAGTAACCACTTGAACGGTTTAAGCGCGCTGAACCATCTTGGTCACCAAAGTCTGTATCACGGAATAAACCCATAACATAACTGAAGTGATTGCCTGAACGGCGCTGGAAGAACAAGTTAAACTTAGAGTCGTAACCAGCGAATATTTCGTGCGTGTAGCCTAAAGTAATTTTTAAGCTGTGCTCTACTTCATAGTCAGCAGTACCAATTTCTTCAACGTTACGATCTTTAACAATATTGTATTTATAGTTTGATGATGCAGTTGACGAAGTACCTGGGGTACCTTCTTCAATATTTTGATTGGTGTAGCTAGCATATAAACTCACACCGCTATCCCAGTTTTTGGCTAAAGAGGTGTTCCAGATCCATGCTTTACCGTTTTTACTTTCATTGGTTAGCATGATGTCGTAGTGATCGCTAGGTGCTGTTGGATCACAAGGTCTATAGATATTAACGCCTGCAGCTGTTTGACCACTGACACAACGAGAAATATCTTGCCACTGGCTATTATCGGTCATCCACTTGCGCATAACTTCTGCGCTCCAACCAAAATTATCGCCTAATACAGGGATATCGATTATATAGTCAAAACCGACACGAGCAATCCAGTCAGATGGCATTTTGAAGTTGGGATCGATACTGTTGGTATCACCATCACCTGCAACTAAAGAACCTTTAACAGCGTCAGGTACGCCAGTAATATCCACATTTTGTAAATATTCACTTTCTGACACTGAGTTACGATCAAACTGAACTAAAGTGAAACCGTCATTTGAGAATGAGTTAGAGATCCACACATTTGGTTTACCACCAGAAAAGCGGCCAAAACCACCACGTACAGTAAGATCATCAGTAGCTAACCACTTCACATCCACACGTGGTAATACGATATCTAAGCCATCTAAGTTTTCTTGGTTGCTATAACCATAACGACGTAAGAAATTTTCGTTCAAGGTTGGCTTATCACTCACCATATAACGCTCGTAACGCAAGCCTAAACCTAACTCGATATCATCGCTTACATACCAGTTATCTTGGATATAGGCATTCATGCTACTTAAACTGAATTCTGCAGCAGCGTCATTCACGACATTAGTATAAGCATTTTCATATTGCAGACTGCTGGCAACTTTGTTTTCAAAGTCTTCGATAGAGCCAAAGCTCCATGAACCTAAAGAGTTACGCACAAATAAGTTAAAGATATCTAACTTGTTATACTCACCACCAAATTTCAATTGGTGATCGCCAACTAAGTAAGTAAATTTAGCACCAATTTTCATATCTTGGTTACTAAGCGCATTCGCATGGCGGTTAAAGTCTGGACCAAAATTTAACGTACCTGAAGAAGCACGGATACTAATATCACCAAAAGCTTTAGTTTTTAAATCAGAGATGGTATCAACTTCTTTATAGCTAAAATAAAGCTCGCTTGATAAGTCTGCATTCCAATCTGAAAACAATGAAAACTTATATAAGTCCATATTTTGCAGATAGTTATACCAGTTAGTATCAAGTTGCAACGTACCGTTATTACTACTTTGGTTACGAACGTTATTACCTTCAGTTAAATTGTAGGTAAATGCGGCACGGTGGTCATCGTTAATGTTCCAGTCTAATTTAACTAATAAGTTTTTATCTTCAGTATCTGGAGAAGAGTTCCACTCACCGGCATCAACACCGTAAACACGACTAGCTATTTCTTTAATTCGATCATATTCAGCTAAGGTGATTTTACTATCACTTGCCGCGCCAGCGCCAGCTGGGCCGTATTCAACACTGCTTGGCTGAGTTGATTTTTCGTAGGCTAAGAAGAAAAACAATTCATCTTTAACAATTGGACCACCTAAAGTAACGCTATAGGTGTCACGTTTATAATCTAACGTAACATCTCTACCGCTATTTGGATCTTTTGGTGTACCTGCCCATGAATCAGACATTTTTTCGTAAGTTAACGAGCCATGAACTTCGTTAGTACCTGATTTTGTTACCGCGTTAATACGGCCACCAGAGTAACCGCCTTCACTGGCATCAAATGGTGCTACATCAACAGCGATTTGATCGATAGCATCGATAGAAACAGGTGAGCTCTGGGTTGGATAACCGTTGCTATTTAAACCGAAGTCATCATTAACACCAACACCGTCTATTGAAACGCTGTTAAATTTAGGGTTAACACCACCAATACTTAATGGAGCGCCTTCACCTGGCAACATGTTGGCATATGGGTTCATACGCGCAACTTCTTTTAAGTCGCGGTTAAAGGTTGGTGCGTTTTCAATAGCACCAGCACCAAAGTAGCTGCTGCTACCAGTGTTATTACTTAAAGCTAACGAACTACCTGTTACCGCGATACGTTCAACTTGTTGAGTTGATTCTAATTCTGCGTTTAAACGCAACGCTTCACCAAGGGTTAAGAAAACATTATTGTAAGTTTTAGCACCTTGATCACTAGTAATAGTAATAGTGTAAGGGCCACCAACACGTAAACCGGTACTAGAGAAAGAGCCTGAGTCGTTTGAAACCGCAATATTACGCGTACCTGTTGGAACGTGTACTATTTCAATTCTTGCTTTAGGTGCTACTTGACCTGAAGATGTAACAATGTTGCCACGAATAGAGGATGACACATCGTCTGCTATCGCAAGGCTAGGTACGCCAAGAGCTAAAGTAACTGCCAACGCTAAATGTTTAACTTTCATATCGTTTTTTCACCTGGTAGTTGTAGGTATTTATCTAATTCTAATTAAATACAGCCGACGTATTTAATCTGAGCGATAAGATTAACAAACTTATATTACAAATTTTTTACGCCTATGCGATCTTTTAAGAGCTGAGGGAACTTTTTACCCAATCTATTGTCTTAGGCCGCTGAAATATAAGTGTAACATAATCAACTGTTACATGCGTAGTCAGCAAAAAAATATTTGTAGAAATTTACAGCAGTTTATTGTTTGTTTAATACATAAGCCTGCTACTACTGGTTTTTATTGTCATGCAACCTTATTATTAACGGCCCGTTCGCCAATAAATTATTATTATGAAAAAACTTTTTTGCCGTTGCTGGTATTTTATTAATCATTATTTTTTAACAAAATACTGTAGCGCTGTAATCATTAGCCTTGGAGTTTGTATGCCCGCGTCTGCCACTGACCTCACCTTTGCTACCTTTAATGTCAGTATGGAAGCGCAAAATTATTTACCTAGAGGTGAAACCGGTGATAGCACTGTCTTAGCTAAGTTACTAAAAGAGGGTCAGCATAGCCAAATTCGCAATATTGCTCATATTATTCAATTAGTGCGGCCAGATGTATTACTACTTAACGAATTTGATTATATAGCCGATCCTGAGCAAGGCATTAAAGCCTTTATTAAGCACTATTTAAATCAGGCCCAAGGCCAAGCAAAGGCTATTGATTATCCTTATTTTTATTACAGTACGGTAAATACCGGGCAACCTAGTTCTTTTGATTTAGATAATGATGGTAAAGCCAGTAATATCGGTGCTGATGCTTGGGGGTTTGGCTTTTATCCTGGCCAATATGGCATGGTGCTATTATCAAAATATCCTATTAATACTCAGCAGATACGCACATTTCAACATTTTAAATGGCAAGATATGCCTAATTTTATGCCAACTACAAAAGCTGATGGCAGTGCTTGGTACAGTACGGAAGCTTGGGCACAATTTCCGCTGTCTTCGAAAAGCCACTGGGATATCCCGCTTACTATTAATAATAAAATTGTCCATATTTTAGCAAGCCACCCTACACCGCCCGCTTTTGATGGTGCTGAAAAACGCAATGTTAAGCGTAACCATGATGAAATTCGGTTTTGGTCTGATTACATTACTAGCGGTAAAGCTGATTATATTTATGATGATAAGGGTGTTAAAGGTGGATTAGATAAAAGTGTTCGTTTTGTGATTATGGGCGACCAGAATGCTTCTGTTGATAAAGAAGGTGATGCAATTAATAGTGCTATATCGGGTTTAGTCAATCACTTAAAGGTTAATAATAGCTTAACACCGAAAAGTAATGGTGCTGCAGAACACACTCCAGATAACCCAGTCGCAGCTTATCATACCGCCGCTTGGCGCATGCGGGCTGATTATGTATTACCGTCTAAGTTAGGTTTTACGGTTAAAAATAGCGGTGTGTTTTGGCCGGCAAAAGATGAAGCAGGTTATGAGTTGGTAAGTTCACGTAATGCCAGTTCAGATCACCGTATGGTATGGCTGAAACTGGCATTAACTGAAGACTAAGCGTTTTAGCGGATAGTTAAATTACGCACATGTACTGTGACTTCTTCTCGGTCATGGTACAAGTGTTTTACTTGTAATTGATATTTGATGCCTGCTGTTTGTAAGCGCTGCTCAAAGTTCGCTAAAATTTCTTGTACCGTTTCATAACGCTTCTTCATTGGTAACTTAAGATTAAAAATAGTTTCTTGGCACCATTTATTAATGATCCAATCCGCAATGCGATCTGCCACACGCTTGGGTTGTTCAATCATATCGCAGACTAACCAATAGACATTTTGTTTTTGTGGCTCATATTTAAAGCCATCAATCATTAAGTGTTTAACTTGGCCGGTATCCATTAAAGATTGGGCCATTGGGCCATTATCAATAGCGACAACCATCATGCTGCGTTTAACTAACTGATACGTCCAACCGCCTGGGCAAGCCCCTAAATCTACTGCGCGCATACCACTGCTTAAACGGTTTTCCCATTCATCCTTAGGGATAAACTGAATAAAGGCCTCTTCTAACTTTAAGGTACTGCGACTTGGCGACTCATTTGGAAACTTTAAGCGCATAATGCCGTTTTCTAACGGGCTATTATTTTCCGCATAAGAAATACCAACATAACCTTGCTGGCCACTAATAAGCAGTAAATGTAATACGGGTGCGCGTTTATTTTCTCTGGCTAACAATACGCCAGCTTGTCTTAACGCTTGGCGCAATGGCACAGTTAATTTACGGGCTAAAGTAGATAAGGTTTTACCGTCATTAGTATCAGGATATTCAACTCTAAGTTCGCCCAGCCCAGTTAATTCAGCGGCTAATACCGCTTCAAGCACCGCTGCAATACGATCAGTTGGTTCAAAGCTAAGTAGATCTGCTTGTAATAAACACCACTGACGAATAAAAATAAATTTATTAAAATCGTAGTCGCTATAAAATTTAGCTAATTCGTTTGCATCGTAAGCTTCAAAAATAACAAAAGCACTATTTGCGGTTAACTTACAAAAACCAAACACATTGTGTTTTGCTGTTTGATCTTGAATTTCTGCTGCACATTCTTTTTCAAACCCAGCACGGCAATATAATAATAACTGTTTCATATTAACTCCGCTGCCAGGCTGAAAACGCTAATAATAGCCAAGCAACTATAAGCAACTGGCCACCAATAGGTGCCAATTGCGAAAAATAAAACGGCAAGAAAAAAACTCCCGCCAATAACGTCCAAACAAAGCAAATTAAGCCTAAATGCCACAATATAGCGACTAACCGACTGAGTTTCTTCTGACTAGATTGTATATTTAAAACCATTAATGCTAAACAGTGAAATGCTAGCATAGCTATGGCACTGAGCACTCGCGCTAACCCTTGGCTGGTTATATCGCCTTGCCATAAATGCATTAAAGCGGCGGCAAAACCGACCACAGCAGCGCCATATAATGCGGTGAGGCTTTGACTAATTTGCCAGAAGTATTTCATCTATTTTCTCTCGACATAATCGCGCACTTAATACAATAAGTTCTGCTTGAGTATAACCACTGGCCTTACGCGGTTTAAAATCATGATCGCCATCAGGCAGCCAATCCATAGTTACCCCTGGCCACGCTTTATCCGCTAACTCTTGCTTATTACCAAAGGCATCACGCTCGCCTTGAATAATATGCATCGGTCTTTCTAAGCGAGTAAAATGCTCAGTGCGCCAAACTGTCTTGTTGGGTGCATGAAACGGATAACCAAAAGCAAAGTTAGCCAACACACGCCGCTGACTTACTTGACAAGATGGTTCGGTTATTAAACTTGCAACACGACCACCCAGCGATTTACCACCAATAAATAAGGGTAGCTCAGTGGTGCATTGCTGTATTTGCGCTTGCATTGCCGTTAGTAACAGCGGCATTTTATCAGGAAAGCTTTTACGACCCAACGTTAATTGACGTTGCATATACGGAAAATTAAATCTAATGACTTCTATTTGCTCGGCCACCAGTGCAGCCGCCAATTGCTGCATTACCTCACTGTCGGCACCCGCGCCGGCACCATGGGCCAGTATTAAACGTGCTATTGGCTGGTTTGGCGTACTAATCAATGGCAACGGCATTAGTAAATTGTTGCTCAGCAAAGGCATTTTTTTCAATCTCCACCATGTCCATCATCCATTGACGAAATGCGGCAATTTTACCCAGTTCAGACTGACTTTCGCGACAGACTAAGTAATAAGCATCTTTACTAATTAAGACATGATTAAAAGGCACAATTAAACGGCCAGAATTAATATCAGGCCGGGTTAATACGTTATGCGCCAATGCCACACCTTGGCCATGAATAGCCGCTTGCAACACCATAGATGAATGGCTAAAGATAGGCCCTTGATTAACATTGAATTGCTTTAAACCTTGGCTAGTAAACCAAGCTTTCCACGCCCGGCGTGAACCATCATGGAGTAAATTATGATGCTTAAGATCGGACGGTTCAGAAAGCTTTTTCCCGCTGGTAAGTAATAATGGCGAACATACCGGTAGCAAATATTCTGGGTGCAGTTTATCAGCATGTAAATTACGCCAATTACCACGGCCATAATAAATGGCGATATCAACATCATCGGTTAGCGAGCCTTCATCTAAATCCACGGCTTTAATGCGCACATCGATATCAGGGTGTTGCTCAGAAAACTGATTTAATCGCGGCACTAACCATTGGATGGCAAAACTCGGCTGCAAACTAACGGTTAATGAACCTTTAGCACCTCGAGCCAGTAGTTTTTCTGTGGACTCATATAACTGAATAAAAATATCTTTTATATCTAAAAAATAGCTTTGACCTTCTTCAGTTAATAATAAAGAGCGGTTTTTACGCATAAATAGCTTTATGCCCAAATGCTCTTCCAGTGCTTTAATCTGATGGCTAATAGCAGCTTGAGTAACATACATCTCTTCTGCAGCTTTGGTAAAACTTAAATGGCGAGCAGCCGTTTCAAAAGCTTTAAGAGCATTTAGCGGTGGTAAGCGACGCGCCATAGTTTCCTTAGAAGTAACCTGAATAAAGGGTGTTTATTGAAAATAAAACAAGTAGCTAACACAGTGCTATTTATAGCGCTTAACTAAGCACTTAACTTAGCACTGAACTTAGCGGGTAAAACAGTGTACTAACACTACTTTTGTACTGGCTTATAGCCTTCAATTTTAATGTCTTCGCCTTGAAATAAATAGGCTTCCATTTGCTGCTCTAAATAGGCTCTATGCTCTTGGTTCATCATATTAAGCTTATTTTCGTTAATCAGCATAATTTGCTTCGACATCCACTTAGCCCAAGCTTCTTTACTTATCTCATTAAATATTTTTTTACCTAGCTCACCTGGATAGGGTTGAAAATCTAAACCTGGGGCGTCTTTTTTAAGGTGTTGACAAAAAACAGTACGACTCATGTAAATTATCCTGATGTTGTTGAAGTTATTAAGGCTATTGAAGTTTAAGACGAAATTTGTAAAAACAGCTGCTTAGCCGGAGCCGACAAGCCAACTGTAGGTATAGCACCCATTGTAAACCAAGTTGCCGCAGATTGCTGCACGCTACTGGGGAATTGCGCCAGTATTAAACGCTGCGGTTGGATCCATAAATGAAAATGACTAAAAGTATGCCTAAATGCAGGCATATCTTCAAATTGTTGGGCTTTAAAGGCATTAAGATCACAATATTGCTGGCGTAACTCGGCGCTATCAAACTCTAAAAAGCCATACAAACCGCCCCATAAACCACTGGCAGGTCGCTGAACTAATAACACTTGGGTGTTATGTTCTATAATCAACCAATAGCTTTGTCGTTCTGGTATGGTTTTTTTCGGTTTTTTACCGGGAAACAATGCTTGCTCACCTTTAAGTGCAGCTTGGCAATGTAATTTTAATGGGCAATCAACACAACGTGGTTTAGATCTAGTACACAGCGTTGCGCCTAAGTCCATCATGGCTTGATTAAACGCGGTAACATCCTGCTCTGGCGTGACTTGCTCTGCAAGTTGCCATAATTGTTGCTCAACGGCTTTATTGCCAGGCCAGCCATCTATTGCGGCAAAACGACTTAATACCCGTTTACAATTACCATCTAAAATAGGCCAATGCTGTTGCAAGGATAAAGATAAAATCGCACCGGCTGTAGAGCGGCCTATCCCCGGTAAGGCTAACACTTGCTCAAACTGCTGGGGAAATTCACCGTTATATTGCTCAAGAATGATATTGGCGGCTTTATGCAAATTGCGGGCACGAGCGTAATAACCCAGGCCGGTCCACAAGTGCAGCACATGATCTAACGGCGCTTGTGCTAATGCTGTGATATTGGGGTACTGCTGAATAAAGCGCTGAAAATATGGGATCACAGTGGCAACTTGGGTTTGTTGCAACATCACTTCACTTAACCAGGTTTTATAGGGGCTTGTATCGAGCTGCCAGGGTAACTGCTTGCGACCATGCAGGTGATACCAACTAACAACTTGATCTGAAAACCATTGTGCATCTTGTTTTTGCAACTTTTAGCCCTATTAACAATTAATGGCAGCAGTATAAGTAGCTAAAACAGCGTTGCCAACTCTAAACAAGGTTGAGCTAATCGATTAATACAAGGATAATAGCTGAATTAACCTATATTCGGAGCCCCGTATGAATGACAGTACGAAACAAAGCATGAGCGACAGCCTGCCTAAAGATAGCAAAAGCACGCTGGCTACAACAGACAATGACACCCCAACTTACATGCGTAAAATCCGCTCTTTTGTACTGCGCGAAGGTAGGCTCACTAAAGGCCAACAACATGCTTTAGATAACTTCTGGTCTGATTACGGGTTGCAATATCAAACTGAGGCTTTTGATTTAACACAAGTGTTCGGTCGCGATAAGCCTCGGGTATTAGAAATTGGCTTTGGTATGGGGCAATCACTGGTACAAATGGCGGCAGATGCTGCTGATAAAGATTTTATTGGTATTGAAGTGCATCGTCCAGGTGTCGGTGCCTGTTTAGCCACTGCCCAAGCGCGTAATGTTACCAATTTAAAGGTTTTTCAGCATGATGCTGTAGAAATTCTTGAACACAGTATTGCTGATAATAGCTTGGACACCGTGCAATTGTTTTTCCCTGATCCTTGGCATAAAAAACGCCATCATAAAAGACGGATTGTCCAAACTGAATTTGCCAGCTTAGTGCAAAGAAAACTTAAGCCTGGTGGTGTGTTCCATATGGCAACTGATTGGCAAAACTATGCTGAATATATGCTAGAAGTGATGCAGCCAATAGCAGGCTTTAGTAATATGTCTACCAGCAACGACTATGTAGAGCGCCCAGAGCATCGGCCTTTAACCAAATTTGAACAGCGCGGCCAGCGGTTAGGTCATGGTGTTTGGGATCTTATGTATAAAAAGGAAAGCTAGATGTTAGCCAATAGCAGTCAGCTAGTATTACGCAATATAAATGATTTACGCGGCAGAGTACTTATTGTAGAGCCCGTTGCCGACGAACTTGGCTCACAACTGTTAGCAAGCGGTGCAGACTTAAGCCTTAGCTGCTTTAGTACCGACAAAGCCGTAGCTAACCAATGGCAGCATCCATCGATTGAATTGCTGTTTGATGCTAAGCCTAAGTTTAGCCAACCTTTTGATACCATTGTTATCTTTTACCCTAAAAGTAAAGAACAACTCGACTTAACCTTAGCCCAGCTTAAAACCGCTATTGATGTTAATAGCCATGTCTTTGTAGTTGGTGAGAACAAAGGTGGCATAAAAAGCTTAGCTAGCCATGCCCAAAAACTCGGCTTAGCCGCGAATAAATTAGATAATGCCAAACATTGTTTATGGTTTATGCTGCACGGTGACTTTGCTGCTATAAAAGCCACAACCGCCAGCAGCTTTAACATTAATATTGCCGATAAAAATTTAACCATTTATTCTCTGCCTGGGGTGTTTAACCATGGTAAATTAGATATTGGCACAGCATTATTATTAGCAAATTTACCCGCCATTAGTCATGGTAAAGTACTCGACTTCGCCTGTGGAAATGGCGTCATTGGTGCAGTATTAAAACTCACTAAGCCAAATATTGATTTATATTGCTCTGATATAAGTACCTTGGCTACCGAAGCGACAAAGCTGACATTACAGGCTAATGAATTAACTGGTACTGTTATTACTGCTGATGGTATACCTGATAACCCAGCACAATTTGCTGCGATTGTTAGCAACCCGCCATTTCATACCGGGATTAAAACTAATTACGCAATAGCTGAACAATTTATTCAGCAAAGCGCGCAGCGGTTAATTAACAAAGGTAGCCTGACCATAGTAGCGAATAGCCATTTACAATATTTGCCTATATTACAACAGTGTTTTAAACAAGTTGAGATTAAAGCTAAAGCTAATGGCTTTACTATTTATCAGGCTTTCAAGCAGTAAAACTCGTTGTTCTGAATAATTTATTCGCATACATTTCAATACTTTGATGCCATTTCAGTCAATTGTTAACAAATAACTTGTTAACAATTGCACTGGTGGTTATAATTACGTATTATTTGACAACTAGATGTCATCTATAAAGCATCACATTATCATTAAATTCACTACTTTTACATAAAAGGTCCTTATTTCATGCAAACACCCGTGATCCTTATCGTCGAAGACGAAGAAGTAACTCGCCTAAATCTGGTTAATTTATTCCAAGGTGAAGGTTATGAAGTCATCGAGGCGGTGAATGGCGAGGAAATGAATCAACGGTTAGCCGATACTAAGGTTAACTTAGTGGTAATGGACATTAATTTACCAGGTAAAAATGGTTTGATTTTGGCGCGTGAACTGCGTCAGAAAGAAAATATAGGTTTAATATTCTTAACCGGCCGCGACAGTGAAGTTGACCGCATTTTAGGATTGGAAATTGGTGCTGATGATTATTTAACTAAGCCTTTTAACCCACGTGAATTAACTATCCGTGCCCGTAATTTATTGAATCGTACTGTTGCTCAACCCGTTGTTGAAGAGCATAAAAGTGTGGTTAAGTTTAATGGTTGGACGCTAGACGAAAACAGCCGTAATTTAACTTCACCTAAAGGCGTTGCTCGTCGTTTACCTAAAGGTGAATATCGCGCTTTACGTTTAATGCTTGATACCCCAGGTAAAATTTTTAACCGTGAGCAATTAATTCGCCATATGACTGGCCGTGATTTACGTCCGAATGATCGTACTGTCGATGTGACTATCCGCCGTATTCGTAAACACTTCGAATCAGACGTGGAAAGCCCAGAGTTAATCAGCACTATCCATGGTGAAGGTTACCGCTTTGTTGGTAAGTTAGAAAAGTAATAGTTTTAAAATTGTTCTATATATTCTTCCAGAGCAGCCATGTGCTGCTCTGTTTCTAACTGAAAGTCTGCTAATTGCCGTTCTAAACCTTGCCAATTTATCTGCTCGTCTTCTAATTTAGCCGCTTGTTGTTGTACCCACATTAAACCAACTGTTGCAGCCGCACCTTTAAGCGTATGTGCCGCGTCTTTTAGTTCTGCTGGTCGTTGCTGAATGGCGGCTTCTAAGAGTTTATTCATATACCCCGGAAACAACTGGGCAAATAATAATGCACTGCGCTTCACCGAAGCCTTACCTAGCGAGGCTATATAATCATTTATAATGTATTTATTTAATATCTGCTGTTCTAGATTATGGTTAAACTCTTGCTTTTGTTGACTAAACTTAACCGCACTAGGTGAAAATAACTGAGCTAATTTATTATCTAATTTACTGGTATTTAAAGGTTTGGCTAGCGAACCATCAATTTTAATCCCGGCTAATTGCTGCTCGGCTTTGCGCACATTGGCGCTTAAAACAATGATGGGTAAGTTTTTCAAATGCGCTTCGCTGCGAATAAATTTAGCAATCTCAGTCCCTTCCATATCGGGTAATTGCATATCCAGCAGCACTAAATCAATATCATCTTCGGTATCTAACAAGGCTAGCGCATCTTCACCGGTTTCTGCGTGCAATACTGAATGGCCACGTTGTTCTAATAAGGCGATAGCAATATCGGCATTAAGCGGAATATCTTCAATCAATAAAATAGTTAAGGCTGGACAACTGACAACAACCTCTTCTGGCTTGGCTGTAATTTGGGTTGGAATACACAGACTAAAACGGCTGCCTTGGCCCATAGTACTGGTTAATTCAATACTACCCTTCATAGCTTCAATTAGGGCTTTAGATACCGATAAACCTATGCCTGAGCCTACTATGCTTAACCGTCGGCCATCTTGCGACTTATAATACATATCAAAAATACGCGTTTGTTCGTCAGGGTCGATACCAATGCCGGTATCAATAATATCGAAGTTAAGTGCTGGCGTGGTTATATCCAAATCGCAGTGCAGGGTAATACTACCTGTAGCGGTAAATTTAACCGCGTTATTTATAAGGTTCCACAAAATTTGCCGTAGCCGAGTAGGATCTAATGTTAGGTAGTAATCGGTATTGCTGGTTATATCTAACTTAAACTCCAGACCTTTTTGCTGACAGAGTAATTCAGCAAAGTTGGCAATATCACTAACAAACTGACTTAGCGAGATACTTTGTTCAACAATATCTAAATCTTGGCGATCTATTTTATCTAAATCGATAATATCGTTAAAAATATTACCCAAGGTTTCAGCACTACTAAAAATAGTATTAGCCCAAGCATGTTGCTGATTATCTAAATCGCTTTGTAATAGACGCCGGCTTAAGCCAACGACACCATTAAGAGGGGTGCGTAATTCATGACTTAATGTGGCGATAAACTTACCTTTATCCAAGTAGGCTTTTTCTAAGGCTTGTTCGGCTAATTTACGTGATGTGATGTCACGACCAAAGCCTAATAAGCCTATATAACGGCCTTGTTTATCATAAAAAGGCACTTTGCGTACTTCTAGCCACAACAATTGACCATTATCTTTTATAAACTCAACATCTAAAATTAACTCTGTGCGTAAGCGTGATACCT
The DNA here is from genome assembly GCF_001752395.1 of Rheinheimera salexigens. Taxonomy (NCBI): domain Bacteria; kingdom Pseudomonadati; phylum Pseudomonadota; class Gammaproteobacteria; order Chromatiales; family Chromatiaceae; genus Rheinheimera; species Rheinheimera salexigens. Next base: position 1,281,267 of record NZ_MKEK01000001.1, on the reverse strand, counting down.
CTTGCTGCTCAGTTAAAATGGCGGCTTGGGCACTATCAGCGGCAAATATTTCTGCTGGATAACAGCCTATTAATTCAGATGCTGTTTTACCCATAATAATTTCAAACATTTTATTACAGCTAGCAAATCGGCCAGTTTCATCACGGTAATAAAATAAATCGGGCGAGCTATCGACAATAGAGCGGATTAATAAGGCTTGGTCATCGAGTTCTGTCTGGGCTTTTTTTCGTTCTGCTATTTCTCGTCGCAACTCATCAATAGCACGGCGCTTAGCCTGAAACGCTTTTTTTCGTTCTTCTATTTCATAATTTAACTGGCGAATATTGTCTTGCATACTTTCATTTAGTAAGCGCTCTTGATGAGCTGAATCTTGTAAATAAGATAAAGCCGCATCAAGATGCAACACTAAATAAAACATAAACGCGATAAATATTGGCCCCAGCACAACAGCTAAAAGCATTGAGCCTTTAACCAGGTTCCAGTCTATCTGATTAGTTGAAACCACACTGGCTGCGGTACTTATAGCCGCAGCAAAGCACGCAATAATGAATAAACAAGATATTGCTGATCTAAGCTTGCCCCATTGGCGGATCCAATGGGCCAAAGCTCTAATTTGCGGGTGAACTGGACTCTGCATCAGCGCTTAACTTTAGTAAGTAAAAACCCACTACAGTTTATATTATTGGCTGAATATCGACCAGAACATTGCGATAAGAACAGTATTGTACCTCTGCACCTTGTTGACGGTATACCCCTTGACGAGTATGCGAACTATGATCTTTATATAAAGTTATAGCATGACCTTGCCCTACTCGCACCGCTTTACCATCTGCTTGGCGGCTTTGGGTTAAACATAATAATTGCGCCAATTGACGATAATTATCACGCTCAAAAATATCTCCTGAAACTAACATTGGCATTTGCATGGTATTGGGTGCAAATTTCCAGTCTGCAAATTGAGTTCTGAGCAAACCCTGCTTTAATTCAGCTGTATCATCACGAGTTAAATAATGTGTTGTTACTTGTTTCAGGGTTAAATTACCCCCCTCACCTGTTGTTTCAGTACTCTGATTATCAACCAGGAAAACGCCATTTTCACCTAATACTTTAAATTGAATGACTTGCTCATTATCGGCCGTTGCTTGTAGTTTCACTAGTAAAGCGGTGTTTTCATCGATACCAAAACCAAATTGGCTTTGGCTGTCGTGTAATAAGCGAATCATACGACCCTGCCTACCTTGTTCAGATAATTGACTATCCAGCACGCCCCACGGAAATAAGCCTAAGCCACCTTGGCTATTAAAGGTTAAATGATGCTCGGCTAAGCCATTTATACAACTTTGGTCCTTATCACAGCCCCCTTCTGGTGCTGGCAGGTCAAAAGCACCAAATTGCATAGCACTATAACTGTCACCATTAGTTAGCATGGGGGTTCGAATGCCTTGGTAGCTGCGACCAGACAATGCTGCTGACGCTCGGCTATTGGCTGCTAATATAATATGGCCAGCTTTAACCATGCGATCTAGCTGTTGTAACTCAGCTGAGGCAGAACCATCTTGTAAACGCAAAGCTTGAATAATCTGACTTGGCTTTCCATCGGCAATAAAAATAGCATCTGCACGTTTTAACTGGTTGACTGCAGCTTCTGTACCCGCTTGGCAGAATGTTTCTAATTCTGCCATTAACTGCGGATAAACCCGTTGCCGCTGATAACTGCCGTGATATTCGGCTAACAATTGCGGTAATTGTTTACAAGCTGTTTTATCAGTATCTCGCTGCTGTTGCGCTATTTGATAAGCTGCATTAATAGGAAACCAACTTGCCGTTGCCCCCGCTTCTGTAAATAAATTAGTATAAAAGTCTACATCAGCAAAAGGGTCTCTAGCGCCAGCTGTAACGACCAAAATTCTTGGTTTGCGCAGTGGCCCTGCTACTTGGCGTGCTAACTCGACAATTTTACTATAAATTTCTACTGAGAATCGGTCTGTGGTTTGACTTAAATCGGCATATTCTTTTTTACGGTCATTATTGCGTTTATTTGTATCTGTTGGCACCAACACTTGTAATTGGTCAAAAACAAAATTGATTTCGCGATCGGTTAACGCAGCATAAACCACTCGACCTGATATCCAAACGCCGTCAACTTCAACATCAGCACCGCGAAAATAACGCAGTAATTCACGCTCAGTTATCAGTTCGTTGTTTAAGCGATTGGCAATATGCTGCAGCAACGCTATAACTTGTTGTTGTTCGATAATACGTTGCTCGCCCCAAAAATCTGCCAGAGCAACATTTTTGATATTGTCACTCGTTAAACCAAATTTAGTGGTGCCTTTAGCTGCATCCGTAAATACATCTTTGCTGGTGCAGAACCGAATATCAATTGAGCTACAAATCTTTAAACCGTCGCCAATTAATACCATATTATAGTCAGGTGTATTATTTGCTGCCGAGCTCACGCTATTAGCAGCAGTGACTGAACAGGCCATTAAAATAGTTGATAAATACAGGCTTAGTAATTTCATTATTCTCTTTCTTATTCTTAAGCGCAGTTAACATCATGTCACGAAGGTGACACTTACCCTATAAATTATAATGCCATAGATTATCCTTTATTGACTTCTTTGCCAATTAGCAACAAACAACAATATTAATTAATCCAATCAATTAATCCCACTCTTACAAAGTCAGTACCTAGCATTGCGAATAACAATGCAACTTAACACCATAAATATTCACAAGTGACTTTGCGTTTAAACAGCTGTTTTTGTTTTTATTAAAATCTTTGATAAAGAGCAATACCACGACATATCGTACGAAAAACAGGCTTAAATAACTTGCGCTAGGTTTAAAAGCAGGATATATGTAAGTGTAAGCGTTTAGATGGCTAAGTATTTAATCGCTTAACTGCTAACAAGACGTGTGTCTTCCAGTCGTTAATAATGAATATAAAGTTACATTGTTAGCATGTTCAGTAAAGTCTGAGTGAGGTAAATAATGACGTTATACCACCATAGTCAGGCTAAAGATAATTGTGGTTTTGGCTTAATAGCCCATCTTGAAGGCGTGCCAAGCCATAAAATTGTCAGAACGGCGATCAGTGGCTTAGCTAGAATGCAACATCGTGGTGGAATTTCAGCCGATGGTAAAACCGGAGATGGCTGTGGTTTATTACTGCAAAAGCCGGATAGTTTTTTTCAGGCATTGGCTCTTGAGAATAATTGGCAACTGGCTAAACAATATGGTGTTGGCATGTTTTTCTTTAGCCAAGACCCTATTAAAACCGCTCAAGCTAAAGCCTTTATAGAACAACAAGTACAACGCGAGTTTTTAACCTTAGTTGCTTGGCGCACAGTGCCAATTGATAGCAGTGTATTGGGACCTTTAGCACTTAGCTCTATGCCTAATATTGTTCAGCTTATTGTTAATGCGCCAGCCGGCTGGAGTGAGCATGATTTAGAGCGGCGCTTATATATGTTACGGCGTCGGGTTGAAAAACATTTATTCGATGATAATGAATTCTATATAGCCAGTTTATCTTCTCTGGTAATTGTATTTAAAGGCTTAATGATGCCGGTAGATTTACCGCATTATTATTTAGATTTAGCCGATATTCGGCTGCAAACAGCGATTTGTTTATTTCATCAACGTTTTTCTACCAATACTCTACCCCGTTGGCCCTTAGCCCAACCGTTTCGATTTTTAGCTCATAATGGCGAAATTAATACCATTACCGGTAATCGGCAATGGGCACGGGCGCGGCAATATAAATTTCGATCACCTTTATTACACGATTTGCAAGATGCCGCCCCCTTTGTTAGTCAAACCGGTTCAGATTCCAGCTCTTTAGATAATATGTTGGAGTTACTACTCGCTGGCGGTATGGACTTATTTCGCGCCATGCGCTTACTGGTGCCACCAGCATGGCAAAGTAATAAAGTGATGGACGATAACCTAAAAGCTTTTTATGAATTTAATTCCATGCATATGGAACCTTGGGACGGCCCAGCAGGTATTGTTTTAACCAATGGTAAACATGTTGCTTGTAACTTAGATCGCAATGGCTTGCGCCCTGCCCGCTATGTTATTACCCGCGATAAGCTAATTACGTTAGCTTCAGAGGTCGGCATTTGGGATTACACGCCTGATGAAGTGGTCAGTAAAGGCCGAGTTGGCCCAGGTGAAATGCTAGCGATAGATACCAGCAGCGGAAAAATTTGGCATTCAGATGATATTGATAAAGAGCTAATGCAGCGCCACCCCTACCGGCAATGGTTGAATAATCATGTGCAACGCTTAGTGCCTTATGAAGAGTATGAAACTGATCTTATTGGTCAGCGTTTATTCACTGACGACACCATGAAAATTTATCATAAACTGTTTAATTATAGTTACGAAGAGATAGAGCAGATAATTACCGTACTGGCAAAGGATGGTCAAGAGGCGGTTGGCTCTATGGGCGACGATACCCCCATGGCCGTTTTATCGCGCCAGCCTCGCAGCTTTTTTGATTATTTTAGGCAACAATTTGCCCAGGTTACTAATCCGGCTATCGATCCGTTACGCGAAGCTCATGTTATGTCGCTCGCGACAAGCATTGGCCGCGAGCAGAATGTGTTTACCGAAACTGCCGGCTATGCCCGGCGGATCCAGTTTGCTTCACCCATTTTAATGTACTCTGATCTGAAACAACTGAAGCAAGCAGATGAAAACCACTATCGGCAGCAAAAATTTTCACTTAACTTCGCACCCAGTCAGCAAGATTTAGCCCAAGCGATAGCACAACTCACTAGCAATGTTATAAATGCGGTGCGTGAGCAACAAGTGGTAGTGATTATTTTATCTGATCGCGATATTGATCCAGAGCAACTGCCGATCCCAGTGGCCATGGCGGTTGGCGCCGTACAGCAAGCTTTAGTGCAGGAGCAACTGCGTTGCGATGCTAATATTATTGTCGAAACCGCCGCTGCCCGTGATTCACATCACTTTGCCGTCTTACTTGGCTTAGGTGCTACCGCTATTTATCCATTTATGGCCTACGAAACCGTTGAGCAATTGGTTAATAAGGGTCAAATTAATCTTGAAGCCCGCCAAGCAGTATTAAATTATCGCAAAGGTATTAATAAAGGCTTGTATAAAATCATGTCCAAAATGGGCATTTCAACCATCGCAAGTTACCGTTGTGCCAGTTTATTTGAAATAATCGGTCTAGCTGAGGATGTGATGCAGCTTTGCTTTAGCGATTTGCTGTCCAGAATTTCCGGCGCCAGCTTTTTGCATATCGAGCAGGATTTACAGCAATTAGCTAAACAGGCATGGTTAAAACGCAAAGCGGTAAATCATGGTGGTCTCTTAAAGTATGTGCATGATGGGGAATATCATGCCTATAACCCAGATGTGGTGCTTAGCTTACAAAAGGCGGTTTATTCCGGACGATATGAAGACTATCAACGCTATAGTCAATTAGTAAATGAACGCCCTATCACCCATTTACGGGATTTATTTAGTATCAAGCCTAGCCATGAGCCTATCGCTTTAGATACCGTTGAAAGTGCCACTAGTTTATATCGCCGTTTTGATAGCGCAGCTATGTCGATTGGTGCCCTAAGCCCCGAAGCGCATGAAGCCTTAGCTATTGCCATGAATCGTTTAGGCGGGAGGTCTAATTCTGGTGAAGGTGGTGAAGATCCTCGGCGTTTTGCCACTGAGAAAAACTCTAAAATTAAACAGGTGGCTTCCGGTCGCTTTGGCGTCACGGCCCATTATTTAGTTAATGCCGAAGTGATCCAAATTAAACTGGCTCAAGGCGCTAAGCCTGGTGAAGGTGGCCAGTTACCAGGAGAAAAAGTAACCGCTGAAATTGCAAGGTTGCGATACTCAGTACCGGGCGTTACTTTAATTTCACCGCCACCGCATCACGATATCTATTCTATAGAAGATTTAGCCCAGCTGATCTTTGATTTAAAGCAAGTTAATCCCAAAGCATTAGTTTCGGTAAAACTAGTCTCAGAACCAGGGATAGGAACAATTGCCACCGGTGTGGCTAAAGCCTATGCCGATTTAATAACCGTGTCGGGCTACGATGGTGGCACCGGTGCCAGCCCACAAAGCTCAGTAAAATATGCCGGTAGCCCATGGGAGCTAGGTTTAGCTGAAGTGCATCAAGCCTTAGTTGAGAATGGCTTAAGAGATCGCATTCGCTTGCAAGTTGATGGCGGTTTAAAAACCGGTTTAGATGTCGTTAAAGCCGCTATTTTAGGCGCCGAAAGCTTTGGATTTGGTACGGGCCCCATGGTGGCTTTAGGCTGTAAATTTTTACGCATCTGCCATTTAAATAACTGTGCAACGGGTGTTGCTACCCAAGATGAAACTCTAAGACGAGATCATTTTACGGGCTTACCAGAACGAGTAATGAATTACTTTAGCTTTATTGCTGAAGAGACTCGACAGTTAATGGCCCAACTTGGCGTAACAGAGCTAACCCAATTAATTGGTCGTACCGATTTACTTGACATCAAAGCCGCTGAAACCCAAAAGCAAGCCAGGCTAAACCTTACTCCTATCCTAGCGGCTAGCGGAGTTAAGTCAGCACAAGCGCTATTTTGTGTGCAAAATAATACCCCGTTGGATCAAGGCAAGCTTAATCAGCTATTACTAGCCAAGTGCGAGCAGATGATCCGACACAAAAGCGGCGGTCATATTAATTTACCTATTCAAAACACTGACCGTTCGGTAGGTGCCGCATTATCTGGCTTAATTGCTAGTATCCACGGTAACCAAGGCATGGCCACCCATCCTATTCAATTAAATTTTACCGGTACTGCCGGCCAAAGTTTTGGGGTATGGAATACCGGTGGTTTACATATGTCACTGCAAGGTGATGCGAATGACTATGTAGGCAAAGGCATGACCGGGGGACAGTTGGCCTTGTATCCGCATCGCGGTGCTCAGTATGCTAAGCCCGGCTTTACCATAGCGGGTAACACCTGTTTATACGGTGCTACCGGCGGCTATTTTTATGCAGCCGGCTCGGTGGGTGAACGTTTTGCGGTGCGAAACTCAGGTGCTATTGCGGTGGTAGAGGGCTGTGGTGATAACGGCTGTGAATATATGACCGGTGGTGTGGTGGTTTTACTAGGGGCTACTGGTATTAACTTTGGCGCCGGCATGACGGGCGGCTTTGCATATTTACTGGATGAGTCAGCCGATCTTGAGCTGCGGCTTAATGCCGAATTAGTTGAAGCCTTAGAAGTTGCTACGCCTATATTGCAAGAGCATCTGCGCAGTTTACTACACCAACATGTTGAACAAACCGGCAGTGCTAAAGCGCAACATATCCTGAATAATTTTAGCCATTATTTAGCCCAGTTTAAGCTAGTTAAACCAAAAACTAGTGATGTAAATACCTTATTAGGACATCGCGCTCGCTCATCAGCTGAGTTACGAGTCCAAGCCATGTAACTTAATATTAAGTAAAGCAAAGAGGCGTTATGGCACAGAATATATATCAGTTTCTCGACGTCAAACGGATTGATCCGCCAAAACGTTCGCAGCAAGAGCGCACTATTGCTTTTGTTGAAATTTATCAACCTATGAGCCAAAACCAAGTAGCTGGTCAAGCCGATCGCTGTTTAGATTGTGGTAATCCGTACTGTGAGTGGAAATGCCCTGTACATAATTATATTCCGCAGTGGTTAGAACTGGCGAACGAAGGCAGAATTATTGAAGCAGCTGAGTTAGCCCATAAAACTAATAGCTTACCTGAGATATGTGGCCGAGTGTGTCCGCAAGATAGATTATGCGAAGGGGCCTGTACGTTAAATGAAGGCTTTGGTGCGGTGACCATTGGTAGTATTGAAAATATATTACCGATACCGCATTTGCCATGGGCTGGCGACCTGACTTATCGGCCGTGATAAAAACCGAGCGTAAAGTCGCCATCATTGGTGCCGGACCCGCAGGTTTGGCCTGCGCAGATGTGCTAATCCGCAATGGTGTATCGGCCGTGGTGTTTGATCGTTACCCTGAAATAGGCGGTTTACTCAGTTTTGGTATACCGCCGTTTAAGTTAGAAAAAAGTGTGCTGCAATTGCGCCGGGAAATTTTTACCGACATGGGTATCGAGTTTCGCTTAAATACGACTGTAGGTGTTGATATCAGTTTTGAGCAGTTAACAACCGACTATGACGCTGTATTTTTAGGCCTAGGTACCTATAACGCCATTCAAAGTGGCTTAGTGAATGAAAATGCCAGTGGTGTCTACCAAGCTCTGCCCTATTTAATCGGTAATATTAATCAGCTTATGGGCTGGCAAACTGAGCATACTTTCGTTGATTTAAAGCATAAAACTGTATTAGTGCTTGGTGGTGGTGATACCGCTATGGACTGTGTTCGCACCGCTATTCGCCAGGGTGCCACTAAAGTAAGCTGTGTTTATCGCAGGGATCAAACCAGTATGCCTGGGTCGGCAAAAGAAGTGCAAAATGCTCGGGAAGAAGGTGTCGAGTTTTTATTTAACTTACAACCCGTCAGTATTGAAGTAGATGAGCAAGGTAATGTAATTGGCGTAACCGTTGTCCGTACTGAATTTAGTCAGCCAGATGCTAGTGGTTGGCGTCAGCTGCAACAAGTTGCGGGTTCAGAGCTGCAATTAGCTGCTGATGCCGTGATCACCGCTTTTGGCTTTCAACCCAGCCCACCACAGTGGTTAACGGATCTTGGTATAGCATTAGATAATAAAGGCCGAGTGATTGCTTCAGAACATAGCAGCTATGCCATGCAAACCAGTACTGAGAAAGTGTTTGCCGGTGGCGATATGGTGTTAGGTTCAGACTTAGTGGTAACCGCTATCGCCCAAGGCCGTAAGGCTGCTGAAGGTATGCTGGATTACTTGCAGGTCTAAGTGGTGATGACATTGGTGATGACAGTGGTTATGACTGTCGCCCCAAGTCAGTGCATGGGGCGACGGCTTAAGCTACATTTATGGTTTAATTTACCATCGTAATATAGGCTAACGAACTAACCGCAATGGCTATCCATAGTAGTACCGCTAAAATCATTGGTTTAGCCCCAGCGTCACGCATTTTTCGCAGGGTAATACCGGCACCAATAAAGAACAAACACACTACTAAGGTACGTTTAGAAATAGCAAACAACACATCATAAAATGAGCTAAATTGCGGTAAAAAATAACTAATTAGAATGGCTGCAATATAAGCCAAGATAAAGCCAGGTATGCGGATAGATTTACTGTTACCCCCAAATGCCATGGACGATATTAATGCCACTGGCACTATCCATAAAGCCCGGGCTAATTTAGTGGTCGTCGCCACTTCTAACGCTTGATCGCCATAACTAGATGCCGCACCGACAACGGAAGAGGTGTCATGAATAGCAATGGCACTCCATAAACCAAAGTCATATTGCGACAACTCTAAGTAATGACCTACCAGCGGAAAAACAAATAAAGCAATGGAGTTAAGCACAAAGACGCACGCTAACGCGATAGCTATCTGCTCAGCTTTAGCTTTAATTGCTGGTGCTACGGCTGCTATAGCGCTACCACCACAAATTGCAGTACCGGCACCAATTAGATAGCCGGTTTTTTGGTCAAGTTTTAGTAACTTAGTGAGTATTAGCCCCAGTACTAAGGTAAATACAATAGAACCCACTACTAACGGTAAGCTTTGCTGACTAATCTCAATTGCTTGTTGCAAATGAATACCAAAGCCTAACCCCACAATGGAAATGGACAACAAAGCAGGTGTCAAAGCCGCTATATTGATTGATTTCGGTAATAGGCCAAATGAAGCTAATAAAAAGCCTAAAATTAAGGCGATAGGTGAACTAATTATAGGAAATAAACAAAGTACGGCTAATGCACTAAATAGCCAAAAACGGCCATCTTTAATAGCAGGGTGTGTCAGCATAAAAATAGACTTAGATAAATTAAACCGCGCCTATTATAGTCCAATTTTAGTGCGTTCGTTTAACATCTTAACCAATTACGACCGCATTCTAGCGTTTTTTAGTTTTACAAAATAATCTATAATCAACCCGTTGTGCCTAGTAATTAACGGCTTAACTGATTACAGTGAAGATTATTCTATTTATTGGCTGGGAGCGCCATGAATCAGCCGAAACGAGTTGCAGAAATTATTTTAAAAGGCTTTCGTCGCCATTTTAATTTATTTCAAGCCATTACCGCCAAAGCCAAGCAGCGCTTTGAGTTAGCTGATTGGCAGGCTTATCAGCGCGATAGTTCACAGCGTATTTCCTTTTATGATTTGCGAGTTAATGAAACTATCGCCCAGTTAAAGCAGCAATTACCTGATGAATGTTTAAATGAAGCTTTATGGCAACAAGTTAAGCAACATTATATAGAGTGCTTAACTTTTCACCCGCAAGCAGAATTAGCCGAAACATTTTATAACTCGGTATTTTGTCACCTATTTGATCGTAAATACTTCCATAATAATAATATTTTTGTTGAGTCGACGCTAAATAAACAATGCTTACCCGCCCCTATTGCCTCGGTATATCAAAGTTACTTTCCGGCTCAAGATGGTTTAAAAGCCACTTTACGCCAGATTATTGCCAGCTTTAACTTTGCTACGCCTTTTATTGATTTAGATCGTGATATTCGGTTAATGGTACAGCACTTTATCGCCCAATCTAGCCATGGTAAACGCGCTATTTATCAAATTAGATTTGATATCTTAACCTGTTTGTTTTTTCGTAATAAAGCCGCGTATATTGTTGGTCGCGCGGTGACTCCTGATGGTCAGCAACCTTTTATTATTCCTGTTTTACACAATGAGAACAGGGGGTTATTTATTGACACTTTAGTTACTGACCCGATGCAAATGACCATTATTTTTGGTTTTTCGCGGGCATACTTTATGGTGGCTACCCAAGTACCTTCGGCTTTAGTCCATTTTTTACGTGAAATATTACCGCATAAAACATTAGCAGAATTATATGCCTGCATCGGATTACATAAACAAGGTAAAACCGAATTTTATCGCGAGTTATTAACCCATTTAGGCCAAAGCAAAGATCAGTTTGTAGCTGCCCCAGGTATCCGCGGCATGGTGATGATGGTATTTACCCTACCCTCGTTTCCCTACGTGTTTAAAGTGATTCGGGATAAATTTGCACCTAGTAAAGAGTTTGGTCGTGAAACGGTTAAAGCACGCTACTTTTTAGTTAAAAAGCATGACCGAGTGGGTCGTATGGCTGACACCTTAGAATACTCTTATGTTGCCCTCCCCAAAAGTCGCTTTTCTGCCGAGTTACTCACCGAGCTAGAGCAATCAATTGCCGGCTCAATGACGATTGAAGATGACTTAGTGATTATTAAGCATTTATATATTGAACGGCGCATGCTGCCTCTTAATTTATATTTAGACCAAGCCTCTGATGCCGAGCAAGCGATAATTATGGATGACTATGGCAATGCGATTAAAGAAATGATCGCCGCTAATATTTTCCCTGGCGATATGCTACTAAAAAACTTTGGCGTCACTCGGCATAAACGCGTAGTGTTTTATGACTATGATGAAGTGCAATATATGCTTGATGTTAACTTTAGAAGTTTTCCAAAAACGGATAACTATGAAGATGCTATGTTTGCTGAGGGTACGGTCTGTGCAGCACCCGGTGATGTATTTCCTGAACAAATGGCTACTTTCGTCACTCCACAGCCTAGCATCCGCGCGTTGCTATTTGATAAGCACCCCGAGCTTTTAGATGCTAAATACTGGCAACTTAAACAACAAAATATACGCCAAGGCTTAGTTGAAGATATTTATCCATACCCAGATGAAACCCGCTTTTATCATGATTATTGATGCCTTAGCGGGTCTTAGTTAACCTAAGCGAATAAGCGGGTTATGCTACAATCCATTCAATACTTACAATACGCAGTTTCATTTTACGCTTAACAGAAAATATAGGTTATATGAAAATATATGTAGATGCTGATGCCTGCCCAGTAGTAATTAAAGAAATTATTTTTCGCGCGGCAGAGCGCAAACAAATTCAGACTATTTTAGTGGCTAATCAGTTAATTAAAGTGCCGCCTTCGCGCTTTATTTCGGCGTTACAAGTATCCCATGGCTTTGATGAAGCTGATAATGAAATAGTCCGCCGCTGTGAAGCAGGTGACTTAGTGATCACTGCTGATATCCCGCTAGCTGCTGAGGTATTAGAAAAAAATGGCTATGCATTAAACCCGCGTGGTGAGCTATATAGCCACGATACCATTAAGCAAAAACTCACTATGCGGGATTTTATGGATAACCTACGTGGTAGTGGCGTGCATACCGGTGGTCCACCGCCATTAAACCAAAGCGATAGGCAAGCTTTTGCTAATAAGTTAGATGCCTTGCTGCAGCGCTATAGCGGATAGTTTTAAGCGTTGAGTGTTAAGTGTTTAGTTAATTGAATGGACTGGCTAAGATAAATTTTTGAGGTTCGGTTTTACCCTAAACTAACCATTAGCCCTGGATGGGCGGAAGTGAGCCCCCAGGGATGGGTTTACGGCGTGTTAGTGTGGGTATACCGAACCGTATATATACTTAAGTGTTGAGTTTTTATTTTTTAGTGTGGGTAAACCGAACCGTATATACACTCAAATTTAGATTTAAATTTAACGTTGCAGTTACCAAGCGGTTAGTTGTAGCTGGGATGCAAAGCTGTGCTTAATACCGCTGACTGGATCAATAAACTGCAATTCTTTAGCTAATAACTGCAATGGCGTTGCAAACTGCGGGGGCTGCTTAGGTTGTAATTCGGGGTAGTAAATATCATGTAATATGGGCATGCCTAAGCTAAGCATATGTAAGCGTAACTGGTGGGTTTTACCGGTTAACGGCATCAACGTAAATAAACCTTTGTCACCTTGCACCTTAGTTAAGCTGATCTCAGACTCGCTATTCGCTTCCCCTGCTACTATATGATTAATAAAACGCGGATTGGCTTTTTCGATCCGATTTTTAATCTGCCACTCTAGCGGTAACGTTTCTGTTTCCAACTGCTGTTTTACTGCGGCTGATAACATAGCTACCGCTTGATATTGTTTGCTAATCGTCTGACCACTAAACAGGGCATAATAGGCAGCCCTACTTTGCGGGTTAATTGAAAATAATACTAAGCCAGCGGTATCTCTATCCAAACGATGTAACGGCACGATATCAGTTAGCCCGGTTTGCCGTTTAAGTCGTGCCAGTAAACATTCATTAACGTATTGACCACCGGGGGTAACCGGCAAAAAATGCGGTTTATCGGCAACAATAAGGTGTTGGTCTTGATATAAAATCTGATGTGAGAATGGCACTTCTGGCTCAATTTCTACTTCGCGATAATAACAGAGCAGCTTGCTAGGCATAAAGGGTGTTTGCTCCGTAATACACTCGCCCTGATGCCAATACACTTTGCCATCAGCAATGCGCTGCTGCCAAACCTGTGGCGCAATATACGGAAATTTGGCGCATAAAAATTCAAATACAGTACCAAAGCCAGCTGCATCAGCTGGTAATGACACTTTTGACGCTTGTGCAGCAATAGACACGTTGACACCCTTTAGTAAAATTTAGTACTGAATAATTTCGGCCTAAGCCTAACACAAAGCTTATGTTATATAGGCTTATATGGTTTTATCTACTGTTATATATCCGTTTGGTTGCAGTTTGGTTGTAGTTAGGTTGTAGTTTACTACTACTCAACGCTAAAATAGCCAGTGTTATATTCTCGGCTGAACTTGCTGTGTGGTATATTTATATCGTCATTCTAGGTTATCTATCTATGTTAATTAAGTGCTCATACATCCATGCCACATAACAATTCTGTTTTAACTCTGCGTAATCAGCAATTGGTTTTATCGACTCGGGTTTTCAATGCTAGGGGCAGTAAAGTAGTACGCTGCGAGCAGTGTTTACTGCCAAGCTCAGCCTGTATTTGTGACGCCAAACCAGATGTCGCCAGCCATAGTGCTTTTTGTTTTATTATGTATACCGGTGAGTGCTATAAACCCAGTAATACCGGCCGTATTATTGCCGATGTTATTGCTGATAATCATGCTTTTGTTTGGGATAGAACAAAGCCTGATATTGATATGCTAGCGTTATTAGCTAATGAGAAATATGCGCCTATAATCGTGTTCCCACAGCAATATGCTGAGGCTGAGCGCTGCATTGATTCTCCGTTACAAGTCGCTAATACGGATAATAGTAAAATCCCATTATTTATAATGCTCGATGGCACTTGGCGCGAAGCGAAGAAAATGTTTAAAAGCCCTTACTTAGCAACGCTGCCCGTGTTGGGTATTCAACCAGAGCAAGCATCAAGTTATCAGTTACGCGAGGCCGCGCATTTACATCAACTCTGTACTGCAGAAGTGGCGATAGAAGTATTAAAGTTAGCGCAAGATAACGCGGCAGCAATGGCGTTAAGCCATTACTTTAACGAATTTCGCCGCGCTTATATTATTGGCAAACCCCATCTCAATTTAACGACAAATTAACCTTATCTAAGCTATCGTTCAGCTTAATTAATTCATTATAAGCCCTGACAATATCAGCAGAATGACTGCTTTGGCTTATACTTAAAGCTCCTTCGTACAGGAGCTTGTTATGCCATTGGTCAATCTCAGGCAATTATTATGCTTTAATGCCTATTACTGGTTAGCTATTTTTATGATGGGCGTCATTAGCTCATGGCACGCTAATGCCTTATACGATAAAGCTTTTAACTGGCGCTATTTACCCATGTTATTAGCCAGTGAGCTGTTTGCTATGTTGTTAACAGCAATACTAGTGATGTGGTCATATCGCCGCCTGCAACCTCATCGTTTTAGCAGTTGGCGGCTATTAAGCGCCGTTGCCGTTGTTGCAGCGTTATATATTCCTGCAGAAAATGCCATGTGGATGTTACTTTGGGAGCAGGAAGATATTAATTTGCGGATGTTAATCAGTAATCTTGATACCGCCGTATTAGCCTTCTTTGTTTGGACCGCTTGTTATTTAACTATGCTAGAGCATCGACAACAACGAATAAACTTAGCTGAAAGCAATAGATTAAGCCATAAAATACAACAACTTGAGCTGCAAGCTTTAAGTCATCAATTTAATCCGCACTTTACCTTTAATGCCTTAAATTCACTCTGTGCGCTACTAGAAGCTAAACGCTATGCTGATGCCGAAATTATGTCCGAACAGCTCGCCAGTTTTTTACGTTACTCGCTAAGTAAGTCTGCAGACAGCCTAGTGTCTTTAGCTGATGAACTCGCCGCGATTAATGCCTATCTACAACTGCAAAAAACCCGCTTTGGCAATAAGTTAAAAGTAAACTGGTGCATTGATAATAAATTAAAACAGCAACATATTCCGGCTTTATTGCTACAACCCATCATTGAAAACGCCATTAAATATGCGGTTGCTAATAGTAAGCAAGGTGCAACTATTACTATAAGTGCTCAACGCCAGCAACATAACTTACATCTAAAAATTGCCGATGACGGTCCTGGCGAGGCTTTAGCTAACAATAACAGCGGCGCCGGTGTTGGCTTGAATAATATCCGCAATCGGTTATTGCAGCATTTTGGCGCAGCTGCTCAACTACAAACGTCAGCCTCAGCTCAAGGCTATACCGTAGATATTTGTCTGCCATGGCAGGACCGATAATAATGCAGCAAGCTAAGTTACAACCACGGATCCATTTCGGTTACTGGCATTTGTTGTATTGGTTAAGTTATTTGCTGGTTAAATATACTCATCTTACTATTCTAGTGCCACTGCAAGACGAATCGGCCTGGCCCTATTTGTGGATTTATAGCCTAATTACCCTGATTAATATTATTGTTACCGGTATGCTGGCGCAGCATGAGCTTAAAAGTCAACGGCCGTTATTCAACCAATTACAGCGGCTACTTTTAGTGTTGATCCCGCTTTGTTGCGTGCTGGTGGTGTTACGCCAGTCGCTGGTAATGAGCTATGCCACTACCGCTTTAAATGATGTTGACTCGATCCTAAAATACGCGACTGCTTTTATGTTAGTGCTGTTACCTATAGCCGGTTGGTTAGCGGTATTTATGTTAATAAAAGCCAATCAATTACATTTATCTGGTCTGTTACAACAACAACGGCTAATCAAAAAAGCCCGACAAGCTCAACTAAAAGTATTACGTTATCAACTTAATCCGCACTTTATGTTTAATACCTTAAATGCGCTTAACACGCTAATCATCGAACATAATGGTGCAGCAGCAGAACAATTAATTGGCCATTTATCTACTTATTTACGCCATTCATTAACTAACCAACATGATCAGTTTATCCCGTTACAACAAGAATTGGATGCGTTATACGCTTATATGGCAATTCAACAAGTCCGTTTTGGCCAGCGCTTACACCTAGATTGGCAAATTCCGCAACACATAGTGAAAGTGCGGATCCCGCCGTTGTTATTGCACCCTTTAGCAGAAAATGCCATCCAATATAGTGTGGCAGAACGAGCGGGTAAAATTGAGCTTAACATCAGTATCGAGTTAACTCAGTCCACATTAACGATATGCTTGGCACAACCCAGTGCCAGCGCTGAGGATAAATGGCCACAACAGCAGTACCCAACCAATTTACTTAATTTAGCCCAGCGCCTAGAATTATTATTTGGCACTAGAGCAAACTTGCTCTTAGCCAATAGTGATAACGGCTTTTTTAGCCAGATTACTTTACCCAGGGAGCCTTTAGATGACAGCGCTTAAAGTTATTATTGCTGACGATGAGCCGCTGGCTATCAGTAACTTAAAAGCCAAGCTCGCCACCTATCCTAACTTAGTTATTATTGGCTGTTTTGATAATGGCGATGACACGCTAAGCTGCATCCAGCAAACACCTGATATTGATCTGGTGTTTCTTGATATTCAGATGCCTGGCATAAAAGGCATTGATATCCTTAAAAAAACCAATAAGTCATGCTCGATGAGTCGGCCGCTTTTTATTTTGGTTACAGCCTATGATAAGTTTGCTTTTGCCGCTTTTGAACACTTTGCTTTTGACTATCTATTAAAGCCAGTCTCACGCCAGCGCCTAGCGCAAAGCTTGGTCAATGCCTGCACAGCTTTAAATAAACCGGTACATTTTGGCCAGCAATCCGTTAGCACTAAGTTAAGCTTTAAAACCGGTGCCACGGTACTACTGCTGGAGGATGTAGAAATATTAATGATAGAAGCTGCCGGTAATTATATGTGTATTCATACCCTTAACGAAACTATGGTGATCCGCGAGACCTTAAAAGAACTATTGCTACGTTTACCTGAGCAATTTGTTCAAGTACATCGGTCGATATTACTTAACTTACACCATGTGCATAAGCTGCAACCGCATAATAATGATTATCAATTTATCTTAAGTAATGGCCAACAAGTTCATGCCTCTCGTCGCTATAAAACTAACTGGAGCCAACAACTAACAACACTGTTAGCGCAATAATCATCCGCTTATCCCTAGTTAACATCGGCTCGTCACTTAGTAACAACGTCTAACCCGCTTACCCCAATTAGGCAGAAAAAAAGCTTAGGTACTGCCAGACTCTCTTCGTGGCAAACGCCATAAAACGCAGAGGATAGAACAATGAAAACCGCACTTATTTTCACAATCTCTCTGGCGAGTGCAACTTTCGCAGTACCCGCATTTAGCCAAGACTATGAACCAAATAGCTATATTCATACTGCATTAGTTCAGGTTTGTAGCGAAGCAGCCCAAGATGATCGAGTTGGTTTACATAAAACATTACGCTCTCACCGTATTAGCAAACAAAATGCGGTAGAAAAAGTCATGTGTAATGGTAAACGCTTAATGGCTTTTGCTGAATTTAATCAAGCATATAGAGTTAGCTCTATGCTAAAACCTTATGCAGATCGGATTAAAGGTCGGGTAATTATTCAAGATGTAACCGCCCCACCAGCGAACTAATAACAACTTGTTGTCTTAAGCTCTGAGCCAATCATTATTAGATTAAGGGGAAGCAGTTAACTGCTCCCCTTGATATTATTAATTAGCGCTAGTATCCAACACAGCAAAGCTTTTCACTAAATCATCTACAGCTTTCATTTGCTGTAAATAAGCTTCTAATTTGGCTAATGGTAAGGCACAAGGGCCATCACACTTAGCTTGATCGGGATCAGGATGGGCCTCTATAAACAAGCCGGCTAAGCCTAACGCCATGCCTGAACGTGCCAGTTGTGCCGCTTGGGCACGGCGACCATCAGCGGAGCTTTCTCGACCACCTGGTTTTTGTAGGGCGTGAGTGGCGTCGAAGATGACAGGGCCATATTGCTTCATCTCATCCATACCCAGCATATCAACCACTAAATTATTATAACCAAAGCTAGAGCCGCGCTCGCACAGCATAACTTGCTCGTTACCAGCTTCTTTAAATTTAGTGATAATATGGCGCATTTCATGTGGCGCTAAAAATTGCGGCTTTTTAACGTTTATTACCGCGCCCGTTTTCGCCATAGCAACCACGAGGTCTGTTTGCCGAGCTAAGAATGCGGGTAATTGAATGATATCCACTACTTCTGCTACAGGTGCGGCTTGAAAAGGTTCATGAACATCGGTAATCAAGGGCACATTAAATGTCCGCTTAATTTCTTCAAAGATTTTTAAGCCTTCTTCTAAACCTGGCCCTCGGTAAGAATGCACCGATGATCGATTAGCTTTATCAAAAGAGGCTTTAAACACATAAGGAATGCCCAGTTTTTGGGTCACTTCAACGTAATGCTCTGCCACGCGCATAGCAAGATCACGTGACTCTAATACGTTAATGCCGCCAAATAACACAAAAGGCTTATCATTAGCGACTTCGATACTATTATTTAGCTTACCCACTTTAATAATTTGCTGCGTCATACTATTCCTGCCTCACTTTTATCAGAGTCTGTTGAAAACCAGGCTTGATTAAAACATGCTAATAAATACTGGCTGCTTAGTAATAGCAACCCGGATAGCTAAGGCTAACCAACCCAAGGCACCTAATAAACAAAACCAGCGAATTGCTATAGTGCGACCTTTAAATGCCATAACGCCCAAAATTATATAAGCAATAACAGCAAATAACTTCTCAGTAAGCCACGGATTAACGAACGGGTATTGCTTTAAAACCAGCATTAAGCCAACTGCCGATAACAATAAAAAGGTATCGATGACATGTGGCGCAATTTTAAAAAACTTACGCTGCAACAGCGGCGCTGATTTTAAGCTCATAACAAAACGGACTAATAAAAAACTAACACTAACAAACACTAACAATAAGTGAGTATGTTTAAACGCCATATACATTGATGATTATCCTTTTGATAAAATATAACGGAATAGCCTAACTTAGCAGTTAGAAATTAATTACAATTAGGCTTAATTGTAATTAATTGAGCCAACACCCGCCGGTTATACGCCAATTAGCGCCATAATCTTGTTTAGACTCAACTTGAGTAAAACCTTGTTGTTGTAATAAGCTTTGTACTGCTTCGGCTTGATTATAACCATGTTCTAACCATAACCAACCATTAGTGGTTAAATACTGTGGAGCCTGTTGAATAATATAGCGAATATCTGCTAATCCATGCTCAGCTGAAGTTAAAGCTGTTATGGGTTCAAAGGCTAGTGCTGCTAAATGCTCATCGCTGCTGTCGATATAAGGGGGATTGCTAACAATTAAATCAAACTGCTTTGCTTTTAAGGCGCTAAACCAATTGCTTTCTAACACCTGACAATTGGTTAGCTGTAATTGCTGCTGATTACGCTTAGCAAGGGCTACTGCATCTTGTACATAATCAACTGCCGTAACTTGCCAATGCGGTTTGTTTTTAGCTAAGGCTAAAGCAATAGCCCCCGTACCTGTGCCTAAATCCAATACTTTCGCTGTTTTGGGTAACGGCAAGCTTAGCGCTTGCTCAACTAAGCATTCAGTGTCGGGTCTTGGGATTAACGTACAAGGCGCTACTTCTAGCTGTAAATCGTAAAAGTGCCAATAACCAAATAAGTAAGCCAAAGGTTGGCCACTACTGCGTTGTTCAAGCAAGCGGCTGAGTTGCTGTAATTGATCAGTGCTAAGTAATTGCTCCGCTTCGCTATATAAGTAGCTTGGTTTAACGTGGAGTACGTGGCATAAACAGAGCCTAGCTTCAATATCAGCTGTTGGGCTGACATTGGCTAATGCCGCTCTCGCCTGTTGCTGCCATTGCCTTATACTGATGTTTTGGCTTTGGTTTGGAGTTAGGCTCATGCTCTGATCACTATCACTTAGCGATTATCCACTTAGCGATTCTCTTCTGCTAATGCGGCTAACAAATCAGCTTGATGCTCTTGTTTTAGCGGTTCTATTACTTGGTTTAAATCACCTTCCATCACATCTAATAACCGATAAATGGTTAAGTTAATGCGATGATCAGTTAAACGGCCTTGCGGGAAGTTATACGTCCGAATGCGCTCTGAGCGATCGCCACTGCCGACTAATGAGCGTCGGGTCGATTCTTCGGCTAAGCGACGTCTTTCATCTTCGGCTGCTTGAATACGCGACTGCAAAACACTCATAGCTCGAGCACGGTTTTTATGTTGCGAGCGTTCATCTTGACACTCAACCACAATACCCGTGGGTAAATGGGTAATCCGGATAGCCGAATCGGTTCGGTTAACGTGCTGACCACCGGCGCCTGACGCACGAAAGGTGTCTACTTTTAAATCAGCAGGGTTAATCTCAATTGCTTCGCTTTCTGGCACTTCTGGCATAATGGCTACAGTACAAGCTGAAGTATGCACTCGGCCTTGTGATTCTGTATCTGGCACACGCTGCACGCGATGGCCACCGGATTCAAATTTTAACGAACCATAAGCGCCCTCGCCTTGCAGGCTGGCAATAATTTCTTTATAGCCACCATGCTCACCTTCGTTAGCGCTAACCACTTCTAGTTTCCAACGTTGCTTTTCAGCAAAGCGGCTGTACATCCGAAACACATCACCAGCAAAAATAGCGGCTTCGTCACCACCCGCACCCGCACGAATTTCAATAAAACAGTTACTGCTATCATTAGGATCTTTTGGTAATAATAATATTTGTAAATCGCTTTCTAATTGCTCAATCCGTTGCTTGGCATCTTTATATTCTTCTTGCGCCATTTCCCGCATATCCAGATCGCTATCTTTTTGCATTTCCTCTGCGGATAACAAATCTTGCTTAGCTTGCTGATAATCTGTAAATGCCTTAATGATGTCTTCTAACTGGCTATATTCTTTAGAAAATTCACGATAACGGTTTTGATCACTAATAACTGAAGCATCACTTAATAATGCTTGTAGTTCTTCATGGCGCTCAACCAATCCTTCGAGCTTGCGATATACCGATTCATTCATGCTTTTTTTACCTGATTACAGATCACACAAAGTGTTGATCAATGATTGTTGACTCAGCGCTTGATCCTGCAATAACTGCCGAATAGCTTTCGTCGGGCTGTGCATCAGCCGATTACTAAGTTTATGGGATAATTCAGCCAAAACCTTTTCAGCATCTTGACCGGTTGCCAGCTGATTAACAGCTTTGGCTAATAATTCTGCTCGTATTTGCTCACAGCCTTGACGGTAGTCCCTGACCCAGTCAACATTGCCTTGCAACGCCAACCATTGGGCGAATTCATCAGCACCAATAACGATCATCTGTTTGGCTTGCTCAGCGGCTTGTTGGCGATTATTCATGTTTTGCGCCACGATCGATTGTAAATCATCAACGGTGTACAAATAAGCGTCTTCTAAATCTGCCACTTGCGACTCTATATCCCGCGGCACTGCCAAGTCGACTAAAAACATCGGTTTATGCCGGCGTATTTTTAAGGCCTGCTCGACCATACCTTTACCCACTATTGGTAAAGTACTGGCGGTAGAGCTAATCACAATGTCGGCTTGTGCTAAATGTGGCGGTACTTGGGCTAACGTAATAGCTTGGGCATTAAATTGTTCCGCTAAATTAACCGCACGTTCGTAAGTACGATTTGCGACGGTTAATTGCTCTGCGCCATGCTCTTGTAAGTGACGGGCAACTAATTCTATGGTTTCGCCGGCGCCAATAAGTAATACTTTAACTTTACTTAAACTGCCAAATATTTGTCTGGCTAAACTCACAGCTGCAAACGCAACCGAGACCGCATTAGCACCTATATCCGTTTCGGTACGCACCTGTTTGGCTACGGCAAACGTTTTTTGAAATAAACGTTCAAATTGCGGATTAATGGTACCCGCATTTCGGGCTTGATTATAAGCTTGTTTGACTTGACCAAATATTTGCGGCTCACCCAATACTAAAGAATCCAGACCGGAAGCAACTTGCATTAAATGTATCGCTGCGGCATTGTCTTGATGCAAATATAGATGAGGTTGTAATTCAGCAGCGTCTAGTTGGTGAAATTTAGCCAACCATGCAATTACTTGTTCCGCTTGCGTCTGTGAACCGCTAAAATATAATTCAGTACGGTTGCAGGTTGACAACACAACGGCATCTAAAATGCTGGTCATTGTTGTCAGTTCGCGCAAGGCCATAGGCACTTGTTCCGGTGCAAACGCAACTTTCTCACGCAGCGCCACTGGTGCCGTTTTATGATTAATGCCTAGAGCGAAAATGGCTATCACCTGTATCATCAAAATTATTAGGAGGCGAATTGTACGAAAAAGCCCTAACTAAGAAAAGCACAGTGATGGACTTTAGTATGGCTTATCGCTGTTATCGCACGTTATTTGTTGTTGCGCTAGCCCTATGGTTAACAGGATGTAGCACACTTAATAGCAAACCGTTGCCTGAACAGCCGCTGGCGGCAAGTGCTAGACAGCAACAATTGCAAGCTATGCAGCAGTTTACCATACAAGCCAGTGTAAGTATTAAAACCGCAGCAGACGCGATTAGTGGTAATTTACACTGGCAGCAATTACAGCCTGAGTATTATAACGCCCGTTTAAGTAATTTTCTGGGCATTAGTTTATTTGAGCTGCAACAAGATGCAACCGGTAGCCAAATTCAACTTAGAGGCGAAACCTATTATGGTGTTGATACCAGTAGTTTATTATGGCAACTCTCTGGCTGGTCGATGCCATTAGCCGATATGCCTTTATGGTTACGTGGCTTACCAAGCAACAATAGCCAGCACATTAACGTAGATGAATTTGGCCGGGTGACTAGCTTTAGCTTAACCGATAGTACCGGTATCATTTGGCAACTGGAGTATCAAAGCTTTTTTTCAGACAGCTTATCCTTACCAAAACGCTTACTGCTTAGCAGCGAAAGTACAAAAATAAAACTGGTTATTCGGAGTTGGCAATGACGAGTCTTACGCTACCCGCGGTAGCAAAATTAAATTTATTTTTGCATATTACCGGCCGTCGCAGTGATGGCTATCATAATTTACAAACCTTATTTCAATTATTAAACGTCGGTGACCAGCTCACTTTTAGCTTACGCCAAGATAATATGCTGACACTTGACTGTAACGACAAAGCTTTAATTAATAATGATAACTTAGTATTGCGCGCAGCCAACTTACTGCAACAAATAGCCCAGCAACAAGGCATCACAGCCGGTTGTGATATTTATTTAGATAAACGCTTACCTATGGGCGGCGGTTTAGGCGGCGGTTCTTCAGATGCCGCCACTACGCTATTGGGTTTAAATAAATTATGGCAACTAAAGTTATCTACCGAAAAACTAGCTAAACTAGGATTACAACTTGGTGCCGATGTGCCATTGTTTGTTTACGGCCGCACTGCTTTTGCTGAGGGAGTTGGCGAACAATTAACACCGGTTGATTTAGCCACTAAATTATATTTAATCGTGACGCCAGATTGTCATGTTAGCACTGCGGACATTTTTACCCATCCAGAGTTAACAAGAAATAGCACAGCATTAACACTTGACAACTTAATGCAATCTCCTTGGCGTAACGATTGCCAACCTTTAGTCGAGAAGCTGCAGCCTATTGTTGCAAAAACCTTGCAGTGGTTGGTAGAATACGCCCCGTCTCGTATGACGGGTACTGGCGCCAGTGTGTTCGCCGAATTCCCTGACCAGACCAGTGCTCAGCATGCCCTAGCAAATTTACCCGCTGATTGGCGTGGTTTTATTGCTCAAGGGGTCAACCAGTCGCCGTTGTTGGCTGCGTTGGCAGATACCGAATAAGCTAACTGATAGTCACTATTTTAGTGACTGTTTTATGATAAACCGGACTCACAACTGCCCTGAGGATCCCCACCGTGCCCGACATGAAGGTTTTCGCTGGTAACGCCATACCAGAACTCGCAAGTAAAATCGCCAGCCGCCTGTACATTAAACTGGGAGATGCCGAAGTTGGCCGTTTCAGTGATGGCGAAGTTAGTGTACAGATAAACGAAAATGTACGTGGGGCTGATGTATTTATCATCCAGTCTACTTGCGCTCCAACTAACGATAACCTAATGGAATTAATTGTAATGGTTGACGCCTTACGCCGCGCATCTGCCGGTCGTATTACAGCGGTTATGCCTTACTTTGGTTATGCTCGTCAAGATCGTCGCGTTCGTTCTGCTCGTGTGCCTATTACAGCTAAAGTTGTCGCTGACTTCTTATCTAGCGTAGGTGTGGACCGCGTGCTAACGGTTGACTTACATGCTGAACAAATCCAAGGCTTCTTTGATGTGCCAGTGGATAACGTGTTCGCCAGCCCAGTATTATTAGAAGATATGCGCAAAAAAGGCTTTACAGCCCCTGTTGTGGTTTCTCCTGATATTGGTGGTGTGGTTCGTGCTCGTGCTATTGCTAAATTATTAAATGATGCCGATTTAGCCATCATTGATAAGCGCCGGCCAAAAGCTAATATTGCCCAAGTAATGCATATTATTGGTGATGTTAAAGACCGTGACTGTATTATTGTCGACGATATGATTGATACTGGTGGTACCTTGTGTAAAGCCGCAGAAGCGTTAAAAGCACATGGTGCTAAGCGCGTATTCGCTTATGCCACTCACCCTGTTTTCTCTGGTGACGCCGCTAAAAACATTGAAGAATCAGTGATTGATGAGTTAATTGTTACCGATACTATCCCACTGACTGCAGAGATGAAGGCTGTGGCAAAAGTTCGTCAATTAACCTTAAGTGAAATGTTGGCAGAGTGTATTCGTCGTATTAGCAATGAAGAATCTATTTCTTCTATGTTTGATTAATACCTGAAATATTATTATAAATAATAATATTTCAGTTTTTTAAATCTGTTATAGCACTAACTAACAACTTTAGAAGTGTTAGTTAGTGCTTAATACAAAGCTATGATTACTTTAATGACCGGCACTGGCATTAAGTAGAGTTACCAGTAGAACTACGTTTCAAACTCACGTAAGCCTAGCTTTTAAAACGGTTGAACTCTTGTTCAGCCTGTTCGCGTGACATGCCGTAACGCTCTTGCATTTTACCGCAAAATTTCTCAGATTTACCGCTAACTTCTTGTAAGTCATCATCGGTTAATTTGCCCCATTTTTCTTTAATAGAGCCAGTCATTTGTTTCCACTTACCTTCTGCAATATCGCTATTCATACAATATCTCCTAATCAAGTAGTTAGAAAATACAATGTTAAGTGCAACATAACGTTAAGTTGTAGCTAACACTGTAAGTCAATTTAGATAAAGCAAAAGCCATTCCATGATTAAATATTTAATATAAAACAACTACTTAATCAAAAAACTGTCGAAATAAAACTTCAATATTCATAACAAAAAAGTAAAACTTACTGACAACATTGCAATAAGTTCTTAATTCTGCCTGCCGCTGTCAGTATTTTCATTTGCAGCTATGCTGGGCCAATGGTAATATGTCGCGCCCCTAAATAGGGGGCATCCAACCTGAGACTGGTCGCAAGTCTTGGGACACACTAATTATTGGAGTACATCATGTCTGATGCAACAATCACATTAAATGCAGAAGTCCGTACTGACTCGGGGAAAGGTGCGAGCCGCCGCCTACGTCATGCAGACAAAGTTCCAGCTATCATCTACGGTGGCAGTAAAGACGCGTTATCTATTACTTTAGAGCATTCTAAATTATTAAAAGCGCAAACCGATGAAGCTTTTTATTCTCAAATTATCACCCTTACTGTTGGTAAAGAGAAAATTAAAGCTATCGTTAAAGCAATGCAGCGTCACCCATTTAAACCAACCATCATGCACGTTGACTTCCAACGCGTTGAAGCTGGTCATGAATTAAAATCTATCATTGCTATTCATTTAATCAATGAAGAAGCGGCAGTGAAGAAAGGTGGTGTGGTTGTACGTGGTGCTAACGAAGTAGAAATTTCTTGTTTGCCTAAAGACTTACCAGACGCACTAGAAGTTGACATCAGCGAAATGGCTGTCGGTTCAACGATCCACTTGTCTGAGTTAAAAGCACCTAAAGGTGTTACTTTCCTTCAATTAACCAAAGGTGAAGGTCACGATATCGCTATCGTTTCTGTGAACAAGCCTGGCGGTAAAGCTGTTGATGACAGCGATGAAGCAGAAGAAGAAACTGCAACGCCTGAGTAATGTCTGTCAATACTCAGTCAGCAGTGCAGTTGATTGTGGGCCTGGGTAATCCAGGCCCTGAATACAGCCAGACCCGGCATAATGCTGGTGTCTGGTTTGTTTCTCAATTAGCACGTGCTTTTAATGTTAATTTGAAAAGTGAACCTAAATTTTTTGGTTATACCGGCAAATTTATTTGTGCGGGCCAAGAATATAAATTGCTGATCCCAGCAACTTACATGAATTTAAGCGGTAAAGCGGTGTTAGCAATGGCACAATTTTACAAGCTCACTCCTGAACAAATACTGGTAGCGCATGACGAATTGGCGCTTGATCCAGGTAGCGCAAAATTTAAATTAGGTGGCGGACACGCTGGCCATAATGGTTTGCGCGATATTATCGCTAGGCTAAGTAATAACGCTAATTTTTATCGATTACGATTAGGCATTGGCCATCCTGGACATAAAGATCGGGTAACCGGTTATGTGTTAGGTAAAGCGCCTCAGTCTGAACAACAACTAATTGAAAGCTGTATTGATGAAGCCGTCAGTTGTTTTGACTTATTAGCACGCGAAGGCCTAGTTAAGGCACAAAATCGCTTACATAGTTTTAAAGCCAGCTAAATTCAGCCGGCTCCATACCTACAGCACGCAAAGGAACATCTTATGGGTTTTAAATGTGGCATAGTTGGCTTACCCAATGTTGGTAAATCTACTCTCTTTAACGCGTTAACCAAGGCCGGTATTGAAGCTGCAAACTTCCCGTTCTGTACTATTGAGCCAAATACTGGCGTAGTACCGGTACCCGACTTACGTTTAGATCAGCTGGCAGCAATTGTTAAGCCGCAGCGTGTTTTACCTACCACGATGGAATTTGTTGATATCGCCGGTTTAGTAAAAGGCGCCTCTAGAGGTGAAGGCTTAGGTAATAAATTTTTAGCTAATATTCGTGAAACCGACGCAATTGGTCATGTGGTACGTTGTTTTGATGATGATAATATTATTCACGTAGCCAATAAAATTGATCCAGCAGACGATATTGATACCATTAATATGGAATTAGTATTATCTGATATGGATACTGCAGAGCGCGCTATTTTCCGTATTGCTAAAAGAGCTAAAGGCGGCGATAAAGATGCTAAAGCTGAAATAGCTGTACTGGAAAAAGTAAAACTGCATTTAGAACAAGGCGAGACCTTACGCAAGCTTGATTTAGATAAAGATGAAGTCGCGTTAATTGCTTACATGAACTTCTTAACGCTTAAGCCAACCATGTATATTGCTAACGTGACTGAAGACGGTTTTGAAAATAATCCTTATTTAGATATCGTCCAAGCCATTGCTGATAAAGAAGGCGCTATTGTTGTTCCGGTTTGTGCTGCCATTGAATCAGAAATTGCCGAGTTAGACGACGATGAACGTGCTGAGTTTATGGCTGACATGGGCTTAGAAGAGCCAGGTCTTAACCGCGTTATTCGTGGTGGTTATTCTTTACTCAGCTTACACACCTACTTTACAGCCGGCGTAAAAGAAGTTCGGGCATGGACTGTTACTATTGGTTCTACAGCTCCACAAGCTGCAGGCGTTATCCATACCGACTTTGAAAAAGGTTTTATTCGTGCTGAAGTAGTAGGCTATGAAGACTTTGTGCAATTCAAAGGTGAAGCCGGTGCTAAAGAAGCCGGTAAATGGCGCTTAGAAGGTAAAGAATATATTGTTAAAGATGGTGATGTTATGCATTTCCGCTTTAACGTCTAAATTTATTTCCGTTATTTTATAAGTACTTTTATAAGTACTTAATTTTAAAACCGGTGCTTGCACCGGTTTTATTGTTTCTGGCATAAATAAAGCCGAGTTAAATTTCATTAATTTTCAAATAACTTATGCGCCAACCTGTTCGCCTACCAGTAAATCTGGCTATCAATTCGCCGTTTTGCATATTAATTCGGCAAACGAACCAAGAAAAGAATTTAATCTTAAAAAAACGGTTGACGCTATGCGGTCAGTTCAGGATAATACGCGCCACTTGCTTAGGTGAAGTTTAGTAAGGCTACATAGCTCAGCTGGTTAGAGCACAGCACTCATAATGCTGGGGTCGCAGGTTCGATTCCCGCTGTAGCCACCACTTACTTTACCTGTGCATGCGGGAATGGCGGAATTGGTAGACGCACTGGATTTAGGTTCCAGCGCCGCAAGGTGTGAGAGTTCGAGTCTCTCTTTCCGCACCACTTTTTAAGTGGTGCACACAAGTACAGCAGGGGCGTAGCCAAGCGGTAAGGCAACGGGTTTTGATCCCGTCATGCGTTGGTTCGAATCCAGCCGCCCCTGCCATTAATTTTAGTGTTAATGGTTTAAAGTATTAAACGATTATGACACACCCCGTTTTGCAGGGGCGTAGCCAAGCGGTAAGGCAACGGGTTTTGATCCCGTCATGCGTTGGTTCGAATCCAGCCGCCCCTGCCATTAAATAAAAAACCCAGCTTTTGCTGGGTTTTCTATTTTCAGCTTATTGTTACCTTAGCTTAAGCCTACCGCATATCTAGCAACAATATTTTTTAACTCACCACTATTATTGGCAGCCTTCATAGCTAACTGGCGTAATTTGCGCACTAGCGGCATTTGCTGGCTAAAACCAACATAAAACGTATCCATAGCAGCCATCATCAAAGTATTGGCTAGGCGACGCTTACGTTGATAATTTTCTAGCATTCCTTTAGCAGCAAGATCTTCGCCGTTAGTATAAGCAGCAATAACCAGCTCGGTTAATAATTTGCTATCGGCAAAACCTAAATTAACCCCTTGGCCAGCTAAAGGGTTAATGGTATGTGCCGCATCGCCCACTACTACTACCCGATGTTGAAAGTAATTATTAACCTGCATTTTGGCTAACGGAAACCAGCCTGACTTAATGACTTCTACTTGACCTAATTGCTCAGGAAAAGCTTGCAACAATAATGGCTGTAGTTGCTCTGGGGTTAAAGCAGCTAATTGTTTAACTTTAACGGCATTGTCATACCAAACCAGAGAGGCTTGATTATTGGTTAAGGGTAAAAATGCTCTAGGGCCCTGCTCAGTAAATTGCTGCCAAGTAATATCTTGTTGCGGATAAGGCGTACGGACTAAAGCAATTAAACAAGCCTGCTGATATTGCCAACCATGAGTACCCATTGCTGCTAATTGGCGTAATTGTGAATTTGCGCCATCTGCTGCAACAACTAATTTTGCCTGTAAGACTTCACCACTATTTAAAGTCACGGTGGCGTGTTCAGCATCTTGCTGTAACGCAGTAATTTGCGCGGGGCAATATAAGGTTACATTGTTTGAAAGCTGCTTAAAGATAGCTAATTGTAATAATCTATTTTCGACAATATGGCCAAGATGAGTATGTTTAATATCTTGCGCAGAGAAGCTGACCACACTATGTTGATGTTCAAAAGCTTGTAAGCGTTGATACGGACATAACCGCATCTGTTGCAAATGCTGCCAAGCACCTAGCTTACTTAGCCAAGCCTCACTGGCTAAGTTTATTGACGATACCCGTAAATCGGCATCATTGTTGGTGTCTAAGCTATTGCTATAGGGCTCTGGTTGGTGCTGTTCAACTAACGCTACTTGCAATCCAGCCTCACCTAAAGCTAAAGCTGTTGCAGCCCCTACCATACCGCCGCCAACAACAATCACATCGTATTTCATTGGGTTAACTTCACTTGTCTCAATTGCTTTAGTACTTATTGTACCTAGCAGGTAGTAAAATTGACAATAGAGCTTGACGGCTGAGCAAAAATACGGCATTTTCGCGCCCTATTTGGCTTAGCCTACTTCTAGTGCTAGCCTATTGGTTTTATTTCTGCTGGAGATAGCTAATGCGTAATGTAACTGTTGCTGCAACACAAATGATTGGTGGCTGGGATGTTGAACAAAACATTCAGCGTGCTGAACGCTTAGTGCGTGATGCTGTGAGTCAAGGTGCACAAATTGTTCTACTTCAAGAATTATTTGAACGTAATTACTTTTGTCAGAAACAAAAGCCTGACTATTTAGATTTTGCTACCTCAGTAGAAGAAAACCCTGCTGTATTACACTTTAGTAAAATTGCTAAAGAGTTAAACGTGGTATTACCAATCAGTATCTATGAGCGTGCTGGTCACTGTTTATATAACACTGTAGTAATTATCGATGCAGATGGCAGTAACTTAGGTATTTATCGTAAAAGTCATATCCCTGATGGCCCAGGCTACAGCGAAAAATATTACTTCACGCCAGGTGATACCGGTTTCAAAGTCTTTGATACCCAATATGCCAAAATTGGTGTCGGTATTTGCTGGGATCAGTGGTTTCCAGAATGCGCCCGTTGCATGGCATTAATGGGTGCTGAGTTATTATTCTACCCAACCGCTATTGGTACTGAGCCGCATGATGCCACTATCGACTCAAGTGGTCATTGGCAACGCACCCAGCAAGGTCATGCCGCGGCAAACGTGACGCCATTAATAGCGTCTAACCGTATTGGTAAAGAAACTGAAGGTGATTCTGAAATAACCTTCTATGGCTGCTCATTTATCGCTGACGAGTCTGGCGCTATGGTACAAGAAGCGGGCCGCACTGAAGAAGCCGTGTTAGTCCATACTTTTGATTTAGATGCTATAGCCGCTACGCGCCGTGCTTGGGGTGTATTTCGCGATCGTCGCATCGACTTTTATGGCACCGTTGCAACTAAAGACGGCGTAACTAAACAACCTAAAACACAAGGGTCGAACTAAGTGGCTTACTGTAATTTATCCAACACCCCTCGCGCTGATGGCTTTAGTATGCCGGCCGAATGGGTGGCGCATAAACAAACTTGGATGATTTGGCCAGAGCGTACAGACAGCTGGCGTTTAGGCTCCAAGCCAGCGCAGCAAGCCTTTGTTGCTGTTATTAAAGCTATCGCTGAGTTTGAGCCTGTTAGTGTTGGCGTATCAGCAAAACAATATGCAAACGCAGTGGCACAGCTCACCGACACGGGCAGTAAATTTGCTATCCGTGTGGTAGAAATGGCTAATAACGATGCCTGGTGTCGCGACACTGGCCCTACTTTTGTGACTAATGCTGCAGGTGATGTCCGTGGTATCGATTGGGCATTTAATGCCTGGGGCGGCTTAAATGGCGGCTTATATTTCCCTTGGGATAAAGATGACCAAGTTGCCAGTAAAGTATTAGGTATTGAACAATTACCCCGCTACCGTACCGATGACTTTATTCTAGAAGGCGGTGCTATTCATGTTGATGGCGAAGGTACGTTGCTAACAACAGAAGAATGCTTATTAAATAGCAACCGTAACCCTGATTTAAGCCGTGAGCAAATTGAACAGCAAATGCGTGAGTATTTAGGTATTGATAAAGTACTGTGGCTCAAGCAAGGCATTTTTAATGACGAAACAGATGATCATATCGATAATATGGCCTGTTTTGTTAAACCTGGCGAAGTAGTATTAGCTTGGACTGATGACGAAACTGATCCGCAATATGCGCGTTCTAAAGCGGCATTAGACTACTTAGAAGCCAGTACCGATGCTAAAGGCCGTAAAATTATTGTGCATAAGCTACCACAACCAGCGCCTATTATTGCTACCGCTGATGAGTATGCCACGGTAGATGATTCTATGATGGCTAAGCCTCGTGAAGCCAATACCCGTTTGGCCGGCTCATACATTAACTTTTACTTGTGTAATGGCGGTTTAATAATGCCAAGTTTTGATGATCCAAACGATAAAGTGGCCGCAGATATATTACAGAAACTGTTCCCAGAGCATAAAGTGGTTATGGTGCCAGGTCGGGAAATTTTACTCGGTGGCGGTAATATACATTGTATTACCCAACAACAACCCGCTAAGTAAGCTTCACGTAATCACTAAATAAAAAACGGTTTGCCTTGGCAAACGTTTTTTATTGTTTAAAGCGCTAGTTTAATCTAACAGCTAAACTATTAGCTAAACTAATAGCTTAGTTAGTTGGTTTATCTTCTGCGTATTCAACCACTGAGTAAAACTCTTGGTTTAATAACGTTTTACGACACACATGAATGCGCATATTAGAACCACGGCGGGTTTCAGAAGCACAACGCATATTTTGGGCATCAGCGCCGTATTTACGTTTATATTCTTGATACATCGGCTCTAATGCAGCCATTTGCTCTTTAGTTAGGTTTTTAGTCACCGCTTCATAGCGCTTTTCCCAGTCACTGGTTTTTTGCTCTAAGGCTAAACGCATCCAGACTAAACCTTGTTCGATATCTAGGGGCACTCCCTCACCAGAGACCAATAACAACCCTAACGAATATTGCGCATACTTTTCACCATAGCGCGCAAATTGCAATAAGTTTGGATATGCTTCTGCAAACTCTCTCCGTTGTACTTGGCCTATAGCGTTGTCAAAGTCAGTTGTATAAAGAAAGCTACGAATGCGCTTTTCTTCGGCTCCCACGGCGTCATTAGCATACAAATTAGGACTAAAGACACCCGTTAATAGAGATGTCGCTAAGGCAACCATTGCAAGTTTTTTCATTTTTCTTTTACCATCATCCGCTGAATTCCTATTCAGTATAGCAAAGTAAATGTTTCATCAAACTTACAAATTGTAAATGTTTATGTCATAGCTATATACGCGCCAAACTAGTATGCAATGTAGATACCTAGGGGTTTAGCTGAATAATTGCTATTATATCCATTATTATTTTTTAGGATTAAATAGTGATGAAAGCCTGTGCTTTACATATTTTAGTGAAAACCCAAGCGGAAGCAGAAAAGTTAAAACAGCAATTAGCTAAAGGTGCAGATTTTGGCAAGCTTGCTAAGCAACACTCCACTTGTCCATCAGGTAAAAAAGGCGGTGATTTGGGCGAGTTTAGTAAAGGCCAAATGGTAAAAGCGTTTGACGATGTGGTATTTAAAAAGCCAGTTTTAGAAGTACATGGCCCGGTAAAAACCCAATTTGGTTTTCATTTAATTAAAACCCTTTATCGCAGTTAAATGTTTAGTGCTGAGTTTTGAGTGCTGAGTGTTTAGTTTGGACTGTGGACTAACTTAAGATAAATTATTGAGGTTCGGTTTTACCCTAAACTAACCATTGCAGCCCTGGACGGGCGTAAATGAGCCCCCAGGGATGGGTTTACGGCGTGTTAGTGTGGGTAAACCGAACCGTATATACACTTGAGTGTTAAGTTTTAAGTGTGGGCTGACTAACATAAATTATTGAGGAACGCTTTTAGCCTAAACTAACTATTGCAGCCCAGAATTAGCGGTAAGCTAATGCAGGGCTTTAAGTAGTAGTATTAGTATTACTGGCCTTTAATTTCGCTACGACCTTTATACGGGGCTTTGCTACCTAACTCTTGTTCAATACGTAGTAATTGGTTGTACTTAGCTACGCGGTCTGACCGGCATAACGAACCGGTCTTGATTTGACCTGCTGCGGTGCCTACGGCTAAATCAGCAATAAAGGCATCTTCAGTTTCACCGCTACGATGCGAAATAACCACGGTAAAACCAGCATCTTTAGCCATTTTAATCGCGGCTAAAGTTTCGGTTAATGTACCTATTTGATTAAATTTAATTAAAATCGAGTTAGCAATACCTTGCTCAATACCCCGAGTTAATATTTTGGTGTTGGTAACAAATAAATCGTCACCTACTAGCTGAACTTTATCACCAATTTTATCGGTTAAATCTTTCCAACCAGCCCAGTCGCTTTCATCTAAGCCATCTTCAATCGATACGATAGGGTATTTTTGAGTTAAACCGGCTAAATAATCATTAAAGCCAAACGAGTCAAAGCTCTTATCTTCGCCACTTAACACATATTTACCATCATGGTAAAACTCGGTAGCCGCGCAGTCTAAGGCTAAGGTAACGTCTTTATCCATAACATAGCCGGCAGCATTAACAGCCGCGACAATGACTGTCAGCGCTTCTTCGTTAGATTTTAAATCAGGGGCAAAGCCACCTTCATCGCCAACAGCAGTATTTAAGCCGCGCTGTTGTAACTCTGCTTTTAAACTATGAAAAATCTCAGCGCCCATACGTAGGGCTTCAGCGAAGGTTTTAGCTCCTACTGGTTGGATCATAAACTCTTGAATATCAACGTTGTTATCTGCATGCTCGCCACCGTTGATAATATTCATCATCGGAACTGGCATAGTGTATTGGCCTGCAGTGCCATTTAAATCGGCAATGTGTTGGTATAACGGAATATTTTTATCGGCGGCAGCAGCGCGAGCTACAGCCAGTGATACTGCTAATATAGCGTTGGCACCTAAGTTACTTTTAGTTTCAGTGCCGTCTAAATCAATCATTATCTGGTCAATATCTGCTTGGTTATAAGCATTTTTGCCTTGTAACGCTTGTAAGATAGGACCAGAAATATTGGCGACTGCTTTAGTCACACCTTTACCTAAGTAACGGCTTTTATCACCATCGCGTAATTCAAGCGCTTCCCGTGAACCGGTTGAGGCACCTGATGGCGCACAACCGCGGCCCATTGCACCGCTAGCTAAATATACATCAGCTTCTACAGTAGGATTGCCACGTGAATCCATAATTTCACGAGCGATAATGTTTACGATATCAGACATGGTTACATTCCTGTTAGAACTAAAAAAGCCGTGCTACTTAACACGGCTTATAAATATTATACTCGCTGCTGCTTTTGATATTTAAAGGCGGCGGCAATAAAACCTTGAAATAAAGGATGGCCATCCCGCGGTGTCGAATTAAACTCCGGGTGGAACTGACCGGCAACAAACCAAGGGTGAGTTGGAATTTCTATCATTTCGACTAATTGATTATCAGCCGATAAACCCGACACCACTAAACCAGCGGCTTCAAGCTGTGGCCGTAAGTTGTTGTTCACTTCATAGCGGTGACGGTGGCGTTCTAAAATGACATCTTTACCATAAATTTCACGAGCCTTAGTGTTAGCCACTAAGTTACAGTTTTGACTGCCTAAGCGCATAGTGCCGCCTAGGTCTGAGTTGTCTGTGCGTATTTCAACTGAACCGTCTGCATCACGCCATTCGGTAATTAAACCAACAACAGGATACGCTGTTTCAGGGTTAAATTCAGTGGAGTGAGCGTCTTGCATGCCAGCGACATTGCGCGCAAATTCAATCAGCGCCACTTGCATACCTAAACAGATACCAAAGTAAGGGATATTGTTTTCCCGGGCATATTGCGCAGCTAAAATTTTACCTTCCACGCCGCGAAGACCAAAACCACCAGGCACTAAAATACCGTCTAATCCAGTCAGCATGGCAACGCCTTTGCTTTCTAAATCTTGTGAGTCGATATATTTAATATTAACGCTAACCCGATTTTTTAAACCGGCATGGCCTAAGGCTTCATTAACAGATTTGTAGGCATCTGGTAACTCTACATATTTACCGACTAAACCAATATTC